>NZ_CP101829.1:0-1200000 GCF_031202855.1 Pelagibacterium sp. H642 | reverse complement strand
GTCCGGTTACGCTCGACCGCTACGACACGGGGCGTCCCAAGGCGCATCTGGTGCCGCGAGGGGGCGTGCACATGCATCCGGGTGGGATGCCGTTCTCGGTGCGGTTGTATGGCGCTCTCGACACCATCCACGTCTATCTGCGCCGGTCCGTCATCGAGGAGATCGCGGCTGATCTGGTCGCCGGGGACCCGGCGCTCGTGGAGATACCCGCCGATATCGCCGATCAGGATCCCATGCTCGAAAACCTCATGGAGGCGGTGCGTTTCGCGCTGGAGGCGAGGGATGCGGCGACGCCGATCTATATCGACTATCTGGCCCGCGCCCTGGCGGCTCATCTGGTGCGGCGCTATTCGGGCGCCAAGTTCAAGCAAGCCCGGTCCGAGGCAAACCGGCCCGATCTCACGCGCGCACTCGATTATATGCGCGCCCATATCGAGCAGCCGATCAGCCTTGCCGATGTGGCCGCCGCGGCGGGCCGGAGCCCCAGCTACCTGAGCCGGCAATTCCGCGAGCAGCTCGGCAAGGCGCCGCACGCCTATCTCATCGACATGCGCCTCGATCTGGCGCGCGAGCTGCTCGAACAGACCGGTGACCGCATCGCCACCATCGCGCTCGATTGCGGATTTTCCCATCAGGAGCACCTGACGCGGCTGTTCAGGCGCAGATTCAATACGACCCCCGCGGCATGGCGGCGATCGAGATATCGCTGAATAAATTCGCTGCATCTGCTCGGATTTTGCAGGTGGAGAGCAATTCATGCAGGCTTGCCCTTGGGCCACATCCTAATCTTTTCCGCAAATGTGGAAGGAGAACGGATGTCTACTCGCGATTTCAACGAGCATTCGATTACCGACGCCGTCGTGGAGCGGTTCGCCGATACGCCCGACCCCAGGCTGCGGCAGATCATGCAGGCCCTGGTGCGGCATGCTCACCAGTTCGTCCGGGAGGTGGAACTGACCCAGGATGAATGGCTGGTGGCGATCGAGTATCTTACCCGGGTCGGACAGATCTGCAGCGACAAGCGGCAGGAGTTCATCCTGCTGTCGGACACGCTGGGCATTTCCATGCTGGTCGATGCGATCAACCATCGGATGCCGGCCGGGGCGACCGAGACTACGGTTCTCGGACCCTTTTACGTCCAGAATCCGCCGATCAAACCGTCCGATGCCGATATCTCGGGTGGTGAAAGCGGCACTCCGCTCTATGTCACGGCGACCGTCAACGGTCCCGATGGCACGCCTCTGCCCGGCGCCGTCGTCGATGTGTGGCAGTCGGACGACGATGGCTATTACGACGTTCAGAAGCCGGGCGAGGACCCCAACCTGCGTGCCCGCTTCATCGCAGACGAGAACGGCAAGGTCAGTTTCTGGACCATAGTGCCCAAATACTATCCCATTCCCGCCGACGGCCCGGTGGGCGATATGCTCGCCGCGACCAGGCGCCATCCTTACCGGCCCGCCCATATCCATTTCATGATCGGTCACGAGGGATATGAAAAGCTCGTGACGCACCTTTTCATCGAGGGCGATCCCTACCTCGACAGCGACGCGGTGTTCGGCGTCAAGCAATCGCTGATCGTTACTCTGGTCGAAGGGCAGGGCACTCCCCCGGCAGCCTCCGGCAAACCTCAAGCGGGCCAATGGATGCGGCTCGATCATGCGTTCGGCCTCAAGCCCGCTGCATAACCTAAGAGTACAAGAACAATGCTGGAAACAGAAATCCTCATCGTGGGGAGCGGCCCTGCCGGCTCTGCCGCCGCAGCCCTCCTTTCGAGCTATGGCATCGACAATGTCCTGGTCACCAAATACCGCTGGCTGGCCGATACCCCGCGCGCGCATATAACCAACCAGCGGACCATGGAGGTGCTGCGCGATCTGGGACTTGAAGGCGATGCGATGCTCTATGCGACGCCCAATCGGCTAATGGGCAACACGGTTTTTTGCACTTCGCTTGCTGGCGAGGAACTGGGGCGTCTGCGCGGCTGGGGCTCGGACTATTTCTCCAATGCGCGGCATCGGATCGCCAGTCCCACCGAAATGGTCGACCTGCCGCAAACCTTTCTCGAGCCGATCTTGTTCGGCGCGGCCTGTGCGCGTGGCACCAAGGCGCGACTATCGACCGAATACCTTGCGCTGGAGCAGGACGAAAACGGGGTGACCGCGACGGTGCGCGACCGGGTGACTGGGGAAACTTACCAAATCCGGGCCAAATATCTGATCGGGGCCGATGGCGGGCGCTCCAAGGTTGCCGAGGATATCGGCCTGCCCATGGAAGGCAAGATGGGTGTGGGCGGCTCCATCAATATCGTCTTCAAGGCCGACCTTGCCCGATATGTCGCTCACCGGCCCTCGGTCCTCTACTGGGTATTGCAGCCCGGTTCAGATGTCGGCGGCATCGGGATGGGGCTTGTGCGCATGGTTCGCCCCTGGAACGAATGGCTGATCGTATGGGGATATGACATCAATGACGAACAGCCCGAAATCACCGAAGATTATGCGCGCGGCGTGGCCCATGCTCTGATCGGAGACGATACGGTTCCGGTGGAAATCACGTCGGTCTCCGCCTGGACGGTCAACCACATGAGCGCGCGGGAATATTCCAGGGGCCGTGTCTTTTGCATGGGTGACGCGGTGCACCGGCACCCGCCTTCCAATGGCCTGGGCTCGAACACCTCGATCCAGGACGCATTCAACCTTGCCTGGAAACTCGCCCTGGTCGTTCGGGGCACGGCCGCACCCGCGCTGCTCGATACCTATACCGCCGAGCGCTCGCCGATCGGCAAGCAGATCGTCGATCGGGCCAACAAATCTATCAGCGAAACAGCACCGATCTTCAAATCTCTGGGCCTTCTCGACACCACCGACCCCGACGTCATGCTGGCCAACATGCAGTCGCGCAAGGAGAACACCGAGGAAGGCCGCGAGCGGCGCAAGGCGTTGCGTGACGCCATAGCGTTCAAGCGCTACGAGTTCGATGCTCATGGGGTCGAGATGAACCAGCGCTACCAATCGGCGGCCGTTATCACCGATGACGCCCCGCTGCCCGGTTTTACCGAGGACCCCGAACTCGTCTTTCAGCCATCGGCATTTCCCGGTGCCCGGCTGCCCCATGCCTGGATCGAAAAGAACGGCAGGGATATCTCGACCCTCGACGTCACCGGACACGGCAAATTCACCCTTCTGACCGGTATCGGGGGCGATCCCTGGTCGGAAGCGGCCCGAACGGTCGGTGCCGAGCTGGACTTGGCGATCGACGTCGTCTCGATCGGTCCCGAGCAGGATTACCAAGACAATTACGGCGACTGGTCGCGCAGCCGGGAAATCGAGGACCATGGCGCGATTCTGGTGCGGCCGGACCATTTTATCGCCTGGCGAAGCACGGCGCTGCCCGCGGACCCGATTAGCGAATTGAGACGGGTCCTCGTCGCCATTCTCGGCCGCTGATTATCGCAAATATGAAAACCCCGCCGGCGTCTCGGCGGGGTTTTCGGTTGTGGCCCTCTCCCGCGCGCGCCGTCGAAAAACCACCCACGGGGTGCGGGTTTTTTGCAGGACTGGCGTTGGAATACCTCCAAGAATTGCCCGCATGTCTTGCCGCCAATGAAAGTGGGCGAGGCTCTTGTGTGCCACCGGGAGGGGATGGTTATGAAAAAGTTCGGCGCGCTTGCGCTTTTGATGATGGGGACGACGGCAATCGCGTCTCCGGCCTTGGCCTTCGGCGAAGCCGGACCGCTGACGCTGAGCCAGTTCGGCGGGTTTTTCGTTGGCGTCGACTATGAGACGGCTGAAGACGGCAATATCGACGTCATCGGGCAGAGCTGGGTCGGGTTCGGCCTGCCGGCGGACCAGACGGTCACCATGCCGGTGATCCTTATTCATGGCGGCGGCGGTCAGGCGGCCGACTGGCTGACCACGGTGGACGGGCGCGATGGCTGGGCGAGCTACATGATGGCCAATGGGGTCGCGACATATTGGATCGACCGCCCTGGCCTCGGCCGTTCGCCGGCCGATCCCGGCTATGAGGAAGGCGCGGTCGGCCAGCCGCCCTATTCGCTGATCGCCGGACTTGCATCCTCCGAACATTGGCCTGACGCCAATCCGGTGGAAGGAGAATGGAGCCGCGAGGCGTGGGTCGAGGCCAATCCCGAAAACCAGGGGGTGATCAGCTGGCTCGCGGGCTCCCCCGGCGGACCTTATGGCGGCAACGCCTATGCGACGCGAAACATTATCGAACTGGCCGAGAAAGTCGGCCCGGCGATCCTGTTCGGGCATTCAGCAGGGGTTGCCTCGACGCTGGCAGCAGCCATCGGCGCTCCAGAGGGAACCGTGGGCGGAGTGTTGATCTATGAGGGCGGCGTCGATCTGCTCAGCGAAGACAACATCGCCGCCGCGAACTGGGAGCCGGCGCTGGCCGACGATTTCACGCCGGTGGAGGTGGACGGGTGCCAGATGCAGCCGGAAGATGCGGTGAGCACCAATGTTTCGCTTGCCGACATTCCCATAGTCATCATCCGGTCCGAGCACGGCAACCAGTCCGATGAACAATTCGCCTGCGCGGTGCGCCAACTCGAACAGATGGGCGTCGACGCCAAATTCATCCAGATGGCCGATATCGGCTTTCAGGGCGGCGGACATTTCATGATGAGCGACACCAACAGCGGCGAACTCGCTACCCAGGTGCTTCTGCCCATTATCGCTCACCTTTCGGACGGCGCCGAGCTGCCGGCTGATTGGACAATCCTCGAACAATAGCGTGGTCCGCCCGGCAGCTTCCATCTCGCTGCCGGGTTCTTGCTTGGAGGTCCTATGGACGCCTTTGCCCAAGCGATCAGCGGCACCGGGCTGAGCCGCACGATCGCGCAAGTCACGTGGATCATTCCCTGGCTGCAGACTTTCCACATCGTCGCACTGGCGCTTGTGTTCGGCTCGGTCTTCATGATGAGCGCCCGGATTCTCGGCCTGACAGGAACCAGTCAGACAATGACTCAGACGGTGCGCCGGTATGTTCCGTGGGTCTGGATCGGGACCGCCTTCCTGGCGGTGACCGGAGGCCTGCTCGTCATCGGCGAGCCGGTGCGTTCGCTGGTCAACGTCTTCTTCTGGACCAAGATGAGTCTGCTGGTAGTCGTATTGGGACTGACCGCGGCCTTCCAGACATCGCTTCGGCGTGATCCCGCTTTTTGGGAGGATCTCGATTGGCGGGGGCCCGTGCGATTTGTCACGATTGCCGGACTGGCCGCCTGGATCGGCATCATCGTCATGGGGCGCTTCATCGCCTATGTCGACAATTTCATCTACTGAGCCTGGGGACCTCTCATGATCGAAGCGGCCGCAGAATGGATCCAGAACCTGCCCATGTCCCAGGAAATCGCCTGGTCGGGCTGGATGTTTCCCACGATCGAAGCGATCCACGTGATCGGCATTGCCCTGGTGTTCGGCGTCATCGCCATTGTCGATTTGCGTCTGCTGGGAGTGGCGTCCAAGAGCAGGCGCGTGACCGAGGTGGCACGCGACTGCCTGCATTGGACATGGCTGGGCTTTGCCATTGCCGTGGTCACGGGGGGACTGATGTTCATGTCCAACGCCACCGGCTACGTCACCAACACCTTCTTTCTCTGGAAAATGCTTCTCCTCGTGCTCGCGGGGATCAACATGCTCGTGTTCGAGCTGATTACCGCGCGCACCGTCGCGCGCTGGGATGACGGGTCCGTGGCCGTTCCCACAGCCGGCAAAGCCGCTGGTCTGCTGTCGCTTGCCTTCTGGTTCGGGGTCATCGCGATGGGTCGTTGGATCGGGTTTGCCGCATACGACATCCCCATCTGAGCCACGCTTGTGCCCTGCAGGAATGTGCAGGGCACTGACCGAATTTTACAGGATTGGCGGCCAGCCATTCCTCATCATGGGTCATTCGGTTCTAAGAGGAGGAAAGAATCCGATGCGACATCTATCGACAAGACTGGCTCTCGCAATGGCGTTGCTGAGCTCGACCGGGTTCGCCTATGTGGCCAATGCGCAGGACGACAGCGCAGATGGCTGTACCCCGCTCAGCGAGCAATATCCCGATCTCGGGACCGATCAGAGCATCTCGGCCAGTACGGAATTCAAGTCAGTGTGGGCCTCGTTCGAGCTGCCGGGAGGGCCATGCGGCTACGAGAGCGCGGAGGCACATTATAACGCACTGCTCGCAGAGGCCGAAGCCAATGGCGGCCCGACCGAGCACACCGCCGAAACCATGCCCGACTGGACTGGGTCCTGGGGCACCGACAACAGCACCGGCGAGGTTGCCATTGTGGGGAGAAACTCGACCCGCGAGGGCATGGCCGCCCGGCTGGTCCCGGAAGCGGCCGAAATTTTCATGGCCGACAGCCAGGAATGGCTCGACGATACGGCTATCGACCCGATCTCGTTCTGCCTGCAGCCCAACTTCCCGCGCTGGTTTACCGAATATGGCTATCGCGAATTCTTCCTGCAGCCCGATCGCATCGCGATGTACAGCCAGATGGTCAACCAGTTGCGCCATATCTATCTCGATCGCGAGCAGCCCACCGAGGAATGGCGCAATCCCGATGGGGAATGGCTCGGCTATTCGACCGGCTTTTGGGACGGTGACGTTCTCACCGTCCTTACGACCGGGCTCAAGGACGGCATCCTGCAACGCAACATGCCGCGCCAGACCGACATGGAAACGGTCGAGCGCTGGCGGCTCGTGGATATGGAGGGTTCCGGAATCGAGCCCAATACGCTCGGCGGCACCCCCGATCCCAATGCCCGCATAGAGGTCGAGCTCACCATGTATTCTCCCGATTTCGTGGAGCCTTGGCACACGGTGGTCGCCTTCTACAAGGAGATCGAGGATACGCCCGAGCAACGCAATCAGCACTGGATCACCTCCTGGGACTGCATTGAAGGCTCCAATTGGTATTTCACGGCAGACGGGATCGTCAGCCAATACGCTCCGGGTGAAAAGCCGCCGCTTACCGACCCCGAGTTCTGGTTTGGCTGGACGCAGCAGTAATTCCGCACGAAAGGAAACACGTCGATGACAAGATTTGCGAAAATGACCTTTGCCAGTGTTGCCGCACTGGGTGCCCTCGGAATTGGTTCGGCGCTAGCCCATCACTCGGCGGCCATGTTCGACGATCAGGTGGAGATGGAACTGACGGGGGTGGTGACCGAATTTGATTATCTCAATCCCCATTCCTGGCTTTACGTTGACGTCACCGGTGAGGACGGCAGCGTCACCACCTGGGGGTTCGAAACCGACGATCCCTCGCGGCTGCGGCGTCAAGGCGTTACGCCCACCTACTGGGAGCCGGGCGATATGGTGACTGTCATCACCAACCCGCTTCGGGACGGACGCCCTGCCGGGCATCTCGTCGGTGCGATCAAAGCCGACGGCGTAACCTTCGGCGACACCGATGGACTGGTGCCGCCCGTCCAAGAGTAAATTTCATAGGCAATGCTGCTGGCGGCGAGGGTTTGCCGCCAGCGTGCAGCGGCATTGATGACCGACACGCAACCGCCCGCGTCGGGCCGTTTTCCCTTTTTAGGGCCTTCCCAAGGAAAGATCAGAAGCCGCCGCCGGTTTTGAAGCCGGTGCCGCCTCCAAAGCTACCCCCGGTCTTAAAGCCCCCACCGCCACCGAACCCGCCGCCGCGCGGGCGCGAAAAGCCGCCCCAATTGCCGCCCGAAGGCGGGCGCGGGGAGAAGCCGCCGGGAGGAATGGGAAAGCCGCTCTTGGATCGTGAAGAACGCGGGCGCGAGGTTGGCACGATCGGCCCGGACGTGCCGGTCCAATCCTGGGAACGGCGCCAACTGTCCCAATAGGTGGCGGCTGTCATGCCGCCCTTCAGAAAGTCGGTGAGAAGATCGCCCACCAGTCGATCCTCGCGGAAGCGCGAGCGGGGATCGTCGTAGCGTGCCTTCTTGAATTCGAACTCGATATCCTCGAGTTCGCGCCGGCGCGATTCGAGGGTCTTGAGCCGGGCTCGCTCGTCATCGAGCTCGAGCTGCTCCTCGGCGATGCGGCGGCGGGCATCCTCGAGGCGGACCACGATGGCGTCGTCTTCCTCGGTGCGCGTGGCACGCGCTTCGGCCAGAAGCTTTTCGATGCCCGTGTCCCAGATCGCCTCGGCGAGCATTTCGACAGCCTGGCCGAAGGCCGGGTCGCCGCCCTCGGCGATCTGCTTTTGTCTTTCGGTCAACTCCTCGCGCGCATCCTCGCGCGAAAGGATTTCCGCATCGATCTCTTCGACGCGCGTGCGGGCCGCTTCGAGGGCCATGCGGGCCTCGCGTCCTCCCGCTGCGTCGAGTGCCGCCTGTTCCTTTTGGGCAACCTGCTCGTCGAGAGCGCCGACATCATCGGCCAGGCGTTCGGCATGTTCGCGCAGGCGTTCGGGGATCGCGGTCAGCATGGCGTAATTGGCACGTGCATCGGTGTAACCGACAAGGCGAGCCACCCATTGGTCGAGCATGCGCGTGATGTTGCCCGCCTTATAGGCGCTCGTCCCATACTGCCGATCCCAGAGATAGGTAAACAGTGGGTCGGAGCGATAAGGCTCGCCCTTTGCCTCGCGATCGGCCTCGGCCTGATCTGCCTTGCGGTCCGCCTCGGTTGCGGTGCGCTCGGCCTCTTCGCGCTCGGCAACCAGCTTCTGGTAAGCGCTGTCGGCGGCAAGGGCCGCGTCCACGGCACTGCCCAAGGCATCGATCTCGGCCTGGCGCGCCGCCACGGTATCGATAAGGGATTGACGCTCCGCCGTCAGCTCGGCCAGCGCCGCTTCGGTGTCGCCCAGCGTCTTTTCCATTTCCGCCATGGCGGCGGCATGCTCCTTGAGCATGTCGCGGGCCCTGGTTTCGGCCTGGCCGAGCGTTCCGGCGAGCTCTTCCCGGACTTCGGGGGAAAGGCGCACCGTGGCAAGCGCCCGCAATTGGCCGAGCTCGGTCTCGCGCAATTTGCCGATACGCTCATTGGCGCGCGCTATGCGCTTGGTGATGTCGTCCTCTTCGCGGCGAATGTCGCGCAGCGCATCGTCGAGCGCGCGCATGGCCTGGGGTCCGGAAACGCTCATTGCCGCCTCACCATTGGGTAATCGCCCCGTCGAGCACCGGCATGGTGTAGTCGGTATCAAGGAACCCGTATTGCTTTATCCCCAGCACGTTGCGCTGGATGATGCCGTCATCCTGCCGATCGGCGCGGACGCTTTCGTAGGTGACCTGCGGCACCCGGATCGCCCAGGTCGAAACCTCCTGGGTTTCACCGGTCTCCTCGCTGGTGATCGGGAGCGTCACGGTGTTCCCGTCCGCATCGAGCGCCTCGACAACGAGATAGTAGTTGGTGGCTTCGGTGTTGTTTTCCGGGAAACGCCAGATGCCGGTGTCGCGGCCAGGCTCGTTGACGATGCGGATCGAATATTCGGCGAGAAGGGTGGCGTGGATGGCTTCGAGTTCCTCGATGGCGGCCAGTGCCCCCTCGCGGTCTCCGCGAGCCGCCGCCGCCTTGCCGCGTTCGACCCAGGGCTCGGCGATCTCGAGCGCGGTCTGCACTTTGGTTTCGTTGAAGATGTTCTGGTAAAGCGTATCCATGCGGGCTGGCAGGCCCTCGGCGAGTTCGATCCGCGCCGCCTCTTCGACACCGGCCTGATAGGGCCGGTAGACGAGGAAATATCCCCCCAGCACCACGGCGAGTAGGGCGAGCGCGATGAGCACCGGCCGCCCCCAACGGCCGCGGCTGACATAGAGCCGGGCCAGACGGGTGGAGAAGGTGTCGGGGGGCGGGGTGTAGGTGAACCGGCTTTCCTCGAGCGCCTTGACGCCTTCGGCCAGGATACGGTCGGGCACTTCAATGCCCTGATCGTGGTAGATCTTGCGCAGCCGCTCGATGAGCTGGGCTTCACGCGCCGACGCGCCGAGTTCGCGCGCCACGAGATTCTGCTCGTGGCGCAACGTGTCCACAACGTCCATGGCGAGCATGACGTCGTCGAGCGGCGCCTTGCCGGCCTGCCCCGATATCGCCCCACCGCTGGTCATAGGCCGCTGCAACCGCCGCTATTGTGACGAAACGAGCGCGTTGCCCTGGGCGGCAAGGGAGGCCAGCCGCTTCTTGCCGTCTTCGACGGCATCGCGGATTTCGGCCGAGTTCTTGGTGGCCTGGTCGCGCATTTCGGCAATGATCGTATAGGAATGCTCCTGGAAGGAAACCACGCTGTCGACAAGCTTCTTGACCGCGTCGGCGCGGATGGTGGGACCATAGCCGGCCTTGAGCGCCTCTTCCTGCACCTTGCCGCCGATCTCCGAAAGGGTTTCGAGGCTCTGGCTCATGCCTTCCTTCATCGCATTGAGCGTTTCGGTCGATTCATGGAGACCGAACAGGCCCGTGAACGAGGCCGAGAGCGCGGTAAGCACGGTTTCGTTGGTGGAAAAGAACGAGATCGACTGCTGATAGACCCGCTCCTTGGCGTTGGTGGTCTGCATCAGACGCGCCATGATCACTTCGGAAGTGGAGTACGAGATCGTGAGATTGTCGGAAAGGTCCTTGGCGATCTGGTAGCGGCGCTCCTCGTTCTGGAGGTCGCGCAGCTTTTCGTCGCGCGCCATCTCCAGCCGGGCGCGATCGGCCGGGGTGCCTTCGGTGAAGGCGGTGAGCGCCTCGGAGGCTTTGTTGAGCTCGAATTTGCGCTGCTCGAGCTGCTTGTCGGCGATCTCGAGCACTTCGAGCGCCATCACTTCGGCCTGCTTGAGGGCGCCGCGGAAATCGCGATAGGCCTCGAGAATGGTGTGCTCGCGATCGATCTGGTCCTTGGTGTCCTTGGAGACATCGAGGTAGGTGTCGCGGATCTTGTCGAAGCGCGAAGCGATGTCGCCGCGCGAGACCTTCATCCACACGTTCGAAGCGCGCTCGAGCATGTCGAGCTTGCCGTCTTCGAGCTGGTCGACCATGCCCTTGGCATCGTCGCGGATCGAGTTGAACGACTTGGTGATGTCCTCGTAGCGCTCGCCCACGTTCATGGCGGCCACCTGGGTGCGGACCACTTCGTTGAAGGCGCTCGCCTGGGTGAGGACGCGGCCGATCAGCACCACTTTGGTGTCGTCGAGATGAGTGATCTCCGAGAGCAGGCCGGTGATCGGCGCTTCCTGCGGCTGATCCTCGGGCCATAGCCCCATTTCCCGGATCGCAGCGACCGCGCGGTCGAGATAAGCGAGCGGCTTTTCCATCACTTCGGTTGCCATTTGTCGTCGTCCCTGTTGTAACCCTCGGCAGATGTGGTGCCATGATTCCGCCCGCCAAGGGATAAGACAATTGTGCAAGCATCAGAGGCGTTTGTTTTCTCGCAACTGGTGCCAAAAAGCCGCATAGTGATGGTTCGGAACGAATTGCGAGGCTGGCGTGGATTTCGGGGGACGATATAGGGTCGCGGCCGGCCGCGACGCGGTCTGGACTGCGCTCAACGATACCGAAATTCTGGCGGCCTGCATTCCGGGCTGCAAGCGCATCGACTGGGTGAGCGAAAGCGCACTCGAATTGGAAGTGGCGGTCAATCTCGGCGTTGCGCACCCCACCTTCAAGGGTGATCTGTTGCTCTCCGATGTCTTGCCCGCCCACCGCTACACACTGACCGGACAGGGCAGGGGCGGGCTGCTCGGCAAGGCGCAGGCTTCCGCCGATATTACCCTTGCCGATCTGGGAAGCGACACGCTTTTGAGCTTTAAGGCGACTGGCGGTGCTTCGGGGCAGATGATGAAGCTGGGCAAGGCGCTGATCGGCAATTCGGCCCAGAGGATCATCGATGGATTCTTCGAACGCTTCGGGGAAGCCATGGGGGCTGAAGTCACCCCGATCGAAGGCTAGAGCGCGCGCCAACGCCCCGGTTTACCGCAATCCCAAGATTTTTTGCCCAACTGGTCAAAAAACCGAAATTGACTATTGCGTCCGCCAGTTTTGCGCGATTGTATCTGGACTTATCGTGCGTGGAAACGACCGGCTGCTGCCGGCGTCCTTCTTCAGCCCGTCAATAGGGAGCATCATCATGTCAAAAACAAAATCGACCGGCCTGGCCGCCTTCGCCGGTATCGCCCTGGCCACCCTGATGGCCGGCACCGCGTTGGCCGATGCCGCGCTGGTCTATGACGGCGGCGGCAAGTTCGACGCCTCGTTCAACGAATCCGCCTATAACGGCGCCCAGCGCTGGGCCGACGAAACCGGTGGCGCTTATCAGGATCTCGAAATTTCCGGCGACGCCCAGCGCGAACAGGCGATCCGCCAGTTCGCGGCGCGCGGCAACAATCCCATCATCCTGCCGGGCTTTTCCTGGGAAACCGCGCTGCGGGCCGTCGCTCCGGACTTCCCCGACACCTCGTTCCTGATCATCGATACGGTGGTGGACGATCTGCCCAACGTCCGCTCGGTCGTCTTCAAGGAACATGAGGGCTCGTTCCTGGTCGGCGCCCTTGCCGCCATGGCCACGGAATCGGGCACCATCGGCTTCGTGCCCGCCTTCGACTTCTCGCTGCTCCTGGCCTTCGGCTGCGGCTACAAGCAGGGTGCCGCCCATATCAATCCCGACATCGAAGTGCTCGAAACCGCCATCGGCACAGGCTTTGACGCCTTCAACAACCCCGGTGGCGGCACCGAGGTGGCGCGCAGCCAGATCGACCGCGGCGCGGATGTGATCTATCACGCCGCCGGCGGCGCCGGTGTCGGCGTGCTGCAGGCGGCCGCCGACGCGGGTGTCTATGGTATCGGCGTGGACTCCAACCAGAACCACCTGCACCCCGGCTCGGTGCTGACCTCGATGGTCAAGCGCGTCGATGTGGCCGTCTACAATGCGCTGCAGGACTTCGCCAATGACGAATGGACCAGCGACGTGCAGGTGCTCGGCCTGGCCGAAGAGGGCGTGGGCGCCGCATTCGATGAGCACAATGCCGAACTGATCAGTGACGAAATGCGTTCGACCGTCGAAGACATCACCGCGCAGATCATCGCCGGCGATATCGTCGTTCACGACTACCGCAGCGACGAATCCTGCCCGGTCTGATGCTCCCTCGGTAAGGGAAGGGTCCGGGAATGGACACACCGAACGAAAATCTCCAGCGGCCGGATGTGGCCGCTGGTACTCCGCTGGCGATCGAGCTTAAAAAGATCAACAAGCGGTTCGGCCCGGTACACGCCAACAAGGATATCGACCTGGCCGTCAAGCGCGGCTCGGTACACGGCATCGTCGGCGAAAACGGAGCCGGAAAATCGACGCTCATGTCGATCCTTTACGGCTTCTATCACGCCGACAGCGGCGAGATCCTGGTCAACGGCAAGCACGCGACCATTCACAATTCCTCCGATGCGCTGCATCTGGGCATCGGCATGGTGCACCAGCATTTCATGCTGGTCGACAATTTCACAGTCATCGAGAACGTGATCCTTGGGGCCGAGGATTCCGCGCTGCTCAGGCCCAGCGTCGACAAGGCGCGGCGCGAGCTGCAGCGCCTTGCGGACGATTACGGTCTCAACGTTCCCGTCGATGCGCTGATCGAGGACCTGTCGGTCGGCCAGCAGCAGCGCGTGGAGATCTTGAAGGCCCTCTATCGCGGCGCCGACACGCTGATCTTGGACGAACCCACGGGCGTTCTGACGCCCGCAGAAGCCGATCACCTGTTCGAGGTGCTGAAAATCCTGCGCGACGAGGGCAAGACGATCATTCTGATCACCCACAAGCTGCGTGAGATCATGGCGATCACCGACATGGTTTCGGTGATGCGGCAGGGGCAGATGGTTGAAACACTCGCCACCAGTTCCACGACGCCCGAGCAACTCGCCGAACTGATGGTGGGCCGGCGCGTGCTGCTGCGTGTCCACAAGGAGGCGGCCCATCCAGGCGACGTTCTGCTCGAAGTCAACGATCTGGTGGTGGCCGATGATGCCGGCACGGAGCGGCTGAAGGGTGTTTCGCTGCAGGTTCGGGCAGGCGAGATCCTCGGCGTCGCCGGAGTTGCGGGCAATGGGCAATCCGAACTTCTCGAGGCCTTGGCCGGCATGCGTGTCGCCAGATCGGGCACCATCCGGCTCAACGGCGAGGACGTGACCGCGGCCAATGAAGACAGCGCGGCCATCCTGCGCCGCAATGGGCTCGCCCACGTTCCCGAGGACCGCATCCGCATGGGGCTGGTCACCAATTTCTTCGAGTGGGAAAACGCCATCCTCGGCTATCACGAAAAGTACGGCAGCGGACTGATGCTCGACGTCAAGGCCGCCAAGGCCGAGGCGCAGCGCCATATCGAAAAGTTCGACATCCGTCCGGCCAACACAGATCTCAAGACCGCCAATTTCTCCGGCGGCAATCAGCAGAAAATCGTTCTGGCCCGCGAAATGGAACGCGATCCGGACGTGCTGATCGTCGGCCAGCCGACGCGCGGCGTCGATATCGGGGCCATCGAATTCATCCACAACCAGATCATCAAGATGCGTGACGCGGGCAAGGCGATCCTGCTCGTTTCGGTCGAGCTCGACGAGATCCGCTCGCTGTCCGACCGGATCGTTGTGCTCTTCGACGGCCATATCGTCGGGCAAGCCGATCCGGCGACGGCGGACGAGGGCGAGCTGGGCCTGCTCATGGCCGGTGTCAAAACTGGCGACGCGCACACAGCCGAGGCAATCCGATGAGCGGTACCATGCCCTTGCCCCGCTGGGTCGATGTCATTCTCCTGCCGGTGCTTAACGTCACGCTGGCCTTTATCATCGGCGGCATCGTTGTGCTGGCCGTGGGCGAAAACCCCATCGAAGCCGTGCGCATCATGCTCTATGGCGCTTTCGGTTATGGCTACGGTTTCGGCTTTACCCTCTATTACACCACCAATTTCATCTTCGCCGGCCTCGCGGTGGCGGTCGCCTATCACGGCGGGCTGTTCAATATCGGCGGGGAGGGGCAGGCCTATGTCGGCGGGCTCGGGGCCATCCTCGTGGCGCTCGCGGTGGGCGGGCTGCACTGGGCCTTGGCGCTGCCGCTGATCATGATCGCCGCCGCTCTCTTCGCCGGCACCTGGGCGTTCATTCCCGGCTGGCTGCAGGCACGGCGCGGAAGCCATGTGGTGATCACCACGATCATGATGAACTTCATCGCCACGTCGATGATGAGCTACATCATCTCGCGGATATTGAAGCCCGAGAACGTCAATTCCGACGAGAGCGCGCGCATTGCCGAGATCACCCGGGTGCCGTTCCTGTCCGAGTGGATCCCGTTCCTCAACAACACGCCGGTCAACATCTCCCTGTTCATCGCCCTCTTGGCACTGGTGGGGGTCTATGTCCTCATCTGGCACACCAAATTCGGCTACGAGCTGCGCACAATGGGGCATAACGGGGTGGCGGCGCGCTATGCGGGCATGTCCAACGCCAGACTGATCATGGTGACCATGGCCATCTCCGGTGCGCTGGTGGGCATGGTGGCGGTCAACGACACCGCCGGTGCGCATGGACGTCTGTTGTTGGGCTATGTGGCGGGCACGGGGTTCGTGGGGATCGCCGTGGCTTTCATGGGCAAGGCGCACCCGATCGGTGTAGGGCTTTCGGCGCTGCTGTTCGGCGTGCTCTATCAGGGCGGGCAGGAGCTGGCCTTCACCATGCCCGCCATCACCCGCGAAATGATCGTGACTATCCAGGCCTTGGTGATCCTTTTCACCGGCGCGATGAGCAACATGCTGCGCCGCCCGGTCGAGTTCGCCTTCATGGCGGCCCGATCGCGGCGCGAGCCCGACCGCGTGGCTCAGGAGAAGGAGGCCTAAGGCATGGAAGACCTGATCTCCGTTCTCATCACCACGATCCGGGTATCAACCCCGCTGATCCTCGCCTGCCTTGCAGGGCTCTATTCGGAGCGCTCGGGTATCGTCGATATCGGGCTCGAAGGTAAGCTTTTGGGATCGGCCTTCGGCGCGGCGGTTGTCGCGGCCTTGACCGGCAATGCCTGGCTGGGGCTTCTGGCCGGGGTTGGCGTATCGCTGGTCTTTTCGGCTATCCACGGACTGGCCTCGATCAACTTCCGCGGCAACCAGATCATTTCCGGCGTGGCGCTCAATTTCCTGGCATCGGGGCTCACGGTATTCCTGGGCGGCGCCTGGTTCGGGCGAGGCGGCAACACGCCGCCCCTAACCGGGGATGCACGCTTCTACGGCATTCAATTGCCGTTCGCTCAGGAGTTGGCCGGTGTGCCGGTGATTGGCCCGATTTATTCGGGGCTGCTCTCGGGACACTCCATCCTTACATACATCGCCTTTCTCGCCGTGCCGGTCACGGCCTGGGTGCTCTGGCGCACCCGGTTCGGCCTGCGACTGCGGGCGGTGGGCGAAAACCCCAAGGCCCTCGATACCGCCGGCATGTCGGTAAGCTGGCTGCGCTACAAGGCGCTCGCCATCACCGCCGTTCTGGTGGGCATGGGCGGAGCCTATCTCTCCACGGCCCAGGCAGCGAGCTTTTCGCGCGAGATGAGTTCGGGGCGCGGCTATATCGCCTTGGCGGCGCTGATCTTTGCCAAGTGGAAGCCTTATCCGGCCTTGGGCGCGTGCCTGTTGTTCGGCTTCCTCGAAGCGCTGCAATACCGGCTGCAGGGGGTGCGATTGCCGGTGATCGGGGAGGTGCCGACCCAGGCCATGCAGGCGCTGCCTTATGTGCTCACCATATTGCTGCTCGCCGGGTTCGTGGGCCGCGCCATCGCGCCCAAGGCTTCGGGCCAGCCCTATGTCAAGGAACGGTGATGGAGCTGTCGCAAGAGGATAGGACGCTGTTCACCGCCGCCGAAGCGGTGCGCGCCAAGGCCTATGCGCCCTATTCGGGCTTTTCGGTCGGTGCTGCGATTTTGGCCGATGACGGCAAGATCTATGCCGGCTGCAATGTGGAGAACGCCGCCTACCCGGTCGGCAATTGTGCCGAGCCCTCGGCCATTGCCGCTATGCTGGCCGGCGGCGGCAAGCGCATCGAGAAGATTTTCGTCACGGGACCGGGTGCAAGCCCCGTCACCCCCTGCGGTGGCTGCCGCCAGCGTATCCGCGAATTCGCCTCGGCCGAGACCCCGATCATCTGCCTCGGTGTCGAGGGCGAGCCGCTTCATACGACACTGGGCGAATTGCTGCCCCATTCTTTCGGTCCTGAATTTTTGGGCCGCTAAACAGGCGTACGCACATGGCTAAGGCAATTAAAACCATCCGCAACCTTGCGGGCAACGAGACCGTGGACGCAGCGCTGATCCTGGGCTCGGGCCTGTCGGAAATCGGCGATCTGCTCGTCGACAAGGTCACGATCCCTTTTTCCGAGCTCGAGGGGTTTCCCCAGGGTGGCGTATCGGGACACGGCAAGGAGCTGCTGGTTGGCACCATGGCCGGCAAACGGTTGGCGATCCTCACCGGCCGGCAGCACTATTATGAGCATGGCGACGCCGCGGCCATGCGTCCGGCACTCGAGACCCTGAGCGAACTCGGGGTCAAAACCCTGCTGCTGACCAATTCCGCCGGCTCGCTCGACAATGACGTTGTGCCCGGCAACCTGATGCTGCTTGCCGATCACATCAATTACGCCGGCGCGAATCCGCTGATCGGCGAGCCGACCGACGCCCGGTTCGTTAACATGGTCGATGCCTACGATCCCGAGCTGCGCGCAGCCACCCATGCGGTGGCCGCGCGCCTCGAAATCGCCCTCAAGGAAGGCGTCTATATGTGGTATTCTGGGCCGAGCTTCGAAACGCCGGCTGAAATCCGCATGGCTGTGACGCTGGGCGCCAACGCGGTGGGCATGTCCACAGTGCCCGAGGTGATCCTGGGCCGGTTTTTTGGAATGCGGGTTTGGGCCTGCTCCTCGATCACCAATATGGGGGCGGGAATGGCACGGGAAACCATTTCGCACACCCAGACCAAGGAAGTTGCCAAACTGGGGGCCGAAAAACTCAAGCGCCTGATCCCGGCGCTGATGGAGGAGATATGAGTCTCAAGGTCGTCGACAATCAGGCGCCGGGCATCAGCCACAAGCGCAACCCCGGCTTCCCGCTCGATCTCGACTGGGTGGGGCGGGTGCGGATGAACCGCTCGGCGCTCGAACGCCGTGCCTCGACCATCGGTGCCCGCCGCACGGTGAAAAAGGAATATCAGCTCGCCTGGCTTTTGAAGGCCGTGTCGCTGATGGATCTGACGACGCTCAATTCCGACGACACGCCCGGTCGCGTCGAACGGCTCTGCGCCAAGGCGCGCAATCCGATCCGCGCCGATCTCGTCGAGGCCATGGGCGTCAAGCATCTGGGCATCACGCCTGCGGCGGTTTGCGTCTACCACAATTTCGCCGCGACAGCGGTGAAGGCGCTGGAGGGGACCAATATCCCCGTGGCTGCCGTCTCGACAGCCTTCCCGCATGGTTTGACGCCGCTCAAAATCCGTCTCGCCGAGATCGAGGCTTCGGTCGAGGACGGGGCCAGGGAAATCGACATCGTCATCGAGCGCGGCATGGTGCTGGAAGGCGACTGGCAGGGGCTCTACGATCAGGTGAAAGCCATGCGCGCCGCCTGTGGCGATGCCCACATCAAGACCATCCTCGGCACCGGCGAATTGGCAACGCTCACCAACATCGCCAAGGCCTCGCTGGTCTGCATGCTGGCCGGTGCCGATTTCATCAAGACCTCGACCGGCAAGGAAAAGACCAACGCGACGCTGCCGACATCGCTCGCCATGATCCGTATGATCCGCTGGTTCTTCGAGGAGACCGGCATCGAGATCGGCTATAAGCCGGCCGGCGGCATTGCCAAGGCCAAGGACGCGCTGACCTATCTGGCGTTGATGAAGGAGGAATTGGGCGCGCACTGGTTGCAGCCGCACCTCTTCCGCTTCGGCGCTTCTTCGCTTTTGACCGACATCGAGCGCCAGATCGAACACGGCGTCACCGGCCATTACGCCGCCGATTACCGCTTCGCGATGGCTTGAGGGATTTTGAAATGAGCAAAGTCGCTGAAATCTTCGAAACCCTCGAATATGGCCCGGCCCCCGAGGCCGCCGGCCCGGCGCTGGAATGGCTGGACAAGCATGGGCGGAAATTCGGGCACTTCATCGATGGCGGCTTCACCAAGCCGGGCAGGACGTTCGCCTCGACCAACCCGGCCAATGGCGAAAAGCTCGCCGATGTGAGCGAAGGCACTGGCGCGGATGTGAACAAGGCCGTCAAGGCGGCCCGCGTAGCGTTCTCCGGCTGGTCGGCGCTTTCGGGCTATGAGCGCGCCAAATATCTTTACGCCCTCGCGCGGCAGATCCAGAAGGAAAGCCGGCTCTTCGCGGTGCTCGAAACGCTCGACAACGGCAAGCCGATCCGCGAGACGCGCGACATCGATATCCCGCTGGTGGCGCGGCACTTCTACCATCACGCCGGCTGGGCGCAGCACATCGAAAAGAGCTTCCCCAACCACGTGCCCTATGGCGTCTGCGGCCAGATCATCCCGTGGAACTTCCCGCTGCTGATGCTGGCCTGGAAGATCGCCCCCGCGCTGGCGGCGGGCAATACCGTGGTGCTCAAGCCGGCCGAATTCACCTCTCTAACCGCGCTGCTGTTCGCCGAAATCTGCGCCCGCATTGGCCTGCCCAAGGGCGTCGTCAATATCGTGACCGGCGCAGGGGAGACGGGCGAGGCCATCGTCAACCACCCCGATATCGACAAGATCGCCTTCACCGGCTCGACCGAAGTGGGCAAGATCATCCGCCGTGCCACTGCCGGCTCGGGCAAGGGACTGTCGCTGGAGCTGGGTGGCAAGTCTCCCTTCGTGGTGTTCGAAGACGCCGATCTCGACAGCGCCGTCGAAGGGCTGGTCGATGCCATCTGGTTCAACCAGGGGCAGGTGTGCTGCGCCGGCTCCCGGCTGCTGGTCCAGGAATCGATCGAGGACAAATTCATCGCCAAGATCAAGGCGCGCATGAGGACCCTGCGCGTCGGCGATCCGCTCGACAAATCCGTCGATATCGGCGCGCTGGTGGCTCCGGTGCAGGTTGAACGGGTGCTCGACCTGCTCAAAACCGGGAGGCTAGAGGGCGGCGACTTCTATTCTCCCGATACCGAAATCCCCGGCGATGGCTGCTATGTGCGCCCGACGCTGGTGACTGGCATTTCGCCGGCTCATACGCTGGCGAGCGAGGAAATCTTCGGGCCCGTGCTGGTCGCCATGAGCTTCCGCACCCCCGAGGAAGCGGTGGCGCTGGCCAACAACACCCGATACGGGCTGGCGGCATCGGTGTGGACGGAAAACGTCAACCTCGCCCTCGACATCGCGCCGAAAATCAAGGCCGGCGTCGTCTGGGTCAATTCTACAAACCAGTTCGACGCCTCGGTCGGCTTCGGCGGCTACCGCGAATCCGGCTTCGGCCGCGAGGGCGGTCGCGAGGGGATGGGCGCGTATTTGAAGCCCGCTTGGGAGAAAAAGCTCAAAGCCGCCCCAGCGCTAAAGCTGCCGGCTCCTGCCGAGGGCCGCGAGGCCGAGGGTATCGACAGGACCGCCAAGCTCTATATCGGCGGCAAGCAGGCCCGCCCCGATTCCGGCTATGCCCGTACGGTTCTTGCTGCAGACGGCAAGCATCTGGGCGAAGTTGGCGAGGGCAACCGCAAGGATATCCGCAACGCCGTCGAAGCTGCGCGCGCCGCTTCGGGCTGGGGCACCGCCACGGCGCATAACCGCAGCCAGGTTCTCTACTATTTGGGCGAAAATCTCGATTACCGCAAAACAGAGTTCGCCGAGCGCATCAGGTCGATGACCGGGATTTCCGCTAATGCCGCCAGGCGGGAGGTCGATCTTTCCGTCGAGCGGCTGTTCGCCTTTGCCGGTTGGGCCGACAAATTCGATGGCGCGGTGCACAATCCACCGGCGCGCATGATGGCGGTGGCCATGGTCGAACCCGTCGGCGTGCTCGGCATCGCCGCTCCGGCCGAGAGCCCGCTGCTCGGCGCCGTGGCGCTTCTGGCTCCGGCGATTGCCATGGGCAATACCGTGGTGTTGATCCCCTCAGAGGCGCATCCGCTGGCGATGACCGGTTTCTACCAGGTGCTCGAGACCTCCGACGTCCCCGCTGGCGTCGTCAATATCGTGACCGGTCCGGCCGCCTCGCTCGCCAAAACCCTGGCCGAGCATGACGGGGTAGACGGCATCTGGTTCGCCGGCTCGCTGGAGGACAGCGCCGAGATCGAGCGCCTCTCGGCCGGCAACGTCAAGCAGAGCTGGACGACACGCGGGCTGGGGTTCGACTGGGCCGATCCGGTGATGGAGGGGAACTACCTGCTGGGCAAGGCCACGCAGGTCAAGAACATCTGGGTGCCCTACGGGGCGTGATAGGGGAGGCCATATGAGCGAGAAGATCGAAGTCGAGAATTTTACTTCGCCCGGCCGCATCCAGCGCGTGGACAAGGCCAAGTATACGGCGATGCGGGAAGCGGTGCTCAGGCACATTCCCTCGGCCGCACCGGGCGCAGCGCCCTCGGAACTGATCGCCGCCGTCAAGTCCGACTTGCCACAGGACCTGTTCCCCGGTGGGGAGAAAGCCGGTTGGTGGTTCAAATGCGTCCAGCTCGACCTTGAAGCCAAGGGCATCCTCAGGCGGGCCACCAAGCCTCCCGTGCGGCTGCACAAAGTCTGAGGCCCATGCCCCTCCTCCCCCAGGAAGTCATCGCCAAAAAGCGCGACGGCGATGAGCTTGCGGCCGACGATATCGCCGGCTTTGTCGCCGGCATCACCTCGGGCGCGGTCAATGATGCGCAGGCGGCGGCGTTTGCCATGGCCGTCTATTTCCAGAACATGTCGCTCGACGAGCGTGTGGCGCTGACCCTCGCCATGCGCGATTCCGGACGGGTGCTCGACTGGTCCGATCTCAACGGGCCGACCATCGACAAGCATTCGACCGGTGGGGTGGGCGACAACGTCTCGCTCATGCTCGCCCCCATTCTTGCCGCGTGCGGGGCTTATGTGCCGATGATCTCGGGGCGCGGATTGGGCCATACCGGAGGCACGCTGGACAAGTTCGACGCCATTCCCGGCTATATGACCAATCCCGATATCGAAACGCTGCAGCGGGTGGTCAAAGATGTGGGCTGCGCCATCATCGGCCAGACCGACGATCTGGCACCCGCCGACAGGCGGCTGTACGCCATCCGCGACGTGACGGCGACTGTAGAAAACATTTCGCTCATCACGGCATCGATCCTCTCCAAAAAGCTCGCCGCCGGGTTGGACGCGCTGATCCTCGACGTCAAGACCGGCTCGGGCGCTTTCATGAAAACGCTTGCCGATTCCGTGGGGCTGGCCGAAAGCCTGGTTGCCGTGGCCAATGGCGCTGGAATGACCACTGGGGCGCTGATCACCGATATGAGCCAGCCTCTCGCCTCCGCGGCGGGCAATTGGCTGGAAGTGAAAAACGCCATCGATTTTCTTACCGGCACACACCGCGATCCACGGCTGGAGGAGGTGACGCTGGCACTGTGTGCGCACGGGCTGGTGTTAGGCGGTATGGCGCTCGATGCCGATGACGGCTTGCTGCGGGCCAGGATGGCGCTCGAAAGCGGCAGGGCGGCGGAAAAATTCTTCGCCATGGCCAATGCGTTGGGCTCCTGGCACGATCTGAGCGCTTACGCGCCTGATCCCACCCCGATCGTCAGGGATGTCTATCCACTGACCGAAGGGGTCGTGCAAAAGATCGATACGCGCGCCGTGGGCATGGCCGTCGTCGTACTCGGCGGAGGACGTATCGACCCCAAGCAAAAGATCGACTATCACGTCGGCTTCGATCACCTGGCCGGGCTGGGTGCGAGGGTGGACGCCCGGACGCCGATCGCCCGTATCCACGCCCGCGACGATGCCGCCGCCAGCGAAGCTGAAGAGCGGTTGCAGCGGGCCTATCTGATCGGCGAGCCGGCCGCTTCCGCACCGGTGATCTATGACCATATTCCACCTCAAGGAGGCCAATGATGCCCCGCGCCATTCTCTGCTTGCTCGATAGCTTCGGCATCGGCGGGGCTCCCGATGCCGCCGATTTCGGTGATGCCGGCGCCGACACCCTCGGCCATATCGCCCAGGCCTGCGCCGATGGGCGCGGCGATATCGAGGGTGTGCGCTCGGGCCCGCTTTACCTGCCCAATCTCGATGGCATGGGGCTTGGTGCTGCGGCGGAACTATCCACTGGCGCCGTGCCGCCGGGCTTGACCAGCACGCCGCTGGGCGGCCGCTGGGGCGTGGGGCGCGAGGTCTCGATCGGCAAGGATACGCCTTCGGGCCATTGGGAGATCGCCGGGGTGCCGGTGCCGTTCGCCTGGGGGTATTTCCCCGACGAGAAACCCGCCTTCCCCCAGAAGTTGCTGAACGAGATCTACGCGGCCGCAGGTCTGGACGGTTCGCTCGCCAACACCCATGCCTCGGGCACGCAGGTGATCGAGGATTTCGGCGAGGAATCGATTTCGACCGGCAAGCCGATTTTCTACACCTCGGTGGATTCTGTATTCCAGATCGCGGCGCATGAAACCCATTTCGGGCTCGAACGGCTCTATGAGCTGTGCCAGACCGTGTTCCGGTTCACCGCCCCCATGAAGATCGGCCGCGTTATCGCGCGGCCCTTCGTGGGCGAGACGGCGGAGACCTTCAAGCGCACCGGCAACCGCCGCGATTTCGCCATCGACCCGCCCGAAGACACCATTCTCGACCGATTGAAAGCTGCTGGCCGCCAAGTCTATGCCATCGGCAAGGTGTCCGACATCTATGCCGGCCGCGGGGTGACCCACAAGATCAAGGCCTCGGGCAATATGGTGCTGTTCGACCGCACGCTCGAAGCCATGGATATGGCGACGGACGGCGCGCTGATCTTCACCAATTTCGTCGATTTCGACACCGAGTACGGCCATCGACGCGATCCGGGCGGTTATGCCAACGAGCTGGAAAAATTCGACCGGCGCTTGCCCGAACTGATCGCCAGGCTGCGCGATGACGACCTTTTGGTCGTCACCGCCGATCATGGCAACGATCCCACCTGGCGGGGAACCGATCATACGCGCGAGCAGGTGCCGATTCTGCTTTTCTCGCGCGCGCTGGGCAAGGGATCGATTGGCTTGCGCCCGGTTCTGTCCGATATTGGCGAAACCATCGCCCATTGGCTGGGGATTGCGCCCGGCAAGCACGGGACGAGCGCGTTATAACAACAAAGGGCGGACATCATGCAGAACCTTACCATCGTCGACCACCCGCTTGTGCAGCACAAGCTGACCATCATGCGCTGCAAGGATACCTCGACGGCAAGCTTCCGCCGGCTGCTGCGCGAGATCGCGCATCTTTTGTGCTATGAGGTGACGCGCGATCTCGAGGTCGAATATATCGACATCGAAACACCGGTCGGCCCTACGCGGGCACCCACGCTCAAGGGCAAGAAGCTTGTTTTCGCCTCGATCCTGCGTGCAGGGGAGGGGCTTTTGACCGGCATGCTCGACCTGGTGCCTTCGGCGCGCGTGGCCCATATCGGGCTTTACCGTGATCCCGAAACACTCGAAGCTGTCGAATATTACTTCAAGGCGCCTTCGGACGCCGCCGACCGGCTGGTGATCGTCGTCGATCCCATGCTCGCCACGGCCAATTCGGCGGTGGCGGCGGTGGAAAAGCTCAAGGAGCGCGGCGCCAACAACATCCGCTTCCTGTGCCTGCTCGCCGCGCCTGAAGGCGTCGAGCGCTTCACCAAGGCGCATCCCGACGTGCCGATCTTCACCGCCAGCCTCGACGAAAAACTCAACGAGCATGGCTATATCGTCCCCGGCCTGGGGGATGCGGGCGACCGGATGTACGGGACGCGGTAAAAGCCTGGGCGTTTTTGCATTACCGCTGCGACCCCCTCATCCGACCGCTTCGCGGCCACCTTCTCCCACCAGGGGAGAAGGGGAGCCCGTTGCAGCGCCTAGGCAAGAATCTCGCAGCCTGCCAAAGAGCAGGTTCAAACACTACCCCTTGAGCGGCAGGCCGTAGCTGATGAGTTCCGCCCGCAATGCCTCGGGCGTGGAAAAGTGGATGGTCTCCATCCCCACGGCACGCGCCGAGACCACGTTGGCCTCATTGTCGTCGATGAACACGCAGGCTTCCGGCGCCAGCCCGTAGCGGTCGCAGAACAGGCGGAAGATGCGCGGATCGGGCTTGACCAGCTTTTCCAACCCCGAGACCACCACGCCGTCGAATTTTTCCAGGAACGGCCATTCATCGAGCACAGACACCCATTTCTCCCAGGAGAAATTGGTGATGGCGAAGGTGGGGATGTCGGCTTCGATCAACTCGTTATGAATATCGACGGTGCCCTGATAGATGCCGCCGATGGTTTCCTTCCAGCGCGTGTCATAGGCCTGGATCTCGCGCCAATAGCGCGGAAAGCGGGTGATGAGCTTGGCAACGCCCTCCGCATAGATATCCCCGGCGTCGAATTCGAGGTTCCAGTCCTTGGTGCAGATCGTGTCGCCGAACCATCGCGCCTCCTCCTCGGTATCGAAGAGCTTGCGGAACAGATACATCGGGTTCCAATCGACAAAGACACCGCCCAGATCGAAGACGGGGATGAGGGGTTCGGACATGGGGA
Organism: Pelagibacterium sp. H642; assembly: GCF_031202855.1. Lineage (GTDB taxonomy): Bacteria > Pseudomonadota > Alphaproteobacteria > Rhizobiales > Devosiaceae > Pelagibacterium. The sequence continues at coordinate 1,174,420 of NZ_CP101829.1, read as the reverse complement.
AACTCCGATTGTAGCGCGACGAGGGACAGCGTTCTCCATGTCAGCTTGCGTGGTTGTTGGCAACCGTAGCTAGCACCACCATTGACGACGGCACCAATCCTGCCATTGGTCCCACCAATTGCGATCATCGTCGTCGCCTTGATTGTCGTCGTTACCGACATCGGCACCATCGTCGGCGGCATCCTCATTTCCATCATCTTCGTCCGATGATTGACCCTCCTCGCCTTCTCCAGATTCCTCGTCCTCTCCGTCCTCGCCAGCTTCATCGGAAGGTGAGGTTGGCCCTGTCGCGGATGTAAAGCCGAAGTCGTCGGTCTGCTCGCGCAGGAGATGGACGGAGCGCTGTTCGAGATTCATCGTGCCGTTGAATACGAGGCCGAACAGAGGCGTGAAATCATAGGCCGCGGTGGCGATGATGACGTGATGTCCCTCACCCAGATCCATGAGATCGGCGGTAAGCTCGTAGCTCTCACCGGGCTCTTCTTCCACGGTCCAGTTGTATTCCGTGGCACCCGTCACCCGAGCGGAATTTCCCTCGACCTTGACGATGGTGAAACGCAGCTTGGTCCGGTCGAAATCGAATGGACGCATGATCGCTTCACCGGCATCGATAACCGCCTGCACGTCCTCCTCGGTGACCATAGTCCTACGAGCTATCTGGTCGCTGACGGTCGTTGCGAATTGTCCCAGCTTACGGTCGATTGCAAGGGCTTGGGTTATGTCGGTGGCGCCGAGATAGAGGATGAGCAGCATTGGCGCGATCATCGCGAACTCGACGGCGGCGACGCCCTCAGGGTTGCGAAGGAAACGAACCAATCTGGGGACGATATCGAGGTGATTGCGGCTCATGGCTGGAACGGCTCGGTTTGGATGACATGCGAAGTCGCCAAAAGCCGCTTGCCGTCCGCCATTTGGCCCGCATTCAGTCCGGGAACGTTCATGATGGTGGGCCATTTGTAATAGGCCTCGATGATGTAGTTTTTGCTTCCTGCGAAGGCAGGAAGCGGCTGGTCGACCGACATCACCCATGCCCCGCTCGCCTGCTCAATTGGGTCGGATGGCGAAAAATCGGCGAAATCGTTGATCTCGGTGACGGCGATCCGCAGCTGATCGCAGTCGAACATGCCATAAAGCCGGCCACAGACTTCCCTGCGATAATCTTCCGCCGAAGCAACGCGGCTCAATTGCCCCGTGCGGATCAGGCGGGAGCTGTCGATCACGGCCGTGTCCAGCGCATAGCCGGCGAAAAAGACCAGCGCCGTCTCGATCGTTGCTCCGATGATGGCGAAAAACACTGGTCCCACCAGCGCGAATTCAATGGCGGTGACACCGCGATCGGACCGCGCGAAACGCCGCGCCAGCCGCGTGAGCGGTCCGATGGGCTTTTCCTTTTCCGTGATGGTCATGCCTGCTCGCCCCCGAGAACCGGGGCACAATACGCAGGGCGTTCCTAACCGAAAGTTAGGGTTTGCACCCGGTGCGGGGTCAATCGCTGAGAGCGTAAACGGGTAACTAACCGGGGGTGTGCAATTGCCCCTAGTTCGCGGCGGCGCCGTCGACCAGGGTGCTCGAAGCGATGACGTTGGACGTGTAGCTGGTGTCGTCGCCCAGCATGATAACCGGCTGGCAATTGGGCGCGCAGGCGACCGAGGTGCGCTGGGCGCCCGAAAAGATCGTAACGGTGTCGGATTTGAGCTGCGCCACTTCGACCACCGTGTCGGCGATCGGGTCGCCGTTGGCATCGAGAATGATCATATTGGTGCGCCCATAGCTTCTGCCGGTGAGGATCAGCGTCTGGGGATCCTGGATGGTGACGTCGGCGACGGCGGGGTTGCCGATGATCACCGTGGCTGCGGGCGCGTTGATGCGCAGGATGCGGGCCATATTGGCATTGACGGTCACCGTCACCGCTTCCTGGTCCTGGGCAAAGGCCGCCGGAAGACCGAGGCCGGTTACCGACAGGGCCGCAGCCAACAACACGCTGCGCAACACGATTGGCATGGCAACTTCCCGCCTTCTAAAACATGGTTACCCGACTATGGCCGGCAATGGTTACGAATTGGCAAATGCCTGGGCGACGGCTTGGTTATGGTTTCAAAAGTCTTTCTGTCTCGAATAGTTAGAAATTTATCAAAAGGCGTACCGTTTGTTAGTTATGCTGAGTATTGGTGCGGAGCTTATCAGTTTCCGGGCGCGGATTAACTCAATTTCAACTGGGGCGGCTTAGCGTCAAAAACATGTTCGATGTGTGACGCGTCGAACGATGTCGTCACAAGAGGACGCACGAACAAGGAGCTAGTCATGAATCTTTTGAAGAAATTCGCCGCCGACGAATCCGGCGCAACTGCTATTGAATACGGTCTTATCGCGGCGCTGATGGCTGTTGCGGTTATTGCTGCGATTACGCTGCTGCAGGAACCCCTCAAAGACGTCTTCTGTAATATTGGGGAAACGCTTCAGGATCCTGAGGGCGGCGCGTCTACTGAGGGGTGTGCCACCACCCCCGCTGCGGGCTGATAAGTCCCAAGGAAAGGGGCCTCAGAGCCCCTTTCCTCAACTGATAAGGTGCGGTTAACGCGCGGGCGCTATCGTTGTCGCCGAATGGGGTTGGGCCGATGCGATTTCAAAACGATCAATCGGGAGCCACGGCGGTGGAATATGGCCTCATCGCTGCTTTGCTCGCCCTGATCGTGCTCGCTGCAATTTCAATCCTGGACAGTCCGGTCAACGGCTTGTTCGGCGGCATCATCGAGCATTTTGAATCGATTGGCTCCCCATAAGCAGGCGCGCATGACGTTCCCAACTGTTCTTTCGATCATCTTCCCTGCATTGATGGCTTTCGCTGCATGCTCGGATCTGTTCACCATGCGCATTTCCAATGTGCTCGTCGCCGCCGTGGCTGTCGGCTTTTTGGTTATTGCTCTCGTGGTTGGACTCAGCCCGACGGCAATCGGGATGCATCTGGCGGCAGGCGCGCTGGTTCTCGCCGTCACCTTCGGGATGTTTGCCATGGGCTGGATCGGCGGTGGCGATGCCAAGCTGGCAGCGGCGATTTCGCTCTGGATGGGGTTCGAGCTCCTTCTGCCCTACCTGCTGTATGCCTCGGTGTTCGGCGGAGCTTTGACTCTGCTGCTGCTCGTCGGCCGCCGCTACGCGCTGCCCGGTCCCTTGCTCAAGGCCGGTTGGCTGGTGCGCCTGCATCACCCCAAGACCGGTGTGCCCTATGGCATCGCCCTGGCGCTTGCCGCCATGCTGGTCTATCCGCAGACCTTCGCCTTCGAGCGACTGATTGCCAATCCTACCTTGCAGCAAACCCTGCTCGATGGACTGCGTACGTTCTAAGCCTCTCTCCCCTCCGCCTGAGATTTCGGGCTTGTCCGCGAAACCAGTGCAGCCAACCAGCCGCACCGGCCCGGTGGAGCGCGAATTCAACCTCGCGCTCTAAACCATTGGTTAACCTTTGCAAACAAGCAACCATTAACCAAGTTTTGACCCTTTCCCGGCAATAGTTTCCTAGCTGCCACAGGCGCGCGCTGTCGACGCGCGCTTTGGAGCGGTGGATGGGGGCTTGAGGGATCGCAGGTTTGCGGGCCCTGCCCGAACGCAGGTGCATACGCCTTGGGCGTCGCCAGTGGGGGTTTGGGATCGGATGAAACCGGCGCGTATTCTGCTTATCGTTGTCGCTCTGGTGGCTGGCGGCCTTGCCGCGTTTCTGGCCACGCGCGGCAATGGCCCGCAGCCCGAACAACCCGTCGAGACCGCACAGGTCGAGCTTGAGGCACGGGAGCGGGTGCTGGTTGCCAGCCGCGCCATTGGCCTGGGGCAGCGCCTCACCGTGGATGATGTGAGCTGGCAGGATTGGCCCGAGGGCGCCGTCCGGTCCGAATACATCACCCAAAGCGCCGTGCCCGAGGCTGCCCAGCAGGTCGCCGGAGCCGTCGCCCGTTTCGAATTCTTTCCTGGCGAGCCGATCCGCGAGGCCAAGCTGGTCAACGCCAATCAGGGCTACCTTTCGGCAGTGATCGGCCAGGGCATGCGCGCCGTATCGGTTTCGGTCACCCCTGATTCCGCATCGGGCGGCTATATCGTCCCTAACGATCGCGTCGACGTCGTGCTCATCCGCTCGGGTGCCGACTATTCGGAGACCATCCTCTCCAATGTTCGGGTGCTGGCCATCGGCACGCGCCTGGGCGAAGTCGGAACCACCGGCGGCGGGGCCGATCCCGACAATCCTTCCTCGCAGGTCTTCGAATCCGCCGAGATTGCCACGCTCGAACTCACCCCAGCCCAATCGGAAACCATTCTTCAGGCCGGCGCGTCGGGCCGGTTGGCGCTGGTGTTGCGCTCGGTGATCGATTTTGCCGAAACCGTCGATACCGCCCAGGGTTCGAGCCAGACCGTGCGGCTCATCCGCTACGGACAGGCCCAGTCGGTGACCTCGAGCGCGCCGCGTGCCGTGCCCGTGCTGCCGGGCGGCTCGATTTCCGCTCTTGAAGATCCCTCCGCCCCGGCAACGCCGGTTTCGCCGTCTTCGCCCGTTATCGAGGTCAGATAGATGTCGCTTCGTTCGAAACTGTCGCGCTTTGCCCGTCTGGATGTCATGGCCGTGGTGTTGGGCGCGGCGCTGGCGGTCTTTGCGCTCATTGCTCCGGCGCTGGCGGCAACCTCGCCGCATCTGCGCATCGCCCAGAGCGAGATCGGACGCACGCAATATATCGAGATCGGGGTCAACAAATCGATCATCGTAGACCTGCCGGCGGAAGCCGGTGAGGTGATCATCTCCCAGCCCAGCGTCGCCAATGCCATCATGCGCACCAAGACGCGCGCCGTGATTCAGGGCATAGCGGCGGGCGAAACCAACATCTTCTTTCTCGATCCGTCCGGTGCCGGCATCGCGGTGATCGAGATTTCGGTGGCCCAGGATTCTTCGGGCCTTGCCGCCACCATCAATCGTCTTTTGCCCGGCGCGCGCGTTCAGGTCCAATCCTTTGCCAATTCGGTGATCCTTTCGGGGGACGTGCAATCGGGCGACGATATGGAAAAGGCCGTCGCCATTGCCGCCCAATATGTGGGCGGTGAAGCCAATGTCACCAGCGTCATCAACGTTGCCGGCGGCCAGCAAGTCGCGCTCAAGGTCGTGGTGGCCGAAATCAAGCGCGATGCGGCCCAGGCGCTTGGCATCAATCTGTCCGGCTCGCTCTCGGTGGGAGCGGTCGATCTTGATCTCAATTCCTCGCCCCCCGTTGGCGACACCGCTGGCTCGTATGCCGGAGCCTTCAGCCAGGGTGGGTTCTCGCTGAACGCCTCGCTGCAGGCGCTTCAGAGCCAGAATGCGCTACGCATGCTGGCCGAACCGGTGCTGACAGCGATGTCGGGGCAGGAAGCCAACTTCCACGTCGGTGGCGAATTGCCGATCCGCGTCGTCAATGACGGCGAGGAAACCTACAACTACAAGGAATACGGCATTCAGCTCAATTTCACCCCGACGGTACAGTCGAACGGGCTGATCTCGATCGATATCGACACCGAGGTTTCCGAAATCTCGGACACGATTTCCGGCGCGCTCAACACGCGCAGCGCTTCCACTTCGGTGGAATTGTCCGCATACCAGACCTTGGCCATCGCCGGCCTTCTCGAAGAACGTACGCGTCGCCAGATCAACGAACTGCCGGGTCTGGGCAACATCCCGATCCTTGGCGCGCTGTTCCGCTCCTATGAATACAGCACGTCGCAAACCGAGCTGGTCATTCTCGTCACCCCGATGATCGCCCAGCCCACGGCGGCGCCGGTGGCCACTCCGCTCGATTTCCACCAGCCGTCTTCCGATGCCGAGGCGATCTTTCTGGGGCGTATGGAAAACCTCTACGGGGTCGGCGGCGCCGACCAGGGCGGGCAGTTCCGCGGTTCGGTCGGCTTCGTGCTCGATTGATCAGCATCGACCAGACAGTTCTCTTGCCGGGTAAAAATCATGAACTTTATTGAGAACGAAGATCGCGGCAAAACACCCGAGCTGCCGGCCGAAACGGTAAGCGGCGCGCGGCTGATTCCGCGCATCACCATCCAGGCGTTTTGCGAGCATTCCCAGACGGCCCAGATCATCGAGGACACGACGCAGGACCGGCGCATGTCCAAGGTCGCGCTCACCACGCACAATGGCGGGCTCGATGGCGCGGTGGAAACGTATCGGACCAATCCAACGCCCAACCTCATCATCGTCGAAACGACGTTGCCGGCCGACCGGATCGAAGCGGCGTTGGGACGGCTCGCCGAAGTTTGCGATGCCTCCACGCGGGTCATCGTCATCGGCCATGTCAATGACGTGATGCTCTATCGCAGCCTCATCAGGGCCGGGGTGTCCGAATATCTCGTGATGCCGGCCACCAGCGCGACGATCATCAACGCCATCGCCGATCTGTTCGCGTCCGAAGGCGCGGCGCCCATCGGGCGCTCCATCGGTTTCATTTCGGCCAAGGGCGGGGCAGGGGCCTCGACCATCGCGCACAATATCGCTTGGGCAATCGCCCGTTCCATCCGCCAGGACGTGCTGGTCGTCGATCTCGACCTGCCTTTCGGCACCGCCGGGCTCGATTTCAATCAGGACCCGCCGCAGGGCGTCGCCGATGCGGTGTTTGCGCAGGACAAGATGGACGCGGTGATGCTCGATCGGCTGATGAGCAAGGCGGCCAACCATATCTCGCTGCTTGCCGCTCCCGCCACGCTCGATCGCACCTACGATCTTTCCGAGCGCAGCTTCGAGCAGATCATCGAATTGAGCCAGAAGCACGTTCCGGTGGTGATCCTCGATATCCCGCATCTGTGGACGAGCTGGGTGCGGCACACATTGGCGGCGGTGGACGAGGTGGTGATCGTCGCCGAACCCGACCTTGCCAATCTGCGCAATGCCAAATCCATCGCCGATGCGGTCAAGGCCATGCGGCCCACCGAAAGCGATCCCATCGTCGTCGTCAACAAGACAGGTATCGCCAAGCGGCCGGAGATTCCGGCGCCCGAATTCGCCGCGTCCATCGAATGCCGGCTCGCCGGGCAGATCGGGTTCGATTCCGCTCTTTTCGGCACCGCCGCCAATAACGGGCAGATGATCGCCGAGGTTTCGGCCAGCCATAAGGTGAACGAGATCTTCCGCTCGGTCGGCATGCAGGTCACAGGCCGTGCCGATGTCGAAGCGGGCAGCCGCTCGGTGGGCCTCAAGCTGCCGGACCTGTTCCGCATGCGCAAACGGGCATAGAACCGGGAAAGGGCAGATATGTTCGGCAAGCGTACCAGTTTCGGTGGCAATACCCAGGCGGCTCCTGCCCGGCCCGCCCCGCCTGCCGCGCCCGAGTTCGAACGCGCGCCTCCGCAGTCCGTCCCGACACCAGCGAACGTGCAGCGGGCCAAGGCCGAGGAAACGATCGATGCGGTCGAGCCTGCCGGCCGCGACAAGAACTACTTCCAGACCAAATCCTCGATCTTTTCGGCGCTGATCGATTCCATCGATCTGTCCCAGCTCGCCGCCATGGATCAGGATTCGGCGCGCGAGGAAATCCGTGACATCGTCGCCGAAATCATCGCGCTCAAGAATTTCGTGATGTCGATTTCCGAGCAGGAAGACCTGCTCGACGACATCTGCAACGACGTGCTCGGCTACGGCCCGCTTGAACCGCTCCTGGCGCGCGACGACATCGCCGACATCATGATCAATGGGTCGCAGCGCTGCTACATCGAAGTCAACGGCCGGGTAAAGCTCACCAATGTGCGCTTCCGCGACGACGCGCATCTGATGAATGTCTGCCAGCGCATCGTTTCCCAGGTCGGCCGCCGGGTCGATGAATCCTCGCCCATCTGCGACGCCCGCCTGCCTGACGGCTCGCGCGTCAACGTCATCGCCCCGCCCCTCTCGATCGACGGTCCTGCACTCACCATCCGCAAGTTCAAAAAGGACAAGCTGACCCTGCCGCAACTCGTCAAATTCGGCTCGATCTCCCCCGAAGGCGCCGAGGTCCTGCGCATCCTGGGGCGGGTGCGTGCCAACGTTTTGATCTCGGGCGGCACGGGTTCGGGCAAGACCACCCTTCTCAACTGCCTCACCGCTTTCATCGATCGGGACGAGCGGGTGATCACCTGCGAGGATTCGGCGGAACTCCAGCTCCAGCAGCCCCATGTGGTGCGGCTCGAAACCCGCCCACCCAACCTCGAAGGCGAGGGCGAGATCACCATGCGCGAGCTGGTCCGCAACTGCCTGCGTATGCGCCCCGAACGCATCATCGTGGGCGAAGTGCGTGGCGCCGAGGCGTTCGACCTCTTGCAGGCCATGAACACCGGCCATGACGGCTCAATGGGTACGCTCCACGCCAACTCTCCGCGTGAAGCGCTCAGCCGTCTTGAATCGATGATCACCATGGGCGGCTTTTCGCTGCCCAGCCGCACCATCCGCGAGATGATCGTCTCTTCGATCGACGTGATCGTCCAGGCCGCGCGCTTGCGCGACGGCTCGCGCCGCATCACCCATGTCACCGAAGTGCTCGGCATGGAGGGGGATGTGATCGTCACCCAGGACGTGTTCGTCTACGACATCATGGGCGAGGACGCCAACGGCGCACTGATCGGCCGTCACCGCTCGACCGGCATCACCAAGCCCAATTTCACCGAGAAGGCGCGCTATTTCAACGAGGAGATGGCGCTGGTCGAGGCGCTGGAACGCGCCAATGTCGAACAGCACGAAATGATGCGTTGATGAGCCCGCTCGTTTTTGCCTTGCTGGTCGTCATCTGTATCGGGGCGCTCGGCTTTGCCTTCGTTCCCTCCCTTGCCGGATCCAGCCGTGCCGACAAGCGCATGAAGGCCCTCCAGGGGGATGTGCAGGTCCGCCGTCAGACGGTCAGCGCCGACAAGATCCGTGAAACCCGCCGCCGCACCGTCCAGGACGCGCTCAAGCAGCAATCGGACGCCCTCAACGCCCGCCGGGCCAAAAAAACGCTCAAGCACCGCATGTTCCAGGCCGGCGTCAAGACGCCGCCCAAAGTCTGGATCCGCAACTGCATCATCTTCGGGATCGGCCTGCTGGCGGTGCTGGTCATCCTCCAGATTCCGCTGCTCTATGCCGCCGTGATGGCGCTGAGCGGCGCTTATGTGCTGCCCAATATGTATCTGGGCTGGCGGCGCAAGAAGTACCAGAATGCCTATCTCGACGAGCTTCCCAATGCGGTCGAAGCCATTGTGCGCGGCGTCAAGGCCGGCATGCCGCTCAACGATTCCATCCGCCTCGTGGCCAGGGAGGTCAAGGAGCCGGTGAAATCGGAATTCATGCGCGTGCTCGACCAGCAATCGATCGGCAAATCCATGGCCGAGGCGGTCGAGGTCCTTTTCGAACGCGTGCCACTGCCGGAAGTCAATTTCTTCATCGTCGTCATCACAGTGCAGCAGCAATCGGGCGGCAATCTCTCCGAAGCGCTCTCCAACCTCGCCACCGTGTTGCGCAATCGCAAGAAGATGAAGGCCAAGGTCAAGGCCATGAGTTCGGAAGCAAAAGCGTCGGCCATGATCATCGGCGCGCTGCCGATCTTCGTCATCGGTGCGGTTTCGGTGGTCAGCCCCACCTATCTCAGTCCGCTGGTGACCACCAGCGGCGGCATGATCTGCCTGGGCATTGCCGCGGTCATGATGATGACGGGCGCCTTCGTCATGAACCGCATGATCCAATTCGATTATTAGAGGACATCCCGCATGACCCTCGCCGACCAGATCGCCAGCTCCGATTTCCTGATCGCGGTTTTCGCCGCGATCTCGGCGGCTGCGATCGTTTTCACCTTCGGCTCGCATATCTTTGAACGCGCCGAGCGCAAGGACCGCATGAAGAAGGTCGCGCTCGAACGCGAGCAGATGCGGGCCCGGGAAATGGCGCGGCTGCGCAATCAGTCCGATAGCAGGGAAGGCGCCCGCAATATCCGCGGCGCCGACGCCCGCGCCTATATGAAATCGACGGTGGAGCGCTTTTCGCTCCAGAAGGCCTTCATGGATGAAAACACCGTCGAAAGGCTGGCCCAGGCCGGGCTGCGGGGGCAGGGCGAGCTGACCAAGCACCTGTTCCTGCGCTTCGTCACTCCCTTTGTCCTCTTTGCGATCGGCGTGGTCTATCTGGTGTTCATCGCGCCCGGCGGACGCCCGCTGTTTCTCAACGTCGTCTACGCCATCGGCGTGGGGCTGGTTGGCGCCTATCTGCCGGTGCTCCTTTTGCGCAACAAGATCCAGAAGCGTCAGCAATCGGTGCGCAGCGCCTGGCCCGACGCTCTCGATCTGGTGCTGCTATGCGTGGAATCGGGCATGTCGATCGAGCACGCTATCCGGCGCGTCGCCAAGGAGATCGGGCTGCAAAGCCCCGAACTGGCCGAAGAGCTGACGCTCACCACCGCCGAGCTCTCCTTCCTCGAAGACCGCACCCGCGCCTATGACAATCTCGCCCGGCGCACCGGGCTCGACGGGGTGCGTTCGGTGATGACCGCGCTGATCCAGGCCGAGCGCTACGGCACCTCCGTGGGCCAGGCGCTTCGCGTCATGGCCGAGGAAGGGCGCGAGGCGCGCATGATGGAAGCGGAAAAAAAGGCGGCCGCTCTTCCGCCCAAGATGACGGTGCCGCTGATCGTTTTTTTCCTGCCGGTGCTGTTCATCATCATCATGGCGCCGGCGATCATCACCGCCATGTCGCTCTAACCGTCGCTGCGGATGGCCTGCCAACGGTCCTGCTGGGTAAGGAGCGAGCGGATATAGTCCATGTTCGCTTCGACCGCCTCGGGCGGCAGTTCGGCGGCATAGAGCGCGCGGGCTGCCTCGAACTGGCCCTGCAGGCCAAGAACCAGCGCGAGGTTCTGGCGCACGCGGCTGGTGGCTCCCGGCAGGGCGGCTGCCTGTCGCAGATGCATTTCGGCAGGCTGGAGCTCGCCGGTCATCGCATAAGACAAGCCCAGATTGGCGTGGAGCCGGGATTGCTGGGGGGCGAGCAGCAGAGCCTGGTTGTAGCTCTGCCGCGCTTCGGCGTGCCGGCCCATCTGATCGAGAATGGCGCCGCGCACCGAAAGGGCGTCCCAATGGGGCGTCACCGGGTCGATGGCGTTGTCCACGACGCGCAGCCCCTGCTCGAACCGTCCGGCTGCCGAAAGCGCCTTGGCATAGGCCAGGCCCACGTCCGGATCGCCGGGATGGGCGGCCATCAGGGATTCGAGCACGGTAACGGCGGGCTCGGTCTGTCCGGCGGCACGCAGCGCGGCGGCATAGTGAATGCCCAACGTCTTGTTGCGAGGATCGCGCCCATAGCGCTGCGCCAGATCGGCGACGCTGGCCTGGGCCTGCGGTCCCGAAAGGTTGGAATAGTCCGCATCGAGCGCGCCGGTGTGATTGGTGGCGCAGCCTGCCAAAGCAAGCGTTGCAACACCCACCAGCAATATCGATTTGAACGACCTTTCCATGCGGCCAGCCCCCAACGCGAACGCGCGTGCTTTCGGTGCCGATAAGTAATTCATTAACCCTAACACCCGGTTAAGCGGCGGCTCCGCCGATTGCCGTTCGGGGGATGACCCGATACAAACGATCGTGATCGAAAGTGCTGGAGTTGCCCTATGCCCTTGCCCGTTATCTGTGTTCCCGAAGGTGAAATCGCCGCTGCCGGCCTGTCGCAGGCTCATGAGGGTTGGGCCAAGGCCAATGAGTTTACCGGCAAGGCCGGAAAGCTGCTCGCACTCCCCGGCGCCGAGGGCGGGATAGAGGGCTATCTCTTTGGCCTCGGAGTGCCGGCGGATCGCTCGCCACTGATCCTGGGTCTGGCAGCCGCCGCGCTTCCTGCCGGTTCCTATCGTCTGGAAGGCGCCTTCGGCGATCCGACGCTGGCCGCCCTGGGCTTCAGGTTGGGGGCCTATGGTTACGACCGCTATGTGAAAGCCAAGGAGCGGCCCACACTTGAGCTGCCGGAAGGCGCGGACGCCGCCGAAATCGAGCTGTTGGTGCGCTCGGCCTTCATCGCCCGCGATTTCGTCAACACCCCCGCCAACGATCTGGGGCCGGAGGCGTTCGAAAGAGCCATCGTCGATTTCGCCCGCGAGCACGGGGCCGAGGTGAACGTCATCCGTGGAGATGACTTGCTGGCTGAGAACTTCCCGATGATCCACGCCGTGGGGCGGGCCAGCACCCAGGCGCCGCGCCTTGTCGATTTTTCATGGGGTGACCCCGCCCATCCCAAGCTCACGCTGGTGGGCAAGGGCGTCACCTTCGATACCGGCGGGCTCAACATCAAGCCGGGCAACTCCATGGCGCTGATGAAAAAGGATATGGGCGGGGCCGCCAATATCCTGGGTCTGGCCAATGCGGTGATCGATGCCAGGCTCAAGGTGCGGCTGCGCGTTCTGATCCCGGTGGTCGAAAACGCCATTTCCGGCTCCGCCTTCCGCCCCGGCGATATCCTGCCCTCGCGCAAGGGATTGACCGTCGAGATCGGCAACACCGACGCCGAGGGCCGTCTGATCCTCGCCGATGCCCTGGCGCTGGCCGATGAGGAAGATCCCGACCTCATCATCGATATGGCAACGCTGACCGGTGCCGCGCGCGTAGCGCTGGGTCCCGACCTGCCGCCGCTCTATGCGCGCGATGAAGCCTTCGCCCGCTCGGTGCTCGAACACGGCGCCGCCGTCGATGATCCGCTCTGGGCCATGCCGCTCTGGCCGGGCTATGACAGGCTGCTCGCCTCCAAGATTGCCGACGTCAATCATATCTCCTCGGGCGGGCACGCCGGATCGATCACCGCGGCGCTCTTTCTCAACCGCTTCATCAAGAAAGAGACGGATTGGGTGCACCTCGATATCTTTGCCTGGGCGCCCGAACCCCGGCCGGGACGCCCTTTTGGTGGCACCGACCAAGGTATCCGCGCGCTCTATTACGCGCTGAAAGCCCGCTACGGAACTATTTGACAAAGTCAAATATATGATTGCATAGTCAATTATCCTCGGAGGTTGGCTATGCTCGATGTCGGTGATCCTGTCGCACGCTTGCGCGCCTTCAATCGCTTCTACACACGCATCATCGGCCTCCTGGATGAGGGGCTGTTGCAAAGCCCGTTTCCACTGGCCGAAGCGCGTGTCATCCATGAGGTGGGACGGCTCGGCGAGACTACGGCTGGTGCTCTGGCCGACGCATTGGGTATGGACCGGGGGCATCTGAGCCGATTGATCAAACGGCTCGCTGCCGCCGACGTCCTTGCCGCGGTAACCGATGAAAGCGACCGCCGAGTGTCCGTCCTCTCGCTCACGCGGGGTGGCGAGGAGGCGTGCGAAAATCTCAATCGCCTGAGCGATGAGGCCGCTTCGGCCATTCTCGCGCCGCTCGGATCAGGGGAGAGAGGCCGGTTGCTCGCCGCAATGGCGGAAATCTCGCGCCTGCTCGAGCCGGCCTCCGCTACGGCTGCGCTCGTCCTCCGTCCGCCACGTGTGGGCGAAATCGGCTGGCTGATCCACCGGCAGGCCGAGCTTTACAATCTCGAATATGGCTGGAACGTCGAGTTCGAGGCGCTTCTGGCGCGCATCTATGCCGATTTCATCGGGCTCAAGGACGGAAACAAGGCGCTGTGGATCGCAGAGATCGACGGTTCCATTGCCGGTTCGGCCGCCGTGGTTCCGGCTGGCGAACCAGGCGTGGCCAAACTGCGAACGCTTTATGCCGAACCGCGTTTTCGCGGCCGCGGCGTGGGGCGGCGTCTGGTCCAAGAGGCCATGGACTTTGCGCGGCGTTCCGGCTTTACGCGCATGACACTGTGGACCCATGATTGCCTGATTGCAGCTCGCCGCATCTATGTGGCGGCGGGCTTCAAGATCGTGTCCGAACGCGCTTACACCGCTTTCGGACACGAACTGGTCGAACAGGTATGGGAACTCGATCTGGCGGCTTAATAGCCCCGGTCGCGGTCCACCACATTGCGCAGCGGCTTGCCGTCCCGGTGCTCGAGGATCATGCGCGAAAAATAGTTGACCCCGCTGCGCTCATTGGAAATCGCCGCGATATGGGGGGTGATGAAGCAGTTGTCGAGCTCCCAGAGCGGGCTGGTGACGGGAAGAGGCTCGACCTCGAAGACATCGAGGCTTGCCGCCGCCAGTATGCCGTCCTTGAGCGCGGCAACGATGTCGGTTTCCTTCTGATGGCCGCCGCGCGCCGCATTGATCAGCACGGGCCCGCCCGTCAGCCCGTCGCGCCGGAGCTTTTTGAACGTTTTCATGTTGAGAATGCCGCGCGTTTCCTCGGTCAGAGGCAGAAGGCAAACGAGAATATCGGTCGCCGCGAGAAAATCGTCGAGCTCATCGTTGCCCGCGAAGAGCTTGACGCCTTCGATCTGCTTGGCCGTGCGGCTCCAGCCGGTGACCGAAAAGCCGATCGCCTTGAGCTTGAGGGCGGCATCGGTGCCCAGCACCCCCAGCCCCATGATTCCCACTGTGATCTCATGGCTGGCCGGCGGGTAGTACTGCCTCCAGCGCTTGGCCTTCTGGTCCGCCGCATAGCGGGTGAAGAGGCGCTGGTGCATGGTGGCCTGGGAGATCACATAGTCACTCATGCAATGGGTCAGTTCGTCATCGACGAATCGAACCACGGGCACATCCGGCAGTGCGGGATGGGCCATGAGCGCATCGACTCCCGCGCCGAGCGAGAGAATAGCCTTGAGATTGCTCATGCCCTCGAAAGCATTGGGTGCCGGCCGCCACGCAAAGACATATTCGATTTCGGCCGGGTCGTATTGTTCGGCGCGGGTGAGCACGCGATAGCCGGGTAGGGCCTCCTTGAATCCCCTGGCCCATCCCGATTCATCGATCCCTGTAAGGTGCAGCAGCAGCGCCATAGTCTCTTCCCTCATAGCAACAAAAAACCGCGCTCCCTTCGAAGGAGCGCGGTTCTGTTACTAGAGCGTGTCCAGCAAAAGTGGAAACGGTTTTGCGGTTCGGACACGTGACGAGCAAAGGGTAAGAGGCTTATGCCGCGTGTGTCATTGCGTGAAGATGTTGGGATTCCGCCAGGAACGGCCTGTGCCGATCTCCTCGGCAGGATTGTCCATCTCCTGATCGGCACCCGGAACCTGGGTGTTGGGATCCTCGACGGTTTCGTCCTGCGGAGCCTCGACCTCGACGACAGGAGCTTCTTCAGCGGCCGCCTCTCCCTCTTCCTCGAGATTGAGCTGCTCGACTTCCTCAAGGGCAGGCTGTTCGGCGGGAGCTTCCTCGGTTTCGGCAGGAGCGGCTTCTTCTGCCGGAGCGGCTTCCTCAGCCGGAGCTTCGCCTTCTGCCGGAGCGGCGTCGCCTTCGGCGGGAGCGGCTTCGGCCTCGCCGCCCGCTGCGCCACCGCTCAGGTCCATCGGATTTTCCGAAAGCGTATTGAGGTAGACGATCAGCGCGGCGCGGTCTTCGACATCGGCGATGCCGGGGAAGGCCATGCGCGTGCCGGGCGCGAAGTCGGCCGGGGATTCGAGGAAGGCAGAGAGGTTCTCGGGCGTCCAGGTTTCGCCTTCGGCGCCGAGCGAAGCCAGCGCGTCCGAATAGGAATAGCCCTCGTGGTGCGCGATCTGCTGGCCGACGACGCCGTAAAGGCCCGGCCCCACGCGGTTGGCATTGGCTTCCGAATAGTCGTGGCAGGACTGGCAGCGCACGATGAGCGCCTCGCCGTCTTCCGGCGTCACGGCAGCCATGGCCGCCCAGATCGGATCCTGCTCGGCCGGAGCTTCGCCTTCGGCAGCGGCCTCGCCCTCGGCGGGCGCTTCTTCTGCCGGAGCTTCGGGCAGCGGGTACGGATCGTCGGAATTTTCCCGCAGGAACGCGATAAGATTGGCGCGGTCTTCCGGATCGGCAAGGCCGGCAAAGGTCATCAGCGTACCGGGAACATGAGCGCGCGGGTTTTCGATGAACGCATCGAGGTGTTCGTAGTCCCAGATTTCGCCAGCTTCACCCAGCGCTGCGAGCGCGTCGGAATAGCTGAAGCCTTCATGGCTGGCGATCGGATGGCCCACGATGCCGTAGATGCCGGGGCCAACGCGGTTCTCATTGGCGGGAGAATAATCGTGGCACGATTGGCAGCGGGTGATGAGGCTCTCGCCTTCTTCGGCCGAGGCGGTCTGCATCCGCGCCGCTATCGAGGGCACGCCCGGGGCATCTTCCCCGCCGGCCTCGCCTTCGGCGGCGGGTTCGGGCAGCGCGTAATCGGCGCCGCGCCCCTCGATGGGGGCATAGATCTCGTCGGCGATAAAGCCGACACCCATCACAAAGACCAGGGTGCCCAGAATGGCACCGAAAATCTTGTTGAGTTCAAATGAATTCATAACCTCGGTCTCTCCGTACCGTTATTCCCGCCCGAGCGCCGGCAAGCAGAACGCAAAATAACGGGCTCCGATCGGCAAACCGAGCGGCAAGACCGGCGAAGGGCTCGCGCCAAAGCCCCGGATTCACCCCTAAAGCCCGCGCGCGGACCATAAATGGAAGCTTTGGTCCGCGCAACCGGCATAGGCCGGGTGCGACAATCCCGCAAGCCCTTTTCTTACGCGCCTTTCGCGCAATTGACACCCATCGGAGCACGGCGTTAGGTGCGCGCACATTTTTCTAAAGGGACTGTCACAATGTCACGCAAGATCGCCTTTCAGGGAGAATTGGGAGCTTTCAGCCATGCCACGGCCCGCGAGGCGTTCCCGGCCGACGAACCGCTCCCTTGCGTGACTTTCGAGCAGACCCTGGGCGCCGTGCAGAGCGGTGAGGCCGAATATGCTGTCGTTCCGGTGGAAAACTCGCTCTATGGCCGGATCACCGATATTCACCACATCCTCCCCGAAAGCGGGCTCTATATCATCGGCGAGCACTACCTGCCGGTGCGCATGAACCTTCTGGGCGTGCCCGGCACCACTCTTGCCGAGATCGAGGCCGTGCAGTCGCTTTCTGTGGCGCTGGGCCAGTGCCGCAAATTCATCGCCCGGCACAATCTGCGCACCATCAACGCGGTCGACACCGCCGGCTCGGCGCGTGAAGTGGCCGAAAAGGGTGATCGCAAGATCGCCGCGATAGCCTCGCGCTTTGCCGCCGAAACCTACGGCCTCGACGTCATCGCCGAAAACATCGAGGACGAATCCCACAACACCACGCGCTTTCTCATCATGGCCCGCGAGCCGATCCGGCCCAAGCCCAATGGCAACAAAGTCAAGACCACCTTCGTCTTCCGCGTCCGCAACGTTCCGGCGGCCCTTTACAAGGCCATGGGCGGGTTCGCGACCAATGGCGTCAACATGACCAAGCTCGAAAGCTATATGGTCGGCGGCTCTTTCACCGCCACCCAGTTCTATGCCGATATCGAAGGTCATCCGGACGATCACAACGTCAAGCTTGCGCTCGAGGAGCTGGGCTTTTTCTCGGATCACTTCAAGCTCCTGGGAATCTATCCGGTGGCCGATTCCGCGCCTTGAAAGAGTCTGGCCTGCCCCCTTGCAAACGCCTCCCCGATGCAGCACATAGGGGGCGGAGGTTGGTGGCGGACGAACCGCTCGCCAACCGGGTCAGGTCCGGAAGGAAGCAGCCCTAACGAGTACGGCACGGGTCGTCGTCAGCCTCCACTTTGAATTCGCCCCCGGGGCACTTCTCCCTCACAACGGCACGCGATGGTGACCCCCACGACCCCAGCAACGCCCTATCAGGTTCTGGCCCGCAAATACCGGCCATCGAGCTTTGAGAGCCTTGTGGGGCAGGACGCCATGGTCCAGACGCTGGGCAATGCGTTCAAGACCAGGCGCATTCATCACGCCTTTATCTTGACCGGCGTGCGCGGCGTGGGAAAAACCACGACCGCCCGCATTCTGGCCCGCGCCTTCAACTATGCCGACGAGACCGGCGCGCACCCCACGCTCGATCTCTCCAAAGAAGGGATCCACTGCGCCGAGATCATCGCGGGCACCCATGTGGATGTGATGGAAATGGACGCCGCGTCCAACACCGGCATCGACTCCATCCGCGAAATCAACGCCATGACCCGCACCCCGCCGATGAGCGCGCCCTACAAGGTGTTCATCATCGACGAAGTGCACATGCTCTCGACTTCGGCCTTCAACGGGCTCTTGAAGACGCTCGAAGAGCCGCCCCCCTACGTCAAGTTCATCTTCGCCACCACCGAGATCCGCAAGGTCCCGGTCACCATCCTCTCGCGCTGCCAGCGCTTCGATTTGCGCCGCATTTCGCCCGAGGTGATGACCGACTATCTTTCCGGCCTGCTCGAAAGGGAATCGATTCCCGTCGAGCCCGAGGGGCTCGCGATGATCGTGCGCGCCGGCGAGGGCTCGGCCCGCGATTGCCTGTCGCTGACCGATCAGGCCATCGCCCATGGCGGCGGTGAGATCACTGCCCAGTCGGTGCGCGACATGCTGGGGCTGGCCGATCGCGCCCGCATCATCGATCTTTTCGAAAAGCTCATGGCCGGCGACATCGCCGGAGCGCTCGACGATGCGCGGGCGCTCTATGATTCTGGTGCCGATCCCACGACGATCATCACCGATCTGGCCGAACTGACCCATCTGGTCACCCGCATAAAGATTGTTCCCTCCGCCGCCGATGATCCGGTTTTAACGCCGGACGAGCGCAGCCGTGGGGCTGAACTGGCGCAAAAGCTCGGCCTGCGGGTTCTGACCCGCACCTGGCAGATCCTGTCCAAGGGGCTTGGCGAGATTGCCCAATCGGGCAATGGCTTGCAGGCCGCCGAAATGGTGCTGATCCGTTTGGCCTACGCCGCAGATCTGCCCAGCCCCGACGAGTTGATCGAAAAGCTCAATTCCTTGCCGCCCGATTCCGGCCCCGCCCCTTCGGCTCCATCGCCCAATGGCGGCGGCTATCAGGCGCGCGCGACAGCGCCCATGGCCCAGGCCGCGTCTGTACCTCAGAATGCGCCGCAGGCGTCGGCCCGCCCGATGCCGCAGACCTACGCGCAACTCGTGGCTTTGGCAGGCGAAAAGCGCGATATCGCCATCAAGCATGCCCTTGAGTCCGACCTTAAACCCGTCTCCTTCGAGGTCGGTCGTATCGAAGTGGCGCTGACCCCCACAGCCAATCCTGGCGTCGTGTCCGCCCTTTCGGCCAAGCTCAAGGACTGGACCGGCCGGCCCTGGATGGTCACCATTTCCACGCGCGAGATTTCCGCTCCTACCATGCGCGAAGCGCGCCAGGCGGCCGAAAACGACGCGCGCAGCCAGGCGCTGGAAGATCCCCTGGTCAAAGCCGTGATGGAAACCTTCCCCGGCGCGAGGCTTGTCAATATCAAGACACGTGCCGAAGACACCGAAGCGGCACCCGAACATTTCGAAGCTCCCATCGATCCGGAGGACGACCTATGAAAGACCTGATGGGCATGATGAAAAAGGCCCAGGAATTCCAGCAGCGTGCCCAGGAGATGCAGGCCGAGGCCGCCAGCCATCTCGTCGAGGGCAGCGCCGGTGCCGGCATGGTCACCGTCACCATGACCGCCAAGGGCGACCTTCAGGGATTGAAGATCGATCCGTCCCTGTTCAAGCCGGAAGACGCTGAAATCGTCGAGGATCTGATCGTCGCCGCCCACGCCGATGCGCGACGCAAGGGCGAGGAATTTCTGCAAAAAAAGATGAGCGAAATGACCTCCGGCCTTCCAATCCCGCCGGGCATGAAATTTCCGTTTTGACGCCTTAGGCGGGGCGCGCGAAAGATTGCGCGAGGTCCTCGCCTGCGGCTCGTTCGCCAAGATGGCAGTATCAGGATCGTCGAAATGTCCAATCCTTCCGGCGGGCCGGAAATCGAACAGCTCATTCAGCTTCTCTCGCGCCTGCCGGGTTTGGGGCCGCGTTCGGGTCGCCGCGCGGTGCTGCATCTCATCAAGAAAAAAGAGCAGTTGATGATCCCGCTCGCCGCCGCCCTGGAGCGCGCCGTGGCGGCGGTCAAGGTCTGCGAAAGCTGCGGCAATATCGATACGGTTTCGCCCTGCACGATCTGTTCCGATCCGCGCCGCGCCGAATCGGGCCTGCTGATCGTGGTCGAAGACGTTGCCGACCTCTGGGCGCTGGAGCGTGCCGGCATCGGTCCGGTGCGCTATCACGTCCTGGGCGGCGTGCTCTCCCCGCTCGATGGCGTCGGCCCCGATGATCTGAGCATCGATGCGCTCCTGAGGCGTGCGCCTGACTATTCAGAGATCGTCATCGGCGTGAACGCCACGGTCGAGGGCCAAACCACGGCCCATTACATCACCGACCGGCTCGCCGATACCGGCATTACCGTTACCCGTCTGGCCCATGGCGTGCCGGTGGGGGGCGAGCTCGATTATCTCGACGAGGGAACCTTGAGCCAGGCGCTCAAGGCGCGGACACGCTTCTGATCCGCAAGCACGCTGTCAGCGCTGCCGGCTCTGGTCGTCTTCGGCGTCCTCCTCGCCCGTGATACGGGTGATCGTATCCTCGTCATCGGGCGATTGCGCTTCGATATGGTCGGCTGGATCGAAGCTGGTCGCCGCATCGTCGGGCGCCGAAAGCTCGGCCCCTTCCAGCGAAGCGATGGCCGCGGCGACTTCGTCGCGCAGGGCGTCGACATCGCTGCCCACGTCGGAGGCTTCCAGCCCGGCCAGATTGTCCCGGATTTCGCGAAGCCGATCGAGGCGCTCTTCGGCGGGCCGGCTTTCGTCGTAAAGATAGTCGTTGATCTCATCGAGGCTCATCGGCATCAGCGCGGCGAGCGGATTGGCATCGTCACCCATGGCCTGATCGACGGGAACGACGCGGCCCTCGTGGGGATGTTCGGCCATGACGGTACTCCTTGGCAGTGCTGTTTTGATGCCAACGCGAGCACCCCTTTAAGGGTTGCCGATCATTCCAGAAGGGAAGGGCGCTCGTCCTCGAATTCGAGAGCTTCGATCCTCTCGCCGCGCTTGGTCACTTTGCCGGTCGAAATCAGGATCTGGTCCACGTCGGCCTGCGTCTGGGTGAAGTGGGTCTTGAGCTTGGTCACCCGGTCGTTGAGCCGGTTGACGTCCTCGAGCAGTGCGATGACCTCTTTTTGGATGATGTGGGCCTGCTCGCGCATGCGCACGTCGCGCAGCAACGCCTGGACCACCTGGATCGAGAGCATCAGCAGCGAGGGCGAAACGATCACCACCCGCGCCCGCGCCGCCCTCTGCACCACATCCTCGAACCGCTCGTGCAGATCGGCAAAGATCGATTCCGAGGGCACGAACATGAAAGCGGTGTCCTGGGTTTCCCCGGCGATCAGGTATTTTTCCGAAATCGCCTTAATATGGGTTGCACAATCGCTGCGGAACGCGGCCATCGCCGCACGCACCGCCTCGGGCGTTTCCGCCTCGGAAATCCGCTGCCAGCCTTCGAGCGGGAACTTGGCATCGATCACCAGCGAGGGCGCGCCGTTTGGCATGTGGATCAGCGCATCGGGACGCGAATTGTTCGAAAGCGTCGACTGGAACGAATAGGCGCCCATCGCCAGCCCATCGGCGATGATCGCCTCCATCCGCCCCTGCCCAAAAGCGCCGCGCTGCTGCTTGTTGGCAAGGATCGATTGCAGCGAGACGATCTCGCCCGAAAGCTGGGTGATGTTGGTCTGTGCCCTGTCGATCACCGCCAGCCGCTCGTTGAGCTTGGTCAGTGTTTCCTCGGTCTTGGTGCGGGTTTCGGTCATCGATTGATTGACCCGATGCGAATTGGCGTCGATCCGCTCGGTCAAGACCCGCGCCAGATCCGAGGTGCGGGTGCCGAAAATCTCGCTCATGGTCTGCATGCGCCCGGTCATTTCCGACTGGATGCGCATCATGTCGGCCATGTGCCGCTCCATCTCGGCGGTGCGCGCCGCGTCCAGGGCCGCCTGTTCTTCGCGCTGCCGCGCCGCGCGCGACTGGCTGATCAAAAGCACGATGAGCAGCAACACCGCCAGCCCCAACCCGCCGGCCAGGGCTTCGATGATGGTGATGGGCACGCCGCCCAGCGTGAAGAGCACTGTTTCCATAATGTTCTTGTTATCTGATTCGCGCGCTCCCATATCCGCTTTGCTTGACCGCGCCTGCCCGCGTGGATTAACCAGTGCGCTTCAACCGAAAGAGTATCCGATGGCCGTACGCGAAATCCTCATCCTGCCCGATCCTCTGCTGCGCAAGGTGGCCGAGCCCGTGGAGGCGTTCGACGACGAACTCAAAAAGACCGTCGAGGACATG
The DNA here is from genome assembly GCF_031202855.1 of Pelagibacterium sp. H642. Classification (GTDB taxonomy): domain Bacteria; phylum Pseudomonadota; class Alphaproteobacteria; order Rhizobiales; family Devosiaceae; genus Pelagibacterium. Next base: position 1,152,208 of record NZ_CP101829.1, on the reverse strand, counting down.
TTCGAGACCATGTACGATGCCCCCGGTGTTGGGCTGGCAGGTCCGCAGATCGGCTATATGAAGCGCGTCGTGGTCATCGATCTGGCCGACGAGGAAAACCCCGATTCCGGCAAGATCGCCATGATCAATCCCGAGATCGTGGGATTGAGCGAGGAGACGGCGGTGTCCGAAGAGGGCTGCCTTTCGATCCCCGAACTCTATTACGAGGTCGAGCGTCCTGCCGAGGTAACGGTCAAATACTGGACACCCGAGGGCGAGGAAGTCACCCGCCACGCCACCGGCAGGCTTGCCGTCTGCATGCAGCACGAGATCGACCACCTCGATGGCGTGCTCTATATCGATTATCTCTCGCGCCTGAAGCGTGACCGCGTGAACAAGAAATTCCAGAAGCGGGCGCGGCTCGCCAGCTAGATCATCAGGAGATCGATGATGAAGGTGGTCTTCATGGGCACCCCCGACTTCGCCGTGCCCACGCTGACCGAAATCGTCATGCGCGGCCATGAGGTCATCGCCTGCTACACGCGCGCGCCCAAGCCAGCCGGTCGCGGGCAATCCGAGCGCAGATCGCCGGTTCATCTCGCCGCCGAAGAGTTCGGCATTCCCGTCTTCACGCCCAAAAACTTCCGCGATCCCGCCGATGTCGCGACCTTCGCCGCCCTTGGCGCCGAGGTGGCAGTCGTTGTCGCCTATGGCCTGCTGCTGCCTCCGGCCATTCTCGAGGCGCCGGAAAAGGGCTGCCTCAACCTCCACGGCTCGCTCCTGCCGCGCTGGCGTGGCGCCGCGCCCATCCAGCGGGCCGTGATGGCGGGTGACACCCGCACCGCCGCTTCGGTGATGAAGATGGAGGAGGGGCTGGACACCGGCCCCGTCGGCCTCGTCGAGGAAATTCCCATCGGCCCGGACATGACCGCCGGCGAACTCCACGACGAAATGATGCGCCGCGGCGCCGATCTCATGGGCCGCGCCCTAGCCGCCCTCGAACGCGACGGTCTCGATTTCACCCCCCAGCCCGAAACCGGCATCACCTACGCCAAAAAGATCGAAAAGGCCGAAGCCCGGATCGACTTCTCCCGTCCCGCGGCCGAGGTGCACAACCATATTCGCGGCCTCTCGCCCTTCCCCGGCGCCTGGTTCGAGATCGAACTGGGCGGCAAGCCGGTGCGCGTCAAGGCGCTGCGCTCGACGCTTGCCCAGGGGCAGGGCGCGCCCGGCACCGTCCTCTCCGGCCTCACCATCGCCTGCGGCACCGGCGCCGTGCGCCTCGCCCAGGTCCAGCGCGAGGGCAAGGGCGCCATGGACGCCGAGGCCTTCCTGCGCGGCGCGGGCGATCTCACGGGCAAGACGGTGGGCTAGATGCCCCGCTATAAACTCACCATCGAATATGACGGAACCCCCTTCGTGGGCTGGCAACGCCAGGCCGATGCGATGTCCATCCAGGAAGCGCTCGAAGAGGCAATCGAGAAATTCTCCGGCGAAGCGGTTCGCACCCAGACCGCCGGGCGCACCGACGCCGGCGTTCACGCGCGCGGCCAGGTCGCCCATTTCGACCTCACCCGCGCCTGGGATCCCTTCCGCATCTCCGAAGCCCTCAATTACCATCTGCGCCCCCATCCGATCGCCATTCTAGCCTGCGAGGACGTAGGCGGGGATTTCGAGGCACGATTTTCAGCGACCGCCCGGCACTATGAGTATCGCATCCTCAACCGCCGCGCCCGGCCCGCCATCGAGGAGCACAAGGTCTGGCACGTGCCGGTGCCCCTGGACGCCGGGGCCATGGATCGGGCTGCCCAGGTTCTGGTGGGGCGGCACGATTTCACCACCTTCCGCTCCGCCCAGTGCCAGGCCAACTCGCCCCTCCGCACCCTCGACAAGCTCAATGTGACCCGCGAGGGAGATGCGATCGTCATCACCACATCGGCCCGTTCCTTCCTGCACCATCAGGTGCGCTCGATGACCGGGTCGCTCAAGCTCGTGGGCGAGGGACGCTGGAGCGCCGATGATCTCAAGGAAGCGCTCAAGGCCAGGGACCGCGCCCGTTGCGGCCCCATGGCGCCTGCAGCCGGGCTCTACCTGATGCGCGTCGACTATCCCTGAAAAATCTGGCCGATGAGATAGAGGCCGGCAAGGATGGTAAAGAGCTGCGCGGCGAGCGCCAGCACGATTTCGGCGGCGCCCAGCCGGGCCACGATGCGCAGGATGTTGATCTCGATGACCAGCAGCGCGAAGCCTACCGCCCCCCAAAGCGCCAGCACCATTTCCACCAGCGCTGACCCCGATGCCGGGCCCAGGATCAATGCGGCGACGAAAACGCCCCCGAAGGTGACGGCCATCATCGCGGCGAACAGAATGGCGCTGGCCCAATTGCTTGCCACCATATAGGGGCGGAAGGCGTGCAGCGCGTCGAGCCGGGGCAGGACGATCCGCAAGGCCGAAAACCGCAGCGTGGCGATGGCGCCAAGGATGAAGATCTGCATCGCTGCCGATATCCCGGTCTGCCCGGCCGAGCCCGCGCCGATAAAGCCCACCAGAACCACGGTGGCGATCACCAGCGGAATGAAGCTGCCTGCCAGCCCGCGCTGGGAAAAATCGAAAAAGGCTCGAGCTTCCGGCCGCCCCAGCAGCAGCCGCCATGTGCCACCCATGGCCCAGGCGGCTTCCTGGAACAGCGACGAGCGGCTAGCGGCGGCCACGCTCAAAGCTCCGGGGTGGGCGCCGGGCCGTAGATCGCCCCGACCGCGAGCAACGCGATCATCATGCCGATGGTCTGGACGACGATGAGCATGACGATCTGTCCCGCCTTCATGCCCACCACCAGCCGCGCATTGTTGATCCGGGCCAGAAAGCCGATGACGACGGCAAGGATGAGGATCAATTCCGCGCTGAAGGTGACCAGGGCCACGACGGCAAGGATCACCGAAACGATGGCGTTGACCCAGTTTTCCACGGTAACGAAGGCGACGAAACGGTCGGTCAGCCCCGTCAGCCGCAGCACCACCCACGATGCACTCATGATGCCGGCATAAAGCAGCGCGTTCTGAACCAACGCGGCAAAGGTCGAGCCGCCCGCGCCCGCCGGCGCCACCAGGGCCGAAAAGAGGAAGGTGACGACCAGCGACGCTAAAAGCGCGATAAAGCTCGAAGCCAGCCCGCGCAGGTCGGTGAAGAAATAGCCCGGCGCGTCACGCCGGCCGATGATCAGGCGCCAGCATCCGACAACCGCGGAGCGGGTTTCCTCCATAAGGGTGGGCTGGGGTTGCGACACGAACATCGATCCTAAAGGGCGTTGACCAACATGTAGAGGGCGATGGGCGATCCGGCAAGCGAGGCGATCATTGCGCCCCCCGCGACAGGAAGGCCTCGGTATAGCGCGCATAGAACCCGGCCAGCCGTTCCACATCGGCCACCGGCACGCGCTCGTTGACCTGATGCATGGTGGCGCCCACCAGCCCGCATTCGACCACCGGGCAATATTGCGAAATGAAGCGGGCGTCCGATGTGCCCCCGATCGTTGAAAGCTGCGGCCGGATGCCGTTATGGGCCTCCATCACATCGCACAGATGAGCCACATGGCCCTCGGGCGGCGAGATGAAGCAACGCGAGACCGGCCCGATCTGTTCGAACCCGATCGTCGTACCGCGCGCATCGACCGCGCCGAGCCGTTTGTGGATTTCGGCCAGCAGCGTTTCGCCGGTCCAGTTGTCGTTGAACCGCACGTTGAACCGCAGGCTCGCCTGCTCGGGAATGACGTTGGCGGTGGGGTTGCCGGCATCGATCGAGGTGACTTCGAGATTGGTCGGCTGAAAATGTGCCGTGCCCTCGTCGAGCGGCACATAGAGCGCACGGGCGATTTCCGCCACCACCGGCATGGGATTGTTGGCGCGCTGCGGATAGGCGACGTGCCCCTGCTTGCCGGTGACGGTGATCCGGCCCGAAACCGATCCCCGCCGGCCGATCTTGATCGAATCCCCGAAGGTCTCGAACGAGGAGGGCTCGCCCACGATGGAGAAATCGAACCTTTCGCCCCTGGCATCGGCCCATTCGAGGATCTTCCTGGTGCCGTTGACCGCGTCGGCTTCCTCGTCATTGGTGATGGCCAGAGAGACCGTGCCGTTTTCCAGCGCGCCGGAATGAACGAGTTCGGCCATTGCCCCGCAAAAGGCGGCGACCCCGCTTTTCATGTCGGTCGCCCCGCGCCCCCACATCATCCCGTCGACGATCTCGCCCGAGAACGGATCATGCGTCCAGGCCGCGATATCGCCCGGCGGCACCACGTCGGTGTGGCCGGCAAACAGCAGGTGCGGCCCGCTACTGGCCGAGCCCTTGCGCGTGGCGTAAAGATTGTCGACCGGATAGGAGCCGTCGCCTTCGAATTTCAGCCGCGTGCAGTTAAAGCCGAGCGGGGCGAGAAAGGCTTCGAGCACGTCCAGCACGCCGTCCTCGACGGGCGTGATCGACGGGCGCCGGATGAGATCGGCCAAAAGCGATACGGCGGGGTGCGTCATGGTCCGGGCTTAATCGCGCAGCAGGTCATTGATCGAGGTCTTGGACCGGGTCTTTTCATCGACCCGCTTGACGATCACCGCGCAGTAGAGATTGGGGCCGGGCGTGCCGTCGGGCAGGGGCTTGCCCGGCATGGAACCGGACACCACCACCGAATAGGGCGGCACCTTGCCGTAGAACACCTCGCCGGTGGTCCGGTCGATGATCTTGGTGGATTGGCCGATGAAGACGCCCATGGAGATGACCGAGCCTTCGCCGACCACAACGCCTTCGACGATTTCCGAACGCGCGCCGATAAAGCAATGATCCTCGATGATCACCGGGCCGGCTTGCAAGGGCTCGAGCACGCCGCCAATGCCCACGCCGCCGGAAAGGTGCACATGCTTGCCGATCTGGGCGCACGAGCCCACCGTCACCCAGGTGTCGACCATGGTGCTCTCGTCCACATAGGCGCCCAGATTGACGAAGGACGGCATCAGGATGGCGTTCTTGCCGATAAAGGCCGAGCGGCGCACGATGGCGCCGGGGACGGCGCGGAAACCGGCCTGGCGGAACTGGTCTTGGCCCCAACCTTCGAACTTGGAGGGCACCTTGTCCCACCAGTTGGCTCCGCCCGGACCGCCGGGGATGGCTTCCATGTCGTTGAGGCGGAAGCTTAAAAGCACGGCCTTTTTGAGCCACTGGTTGACCACCCACTCGCCATCCGCACCCTTTTCGGCCACCCGCGCCTCACCCGAATCGAGCAGCCCGAGCGCCGTGTTGACGGCGTCGCGGACTTCGCCCTGGGTCTGGTAATTGACGGTGTCGCGCGCCTCGAATGCGGCATCGATGGTTGCGGCAAGCTCGCTCATGGACATGGGGAGTGTTGGCCTTCTAGAGTCTAGGGGAAGGAGAATTCGGCGCGGACCATAGCCCAAGCATTGGGGGGACGGAACCCTCAATCGCCGGGGCCCATGCCCACAGTTGAGGAGCCCGACGATGACGCGCCCCATGATCTACCAGCACGCCACCGAGGATTTCGAGGCCTATCTCACCGACGCCCGCGATCGGCTCGATACACCCTCGCGCAATGTGGCCTATACGGCGACCGATGGGGTGTTCCAGGTGTTCAGGGCGCGGCTCGATCCTCAGGATGCCTTGCGTTTCGCCGACCTGCTACCCGCCGTGCTGCGGGCCATCTTCGTTGCCAACTGGAACCTTGATGACCGCCGGCCCTGGACCGATCGCCCGACACTCACCCGCGAGGTGCAACTGGTCCGACAGCACCACAATTTCTCCCCCGATACGGTCATCGCCGATGTCGCATGGGCGCTGCGGCGGCATGTGGATGAACCCGCATTCGACAAGCTCGTCGCAACCCTTGGCGCCGAGGCGCAGGAATTCTGGGCGCCTTGAGGCGCGCTCAATCCCCGCACGCGCCGCTCGCTGTGGGGCCGAAGACGGAGTAATGCCCTGCCTCACCCCCACCGGTGTCGCCCCTAGCTTGACCCGGGGTAAGGTATGCCGCCGCTCCCGGCTCTTTCTCCCGCCTCCCTCTCGTCACCTTCGTCTCCGGATCAAGTCCGGGGACGAAGGCGATAACGACAGAGAGGCTTGAGTCCACGAGCGAAGAGACTCTTGCCGTAAGGCTTCCCCAGAACTCCTTCTCCCCTTGAGGGAGAAGGTGGATCGCCCGAAGGGCGAGACGGATGAGGGGTGCGCTGAGCTTCACCAATCACCGCCGGTGGCCGCTGATATGCTGAGCCCCCCTCATCCGACCGCTTCGCGGCCACCTTCTCCCACCAGGGGAGAAGGGTAAGAGGGAAAACACAACACCGTGCTTTTTATCCCCAACGCTCCCCCAAGAGCCCCTTCTCCCCTGGTGGGAGAAGGGCCGGGGATGAGGGGGGCGCTGAGCTTGCGTCATCGCAAGAGCCGAGAACGGCGCGCATACCTTGCCCCGGGTCAAGCTCGGGGTGACACGTTGGAGGTGAGGGTAGGACGCTGCCCCATCTCCGACTCTCACCACGCTCCATTGTCGAGGTCTCCGGCAGCCCAACTGCTTATCCCCACCATCACCCCACCCCCAACCGTCATCCCGGCCTTGAGCCGGGATCCAGTACACTCAGCGCCTGAGCCCAAGCCGCAACGTTCCCCCAGGAGCCCCCTTCTCCCCTGGTGGGAGACTTCGAACCGTCCTTTGGCCAATCGTGCCGGTGGCACGATTGGAGGTGAGAAGGCCATGAGAGCTACGCTCGAATGGCAGGGGATGAGGGGGGCGCTGAGCTTCCACGAACACCGGCGCAAAAAACTTATCCCCGCCCCCTGCGCTTGCCCCATACTCCCCCTCACGACCCCGCGCATATGGACGCAAGCGCTACGAACGTTTGGGCGGGATCGGTTCGGGTCCGTTGGGAGTCGTCCCAGCGGAGGCCCAAAGCGGACAGATGGCCGGATGTGGATAAAAGGTGTGAGCGGACCACCAATCCAATCACTCCCACGTCGAACCGGGGAAACCCGGAGGGGCAGCGGGAAATCATCGGCAACGGTGGTTTCCCAACAACCCCCAGCCCGAGAAGCCGCCATAAGCCCAAAATCCCGGACGCATGGGGCGATGGAAGCTTCATACTAAAACTAACTGTGCGGAGCGTTCATCGCCCCATGCCGTCTATCCATCAGCAGCAAACCGAGGTCCATGGCCGTCGGGCGGCTCGTCGTGCTTAAACCGGAACCAAACAAATCCGTTTTCCCTTGGAAAAACCGCCATCCCCGCTTAACACCGGGCCTGTAGCTATGAGCCGCGTCGCGACAAACAAGGAGCCTGCCATGGGCCGCAAACGCCATTCCTCTCTGCGCTCGTCCCAAGAGGATATGGAAGCAGTCCGCCATTCGCCGCAAACACCCCAGACGCAGTCTCCGGCCTATCGGTTGGCCTTTGCCGATGAGGAGTTCCTGACCAGTGAGGATTTGCGCGGGGTCCGGTTTCAGCTCGAATATCAGAAGATCGAGACGCGCCTGCGCGAGGCCGGCGTCAATTCAACCGTCGTCCTGTTCGGCGGCGCGCGCATTCCCGAGCCCGGCAAGCCCGCCTGGGCGGCCAAGACCGATATCGCGAAAGCCAATCTGGAAAAGAATTCGGTCTATTACGACGAGGCCCGGCGCTTTGCCCGATTGGCTTCGCTGACCTCGAAAACCACCGGTTTTTCCGAATATGTCGTGGCGACGGGCGGCGGACCCGGCGTGATGGAGGCAGGCAACCGCGGAGCCGCCGATGTCGGCGCGCCCTCGATCGGCTACAACATCGTGCTGCCGCACGAGCAGGCGCCCAATCTCTATGTCACGCCGCAGTTTTCCTTCAACTTCCACTATTTCGCGACGCGCAAAATCCACTTTCTGATGCGCGCCCGGGTAGTCGCCATCTTCCCCGGTGGCTTCGGCACCATGGACGAGTTTTTCGAGGCGCTGACCCTGATCCAGACCGGACGCATGGAGCGCATCCCGCTGCTGCTGTTCGGCAAGGCGTTCTGGAACCGGGTCATCAACCTCGAGGCGCTGGCCGAGGAGGGCACGATTTCGCCCGACGATTTCAAGCTGTTTTCGTTCGTCGATACCGCCGATGAAGCCTGGGACATCGTGCGCCAGACCTACGATCTCCCCGAGGTCGTTCACCCCTAGAAGTAGGATCGATAGTGGAAAGGCGCGGCCTTGCGGCCGCGCCCGAACGTTTATTCGGCCGGTGCGGCCTCGTCATTTGCCGAAATGCGCAGGTTGAGCATATCGACCAGAACGAAGGGATCGGCCTCGATTTCGGCGGCGCGCGCTTCGAATTCGGAGAAGGCGATCGGCTCGGCCGGTTCGGCCGAAATGGTGAAGTTCTGCGGATCGGCGATGAAGGTGTTGACCGCCGAGGTCACCATCGCCTTGAAATCCTCGTCCTCCACCTCGGCCAGCGTCATGGGCACCATGAATTGCAGGCCGGCCTTGAAGGTTTCCCCATCGACGCCCTGCTGCGCTCCGACGAATTCCAGGGTCTTGTTGAACAGGGAGGCATCCTCATAGCGCAGCGAGCCATCGCCCAGTGCGACATCGGCCATATGGGCCATCATCGCCTCATCGAACTGAGCCATCTGCTCTTCGCTCAATTCTTCTCCAGCCTCGGCCATTTCGGCGAGCTTGAGGTTGAGCTTCATCATCTCTTCGTAGAGTTCGGTCGTATAGCCTTCCAGCGTCATGGCCAGGCGCAAGGTGGCCAATTCGTCCACGATGAACGACATGTCCTCGATTTCCAGGGTGCCGGTCTCGGGCCACCAGGTGCCCAGCCCGTCCATGGAAGCACTGAACTGCTCGAGCCCGAACGCCTCGATCACCGGTTGGGCTTCGGGATCTTCGATCGCGCTCAGGTCGGCCCGGATACCGTCCACCGAATAGCCGCTGCGGTAGCCGCCCTCGGCATCGGGCTCTTCGATCCAGATCTCCATGGTGTCGACGGCAAAGAACTCGGTGCCGTCCGTTCCGCTCACCGTGAGCGGGCCGGCGGAGAACCGGTCGTAAAGCTCGAAGCCGATCTCGAGCGCGGCATCCAGGTTCACTTCGGCCGGCAGCACGATGCCTTCGGCGACGATATTGGCGAAGCTGAGGGAAATGCCTTCTTCCTCATCGGTATAGTCGATATCGGCGATGGTCGCCAGCTCGGCGGTGAACCCGCCCTCGGGCGTTTCGACAACGCCTTCGAAGACCACTTCACCAGGAACCTCGGTGGGCTCATCTTCGCCCGGCACTGCGAAGGTGAAGCCGGAAATCGTCACCGTATCGCCCTCGGCGGTCGCCGAGCCGTAACTGAACGAGAGGCCCATGAGCTTGCTCGTCTCGACCAGCCTGTCGGCGAATGCCGTGGCATCCTGCGCCAGGGCGCCATGCGCTCCGATCACGACGAAAGCGGCTGTGGCGAGTGTGGTACGCGAGACGGTGTTGAGCATGATGGTCCCCATAAGGTTCGGCCCTCCCGGCCGGTCGATGACACGAAGTCGTTTATAGCATTGCCGCGCGAGACGGCCAGCGCCAAGGGTAATGCGCGAGCATGACTTTTCGATCACGCCAATCGGGCGAAAAAGCGTCGGCAGCCGATCCGGCCAGGGCGTCAGCGGCAGCGCTTGAGGAATGCGGCCAGATCATCGGTGACGTGGTGGACGTGGACATGAGCATCTCCACGCCCCAACTCCCAGGCGTCGCATTGCTCATGAGCGAACCCGGCACCTGCCACAACCTGCACAGTGGCCATGCCGATGGCGTGGGGGACGCGCAGGTTCTTTTCGAGATCGTCGAACATGATGGCGCGCCTGGGGTCTACCCCATGGGCGGCGAGAAAATCGGAATAGGCGATTTCGAGCGGCTTGGGCTGGTATCTGGCGGCCTTGATGTCGAAGATGCCTTCGAACAATCCCGCCGCGCCAAGCCGCTCCAGCACGGCTTCGGCATGGGCGGTGCTGCCATTGGTGAAGATGAACTTGCGCCCCGGCAGCTCGGCGATCGCCTCGACCAGTTCGGGATGGGCGAGAACCGGCGAGTAATCGATGGCGTGGACCGTTGCGAGATAATGCTCGGGATCGATGGCGAAGGTCTGCATCAATCCGTTGAGCGTGGTGCCGTGATCGCGGTAATAGGCCTTCTGCATCTCGCGCGCCGCCTCGAAATCGAGCCGCGTGACATTCATCACATATTGGGTGATGAGTGTATCGATCTGGGCGAACAGATTGCACTCACGCGGGTAGAGCGTGTTGTCGAGATCGAACACCCAGTCGGTGATATGCTCGAAAGCCAGGGCAGGCGGGGTCATCTGGTTCATGACCCCATTATGCCGCAAATCGATGAATGGGAAATGACTTTCAGCGTCAGTTACGCCGCCTCGTCGGACTTGGCGGGACGCGTGCCGTCGCCACGCCCAGCCAACAGGCCGGCGATGGAGATATCCTCGTCGAGTTGCTCCCAATGGAGGCCGCGCGAACTCAACTCGACGGCGGCGCGTTGCTCGGGCGTGGCGTGGAGCAGGCGCGGAAACCAGGCGAGCGGTGCACCTATGGTGCGGCCGTCGGAAAGCGTAACCCAAAGCGAGTCGTCATCACAATGCGCGCTAGTCGGTCGTACCGAAGAATGCATTCCATGCCCTGTCGATTTCGGTCCTGCGGCTTTCGATGATTACGAGCAATTCCCGCAGGGTCTTTGCATCAAAGCCGTCATTATAGGCCACGATAACCTCCGGCCAAAGCCAGAACTTGGCATCGGTTCCATCTTTGACCACATGAATATGGACAGGCTCGCGCGGGTCGCCTTCATTGGAGTAAAACAGAAAGCGGAACCCGCGGTAGCGGAAAACGACCGGCACGCTCCTTACCGCACCATCAGCGTACCCGCACCATGTTCGGTGAAGAGTTCGAGCAGCACCGAGTGGGGGGTCTTGCCGTTGACGATCACCACGCCTTCCACGCCCCGGTCGAGCGCTTCGATGCAGGTTTCGACCTTGGGGATCATGCCGCCCGAGATGGTGCCGTCGGCGATGAGCTGCTGGGCCTCGCGCACCGAAAGTTCGGGGATCAGCTCGCCCTGCTTGTCGAGCACGCCCGGAACGTCTGTCAAAAACAGCAGCCGCTTGGCGAACACGGCCCCGGCAATGGCGCCCGCGAAGGTGTCGGCGTTGATGTTGTAGGTATTGCCGTCCCGGCCGGGTGCGACCGGGGCGATGACCGGGATCATCTCCGAACGGGCGAGGAGATCGAGGAGCGTGCGGTCGATTTCGACGGGCTCGCCCACGAAGCCGAGATCGAGAATGCGCTCGATATTGGAGGCGGGGTCGAGATAGGTCTTCTTGGCCTTTTCGGCGAACACCATGTTGCCGTCCTTGCCGCAAAGTCCGATCGCCCATTCGCCCTCGGCATTGATGAGCGCCACGATCTCCTTGTTGATCGAGCCGGCCAGGACCATTTCCACGATCTCGACGGTGCGCTTGTCGGTGACGCGCAGCCCGCCTTCGAACTTCGATTCGATGCCGAGCTTTTTGAGCATTTCCCCGATCTGCGGGCCGCCGCCGTGAACCACGATGGGGTTGACGCCCGACTGCTTCAAAAGCGCCACGTCGCGCGCGAAGGCCTTGCCAAGCTCTGCGTCGCCCATGGCGTGGCCGCCATATTTGATGACGACGGTCTTGTTCTCATAACGCTGCATGAAGGGCAGCGCCTTGGTGAGTACTTCGGCGTCGTAGGCGTTTTCAAGTCCATCGGCCATGGGGCAGGGCAACTCCTCTCTCGGGGCAATTGCCTCTCTACCTCAATCGCGCCGGTCCTGAATAGTCCCGATCCACGTGCCGGAGCACGCAAGCTAACGTGGGGTTGATTGGACCGGCGCGGTCCAATGCAGGATAATGGAGAAACAGGAGTTCGATAAATGCTTGATCGCCGCACTTTCCTTTTCGCCGGTTCAGCGTTGGCTGGTGGCGCCGTTCTGGGGTTTGGACCGGCAACGCCGGCCGATCCGGGTGACTTTCCGTTCGAGTTGACCGATGCCGAGTGGCGCGAGCGGCTTAGCGAGGAGGAATATTATGTGCTGCGCGAGCATGGCACCGAATATGCCTTCTCCTCCCCGCTGGACAAATTCTATGAGCCGGGCACCTATCACTGCGCCGGGTGCGATCAGGCGCTTTATTCTTCGGACGTCAAATATGACAGCCGCACGGGTTGGCCGAGCTTTTGGGAAGCATTGCCCGGCGCGGTGGGCACATCGACCGACACGTCACTGATGATGGTGCGTACCGAATGCCATTGCTCCAATTGCGGTGGGCATTTGGGGCACATCTTCGATGATGGACCCGAACCGACCGGCAAGCGGCACTGCATCAACGGCGTGGCGCTCAAATTCGTCGCGGCTTGAACCCGAGCCAAGGGGATGGCTTGACGCGAACAGCGGCCTGCGGTTGGAATCGGGCGCCTTCCTTTCTGGTTCCAGCATGAAACTGACGATCATCGAAACCGGCTACGTGCCTGAACCCCTGCGTGCCCGGTTCAAATCCTATCCCGACATGTTCAATGCGATGTTCGAGCGCCATGGCGCGGGCATAAAGACCGATTTCGTTCCTGTTCTGGAAGGCGCTCCGCTTCCCGATCCGGCGGGGCTCGACAGCGTGTTGATTACCGGCTCCCCGGCCGGGGTTTACGACGATTTCGCCTGGATGAATCCGCTGCGCAATTTCATTCGCCGGGCATATCAGGCGCGCACCAGAATGGTGGGGATCTGCTTTGGCCATCAGATCATCGCCGACGCGTTGGGCGGCGATGTCCGTAAATCGGAAAAGGGCTGGGGACTGGGGCGACACACCTATGAGGTCGTGCCCTCGCGCCCCCATTTCGCGCCGGGGGCCGCTACTCTGTCGATCGCGTGCTCGCACCAGGATCAGGTGATCGCCCCACCACCGGCGGCGCGGGTCGTGCTGCGCTCGGCCTTCGCGCCCAATGCCGGGCTGCTCTACGATAATGGTGCGGCGCTGACGTTCCAGCCCCATCCCGAGTTCGACGACGATTACGCCAGTGCGCTCATCGATCTGCAGCGCGGCAATGTCGACCAGGAGACGCTCGAGGCCGCGCGCGCATCGATGAGCATGCGTTCCGATAGCGCGGTTCTGGCCAAGGCGATCAGCAACTTTTTGCTGGCCTAGAGACCTTCGCGAACGCGGGCGATCTCGGTGCGCAAAGCGTCGATCCCGGTGCCCTTCTCGCTCGATGTTACGATGATCTCCGGATGGGCCGCCGGGCGCTTGGCGATGAATTTGGCCGTGGCATCGATGACGCCGCCCAGGTCCTTTTCAATGAGCTTGTCAGCCTTGGTCAGAATGACCTGGTAGCTGACCGCCGCCTTGTCCAATTCGTTCATTACCGTGGCGTCATTGGCCTTGGGGCCGTGGCGGGCATCGACCAGCACATAGACGCGCCGCAGATTGGGGCGGCCGCGCAGGAACTGGTGGATGAGCTTGTTCCACTTTTCGACCGCTGGCTTAGGCGCCTTGGCAAAGCCGTAGCCGGGCATGTCGACCAGCCGGATGCCGCCCCATTCCGGCGCGAACAGGTTGAGCTCTTGCGTGCGGCCCGGCGTATTGGAAGTACGGGCCAATGTGGATTGTCCGACCAGCGCATTAATGAGCGAAGATTTGCCGACATTGGAGCGCCCGGCAAAGGCGACCTCCACGACGTCGTCGGCAGGCAGATCGGATACGCGCACGCAGCCCTTCAGGAACACCCAGGGGCGGGCAAACAAGAGCCGTACGGTTTCGGGCAGGTCGGTCATTGGCAGGGTGTCCAAAAGAAAGGGCCGGTTTCCCGGCCCTTGTTCGTTTTCGTTATTCGGCGGCCTTGGGCTTGCGCTTGAACGAATTGCGGATGTTGCCCAGAAGGTCGACCTCCACCCCGTGCCGCTTCATGATCACCCATTGCTGGACGATCGAGAGGAAGTTGTTCCAGGCCCAATAGATCACAAGACCAGCCGGGAAGCCTGCGAGCATGAAGGTGAAGATCACCGGCATCCAGTTGAAGATGATCGCCTGGGTGGGATCGGCCGGAGGCGGGTTCAACCGCATCTGCACCCACATGGTGACGCCCATGATCAGCGGCCAGATGCCCAGCATCAGGAACGGGCCGATGACCGGCACGACAGAGGGATCGTAAGGCAGCAGGCCGAAAAGGTTGAAGACCGAGGTGGGATCGGGCGCCGCAAGATCCTGAATCCAGCCAAAGAACGGGGCGTGCCGCATTTCAATGGTGACGAACAGAACCTTATAGAGCGCAAAGAACACCGGGATCTGAATGAGGATCGGCCAGCAGCCGGCCACCGGGTTGATCTTTTCGGTCTTGTAGAGCTCCATCATCGCCTGCTGCTGGGCAGCACGGTCGTCCTTATACTTCTCCTGGATCTCCTTCATCTTGGGCTGAACGCGCCGCATATTGGCCATCGAGGCATAGCTCTTGTTGGCCAGGGGGAAGAAGATCGCCTTGACGATGACGGTCACCGCCAAAATGGCGAGGCCGAAATTGCCCAGAAGTTCATAGAGCCAGCGGATGGCCAGGAACATGGGGTAGGTGATGAAGTGCAGCCAGCCCCAGTCGATCAAGAGATCGAACTGTTCGATGCCATAGGCTTGGGCGTAGCCCGAGAGGATCGATTCCACCTTGGCGCCGGCAAAGACTCGGCTCTGATGGCTGGCACCGCCCCCAGCAGGCACCACGACCGGCTGCTCGGTGATGAAATTGGCGCGATAATCGTTTCCGCTGGGGGTGTTGGTGCCGTAGTAGAAGCGGGCGTTGACCGCCTGGTCCTGGGGCGGGACGATTGCCGTCGCCCAATATTTATCGGTGAACCCGAGCCAGCCTCCGGTGGAGGTCATCGTCTGGTTTTCCTCGTCGCGAAGGGAGTTGTAGCCCCTCTCGATGAGATTGCCGCCCAGAACGCCGATCGGGCCTTCGTGCAGGATGAAGAAATTCTGCGTTTGCGGGGTGTAGAGCCGCGCCACGCGCGAATAGGGGAAGAGCGACACATCGCCCGCGCCGGTGTTTTCCACGCTCTGGTCGACGGTGAACATGTAGTTCTCGTCGACGCTGATCGTGCGGCGGAAGATGAGCCCCTCGCCATTTTCCCAGGCGAGCGTTATGGGCGTATCGGCGGTCAGCGTTTCGCCGCTCTCAAGCGTCCATTCGGTCTGCCCGTCCGGCACGGCGACATTGCTTCCCGAGGGGGCGATCCAGCCCTGTTCGAGGTAATAGGGCTGGGGGGAGCCGACCGGAGAGAGCAGGGTGATGGTGGGGCTATCGGGATCAGGCGTTTCGTTGTAGCGGGTGAGGTGCAGATCATCGATGCGCGCGCCGGTCAGGCTGATCGAACCCGAAAGCGATCCTGTTTCGATAGCCACGCGGTCGGTCGCTGCCAGCGCCTCGTCTCGTGTCGCGAAAACCGTCATGTCGGCCGATGTCGCGGCCGCACCGTCTGTTCCTGGCGTCGCCAGATCGGCCGATTGCTCGGTTGCCTGCTGCTCGGCGGCCAGTTCGGCCTGGCGCTGGGCTTGCTCGAGTTGCGGGCCGGCGATGAAGAACTGCCATCCAAAGAGCACGATCATGCTCAGGACGACGGCCAGGATCATGTTGCGATTGTTTTCGTTCATGGCTTTGGATGTCCGCTGGGCGCTTGCGCCTGAGGTATATGGACGCGCTCGAGGGCTTTTCCAAGCTCCCGCGTCAGCGCGTCGAACGGTTGGGTGAGGCTTTCGCGCCGCCCGATCAACACATAGTCATGACCGGGCACAAGCCGGTCCGAACTCGCGCGCACCGCTTCGCGCAGGCGCCGCTTTATCCTGTTGCGTTCCGGTGCGTTGCCGGTCTTCTTGGTGACGGTGTATCCCACACCTGGAACCGGATCGGCAACGGCGACCGCCTGCAACACAAAGCCGCGCCTGGCAATTTTCTTGCCCCGCGCGGCTTTGAGAAACTGCGCCCGCTTTTTCAGGCGCCGCATCGGCAATGCCGGAATCTCCGGCACGTCGGTTCGAAACGCCGACTTAGGCCGAGAGCCGCTTGCGACCGAGCGCGCGGCGGCGATTGATGATCTTGCGGCCGTTCTTGGTCGCCATGCGGGCACGGAAGCCGTGACGGCGGGCGCGCACAAGATTGCTCGGCTGGAAAGTACGCTTCATTGATGGTCTATCGCGCGCTCGCCCGCGCGATCCTCTTGTTTGGCTATGCGTTAAATTCTGGGTTTTGCACAAAAAAGCATGAGACAAGCAGTCCCTGGCCATCGGCAAAGGTTGGCCGGCTTATAGGGAAAAGGTCTGCCCAAGTCAATTGCGCGGCGGGCACATTTGCATGAGCGCACGACCGCTGGCCAGCCGCCTTCCGCCGCGCTAAAAGCGGGGCGATAGAGCAGTCGGGATTCGAGACAGGTCAGGGCGGGCGCGTGGCGCGGGACGAGAGGATCGATCTTTGCATCATCGGAGCCGGCCCCGCCGGCATCGCCGCCGCTGAACAGGCCGCTGCGCGAGAGGCCCGCGTCGTGCTGGTCGAAGGCGGCGAGCTGGGGGGAGTGTCCCACAATTGGGGCTCCTTGCCTGCCCAGGCCCTGGCTGCTGCCGCCGAACGGGCGCACGCGATCCGCACCGCGCGGGATCTGGGCGTTGGCGCCGACGAGCCGCGCATCAACTTTGCCCGGGTCAACACCAGGATCCGCACCGCCATCGATGAAGCGAACCCCAATGTCTCGGCCGAGCACCTTGAAGCCCAGGGAATCGAAGTGGTGCGTGGACGCGCACGCTTTACCGGGCCGTCGGCGATCGAGGTCGAGGGGCGCGCGATCCGGGCTGCCAATTTTCTCGTTGCCACCGGATCGCGCCCCGTCGTGCCAACCGTTCCGGGGCTGGATGGCGTCCCCTACTTTACTCCCGAAACCATTTTCGAGGTGACGCGGCGCCCCAGCCATCTGATCGTTGTGGGCGGCGGCGCGACCGGTCTGGCGCTTGCCCAGTCCCACCTGCGGCTCGGCTGTCCGGTGACGCTGATCGAAATGCTCGAGCCGCTCGACGACCAGGACCCGGAAATGGCCCAGGCGGTGTTGCGGCGTCTGCGCGCCGAAGGGCTGGAAGTGCGCGAGCACACCGGCGTCGTGGCGATCTCTTCGGTCGCCGACGAGATTGCCGTGGACGTCAAGGCCGGCCCCAATGAGGATCGCATCGTGGGGTCCCATTTGCTGTTTGCCACCGGGCGCCGGCCTGATTTCGACGGGCTGGGGCTCGACGCGGCGAAGGTGCGCATGGCCGGCGACGTGCCCGCACTGGGCCGGTTCGGGCGCACGAGCAATCGGCGCATCTTCGTTGCCGGCGATGCGGCGGGGCAGGTTGGAACGCATGCGGCGCGTCACGGCGCCCACATGGCCGTCGATGCCATGATGGGGGGCCGTTCTGGCCATGGTGCCGTGGTGCCCCGCATCGTTCACATCCGTCCGGCCATTGCCTGGATCGGGATGACCGAGTCCGAGGCGCGGACGCGTCATGGCAACAAATTCGAAGTGGTGCGGGCCGGCTTTTCCCAGACCGATGCGGCCCATGCGCAAGCCGAGGCCAATGGCCACGTCAAAGTGCTGGTGGGGCCGCGCGGAACCATCTTGGGAGCCGGCATTGTCGGGCCGCATGCCGAGGAACTGATCGCGGTTCTCGCGCTCGCCATGTCCGGGAAGATGGGGTTGGACAAAATCGAACGGCTGGTCGTGCCGCATCCGTCATTTTCGCAGGCGATCGCGCTTGCGGCTGCTCAATATGCGCGCACCCGTGGCGGAAACGCCCGCTCAGGTTGGCGCGCTGCGCTTAAGCGTTTGTTGCCATAGGCAAAATCGGGCTGTACTCTTTAGCCATGACACGGGACATCGCCAAGGTGCCGGGCCCTCTGACCGGTCTCTCCGTCAAGTTGATCACGGCGATCGCGCTGGTCATCGTCCTTGTGCAGATTGCCACCTTCCTGCCGTCGCTCGCCAATTACCGTATCGGCTGGCTCGAGGACCGGCTGCGCGTCGGTGGGGTGGCGATAAGGGTCTTCGATGCGGTTCCAGACGTCATGGATCTGCCGGTCGAGATCACCGATCCGCTGCTGCAGTCGGCAGGTGCCATCGCCATCGTCTACCGGCGCGAGGGGCAGACCGACCTGATCGTCCTCGATGCCATCACCATGCCCGAGCAGACCCATCTCGCCGATCTACGCGAGACCAATCCGATGATGTCCATCGTCGCCGCGCTCGATACGCTCGCCTTTGGCGGCCAGCGCACGCTGCGCATCGTCGGCCACCCGCCGGGGACCAGCGATGCCGTGGTGGAAGTGCTCATGCCGGAAAATCCGCTCAGGGCCGACCTTGTGACCTATGCCACCAACATTGCCCTGGTTTCGATCGTCATTGCCGGGGTCACCGCCTTCGTCATCTATATTCTGACCGAAAGCCTCTTGATCGGGCCCATCAAGCGGCTGACCGCCGCCATGCTGGCCTTCCGTGAAAATCCGGAAAACGGCACGCTGGTGATCGTGCCCGACCAAACACGCCGGGACGAAGTGGGCATTTTGGAGAGAGCCCTTTCCGATACCCAGGCCGAACTCTTTGCCATGCTGCGTCAGCGCCGGCACCTCGCCGATCTGGGCATGGCGGTTTCCAAGATCAATCACGATCTGCGCAATATGCTCACCTCGGCCCAGCTCTTGTCGGACCAGGTGGCCAATCTCGACGACCCGCAGGTGCAAAGGCTGGCACCCCGGCTGGTCAACACGCTCGACAAAGCCATCGCCTTCGCCCAGACCGTGCTCGACTACGGCCGCCAGCAATCCAATCCGCCCCGGCCTCAGCCTGTCGACCTGCGTGCCCTGGGGTTTGAGGCGGCGCTCTCGGCGGGCGCGACCGGCCACCCGCGCATCATTTTCGACAATAAGGTTCCCGATGATCTTGTGATCTCGGTGGACCCGGACCATCTGGCGCGGGTTCTGGTGAACCTGTTCAAAAACGCCCGTGAAGCGCTGGAAGCTGCCGGCACGACCATTTCAAGGCCCGAGATCGGGTTTGCGGCCATGGCGGGCGAAGAAAATATCAGGCTGCTGGTTTCCGACAACGGGCCCGGCCTGCCGCCGCGCGCCCGGGAAAATCTTTTCGTGGCCTTTGAAGGGTCCGCCAAGGCCGGCGGCACCGGATTAGGGCTGGCTATCGCGCGCGAACTGGTGGAGGCCAATGGCGGCTCCATCGAACTCGTCGACGACGGAGAGGGTACTGTCTTTGCGATAGATCTTCCGCTCGGCGCGGGCGAGCGGCGTTAGGTGACAATTTCGTCGAAAACTTGCATCCGTTGCCCTTGCAATGGCTGCCAACCTCCTATAAGCGTTGCGCCTGCCGATCGGGGCTGATGCTTCCGACTGCGTAACCGCACCGGCACCGCGCGCCCGTAGCTCAGCTGGATAGAGCACCAGACTACGAATCTGGGGGTCAGAGGTTCGAATCCTTTCGGGCGCGCCATTCTCTTTTCTGAAATCGCTTGCTCGCAGATTTCGCGTTCGGCGGGACTGTTCGCCTTGCGTTGCATCGCTATCGATCCGGTGCGACAGTGGACTGTCCGTGATGGAGGAGAAGTTCATGTGCCGCAACATCAAGCCGCTTTTCAACTTCGAGCCGCCGGCCACCAAAAACGAGATGCATGACGCCGCCCTCCAGTTCGTGCGCAAGATCTCGGGGTCCACGCGACCGTCACAGGCCAATGAAGCTGCATTTTATGAAGCGGTGGAGGAGATCGAGCGATCCGTGCGCAAGCTGTTGACGGCGCTCGATACCAAAGCGCCACCCAAGAACCGTGAGATCGTCGCTGCCAAGGCGCGCGAACGCGCCAAATTGCGGTACGCGCGTCCCACGTGATCGGATTCCCATCGACGGGCAGTTCGGCTCGCCGCACGAGCGTGTGACGAGCCGATGAATTATTGATCCGCGGAAGTATCCTCAGTGGCGTCGTCGACCGGGGCTTCGGGAGTGGCTTGGCCTTCTGTAGCAAGCTCGTTTTCGCCGGCTTCCGCATCGGTGCCTGCAGCGTCGACGTCGCCGTCATCAATGAAGATGGTCAATGATCCATCGCCTTGCACCCAGAGCGCAGCGACATCCTCGACAGTGTGACCGGCTTCTTCAAGAGCGGCGGAGATGTGGGAGTTGGCCGCGATCGCAGCCTGCATCTCGGAGATATCGGCCTGATCGCCCGGCACGCTCACCGTATATTCGTCGGCCGTTTCGGTGGCTTCTTCCTGCAGCGCGGAAAGCGGTACGATTTCGATCTCGGTATCAGCCGTCACCGCTGACAGGTCGGCCTCGGCCATGCTTTGCAAGGCGGCGTTCAGATCATCATAGGTGAACGCGCCGCCTTCGGCGTCATCGTTCGCGCCGGGACCCGCATCGTCCGCATTTCCGGCGTCCATTGCAGCAGACGCATCGCCGGCATCCTGGGCCGATGCGATCAAGGGCACTGAAAGGGCGAGCGTCACGCTCAGGGCAAGTACAGAAAGCCTATTCATTTTATCCTCCGCTTGGGTTGATTGGTCCCACCTCGGAGATCAAACGCGTGCCTCGCGCCCCGGTTGCAAAGCGCTGGAGGTGTTGGCGGCATCAGCGGAGATGAAATTGCCCTCGGACGCGCTAAAGAGGAGGCCGACAGGAATGTCGGCCAAGCATGTACCCTGCGGGCTGGCAGTCATGAGGGGGAGGTCGGCGCCAAGCGACATCCCCGGATTTGTAGATCGATTGCCTGAGTCTTTACTCGGCGTCCTCGGCCGGATTTTCCGGCGGCGCGCTGCGGCGCATTTCGACCGAACGGGGCAGAACGATGCCGTAGTCGTTCTCCCAGGAGTTGCGGATATAGGTCGCGACCGCCGCGATCTCCTGATCCGAAAGGATTGGAGCAAAAGCCGGCATGCCGTGGTCGGTGGCCCCGAACAGGATCTGATAGATCACTGCCGAGCGCCCTTCGACAACGCTGCTGCCGACAAGGGCTGGTCCGCCGCCCCCTTCTCCCTCCACGCCGTGGCAAGCGGCACAGTTGTTTGCGTAAACCGTCTCGCCCTCTTCCATGAGCAGGGCCAGCGATTCCTCGTCATTGGCCAATTCCTGTGTCCAGGCGGAGCCAGTCATGAGGCCCGCCGCCAGGATCGCGGCCAATCCGATTCCAATCTGCTTTTTCAATTTAATCCTCCTCCGATAGTACTCAAGCTTTAGCCGGGTTTGCTAAGTTGACTTTGATGGTCAACAAAGCGGTAGTCCTCGGCATCAATGATGCGCGCACGGTATGCTTTCGGCAACTCCTCTTTTTTTCTCGTAATCTCTCCGCGCTACTTCCGCAACTAACATTTTTGATGCCACCTAATACTTGAATATGTGATGGGCTTCTGCAAGATTGGTATTGGAGGCGAATTCCCCTCGCGTGCTCACGCAAGTGCCCGACAAGACACCATGGTCGCGTGAAGAGATTTTGCCACTGCCGATTCCTGGGAGGACTCTTAATGGCTATCCGAACTTTGGGATTGCTGAGGACCTGCGTGTCCTTGGCATCAATTGTCGTCTTGGGGGCAGCCTCTGCCGTCGCCAACGAAGACGTTATGACGTTGTCCGCCGATCCGGCCAACAACGTGATGCCCAACATCACCTATTCCGGGCAGAACTTCAGCGAACTCGATCAGATCAATCTCGACAATGTCGATGATCTCGTCGTCGAATGGACCTTCCAGCTCGGCGTTGCCGACGAGGCGCAGGCGCCCCCGCTGGTTGTTGGTGACACCATGTATGTCATCACGCCAAAACCCAACCGCGTCTACGCGCTCGATCTCAACGAGCAGGGGGCCATCAAGTGGGAGTTCCGCGCCGATGCGGAAAATCTTGAGCAGGTTCTTCCGGTGGCGTGCTGCGGCGCTCAGACCCGCGGCATGAACTATGCGGAAGGCAAGATCTTCTTCCAATCGCTTGGCGGCCACGTCTATGCGCTCGACGCGGAAACCGGCGAATTGATCTGGGACGTCCAGGTCACCGACATTGACAATGCCGAAACCATGGTGGGCAACGGCCTTATCGTCGATAACCTCTACATCACCGGTATGGCCGGCGGTGAATACGGCGTGCGCGGCTATGTCACCGCCTTCGATATCGAAACCGGCGAGGAGGCTTGGCGCTTCTACTCGATGGGGCCCGACGAAGAGGTCGGCATCACCGATCGCTTCCAGCCCTTCTACGAGTTCGACCAGATCGAAAATCCGGCCGAAGCGTCCTGGTTTGAGGATAGCTGGCAGCAGGGCGGCGGTTCGACCTGGGGTT
Source organism: Pelagibacterium sp. H642 (assembly GCF_031202855.1). Classification (GTDB taxonomy): domain Bacteria; phylum Pseudomonadota; class Alphaproteobacteria; order Rhizobiales; family Devosiaceae; genus Pelagibacterium. Next base: position 1,129,852 of record NZ_CP101829.1, on the reverse strand, counting down.
ATTTCACCTATGATCCCGAGTTGAACCTGTTCTACTACGCTACCGGCAACTGCGGCCCATGGAACGCCGACTATCGCCGTGAATGGGGCGAGGTCGACATGGACGAAAATGGGATCGTCCAGTCCTACCGGTCCAACTACTGTGCCTCGATGCTGGCCCGCGATGCCACCACGGGCGAACTGGTCTGGGCTTATAACCTGACTCCGCAGGACCAGTGGGACCTTGATGAACCCAGCGCTCCGGTGCTTGCCGATATCGAAATCGATGGCGAGGAACGCCAGACCATCATCCGCGCCGCGCGTAACGGCTATTTCTATGTCTGGGATCGTGCCACCGGCGAGCTGCTGAACGAACCCTGGCCCTTCGTTTACCAGAACATCTTCAAGGGCGTCGACACGGAAACCGGCAGCCCGATGTACAACATCGAAGCGATCCTGTTCACCGATGCCGAAGATCGCCTTACGTACACAGAATCGGGTGCGCTCACCGAAGAGCAGATCGCGATGAACGAGGAAGAGGCCGAGCTTTACGGCGAGGACGAGGTGGACGGGCCCACGGGCACCGAAGCGGTGATCTGCCCGACCATTGCTGCCCGCAACTGGGAAAACGATGCCTATTCGCCCCAGACCGGCCTGCTCTATACGTCGGTTCAGTTCGGTTGCCGCCAGATGCGCGTTACCGAGGGTGAATACAGCTATCCGGCCACCGAATCCTACACGCTGTTCGAGTGGGCCGGTGAAAAGTTCTGGCTCGATCGCGAAGGTAACGAAACCGACGTCAAGAACCAGCTGCAGGCCAACGATCCGGTCACTGGCGAAACCGTCTGGAGCATCGACTACGTCCAGCCCACCCAGGACCCGATCCTGGCCACGGCCGGCGGCCTGCTGTTCGTCGGCGGTGACGACAAGGGCGTGTTCCGCGCCATCAACGCCGAAAATGGCGAGACGGTTTGGGAGTTCCGCACGGGCAACCAGTCCTCGGCCTCCCCTGTCGCTTTCATCGGCCCCGATGGCGAGCAGCGCATCGCCTTCGTCGCCTCTGCCCGCCCCGGCGTGGTGCAGGTGGCAGCCGATGCCGATCCGGACGCTGTCAATCGCTATCAGCGCGAAGGCAGCACGCTCTATGTCTTCAGACTCAACGACTAAGGTCGGGCAGGGCCTCTTTAGCCCTGCTGTTTGAAGCGAGAAGATCCCGCCCGGCGCGCTCCGCTCGCCGGGCGATTTTATCTTCGGCATCGACCGCTGCCCGGATACGGCGCCGGTCGCCTCCTTTTGCCCTGAATAAAGCCGGGAAAAGACCATGAACGATCCAACTCAACGCTGCTCGCATCATCCCCTGGGACGCGTGGTCTCTGCCGCAGCTTTCGCCGCCCTTCTCATCACCAGCCAGTGGGTGACGGCGCCTCTCGCCGGCGCGTGGGAGATGCGGGTCTGCGCGGACCCCGATTATATGCCCCAGTCCAATCGTGCGGAGGAGGGATACGAAAACAGGATCGCCGAAATCCTCGCCGACGAGCTCGGCGCCGAGTTGACCTACCAATGGTGGACCTTGGCTCCCAGCATGGTCAGCGAGCAATTGCGCGAAGGCAATTGCGACATGATGATCGGCGTTCCTGATGGTGGCGACGGTGTTCTTGCTACCATCGCCTATTATCGCAGTCCCTATGCCTTTGTTTATCGCGCAGACGAGGGCTACGACATCGCGACCTTTGACGACGAAATCCTGACCGAACTGCAGCTGGGCACGACCTCGGAGGGCACGAGTGCCCATCTGGCCTTGGCGCGGCGCGGATTGCTCGACAGGATAACCGTCAGCTCCGAATTCGCGGGCACGAATGCCGGTGCCCGTTTTTCCGCTCTCATCGAATCGGTCGCCCGAGGCGATATCGATGTCGCGGTCCCCTGGGGCCCGGTTGCTGGATATTATGCGGGCTTGCAGGACCCTCCTCTCACGGTCACGCCCGTCCCCGAGTTCGATATTCCCTTCACCCCCATGTACCATTCCATCGTCATCGCGCTGCGGCTCGGTGACGAGGAGTTGCGTGATCTTCTCGATCAGGCCATCGCCCGGCGATGGGACGATATCTACGCCGTTCTGGCCGAGTACAACGTTCCGACGCTTCCTCTGCCTCGCCCTTCCCTCTCGATCGCGGAGCAGCCGCAATGACCACGATCACTCGCCGAAATTTTCTCGCCGGCGCGACGGCGCTTGCCACCGCCGGGCTCGCCGCGCCCGCTCTCGCCAACACCACGGTACCCTCGCCCATCCGCATCGGCACGGTGTTTCCGGCTCGAACCGGTGCCTCCTTTATCAGGGCGTCGGTCAATGACTTTATCGGCACCGCCGGCCGCATGGGAGCGCTTCTGGCAGATACCCAGCTCGGCACGGGCGTCGAAGCGCAAGGCGCAAGGCTCGATGTGCTGCTTTCGACCTCGCCCACTGTCGAGGCGGCAATAAGGGCGGGGGAACGGCTGGTTGAGACTGAAAACATCTGCGCCCTTGTCGGCGGGGTCGGCGAAGGCCAAGCCCAGGTGCTTGCCGAAATCGCCGCACGGGCGCAGATTCCCTTCTTCAACGTGGGGGAAACCTCGGACGCCTTCCGCCGCGAGGCCGCCAGTCCCTATCTCTTTCACATCGAGGCCAGCGATGCGATGTATCTCGACGCCATGGGCTTGCTGGCGGCCGAGCAGGGGCTGAGGCGCTGGGCAGTGGTGTCGGACACGGGTGATCGCGGTGCAGCTCTCGCTGGCAGGGCCGAACGTGCCGCTGAAAAATCCGGATGCATGATCGTCGGCACGGTCATGGTGCCTCCCGCCTTGCCGGTCTATTTCGCTGAAATCGAAGAGCTCGCGGCGCTCGACGCCGATGTCATTTTCGTGCTCGCCGACTATCAGGACCAGTTCCCCCTCATGATACAAATGGAGGAATCGGGGATAACCACACCGACGCTGAGCTTCCCCCACACCATCACGCAGACGCGGGATTTCATCGCCGCATCGCGCAACCGCCTGCCCATCCTCAACCCGCGGCATCGGGTGGCGCTTTGGGATACGACCAATACCGGGCCGGGCGCCGAAGATTTCAATCTCCAGATCCGCGCCCGCTACGCGGAGCCAGCCGACCCGACCGCCTGGGCTGCGTTCCACGCCATCAAGATCGTGATCGATACGGTGATGGCCACCGGTTCGACAGAGGCCGAGGCGATCATCGCGCATCTGGAGAAGCCAGAAACCACCTTCGACGTGGCCAAGGGCGTGGATGTTTCGTTCCGCCCCTGGGACCACCAGTTGCGCCAGCCGCTCGCGGTTCTCGAGATCGATGACGAGGTGGTGTGGCGCCAGCTCCAGCTCGCAACGCGCGTCGATATCGCCCGCTATACCGGCAGCCTGCCGGCGGGCGAGCCGGAAGATGACGTGGCGCAATGGCTCGATGTCCTGGGGGATGGACCGGAGGAAGCGTGAGCGAGGCTAGCAGGCGCGGCGCTCAGCGGCGCCTGCGAAGCATCCGCTCGACAGACCAGGCAGCCCATATCGTCATCACCGGCGCCAGCCCGAGGGTGACCGTGAGGTCGGCCCAGAGCGGCAACTGCTCGAAATCGAGCAGCACGAAGCGCAAGAGATCGAGCTGATAGCTCACCGGATTGATATAGACCAGCGCCTGGATCCAGATTGGTAATTGCACGATCCAGCCACCCCCGATCGCAAAAATCCCGAACTGCCGCAACTCGTCGCGCAGATGAGCGGGAATATCGAGAAAGCCCACCCCTCCGATCACCCCGCGCAAGGGGAAAATCGAGCCCGAGAGGAAATAGAGCGGCTGAATGACGCCGTTCGAGATCGAGCCGAACCCTTCGAAGGTTTTGAGCCGCGAGGCGATGACAATGCCCCCGGCGGTGATCGAAATGCCCATGAAGAACATGATGACCAGGGCATAAAAGAGCCCGTGCGGGGTCACGCGCATATCGAGAAACGGGATGAACAGCAGCGGGATCGCGCCCTGGATCACCGCGATGGTAGCGCCGCCCAGGACCTTGCCCAGGATGACCGAGAGCATCGGGGCAGGGGAGATGATGACGCTGCGAAGCAAGCCTACCTCCCGGTCCCACACCAGCGAAACGGCGCATTGGAGGGAACTGAACAGGATATTGAGCGTAATCACGCCGGGCAGGATATACTGGGCATAGGAATAGCCCTCGATCTCGCGCAGGGCCGCGCCCAGTCCGAAGCCCAGGATCACGAGCCAGAGGACGGTGCGCGAGATGCCGCCGAAGATCTGCGAGCGGTCGCGCATGTAGCGGAGCATCTCGCGCCGCCACATGACCGCGATCACATCGAAATCTATTCCGAGGGAAAACTTGGCCATGGCTTACCGGGTGTGTTCACCCCCGCGCTTGGCAAACCCGACCATGAGGTCACGACCGGTCGCACTTTCGTCGAACAACTGCTTGCCGGTGAGGGCGATGAACACATCCTCGAGCGTTGCGCCCGGTCCGCCACCATGCGCTTCAATCAGGTCCCGTGGTACCCCGACGGCTACAAGCTTGCCCTGATCGATGATCCCCACCCGGTCGCACAGCTCGGCTTCGGCCAAATTGTGCGTCGTCATCAGCACCGTCATGCCGCGCTGGCGCAGGCTCGCGATCCGCTCCCACAAATGGCGTCGCCCCTGCGGGTCAAGCCCGATCGTGGGTTCGTCGAGCAGCAGGATTTGCGGCTCGTGCATCAGCGCCCGCGCCAGTTCCAGCCGCCGCTTCATGCCGCCCGAAAAGCTGCGAACCGGCTTGCCGCGCGCTGCCTCAAGCGACGCCCACTGCAGCGCTTGCGCAACCGCGTCGGCGCGGCCGGAGCGGGGCAGGGCATAGAGAACAGTATGGATCTGCAAATTCTCGGCCGCCGTCAGCCGGTCGTCGAGTGCCGGATCCTGAAAAACGACTCCGAGAGAGCGGCGCACCTGCGCGGTTTCGGTGACCGCATTTTGCCCCGCTATGGTGATATGGCCGGCGCTGGGGTGCGTTACGGTCATAAGCATGTTGAGGAGCGTCGTCTTGCCCGCGCCATTGGGCCCGAGAAGGGCGAAGAACTCGCCCTTCTCGACAGTCAAGGAAATGCCGTCGACAGCCTTGTGGTCGCCATAGCGGTATTCGACGCCTGATATGTCTATGGCGACCACTTCTGCGTGCTCCGATCAGGCGCCGAACGCACCCTGGATATTGGTCAGCGCCGTCTGCAACGCGCTGCAGGCATCGGCACCCGAGAGGCTGGCATCATCGTCGTCCCCTTCGTCTTCGGTGTCCTCGGCGCCTTCCTCATCATCGTCGTCATCTCCGGCACCGATCAGGGCACCGAACATGTCCGATGCCGTCTCCTCGTCTTCGGGCACGAACAGGTTGGCAACGCCGGCCAGTTCGCCGTCATAGAGGTCGTAGAGGGCATAGAGCGTCTCTCGCGCCACGGCTTCATTTTCGCCGTAAGCGGCGCAAGCCTCGCTCGCAAGAGCGGAAATATGCCCGGCGAGCCGCGCGGCATCCCGCCCGGGATAGAGATTTGCATCCACCACTGTTTCGACAATGCCGCCCAGGCGCTGGGCCGGTGCTTCGGCCTCTTCCGGGTTCCAGCCGGCGACCGATTCCGGCGGCTGGGCTTGCGGGTAGAGCCCGTCGAGCGTTTCGAACATCTCCTGGGCGTCAGCCACCTGTTGCTCGGAAGCATCGGCCTCGATCTCGCTCCAAAGCGCTTTGACGCGCTGCAGCGCAACCCAACCATTGGGATATTCCCAGGGTTCGTTCCCTTCGGCGGCTTCTTCATAGCCTTCCGCCACCCCGCCTTCGGCCAGCAGGAGCTGGATCATCACCCCGCCGGTGAACGCGGGCGTGCCGCGCAGATTTTCGGGAATGACCACATCATAGGCCTGGATCAGAAGCGCCCGTGCCTCCTCGACAGAAGCCGAAGTGTCCTCGCCCGCTTCGGCTGCTTCCGCTACCGCCTCGAGCGCGGCGCGCAGGTTTTGCGCCAGCTCGGCATCGGTCGTCGCCAGCGTACCCTCGAAACGTTCGAGAGAAGCCCCGGTTATCCCTTCGACGGTCTCGACCAGTTCATCGTCATAGGGGGCCTCGAACTCCGAGGCGAGATCGAGCCCCAGCCCGATCGACTCCAGCCCATAGGCCTGACTCAGCGCCACAGTATTCTCGAAGAAGGGGTCGCCCGAATATTGCGCAAAGCCGGTGGCAGGCGCGAGGGCAAGCGAAAGTGCGATTGCACTGATGGAAAGAGGAAAGCGCTTAGTCATTGGACGGCACCAATCCGATTTCAACCGAGTGAGCGCCACGGCCCACCGCTATGTTGTTGATCACCGTCAGGCTCTCGGTATCGATCACCGAGACGCTGTCGGAAAGCCCGTTCGCCGTGAACACGCGGCTGCCATCGGGAGTGATGGCGATGCCCCAGGGCCGCCGTCCCATCTGCTCGCTGATGGTTTCGATCACCTCATTGGTCGCCGTATCGATCACATAGACCGAGCTCGTGCCGCCGCCGGCGACATAGAGCCGGCTGCCGTCGGGCGACACCGCGATTTCCACGGGCCGGGAATCGAGCCCCAGATCGATCGTATCGGTCACCACCTGCTGCTCGGTGTCGATCACCGAGATCGTTCCGCCGATTTCCGCAGTCACATAGGCTTTGGTCCCATCGGTCGAAAATTCGACGACGCGCGGCCGGTTACCCACCATGACGTGCTTGACCGCTTCCATCGCCTCGATATCGATGATGGTCACCGTGTGGGTGGCTTCCGCCGTCACATAGGCCCAGCGGCCATCGGGGCTGACGGCGACACCCTCGGCCTCGATTCCGACACGGAATTCGCCGAGCTGCTCCCCCGTCTGCGCATCATAGCCGGCGCCCAACGCCAAGGCTTCAAGGGAAGCCCATATCTGCGAACCGTCGGGGCTGACGGCAAGGCGCTCGGGATTGCCGCCTGCATCGATCTCGTTGACGATCTCGTTGCTCTCGACATCGACGATGGTGATCGAATCCTCTGGCGTCTGCCGCTCGGGATAGAAATCGCTCACCGAAATGTAGATGGTCGAGCCATCTGGGCTCACCGCCATGCCGCGCGGGCGCACTTCGCCGGCCCGGTCGGAGATGACGATGGTATCGATCACTTCCTGGGTCGCGGAGTCGATCACCGATATATCGGCGCTGAATTCGTTCGCGACGTAAACCCTGTAGGTTTCCTCCTGCGCAACGCTTACGGTCGGCAGCATCATGCCTGCAATGCCCATAAGGGCAATGGTGCGCAATCTGCGCGTTATCGAATCCATTGTGGTCCTCCTCCTAGCCGTAAACTTAAAACTGGCAGCTGCTTTGTGCTTCCAGGTCGCCCAATTGGTCCAGCCGCTCCACGGGATCGGTGCCGGGCATGTAGATGGCGGGCAATTCCCCCACCAATTGCCCCACAAGGCGCGGCTCGCTCGCTTCGGGATCGATGTCGACGAGATAGAGCGGCTGGCGCATCTGGTGATCCCAGGGGCGGAAGGACGTGCCGATTCCCTTCCAGACGTCGAACACCGAATTGGGCGCGCTAAGATGGGCAAAGACGCTTTCGGGCTCGGTCGAGCCGGTAAATGTCGCGGCCTCGAAAAAGGCTTTGACCGCCTGGTATGTGGCCCAGGCGGCCTGCTCCATGGGTTCACCCCAACGCTGCATGTAACGCGCGTTGAGTTCGCGCGCGCCATAGGCGTCGAGCGTGGGCTCCCAGGCCGTGGCCCTCATACCCGAGCCCAGTACAGGCGCGGCCCGGCTTGATTGGATGAAAAATTCACGCGTTTGCGCTGCCGGATCGGGAAACCCGGTCACCATCAGCTCCAGCCCGGCTTCTTCCAGCGTGGCCAGTGCACTCAACTGATCCTGAGGCGGCACCAGAAGTACGACCAGATCGGCGCCGGCGCTTTCGATTGCAGCGACGGTATCGGCCCCCAGCGTGCCACCGGCGGTCATCGTCGCCGAACCTGCCTCGCGCGCTCCGAAATGACGCTCGTTCAGCCCCCACAGCAAACGCTCATGCTGCGCTTGGGCTTGCTCGGTATCACCAACCACGGTGAACCAGTTGCGGAATCCGGCGCGCACATACCAACCGGCCAGCGCATCGAGATACATCGCGGCGCTGGGCGACATATGGAAGGTCGAAGCGCTGCACATCTGGTTGCGCAGCGCATCGTCGGCAGCCAGAAGATTGATGAAGGGAATGCTCCGTTCGTCGGCAAGTTCGCTGAGCAACCGGGCCTCTTGCCCGTCGAACCCGCCCGCGAATGCGTAGACATCTCTGGAATCGAGAAGCTCCTCGGCCGCCGCGACGACATCGGCGCCTTGCGCCTCTGCTTGCACGACCGCGAAATCGAACCCGAACATATCGGCGTTAAAGGCAAATTCCTCTTCGGCCATGATCGCGCCCTGTTCCGCGGACCGGGCCACCGGCGCCATCAACGGATCGGCATCTTCGATCGGAGGCCGGATGACCCCGATATGGACCGGACCTTCTAGTTGCTGCGCCGGCGCTGCATGTGGAGCCGCCATCAGGACGAGTCCCAGGATCAGTGCCGAAAAGCTTACCGGCCGAGAGCGGTTATGGGCAGCAGTGTAGCGAGGGGAAGCTGCAAACAGTGCACGCATACTAAATTCTGTGTCGAACGCAGATCGTCCGGCCAAGAGGCGATCCTCCACGCCCTGGCCTGTCGCTGCGCGACCTCCTCCATTTTGATCTCCTCCCTTGGTACGAAAGGGGAGATTCATTTGCAACCGCAATCGGCTCCAGCGGACCGCCAATACCGCGCGCTCTCAGAGTTCGAGATAATCGGGGTACTGGCTGCCGACCCAATCGAGCATCGAGAGGGTCTTGGAGAGATGCTCGCGCATTGCTTCGACAGCGGCCGCCGGATCCTCTGCAGCAATGCCCTGGATGATCTTATCGTGCAGATCGACCACCCGTTCCATACCGATATTGGGCAGGTTGAGCATGCGCAGCCGGTCGAGGTGCCCGCTGTGGCGGCGCAGGATCGGCCAGAGTTCGAGGATATCGGCGTGCCGGAAAATGGTGTGGTGGAACTCCCGGTCGGCGATCAGAAATGCTGCATGATCCTTGCGCTGGGCGCGCTCACGCACTTGGGCATTGGCGGCTGTCATATCGGCCACCGCCGCCTTGTTGCCGGTTTCGGCAAGAACGCGAACCGCGTCGGACTCGACGGCCCGACGCATGAAATGGGCCTGCCGGGCCATGTCGATATTGATGCGCGAAACCAGCGTCGCATATTGCGGATAGACGGTGACCAGCCCCTCTTCCTCGAGCTTGAGCAGCGCATCGCGCACCGGGGTTTGGCTCAGCCCGAACTGCTGCTGCAGCGCGGTGCGCGATATGGTCGAGCCGGGGATCAACTCGAGCGCCAGGATTCGCTCGCGGAGATATTCGACGATCTGGGGCGCGACCTGGCGGGTCCGGTCCAGAGCGATGCGGCTTTTCGAAGTAAGTGTGGACATGACGCCGTCGGACGTGAATCTTGATGCTAATGCATTACTACTTAAGCGGCGGCATGGCCAGCCGCAGTGCCCAAGAACCGCGTGAGGGACAGATGATCAAAGTCGAAACCGAGCAGCAAGCCGAGCGTCCTTCGACCTTTGCCGACCAGGTTTACGGGCGGATTCTCTCGAGCATCGCCAGCGGAGCTTTCCCTACGGGCAGCAAGCTGCCGTCCGAAAAACTCTTGGGTGAACGTTATGGCGTTTCCCGGCCCGTCGTTCGTGATGCGCTATCGCGACTCCAGCGCGATGGGCTGATCGAATCGCGCAAGGGAAGCGGCAGCTATGTGCTTTCCAGCCCGCCGGAAGACCTCTCGGCCGCCGCCGATATGGCGCAGATCGCCCGCTATCAGCGCTACCAGGAATTTCGGCTCGTCGTCGAAGGTGCCGCGGCCGCCCTGGCTGCCGAGCGTCGCAGCGCGGCCCAGCTCTCGCGCATCATGGAGGCACACAACAAATTCCTCGCCGAAATCGAAAAGGGCGAATTCCTCTGGCAGTCCGATCGCGAGGTCCACATCGCCATTGCTGAAGCGGCCGGCAACGAGTTTTTCGTCGAAAGCCTCGAAGGGCCGGAGGTGCGGTTGAGCGATTTCATGACGGTGTCACTTAAGTTAACAAGTTCGCGCTCACCGCAACGGGGCATGCTGGTGGCCCAGGAACATTCAAATATTGTGGACGCTATTCGCGGGCGGGATGCTGTAGCGGCGCGTATCGCTATGGAATATCACATTGTTCAGGCGCGCCGCCGCATGCTCGACAAGACGATCGCGCCCTGATGCTGTAAACATTATTGACAGGCTAGATGCTTGTCGCTACGACTGGCGCACTAATGCAGGAGGACAGATAGTGAGCCAGCCCCCGTTGACGCCTTCGGACTACACCCGTTCGGTGGTCGCCGTTCCACCTATTGCCCTGACCTCCGAGGGCGCGGTTGCCGAAACTGCAAACCGCGACCTGATGCGTCACATTGCCGAGGGCGGCATTACATCAGTGCTTTATGGCGGCAACGCCAATCTCTATCACTTCGGAGCTGAAAGCTTCCGCGAGGCGCTCGCGGTGCTGTTTGCCAATTGCCCACCATCCCTGCGCATCCTTTTTTCCGTCGGTCCCGATTTCGGCAAGGCGATGGATCAGGCCGGCGATATCCGCAAGGCAGGCGTGCGCAATGTGCTGCTGTTGCCCATGGCCTTTCCGTCCGACCCGGGCGGCGTTGCCGAGGGGGCTCGTCGCCTTGCCGACCGCCTCGGCTTCGGCATCGTGCTCTACATCAAGCGCGACCGCTATATCGATCCCGAAGCGCTGGCGCACCTGGTCGAAGAGGGGGCGGTCGACTTCGTCAAATATGCAGTCGAGCGTGATGAGCCGAGCGACGATTCCTATCTCGACGCGCTGATCGAGGCCGTTGGCGTCGACCGCATCGCATCCGGCATGGGCGAGACGCCGATTCACGACCATATCGGCGCGCGTCGGATGGCGACTTTTACCTCCGGCGCGGTTTGTATCGCTCCGGCTGCCGCCAACGAGCTGCTTTCGCTTTATCGCGCCGGCGAGATGGATCTGGCGCGGAAACTGAGTGCCCCATTCCTTGATTTCGAGAAGACCCGGGCCGGGCTGGGCGGTACCTCGGTGCTGCACGATGGGATAACCCTCTCGGGGATTGCCGATTGCGGCCCGCTGATGCCGTTGGTCTCCAATCTCGACGAGGATCAAAAGGTGCTGATCCGCCCGCAGGTCGCAGCGCTGATGGCGGCTGAAGCCGCGGCCCGCCGGCGCGCCGAAGCGGCTTAGGGCGGATGCGAACCTGCGCCAAGTAGCGCCGAGAAGCTCAGACATCCGGTCTGCCGCAGAGAGACATTGACTGACTAATGCATTAGTGCTCTAGTGCGATTGCCGGTGATGCCGATGGCATAGGAAGGTTCGGTAGAGGTGTGGCGGGGTCCGGCTGCGCCTCCCCTTGAGGCAACTCCAAAAGGACCATGATCGAGGAGGAGGAACCATGACGATCAGGACGAAACTGTTTTCAAGTGTAGCGGGCACACTGGTGGTGGGCTTGATGTCGGGTGTGGGGATGGCTCAGGAGGTGACTGTCGTTCTGCCTGAACAGCCCGCCAATCTCGAGCCGTGCCGCTCGATCCGCGCCGATATCGGGCGCGTCATCAACATGAACATCACCGAGACGCTGACCGACATCAATGTCGAAACCGGTGAGGTGGAGCCACACCTGGCGACCGAATGGGAGCAGGTCGACGATCTCACCTGGCGCTTTGCCCTGCGTGAGGACGTTACCTTCCAGGACGGCGCTCCGCTCAATGCCGAAGCCGTGGTCAATTCCATTAACCGCCTGATGAATCCGGCCCTCACCTGCGACAGCCGCTCCAAGTTCGGTGACGTGACGCTGACTCCGTCGGCTGTGGACGAATATACCGTCGAGATCGTTTCCGACATCGCTATCCCCATCATGCCTACGCTGATGGGCACAGTGCAGATCGTCTCGCCCAATATGCCCTTCGATGCCGAAGTCAATGAGCCGGTCGGCACCGGTCCCTATGTGCTTGCCGAGGCCGATAACGAGCACATCCTGCTCACCCGCAACGAGGATTATTGGGGCGAGGCGCCGGCCGTCACCGAAGCGACTTTCGTATGGCGTTCGGAATCGGCGATCCGGGCCGCCATGGTCCAGACCGGCGAGGCCGATCTTACCCCGGCTATCGCCGTTCAGGACGCGACCAACCCGGAAACCGATTTCGCCTATCTCAACTCCGAAACCACCCGCATGCGCCTCGACATGCAAATGCCCCCGCTTGACGACGTCCGCGTTCGCGAGGCGCTCAACATCGCCATCGACTGGGAAGGCATGGGCGAAGCGCTGTTCGGGCCCGACGTGCTCCGTGCCAACCAGATGGTGCCCCCGGGCAATTGCGGCTTCAATGACGCCATCCAGCCCTGGCAGTTCGATCCCGAACGCGCCCGCCAGTTGATCGAGGAAGCACGCGCCGATGGCGTGCCTGTCGATACCGAATTGACGATTATCGCTCGCAACGGCTTCTTCCCCAACGCAGCCGAATCCGTAGAGGCCATGCAAGCCATGTGGGCTGATCTGGGCCTCAACATCACCGTGCAGCAACTCGAAGCCGCCGATTGGGTGCGCTATCTCGACAAGCCCTTTCCCGAAGGCCGCAACCCGACCATCTTTCAGCAGCAACACGACAACAGCACGGGCGACGCAGGGTTCACGGTGCCGGTCATGTATACGAGCGAAGGCCAGTATTCGACTGTCGAGAATGAGGAGCTCGACGCGCTGATCCTCGACGCCATGACCTCGAGCGGGCAGGAGCGTTGCGATCTCTTCGCCCAGGCCTTCGCCATGGTCCATGACGAGATCATCGCCGATGTCCCGATGTATCACATGATCGGCTATGTCCGCGTCGGGGAGCGCATCGAGTACCAGCCCGATCTCAAGACCAACAGCGAGGTCCGTCTTTCCGAGATCAGCTTCGCACAATAATTTCGGAGCGGGCGGACGCTGCAAGCGTCCGCCCCGCCATCGGCGGCGGGGGCGGCCGAGCGGCCAAGGAGGAGTTTTATGTTCGCATACGTCTTCAGACGGTCGATCCAGAGCCTTATCGCAGTCGCCGGCCTGCTGGTGCTTGTGTTTTTTCTCTCCCGGCTCACGGGTGATCCCGCCTATCTCTACTTGCCGCTCGATTCGACCGAGGCGCAGCGCCAGGCCTTCAACGAGCTCAACGGCTTCAACGATCCGCTCTATGTCCAGTTCGGGCGTTATCTCGTCGATCTCGTGCAGCTCGATTTCGGCACCGCGCTGAGCCGCAACCGGCCGGCCATGGAAGTGACGCTCGAAGCCTTTCCCGAAACGCTCAAGCTGGCGGCCATCGCCATGAGCCTCGCCATCGCCCTGGCGTTGGTGGTGGGCGCGCTCGCCGCCGCGCGGCCCAACGGCTTTTTCGATCGCGTCGCGACGACGGTTTCGCTGGCGGGCGCCAGCGCACCCGATTTCTGGGTGGCGATCGTCGCAATTCTGGTCTTCTCGGTCTCCCTGGGCCTGCTGCCCACCTCGGGCACCGGCACGCCGCTCCACTGGATCATGCCGATCGCAGTGCTGATGCTCCGGCCCTTCGGGCTTTTGACCCAGGTGGTGCGCGGTTCGATGCTCGGCGTTCTAACTTCGCCCTATGTCAAGACGGCGCGCGCCAAGGGTGTTTCGGGGCGGAAAATCCTTTTCGTCCATGCCCTGCGCAACGCCATGCTGCCGGTCGTGACCGTCGCTGGCGACCTCACCGCCACGCTCGTCAACGGCGCGGTGGTCATCGAAACCATTTTCGGCTGGCCGGGCATCGGCAAGCTGATGATCGACGCCATCCTGCGTCGCGATTTCGCCCTCATCCAGTCCACAGTGCTGGTGACGGCGGTTGCGATCTTCGTCCTCAACATCGTGATCGACCTCATCTACGCAGCGCTCGATCCGCGCATCCGGCATCAAGCAGCATGAGTGTTCTGTCCATGGAAACCCAAAGCGCCAAAGGGCGCACGAGCCGCATTCCCCTGCCGGCCAAGCTCCTGTTCCGCGACCCCCTGGCCGGAACGGCGACGATCTTTCTGATCCTCGTCGCGCTCTGCGCCATCATTGCCCCCATGCTCATCGGCGATCTCGCCGAATCGCCCAATTTCCGGGCGCGCAATATGGCGCCGTTTTCGCTCGAACAGGGCTTTGCCTATGTGCTGGGCGCCGACACGCTTGGCCGCAGCCTTCTTGCCCGTCTGGCGGTTGGCGCGCGCAATACCCTCGGCATCGCGGCGTTCGCAGTGCTTTGCTCTCTGCTCATCGGCGGCACGCTCGGCCTCATCGCCGGCTATTCCCGCGGCTGGCTGGGCAATCTGATCATGCGCGCCACCGACATCGTGATGAGCTTTCCCTCGCTCCTTCTGGCGCTCATCGTGCTGTTCGCGCTGGGGCCATCCATCCCCAATCTCGTCCTTGTGCTCGCCATCACCCGTGTGCCGATCTATCTGCGCACCACGCGCGCCGAAGTGCTCGAAGTGCGCGAGCGCATGTTCGTCAGCGCCGCGACGGCGCTCGGCGCCAGCCATCTGCGGCTGGTCTTCCGTCACATCGCGCCGATGGTGGTGCCTACCATCCTCACCATCGGCGCCATCGACTTTGCCACTGTCGTTCTCGCCGAATCCTCGCTGAGCTTTCTCGGGCTCGGCATTCAGGCGCCCGCCTTCACCTGGGGTTCGATGGTCGCCACCGGCCGCGGCTATCTCGCTACCGCCTGGTGGGTCGCCTTCTGGCCGGGTCTGGCTATCCTTCTCACCACCCTTTCGCTCAACATTCTCTCGAGTTGGTGGCGGACCTATGCCGATCCGCATCAGCGCTGGCGGCTCGAACTGGCAAAACGGGGGAAGCGCAAATGAGCAATTCAGCCACGTCCTTGCTCTCGGTCGACAACCTCACTGTTGATTTCCACTCCGCGACCGGTGCGTTCCGCGCCACCGAAGAGGTGAGCTTTTCGGTCGAAGCCGGAGAAACGCTGGTCATCCTGGGCGAAAGCGGCTCGGGAAAATCGGTGAGCGCCAGCGCCATCATGGGGCTGATCGATACCCCGCCGGGCGAGATCGTCTCCGGCACCGTCCAGTATAGGGGCAGGGACATCACCCACCTCTCCGAAGGGGCCCGCCGGTCGATCAATGGCTGCAAGATCGCCATGATCTTCCAGGATCCGCTTTCCCACCTCAATCCGGTTTATACCATCGGCTGGCAGATGGCCGAGGTCTATACCGCCCATAAGAAGGCGGGCAGCGCCGAAGCGCGGCAGCGCAGCATCGACATCCTGCGCCGCGTCGGCATCCCCGAGCCCGAAACGCGTATCGACTGGTACCCGCACCAGTTCTCGGGCGGCCAGCGCCAGCGCATCATGATCGGCATGGCGATCGCGCTCGGCCCTGAACTGCTGATCGCCGACGAGCCGACAACGGCGCTCGACGTCTCCGTCCAAGCGCAGATTCTTGATCTTCTCAAGGATCTCCAGCGCGAGGAGGGGCTGGGGATCATCATGATCACCCACGACCTCGAGGTCGCCGCCAACATGGCCGATCGCATCGTCGTCATGAAAAACGGCCGCATCGTAGAAGAAGGCGACGCGCGGAAAGTGTTCGACCACCCCGAGCACGCCTATACCCGCCAATTGATGGGCGCCTTGCCGGCTCATATCGAAGCCCCCGAGCGCGCGGCGGGGACCGAGCCGATCCTTGCCGTCGAGCATTTGTGCAAGAGCTATCAGCTTTCACCGGGCCTGTTCGGCGCCCCGCGCGTGCTCAACGCCGTCGATGATGTTTCCTTCACGTTAAAGCGCGGCGAAACGCTGGGTATCGTGGGGGAGTCCGGATCGGGCAAGTCCACCATCGCCCGCATCCTGCTGCGCCTGACCGATGCGACCAGTGGTGCCGCCCTGTTCCATGGCGACGATGTCCTCAAGATGGATCGCCAGCAGCTCCTGGCCTTCCGGCGCCGCGTGCAGATGGTGTTCCAGGACCCCTACAGCTCAATGAACCCGCGCATGGACGTATTCTCGATCGTCTCCGAATCCTGGCGCATCCACAAGGATATCCTGGCGCGCGTCCAGTGGCGTGACAGGGTGGCCGAGCTCCTCGCGCTCGTCGGGCTCAATGCCGATCACGCCAAACGCTATCCGCATCAGTTCTCGGGCGGCCAGCGCCAGCGCATCGCCATCGCCCGGGCGCTCGCCTGCGATCCCGAACTGCTCGTTTGCGATGAGGCCGTCTCGGCGTTGGACGTTTCGATCCAGATGCAGATCATCGACCTTCTGGGCGATCTGCGCGACCGGCTGGGGCTTTCCTACATCTTCATCACTCACGATCTGCCCATCGTGCGCAATTTCGCCGACCGCATCCTGGTGATGAAGTCGGGCAAGGTGGTCGAACAGAACCGCACCGAGGCCCTGTTCCAGAATCCGGCCGATCCCTATACCCGCAAGCTGATCGAAGCCGCGCCCAGGCCCAAATGGGAAAACGCCACGGCGGCCTGATCCATCGGCGGCGCCGGCGTGACAGGCCGGCGCTCGATCCGCCCAATGAAAGCTCCTCCCATGCCGCCTGTCATCCTGGCCTTCGTTCTGATGGGCTTTAACGTCATCATGGCGGCGCTCGACACGGTGTTCGTGCGGTTCGTCTCCGGCGAGGTTCATGCGCTAGAGATCGCGTTTTTTCGTAACTTCTTTTCGCTCCTTGCCCTGTTCTTCATTTTGAAACCGGCGCAGCGCAGTTTCGACGCCAACGGTCTTTGGCCACTCCATTCGCTGCGCGCCATTATCAAGCTATTGGCGCTGGTCGCCTATTTCATGGCCATTACCATGCTGCCCATCGCACTGGTCACCGCCTTGGCTTTCACCATGCCCCTGTTCGTGACGCTGGGATCGATGCTGTTCCTGCGCGAAGGGGTGGGTTTTCACCGCATTCTTGCGATTTTCGCCGGGCTCGTGGGCATGTTGATCATCCTCCAGCCGCCGGGTATCGAATTCGGCTCCGGCGTCATGCTCGCGCTCGGCTCGGCCATCGGGCTCGCCGGTGTCGCGTTGCTGATGAAGGTGAGTTCGGGCCGAGAGGAGCCGCTGCGGATCGTTTGGTTCAACCTCGTGGTGACCGTGCCCATCGCGCTGCTGATCGCCATTCCTGTCTGGGTCTGGCCCAGCCCGACCGCATTGGGGCTGATGGCGCTTCAGGGCGTTGGCGGGTTGATCGCGCAGCTTTCCATCGCCCGCGCGTTAAAATTGGCGGACGCCTCGATGGTTATCTCGGTCGATTTCATCCGCCTGCCAATCGTTGCGATTCTAGGGTATTTCCTCTTTGCCGAGAGTATAGAGCTGACGGTTCTCGCCGGCGGCGCACTGATCTTTGCCGGCGTCGTCTACAGCGCCTTCTGGGAAGGTCGCCGCGCCCGCCGCGCCATCCCGCCCGATACGATCTAATTCGGGCGCGCGAAAGGTTCGCCGCCCAGCTTTCCAACGAGCGCATCCACCATGGCATCGCCCATGAACTGCCGTGTCTCGACGGTTCCCGAACCGATATGGGGGGACAGCACCACCCTGCGGTCATCGATCAGCGCTTGGGGCACGTTGGGCTCATCCTCGAACACGTCGAGCGCCGCCCCGGCCAGCCCGTCCCGCGCCAGAAGCGCGATCAGCGCCTGTTCGTCCACGATCGGTCCGCGCGCGATATTGACTAGATACCCATCGGGGCCCAGCGCACCGAGCACTTCGGCGCCGATCATCCCCCGCGTCTGCGGGGTCAGCGGACAGGTGATCACCAGCATCTGGTTGGCGCGGGCCAGTTCCAGCGGCGTTTCATAGAACGGCAACTCCGTGGGCTTGCGGTTGGGGCCGGTGTACGAGGGCTTCGCCCCCACCACCTCCAGCCGTTTGGCGATCTCGCTGCCGATATGACCGAAGCCGACAATCCCCACCCGCATCCCCTTGAGGGAGCGGGCGAGGGGGAAGACATCCGTAGGCCACTTGCCTTCCCGCACGAAACGGTCGGCATTGATCATCTCGCGGGTCAGTGCCAGGATTTGCGCCAAGGCTAGATTGGCAACCTCCAGCGCCAGAATGTGCGAGGTGTTGCTGATCGCAATGCCCTTGTCCCGCGCATAGGCGGTATCGATATTCTCGGTTCCCGCGCTGTAGCTGGAGATGATCTCGAGGGCCGGCAGCCGGTCGATCATTGCCTTGTCTATGATCGTCTTGCGCACCGCCAGCCCGCGGATCTGCGGTCCCACAGTTTCGAAAAGCCTTAATGCCTCTCCGGCGTCTTGGGGAAGGGCGTGGACGATGAACCGGTCCGCCAGCTCGCCCAGCGTTTTCTCCGAGAGCTTGGCGGCCTTAAGGATATGCGGTTTGTCGGTCATCTCGTCCCCTCCGGTTCGGCTCAGCGGCCGTTTTGCTTGCGCCAGTCGGCAAAGGCCTTTTGGTTTTCTTCTCGCGTCGGCGGATAAAGCCCGATGATCGTTGCCCCGTCACGCACCTTTTCGAGCACGAAATCCTCGAACACCGTCATCTCTGCCGCTTCATCGGCCACCTCGTCCACGATGGCGCGCGGAATGACGATCACGCCTTCGCCATCGCCCACCATAATGTCCCCCGGCCACACGGCAACATCCCCGCATCCGATCGGCGCGTTGATGTCGAGCGCCTGGTGCAGGGTCAGGTTGGTGGGCGCCGAAGGCCGGTTGTGGTAGGCGTGGATATCCATCTCGGCGATCTCGGGGCTGTCGCGGAACCCCCCGTCGGTGACGATCCCCACGACGCCCCGCATCATCAGCCGTGTGACCAGGATCGAGCCCGCCGAAGCGGCGCGGGCATCCTTGCGGCTGTCGAACACCATGACCGCGCCTTCGGGCGCCATTTCGACCGCCTTGCGCTGCGGATGGTCGGGGTCGCGAAAGACCGTCAATTCGTTGAGGTCTTCGCGCGCCGGGATGTAGCGCAGCGTAAAGGCCGGTCCCACCATGTTCTCGGCCTTGCGACCCAGTGGATGCACGTCCTGGATGAACTGGTTGCGCAGGCCGCGCTTGAACAAAAGCGTCGCAAGCGTAGCGGTGCTCACATGCTTGAGCTTGTCGCGCGTCTCGGGGCGGAAAGTGGGTTGGGTCATTGGTAGGTCCTCCCAAGGCCTAGAAAATATCGGGCTCGGCGACGGCGCCACCGAAACGGGTTTCGAGAAAATCGAAATCGCAACCCTTGTCGGCCTGCGTCACGTGATTGACGTACATCCAGCCATAGCCGCGCTCGTAACGCGGCTTGGGCGCCACCCAGGCGCTCCGGCGTGCGGCGAGTTCGTCTTCGGAAACCAGCATATCGATGCGCCGGTTGGGGACATCCACCCTGATGGTGTCACCGGTTTTGACCAGCGCCAGCGGTCCGCCGATATGGGATTCGGGCGCCACATGCAGGATGCAGGCGCCATAACTCGTCCCGCTCATGCGCGAATCCGAAATGCGCAACATGTCGCGCACCCCTTGGCGCAGCAACTTGCGCGGAATGGGCAGCATGCCCCATTCAGGCATCCCCGGCCCACCTTGTGGCCCGGCATTGCGCAGAACCAGGATGTGGTCTGCGGTGACGTCGAGGTCTTCGTCGTCCACCGCCGCTTTCATCTCGGGGTAGGAATCGAAAACCAGCGCCGGCCCCTCATGGACCAGGAACCGGGCCTCGCATGCCGAAGGTTTGATCACGCACCCATCGGGCGCCAGATTGCCCCGCAGCACAGCCAGCGAGCCCTCGTGGTAGATCGGGTTGTCGAGCGGCCGGATAACGTCGGTGTTGTGGATCTCCGCGCCTTCGAGCGTTTCCCCCAGCGTAAGCCCGGAAACGGTCAGCGCATCGAGATTGAGCCGGTCCCTGAGCTGCCCCATCAGCGCCCGCAATCCGCCGGCGAAGTAGAAATCTTCCATGAGGTATGTCTTGCCCGAAGGCCGAATATTGGCCAGCACAGGGGTCACCCGGCTGGCGGCGTCGAGATCGTCGAGCGTGAGGTCGACGCCGGCCCGTCGTGCCATGGCAAGCAGATGAACCACCGCATTGGTCGAGCACCCCGTCGCCATTGCGACGATCACCGCGTTGTCCACGGCATCGCGGGTAAGGATCCTGTCGGGCGTCAGCCCCTCGGCCACCATCTCAACGATGCGCCGCCCGGTTTGCGTCGACATGCGGTTGTGGTTGGTGTCGGCGGCCGGAATCGAGCTCGCGCCGGGCAGGGTCAGCCCCAGCGCCTCAGCGATCGCGGTCATAGTGCTCGCCGTGCCGAAGGTCATGCAATGGCCGTAGGAGCGGGCGATGCCCTGTTCCACTTCCTTCCATTCGGCTTCCCCGATCACGCCAGCCCGCCGTTCGTCCCAATATTTCCAGGAATCCGAACCCGACCCCAACGGCTGCCCACGATAATTGCCGCGCAGCATCGGGCCGGCAGGCAGGAAGATCATGGGATAGCCTGCGCTCACCGCCCCCAGCACCAGTCCCGGTGTGGTCTTGTCGCAGCCCCCCATCAGCACGGCGCCGTCTATGGGGTGGGCGCGCAGCATCTCCTCAGTCTCCATCGCCAACATATTGCGATAGAGCATGGAGGTTGGCTTGAGTTGGCTTTCCGAGAGCGAGAGCCCCGGCAGCTCCACCGGAAAGCCACCGGCCTGCAATATGCCGCGTTTGACGTCTTCGACCCGTTCCTTGAAGTGGGCGTGGCACGGATTGGTGTCGGACCAGGTGTTGACAATGCCGATGATCGGCTTGCCGAGAAAATCAGCCTCGTCATAGCCCATCTGCAGCATGCGCGAGCGATGCCCCATCGAACGCAGATCGTCGGGCACGAACCAGCGATCGCTCCGGCGGGAGTTTTTGGTTTCGTTTTCGCTCATGGACTCCTCCTCGGCAGCGCCTCTCGCGCATCGGCCTTTCGTCCCGTTTAGCGCATCCCGCGTACAACTTCAACACTAATGCATTAGTGCTTCTCTCCTCCCATTGTGCCGACCCGATTTGCGCCTGATGCCGCTTTGTGCCGGCACCTGGCCGGCGAATATAATTCCGCAGAGGCGGGAGCTTTTAGCATGCCGGCGCTGGTCGCCCCGGTTCTCAAGGCCCCGCCCAAGCGTATAAGGTCGCGACCACGCCGACGGGCGACCGCGACGGATCGGAAAAGGTATTCATGGAAGTCAAAGTCAAAAACGTGCGCAAGGAGTTCGACAAATTCCCTGCGCTCCATGACGTTTCCCTCGATATCCGCTCGGGTGAGCTGATCGCGCTGCTCGGCCCGTCCGGCTCGGGCAAGACCACCCTCCTGCGCCTGATCGCAGGACTCGATTTCCCCACCGAGGGCGCCATTTATTTCGGCGAGGAGGACGCCTCCAAAAAAAGCGTGCAGGAGCGCAATGTCGGCTTCGTCTTCCAGCACTATGCGCTTTTTCGGCACATGACGGTGCTCGAAAATGTCGGGTTTGGCTTAAAAGTGCGCACCGGCAAGGACAAGCGCCCCAAAAAGGAGATCGAAGCCCGCTCGCGCGAGCTTTTGGATTTCGTCCAGCTCAAGGGGTTCGAAAAGCGTTATCCCAACCAGCTCTCGGGCGGCCAGCGCCAGCGCGTGGCGCTGGCCCGCGCTCTGGCTATCGAACCCAAGGTGCTGCTGCTCGATGAGCCCTTCGGTGCTTTGGATGCGCAGGTGCGCAAGGAATTGCGCCGCTGGCTGCGCGAGGTCCACGATTCCACCGGCCACACCACCGTTTTCGTGACCCACGACCAGGAGGAAGCGCTCGAACTCGCTGATCGCGTCGTCGTCATGAGCCAGGGCCGGATCGAACAGGTGGGCGTGCCCGACGAGATCTACGACACCCCAAATTCGCCGACCGTCTATTCCTTCATCGGCCAATCCTCGCGCCTGCCGGTCAGCATCGAACGCGGCCAGCTCTATTTCGCCGGCCACCCGCTCGATCTCGAGGCCAAGGGCGTTGCCGACGGGGACGGCCAGCTCTTTTTCCGTCCGCACGACGTCGAAGTGGTCGAAGGCGGAGAAACGGCCATCGTGGGCACAGTTGCAACCAGCCGCCGCACCGCCGGCGTGCGCCAGGTCGAACTCGAAGTTAGGGGCGTCAGCGAAAAGGTCGAGATCGAAATCCCCGTCGATCACCCCGCGGTCGCCAAATCGCGGATCGCCTTTAAGCCCCGACGCTGGAGCGTGTTCCCGGCTGACGAGGACGGCGTCTAACGCCGAAACGCGCGCAAGATGAGATGCTTAATGTGCGCCGTTCCGCCATTCCAGCAGCGATTTGAGCACGATCGTCACCACGGCGAGCAGCGCCAATAGCGTTGCGGCGGCAAAGGCGCCGGTGACGTTGAAATCATTGAACAGTTGGGAGATCTGCAGGGGCAGCGTGTTAGTCTGCCCCCGGATCGCGCCCGATACGACCGAAACGCCGCCGAACTCTCCCATCACCCGCGCATTGGTGAGGATCGCTCCATAGAGCAGCGCCCAACCGATATTGGGAAGCGTCACCAGCCTGAACATCTGAAACCCGCTGGCGCCGAGCGAAAGCGCGGCTTCCTCGTCCTCGGTTCCTTGCTGTGCCATCAGCGGGATCAGTTCGCGCGCCACAAACGGCGCTGTGACGAACAGGCTTACAAGGAAAATCGCAAAAACCGTGAACATGATCGGTATTCCCGCCGCTTGCAGCGAAGGGCCGAGCAATCCCTGCCCGCCATAGAGAAACAGATAGGCCACCCCAGCCACGATCGGACTGATCGAAAACGGCAGTTCGATGATGGTCACCAGGAGCTGCCGCCCCACGAAGCGATGCCGCGTCACCAACCACGCCACGGCAATACCGAAGACGATATTGATGGGCACGACGATCAACGCCGTCAGAACCGTCAATCCTACCGCATGCAGCGTGTTGGGCTCGATGATGTTGGTCAGATACGCGCCCCAGCCCTCCCGGAACGCATAGGCAAAGATCAGCGCCAGCGGCGCAACCAGCGTCAGCGCGGCGACGAGGAACGCCAACCCGATCAGCACGGTTTCGGCGGGGGAACGGCGCCGGGCACTCATCGGCTCTTCTCCGCGTAACGCAATTGCCAGCTCTGCAGCAGATTGGTCGAGAGCATGGTGATAAAGGAGACCACCAGCAGCACGGTGGCGAGTGCTGCGGCGGCCGGATAGTTGTATTCGTCGAGCCGGATGACGATCAGCAGGGAGACGATCTCGGTCATCCCCGGAATGTTGCCCGCGATGAACACCACGGCCCCGAACTCGCCGAGCGAGCGGGCGAAAGAGAGTACGCATCCAGTGAGGAGCGCGGGCAGGATGGCCGGCCACACCACGCGAGTGAACACTTGGAAATCGGTGGCCCCCAGGCTCCTTGCCGCCTCCTCGAATTCGGGCTCGAGCTGTTCGAGCACCGGCTGCACCGCTCGCACCACGAAGGGAATGGAGGTGAAGGTCATCGCAACCACGATGCCTACCTGGGTGTAGTTGACGTAAAGCCCCATCGGTTCGAGCACCGAGCCATACCACCCGTCGGGCGAAAACAGCGTCACCAGCGTTAGCCCGGCCACGGCGGTGGGCAGCGCGAACGGCAGATCGACCAGCGCATCGAGCGCCCGCCTTCCAGCAAAGCGATACCGCACGATTACCCAGGCGAGCAGCAGCCCCAGGACGGAATTGACCGCCGTTGCCAGCGCCGCCGAGGAAATGGTGATCCAATAGGCCGCAAGCGCCCGCTGCGATGTGGTGATCCGCACGAACTCGTCGAACCCAAGGCTCGCCGATTTGAACACCATGGCAGCGATGGGCAGCGCGATGATGATCGTCGCATAGGTAAGCGCGATCCCCAGCGACAGGCCGAAGCCGGGCAGAATGGATTTGCGATAAAGACGCGCAGCGAGAGCCAAGAATGTCCTCAGATGCTTATGGCAGCATGGGATCTCTCCCATGCCGCATCATGGTCGTTGGTTTGCTCGGCTCTTACTGGTTGAGGAAAACCTGATCGAGCAATCCGCCCTCGGCGAAATGCTCCTCCGACGCCCGGTCCCAGCCGCCGTATTCCTGTTCGATCGTCACCAGGCGCAACTCGGGGAACGTGTCGGCATACTCGGCCGCCACCCCCTCGTCATGAACGCGGTTGAAGTTGCGCGCCAGGATCTCCTGGCCCTCGCTCGAATAGAGAAATTCGATATAGGCCTGGGCGATCTCGGCCGAGCCGCGCGCCTCGGCCACCCGGTCAACAACGGCCACGGGGAACTCGGCGAGGATGCTCACGCTGGGCACCACCACCTCGAACTGATCGGCGCCCAGTTGGTTGACGATCGCCAGCGCTTCGGCCTCGAAGGTGATCAGCACATCGCCGAGTCGCCGCTCGACAAAGGCCGTGGTCGCCCCGCGCCCGCCGGTCTCGAACACCGGCACATTGGCAAAGAACGTGGTGAGAAACTCAGTGACCTGCGCCTCGTCGCCCCCGAACGCGCCATTGGCATAGGCTCGGGCCGCGAGATAGGTATAGCGCCCATTGCCTGAGGTCTTGGGATTGGGGAAAATCACCTGGACGTCCTCACGCACCAGATCGTCCCAATCCTCGATCCCTTTGGGATTGCCCGCCCGCACCAGAAAGGCTGGGGGCGAATAGTAGGGCGAGGCGTTGTTTGGAAATTCGCTCTGCCAGTTCTCCGAAACGAACCCGTTTTGGGCCAGCACGTTGACGTCGGTGACTTGGTTGAAGGTCACAAGATCGGCCTGCAGCCCTTCGAGAATGGCGCGCGCCTGGGTGGACGAGCCGGCATGGGACTGATTGACGGTGAGCGTCGTGCCGGTCTCTTCGGCATAATGGGGAATGAAGGCTTCATTGATCGCCGCATAGAGCTCGCGGGCGATGTCGTAGGAGACGTTCAAAATGTCGGTGGGCTGCGCCGCCGCCGGTGTTGCCGTGGCGGCCAGCGCCAATGCGAGAAGAAACTTTTTCACCAAATGCCTCCATGGCGTGATCGTAGAGCCAGTGTAAGGCGGAGGCTTTGCGCGGGCGACACAGGCTCGCGGATGCATGCGCCAAAATGGCGCCCGGCGGTGGCATGGATTTCTTCTGCTGCGGAGGGATGGAGGATCCTCCGTTCAATCGGGAGCGTCCAGCACCGGTACGAGCGGCGAATAGTTGAAGAGTTCGAGCCGCATATTGCCCGATCCGGTCGGGCGCTCCGCGAGGATTGTTAGGCTCGCCGGTCCCACGGGAATAATCCGCTTGGGCGGCAGGCCGATAAGGCTTTCAAGCAACGCCCGGATTACGCCGCCATGGCAGACGACCAGAAGCTTCTCGCTGGTTTGCAGGGCCTGGGTGACACAGGCTGTCGTTCGGGCCACGAAATCGCTCCAGCTTTCTCCACCCGGCGGCGTATACGTCCCTGCACGCCACCCCTGATATCTAGCTGCATCGTCAGCCCTGAGCGCCTCGATCGGCCGCCCGGTCCATTCGCCGACATGGATTTCGCGCAACTCAGCGCGGCATTCGGCATCGGCAATGCCCAAAAGTCCCGCCGTATCGTGAGCACGCTCGAGGTCCGAGCAGATCGTCCGGTCCGGCGAAAGCCCCGCAATTACCGGTTTTAGTGCCTCTGCTTGTGCGCGGCCTTTCGCGGAGAGCGCGATATCGGCTTGCCCCTGCAAGCGGCGCTCGGCGTTCCACTCAGACTCCCCATGCCGCACGATCATCACACGCTTCATGCCATGATCTCCCCGGCGGGGGTAAAGAGCGCGGCGGGTTTTTCCGGCAACAGGAAATGAACGGTGTCGCCGGGCGCAAATTTCGGCGCCTTATCCACAACCGCCGTCAGCCGCAGGTCGCCACGCGTGCCGGTCACCATGATCCGGCCGGCCACCGGGCTTGCTTCGGCAAAATCGAGCGCCAGCGTCCGCTGACTCTGGGTATGGGAAACCCCAAGCGTTTCGGGCCGGTACATAGCCTGCGCCGCCCCTTCAAGTTCAAACCCCTTGGGCAGCACCGTTCCGGCAAATTCGATCCCACCTTCGACCGGTCGCACCGGCACCAGATTGGCCGGCGGCGTGCCCACGAAGGTCGCGACGAACGCGGTCTGCGGATTGGCCACCAACTCCTCGGGCGTCCCGAATTGTTCGACCTCGCCATCTTTCAGCACCGCCACATGGCTCGCCATGGTCATGGCTTCCACCTGGTCGTGCGTCACATAGATCGAGGTCGCCCCTGTCGCCCGATGCACCCGCAGCAATTCGGTGCGCATCTCCACGCGCAGCTTGGCATCGAGGTTCGAGAGCGGTTCGTCGAACAGCAATATTCCTGGCTTGGGCGCGATCATCCGGGCAATCGCCACGCGCTGCTGCTGTCCGCCCGAAATCTCGTTGGGATAGCGGGTGGCGAGCTTTTCGATGCCCAGCAACGTTAGCACTTCGGCCACTCGCGCCTTGCGCTCCGCCGCCGCTATTTTGGCGACTTTGAGCGGCCATTCAACATTCCCCGCCACCGTCATATGCGGCCAGAGGGCATAGGATTGAAACACCAGTCCTGTATCGCGCTGTGCCGGCTCGATGGTCCAGTTTTTATTGCCGTCCGAAACCGTGTTGCCTTCAAACGTGATGGTTCCTGCGGTTGGTGTTTCCAGCCCCGCCAGCATGCGTAGCATCGTCGATTTTCCGCAGCCGGACGGGCCGACAAGAACGAGGAACGAGCCCTTGGGCACCGAAAGGCTGACCGATTTGACGGCGTCGAAATCGCCGAAACTCTTGGTGAGATTGGAAATGGAGATCATGGCGGGCCTAATTCTTGAGCCAGGGCTGCGATTTCGCCTGCAGCCGGTTGGCCAGTAGCGTCACGGCAATGGAGATGATGAGGATAACGACGGTGATCGCGTTGGCGAACTGGGTGAACCCTTCGGATGCATAGCGATAGGCGAGCACCGAGAGCAGCGGTGTCGTGGGCGTAAATAGCAGCACCACCAGCGAAAGGTCGCGCACGATCTTGACGAAGATGATCAAGGCCCCGGCCGCCAGCCCACGGCTGGCGAGCGGCACGGTGATTGCAGCCATGCGCCGGAAGAACCCCGCACCCGTCAGTCGCGCACTCTCGTCGAGATCGCCGGAAACCTGCTGGATCACGGCGCGGCCGGTTTGCACCGAAAAGGGCACGAGATAGGCGGTTCCAGCGATCACCAGCAGCGCGAATGTGCCGTAAAGCGCCGGGAACGGCCCGATCGGTGCGCCGAACAGCGCGATATAGGCCGCGCCGAACGCGATGCCCGGAACCAGCAGCGGCAGGAACGAGATTTGGTTGATCATCCCCGAAAGGAACCCGATGCGATAGCGCGCCAGCGTAAAGGCCACCATCAGTCCCAGCACCGATCCGGTGATCGCAACCACCATCCCGAGCCCCAGCGTTGTGCTCGTCGCCGAAACGATGAAGGGGTTATGGAACACGCCGGCCTGTCCCTGCGCGATCGAGGGGTCGGAAACGCCCATCCAGTAATGCAGCGTCCAGTTGGAGAACAGCGCCGATGAACTCGGGGCCAACGAGGAGGCGATGAGGATGATCACCGGCACCACGGTGGTCAGAAGACAGATGATCGTGGCGATGGCAAACAGCGGATATTTCGCGCCGCCCAGCGTGAACCGCTTGGCGCGCCCGCCCTTGCCGGTGATCGTTGCATAGGAGCGCCGGCCGGAAATCACCTTGTTGCCGAACCAGAGGAAAAAGGCCGAAACAACGATCAGCAGAATGGCGATCACATAGCCGCGGGCCGTCTGGCCGATCTCGATCATCCCGAACAGCCGCGTCGCCATAGTCTGCATTCTGACCGGCAGGCCCAGAAGGGCAGGGGCCGCGAAATTGGAAACCGCCCCCGCAAAGGTGAGCGAGGCGCCCGACACGATGGCCGGCAGCGTCACGGGCAGGATGATGCCCATGAAGATTCGACCGCGCTTGGCACCGGTCATCTGCGCGGCTTCCACGAGATCGGAATTGACCGTGGCCAGCGCTGCGGCAATCACCGTGAAGGCCAGGGAATAATAATGCGCGATCAACACGATCAGCGTGGGCATCATGCCCCAGCTCAGCCAATCGGGTACCGATAGGCCCAGGCCTTCGAGGAAGCCGGTCTGGCCTCCAACACGTCCGTTCCTGAACAGCGAGCCCCAGGCGAGCGCCGTGGCAAAGCTCGGAATCATGAAGGGCAGGGTGGCCATCAATCCGATCGTCCGCCGGAACGGAATATCGGTCATCACCACCAGCCAGGCCAGAAATCCGCCGATCAACACGCATCCTGCGGCAACGCCAAATCCCAGGATCAGCGTATTGCCCAGCGGCACCCAGAGCAGGTTCCGCGACAGTGGGCTGATCACCACGTCGCTCCATGCAGCAACCGTTCCGGGCATCAACGTTTCGAACAGGATGCGCAGCAGCGGCCCGGCGATCAAAACGCCGATAACGGCAAGAACGCAGACCTTGAGGACCAGGCCTTGCGGTAGCGAAATCCGCCCCCGGCCGGCGATCGATGAAGAAGTGGCCATTATTTCGGTCTCATGAGGAGGTCTCCCCCGGCAAATCATTCGCCGGGGGAGGAGAAAAGCTTACTGCAGCACCAGAATGAAGTCGGCGATCTCCTGGCGGATTTCAGCCGTCGCGGTTGGATCGATGCGCCAGGCGATGAAGTCTTCCAGGGGCACGGCGTCCGGGTGGCTCACGATATCGGTGCGCGTGGCATAGTCGCCGGGCACATAGAACGGCGCAAAGCCCTCG
Source organism: Pelagibacterium sp. H642 (assembly GCF_031202855.1). Classification (GTDB taxonomy): domain Bacteria; phylum Pseudomonadota; class Alphaproteobacteria; order Rhizobiales; family Devosiaceae; genus Pelagibacterium. The sequence continues at coordinate 1,100,971 of NZ_CP101829.1, read as the reverse complement.
CCGCCGGTTTCGCTGTCGTCACCCAACAAGAAGTCGATGGCCAGACGCGCGGCCGCCGGATGTTCGGTGTTGGCCGAAAGCGCCAGCAGAGCCGGGAAGATGATGCCGTTGGACGGTTCGACTTCATTGGCCACCTGCAGCGCCCAGCCCTCGTCCTCATTGTCGCGGCGGTCAGAGTACGAGGTAAAGCCGATCGGCGGATTGGGCTGGCCGATCGAGCCGATGGCGGCGTTGACGTCGTCGGTCGAGGAGACCAGCACCACGTCATTGGCAAACAGATCGGCGATGAACTGCATGCCGGCGTTCTCATTGCCCGCATCGAGCTCGATCGGGACGCCGAATTCGGCCTCATAGGCAGCGGCCATCTCATTGGACCGCAGAACGATCTCCACCATCAGGTCGAGATAATCGCCGCGCTGGAGTGGATCGACCATGATCACCCGTCCGGTCCACTCTTGGGTGGTCAAATCCCAGAGATTGTCGACCGGCGCCCCGTCGGGATGGGCTTCTTCATTGTACATCAGCACCTTGGTCGAAAGCCGCTGGGACAGCAGCGGGCTCTTGAACTCCTCGGGCAACAGCTCGGCAACGCGCGGCGGCACATAGCCCTCGATCAGCCCCTGATCGAGCAGTTCGGTCAAAACGACCGGAGCGTCGGAAATATAAACGACGTCCGCCGAAGCGATTCCGGCGGCAGCTTCCGCCTGCAGGCGGGCGATCTGCTCGGTCGAACTCGCATCATAGCCGACCATGTCGATGCCGGGATAGGCGGCTTCAAATGCGGCTTCCACCGCCGCAATGCGACTGGTGAAAGAATAGATGGTGACTGTGCCTTCTTCCTGGGCGAGCGGAAGCAGCTCCTCGGCGGTCATGGCGTCGAGGTCCTGGGAAAGGGCGGGAGTGGTCAGAAGGCCGACCAGGGCTGTGGTAGCCAGAACATGCTTAAGGGTCATTGATGGTCCTCCAGTGGGTGGAGCCGGTGCTTGGCCGGCCCGCGTTAATGCACATGTGTTTGCAACATTCGTATGACATGCAAGTTTACTTGCATAACTTTGCCATGCGAACTCGGCGGTCCTCCACCCGCCGCTCCGTGTCCCTAGCGAGCCTCGAATTCGTTGATCAGTTCGCCCAGCGTTTCCAGCCGTTCGAGCGCTTTGGCCTGGTCCTTCTGCGCCATCGTCAGAACCAGAGCATTGGTGATCGCCATCGGCACGGTCAGCGTCTGGAAACTATCGTTCGAGCCTGACCGCGGGGCAGAAAGCAGCATATCCGGCGCCGGCGCCAGTGCCGGCCCGAGCGAGCCGGAAATCGATATCGAGGTCGCTCCGACTGCTCGCGCGCGCTCGACCAGCGCGGCATAGTGCCGGGGCTGCCGCCGAAACGCGAAAGCGATCAGCGCATCCTCATCACCCATCCGCAGCACCTGTTCGGCAAGGTCGCGGCTGTCACCGGAAAGGATCTCCACATCCAGCCCCATACGCAAAAGCCGCTTTTCGAGCATGACGCCCAGCGTCACCGCATTGCCGCGCGCAAAGATGAACACCCGCCGCGCCTTGATCAGCACTTCGGCCGCCTGTTCGATCCGCTTCGCATCCACATAGCGGGGCAGGTTGCCCAGCGCCTCGATCTCGCGCGCGATCAATTCGGAAAGCAGATCCCCGCCCTGGGCGGCTTCCAGCGTATTGCGGACCCGCAGCGCCGGATCGGTCTTGACGATGAATTCGTCCCGGATCGCCTCGCGAAATCCGGCATAGCTCGTAAAGCCTAGCTTTTTGGCCAATCGCGACGCGGTGGCTTCATGCACCCCGATTCGCTGTGCTAGGCTCGATGCCGTTCCCAGCGCCACGTCGCGCGGCTTGGCGATGATCTCGCGCACCAGGCGATGCTCCGCCCGCGTGAGATTTTCGGCCACCGATTGAACGCGCTCGAGAATGGACATGGTTCCTCCTGCCCATTCTCATATGCTTGCGCATGATAATTTGCAAGAATAATATTTTCTGCAAGTTTACTTGCGCTATTGCTCCGCCAACCCTCGCCAGCGCCTCGCGTATTCGCGCAAGGTCTCCGCTTCCGCCGTATCCGGTTCTTGCCGCTGATAACAGCCGCGCGGCCTTGCGGCTTTGCCCAATGCCAGTAACGCCGCACCGATGCTCGTCCCCGTTGCGTTCCGTCCATCGGCAAGCACGGCACGCCCCGTTGCCGCCTCCAGCATCGCCAGATAATCGAAGTTCCGCGCGAAGGGGCCCTCGACGATGATCTCGCCCTCCGCTCCGGTTAGGGTCAGGCATTCCGCCGTCATCAGCGCCAGGTAAAACGAGATCACCGCATGCCGCGTCGGCGCATCCGCCGTCTCGGCGCCCCCCGTCCACCGCGCCTCCCGCCCGGGAAACGGACCCGACCCGACTTGCACGCTCGGGAGAAGCATCAATCCCTTCTCCAGCACCGTCTTGACCGTCCCCGCGTCGTGCGGCTCGGTCCTGTCCCCCGTCAGCAGCGAATATTCCCGCCCGCCCATGAACCGCGCCGAGGGTACCGTGCGGCCAAGTGCGTCGATATTGGCGAGACAATCGCGTTCCGCATCAAGCATCTCGATCTTTCCACCGGGCGAGGCGACCACCACCCAGGTTCCGGTCGAAACCACTGAAAACGGCGGCGTCCGCTCCAGCACATGCGACAGCAGCGAAGCGTTGGAATCGTGAATCCCGCAATGAACGGGCGTTCCTTCCGCCAGTCCCGTCCGCTCGGCAACCTCGGACCCGATCGTCCCCAGCGCATCGAACGCAGACCGGATCGGCGGCAGCTTTCCGCCAATCCCCAAGGCTTCGACCAGCGACGAGAATGTTCCCCGCTCGAAATCCCATAGCCCCGTATGGCACCCCAGCGATGTCAACTCCGACGCCGCCACCCCGGTGAGCCGATAGGCCCAATATTGCGGATAGGTGAGTATGGCCCACGCCCGTGCAAATTGGTTCGGCCACTCCCGCTTCAGCCAATAAAGCTGTGCTCCGAGGTTAAGCCCCATCGCCAGCCGGGGAGTCAGCGTCACCTCAAAAGGCGGGCACAGAGCGTCATACTCGGCCCGTACCGTGGCGGGCCCGTCGAACTCATAGTCGAGTACCGGCAACACCAGTTCGCCTGCCCCACCGACCAGCGCCGCCGTCGCGCCATGGGTAGTGATCGAGAGCGCGTCGATGGGGTACTCGCGGTTGAGTTCTCCCATCGCCCCGAGCAGGAAATCCCAGATCCCCTCGATGTCGAAATGCGGGTAGGGCGGTCCGCTCAGCACCCGATTGGGCCGCGTGCGCACCGCCACTTCGGCCATCGTTTCGGCATCGACGATGGCGAATTTGGCGTTTGTCTTGCCGATGTCGATGACACCGACATGCCTCATCGGCGCGCCAGCCCCTGCCGGATGCGCCCGATGACGATCGGGACGGCGATCACCGTGATCAGCATTGCGCCCAAGACGATCGACATGACGATCCCCGGCACGTTGAGCAGTCCCAGCCCGAAGGTCACCAGTCCCATCACGCATCCGGCGATCACCACACCCAGTATGCTCCCCGACCCCCCCAGGATCGAGACCCCGCCCAGCACCACGATGGTGACCACCTCGAGCTCCCACGCCTGCGCGATCGAGGGCCGCGTCGAGCCCAGCCGCGAGGTCAGAAGGATCGCGGCGAGCCCGGACATCACCCCGGTCAAGAGGAACAGGATGAACTTGATCCGCCGCACCCTGATCCCGGAAAACTGTGCGGCGGTCGGGTTATTGCCGATGGCGAACACCGAGCGACCGAAGCTGGTGCGGTGCAGCAGCACAGCGAACAAAGCCGCCATCACCAGGAACAGCACAAGCTCGAACGAGATCACCCAATAGACATAGCCCTGGCCGAAATAGGAAAAGCCCGGCGGGTATTCGGTAAACGCCTGATCGCCCAGAACGATATAGGAGATGCCCCGGAAAAGACTCATCGTGCCGATGGTGACCACGATTGAGGGCAGCTTCAGCCCCGCCACCAGCGCCCCGTTGACCGCCCCGCACACGAGTCCGGTGCCCAGTCCGATAGCGATCAGCAAGGGCACGTCCGCCCCCATCTGCGCCGCAGCCCCCATGGCGGTGGAAGCCAGCGCCAGAATGCCGGCCACCGAAAGGTCGATCTCGCCCGAAATGATCACCATTGCCATGGCCAGCGCGATGATCGCCCGCTCGGTGAAATTGAACGTCGCGTCCGATATGCTCCAGGGCGAAAGGAAATAGGGTGTGGCGAAACTGTTGAAGATGAACACCGCGACCGCCACCAGCAGCAGAAGGAATTCCCAGCTTTTGAGTGCCCCCATCCAGCGGTTTTCCAGCCGGTCGGGAACGGCGCGCGGATTGGCCGTCGTCATGGGTTCGCCTCCGCTTTTCTGAGGATGATCCGCCCCTTCTTGCGCTCGGCGCGGGCGTTGAAGATCACTGCGATGATGATAACGGTTCCCGAAATCGCCATCTGCGCGAAGGGCGAGACGTCGATCACCGGCAGCGCATTGGCGACGATCCCCAGAAACAGCGCCCCCAGCACCGCCCCGGCCGCCGTCCCGATCCCGCCGGCAATTGAGATGCCCCCGATGACGCAGGCGGCGATGACGTTAAGCTCGAACCCGCTGGCGATCTCGGTATAGGCCACCGAATAGCGCGCCACCCACAGATACCCCGCTAGTCCCGCAACCATCCCGGAAATCACGAACGCAAAGAACTGCGTCCGCCCCACATCGATCCCCGCATAGACCGAGGCGGTGGGATTGACCCCCACCGCATAGATGTTGCGCCCCAGCTTCGTCCGGCTCATCAACAGCACAAAGGCGGCAATAATGACAATCGCGAACCAGGAGAACCCTGGCAGGCCGAGGAACGTCATGCGCGGCAACGCCTTGAACGCGTCGGTCATCTGGTGCGCGTTGACCCATTGCCCCTGCGAGAGCAAAAAGATCGAGCCCCGAAATATGGTCATCGTCCCCAGCGTCGCAACGATCGAAGGGATGCCCAGCCTCCACACCAGCGCCCCGTTGAAAGCCCCCAACAGCGCCCCGCATCCGGAGGCGGCCATGATCAGCAGGGGCACGGTAATACCTGGAAACGCCACATTGAGCAGTGCGACGATCATCCCGCAGAGCGCCAGATTGGCGGCGATCGAAAGATCGATGCAGCGGGTGAGAATCACCACCATCTGCCCCAGGGCCAGGATGAACAGGATGGCGGTGTCGTCGAACACGCGCACCAGGTTACCGGGTGCAACGAACGGGGGATAGCGCAGCGTGATCAGTCCGATCAGCACCAATATCGCCCCGACCAGGATCAGTTCGCGATGTTTCGATAGCGCCGCCATCAGTGATCCCCAATCCCGGCCGCCATGCGCACCAGTGTCTCGGCATCAAGCGCGGCCCGTTCGAACTCACCGGCGATCAGCCCCTCGCGCATGACGATCACCCGGTCCGACATGCCCATGATCTCGGGCAGTTCGGACGAGACCATGATTACCGACAGCCCCTCGGCCGCCAATTCGCTCATGAAGGCATGCACGGCGGCTTTCGAGCCGATATCGATCCCCTTCGTGGGTTCGTCCAGAATGATCACCTTAGGCCTCGTTGCCAGCCACTTGGCGATCACCACCTTCTGCTGATTGCCACCCGATAGTGTCCCCACCTCCTGGCTGAGCGATGCGGCTCTCAGATCGAGCCGTTCGGAATATTGCCGCGCCAGCGCAAATTCGCGTGCCATGTCCAGAAATCCGGCTCGCGAGGTCTTTTTCAGCGAGGGCAGCGAAATGTTCTGGACGATCGGAAGCCCCGTGACCGCCCCCTGCCGTCCGCGCTCCTCGGGCACATAGACGATGCCTTTTTCGATGGCATCGGCCTCCGATTTCGCCAGCGCCGGCTTGCCTTCGAGCGTCACGGTTCCGCTCGAGACCCGCGTCGCCCCAAACAGCGCCTGCATCAGTTCCGAGCGCCCCGCGCCCACCAGCCCGTAAAACCCGAGAATCTCCCCGCGCCGCAGCGTAAAGCTTATGGAATCGAACTCGGTGGGGTGGGAAAGCCCTTCCACCTCCAAAACCGTCGCCCCGATCGCCACGTCCTGCTTCGGAAAGGCCTGGTCCACCGACCGCCCCACCATCATGCGCACCAATTCGCGCTGGTTGGTGTCCGCCATCGGCCCCGCGCCGATCATCTGGCCGTCGCGGAACACCGTGTAACGGTCGGCGATCCTGAAGATTTCATCGAATTTGTGCGAGATGAAGAGGATCGCCTTGCCGTCGGCCTTGAGCAGGTCGATCAGGACGAACAGCTCCTCGATCTCCTTGTGCGAGAGCGCGGCGGTCGGCTCGTCCATGATGACGATCTGGGCCTCGATCGACATGGCCCGCGCCACCGCCACCAGATGCTTGTTGGCGATCGAAAGGTCCTTGAGCCGCGCACGTGGATCGATCGGCGCGCCCATGGAACTAAGGATATCGGCGGCCTCTGCCCGCAGAGTCTTCCAGTCTACAAGCCCCAGCCGCGTGCGCGGCGCATGGCCCAGAAAGATGTTCTCGGCCACCGAGAGTTCGTCGAACAACACGGTCTCCTGATGGATCGCGGTGATCCCGTGTTCGAGCGCCGCATGAGCCGAGGAAAAATGCACATGCTGGCCATCCAGCACGATCTCCCCAGCGTCGGGTTGGTAGATCCCGGTCAGGATCTTGACCAGCGTCGATTTCCCCGCCCCATTCTCGCCGACGAGCGCAGTGACTTGCCCGGGATAGAGCTCGAGCGAAATCCCCTCGAGCGCCTTGACGCCGGGAAAGGATTTGGAGATGCCGGTCATCGTCAGGATCGGGGTTGCCTCCGCTCCGAGCGATACAACCTGAGGTGCGGCGGACATCGTCGCGAAAACCTCGCCGGTTTGAAGGATAAGGGCGCTGCCCGGCGCTTTTGCCGGGCAGCATTGCTATTGCAAACGGACGATCAGAAGATGTCCTTGAACTCGTCGATATTGCTCGCGTCGTAGACGAACGGCTCGGACATGCCCGCTTCGAGATTGTCGTCGAGCGTGATTTCGCCTACGCGGCCGATCGAGATCGTGGCGCCCGGCTCGGCCGTGGCATTCCCGCTGGCCAGCTCATAAGCGATATAGGCGGCGGAATAGCCCAGATCGACGGGGTTCCAGATAGCGAACTCCTTGGTCGCCCCGGATTCGATCGCTCCCGCCATTTCCGAGGGCAGACCGAGGCCGGTCACGTAAACCTCTCCGATCATCCCGGCATCTTCCACCGCACGCGAAGCGGCCAGAATGCCCACCGTGGTTGGCGCCACGATCACTTTGACATTGGGCATCGATTGCAGAATGCCCTGTGCCTCGCGATAGGATTTGTCGGCCAGATCGTCACCATAGACGGTGGTGACCAGGTTGAGATCCGGGAAATCGCCCATCTGCGCTTCCATTTCCTCGATCCAGATATTCTGGTTGGTCGAGGTCGTAGTCGCCGAAAGAATGGCGAAGTCGCTTTCGCCCTCGGGCATATGTGCCTCGACGAGCTGGAGGTTCATCCGCCCGATCAACTCGTTGGACGAGGGGTTGAGATGCATCTGCCGCCCTTCGGCAGCAACGCCCGAATCCCAGGAGATCACGGTGATACCGCGCTGCATGGCCCGCTGAAGCGCTGGTACCACAGCGTCCGGATCGTTGGCCGAAATGGCGATGGCGTCCACGTTCTGGGCGATCAGTGTGTTGATCACCTCGATCTGGCCTTCCGCCGTGGTCGAGGTCGGGCCGGTATAGATGATCTCGACGTCCCCGATTTCCTCTGCCGCTTCCTCGGCGCCGCGCGCCGCGGCTTCGAAAAAGCCGTTGCCCAGCGATTTGGCGACCAGCGCGATGCGCGTCTGGGCCTGTGCCGGCAAGGCGACCGCCATCATGGCGGCGGCCATCGCCGTGGTTGCAAGAAGTGTCCTAACCAAGCTCATGAAATCCTCCCTGGAGCTTTATTGGTTGCTTTTCCCGCGCCGGTCATCGTCCTCAGGCGACCGACGAAGAGTCCTCCGTGTTCGACCGCTCCCCGGCATCGGCGATGATGAGTTTGATGCCGTTATCCTCCAGCATCTGGCGATCCTGATCGCTGATGCCGCGGTCCGTGATGATTGTGGAAATCCTTTCGAGCGGGCACAGGATCAGGCTCGAGCGCTGGCGGAACTTGGTGGAATCGGCCAGCACCACCAATTCGTCGGCCTGCCCGATCAGCTTCATTTCCGCCTGGATCAGCAGCGGGTCGGCTTCGGTCAGCCCATGCCGTCCCAGCCCCTGCGCCCCCATGAACATGCGCTTGGCATAAAAATGCCGCGTCACGTCGCTTTCGAATGGCGAAAGAATGATGTTCTGCTCGCGATAGATCGTGCCTCCGGGGACCACCACCGAATTCTTCGAATGTGCCAGTAGATGGCTGGCGATCGGGAACGAGTTGGTCAGCACCTGGCAGCGTCGGGCGATCAGGTGAAACACCATCTGGTAGGTGGTCGTGCCCCCATTGATGATGATCGAATCCCCGTCCGCGCAAAGATCCACCGCCGCCTTGGCGATGGCGCGCTTGAGCGGCGCATTGATCGATTCATTGACCGAGAACGGCCGCCCCACCAGCCCCGATTGCGTCGGCGGGTTGAGCGCCTCGGCGCCCCCGCGCACCCGCCGCAGCTTGCCCTGCACGTGCAGCGCCGCGATATCGCGTCTGATGGTGGCTTCGGAGGTGTCGGTGAGATCCACGAGTTCACCCACGGTCGCGACCGGCCGCGCCTGAACGGCGGACAGAATGACCTTGTGGCGTTCGCGCTCATGCATATCCGGCAATCCTCCCTTGGTTGTATGGCATCACCAAAAACGATCACTGTCAATCATCATGTGGTGCACCTGACCAATTTTGATCGAACTTGATTGTTTTGTGATTGACTTTGTCGTGACTGCATGTGGTTATGAAGCCAAAAGACCGATCCGGCTTCTGGGAGGAATACCATGCCAGCTTCCGCCGCACCTGCGCGCATCGCCAATCTGTGGGACGATGCGAAGGCCGCGTCCATGACCGAGCCCGAGCGCCTGGTCTACCGCTCCAATCTTTTGGGTTCGGACAAGCGCGTCACCAATTACGGCGGCGGCAACACCTCCTCGAAAATCTACGAAAAGGACCCGCTGACCGGTGAGCAGGTCGAAGTCCTTTGGGTCAAAGGCTCGGGCGGCGATGTTGGCACCATAAAGCTCGACGGCTTTTCCACCCTCTACATGGACAAGCTCCGTGCCCTCAAAGGCCTCTATCGCGGCCTCGAACACGAGGACGAGATGGTCGGCTATCTCCCCCACGCCACCTTCAACCTCAATCCCCGCGCCGCTTCGATCGACACGCCGCTGCACGCCTATGTGCCCAAACCCTTCGTCGATCACATGCACCCCGACGCCATCATCGCCATCGCCGCCTCGAAAGATTCCAAAGCCCTGACGCAGGAAATCTTCGGCGACGAAATCGGCTGGCTCCCCTGGAAGCGCCCCGGCTACGAGCTCGGCCTGTGGCTGGAAAAATTCTGCCTCGACAACCCTCAGGCCAAGGGCGTCATCCTCGAATCCCACGGCCTGTTCACCTGGGGCGACACGCCCAAGGAGTGTTACGAGCAGACCATCGCGACCATCAACAAGGCAATGGATTGGCTCGAAACCAAAACCGCTGCCGTGCCCGCCTTTGGCGGCGAGAAATTCGCCTCCCTCCCCGCTGAGGAGCGCCGCGCCATCGCCGCGCGTCTGATGCCCGCCATCCGCGGCATGATCTCGGCCGACAGCCACAAAGTCGGCCATTTCGACGACAGCGACACGGTTCTGACCTTCGTCAATTCCAAGAACCTCGAACCCCTCGCCGCGCTGGGCACTTCGTGCCCCGATCACTTCTTGCGCACTAAAATTCGCCCGTTGGTCATCGATTTCGACCCCGCCAACCCTGACGTCGATGCCGTCCTCGCCAGCCTCCCCGAGCAGGTGGAAGCCTACCGCGCCGACTACTCTGCCTATTACGAGCGCTGCAAGCGCGAGAATTCCCCCGCCCTGCGCGACCCCAACGCCGTGGTGTACCTCATGCCCGGCGTCGGCATGTTCACCTTCGCCAAGGACAAGGCAACCGCCCGCATCTCGGGCGAATTTTACGTCAACGCCATCAACGTCATGCGCGGCGCATCGGCCGTTTCCACCTATCAGGGCCTTTCCGAACAGGAAGCCTTCGACATCGAATACTGGCTCCTCGAAGAAGCCAAGCTGCAACGTATGCCCAAGCCCAAATCGCTCGCCGGGCAAATCGCGCTGGTGACCGGCGGGGCAGGGGGCATCGGCAAGGCCTCCGCCGCGCGGCTTCTGCGCGAAGGCGCCTGCGTCGTGATCGCTGATATCGACGAAAACGCGCTCTCCTCGGCCAGGGACGAGTTGACCGCGGCCTTCGGCAAGGACGTCGTCCGCACCGCCCTCGTCGACGTGACCTCCGAGGAAGCGGTGACGCGAGGCTTTTTCGGCACCTCAGTCGAATTCGGCGGTCTCGACATCCTCGTCTCCAATGCCGGCCTCGCCTCTTCTGCCCCCATCGAGGAGACGTCGCTGGAGCTGTGGAACCGCAACATGGATATCCTCTCCACCGGCTATTTCCTGGTCTCGCGCGAAGCCTTCAAGCTGTTCCGCGCCCAAAAGATCGGTGGCAACGTCGTCTTTGTCGCGTCCAAGAACGGCCTCGCGGCCTCCCCCAACGCCTCGGCCTATTGCACCGCCAAGGCCGCCGAAATCCACCTCGCCCGCTGCCTGGCGCTAGAAGGCGCCGCCGAACAGATCCGCGTCAATGTGGTGAACCCTGACGCCGTCCTGCGCGGTTCGAAAATCTGGACCGGAGAATGGAAGGAACAACGCGCCGCCGCCTACAAGATGAGTACCGACGACCTCGAGGAACACTACCGCCAGCGCTCCCTCCTCAAGCGCTCGGTCTTCCCCGAGGATATCGCCGAAGCCATCTATTTCCTTGCCTCGGATATGTCGGCCAAATCCACCGGCAACATCATTAACGTCGACGCCGGCAACGCGCAGAGTTTTACGCGATAGGAATAAACAAGGGAGAGGTCAGCGGGAGCGGCCGCCCCGTTTCTCCTTCTCCCCCTGGGGAGAAGGTGGGCCGGCGAAGCCGGGTCGGATGAGAGGCTGCAGCACCGGCCAGGAATACCTCTCTTGTGAGAGGCGCAAAGACGAGGGGACCTTAACGGGAGGAAAACACACATGACTGAGATCACCACCGACACGATCGCCGCCGCCAACACCGATCGCGAAAAGTCCCTCACCGCCGACTACGCTGCCCTCGGCGAACACCTCTCCCGCCGCGGCATCGACATCGAAACCATCACCCAAAAAGTCGCCGCCTACGGTGTCGCGATCCCCTCTTGGGGCGTAGGCACCGGCGGCACGCGTTTTGCCCGCTTTCCCGGCCGCGGCGAGCCCCGCGACATCTTCGACAAGCTCGAAGACTGCGCGGTGATCCACCAATTGACCGGCGCCACCCCCACGGTTTCCCTCCACATTCCCTGGGACAAGGCCGACCCGAAGGACCTCAAGGTCAAGGCCGCCTCCCTCGGCCTCGCCTTCGACGCCATGAATTCCAACACCTTCTCGGACGCCCCCGGCCAGGCGCTGAGCTACAAATTCGGCTCCCTCTCCCACACCGACCCCGCCACCCGCCGCCAGGCCATCGACCACAACATCGAATGCATCGAGATCGGCAAGGCGCTGGGCTCCAAAGCCCTGACCGTCTGGATCGGTGACGGCTCCAACTTCCCCGGCCAGACCAATTTCACCGCCCAGTTCGAACGCTATCTGGCCTCGATGAAAGAGGTCGCCAAGGCTTTGCCCTCCGATTGGCGCATCTTCACCGAACACAAGATGTACGAGCCGGCCTTCTATTCCACCGTCGTCCAGGATTGGGGCACCAATTACCTGATCGCTCAGGAACTTGGCCCGCAGGCCTTCTGCCTCGTCGACCTCGGCCACCACGCTCCCAACGTCAATATCGAGATGATCGTCGCCCGCCTGATCCAGTTCGGAAAGCTCGGCGGCTTCCACTTCAACGATTCAAAATATGGCGATGACGACCTCGATACAGGCTCGATCGACCCCTACCGCCTATTCCTGGTCTTTAACGAACTGGTCGACGCCGAACAGCGCGGCGCCAAGGGGTTCGACCCCGCCCACATGCTCGACCAGAGCCACAACGTCACCGATCCCATCGAAAGCCTGATGCAGTCCGCCATGGAGGTCCAGCGCGCCTACGCCCAGGCTCTCCTCGTCGACCGCACGGCCCTAGCCGAATATCAGGAGGCCAATGACGCCATGATGGCCACCCAGACCCTGAAAGCCGCTTTCCGCACCGACGTCGAACCCATCCTCGCCATGGCCCGCCACCGCAAAGGCGCTGCCATCTCCCCCATCGCCGCCTACCGCGCATCCGGCTACCGCGACAAGGTCGCTGCCGAACGCCCGGCCGTCATCGGCGGCTCGGGCGGTATTATCTAAACTCTCGCTCGTCATCCCGGGACGTGTTCCCGGGATGCAGCCCTGCGCCGTCCGGTGCGAGAAAGGAAGCCTCCATGCCTGAACGCATCGCCTTCCGCATGAACCTCAATCCCGGCCGGGCCGCCGAGTATCGCCGCCGGCACGATGAGATCTTGCCCGAGCTCGCCGCCCTCCTGCGCGAGGCCGGCGTCTCGGACTATTCGATCTGGCTCGACCCCGAAACGCATCACCTCTTCGCCACTTTGGTCCGCACCGACGACCACACGATGGATCGCCTGCCGGAGAACGAGATTATGGCCCGCTGGTGGGCCATGATGGGCGATATCATGCAAACCCATCCGGACAACTCGCCCGTGGAAGTAAAGCTAGAGAGGGTATTCCAGCTCGATTGATGGTGGTCGGAGCACGGAGACACGCACGGCTCACGCCTCAACGATCATCGCCAAGAACGCCGCTCCGTACCGCTCGAGCTTGCTGTCGCCCACTCCCGGCAGAGCCCGCATCGCCTCCAGCGTCTCGGGCCGATGCACTGCCATGGCCCTTAGCGTTGTGTCCTGAAACACGACATAGGGCGGCACGCCCTGTGCGCTCGCGATCTCGCGGCGTTTTTTCCGCAGCCGCTCGAACACCGCCTCCGCTTCCCTCGATAGTCTTGCATCCCCCGCCAATGCCCGATTGGTATCGCGCCGCTTGCGCTCGGGATCGCGCCGCAGCGTCACCGCCCGTTCCCCGCGAAACACCGCCCGCGCGCCCTGATCGAGATAGAGCGCCCCATGGGCCTCGTGGTTCACATGCACCAGCCCCATGGCCGCCAACTGGCGCACCACGGAGCGCCATGTCTTGACAGAAATGTCCTGCCCCACCCCGAACACCGGCAGATGCTGATGCGAGAACTTTTCGACTTTCTCGGTGGTTTTCCCCATCACCACGTCAATGACATGCGCCGCGCCGAACCGCTGCCCCGTGCGATAGATCGCCGACATCACCTTGTTGGCCGCTTCCGTCCCGTCCCAGGTATCCACCGGATTGAGACAGGTATCGCAGTTGCCGCAATTGCCCGGATGGCTTTCGCCGAAATGCTTGAGCACGGCCTGGCGCCGGCACCCCGCCGTCTCGCATACGCCGAGCAGGGCATTGAGCTTGGCGTTTTCCAGTCGCTTGACCTCCTCGGGCGCATTGCCTTCGGCAATCATCCGCCGCCTTTGGCTCACATCGGCCAGCCCGTAGCTCATCCAGGCTTCCGATGGTTGCCCGTCGCGCCCGGCACGCCCCGTCTCCTGATAATAGGCTTCGATCGATGCCGGCAGGTCCAGATGGGCGACATAGCGCACGTCCGGCTTGTCGATCCCCATGCCGAAGGCCACCGTCGCCACGAGGCACACCGCGTCTTCCTTCAAAAACGCATCCTGGTTTCGCGCCCGCACCCCCGCGTCGAGTCCCGCATGATAGGGCAGGGCCGGTATGCCCTTCTCATTGAGAAACTCAGCCACCGCCTCCACTTTGGCGCGCGACAGGCAATAGACGATGCCGCTCTCGCCCTTATGCCGGGCGAGGAAATCGAGCAATTGTCCCCGCGCATTGGTGCGTTCGGTGATCGAATAGCCGATATTGGGCCGATCGAAGCTCGAAACGAAGGTTTGCGCCTCGTCCAGCCCTAGCCGCTCGATCAGATCGGCGCGCGTTGTGGGGTCCGCCGTCGCGGTCAGCGCCACCCGCGGCACATGCGGAAACAAATCCTTGAGCTTGGCCAATTCCCGATATTCGGGCCGGAAATCGTGCCCCCATTGGCTAACGCAATGGGCCTCGTCGATGGCGAACAGCGCGATCGGAACACTGGCCAGAAGATCGAGGAACCCCGGCGCCGAAAACCGCTCCGGCGCCACATAGAGCAGATCGAGTTCCCCCTGACGCAGCGCCGCCCGCACCTCACGCGCCTCGTCGCCCGAGAGTGAGGAATTGAGCGCCGCCGCCTTGACCCCGGCTTGTCGCAATCCCTCCACCTGATCGCGCATCAAGGCGATCAACGGCGAGATGACGATGCCCACGCCCTGCCGCGCAATGGCCGGTATCTGATAGCAAAGCGACTTGCCCGCTCCGGTGGGAAACAGCACCACCGCATCCCCGCCATTCAGAACATGCTCGACAACGGCCTTTTGTTGCCCGCGAAAGTCTCTCAGCCCGAAGACCGAGCGAAGGATATCCAACCCATCGGCCGGCAAGGGGGCAGGGGCGGTGGCAAAAAGCGACATGAGATTGGGGGCCGGAGGAACAACGATTCGTTGCCCATTTGACCGGTATCGCCGGACTGATGCAACCCGCCCTAGCGGGTCGGGCATCGCCGCTTAACACAACCGATCGAGCATCCTCACAAAAGCATCTCGCGCCTCGGCGCCTCCCAACCGCTCCACGCAGTCAGCCTCGAACTCAGCCTGCACCGCTCGTGCCCGCTCCAGAAACCGCTCCCCTTCCTCGGTTAGATAGAGGGCGTTGGCCCGCCGGTCGCCGCGCGCCACTCGGCGCTCGGTCAATCCGCGGCTATCGAGCCCATTGATCAGAGCCACGAAATTGGCCCGCTTGATTCCCAGGATCTCCGCGATCTCGGTCTGCTTGCGTCCGGGGTTGTCCGCGATCAGCGCCAGCACCGAATATTCGGCCGGCCGCAGGTTGAGCTGTTCGAAAGCGGCGATGAAACGCTGGAAAACGCTGAGCTGCGCACGCCGCAGGCGATATCCGACGATCTCCGTCGTTGCTTCGGTGCGAAGCAGCGTATCCTCGGCGTCGGCAGCCACGGAAGCGGACATGGCAGGTTTCCTTTTGTTATGAAATAAAACTTATCCACATCTGGCGAAAAGGCAACGTGCCTATGGTCCAACGTTGATAGCCGCCTGGACAGGGCTTGCGTGCCAACGTTATGCTCTATAACAGAATAGAGGGTAGCGATTTCTCGTATGGATCGTCGCGCCGAAGTGGATCCGATAGCGCTCTCTAATGTTCGGATCGTCCAATTCTTTGTGCGCATAGTCTATTGTTGGGAAAAGGCGCGACGGGCAACGCTCATGCCCAGTGCGATAGGTGCGCGGCCATCTTTTGGCCTGCACAGGGAGGATATGTTTGTTCCAGGATCATTCGCCGCTTGGGCGAAGCGTGTACGGTTTGGCCAAGCTCATGGCTTGGCTCGGGGGCGCTGTGCTCATTGCCGTGGTGGCCATGGTCACCATCAGCATCATCGGCCGTGCCCTGATCTGGGCCGGCTTGCGCCCCATTTGGGGCGATTATGAATTGGCGTCCAACGGCGTCGCCCTTGCGGTTTTCGCCTTCCTGCCCTGGGCGCATCTCGAACGCGGCCACGCGGTCGTCACGCTCTTTACCGACCGGTTCGGGCAGAGGATCAATTCCTGGATATTGGTCATCACCGATCTGATGATGCTGATCGCCGCGGCCTTCATCGCCTGGCGTCTGTGGTTCGGCGTACTCGACAAATTCGCTTATGGCGAAACCACGCTCCTGTTGCGCATTCCGCTCGGCTGGCCCTACGCCCTCGGTTTTGCCGGCGCCGCGCTGTTCGTCCTCGTCGCCATCTACGTTCTGGGCCGTTCCATCACCAATGCGCTCACCGGCCGTGTCGAACCCAAGCATGTAGGAGGCGAAATATGAGCAACGTCCTTCTAGGGCTCATTTCCTTCCCCCTGATGCTGGGGTTGATCTTTCTGCGTGTACCCATCGGCATCGCCATGCTCGGCGTGGGGGTTATCGGCTCGTTCCTGATCACCGGCAGCTTCAACCCCATTCTGGCCCAGTTCAAGAATCTCACCTATTCCACTTTCGCGTCCTCCTCGCTCTCGGTCGTGCCGCTGTTCCTGCTAATGGGCGCCTTTGCGGGGATTTCGGGCATGTCATCGCGTCTGTTCGAAGCGGCGGGGTCCTGGCTGGGGCACCGCAAGGGTGGCGTGGCGATGGCTGCGGTGGGCGCCAGCGCGGGCTTTGGCGCCATCTGCGGGTCCTCGCTCGCCACCGCCGCCACCATGGGGCAGGTCGCTCTGCCGGAGCTGCGCAAGCACGGCTATTCGGGCGGGCTCTCCACGGGCGCCATCGCGGCCGGCGGTACGTTAGGCATCCTCATTCCGCCATCGGTGATCCTTGTGATCTTTGCCGTTCAGACTGAGCAGAACATCGCCAGCCTGTTCCTGGCCGCTTTTGTTCCCGGCATCCTTGCCGCCGTCGGTTATCTGCTCGTCATCGCCATTTACGTGCGCATGGCTCCCGGCTCGGGCGGCCAGCTTGCGCGCGTGCCGTATCGCGAGCGCTTTATCCAACTCGCCGGCATCTGGCCGGTGATTGCCGTTTTCGTCGCCGTGATCGGCGGTATCTATACCGGCATCTTCACCCCCACCGAAGCTGCGGCCATTGGCGCTGCGGGAACCGGACTCATTGCGCTGGCCACCCGCTCGATCACCCGCAAGGGTCTTTCCGAAGTCATCCTGTCGACCGCGTCTTCAACGGCGATGATCTTCTTCATCGTTCTGGGCGCCGCTGCGCTCAACGGCTTCCTCGCGCTTTCCCAGCTCCCCCAGGCCACCGCCTCCTGGGTGTCCGGCCAAGGGTTCAACCCTTGGCTGGTGCTGGCCATCGTGCTGCTGTTCTACCTCGTGCTGGGATGTGTCATGGATTCGCTGTCGATGATCCTTTTGACCGTCCCCATCGTCTATCCGATGATGATGGCGCTCGATTTCGGCCTCGCGCCCGATGATTTCGCCGTCTGGTTCGGCATTCTGGTCCTGATTGTCGTCGAGGTAGGGCTGATCACGCCACCGGTGGGCATGAACCTTTTCATCATCAACTCGATGGCGCGCGATGTGCGCATGTCCGAAACCTATCGGGGCGTTCTGCCCTTCGTCGCCAGCGATATCCTTCGCACCATAATTCTGGTGGTCTTCCCGCCGATCACGCTTGTTGCCGTGTGGTTGTTCGGCTGAAGCTCAGCAGTATCCGACGCGTTGCCGCGTCAACTCATAGGGAGAGAGAAATGAAACTGAAATCCATCCTGCTGGGCGCGGTCGCCGCGCTCTCGTTCGCCGGGGCGGGTGTTGCCCAGGAGGTCACCCTCCGGTTGCACCAGTTCCTGCCGGCCCAGGCTACAATTCCGGCCAGCGCCATCACGCCGTGGGCGGAAAAGGTCGAAGCTGAATCCGATGGCCGTATTGCCGTCGAGCTCTACCCCGCCATGCAATTGGGCGGCGCCCCCGACAGCCTGTTTGCCCAGGCCCAGGACGGCGTCGTCGATATCGTCTGGACGGTGCTCGGTTATACGCCGGGCCGCTTCCCCAAATCGGAAGTGTTCGAGCTGCCCTTCCTCATCACCAATGGCGAGGATTCCTCGGCCGCCTTCTACAACTACGTCATGGAAAATTCCGCCGACGAGTTCGCTAGCGTCCATGTCATCGCGCTCCATACTCATGGCCCCGGCCTGTTCCATTCGCGCAATCCCATCACCGCGCTCGAGGACCTGCAGGGTATGAAGGTGCGCGGCGGCTCGCGCATCATCTCCAACATGCTCGCTCAGCTCGGCGCCGAACCGGTCGGCATGCCTGTTCCCGAAACCGCCGAGGCCCTCTCGCGCGGCGTCATCGATGCCACCACCTCCCCCTGGGAAGTGACGCCTTCGCTGCGCATCGCCGAACTGGTCACCAACCATATCGGTTTTTCCGGAGAACAGGGTCTTTATAGCCAGACCTTCGGGTTCGTGATGAACCGCGGCACCTATGAGAGCCTGCCTGAGGACCTCAAGGCCGTAATCGACGCCAATTCCGGTCTCGAAACCTCCCGCATGTTCGGCCGCGTCATGGATGAGGGCGATCTTGTGGGCCTCCAGATCGCCGAGGAGGCGGGCAACAACATCGTCACCCTCGACGAAACCGAAACCGCCCGCTGGAAGGAAGCGGCTCAGGCCACCATCGACCAGTGGTTTGCCGATATGGAAGCCATCGGTATTGACGGGCAGGCCCTCTACGCCTCGGCGCAGGAACACATGGCTGCCGCTTCGGCCGAATAAGCCGGCAACATTCCTTAAAAAAGGGGCGCCTGGGCGCCCCTTTATTTTTGCCCCGCCAGCGCCTTCTCCCGTATGGCGCTGAGCGTATTGTCGATCGTCAGTGCCTCGGGATCGACGATCACATGCAAAATCGCCGGCTTGCCCGATGCCCGTGCGCGCTCGAACGCGTCGGCGAAGTCCTCGGTCCGCTCCACCCGCTCCCCATGCCCGCCAAACGCTACGGCATATGCGGCAAAGTCGGGGTTCCTGAGCTCGGTTCCTACCACGCGGGCAGGGTAGTGCCGCTCCTGATGCATGCGGATCGTGCCATACATGGAGTTGTCGATAACGATCACGATGATCGGCAGCTCGTACTGCACCGCGGTCGCAAATTCCTGCCCGTTCATAAGGAAACATCCGTCTCCCGCAAAGGCCACCACAGGACGCTTGGGATCGATTCGCGCCGCGCCGACTGCCGCCGGCACGCAATAGCCCATCGACCCCGAAGTGGGGGCAGCTTGCGTGCCATAGCGGGTGAAACGATAGAACCGGTGCAGCCACGTTGCGTAGTTGCCGGCGCCATTGGTCATCACGGTTTCGGGCGGCAGCGTGTCGCGCAGGAAGGTCATGACCTGTCCCATGTCGACGCCGTTGCTCTGCCGCGGCTTTGGCGTCGTCCAGGCCTCAAAGCTTTCTCGCAGGGGCCCTATGGTTCCGGCGCGGTCCACCCCGCGATCCACCCGCTCGGCCAGCGCGGCGACAAAGCTCTTCGGTGACGCCGCAATCCCGATCTCGGCGCGATAGACACTGCCGATTTCCTCCGGGTCTGGATGGACGTGGACAAACTTGGTTCCAGGCTCGGGAATATCGAACAGCGTATAGCTCTGGCTCGCGATCTCCGAGAGCCGTCCCCCCAGAAGAAGCACCAAATCGGCCGATTTCGCATAGGCGATCAGCGCTGGATTGGCTCCAAGCCCGAGATCGCCGATGAAATTTGGGTGGTTGGCATCGAACAGCATCTGCCGCCGGAATGAAACCGCCACCGGCAACCCCTGTTTGGCGGCAATCGCCTCGAACTGCCCCACCGCTTCGGCATCCCAGCGCGTGCCGCCCAAAATCGCCAGCGGACGCTCCGCCGCTTCGAGCGCGGCAACGACTGCCACGATGTCCTCTTCCCGCGGCCCTGCCTCGGCCACCCGATAGGGCAGGGCGTCCGCCACCTTGACCGTTTCGGTCAGCATGTCCTCGGGCAGTGCCACCACAACCGGCCCCGGCCGCCCGCTCGCGGCCACGCTGAAGGCGCGCGCCACCAGTTCAGGAATACGCGCCGGATCTTCGATCTCCACCACCCATTTGGCGATGGAGCCGAACACGGCGCGATAGTCGAGCTCCTGAAACGCTTCGCGCTCGCGCATGCCCCGCGCGACCTGTCCCACAAACAGCACCAGGGGCGTGGAATCCTGGCGAGCGATATGGATTGCCGGCGCGGCATTGGTCGCCCCCGGCCCGCGGGTTACAAAGCACACACCCGGCTTGCCGGTGAGCTTGCCCACCGCATCAGCCATCATCGCCGCGCCGCCCTCCTGCCGGCAGACCGTCACGGCAATGGGGGAATCGTAGAGCGCATCCAGGGCCGCCAGATAGGATTCTCCAGGCACGCAGAACACGGTTTCCACCCCGTGGATCTGCAATTGATCGATGAGAATCCGTCCCCCGTTTCGGGCCGCCAAAACCGTCATGCTGCTCCTCCGATTTTTTTGAGGCTGCAACCTGCCAGCGCGGCCCAGCCCTGTCCAGCAGTGCCTCAAAATCAAAGTGTGGTAGGATCGAAGCGGGAGACAACAGGCGCTACCGGTTGTGCGTGGTGCCGAAAAAGGAGGAATATGCCGTGAGACGGCTGCTGATCACTGGCGCCGCTGGAGGGCTGGGCAAAATCGCGCGCAAGCGGTTCATCCACCTCGCTTCGATCCTGCGTCTGGCCGACATCGCCGATCTGGGGCGGGCCGATAGCAACGAGGAATTGGTTCACTGCGACCTGGCTGATTTCAATGCCGTCCGCGACCTTGTCGATGGTTGCGACGGTATCCTGCACCTGGGCGGCATCGCCGCCGAGCAGAATTTTTCATCCATTCTTTCGGCCAATATCGTCGGCGTGCGCAACATCTACGAGGCCGCCCGGCTCCATGGCCGCCCCCGCATCTTCTATGCGAGTTCCAACCACGTCGTGGGCTTTTACCGCCAGGACGAGCATGTCGATACCAATTCCGCCCCGCGCCCGGATAGCCTTTATGGCGTTTCCAAATGCTTTGGCGAGGCGCTGGCGCGATTCTATTACGACAAGTTCGGCCAGGAGAGCGCTATCGTCCGCATCGGCTCGTGCTTTCCCGAACCAACGGACTACCGCATGCTGTCGACTTGGTTGAGCTATGATGATTTCGGGCGCCTTGTCGAGCGCGTCTTCGATGTGCCCTGGCTCGGCTGCCCCATCATCTGGGGTATTTCGGCCAATTCGCGGGCCTGGTGGTCCAATGAAACGGTGCGCTATCTCGGCTGGCAGCCCAAGGACAGTGCTGACGCCTATGAACAACGCGTCCGCGCCGCCGGCAAATGGCCGGCCGCCGACCATCCGCTGGCGACCCATCAGGGCGGCAACCACACCGCCGTACCGCTCTATCCCGATTAGATCAAAACCGCCGGTTCTGCCTTGCCTCGCCCCGCGTCCTCGAGGACGAACACCATTCCCGATTGCGGATGGGCGGCAAGAGCGTCCTCATCCATGCCCTCGCGCGCCGTCGTGCAATAGAGCGTCGAAAAATCGGGTCCACCAAAGGCCGGACAGGACGAATGGGGCGCTCCGATCTCGACTGCCTTGAGGAAGGCGCCGCGCGGATCGTAAACCGCCACGCGCCCCGCGCCCCATTGGGCACACCACATATTCCCATCGGCGTCGATCACCGCCCCATCCGGGTTGAGCCCTTCTCGCGCGAGGTCGAGAAAAACCTCGGGCTCTCCGACCGGTGCGCCGGTCTCCGCGTCCAGCCGCACCCGTTTGACGATGCCTCGGTCGGTATCGGCAAAATACCCATGGCTGCGGTCGGGCGAAAAGCAGATGGCATTGGGAATGGTGATCCCCGAAAAGAGCTTTACGACCTTGCCGCGATAGAAGCGGTAGATTGCCCCGGCGTCGGTTTCGGCCTTCTTGCCCATGGACGAAATCCAGAACCCGCCCCAGGGATCTGCCCGCCCGTCATTGGTGCGCCGCCCCTCGCCGATGTCCAGTGCCGCAACGCCCTCATGCTCACCGGTTTCGATATCGAATTTGAGCAGCGCGCTCTCGCTGGCCACCAGCAGGTGGTCGCGGTCGATCCACCCGGCAGCCGAGACGATTTCGCTGAACGTCCATTCCCGCTCGCTCCCTGCTTGCCGCGTCAGCAGCTTGCGGTTGATTATATCGAACCAGAACAATTGCTCGCGCTCGGGGTGCCAAAGCGGCCCTTCGCCTAGAAAGCAGGGGCGGGCGTCGAAGACTTTCGCGTCCATTCACATCACCTCGTCATAAGCGGCAACGATGCGGCGGCAGCGCTCGCCCACCTCGCTTGCCGTAAATCCGGGTTTATAGAGCGCGGTTCCAATCCCGAACCCGTCGGCTCCCGCATCTTTCCACGCGGCAAAATTGTCCGGCCCCGCGCCGCCCACCGCATAAACCGGGGCGCTGGCCGGCAGCACTGCCTTGAGCGCCGCGATCCCGCCCGGGCCCATCACCGATGCCGGGAAAATCTTCAGCCCGTCCGCTCCCGCCTTGAGGGCAGCAAAGCATTCGGTCGCCGTAAAGACGCCCGGGAAGGACATGAGCCCCGCAGCCTTGCTCGCTTCGATCACCTGCGGATCGCAATTGGGCGAAACGATCAGCTTCCCGCCCGCATCGGCCACGGCGCGCACGTCGTCTGGCGTCAGCACCGTTCCGGCCCCGATCAACGCCTCTTTCCCGAACGCATCCGTCATCACCGCGATGCTCTCGAGCGGCTGTGGTGAGTTGAGGGGCACTTCGATCGCGGTGATCCCCTCTGCGATCAACGCTTCGGTCACCGCCAGCGCCTCGTCTGGCGTGATCCCGCGCAAAATGGCAATCAACTTGCGTTTCATTTTTCTGTCTCCCCCAAGGCCCGCCGGGCTGCGCACAACCCGGCCAATGTCATGTCTTCGCCATCGAGCATTTCCGCCTCTCCCCCTGCGATTGCCAGGCCTTGACTATAGAGCGCGGCAAGCTTGGGCGCGCCGATCAGCGACACTTTGGCCTGCCGCCAGAAATCGGCGGTCCCGGCCAGTTCCGAACCGATCAACAGCCCCGAAAGCCGCGCCCGCGATGCCCCCGCCCCGGTGCCTTCCAATAGGCTGCGCGCTCGGATCGAGAACAATTGCGTGAGGATCGCGGGGTCCTCAAGCGCTGTTTCAACGCCAGATGCGAATTCCTCATCATCCCATTCATCCCCCGCCACGCTGTGCCGCAGCACCGACTGCTCGGCCAGCAACGCAAAAATCTCGCCGGTCATCGCGCCTCGAAACCGCTTGATCTCGCCGCCTTCCACCTCCGCCCATTTGCTGTGCGTCCCCGGCATGCAGATAATGCCGCGATCGCCCTTGAGCGCCACATAGCCGGCTATCTGGGTTTCCTCTCCGCGCATCACGTCCGCCGGCCGGCGCTGGCATACGCCGGGAACGATCACCACCTCGATCCGCGGATCATTCGCCGGTGCCCGCGTCATCGTCGCCGCAATAGGTGTTGTCGGCACCTGTGCATAAGGCGCTTCGATCCACCCCTGCCGCGCTCCCACCATGCCGCAGGCGATGACGGGGATGCGGCGGTCTTTGCTCAGCCAATCGCCAACCGCCTCAATCAGCGCATCTTCGAACGCCTCGGGGCGCAATTGTCCCATGCCCTTGCCGTTCGCCGTCCGTGCCAGCACCGCATCGTCCTGTCCCATGGCCCAGGCGCGCATATTGCTGGTGCCCCAGTCTACCGCGATCCACGCCGCGCTGATGCTGGTTTGTGAGGCTGCGCGCGCGGGTTCCGATAGTGTCATGGATTGATTCTTTTCTGAAAATGGCGGCAGATGAAACGACGGTAGGCGGATTCGCATGTCCTGCGACAAATTATCTTATTATATTTTTATTTTGACAATCTCTGGCGGTCTTTGTCATGCTCGATCTTTGCCGCTCGATTGGGCGGCCGAGGAAAGCAGACGGACATGACTAGGACAATAGACGATCGTGATGGAGCGGGAGCATCGGCAGGGCCGGCTCGCCGCAAGCCGCACAATTTCCACGCCCATGTCATGTACACGCTTGGCACGGCCATTGTCGGCGGTGTTTATCAAGAAGGTCAGATTCTCCCCGGTGATGCCGAGTTGATCGAGCAGTTCGGCGTGTCCCGCACCGTGCTGCGCGAGGCGCTCAAGACCCTCGCGGCCAAGGGACTGGTCGAAGCCAGGGCCCGCGTCGGCACCCGCGTTCTGCCGCGCGCCCGCTGGAACATGTTCGATTCCGACGTGCTGCTCTGGCATCTCGATTCTGGCATCAGCGTCGATTTCATCGCTTCGCTGGCCGAAGTGCGCATGGCCGTCGAACCCGATGCCGCTGCGCTTGCCGCATCGCGCCGCACCGAGGCGCAGGCGCAAGAGCTCACCGAATGGCTTGAGCGCATGGCCCGCAAGGGCCAAAGCGCCGAGGATTTCGCTCGAGCAGATGTAGGCTTCCATCGTGTGGTGGCTCAGGCTTCGGGCAATCCCTTCATGGTCTCGCTTTCGAGCGTCGTCGAGATTGCCCTGACGGCGTCCTTCACCATATCCTCGCCCGTCGAAGGCGGCGCCGCTTTCGACAAGGCGGTTCGCCTGCACCGCAACATTGCCGAGGCCATCGTGGCCGGCGATGCCGAACTGGCCCGCGTCGCCATGCGCCAGGCCATCCAATCGGGCGTCGACAGGGCCACGACGGCGCTGGGAACCACCAAGGGTTGAAGTTGGTCTCTCCGAAATGACGGTGGTTGTCCGCGCAGCTTAGCCTACAACCCGAGCGTGTCCTTTCAGGACTTGTTCCCGAATCCAGCCCGGCGCGAACTTAAACGTCATTTGACCACCCCCGCCACAACGCCTGTGAAAAACACGCGCTGCATCAAAACCGCCCTTTACAAATAATCATACTATATGCAATCTCTGTGCAGTGCCGGCGTCAACGTCGGCAAGGGAGGTCGCCATGCGAGCACGTCGTGGCGAATTGACAGGGAGAGATTCATGAAATCGATTTTGGCAGGGCTGGGCGCCCTGGTGATGACCACTGCGCTGTCGGCCGCGCCGTCTATGGCGCAGGAGGCCGGGTTCGTCGGCATTTCCATGCCAACTCAGTCCTCGGCGCGCTGGATTTCCGACGGCAATTCCATGGTCGAGCTGTTCCAGCAGGCCGGCTACCAGACCGATCTGCAATATGCCGAGGATGACATTCCCAACCAGCTCGCCCAGATCGAGAACATGATCGTGCGCGGCGTCGATGTGCTCGTCATCGCTTCTATCGACGGCACGACATTAACAACTGCGCTCGAAAACGCCGCCGCCAACGGCATCCACGTAATCGCCTATGACCGCCTGATCCGCGGTTCTGAAAATGTCGATTACTACGCCACCTTCGACAATTTCACCGTTGGCGTGCAGCAGGCCCAGAGTCTCGTCGACGGCCTCGAAGCCTCCGACTGGGAGCCGCCCTACAATATCGAACTGTTCGGCGGTTCGCCCGACGACAACAACGCCTATTTCTTCTACGACGGCGCCATGAGTGTCCTCCAGCCGCTGATCGACGATGGCACCCTCGTCGTCAAATCCGGCCAGATGGGCATGGATACGGTCGGTACGCTGCGCTGGGACGGCTCGGTCGCCCAGGCCCGCATGGATAATCTTCTTTCGGCCCACTACACCGACGATCGGGTCCACGCGGTCCTCTCGCCCTATGACGGGCTCTCGATCGGCATCATCTCCTCGCTGCGTGGCGTCGGCTACGGTTCGGGCGATCTGCCCATGCCGATTATCTCCGGTCAGGACGCTGAACTGCCTTCGGTTGCCGCCATCATCGCCGGCGATCAGTATTCGACCATCTTCAAGGACACTCGCGAGCTTGCCCGCGTCACAGTCGGCATGGTCGAGGCGCTGATCAACGGCACCGAGCCGGAAATCAACGATACCGAAACCTATGACAATGGCGTCAAGGTCGTTCCCTCCTACCTGCTCGAGCCGGTGCTGGTTACCGCCGAGAACTGGGAAGATGTTCTGATTGGTTCGGGCTACTACACCGAAGATCAGATCACCCAATAGGCTCCTCCAAGCCTCGGACGCGGCACTGTTTCGTGCCGCGTCCATTTCGTTTCCGATGCAAAAGATGCGTAGGCCATGACCTCCATTCTCGAAATGCGCGGCATCACCAAGAGCTTTCCGGGCGTCAACGCGCTTGAAAACGTCAATCTGGTGGTCGAACGCGGCGAAATCCACGCACTAGTGGGCGAGAACGGCGCCGGTAAATCGACGCTGATGAAGGTGCTCTCCGGTGTTTATCCGTCCGGCGAATATGAAGGGCAGATCATCTTCGAGGGTGAGGAACGGCACTTCCATTCCATCGCCGAGAGCGAGCGCTGCGGCATCGTCATTATCCATCAGGAACTGGCGCTCGTCCCGCTACTCTCGATTGCCGAAAACATTTTCCTCGGCAATGAGCGCGCCAGCAATGGCGTCATCGATTGGGGCGAAACCTATCGCCGCACCGAGGGACTGTTGCAGCGCGTTTCGCTCAAGGAATCCCCGCGAACTCGTGTCACCCATCTGGGACTGGGCAAGCAGCAATTGGTCGAAATCGCCAAGGCGCTCTCCAAAGAGGTCAAGCTCTTGATCCTCGATGAGCCCACGTCATCGCTCAACGAAACCGATAGCCAGGCCCTGCTCGCACTGCTTGTGGAACTCAAGGGCAGGGGAATTTCCTCTATCCTCATTTCCCATAAGCTCAACGAGATTTCCCAGGTCGCCGATCGCATCACCGTGCTGCGCGATGGTCACACGGTTTCCACCCTCGATTGCCACACGGCCGAAATTTCCGAAGCCGATATCGTGCGCGACATGGTCGGTCGTCCCCTCAACGACCGCTTTCCGCCGCGCGATCCGCAAATCGGCGAAGTGCTGTTCGAGGTCAGAAGCTGGACGGTGCATCACCCCATCCACTCCCATCGCAAGGTGGTCGACGATGTGAGCTTTTCGGTTCGCGCCGGCGAGGTCGTGGGGATCGCCGGGCTCATGGGAGCAGGGCGCACCGAACTCGCCATGAGCCTGTTCGGCAAATCCTATGGCGACCACATTTCCGGGGAAGTTCTGCTCCACGGCAAGCCCGTCGATACCTCGACGGTGGAAAAAGCCATCACTAACCGCATCTGCTACGCCACCGAAGATCGCAAGACCTATGGCCTCGTCCTCGATCAGGCGATCCGCGACAACGTCCCCCTCGCCAACCTCAAAGGCATCGCCAACGGCATCGTTGTCGATAGCCACAAGGAGCGCGAGGTCGCCGAGCGCTACCGCCAGCTGATGGCCATCAAAAGCTCCGGCATCGGCCAGAAAACCGTCAACCTTTCGGGCGGCAACCAGCAGAAGGTCGTGCTGTCCAAATGGCTCTATGCCGAGCCGGAAGTGCTGATCCTCGACGAGCCCACGCGCGGCATCGATGTCGGCGCCAAATACGAAATCTATTCCATCATCAACGATCTGGCGCGCCAGGGTAAGGCCATCGTCCTGATCTCGTCCGAGATGCCCGAACTGCTGGGCACCTGCGACCGCATCTACGTCATGAACGCCGGTCGTTTCGTGGGCGAATTGCCCATCGCCGAAGCGAGCCAGGAAAAGATCATGTCGATGATCCTGAAAACCGCCAAAGCCGCGTGACCGCCACCCCGTATCTGGAATGCTTCCATGAGTGACTTGACCCAATCCTCGGCCCAGGCGCAAAAGCCTCAATTCGCCTCACTGGGCTATATCCGCACCCATATGCGCGAATACGGCATCCTATTTGCGCTGATCGCCATCATGGTGTTCTTCCAGATCGCGACGGGCGGCATTCTCTTGCGTCCGGTCAACATCACCAATCTGGTGCTGCAGAATTCCTACATCATCATCATGGCCGTCGGCATGCTGCTGGTGATCGTCGCCGGCCATATCGACCTTTCCGTAGGTTCGGTCATGGGCTTCGTCGGCGCGCTTTCGGCCGTGCTGATGGTCGATTTCAACATCCACTTCGTCCCCGCCGCCCTCATATGCCTGCTGATCGGCGCCGCCATCGGCGCCATCCAGGGCTATTGGGTGGCGTATTGGAAAATCCCCAGCTTCATCGTCACCCTGGCCGGCATGCTGGTCTTCAAGGGCCTGATGATGGTGATCCTCAAGGGCCGCTCGCTGGGCCCGTTCCCCGATGAATTCCGCCTGATCGCCTCTGGCTTCATCCCCGATTTCGCCGCCATCGAAGGCTTCCACCTGCTCTCGATGCTGCTCGGTGTCGCGGTCGCCGCCATCCTCGTCTGGCTCTCCATCCGCGCCCGCGCCAAGGAGGCAAAGCATGGCGTGCCCGACGAGCCCTTTGCCTTCTTTGTCGGCCGCAACATCCTCATTGCCGGCGCCGTGCTCTGGCTGGTCTATCTGCTCGCCACCTCGCGCGGCCTGCCCAATGTGTTCATCATCATGGCGGTGCTGATCGCCGGCTATTCGTTCATCGCCAAGCACACGACAATCGGTCGCCGCATCTACGCGGTGGGCGGCAACCAGAAGGCCGCCAAGCTCTCGGGCATCAATTCCGAACGGCTCACCTTCCTCGTCTTTGCCAATATGGGCATGCTTGCCGCTTTGGCCGGCCTAGTCTTTGCCGCCCGCCTCAACATGGCGACCCCCAAGGCCGGCGAAACCTTCGAACTCGACGTTATCGCGGCGGTCTTTATCGGCGGGGCGTCCATGGCGGGTGGCGTGGGCACCATCGTTGGCGCGGTGATCGGCGCCTTCATCATGGGAGTGATGAACAACGGTATGTCCATCATGGGCATCGGCATCGACTGGCAGCAGATGATCAAGGGTTTAGTGTTGCTCGCTGCAGTGCTGTTCGACGTTTACAACAAGAACAAGGCCGCCTGACTTCGGGCCGGCTGCCCACCCTTGCTGGAGTGTATCCAAGTGCTGCTTTCTCAGATCGTCGATACGAGCGGATCCCACTGTGTCGTGATGCGCCAAGACAACGAGGCCAGGATCGTCCTCGGCGCCGATTCGATCCTCACCCTGGCCAAGCGCGCCATGGCCAAGACCATGCCGCTTGCCGCCCTGATCGAAGAGCAGGGGCTAGGCGAAATTGTCGACCTTGAGGCAGCCTATGCCGAAGGCAGGATGCTTGCGCCTATCGTGCCCGAGGAGCCTTCTCGCCTGCACCTCACCGGCACGGGATTGACCCATCTGGGCTCGGCCGCAACCCGCAACGCCATGCACCAGCAGGCAGGTGCCGAAGAGAACCTCACGGACTCCATGAAAATGTTCCGTCTCGGGCTCGAAGGCGGAAAGCCTCAGGGCGGCAAGACGGGCGTGCAGCCGGAATGGTTCTATAAGGGCAACGGCCATGCCCTCGTCGCGCCGGGCAAGCCGATCATTTCCCCCGGCTTCGCGCTCGATGCGGGCGAGGAACCCGAAATCGCCGGCATCTATATCGTCTCCTATGAAGGAGTCCCCCACCGGATCGGTTTTGCCCTGGCCAACGAGTTCTCCGATCACGTCACCGAGCGGCAGAACTATCTCTACCTCGCCCATTCCAAGCTGCGTCCCGCCTCGATCGGGCCGGAAATCCTCGTGGGCGATCTTCCCGCCCATGTGGAAGGGACATCGCGCGTCATCCGCAATGGCGCCGTGCTGTGGGAAAAGCCGTTCGTATCGGGCGAGGACAATATGAGCCACACTGTGGCCAATCTCGAGCACCATCACTTCAAATACGAGATCTTCCGCAAGCCGGGCGATATCCACGTCCACATGTTCGGAACCGCGACACTGTCGTTCGCCGACGACATCCGCACGCAGGCGGGCGACATTTTCGAAATCGAGGCGGCGCCGTTCGGCCTGCCGCTCAGAAATCCTCTGACCATCGATACGACACGTCCCGCCGACGCGCCGGTCACGGTTGCCAAACTCTAGGGGTAGTGCAGGGATGACGTTCAAGAAGGCTCAATGGCCGCGCCCGTTGCGGTCTGCCCATTGGTTCGGCGGCACCAGCCGCGACCATATCTATCACCGCTCCTGGATGAAGAACCAGGGCCTGCCCGCCGACCTCTTCGACGGCCGCCCGGTGATCGGTATCTGCAACACCTGGTCGGAGATGACCCCCTGCAACGCCCATCTGCGCGATTTGGCCCAGCGGGTGAAGCACGGCATCTACGAAGCCGGCGGCCTGCCGCTCGAATTTCCGGTGTTTTCCACCGGCGAAAGCGCCCTGCGCCCCACCGCCATGATGTACCGCAACCTTGCCGCCATGGATGTCGAGGAGGCGATCCGCGCCAACCCCTGCGATGGCGTCGTGCTACTCGCCGGCTGCGACAAGACCACCCCGGCCCTCCTGATGGGTGCCGCCAGCACCGACGTGCCCTCGATCCTCGTGTCCGGCGGCCCCATGCTCAACGGCCACTGGCGCAATCAGGCCATCGGTTCGGGCACCGCACTCTGGCAGATGAGCGAAATGGTCAAATCGGGTGAGTTGACCCAGGCCGATTTCCTCGACGCCGAACAGGCCATGTCCCGCTCCCCCGGCTCGTGCAACACCATGGGCACCGCCTCGACCATGGCATCCATGGCCGAAGCCCTCGGCATGGCGCTTTCGGGCAATGCCGCCATTCCGGCGGTGGACAGCCGCCGTCGCGTCATGGCGCAACTGACGGGCCGGCGCATCGTCGAAATGGTCAAGGATGATCTAAAGCCTTCCGATATCCTCACCAAAAAGGCTTTCGAAAACGCCATAATGACCAATGGCGCCATCGGCGGCTCGACCAACGCGGTGATCCACCTCCTCGCCATCGCCGGCCGCGTTGGCGTCGATCTTTCTCTCGATGATTGGGACCGGCTGGGCCGCGACATCCCCACAATCGTCAACCTGATGCCCTCGGGCAAATACCTGATGGAGGAGTTCTTCTACGCCGGCGGGCTGCCGGTGGTGCTCAAATCGCTCCTCGATGGCGGCAAGCTCCATGGCGATGCGCTGACGGTTTCCGGCAAGCCCATCGCCGCCGAGGTCGAGCACGTCAAGAACTGGAATCCGGAAGTCATCCGCCCCGTCGACCAGGCTCTCACCTCCCATGGCGGTATCGCGGTCTTGAAGGGAAACCTCGCCCCCAACGGCGCGGTGCTCAAGCCCTCCGCTGCCAGTGAGCATCTGATGGTCCATCGCGGCCGCGCCGTGGTTTTCGAGGACATCGACGACTACAAGGCCAGGATCAACGACGAGAACCTCGATATCGACGAAACCTGCGTCATGGTCATGAAAAATTGCGGCCCGCGCGGTTATCCCGGCATGGCCGAAGTGGGCAATATGGGCCTGCCCCCCAAAGTGCTGCGCAAGGGCATCAAGGATATGGTGCGCATTTCCGATGCCCGCATGTCGGGCACCGCCTACGGCACCGTCGTCCTCCACACCTCCCCCGAGGCCGCCGTTGGCGGGCCTTTGGCCATTGTCAAAACCGGCGATTATATCGAGATCGACGTTCCT
The DNA here is from genome assembly GCF_031202855.1 of Pelagibacterium sp. H642. Classification (GTDB taxonomy): domain Bacteria; phylum Pseudomonadota; class Alphaproteobacteria; order Rhizobiales; family Devosiaceae; genus Pelagibacterium. The sequence continues at coordinate 1,069,571 of NZ_CP101829.1, read as the reverse complement.
AACCGGCGCCTGCATCTCGACGTCTCCGACGCCGAAATCGCCGAGCGCCTTCTCGCCTGGACCCCGCCCGTCGAAAAGCCCGCCTCGGGTTATGCCCGTCTGTTCCACGAGCATGTGCAGGGTGCCGATACCGGTGCCGATTTCGACTTTTTGAAGGGCTGCCGCGGCCGCGAAGTGGGTAAGGACTCTCACTGATGGCCAGAAAGATCGCCATCGTCGGCCTGGGCAAGATCGCCCGCGACCAGCATGTGCCCTCGATCGAAAAGAACCCCGATTTCGAGCTTGCCGCCACCGTCAGCCGCAATGCGCGCCTCGACGGTATCGACAGCTATGAAACGCTGGGAGAAATGCTTGCCGCACGCCCCGATATCGATTGCGTGGCGCTCTGCACCCCGCCTCAAGTCCGCCGGCAATATGCGGTGGAGGCTATCGAGGCCGACCGCCACGTGCTGCTGGAAAAGCCCCCCGGCGCTACCGTCGCGGAAGTGCAGTCGCTAGTGGCGCTGGCCGGCCGTCACGCCGTTACCCTCTTTGCCACTTGGCACTCGCGCTACGCCCAGGGCGTAGAGCCAGCCCGCAAATGGCTGGCCGACAAGACGATCGAGGCCGCCGAAATCGTCTGGCGCGAGGACGTCCGCCGCTGGCATCCGGGCCAGGACTGGATATGGTCTCCCGGCGGCATGGGCGTTTTCGACCCCGGCATCAACGCGCTGTCCATCCTCACCCACATCCTTCCCGCGCCCGTGCACGTCACCGCCGCGTCCCTCGATATCCCCTCTAACCGCCAAACCCCCATTGCCGCCCGTATCGATTTCCTGGCCGCCACCGGCCATCCTGTTACAGCCGATTTCGACTGGCGCCAGCAGGGCCCGCAAACCTGGGACATCACGGTCCGCACAACCTCCGGCACCCTCCACCTTTCGGCCGGCGGCGCTACCCTCACCATCGACGGCAATGAACACCTCGCCGCCCCCGATACTGAATATGACGGCATCTACACCCATTTCGCCCACCTGCTCGCTGCCGGCGAAAGCGCGGTGGACCTCTCCCCCCTGCAACTGGTCGCCGACGCCTTCATGCTCGGCAATATCCGGCAGGTAGAGGAATTTCACGACTAGCAACGCCAAGATTTCCCCCCACAAGTAGCCAACCATCCACTTCGTCGTCTTCGGGCTTGACCCGGAGACCCGCGAGGCTCCCACACCTTCAGCAGAAGTGGGTTCTCCAACGCCTACCGCACCCCTGGCAAGGGCTGCGGATTGTCGGGTCAGGTCCGACAATAACGATGGGATAGTACGGAACCAGCACCACCAAATAATTTTACCAAAAGGTCAAAATCACCCTCTGTCACTCTCCCCGCCTTTGTGATTGACTAACCCTCGGACGCACAGGGGAGTTCGCGGAATGTCGGTCTTCAAATCCGGACCCGAGGGCCTGATTGGCTATGCGGTGATGCTCGAGCAGTTTCACCCGCGAGACTGTGTCGAACTCACCGCCTATGCCGAACAAAAAGGCTTCAACGGCGCCATGGCCGCCGACCATTTCCAGCCCTGGGTGCCGCAGCAGGGCCAATCCGCCTTCGTCTGGAACGTTCTGACCGCCATCGGTGAGCGCACCAAAGGCGATATGGGCCCCGGCGTCACCACACCGACCTTCCGCTGGCACCCGGCCATGGTTGCCCAGGCCTCGGCCACCCTCGCCGCCATGTACCCCAATCGCCATTGGCTGGGCGTTGGGGCAGGGGAGGCGCTCAACGAAAGCTTCCTCGCCCAATACTGGCCAGACGCCGGCGAGCGCTCGGCGCGCATGTTCGAGGCCATCGAACTCATCAAGAAGCTTTTCGAGAATTCGGCCAGGGGCAAGGACACCAAGCACAAGGGCGAATACTACAAGATGGAGGCCACCCGCCTCTGGACCATGCCCGAAACCCCGCCGGAAATCCTCGTCGCCACCGCCGGCCCGATCAACGCCAGGAAAACCGGCAGGCTGGCCGACGGCATCATCACCGTCGGCGCCCCGATCGAAAAGATCGAGATGCTGTTCGAAAAATTCTCCGAAGGCGCTCGCGAAGCGGGCAAGAACCCCGACACCATGCCCAAGATCCTCCAGCTTCATTTAAGCTGGGCGCCCACCTATGAAGAGGCACTGGCCAACGCCATAACCGAATGGCCCAATGGCGGCATGAAATTCCCTAAGGCAGATATCCGCTCGCCCTTCGATTTCGAGCAGATGGCCAAGCTCGTCCGCCCGGAGGATTTCAAGGGCCGCATGGTGATCTCGCCCGAGCCTGAGGAACATCTCGAACACATCGAAAAATTCGCCGCCTTCGGCTTCGATCGCATCTACCTGCACAATGTCGGCCGCAATCAACGCGAATGGATCGATGTCTTCTCCGAAAAAGTCCTGCCCCGCCTGAGGAAAGCCAAATGACGCCGCGGCTGACACTCTGGGGCATTGAGGGCATCCCCGAAATTGCGCCGGGCGACGATCTCGTCGCGCTCATCACTGCGGCGATCGATGTCATGGCCAAATCCGATCCCGAGGCGGCGTTGGCCGACGGCGATATCCTCATCGTCACCTCCAAGATCGTCTCCAAGGCGGAAGGCATGCAGGTCCCGCTCGAAGCGCGCGAACTGGCGATTGAAGAGGATACCGTCCGCATCGTGGCCGAGCGCGCCCATCCCGGTGGCATCACTAGAATCGTCGAAACCCGCCAGGGGCTCGTCATGGCCGCAGCCGGCCTGGATACCTCCAACGTTCCTGCTGGCCAGGCCCTGCGCCTGCCGCGCGATCCCGACGCCTCGGCCAAAACCCTCTGCGCCGGACTACGCGAACAAACCGGCAAACGCCTCGGCGTCATCGTCACCGATACGCTCGGCCGCCCCTGGCGCGTCGGTCAAACCGACGCGGCCATCGGCGCCGCCGGTGTCCATCTGGTCGACGATCTGCGCGGTGGCGTCGATGCCAATGGCCGCCCTCTGAGCGCCACCGTCACCGTTCTCGCCGACGAACTCGCCGCCGCCGCCGATCTGGTCAAGGGCAAGGCATCCCGCATCCCGGTCGCGGTCGCCCGCGGCCTCTCCCGCCTGGTTATCGATCTCGATAGCTCCGGCGCCAAAACCCTCGCCCGTCCTGCCCAGGACGACATGTTCCGCCTCGGCTCGTCCGAGGCTTATCGGCAGGGTTATGAGGCCGCGATGCGGGAGATGACCAAGGAGCCTGCGAAATGAGTACCCATACGCCCCTTGGTGCTTGTGGCGCACCCCTCACCCCCATCCCCTCTCCCTCAAGGGAAGAAGGGGGCTTTTCCCGCGAACAGGCTACCCTTCTCCCCTTGAGGGAGAAGGTGGACTTTCGCTTGAAAAGCGAAAGGTCGGATGAGGGGTGTTCTGAGCTGGCCATTTCCCCCATCACTCGCCAAAAGCTACCCTGCTCCCCTGGTGGGAGAAGGTGCCCCGAAGGGGCGGATGAGGGGGGTGCAGCGTTTGCCAAATGCGCAATGATTGCCATAGCCGCTCTTTTTGCCACCCCAGCCCTCGCCACCGACTACCCCCTCACCATCGAAAACTGCGGCACCACCGTCACCTTCACCGCGCCCCCAGAGCGCGTCGTCACCATCAAATCCACCGCCACCGAAATGCTCCTCGCCCTCGGCCTGGGCGACAGGATCGTCGGCGTGGGCTTCCAGGACGGCCCCGTGCCCGAACAATGGGCGCCCGCAACCGATCTTCCCGTTCTCGCCGATCGCGTCCCCAGCCAGGAGGTCGTTCTCGAAGCAGAACCTGATTTCGTCTATGGCGGTTGGGAGAGCAGCTTTGCCGCCGATGCCGCCGGCGAGCGCGACAGCTTGCACGCCCTTGGCATCGCTACCTATGTCGCCCCCACCGCCTGCCGCTCGACCGGCACGCCCGAGAAGATCTCCTTTGAGGATGTCTTCGACCAGATCCTCGAAATGGGCATGATCTTCGACGTTGAGGACCGCGCCGCCGAACTGGTCGATCAGCAGCGCGCCCTCCTAGCCGAGATCAAGCCAGCCTCCAATCTCACCGGCGTCTGGTATTCCTCGGCTACCTCCACACCCTATGTCGGCGCTGGCCTCGGCGGCCCGCAGATGACCATGGACGCTCTAGGCATCACCAACATCTTCTCCGAAGTCCAAGACACCTGGACCTCGGCAAGCTGGGAGGCCATCGTCGATCAGGATCCGGACCTGATGGTCCTCGTCGATGCCGAATGGAACTCGGTGGACCAGAAAGTCCGCCTCCTCAATGACAACCCCGCCACCGCCAACATGAGCGCGGTGCAGCACGCGCGCTATCTCACCATCCCGTTCCCCGCCGCCGAACCCGGCGTCCGCTCCGTTCCGGCGACTGTGGATCTGGCCAACCAATTGACCGGGCTGGAACTGACCTCCCCGTGATGCTTCAGTGCGGCAACAAACCCCAGCATTGTCATTCCGGAGTTCATGTCTGGAATCCAGCGCTGCGGCTGCGACACATACATGCGCGTGATTGGGGCCGCCGTGGCTCCAGCTTAACCCCGTGGCGCAGGACGCCCTGATGGTCGCCGCCCCGCTCGGCCTCTCCGCCCTCACTCCCGCCGCCCTGCGCCGGCTGCGCTTCCACGCCTGGCTTGCTGGCCTCACCATCTTCCTCGCCCTCTCGATCACCCTCGCCGTCACCGTAGGTCCTGCCGATATCGGCGCGGGGGATGTCTGGGCCGTCATCGCCCACCGCCTCGGCCTCGTTCCCGACAGTCCCGTCTCGGTCCTGCGTGAGGGCATTGTCTGGGAGCTTCGCCTGCCACGCGTCCTTTCGGCCGCCTTGGTAGGCGCCGGCCTTGCCATTTGCGGCGCCGTGATGCAGGCGCTGACCCGCAATCCCTTGGCCGATCCATACCTGCTCGGCATCTCCTCGGGGGCCTCGGTCGGCGCCGTCTCCATGCTGCTGTTCGGAGCCACGCTGCTTCTCCCCGCCGGCGCCTTTCTCGGTGCCCTCGCCGCTATGGGCCTCACCCTCGGCCTTGCCCGTGCGCTTGGCGCCATCACCGCGTCGCGGGCGATCCTCGCCGGCCTTGCGGTTTCCGCCCTCGCCTCGGCGCTGACCTCTTTCCTCATCTTTTCCACCGCCACCGGCGATTCCTACCGCGAGATACTCTCCTGGCTCATGGGGTCGCTCGCGGGCATGCGCTGGTCCGATACCGGCCTTGCCGCTATGGTTTTCGCGGCGGTGGGCCTTCCGCTGCTGGCCTCCGGCCGCATCCTCGATGGCTTCGTTTTCGGCGACACCGCCGCCCGTGCGCTTGGCATCGATGTGGAGCGCACCCGCTGGTTGATGCTGGGAGCCACCGCGCTTTTGACCGGCGTTCTCGTCGCCATTTCCGGCTCCATCGGTTTTGTCGGTCTCATCCTTCCCCATGCGGTGCGGCTGGTCGCCGGTGGACGTCACCGCCATCTGCTGCCGCTCGCCGCGCTCGCCGGCGCGGTCTTCATGGTCTGGACCGACACTGCCGCCCGCACCCTGTTCGATCCGCGCGAGCTTCCGGTCGGTATCGTCACCGCCATGATCGGCGCGCCCGCCTTTTTCCTCATCCTCCTGCGTAACAGGCGGGCGACATGAGCCTTGCGGTCGAAAGCGCCAGTCTCGCGATAGACGGCAAACAGATCCTCGATGGCGTCAGCTTCACCCTCCAGCCGGGCCGCCTCAACGCGTTGATCGGCCCCAATGGCGCGGGCAAGTCCACGCTTCTGCGGGTCATTCTCGGTTTCGAGCCTGCTGCCAAAGCTCATGTCACTTTCGAAGACCAAGACCTCCACGCCCTGCCGCGCAAAATTCGGGCCCAGTGCGCCGCTCTCGTCGAGCAGGCGGTCACCACCGATCAACCCATCGATGTTCATGATGCCGTCATGCTCGGCCGTCTGCCGCATCAGGGCCTGTGGTCCGCCGATACCGAGACGGACGATGAAGCCGTCGTAGCCGAGGCCCTTGCGCGTGTGGGGATGACCGATTTCGCCACCCGCCGCTTTTCCACGCTTTCAGGCGGTGAGCAGCAGCGCGTCCAGATCGCCCGCGCCCTGGCGCAAAAGCCGCGCCTCCTGCTTCTCGACGAGCCCACCAACCATCTCGATCTGTCCGCTCAGGTCGCGGTTATGGAAATCCTGCGCGCCCTTGCCGAAGAGGGGCTCACGATCCTCGTCACCATGCATGATCTCAATCTGACCGCGGCCTGGTTCGATCACGTGATCGCCCTCGACAAGGGCAGGGTGGTGCGGGAGGGCGAGCCCGATGCCGTCATCGATGCAGCCTTCCTCGCGCGCGTCTATGGCGTCACCGCCACCATCGTCCCCAATCCCGCCTCCGGCCGCCCCATGATTGCTTACGGCCCCTGAACGATTGCTCTTGCCGGGCAGGAGAAAATTTGATCATCTGGTCAAATTCGCCAGTTTCAGAGGGGGAACTTCGGCCATGGAATTCGGGATCACCTTCAAAGGCTTCGTTGAGCACGATCGGGCGCGCTATCTGATCCAGGCCGCCGAATATGCCGGCTTTTCCTACTGCTGGTTCTACGATTCCCACATTCTCTGGCGCGATCCCTATCCGGCCATGGCCATGGGCATGGAGTGGACCCAATCCATGCGCTTTGGTCCGCTCGTCACCAATCCCGATGTGCGCGATTGGTCGGTGGCCGCCTCGCTGTTCGGCTCGCTTGCCAAGCAGAGCGGCGGTCGCTTCGATCTTGCCGTGGGGCGCGGCGATTCCTCACGCCGCGTCATGGGCCACAAGCCCGCAACGCTCAAACGCGTCGCCGAATTCATCGAAAAGACCAAGGCCATGGTGCGCGGCGATGAGGTGACTTATGGCGAAGTTCCCAACCCGGTCCAGTTTCCCTGGGCCGTTGGCCACGAAATCCCGAGCTGGATCGCCGCCTATGGCCCGCTGGCGCTGAAGACCGCCGGCGAAAGCGCCGATGGCGTCGTCCTCCAGATCGCCGAGCCGGGCCTGTGCAAATGGTTCACCGACCAGTGCCTTGAAGCGGGCCGCGCCGCCGGCCGCGACATGAGCGCCTATCGCTCCATGGCCGCCGCCCCCGCCTATTTCGGCGATAAACAACGCGCCATCGCCGCCACCCGCTGGTTCCCGGCCATGGTCGGCAATCACGTTGCCGATATCGTGGAAAAATACGGCGCCGATACCGACAAGGTCCCTGCCAGCCTCACCTCTTATATCGAAGCCCGTCGCGGCTATGATTATTCAAAGCACGGACAGTCCGATAACCCCTATCTCGATTTCATCACCGACGACATCGTCGAAAGCTTCTGCGTTTTGGGCGAGCCCGAGGACCACATCGCCAAGATTCGCGACTTGGAAGCGGCCGGCGTCACCCAGTTCAACATCTACCTCGACAGTGGCGACGAAGAAGAAATCATCGCGCGTTATGGTCGAGAGGTGATCCCGGCGTTTCGGTGACACAATTCAGGGGGCGGTGCTGAAACTCAGCGCCCCCTCACCCCCGTCCCCTCTCCCACCAGGGGGAGGGGTCTTGGGGTTGCGCTTGAGTTCTTGCTGAAGCGCTGCCACAGGCTACCCTTCTCCCTTGGTGGGAGAAGGTGCCCCGAAGGGGCGGATGAGGGGCGCTGAGCTTCAGCGTACGCCGCCGGTAGCGAATTCGCCTACCCCTGTTTCTCCAGCCCCTCGATCATAGCCAGGCACGCGCTGAGCTGATCAAGCTCCACGAACTCATCGGGCTTATGCGCCTGCTCGATCGATCCGGGCCCACACACCACAGTGTCGATCCCCAGCTCCTGAAACAGCCCCGCTTCGGTCGAAAACGATACGCATTCGGCCGGCTCGTCATTGCCGGTCAGCGCCCGCACCAGTTCCACCGCTTCGGACCGGCTCATCGGCTCGAGCCCCGCAACCTCCCCGATCGTTTCGGTGATCACCGCCGCGTCGGGATGCACTGCCTGCATGCGCGGCAGCAGCACGTTCTCCACAAATCCTCTGATTTCGTCATGGGTGAAGGTGAAATCGGCCCCGTTCACCGGCCGGAACTCCCACTCCACCGAGCACGAGCCGGCAATGATGTTGCGCGCGATCCCGCCCGCCATTTTCCCGATCTGGATCGTCGACCAGGGCGGATCGAACCGGCTGCCTTCGGGCGCCCGCGTCTTGAGCGCTTCGCCCACCTCAAGCAGCTTGCTTACGTAGTGGACGGCATATTCCACCGCGTTGACCCCGCGCTCGGGCATGGAGCCGTGCCCCTCGAGCCCCGTGAAATGGGTCGTATATTCACAGCATCCCTTGTTGCCCTCGATGATCTTCATCATCGTCGGCTCGCCAATGATGCACATCGCCGGCCTGCGTCCCACCGCCTGCAATTCCTTGAGCATCACCTGCGCGCCCAGACAGCCCACCTCCTCGTCATAGGTGAACGCCAGGTGGATCGGCCGTTTCAGGCCAATCTCCTGGAAATAGGGCGCAAAGGCCAGCGCGCAGGCGATGAACCCCTTCATGTCGCACGCCCCACGTCCATAAATGCGCCGGTTCCGAAGCGTCGCGGTAAACGGGTCCGAACTCCATTCCTGCCCCTCGACCGGCACCACGTCGGTGTGCCCCGAGAGCACGATCCCCCCATCCATATCCGCCGGCCCCAGGGAGGCAAAAAGGTTCGCCTTGTTGCCTTCGGGATTGAGCGTCAGATAGGTCCGCGTCCCGATCTGGTCGAGCCGGTGATTAATATAGGCGATCATCTCAAGATTGCTCTCGGACGAAACCGACTGAAAGCCGATCAGGTCCGCCAGGATTTCGAGTGTTTCGCCAAGCAGTCTATGGGCCAAAATTGCCTCCAGAATTCCCTCGTTCGAGCCGACCCCTCACCCGCCTGCCGGCCGCCCTCTCCCAGAGGGCGAGGGCTAATTTTGTCGCGGCGATCCGTTCAACCCCACGTCCGAGGACGCCATCGCCTGACTCCCTCTCCCCGCTGGGGAGAGGGTTGGGGTGAGGGGCGCCACACGCTCATGCCCTACTGTTTCACACACAATTCCCGCGGCACATTGGCCAGGCATTCCGGCCCGCCGATATCGGTGATGCGCATGGTTTCGGTGATCTCCAGCCCCCATTCGGGCGTCCAGATGGCCGGCATGAAGTGGAACACCATGTTGGGCCGCAAAATCGACCGATCTCCTGGGCGGATGCTCATCGTGTGCTCGCCCCAATCGGGCGGATAGGAGAGCCCCACCGAATATCCGGTGCGCGAGGTCTTCTCTACGCCGTACTTCCGCAGCACCCCGAAAAACGCCTCGGCGATCTCCCCGCAGGTATAGCCCGGCTTGGCCACCGCCATGCCCGCTTCCATGCCCTCGAGCACCGCTTCCTGCGCCTTGAGCATGTCCTTGGGCGGCTCGCCCAGGAACACGGTGCGTGAGATCGGGCAGTGATAGCGCTTGTAGCACCCGGCAATTTCGAAGAACGTGCCTTCGCCCGAGACCAGCTCCCGATCGTCCCAGGTCAGATGCGCCGCCGCCGCGTCGCGCCCCGAGGGCGTCAGCGGCACGATGGCCGAATAGTCTCCGCCATACCCGTCAGCGCCCAAAAGCGAAGCATGGTAGATCTCGGCCACCAGCTCGTTCTTGCGCAATCCCGGACGGGTCACCTCGCGGATGCGGCTATGCATGGCTTCGACGATCCGCGCCGCCCGGCGCATGAATTCGATTTCCGCCTCCGATTTCACCGAACGCTGCCAAGTCACGACCGAAGTTGCATCGACCACGCTCACGCCGGGGATTTCCGCCCGCAGCGTTTCAAGGCATGCCGCGGTGAAATAGTAATTGTCCATTTCCACTCCGATGCGGCGCCCGTCCCAGCCCTTGTCGCGCAACACCCCGCACAGATGCACATAGGCGTGCTTTTCCGGGTTCTGCACGAAATCGTCGGGATAGGCGTAGATGGAGTCGGTGGAAAGCCAGGTGGTCTTTTCCGCTCCCACCGCATCCATGGGCCGCCCCCACCAGACCGGTTCGTCGGTTAGCGACACGATCACCGCCTGGTGCACGTAAAAGCTCCACCCGTCATAGCCGGTGAGCCAATGCATGTTGGAAGGATTGGTGACGATCAATACGTCGATTCCCTGCGTCTGCATGGCGCGGCGCACCGCCTCCAGGCGTTCGTAATATTCGGGCAGGGTAAAGGGCAGGCGGGTGTTCGGCATTTGCCTTTGCGCTCCAGGGAAAGACCTGACGATCAGGTCGAGAATTTGGTGCCCGCGTCGCTTGTCCGCGCGCGTGTTCGGGCCAGGGCGGCGATCGCCGTGTCCTGCACGCCCGTGCCGGTCAGATCGGCATAGGTGATATCGGTCGCCGTCTGGCGCCCCGCCATGCTGCCGGCAATGATCTGCCCCAACTCGGCAAATCTCTGGTCGGGCGCCACGAACCCCGCATCGATCGCATGATGCAACTCCCCCAGGCGCCGCGTCTGGGCAAGGCTGTCGGCGACGTAAAGCTCAACGCGCGGCACCAGCGCCGGGTCGATCTCGTTCTTGTGCTCGGCGTCCGATCCCATGGCGGTCAGGTGCTGCCCGGGCGTCATCCACTCGGCCAGTATCAGCGGTTCCGTGGCCGGCGTCGTCGTCACCACGATATCGGCGCCACGCACCGCCGCCTCGGCAGTTCCGGCCGCCGTTACGTCAATCCCAAGCTCGGACGAGACCCGCCGCGCAAAAGCCTGCGCCTTCTCGGCATCCCGCGCCCAGATGCACGCTGAATTGATATTGCGCACCAGTGTCAGCGCTTCGAGCTGCATCCGGGCCTGCATTCCGGCCCCGATGATCGCAACCGATTGCGCATCCTCGCGCGCCAGGTGCCTTGCCGCTACCGCGCCGGCTGCCGCCGTGCGCACGTCGGTGAGGTATCCATTGTCGAGCAGCAGCGCCTCGACCAGCCCGGTCCTGGCGGAGAGCACCACCATCAACCCATTGGTCGAGGGCAATCCGATCTTGGGATTATCGAAAAATCCGGGGCTCACCTTGATGGCAAAGCTCTCCACGCCCGGCAGGTAAGCCGTCTTGACGTCCACCTCGCCATTGGCATCGGCGATGTCGAGCCGCAATATCGGCGGCATCACCACCTTGCCCCCGGCCAGCGCCCGGAACGCCTGCTCGACGCAATCGATGGCCGCCAGATCCAGCCGCACGAGCTCGCGCAGTTCCGCTTCGGTGAGGATCTGAATCTCCGCCATCACGCCAGCTCCCCGAACACCGGATGCGTGCCGGCGACGATCTGCCCATGCACGCCCATATCGATATTCTTGCCCGAAAGAACGACGGCAGTTGGGCCGGCCGGCGCGAATTTCCCCGCCAGGATCGCCCCGATCCCCACGGCTGCCGCCCCTTCGATCACTTCGCGCTCCTCATTGTAGGCATGGGCAATCCCCGCCGCGATTTCCCGCTCGGTCAGCAGGATCGTCTCGTCCACCAACTCGCGCACCATGGAGAAGGTATGCCTGTTCTCCAGCCCGATCCCGCCGCCCAGCGAATCCGCCAGCGTTTCCAGCTCCTCCACCATCACCGGCTTGCCCGCCGCAAGGCAGGCCACCATGGCAGCCCCGCGCTCCATCGAAACCCCGATCACCCGCGTTTTGGGCGATAGCGTCTTGACCGCCAGCGCCACCCCGGCGATCAGCCCGCCGCCCGAAAGCGGCACCAGCACCGCGTCGAGCGCGGGAGCATCCTCGACGATCTCCAGGCCCAACGTGCCCTGCCCGGCGATCACCTCGGCCTTATCGAACGGCGGGACCTCTATAAGTCCCTCCTCGCGAACCAGCCTGTCCACCTCGACCTGAGCATCGTCCTGGCTCATGCCGATGATCCGCGCATCGGCCCCCAGCGCCTTGATCGCCTCCACCTTGTTGGCGGGCACCAGCGAGGACATGCAGATCACCGCCCGTGAGCCGGCCGCTTTGGCGGCATGGGCCAGCGCCCGCCCGTGATTGCCGGTGGATGCAGCCGCCACCCCGCGCCTGCGCTCGTCATCGGACAGCGCAAGCACGGCATTTGTCGCCCCGCGCAGCTTGAAGCTGCCGGTCAGTTGCTGGTGCTCGTTCTTGAGGAGGATCGGTTGCCCGGTCCGTTGCGTCAGCGCGGCGCTTTGGGAAAGTGAAGTGCGGTGGATGAGGGAACCGATGCGCCTGCGCGCCTCCAGCACATCAACCATTGTCACGGCGTCGGCCATGCGCGGTTCCCCTAGCGACTTTTTATGCACCCCGCCGCCGCCGGCCTATGCGCCTCGTTTCGGGCTTTTCCGGCGAATTCGATCTTTAGGACTATGCAGCCGCCCGAGCCGGCGGTCCTTCCAATTTGAGTGGCCACTGGCAGATGGTCTTGCTGCCATCGCTCTCTCAAAAAGACGCATCGCCCCTCGACTTGTGGCCAGAAGTTGGCAACCCTTGAGCTCGTTCAAGCATTAACTGAACCGAACGCTTTGGTTCAGCAGTGATCGGATGGTTTTTGCTCCCCAATGTCACAGGGAGCGATGCCGTCCGTCTTGGGGTGATCTGAGCTGTTATTGCCGGTCATCTGCATAGCCCTGAATACAGACTCGAAAAAATTTCAAAGGACAGGAGCCGTTATGCGCAAGACAACTTCCAAAACTCTCAAGGCTGCCCTTCTCGCCGGCGCCGCTGCGCTCGGGCTGGCAGGGGCTGCCCAGGCCGCATCGCTCGCCGAAATTCAGGAGAGCGGCACCATCCGCATCGCTGTAGCCAACGAAATCCCCTATGGCTATGTCGATCCGGTGAGCGGGGAAACCATGGGCGCCGGGCCCGATGTCGCCAAGCACATCGTCGAACAGCTCGGCATCGAAAACATCGAATGGGTCACCACCGAGTTCTCCTCCCTGATTCCGGGCCTGCAGGCCGACCGGTTCGACATGGTCGCCGCCGAAATGGCCATCATTCCCACCCGCTGCGCGACCGTCATCTATTCGGAACCCAACACCTCTTATGGTGAGGGCCTGCTGGTCCCGGCCGGCAACCCCGAAGGGCTCAATTCCTACGAGCAGTTTGCTGAAAACCCCGATCTGACCGTCGCCATCATGGCCGGCGCCAACCAGCTCGACATGTTCCAGGCCCTCGGCGTTGCCGAGAACCAGCTCGTGACCATTTCGTCCAACGCCGACGCCATTTCGACGGTTTCGACCGGCCGTGCCGACGCTTACGCCGCCACCGGCCTCACCGCCAGCGAGCTGGCCGGCCAGAGCGATGCGGTGGAAGTCGCCGAAGGCTTCACCGACCCGGTGATCGATGGTGAGGAACAGCGTTCCTGGGGTGGTTTCGTCTTCGCCCAGGGCAATGAGGAACTGCGCGACGCGGTCAACGAGGTGCTGGCCGAATATAAGCAGACGCCCGAATGGGAAGAGGTCGTGACCGGCTACGGCTTCACCGACGCCGACGTCTCGCGCTCGTTCGATATGACCACCGCCGATCTTTGCGGCGAGTAAGCATAAGCGTCTTGGCGCATGACGTGATCCGGCCGGTGGGCGGCAACGCCCGCCGGCTTCCCGGTTGAGCTCAACAAGAACAAGAAGCCGAGACCGTATCCATGGATTGGACCGCTTATCTCAATCCCCTCATGCAAGGGGCTTGGGTCACCATAGAGCTCACCGTCTATTCGACGATACTGGGCGCCATTCTCGCTTTCGCCGCCGGCATCGGCAAACTCGCCCACAACCCGCTGATCAAATCCATATCGACCGCCTATATCGAGATCTTCAGGGGCACCTCGCTCCTGGTGCAGCTCTTCTGGCTCTATTTCGCCATGCCGGTTCTGGGGCAGGCGATCGGTATCGATTTGCGGCTTCCCCCCGTGGTGGCGGGCGTTTTGGCCTTGTCCCTCAACATCGGCGCCTATGGGGCAGAAGTGGTGCGCGGCGCCATCGAGGCTGTCTCGAAGGACCAGTACGAGGCGGCCAAGGCGCTCAATTTCACCCCGCGCAAGACGCTCTGGCGCATCGCGCTGCCCCAGGCCATCCCCGAGATGATGCCGCCCTTCGGCAATCTGGCCATCCAGAACTTGAAGGATACCGCGCTGGTTTCGCTGATTTCGCTCTCCGATTTGGCCTTCCGGGCCGAGCAGTTGCGCAATTTCACCCAGGATTCGACGACGATCTATACGATGACGCTGCTGATGTATTTCGGCCTCGCTCTCGTTCTGACCGCCATGATGAAGCTGCTCGAGCGGTTCGTTGGCCGCTGGCGCGCGGGAGCGAGGTAGCCCAATGCTGTTTGGAATCGAATGGGACACCACAAGCAACTGGACCTTCGCGGTCTCCATCCTGCCCATCCTGCTGCGGGGCCTGTTGGTGACGCTGCAGGCCACGGTGGTCGGTTTTGCCATCGCCTTGGCGCTCGGGCTCGTCTGGGCAGCGCTCAAGTCGGTGCCGCTCAAGATCGTCTCCTGGCCCGTAGCGGTCATCGTCGAATTCCTGCGCGACACGCCGCTCCTGATCCAGCTTTTCTTTCTCTATTACGTGCTGCCGGAATACGGCCTCATCCTCCCCGCCTTCCTGACCGGCGCCCTGGCGCTGGGGCTGCAATATTCGGCCTATACCTCCGAGGTGTACCGCGCCGGCATCGAGGCGGTGGCGCGGGGCCAGCACGAGGCTGCCCGGGCGCTCAACCTCAAGGGGTTGCGTACCTTCACCCACGTGATCGTTCCCCAGGCCATTCCGCGCATCGTGCCCGCCATGGGCAATTATCTGGTCTCGATCATGAAGGACGTGCCGTTGCTTTCCGTGGTGACCGTTCTTGAGCTTTTGGGCGTCGCCCAGATCATCGGCGACCGCACCTTCAACTATCTCATTCCGCTCTCGATGGTGGGCGGCATCTATCTGATCATGACGTTGCTGGCCTCCGCTGCCGTTCGCCTTCTGGATCGCGCGTTGCCCAAAAGAGGAATTCCGCTCAAATGACCGACCCCATCATCAAGTTCGACAAGGTCGTCAAACGCTTCGACACGTTCACCGTGATCAACGAACTCGATTTCGAGGTTCAGCCGGGCGAAAAAGTCACCATCATCGGCCCCTCGGGCTCGGGCAAGTCCACCGTGCTGCGGATCCTGATGACCCTTGAGCCCATTTCGGGCGGCGTCGTTTATGTGGATGGAGAAACGCTCTGGCACGAGAAGGCCGCCGACGGCAGCCTCAAGCCGGCCAGCGAGGCCCATCTGCGCAGGATGCGCGAGAAAATGGGGATGGTGTTCCAGCAGTTCAATCTCTTCCCGCACATGACGGTGCGGCGCAATTTGACCGAAGCGCCGGTGCAGGTGCTCGGCGTTTCCAAGGCCGAGGCGAGGGAGCGCGCCGACGAATTGCTCGAAATGGTGGGGCTGACCGACCAGGCCGACAAATACCCGCACCAGCTTTCCGGCGGCCAGCAGCAACGCGTGGGCATCGCCCGCGCGCTCGCCATGCGCCCCAAGATCATGCTGTTCGATGAGCCCACTTCGGCGCTCGATCCCGAACTTGTGGGCGAAGTGCTCGGCGTCATCCGGCGCCTGGCCGAAGAGCACGACCTGACCATGCTTCTGGTCACCCATGAGATGAATTTCGCGCGCCAGATTTCCGATCGCGTTTGCTTTTTCGATCGCGGCAAGGTGCTCGAACAGGCTCCCCCCGAGGAACTGTTCACCAACCCCAAGGAAGAGCGCACGCGCGAATTCTTGAAAGCGGTTCTGGAGGGCAATTGAGACGCAACAGGGTAGGCGCCTCTGCCTCGCCTCCTGTTGTCCGGGGTCACGCCGGGATCGCGGCCACCGCAGCGCCCGCGGTTTAACCGCTGGCGGGCACTTGCATATTTTTTATCCGGGAGCGCTGGACGCCTGCCCCCCGGCGGATATAGCTTTGCGTCATGCACCAGCTTTTAGCCGCAAGGGGCGCTGCCATTCAAAAGGCTCAACTCAAGCTCGATGACCGGGACCTGAAAATCCTCTCGATCCTCCAGCGCGAGGGCCGCATACCCAAGGCTACGCTTGCCGAACGCGTCAATCTCACCCCCACCCCCTGCTGGGAGCGTTTGAAACGCCTCGAGGACGCGGGCATCATCGAAAGCTATGGCGCCCGCATCTCGCTTCGCGCCTTCGGGCCGCTCACCATCGTTTTCGTCCAGATCGAACTCGAAAGCCACCAGGCCGAGGATTTCACCCGCTTCGAGGCGGCGATAAAGAAGATCGACCAGATCGTCGAATGCTGGGCGGTGGGCGGCGGCATCGATTACATGGTCAAGGTCATCACCCGCGACCTCGAAGAATATCAGCGCCTGATCGAAAACCTCCTCGCCGCCCGCATCGGCGTCCGCCGCTACTATTCCTACGTCGTCACCGCCCCGGTAAAGGATACGCCCCTGCCGGTGACGGCCATTGCCGAGGCGGGGTAGAGCCATGGTTGCGACTGGCCCAATCTCCTGCTTTCCTTCTCCCCTCGAGGGGAGAAGGTGCCCCGAAGGGGCGGATGAGGGGTGCGCTGAGCGTCCTGGGGAACCAAGCTAATACAAATTGTCCGCCTCTCCTGAGAGCCATTCGGTTTCGCATGGCGTCTATTCGGCAATCGCCGATTGGGCGCGCACCCTTAGTGCCTTACACTGCTCCGCACGCAACCGGAGGCAGAACGATGAACGATGCGCCAAACACCATCCCCGCATCAGCCGGGTCAGTGACCGGAGGCGTGCGCCTGATGCTGCGGCTCGAGGGCCTGGCGGTCCTTGCCGCCGCCACATCGGCCTATTTCCTCGCTGGCGGCAACCCATGGCTGTTCGCTATCGTCATTTTCATGCCCGACCTCAGTTTTCTCGCCTATGCGATCAACACGCGGATCGGCGCGGCCGCCTACAATGCCGTACACACCTACATTCTGCCTCTGGTCCTGGCCGGTGCGGGATGGGCCTTGGGGATAGAATCCCTGTGGCAGATCGCCCTCATCGTTGCGGCCCACGCGGGCTTTGACCGAAGCCTGGGGTATGGGCTGAAATATGCGTCCGCCTTCTCCCACACCCATCTGGGCGCCATCGGCCGCAAGGCAGAGTAATTTTCGCCCCAACCCGCCCTCTACCAGCAGAACCATCGCCTCCGCGCCCCCAACTTTGGCGCCAGCCTCTCCCGGTTCCCCGATATGGTCGCGTCATCTCCTTGGAGTTTCCGCCATGTCGAGCCTGTCCGCCAAATACGCGCCTTCCGGCCTTGCCGCCGATCTCGCCGATCCCGAACTCCTGTGCCAGGCCGCGCATGTCGCTGGCCAGTTGGTCGCTTCGGACACGGGCGAGGATATCCCCGTCACCGATCCCGCGACGGGAGAAACCATCGGGTTCATTCCTGCGCTTGCCCCCGAGCAATCCCGCGCTGCCATCGATGCCGCCCAGCAGGCCTTCCTGCCCTGGTCCTCGCTGCTGCCGCAGGAACGCTCCGCCATCCTGCGTCGCTGGTACGATCTGATCATGGACGCCCGCGAGGATCTTGCGCGCATCATGGTCGCCGAGCAGGGCAAGCCCATCTCCGAAGCGCGTGGAGAGATTGCTTATGCCGCTTCCTTCGTCGAATTCTTCGCCGAGGAAGCCAAGCGCCCCAATATTGAATCCGTGACCTCCCACCTCCCCGATGCGGAGGTCGAAATCTGGCGCGAACCCGCCGGCGTCGCCGCGCTGATCACGCCCTGGAACTTCCCCTCGGCCATGATCACCCGCAAGGCCGCCGCGGCGCTCGCCGCCGGCTGCACCTGCCTTGTGCATCCTTCCTCGGAAACCCCGTTCTCGGCGACCGCTCTGGCTATCCTCGCCGCCCGCGCCGGCATTCCCGCAGGGGCCTTCAACGTCGTCACCGGCAAGGCCGCCACGATCGTCGAGCCCTGGACTTCGGACACCCGCGTACGCGTCCTTTCCTTCACCGGCTCCACCGAAATCGGTAAGCTGCTGTACCGCCAGTCCGCCGATACGGTGAAGCGCCTGGTGATGGAGCTTGGCGGCCACGCCCCCTTCATCGTCTTTTCCGATGCCGATCTCGATCAGGCGGTCGAAGAAGCCATCAAGGCCAAATTCGCCACCTCCGGCCAGGATTGCCTGGGCGCCAACCGCTTCCTGATCGATCGTCGCATCTACCAGGCGTTCTGCGACCGCTTCGTCGAGGCAACCGCCGCCCTCTCCATCGGCCCCGGCATCACAGATCCCGATATCGGCCCGCTGATGAACGAAAAGGCCGTAGCCAAACAGGTCTCCCATGTGGAGGACGCGATAGCCAAGGGCGCCAAATGCCTCATTGGCGGCAAGGTGGACGGGCAGGGACCTTTGTTCTTCCAGCCCACCGTCCTCGCCGACGTCCCCGCCAATGCGCTGATCATGGCTGAGGAAACTTTCGGCCCCGTCGCCGCGCTTTCCCCCTTCGACAGCGAAGAAGAAGCCATCGCCCGCGCCAACGCCACCGAATACGGGCTGATCGCCTACCTCCACACCATGGACCCCCGCCGCATCTACCGCGCCTCCCGCCAGCTCCAGTTCGGCATGGTTGCCGTCAACCGCACCAAGGTCACCGGCGCCCCCATCCCCTTCGGCGGCTTCAAGCAATCAGGCATGGGCAGAGAAGGCGCCCGGCTGGGCATGGAGGAGTTCACCGAGGTCAAATATGTCTGCCGCGACTGGGCGTAGCGCTGTGCCTAACTCAACCTCACCCCATCCCTTAAGGGGAGAGGGGGCTCTCTTGCAGCGTCTAAGCTCCTGCCGAAACGCTGCGCCGGGTTCCCCTTCTCCCCTTGAGGGAGAAGGTGGCCGCGAAGCGGTCGGATGAGGGGTGCGCAGCGTGGCCCCACGCACAAGAATTCGAGACTGAACCACCAAGGACCACCACCAATGCTTTCAAACGATCAACTCGACCGCTGGGATCGGGAAAATTTCTTCCACCCCTCCACCCATCTCGCCCAGCACGCCCGCGGCGAAACCCCCAACCGGATCGTCACCGGCGGGCAGGGCGTCTATATCGAGGATCGTGACGGCAACCGCCTGCTCGATACGTTCGCCGGGCTTTACTGCGTCAATGTCGGCTATGGCCGCACCGAAATCACCGACGCCATCGCGCAACAGGCGCGCGAACTTGCCTATTACCATGCCTATGTCGGCCACGGCACCGAAGCCTCGATCACGCTCTCGAAGATGATCCTCGACCGCGCGCCCGCCGGCATGAGCAAGGTCTATTTCGGACTCGGCGGCTCGGACGCCAACGAGACCAACATCAAGCTCGTCTGGTACTATAACAACATCCTGGGCCGCCCGGAGAAAAAGAAGATCATCTCCCGCTGGCGCGGCTATCATGGCTCGGGCCTGATGACCGGCTCATTGACCGGCCTTTCGAGCTTCCACAACAAGTTCGATCTTCCGCTCCCCCAGGTCCTGCACACCGAAGCCCCCTACTATCTTCGCCGTCCGCGCCAGAACATGAGCGAGGCCGAATTCGTCCTCCATTGCGCCGCCGAACTCGAAGCGCTGATCGAGCGCGAGGGCGCCGATACCATCGCCGCCTTCATCGGCGAGCCGGTTCTGGGCACCGGCGGCATCGTCCCTCCTCCCGCCGGCTATTGGGATGCCATCCAGCAGGTGCTCGATCGCCACGACATTCTCCTCATCGTTGACGAGGTGGTCACCGGCTTCGGTCGCCTGGGCTCGATGATGGGTTCGGATCATTACGGCCTGCGCCCCGATATCATCACCATCGCCAAGGGGCTGACCTCGGCCTACGCGCCGCTTTCGGGCTCGATCATCGGCGACAGGCTCTGGAAAGTGCTCGAACAGGGTACCGATGAAAACGGCCCCATCGGCCATGGCTGGACCTATTCCGCCCACCCGATTGGCGCCGCCGCCGGCATCGCCAATCTCAACCTCGTCGATAGCCTGGGCCTTGTGGAAAACGCGGGGAAAACCGGTGGATATCTCAATACCCAGATGAAGGCCGCGCTCGCCGATCATCCCCATGTCGCCGAGGTGCGCGGCGAGGGCATGCTGTGCGCCGTCGAACTGGTCAAGGATCGCGACACGACAAGCTTCTTTGACCCGAGCGAAAAGGTCGCCATCCGCATCGTCGCCGAAATGGTCAAGTCGGGCGTCATCGCCCGCGCCATGCCCCAGGGCGATATCATCGGCTTTGCGCCCCCGCTCTGCCTCTCGCGCGAGGAGGCCGACATCGTGGTGGAAAAAACCGCCGCGGCGGTCAAGGCGGTGCTCGATTAAGCCCTGTCATTGAACTGTGATAATTTGCCGGCGGGTTCGAACGAACTGACCCCGCCGGCCGTTAGTCCATTCCACCACACGCGAGGAATGGACCGAAAATGGCCAAGAAAAAGAAGAACAAGCTGCCCAAGAAAATCCTGGGCTTCAAGATCCCCAAGCAGTATCGCAGCGGCGCGCTGGCAGCCGCTCTGGCCTCGCCCGTGGGCGTCGCGCTGATCTCGGAGGTCATCTATCACGTGGGTGCCGCCGCTTCGCGCCGCGCCGGGGACAGCGGCACCGGCCGGCGGGCCGAACACGGCCTGCACGATGCTGGCGCCCGGTTCGCCGATACCACGGGTGACGCCACTTCGGCTCTCGGCCGCGCCGTATCGGACGCCACCCACGCTTTTCTCGATGCCCTGCGCGACCATCGCGACAACCATGACGGCAAGTCCCGTTCGGACAAAAAGGCTCATACTGGTGAAGCCGATCGGCGCGTCCACTGACCGGAGCCGCCCCGTGGGCAAGAAAAAGCTCAAGAAAAAACTCAGAAAGCTCAAAAAGGCCCGCCAGGTGGTGATCGTCAACCAGCCGGGCGGATCGAATTTTATTGCCGCCGCCCTCGGGCACGCGATCGCCGCCGGCGTGGTCTATGGCGTGGCCCGCTATGTCAGCGCCCAGGCCGATCAGCCTCGGCCCAGCCTGTCGCGTTTCGTTGCCCGCCATCCCCACGCCGCCTGGGATCTTGCCGTCTGGCAGGGTGGGGAACGCCTCAAATCGTTCGCCCAGAACCTGCGGCGGCGCATCGCTTCGGAGCCCGACGATCGGCTGCCCGCGCGGGCCCTCATCGACAGGGCCGACCGGCCACGATAGCCCCCCTTTTCACGGTGCCTTGTTTTCTCCCCACCCGCTCTATAGAATACCCCCATACGTTCGATGCGCTTGGCTATCTGATCATCCGGCCCTGCCGGTCACTTGGAATCCTTTACTGCAAGACGTCTAGACCGCGCGCTCTTGCGCCACCGGTCGGTTCGCACGCATGTCGCGTGCGGATATTCGCCACTTAAAAGGATCCGACGATGATCACTGGCAAAGTTAAATTCTTCAACACCACCAAAGGCTTCGGCTTCATCCAGCCCGATCAGGGCGGCCAGGATGCGTTCGTGCACATTTCCGCCGTCGAGCGCTCGGGCATGAGCACGCTGACCGAAGGTCAGGCCGTGAGCTACGATCTGGAAAAGGGCCGTGACGGCCGTTCCTCGGCGGTCAACATCCGTCCTGCCGAATAAGCATGAGGGCCGCCGCAAGGCGGCCTTTTCATTTTAAGGATTAGTATGTCCACCGCACCAAAGATGAGCACGCGCGAAAAGCTCGCCGAGCGCGAGGCGCGTGAAAAGGAAGCTCTCCGCCTCGAAGAGGTCGCCTTGGAGGCGACCCGCGCCAAGACGCTCCGCCTGCGCGCCCTGCGCCTGGAAAAAGAGCGGCAGGAGCAGGCGGTAAAGCCCCGCCTCGCCGGCAAGCGCGGCAGCGCAAGGAAGAAGGCGTAGCGCCCGAGTTCAGAGCGTCGCCGCCATCTCCGCCAGTCTGGCGATGGTGTTGATATTGCGCGCCGTCCCCTCCTTTGCGGCCGGAATTTTAAGCTTCGATCGCCCCATCCCCGAGCCGTAGGCGACATAGATCTCTCGCCTGCCCAGCCGCACCTCCTCATCGGTGCGGTCGCGCACCGTATCGAGCGCCTCCTTGGCCGGCTTTTGATTGAGAAAGATCGCCACCGTCCAGTTGGGCTTGGCGTCGGGAAACGGATTGTCGGCCAAAACCTGCGCCATTTCCGCCGCCGTGCGCACATGCACGCCCACCGGCTTGCCGGCATAGGCTTCCAGGCGCTTTTCCAGCCCCTTGCGCACCTCGGCTTCCGAACGCTCGGCGGTAAACACCACATTGCCGCTCGCGATATAGGTGGCCACCTTTGCGAACCCCTCGGCCTCGCACATGGCCCTGAGTTCGCTCATCGGCAGCTTGCCCGTGCCGCCAACATTGACGGCCCGCAACAAGGCAACAAAGGCGGTCATGGCCGCAGCAGCACCTTGCCCTTGCGCCCCGGCTCCTGTGCGGCGGCAAGGGCGTCCCGATAGTCGGCCAGCTCATGGATTCCATCTACATCGAGCGGCAATTCGCCCTTGGCGGCGAGGGCCACCAGCTCGCCCATCATCCGCCCCCGCTCGGCTTCGGGAAATTCCCCGATTGCCCTCGCGCCCCAAAAGCCCTTGATCGCAAGCTGCTTGAAGATGATCGGCCCGGTCTGCAGCTCCATTGGGTTGCCGCCCACCGAACCGAACACCACCAGCGTGCCCTTGTAGCCGAGCAGGTCTGCCATGCCGTCGACGACCTTGCCGCCCACCGAATCCACCGCCGCCCGCGCTCCGTCCTCGCCGACGATCTCCCGCGCGCGGCTCACCCAGTTCTCCGTGTCGGTGGAAATCACCGGCGCCATCCCCAGCGCCTCGAGCTCCGCCACCGCCTCGGCCCGGCGCACCAGGCTCAAAACCTTGATCCCGCGCGGCCGCGCCAGCTTGGCCACCAGCTTGCCCACGGCGCCATTGGCCGCGTTCTGGATCAACCAGTCACCGCTTTCGAGCTTGAGCCATTCGAGCAGCGCAATCGAACTGAACGGCATGGCCACCAATTGCGCCGCCGCCTCGTCGGGGATCGCCTCTGGCACCTCCATCAGTCCCGCCGCGCGTGTCAGATACGCACCGGCCCAGGTGCCGTTGCCGCTCGCCACCGCCCGCTTGCCGATCCAGCGGTCCTCCACGTCCGGCCCCACGGCCGCGACCCTTCCAACCGCCTCACTGCCGCCGATCGCCGGCAGATCGGGCTTGTAGCCATAGCTGCCGGCGATCGTCCAAAGATCATGGTTGTGGATCGGTGACAACAGCGTTTCGACCAGCACCTGCCCGTCCGCCGGCTGGGGCGTTTCCACCTCGGCAACCCCGAGCACGTCGGCGGGCGTCCCGAATTTTGAATATTGCAGCGCGCGCATGCTCAACCCTTCCGCCCGGCCGCGTCGAGCGCGGCGAAATCGTCGTCGGACAATTCGATTTCCGCCGCCGCCACGTTCTCTTCGAGATGGGCGACCTTGGATGTCCCCGGAATGGGCAGCATCACGGGGCTGCGCTTCAACACCCAGGCGAGCGCGATCTGCCCCGGCGTCGCCTCATGCCTTTTCGCCACCTCCTCGAGCACGCCGCCGGGCTTGGCGAGGTTCCCCGCCGCCAGCGGGAACCAGGGAATGAACCCGATCCCCTCCTTCTCGCAATATTTGAGTACCTCTTCGCTCTGCCGGTCGACGAGGTTATACCGGTTCTGCACCGTGGCCACCGGAAACACCTCCCGCGCCGCCTCGATCTCCTCGATCGACACCTCGCTCAGCCCGGCATTGGCGATGATCCCTTCATCGAGCATCGCTTTCACCGCCGCGAACTGGTCGCCGCGCGGCACGCGCGGATCGATCCTGTGCAATTGCCACAGCCCGATCTGGCTCAGCCCGAGTCGCTTGAGGCTCCCGCGCGCCTGTCCGATCAGATAGTCGGGCATCCCATTGGGCGCCCAGCGGTCCGGTCCAGGCCGGGTCAGCCCCGCCTTGGTGGCGATCAGCATGCCCTCATAGGGATGCAGCGCCTCGTTGATCAGTTCCTCGGAAACATCGGGTCCATAGGAATCGGCGGTGTCGATGAAGTTGACGTCAAGCTCGGGCAGGCGCTTGAGCGTTTCCAGGCATCCTTCGCGGTCAGCCGGGGGTCCGAAAATCCCCCGCCCGGTGATCCGCATCGCGCCATAACCCAGCCGGTTGATGGTAAAATTGCCGATGTTGAAGGTGCCAGATTGCGCGGCGGTGGCTTGAGTCGTCATGGGGCGATTCCTTTCTCCTCAATCACTTTAGCCTAGCCTTTGCGACCGGGAGATGGCCACCCGCCGCGTCCATCAAAAGCAGAAAGGCCGGCACGCACCGCGCACCGGCCTTCCGTCACCTATGAGGCAGGGTCTTAGCCCATGCCGATCTTGCCGCCATCGGCCTTGGTGATCGCCACGACCGCCGGGCGAACCGGCATGTCGTCGCGGAAATCCGGCCAGCGGGTGGACAGATCTTCGTAGTAGGACGGACGGCCATGGCCTTCCCAATCCTCGCCGCCATCGGCCGGATGCTGAACCGCCACAAAGAAGGTGGTCAGGTCCGGGGTCGGCAGCGGGCCGCACATTTCCGCGCCGACCGGGACGCGGTAGAACAGCTTGGACGTGCCGCGGGCATCGCCTTCGGTGTCCACGGCCCAGAGACCATCGGTCCGGCCGGTGTCGGTGGGGTTGTTGCCGTCGGTCGAAACCCAGAGCCGGCCTTCGCTGTCGACTGCCGCGTTGTCGGGCATGCCGAACCAGCCGTTTTCGGTCGTCGCCGTCGAGAAGGTCGCGCCCACTTCGGCGATCGAGGGATCGCCGCACTGGAGCAGGATTTCCCAGGTGCCGGTCGTCGCCGCGAAGTCACCGCCATCCTCGTGGATTTCGATGATGTGGCCGAAGGCGTTCTCGGCGCGCGGATTGGCGGCGTCGACCTGCTCTTCGGTGCGGCGGGTGTTATTGGTCAGCATCACATAGACGCGGCCGTTCGAACCATTGGGTTCGATGTCCTCGGGGCGGTCCATCGGAGTGGCACCCAGAAGATCGCCGGCCCGGCGGGTTTCGATCAGCACGTCCGCCTGGCTTTCAAAACCGTTCTCGGACGTCAGCGGGCCCTCGCCATGGACCAGCGGCAGCCATTCCATGGAGCCGTCTTCGTCAAAGCGCGCCACATAGAGCGTGCCGTCATCGAGCAGGTCCATATTGGCTTCGCGGTTGTCGGGGTCGAAAGTGCCGTTGGTCACAAATTTGTAGACATAGTCGAAGCGCTCGTCGTCACCGGTATAGAACACGACGCGTCCATCCGGGGCGACAATGGATTCGGCGCCTTCGTGCTTGAAGCGGCCCAGCGCGGTGCGCTTCTTGGGCGTGGAATTGGCATCCATCGGATCGACTTCGACGACCCAGCCGAAACGGTTCATTTCGTTGGGTTCCTTGGAAACATCGAAGCGGTCGTGGAAATTGCCCCATTCATAGCTGTTGCCCGGAGCGCCGAGGCGTTCGTAATTGGCGGCTTCCGCATGACCCTCGGGCAGCTCACCCATGAAATAGCCGTGGAAGTTCTCTTCGGCCATGAGGTAAGTGCCCCAGGGCGTGGTGCCGCCAGCGCAGTTGTTGAGCGTGCCGCGCACGCGGGTGCCGGTGTCGTCCTCGCTGGTCTTGAGGCGATCATGGCCGGCAGCCGGGCCGGTGATTTCCATTTCGGTTTCGCCGGTGATGCGGCGGTTGTAGGGGCTGCCCTCGACGCGGCGCCACTTGCCATCCACCTTTTCGATTTCGACGACAGACCCGCCATGGGCCATGATCTCGATATTGACCTGCTCTTCGGAAAGCGGACCCTGCTGCGGCTCGCCATCGACGATGGTGACCAGCCCCGGGAACATCAGGTGGGCGTTGGTGTATTCGTGGTTGACCAGCAGCAGGCCGTGTTCCGAGGAATCCTCGAGCGGCACATAGCCGACATAGTCGTTGTTGTAGCCGAACTGCTGCGCTTGCGCTTCGGCCGTCTGCGCGGTCGGGTCGAATTCGGGCGCGCCATTGACGACGGCATCGCCCCAGCGCAGCAGAACGTCGGCATTATAGCCCTCGGCCACGTGATGGTCGGCATCGACACCAGCCGTCACTTCGGGGAACGAGAAGGCGGAGGCTTCCTGCGCGCGGGCCTTCTCGGCCGTCAGCAGCGCCAGGGGGCTGACCGTAGCGGCAATCGCCGTGGTCGCCAGCGAACCCTTCAGAAACCCGCGGCGCGAAAAGCGGCGGGAGATCAGTTCGCCCATCGTGGGGTTGGAAGTGGGATTGGTCGGAGCGAACTCGGCGTCTTCAAGTCCCTGCGTGGGGAAGGTCGGTTTATGCTCGTTCATCGAAAAGCCCTAACTCTTGAATGGTTGAGGGCTCATGGGCGGGTGTGAGGCCAATTTCCATGAGCGTCCGGAGAGCGAAAGATGTGTGATCCACCTCGCTGCAGCAGGACGCTATTGGGGCCTCATAACACTGTTATGACATTACACAACCGGCGGACTCCAGTTTTCTCCTCACGCCCACTCCCGCTTCTTGCTGGTCTTCCCGATCCCCGGATTGAACGTATTGGTGGGGTCCAGTCCGCGATAAAATTCCTCCAACGCCGGCTTGGCGGCATAGAGATGCCCCACATTGTGCTCGGCCGGATATTCCGCCCCGCGCGCGTCGAGCAGTTCGAGCAGCCGCGCCTTGATGGCGTCCACATCGGCACCCTTTTTGACCATATAGTCCTGGTGCAGCACATGGCAGAAAAAGTGCGCGCACACCGATTTATACGCAAGTTGCGCCTCGAGTTCGGGCGGCAGATCCGGCAGCCAGTCCGTCTCGTTGCGCGGCAGCGCCACATCGAGGGCCAGAAGGTCCTCCACCTCGTTTGGATGCACGGCCCGATACCGCCCTCCGGCGCCTCCAAACGCGAACCGGTGCAGGAAGGCATCGGCCCCTTCCTGGGGCGTGCACTCGAAATAGTCCCCGCTCGCGGAGGGAAAGATTTCCTCGAAATAGGCGCGAGCCTCGGCGATACCCTCGCCCCCCATCCGGATCATCAGATGGTGCTCGAACCGCTCGCAATAATCGTTCATCCGCCTGGGCAGATGTTCGGGCAACAAGCCAGTCACGAATTGCACGATCCGGTCCGAGACCGCCCCGCCCAGTCCCAGCTTCTCGGTGATCCCATCCACCCAGCTCTTGATGGCATAGGCCGCCGGCACCCTGTCGGTGCCCAGCAGCTTGATGATGAGAAAAACGTCCTTGCCGTATTTTCGCGTCAGCCGGTATGCGTCGCGATGCAGATATTCCCCTGCGATCGGCAGATGCTCGAACCGGCTCAGCATGTCGCGCCGGATCCGCGCCAATTCCCCTGCATCATTGCTGCCGATATAGAACACCTGCGTGTTCGTATCGGCGGCAAAGGTGTCGAGCCTTAAAGCAAACACCGCGAGCTTGCCGGCGCTCCCGGAAGCCTCGAACAGCTTTCGCGGATCGGCGTTGAACCGGGCAGGGGTCTCCGATTCAACATCGCGAACATGGATGTGGTAATCATGATCCGATGCCCGCCGATTGCCCTCGGGCGCGATATCGCCCTCGGTATATTGTCCCGCATCGAGCCGCGACAGGATGGTTTCCGCATCCTCGCCCAGATCCACCCCCAGATGGTTGACCAGCCTGAGCTGCCCGTCCGCATCCACCTGCGCGAACAGTGCCAATTCGGTATAGGCCGGCCCGCGCTGGATCAGTGAGCCGCCCGAATTGTTGCACACCCCGCCCACTACGGACGCCCCGATGCAACTCGACCCGATTACCGAATGCGGCTCGCGCCCGATGGCGCGCAGCGTCTTTTCCAGCCTGTCGAGCGTCGCCCCCGGCAGCGCGATCACCTGTTCGCCGCCCCGGATCAGGTCGACCCGCGCGATGCGCATGACGTTGATGATGACGATCGGCCGGTCATATCCGTCCCCGAACGGCGTCGATCCGCCCGTGATCCCGGTATTGGCCGCCTGCGCGATGACGATCACCCCCGCCTCGACACAGGCCTTGAGCGCCCGCCACTGCTCCACAAGCGTTCCCGGCCGCACCACCGCCAACACCTCGCCATCCCCATAGCGATACCCCTTGCGGTATCGCCGCGTGGCGCGGTCCCCCACCAGCACATGGCGGGGGCCGGTGATGGAGCGGAGGGTTGCGATCAGCGTATCGGTCATAGGGCGGGTCCAAATCATTGCGCCGCGAACGATACAGCCGCAGCGCCAGAATGGAAGGCCCTGCACTCAGAACCGGTAGTGCAGCCGCACGCAGCCCTTGTCGATCGCCTGGGCGCTGATCAGCGTGGGCGACGCCCGGAAGCCGGTCAGCGGAAACAGCGATCGCCCGCCGCCCAGCATTTCGGGGATGATATAGATCTCGATCTCGTCCAACGCCCCGCGCTCGAGAAACGCCATCTGCAATTCCCCGCCGCCCAGCATCCACACATCGCCATCGTCCAGCGCCCGCAATTCGGCGATCAAGGCATCGACGTCGCTACGGACCTCCAGCGGTCCTTTCGGATTTTCGATCGGCCGCGAGGTGACAACGATGGTCCGCTTCTCGCCATAAGCCCAGGGCGAGCTTTCCCGCTCAATGAAATCATAAGTGCCGCGCCCCATCACCACGGTGCGGATGCCCTTGATGAAGGTGCGATAGTCGTGCTCGCCCAGGTCCATGTCGTCATATTTGTAGAGCCAGCCCAGATCATCGTTCCCATCGACTATCAGGCCGTCCAGACTGGCCGCGATATATCCCACGATTTTCGCCATGATCTTCTCCTTGCTTTATAAACGAACGTACGTTTATATTGAGTCATGGCTAGACGCAAGACGATCTCCGACGAGCAGATTCACGACATCCTTCTCGATACGATCCTGGAAACAGGTCCAGCGGGCCTGACCTTCGCCCGCGCCGCCGCCGATTGCGGCTTGGCTCCGGCGACCCTCGTGCAGCGCTATGGCGATCGGGAAGCGATGGTGCAGGCCATCCTGCTGAGGGCCTGGGATGTGCTGGACGCGGAAACCGAGGCAGCCGACGCCGAAGAAGAGAGTTCTCCTCAAGGTGCCATCGAAGTGCTGATCCGGCTGATGCCCACCGATGTCGCAGAGCGCAACGCGACGGACGGGTTGTTGCTCTTGCGCGAGGATATCCGCAATCCTGCCCTGCGCGCCCGCGGCGCGGCCTGGGGGCGGGCACTCGTCAAGGCGCTCGGCCGCCGTCTTTCAAATGATCCCGAGCGCGGAGAGCGTCTGGGCTGGCAGATGGCCAGTCTATGGCAGGGCGCACACACCTGGTGGGCTTTCACCCAGGACGAGCCGGCAGAACGCGCCATTCGGCGCGTCCTTGAACAATGGTTGCGGGATATGAAGGTGGCCTAAACCGCCTCCAGCCCCGCAGCGATTCCCTGCCCGACACCGATGCACATTGTCACCAGCGCCCGCTTGTGTCCCTTTAGGCTCATCTCCAGCGCTGCCGTGCCCGCGATCCGCGCACCGCTCATCCCCAGCGGATGCCCCAGCGCGATTGCCCCGCCATTGGGGTTGACGTGCCCGGCATCCTCGGCGATCCCCAGCCCCCGCAGCACCGCGATGCCCTGGCTCGCAAACGCCTCGTTGAGCTCCACCAGATCGAAATCGGTCGCCTTGATGCCCATCCGCGCGGCAAGCTTTTCCGAAGCGGGCAGGGGGCCGATGCCCATCACCCGCGGCGGCACGCCCGCCGTCGCCCCGGCGACGACCCGCGCCAGCGGCGTCAGCCCATACTTCTTGACCGCCGCTTCGCTCGCGATGATCAGCGCCGCCGCCCCGTCATTGACGCCCGAGGCATTACCCGCCGTTACCGTCCCGCCCTCTTTCTTGAACGGCGTCGGCAATTTCGCCAGCGCCTCCATCGAGGTCGCCCGCGGATGCTCGTCGCGATCCACAACAACAGGATCGCCCTTGCGCTGCGGAATGGTCACCGGCACGATCTCTCGCGCCAGCCGCCCGTTCTCCTGCGCCGCCGCCGCCTTGTTCTGGCTGCGTAGCGCAAACGCGTCCTGGTCCTCGCGCGAAATCTTGTAGTCTTCCGCCACGTTCTCCCCCGTCTCGGGCATCGAATCCGAGCCGTAGAGCTTTTGCATCAGCGGATTGACGAACCGCCAGCCTATGGTCGTGTCGTAGATCTCCGCATTGCGCGAAAACGCCGTCTCGGCCTTGGGCATCACGAACGGCGCGCGGCTCATCGATTCCGTGCCGCCCGCGATCATCAGTTCGGCCTCGCCCGCCTTGATCGCCCGCGCTGCCGTCAACACCGCATCCAGTCCCGACCCGCACAGCCGGTTGATCGTGGTGCCGGTCACCGTCGCCGGCAATCCCGCCAGCAACAGGCTCATGCGCGCCACGTTCCGGTTGTCCTCGCCCGCCTGATTGGCGTTGCCGAAGATCACGTCCTCGACCGCCTCGAAATCGACGTTGGGGTTACGCTCGACCAGCGTCTTGAGCACCAGCGCTCCGAGATCGTCCGGCCGCACCTTGCTCAGTGCCCCGCCGAACCGCCCGATGGGCGTGCGAATATAGTCGCAAATGTACGCTTCAGCCATTTTACGCTGCCTTCCCGCCCTCATGGGCGCGCTTGGTCCGCTCCTGCAGATCGCGCAGGGTCTTGAGTTCCAGTTCCGTCGGGGCAGGGGTCTCTTCAAGATCGTCGGCGTATTTCACCGTCCACCCGCAGGTCTCCTGCACCATCTCGCGCGTCACGCCCGGATGCAGCGAAACCACCGTGAACTCCTTGGTCACCGGGTCGGGTTTCCAGATCGCGAGGTCCGTGATCAGCAGCGTCGGCCCCTTGGTCTTGATCCCCAGCCGCTCCCGGTGGTCGCCGCCCTCGCCATGCCCGAACGAAGTGAAGAAATCGATCCTTTCCACCATCGAGCGCGTCGCCTGCTTCAAGGTGATGTAGATCTCCCCGCACGAGGTCGCGATCTCAGGCGCCCCGCCGCCGCCCGGCAGCCGGACCTTGGGCTTGTCGTAATCCCCGATCACGGTGGTATTGATGTTGCCGAACCGGTCGATCTGCGCCGCGCCCAAAAACCCGATCGAAATCCGCCCGCCCTGCAGCCAGTAGCGGAACATCTCGGGCACCGAGACGGTGGTTACCGCCGTCTCGCACAATTCCCCGTCGCCGATCGAAAGCGGCAGCACATCCGGTGCCGTCCCGATCGTCCCGCTCTCGTAGATCAGCGTGATGTCGGGCGCATGGGTCAGCCGCGCCACATTGCACGCCGCCGACGGCGCCCCGATGCCCACAAAGCACACATCCTTGCTCGTCAGCGCCCGCGAGGCTGCGATGGTCA
This sequence comes from Pelagibacterium sp. H642, assembly GCF_031202855.1. Taxonomy (GTDB): domain Bacteria; phylum Pseudomonadota; class Alphaproteobacteria; order Rhizobiales; family Devosiaceae; genus Pelagibacterium. The sequence goes on along the minus strand of NZ_CP101829.1, from coordinate 1,038,305 downwards.
TCATTTCATTGGGTGTAAAATCGGCCATCTCAAAGCCCCTTCACGCGCTCGGCGAACACCTCGGGCGTCGCCTTCAAAACGTTCTCGTCCATCCATTTGCTGAACAGTTCGCGATCGGCCGAAACCTTGTCCCATTCCAGATACGCCGCGTTGTCGCGCGCATAATACCCATGGGTATAGGAGGGGTGCGCCCCGCCCTTGACCACCGCGATCGCCGTCACCGTCCAGTGCGGTAATACTGTCAGATTGGGATGCAGCCCCTCGAAATCGGGCACCACCTCCTCGACCGTCACCACCACCCTTTTGGCCGCCAGCGCCGCTTCCTTTTGCACGCCGACAATGCCTTCGATCAGCACGTCGCCCTTCTCATTGGCCTTTTGCGCATGAATAAAGGTCACGTCCGGCCGGTGGGCCGGAATGGCTGCCAACTCCTCGCCGGTGAACGGGCATGTAACCGATTTGATGTCGGGATTGACCTTGGGTAGGTCGGCGCCCTTGTATCCGCGAAACACCGCGCAAGGCAGCCCCGCCGCCCCCGCCTCATAGGCGTTCGCCATCGCCGCATGGGAGTGTTCCACCGTCTCGATGGTGCGCGGATACCCGTTCTCAATGGCATCGCGCATCCGCCGCAACAGCCCCACGCCCGGATTGCCCGCGTAAGAGAAGATGACCTTCTTCGCCATCCCCATGCCGATCATCTGGTCATAGATCACATCGGGCGTCATGCGGATCAGGGTCAGATCCTTGAACCCCTGCCGGATCACCTCATGCCCCGCCGCATGCGGGATCAGATGCGTGAACCCCTCAAAGGCGACAATATCCCCATCCTTGAGATTTTCCCGCACCGCCTGCTCAAGCGGCATCATCTTGCTCATAGCACTCCATCCCGGATACATAACCGATGCTGCAATAAACACTGGCGCGCGAGCAGGGTAAAATGATAAATTGAGGACGATGTATAACGAATGTGAATACTTGCGCTTTGGAGAATCCTGCCGAAACGCCGCCACAAAGCTACCCTTCTCCCCTGGTGGGAGAAGGTGGCCGCGAAGCGGTCGGATGAGGGGGGCTCTGAGCTTGCGACAACAACAGCCCTCGGCAATTTCCCGACCGCCGCCACAAGCTCCCCTTCTCCCCTTGAGGGAGAAGGTGGGCCGGCGAAGCCGGGTCGGATGAGGGGTGCACAGCGCTTGGGAGAACAACCAATGTTGGCAACCCGCAATCTCAGCGCCCCCCTCATCCCCGGCCCTTCTCCCACCAGGGGAGAAGGGGGCTCTTGGGGGAGCGTTCGGGCATTCACAAGCACGGTAGTCGCATTTGCCCTCTTACCCTTCTCCCCTGGTGGGAGAAGGTGGCCGCGAAGCGGTCGGATGAGGGGGGCGCTGAGCCTGCGTCGACAGCAGCCATCGGCAATTCCCGAACCGCCGCCCCGAGCTTCCCTTCTCCCCTCGTGAGGGGAGAAGGTGCCCGAAGGGCGGATGAGGGGTGCGCCGCGCCTGCAACAATCACCCGAGACAGATGAGCCCCCATGCCCTCCATCGACCCCCGCATAAAACTCCGCCACCTCTCGTGCTTCATTGAAACCAACCGTCAGGGCGGCGTCCTCCCCGCTGCCGAAGCCTTGGGCCTCACCCAGCCGGCGGTTTCCAAATCCCTTGCCGAACTCGAAGTCATCCTCGGCGTCGCGCTGTTCGATCGCTCCCGCCGCAAACTGGCTCTCACCGATTTCGGCGCCCTGTTCCTGCGCCATGCCAATGCCGCCATCGGCGCCTTGCGCCAGGGAATCGATTCCGTCTCGGCCGCCCGCAGCGCCGATGCGGTGGTCCGTCTCGGCGCGCTGCCCACGGTCGAGGTCGAAGTGGTCCCCCAGGCGGTTGCCCGCTTTTCGGCCGGCCCGCTCGCCTGCCGCGTGCATGTGGAAAGCGGCCCCAGTCCGCACCTGCTGAGCCTGCTGCGCGCCGGCGCCATCGATTTCGTCGTCGGCCGCATGCCCGCTCCCGAGGTCATGGCCGGCCTCTCGTTCGAGCATCTTTATTCCGAGCCGCTGGTCCTCGCCGTCCGCCCCGGCCACCCGCTGCTGGGCGACCCCGAGCCCATCCTGCGCACCATCGAGCCGTTCCCCGCGCTCGTTCCCCCGCGCGAGGCCATCATCCGCCCCACCGTCGAATCCATCCTTCTTGCCGCCGGCATCGCCCGCCTGCCGCGCGAGATCGAAACGGTTTCCAACTCGTTCTCCCGCGCCTACGCGCTGTTGACCGATGCGGTCTGGTTCATCTCCCGATCGGTCGTCGCCGCCGATCTTGAAACCGGTGCGCTGGTCGCGCTCCCCGTCGATATGACCGCCAGCTTCGGCGCCATCGGCATCACCACCCGTGGCGGGAGCGAGCTGGACCTGCCCACCGCCGCGCTCGTCGCCTCTGTGCGCGAGGTTGTCGAGAACCGCTGACGACAAAGAGGATCGACGCCAGCCGGTTTTGCGTTGTCCTGCCACCAAACTGCCCTGTGGCTATCGCTGGCCGATTTGCGCTATGGCGTGCATGCGCTGAAAAAACGAAAGAGGCTCAATGCCCAAATCCGCCATCGATAAGGACCTCGAACGTGTCGGCGAACTCGCCAGTGGCACCGACGCCATCGCCCGCGCCATGGCGGCGCCGGGCATCGCGCTGGTCTTCATCTTTGCGACGCTGATCTGGGCTGCGTTCTCGGTCCAGGCCGGCCCGTTCGGCTATCTGGTGGTCGTGGCCACGGCGCTCGCCGCCTATATGGCGCTCAACATCGGCGCCAACGATATCGCCAACAATATGGGCCCCGCTGTCGGCGCCCGGGCGCTCAGCATGGGCATGGCGCTGGCGCTCGCCGCCATATGCGAAGCGGCCGGCGCCTTTTTTGCCGGCGGCGACGTGGTCGAGACCATCTCGCGCGACATCATCGCCACCGGCACGCATCTGGAAACCGTGCCCTATGTCATGGTGATGATCGCCGCGCTCCTGGCTTCAGCGCTCTGGGTCAATCTTGCCACCTATATCCGTGCCCCGGTCTCAACCACCCATTCGGTCATCGGCGGCATCGTGGGTGCCGGCATCGCCGCCGCCGGCTTTTCGGCGGTCGTTTGGCCCACCATACTGGCCATCGGCACCGGTTGGATGGTTTCGCCCGCCGTGGGCGGGCTGTTTGCCGCCCTCTTTCTGGCGATCGTTCAATATTCGGTGCTCGAGGCGACCGACCGCGTCCGCGCCGCGCGCCTGTGGGTGCCCGTCTTCGTTTCGGCCATGGCCGGCATTTTCACCGCCTATATGGCACTGAAAGGTCTCGATCGCGTCTGGGCGCCGCCATTGCCCATGGTGGTTTTCATTTCCCTCGGGCTGGCCCTTCTGGCCTGGGTTCTGGCCCGCCCCTGGATCGAAGCGCGCACCCTGGGCATGGAGGATTCCAAAAAACAGATCGGCAGCCTGTTCCGCCTGCCGCTCATCATTGCCGCCGCTCTGCTGTCTTTCGCCCATGGCGCCAATGACGTCTCCAACGCCGTGGGCCCCCTGGCGGCCATCGTCGAGGCCGTGTCGGCCGATCCGGCCAGCACCAATCCGGTGCCCCAATGGGTCCTGGCCATCGGTGCCCTGGGCATTGCCTTCGGGCTGGCCCTGTTCGGCCCGCGCCTCGTCCGCACCGTGGGCGAGGGGATCACCCGGCTCAACGAGATTCGCGGCTATTGCGTGGTGCTGGCAACCGCAACGACGGTTCTGATCGCCGCCGCGCTGGGCATCCCCATCTCATCGACCCATGTTGCCGTCGGTGCCATTTTCGGGGTGGGCTTTTTCCGCGAGCGCATGACCAATGGCTCACTCTACCGGCCGGTGGTCAGCCCCGAAGGCGTTTTCCTGCGCACCAGCCATCTCAACCCCACGCCCGAGGCTGCCGTTGCGAACTACCACAAGCGCCGCCGCCGCTTGCTGGTACGCCGCCGTCACGTGGCATCGATCTTTGCCGCCTGGATCATAACAGTACCGGCCACGGCCACCCTCGCCGCCCTGATCTATGCCGCCATGCGCCTGGTCTTTAGGCTTTAGCGCCCTGCGGCAGCCCCGGCAGCGTTCTCGATGGCACGCCCTCGCTCACCCGGCCTGCCTTGGCCTCGCGCTGGCCCAGCGCCACGGCCACGTCGGCCAGCCCTTCATGGGTGATCAGGCGCCGCGCTTCGGGCAGCACGGCCCAATGGCGGTGCCGCTGCCCGCTTTCCTTCCAGTCTTCCCGCTGGCCGGTGACCAGCATGGGAAAGATCTCCACTTCCACCGGGCGCGGCCGTTCCGGCGTCACCGGAAGATAATACCGCCCGATCGGCGTGGTTTCGATCTCGCCCTCGACGCCTGCCTCTTCCCAGGCCTCGATCGCGGCGGTTTCCCACGGCGTCTTGCCTTCCATCAGCCGTCCCTTGGGGAAGATCCATTTGCCCCGCCCGCGCGAGGTGACCAGTAGCACCACCAGATGCCCGTCCACGATCACATAGGGCAGGGCGCCATATTGCGGCCCGTCGAGATCGACGGGCTTGCGGCCAAACAGCGAGAGGAGGCGCCTGAACATGGTATAATCCTAGCCCCATGCCGTGAGTCGGCAAAGCGGCAAGCTGGTGAATATCTTGCTGGCGGGGTTGTTCCGCGCCCCTTGCCCGATGTTAAGATGCGCACGCGTTCTTCCGCGCGAATCTTTCTCGCACCCCCGATAGGCACAGGCGATGACCGTCGAAATCGACATGGGCACGACAAATACCGGTACGCCGGCCCGGCTCGATCTTGAGGAGCTTCTGGCCACGCGCCTGCTGGTCCAGGGCAATTCCGGCTCGGGCAAGTCGCACCTTCTGCGGCGCCTGCTCGAACAGAGCGCCCCCTGGGTGCAGCAATGCGTCGTCGATCCGGAGGGTGATTTTGTCACCCTTGCCGACAAGTTCGGCCATGTCGTGGTTGAAGCCGATCGCTCCGAGCACGAGTTGACCCGTATCGCCGGCCGCATCCGCCAGCACCGCGTCTCCGTCGTCCTCTCCCTCGAAGGGCTCGAGGCGGAAAACCAGATGCGCGCCGCCGCCGCTTTCCTGGGCGGGCTTTTCGATGCCGACCGCGATTTCTGGTATCCCATGCTGGTCGTGGTCGATGAAGCCCAGCTCTTTGCCCCCGCCGCCGGTGGCGAAGTCTCCGATGACGCGCGCAAGCTCTCCCTCGGCGCCATGACCAATCTGATGTGCCGTGGCCGCAAGCGCGGCCTCGCCGGCGTCATCGCCACCCAGCGCCTGGCCAAGCTCGCCAAGAACGTCGCCGCCGAAGCGTCCAACTTCCTTATGGGCCGCACCTTCCTCGATATCGACATGGCCCGCGCCGGCGACCTGCTCGGCATGGACCGCCGCGGCACCGAGATGTTCCGCGATCTGCAAAAGGGCAATTTCGTCGCGCTGGGCCCCGCGCTCTCGCGCCGCCCGCTGCCCATCAAGATCGGCACTGTCGAAACCAGCGCCCGCTCCACCTCGCCCAAGCTGATGCCGCTCCCCGAAACCGGGGCCGACGCGGCCGATCTGATCTTTACCCCCAGTCCCGAGGAAGAGGTTCGCCCCCTCCCGCGCCGCGCCGTGCAACCCGCTCCGCGCCCCACCGCCGATATCCTCGCGCAACTGAGCCAGCCCGTCCCGCGCGCCGAGCCCGAACCGGCAACGCTCTTCCCCGAGATCGACGAAGCCGAGCGCGCCGCGCTGATCGATGCAGTGCTGGCCGAAATCCTGGAGGATCCCGAGGCCTCCTTCCGCTCGGTCGCCGTGCTCTATCAGGATTTCCTCGTCCGCTGCCGCATCCGCCGCGTCCCCGGCACCCCGCCGGACCTCAACGAGTTCAAGCGCCGTTTCGCCGTCGCCCGCGCCGGGGTGGATACCGATGCTGCCCAGTCCGATGGCTGGCAGGCCGCCCTCGACCTCGCCAAGACCCTCCCCGAAGACGTGCAGGGCGTCTTCCTCATCGTCGCCCGCGCCGCTGTCGAAAAGCTTCCCTGTCCGTCCGACGCGACCTTGGCCCGCGCCTACGGCTCCCACTCCGCCTCCCGCGCCCGCCGGCTTTTGACCTATTTCGAGGACCGAGGCCTCATCGTCCTGCGCGAGGACTTCTCCGGCCGCCGCATCGCCGCCTTCCCCGACCTCGCAGCAGAGACCGCCCCCGGCGACCCCAACGCCCCCGCCGAAACCCCCGACGGCCGGGCAGCGGCGGAGTAGGCGTCTTCCCCACCGAAAGGGCGGATGAGGAGATAGTGGTCCCGCTGCACCCCGTTTGCGTGGCCGCCTCAGCACATCCCTCGCCCTCAACCCTTCTTCGCTCATTGGAGCGATTGACGGTCTAGCTCCCCTCGAAATCCCTCACGAGGGCTCTTGTTCAGAGTTCGAGTTTTTTACCGCAATGCCGCCCCGGGCTCCCTTCTCCCCTGGTGGGAGAAGGTGCCCCGACGGGGCGGATGAGGGGGGCGCCGAGTCTGCGACACACACCCTCGCCAAAATCTGTCCGCACTCTCTCCAACTCGTCGTCCTCGAGCTTGACCCGGGGACCCGCAAGGCCTCCACGTCCCTCAGCAGGCGTGCATTCCTCCAAATTCTCCGCTTTTTCCGAAATCGCCCCCTTGCGCCGCCGCCATCCCCCGCTACCTTCGCGCCCATGATCCTCGCACTCGATATCGGCGGCAGCGCCATCAAGGCCGCCTGGGCGGATGAGCCGGACGCCATCACCCCGATGGGCCGCATCGAAACCCCGCGCACCGATTTCGCCGCCTTCGTCGAAACCCTGCGCGGCATTCTCGCCGCCATGCCCAGCCGTCCCGAGGCGGTCTCGATTTCCATCTGCGGCGTCACCGATATCGAAACGGGCCGGATGATCTGCGCCAACGTCCCTTGCATCGATGGCCGTCTCCTCGATGCCGAACTCCAGGCCGCCCTCGGCCTGCCGGTCACCGTCGCCAACGACGCCGATTGCTTTGCGCTGGCCGAAGCCGGGCTCGGGGCAGGGCTGGGGCACGACGTGGTCTTCGGCATCATCCTGGGCACCGGCGTGGGCGGTGGTCTGGTGGTCGATAACCGGCTGGCCAATCGTCGCGGCGGCTATGCGGGCGAATGGGGCCATGCCACAATTCTCGCCACCAGCGCCGGCACCCCGCCGGTCGAAATCCCCCATTTCCCCTGCGGCTGCGGCCGCGCCGGGTGCGTCGATACCGTCGGCGGCGCGCGCGGGGTCGAAAAGCTGCATATGCACCTCTCCGGCGAAGCCCGCGACAGCCGCGAGATCGTCGTGGGCTGGGCCGGCGGAGATCCCGCCGCCACCCGCACCATGGAGATCTATGTCGATCTCATCGCCGCCCCGCTGGCGCTGGCGGTCAATATCACCGGCGCCTCGATCGTCCCGGTCGGCGGCGGCATGGCCGGCGCGCCCGGCCTCATCCCCGCGCTGGACAAAGCCGTGCGCTCGCGCATCCTGCGCCAGCTCGATCGCCCCCTGGTCGTCCCGGCCCAATGCGCCCTCGAACCCGGCCTCGTCGGCGCCGCCCTCCTGGGCCTCGACCGCTTCGCCTACGCTTGAGGCCCAGGTAGTCACCCTTGCCTCTCTTCCGGGCTTGTTCCCGGAATCAAACAATCCCCCAACGGGGTCACCCCGGGGCTTGCCCCGGGGCAAGGTATACGCGCCGCTCCCGGCTTCTTCCCGCCCGCGAAGCGCCCAGCACAAGCGCCCCCCTTGCACCGCGGCCCAAATCCGGTGACATACGCCCCATGCACCCCGCCGCCCCGCTCCCCATCGACGCCGTTCTCCCCCAGCTCGCCGATGCGCTCGCGTCCCACACCCGCGCCGTCCTCGTCGCCCCGCCCGGCGCCGGCAAGACCACCCGTGTGCCCCTCGCGCTTCTCGAAGCGCCTTGGCGCGGCGATGGCCGGATCGTCATGCTCGAACCGCGCCGCCTCGCCGCCCGCGCCGCCGCCCGCCGCATGGCGCAGACGCTGGGCGAAGAGGTCGGCCAAACCGTTGGCTACCGCGTCCGCCTCGATACAAAAGTCAGCGCCAGAACCCGCATCGAAGTGGTCACCGAAGGCGTCTTCACCCGCATGATTCTCGACGATCCGGAGCTGACCGGCATCGCCGCCGTGCTGTTCGACGAATTCCACGAACGTAGCCTGGATGGCGATCTCGGCCTCGCCCTCACTCTCGATGCCACCGCCCTGCGCGAGGATCTGCGCATCCTCGCCATGTCCGCCACCCTCGATGGCGCCGCCGTCGCGAACCTGCTCGGTGACGCCCCGGTTATCGAAAGCGAAGGCCGCGCCTTCCCGGTCGAAACCCGCCACATCGTCCCCGATCCCAACGCCCGCATCGAGCAGGTCGTCGCCTCGGCCACCCGCCGCGCCCTCAGTGAAGAGCAGGGCTCGGCGCTGATCTTCCTTCCCGGCCAGGCCGAAATTCGCCGCACCGCCGAAGCCCTCGCCACGATCGTCGGCCCCTATACCGACATCGCCCCCCTCTACGGCCAGTTGACTCCCGCCGAGCAGGACCGCGCCATCCAGCCCGCGCCAGAGGGCCGCCGCAAGATCGTTCTGGCCACCGCCATCGCCCAGACCTCGCTCACCATCGAGGGCGTCAGGATCGTCATCGATTCCGGCCTCTCCCGCCTGCCGGTCTATGAGCCCGATACCGGTCTGACGCGGCTGGAAACCCGCCGCGTCTCCCGCGCCAGCGCCGACCAGCGCCGGGGCCGTGCCGGCCGCACCGAGCCGGGCGTCTGTTACCGCCTCTGGCATGAAGGCCAGACCGCAAGCCTCATCCCCTTCGATCCACCCGAGATCCTGCAGGCCGATCTCACCGGCCTCGTCCTCGACCTCGCCGGCTGGGGCGTCACCGATCCGGCAACGCTGGGCTTTCTCGATCCGCCCCCAGCCCCCGCCTGGTCCGAAGCTGTCGCCCTGCTCAAATCCCTCGATGCCCTCGATGCCGGCGCCCGCATCACCCCGCACGGCACGTTGCTCGCAAAACTCCCGCTGCATCCGCGCCTCGGCCACATGATCGCTTTGGCCGCCGCCGAAGGCACCGCCATGGACGCGGCGCTCCTCGGCGTCCTTGTCGGCGAACAGGGTCTCGGCGGCACCTCAACCGATCTCTCCGCCCGCTTCGACCGTCTCCGCCGTGACACCTCCAGACGCGCCACCGAAGCCAAATCCCTCGCCGCGCGCTGGGCCAAAGCCGCCGTGAGCACAAGGCAGCCCACTCCTGGGGTAGACCGAGCCGTCGTCGGGGCAGGGGAGGTCTCCGGCGTCGATCTCGGCCGCCATCTTGCCCGCGCTTATCCCGATCGCGTCGCCCAGCGAACCGCCCCCGGCCGCTTCCGCCTCGCCAATGGCCGCCAGGCGCGGCTTGATGAAACCGACAGCCTCGCCCGCGCCCCCTTTCTCGTTGTCGCGGATATGACCGGGTCCGCCGCCAGCGCCGTGATCCGAGCGGCAATCCCCATCGACCGCGCCACGGTCGAAGAGGTCTTTGCCCCCCACATCGAAACCGTGATCGATCTCGCCTTCGATCCCGCCCCCCGCGCCGTCCGCGCCCGCCGCCAGCGCCGCTATGGCGCCCTGCGCCTCGAAGACGCCCCCGCCGCCATCGACGACCCGAACGCCCCGAAAATCCTCGCCGCCGGCATCGCCCAACTGGGCATCGGCAAGCTCCCCTGGTCCCGCGACCAGCGCACCCTGCGCGACCGCGCCACCTTCCTCCACCAGACCCTGGGGCAAGATTGGCCCGATCTTTCCGACACTGCCCTCGCGCAAAACGGAGCCGCCTGGCTCGTCCCCCACATCGCCGGCCTCTCCCGGCTGGACGCCATCACGCCCGACCACCTCTCCGCCGCGCTGTTCGATCTCCTCCCCTGGGACCGCCGTTCGGAAATCGACCGCCTCCTCCCCTCCCATTTCGACGCCCCTTCGGGCAGCCGCGTCCCCATCGATTACGCCGCCGAGAACGGCCCGATCCTCGCGATCCGGGTGCAGGAGCTTTTCGGCCTCGACCAGCACCCCGCGATCGCCAACGGCAAAATCCCGCTCCTCCTCTCGCTCCTCTCCCCGGCCCACCGCCCCATCCAGACCACTAACGATCTCCCCGGCTTCTGGCGCGGAAGCTGGAAAGACGTCGCCAAGGACCTGAAAGGGAGATATCCGAAACATTATTGGCCCGACGACCCGCTCGCGGCCCAGGCAACCAACCGGGCAAAGCCGCGCGGCTAAATCGAGACATCACGGCAGTCCACAACCCCCGCGCACCCCTCATCCCCAACCCTTCTCCAATAGGACAGAAGTGGCCCTTGCGGCAGCGCCAGTGCCAATCTTCCTTCTCCGTTCAGGGGAGAAGGTGCCCCAGAGGGGCGGATGAGGGGCGCTGCCTCTGCCTAAGTATCCGCGCTGATGTAGTCCCCTTTACCCTTCTCCCCTGGTGGGAGAAGGTGGCCGCGTAGCGGTCGGATGAGGGGGGCGCCGAGCCCACAAGGAACACAACGGGTCGCGTTCTGCCCCAACTCCCTTCTCCCCTTGAGAGAGAAGGTACCCCGAAGAGGCGGATGAGGGGTGCGCGGCGCTGGCCCACCCGCCATCGTGTCCGTCGGTCCTCAATACCTCCATGAAGCACCGACCAACTCACCCCGCAGCCTAGCCCACCTCCCGCCACCGCTCCGCGGCAACGAACACCGTCGCATCCTCCCCCGCCATGGGCCGGGCGATGGTATATCCCTGCAGCGCAGCGCAGCCCATTTCGGCCAGAAGCGCCACATGTTCGCGCGTTTCCACCCCCTCGGCGATCGCCTCGATCCCCAGCGAGGCCCCGATCTCGACGATCGAGGCGACGAGCTGGCGCTGTTCGGCCGATTGGGTGATCGGCTTGACCAATTGCCTGTCGATCTTGAGCCGGTTGGGCCGCAACTGCAAAAGGCTCACGATCGAAGCGTAACCGGTGCCGAAATCGTCGATCTCGATATCGATCCCCAGATCCCGGATCTGGTCGATGTTCCAGGACACCAGGCTGTCGCGTTCGTCCAGATAGATGGATTCGACGAGTTCGAACGAAACCGTGCCCGGCGCGATGTCGAGCCCCCGCAGCGTTCCGATCAGCTCCTCGTCATTGAGCCGCCGCGCTGAAACGTTGACCGACACCCGCGGCACGCGGAGTCCGGCCGCTGCCCATTCGCGGTGCTGGTCCAGCGCCTGCTCGAGGATCAGCTCGTCGATGGCGGCCACCACGTTGAGGTCCTCGGCCACCGCCATGAAGGCATCGGGCGTCAATATCCCGCGCGTGGGGTGCTTCCAGCGCGCCAGGGCTTCCATGCCCACGATATCGAGCGTCTTGGCATCCACTTGCGGCTGGTAGAAGGCGACGAATTCGTCATTCTCCAGCGCCGCCAGAATGTCGTCGGCCACCCGCTTGGCCGTGACGATCTGGGCCTGCAATTCCTCCGAGAAGAACTCCGCGCGGCTGCGGCCCTCGCGCTTGGCGCGATAGAGGGCGATATCGGCGTTGACCAGTATCTGCTTGGCCGCGATGGCGCTCACATCTCCACGCGCGATGCCGATCGACACCCCGAACCGGCACTCGTGCCCCTGGTAGGAAACCGGCTTGCGCATCGCTTCGATGATCCGGTCGGCCAGGCCCTTGAGTTCGATATCGGCCCGCTTCCCCAGGCATAGGATCACGAACTCGTCCCCGCCGATCCGCGCCACGAAATCGGTCGGCCGCACCGCGGATTTGAGCACGTCGGCGGCATGGATCAGCATCGCATCGCCCGCCGCATGCCCCAGCGTGTCGTTGATCTGCTTGAACCGGTCGAGGTCGATATGGAGGATCGAAACGTGCCCTTTCGCTCCCGCGCTCTGGCGCGTATGGGCCTCCAGAATGTGGTCGAGATAGCGCCGGTTCGGCAGCCCGGTCAGCGGGTCGTGCATGGCGTTGTGCTCGATCCGCGCCTTGGCGGTTTCCAATTCGAAGTTTTTCGCTTCCGCCTGCGTTTTGGCCTTGATCAGCGCTTCGGACAGCTTGGCATCGGGCGTCGCGTCCCAGTTGACGCCCAGAAAGCGCATCGAAGCGCCCTTTTCCTGATAGATCGAGCCCGCCGCCCGGATATGGCGGATTTCCCCCGCGGGCGTCACGATGCGGAAGTTGGAAAGATATTGGCTGCCCGTGCTCAGCACCTGGGCGAACTCGTCCTCGGCCCGTTCGCGATCGTCCGGATGCAGTCTGTCGCGCCAGTCGCGATAGGAGCGCGGCGCCCCATCCGCAGGATAAGCGTAGAGCTCGTTCATGCGCGCGTCCCAGGTGAGTGCCCCCGTCTCCACATCGAGTTCCCACACCCCCATCTGCGAGCTGGCCAGCGCCAGCCCCAGACGGCGCGAAATGCGCGACAGCTCGATCTCGCGCCGCCGCTGCTCGTCCATCCGCCGCCGGCGCTCGTCGTTGAGCCGGCCCAAAAGGATGATGGGAACCAGGATCAGCGCTGCGGCCAGCCCCATCCCCATGCGCTGCACTACCGCGTTGGGCGGGTTGGCGCCCCAGCCGTCCGCCGGCGCCGCCCAGATCGTCCAGCCACCCGATGGCAGGGACACCTCGGCGCGTACGGGGTTGTCGGCAAGGATCGCCGGATCGCCATGGAACACGCCGCCCGCGTCCCTGTCTCCGTCGCGCCCGGAAATGGCGATGGCGATCTCGCCGGTCTCGATCACCCCGCTTTCGGCATAGAGCCGGTCGGCATCGATCACCGCCGAAACGATCCCCCAGAACACCTCGCGCCCCTGATCGTCGGTGTAATAGACGGGAAACCGCCCGATAAATCCGCGCCCGCCCTGCACCAGATCGAGCGGCCCGGCCAGCACGATCTCGCGCGTGTTGCGCGCCACCAGCGCCGCTTCGCGCTGGGCGGCATTGGCCGTATAGTCGAGCCCCAGCGCCGCCGCGTTCGCTTCCAGCGGATAGACCATCCGCACCACGAGCTCGGGCGCCGCCGCGATGTTGATGAGCAGGTTTTCCTGGGCAAACAGATAGGATGCGAGCGCCGCGAACCGGTTGGCGTCCATGTCCGGCTCGTTGGAAATCACGCTCACCAACCCATGGACGAGCTGAAGATTGGCATTGACCTTGCCTTCGAGCTGGGCCCGCACCAGCCCCACCTTGTCGAGCACCATGGTGCGCTGGGACTGCTCATAGACTTCGCGGTTCTGGCGTTCGGCGTAAAGAACGGTGATGCCGATCACGATCAGCGCGATCAACGTGGGAATGTTGCTGGCGCGAAATACCGCCCGCCCCAATCGTTCCAGCCTCTGTCGCGCCTTATCCCCCAAGGTGAGCCCCGTGTCCTTGCTTCGGCCACTGTTAGGTCCAAACGATTTAACGCAGCCTTTAAGCGCATCAACTTGCGGCCTGGACAGTCACTCATGCGCTTTCTGGTTAAGAAAGTCAGTATACCTCAAGCCGAGCTCTATGGCATTTCGTAACCGAACTTCACCCGCCGAGCAGCCATTCATGATCCGGCTGGTTATGAAACCGCCACACCCGGTGCGGCCCGGCCATGACGTTGAGATAATAAAGATCATACCCATGGATCGCCGCGCAGGGGTGATACCCCTTGGGCACCAGCACCGTCACCCCATCCTCGATCAGCATCACCTCGTCGAGCGATCGGTCATCGGTATAAACCCTCTGAAACCCGAATCCCTGCGGCGGGTTCAGCCGATGGTAATAGGTCTCCTCGAGATAGGATTCCTCGGGCAGCGCATCGCGATCGTGCTTGTGCGGCGGATAGGACGATGTGTGCCCGCCCGGCGTGATCACCTCCACCACCAGCAGGCTGTCCGCCACCCCGTCCGTCTCGGGCAGGATATTGGTGACATAGCGCGTATTGGTGCCTTTCCCCCGCACCTCCTGGCTCATCGCGTCGGGGCCGATCACCTTCGCCTCCCGCCCCGTGAGGGCAGGGGCCGAACACACCGCAAGTTCCAGTTCGCTCGCCGCCGTCACCGACCACTCGCTGTTCCCCGGCACATAGACCGCCGCCGGTTTGCCGTCGAACGGGCTCATCCGCCCGCCCATCTCCCCTAAGCGTTCGCCCCCGGCAGTCACCGCCCCCGTGCCGGCCACAAACACCAGACAAGCCTCCCGCTCCCCCGTCGCCTCGGCCACGGTTTCGCCCGGAGCGAGCCTGTGCAGGGCGAACCCCACATACGCCCATCCCGCGCTCGCGGGCGTGACATCGATCACCTTGCCGCGGCTGCCGGCAGGCTTGATGAGCAGGTCTGACATGGTCCTCTCCTTCTTGTCTCAGCCCCAGTCCCAAGAGCCTCCCTCTCCCCTCGAGGAGGGCGGGGGGTGAGGGGTGCGCAAAGCTTCGGCAAACGCGAGCGCCAGTGGTTTTCGCCACCTCAGCGCCACCGCTTCGCGGCCACCTTCTCCCACCAGGGAAGAAGGGGCGATTGCGGCAGCGCTTCGGCAACAACCGGTCTTCGTGTCTGCCCCAGCTCACCTTCTCCCCTGGTGGGAGAAGGTGGCCGGAGCGAAGCGGAGGTCGGATGAGGGGGCGCAGCGCTCCCACGAACTCAACCGCAGGCGACCAATTCCAAATCACCCCACCAAAAACTCCGCTTCCTCCACGACCCCGCGCAAATAGGCGTACCCCATCTTGGCATAAGTCAGCGGATGCGCCTTGGCCGGGTCCTGCTCGGCCTCCACCACAACCCATCCCTCATATCCCGCAAGCTCGGAAAACACCGAAGGGAAATCCACGATCCCATCCCCCGGCACCGTATAAACCCCGGCCAGCACGGAGCGCAGAAAGCTCCAATCCTCCGAGTTCGCCCGCAGCATCATGTCCCCGCGCACATCCTTGGTGTGCACATGCGCGATGCGTGAGAAATGGTTCCGCGCCACCCGCGCCGGATCGCCCCCGCCCCAGGTGACGTGCCCGGTATCGAGCAGCAGATGCACCGCATCCCCGGTCGATGCCATCAGCCTGTCGATCTCCGCCTCGGTCTGCACGATCGTTCCCATATGGTGGTGATAAACCAGCTTGAGCCCGAATTCCTGCCTGAGCCTCTGTGCAAACGCCGTCAGCCGCATCCCGAACCGTCCCCAGATCTCATGGGGCAGCACCGGCCTTGCCGAAAGTGGCGTCTCCATCTGCCCGTGAACGGCGTTGGAGGTTTCACACGCGATCATCACCGCGCAGCCCATGTCCCGGAGCAGTTCCGCATGCCCCCGCGCCGCCGCGAGTTCTTCATCGACGTCGCGCAGCAGCAATTGGGTCGAATACCACCCCGAAACCAGCTCATGCCCATGCGCCGTGAGGATCGGCCGTAAAACCTCGGCCTGCCGCGGAAATTTGTTCCCCAGTTCCATCCCGGAAAACCCCGCCTCCCTGGCCTCCGCCAGACAAACCTCCAGCGGCGTCTCCCCGCCGATCTCGATCATATCGTCATTGGACCACCCGATGGGGTTCGCACCGATCCGGATCATGTTTCCTCGTTTTCTTTCATTTGCTTGTCGGTAGCGGGAATCCCATCGGCCGATAAGCCCCGATCTTCTTCTCCCCTTTGGGGAGACTTCGAACCGTCCTTTGGCCAATCGTGCCGGAGAAGGCATGAGAGCTATGCTCGAATGGCTGTCCCGAAGGGGGCGGATGAGGGGGCGCTGAGCTTCCGCATCCACTGCAGATGGCGGATGAAGCGCCGCATCCCTTCATCCGCCCGGCTTCGCCGGCCCACCTTCTCCCTCAAGGGGCGAAGGGTAACCTGGTGCCGAGCTTCGGCAAGAACTGTGGCGCCTGCCAAGAGAGCCTCCTTCTCCCCTGGTGGGAGAAGGGATGGGGATGAGGGCGGCGCTGAGTTTGCCTGCCCAACGCGGTTCGAATGGAACCTCAGCGCACCCCTCATCCGACCTCCGCTTCGCTCCGGCCACCTTCTCCCTCAAGGGGAGAAGGAGATCGCGTGGCAGCACTTCGGCAAGAACACAAACGCCTGCCGCAAGGCCGAAATCGCGTCTCAACCAAGCGTCCGCCCCTTCACCCTCTCCTCATACTCCCCCCTTTTCTCCCGCACCTCTTCCCTCGCGCTCACCTCGGGCACCGCGACGTCCCACCAATGTCCGCCCGCTTCGGTGGTCGCCAATGGATCGGTATCGATCACCACGACACTCACCCCCTCCCGCCCGCGCGCCGCCCCCAGCGCCGCTTCGAGCTCGGCAATCCCCGAAACCTTCTCCGCATGCGCCCCCATGGCCCGCGCATGCCCCACGAAATCGATCTCCGGCATCCGCTCGCGCCGCACATCCTCGAACAGGTTGTTGAAGTTCGCCCCGCCCGTCGCCATCTGCAGCCGGTTGATGCACCCGAACCCGCGATTGTCGAGCACCACCACGGTGAGCTTTAGCCCCATCATCACGGCGGTCGAGAGCTCGGAATTGAGCATCATATAGCTCCCATCCCCCACCATCACGACCACCTCGTCCCCGGGCCGCGCCATGGCGACGCCCAAGCCCCCGGCGATCTCATAGCCCATGCACGAATAGCCATATTCCAGGTGATAGTTCCCCGGTGCCTCGGCCTGCCAAAGCTTGTGCAATTCCCCCGGCAGCCCGCCCGCCGCGCACACGACGACGGCATCCCCAACGCTCCGCTGCACCGCCCCGATCACCTGCGCATCCGAGGGCAGGGGGGCGTTGCTCGCCGTCGTCACGGCATTTGCCTCCTCCAGCCACTCGCGCTTGCCCGCTTCCGCCGCCCCGCGCCAGCGCTCCGGCGCCTGCCAATCCCCCAGCCCGGCATCGAGCGCCTCCAGCCCGGCCCGTGCATCGGCCACCAGCGGCATCGCCCCATGCTTTGCCGCATCCATCGCCGCCACGTTGAGGTGGATAAATCGCACATCGGGGTTCTTGAACAGCGCCCAGGACCCGGTCGTAAAGTCCTGCAACCGCGTCCCGACCGCGATCACCAGATCGGCCTCCTCGGCCATCCGGTTCGCCGCGCTGGTCCCCGTCACCCCGACTGACCCCATGTTCATCTTGTGCGAATGGGGCAGGGCCGACTTCCCCGCCTGCGTCTCCGCGGCCGGCACCCCATGTTTTTCGGCAAACCCCGCCAGCACCTCGCTCGCGCCCGAATAGAGCACCCCGCCGCCCGCGATCAGCACCGGCTTCTCGGCCCCCCGGATCGCCTCTATCGCCCGCGCCAATTCCGCTTCATCGGGCCGCACCCGCCGCTGACGCCACACCGTCTCGTCAAAAAACGATGCCGGATAATCATACGCCTCGGCCTGCGTATCCTGGCACAACGCCAGCGTCACCGGCCCGCACTCGGCCGGATCGGTCAAAACCGCCATCGCCCGTCGCAGCGCCGGCATGATCTGCTCGGGCCGCGTGATCCGGTCGAAATACCGCGACACCGGCTTGAAGCAATCGTTGGCAGAAACCGTCCCGTCGCCAAAATCCTCGACCTGCTGCAGCACCGGATCGGGCGCCCGGTTGGCGAACACATCGCCGGGCAGAAACAGCACCGGCAGCCGGTTGACATGGGCCAGTGCGGCGGCGGTCACCATATTGGTCGCCCCCGGCCCGATCGAAGACGTGCACGCCATCATCCGCCGCCGGAAACTGGCCTTGGCGAACGCGATCGCCGCATGCGCCATCCCTTGCTCATTATGCGCCCGAAACGTCGGCAGCCTGTCCTGCACCCCATAAAGCGCCTCGCCCATCCCCGCGACATTCCCATGCCCGAAGATCGCCCACACCCCCGCAAACAGCGGCAGTCGTTCCCCCTCGATCTCGGTCATCTGCGCCGCCAAAAACCGCGCCACCGCCTGCGCCATGGTCAGCCTGATCGTCCCGGTCATGGATGGCCCTCCGCTGTCTTGGTGAGCTCCACGAACTCAGCTCCCCTTCTCCCCTGGTGGGAGAAGGTGGATCGCCCGAAGGGCGAGACGGATAAGGGGGGTGCTGAGCTAGCGGCAATCACCGGCGGTGGCGTTGTTCGAGAGGCAGCGGCGAGAGCCGCACAATCCAGCACGATCATCACCGCGCCTCCCACGCGCTCACCAGCCCGGCAAACCGCCCCGCCATCTCCGCTACCGCTTCCTCGTCTCCCATCTCCCCAGCCAACCATTTTTCCGCCGCCCCGGCAAAAATCGTACGCCCCACGGCGAACCCCTTGACCGTCCGCGACCCCGCCGTCGCCGCAAACGCCGCTTCCAGCTCCTCGGTCGGCGCGTCGAGCCCCAGCAGCACCACCCCCCGGCAATAGGGATCATGCCTTTCGATCACCTCGTCGATCCGCTGCCATGCCCGCGCCCCCGCCTGCGGCTCGAGCTTCCACCAATCGGGCTTGATCCCTACCGCGTACAGCGCCTCGAGCACTTCCGGCACCGTTTCGTCGCCCACCGCCCCGCTCTTGCCCGCGATGATCTCGATCAGCAATTCCCGCCCCATCCGCCGCGCCGCGTCATGGAGTGCCTTGAGTTTCGCCCTCTGCGCCCCGCGCAGTTCCTCCGGATCGTCGGGGTGGAAAAAGCACAGGCACTTGATGCAATGGTCTACCGGCCATTCGATCAGGCGCGATCCCACGTCCTCGGAAAATTCGAACTTGAGCGGCCGCGATCCGGGCAGTTCCACCGGCCTTCCGATCCAGAAATTGGCGTGCTTGCTCGCCGCGAACAGCGCCTCGCGCCCGTACTTGTCGTCGATCAGCATCCCGAAGCCGTCGCGCCCATCCGCCACCCGCGCCGCCGCCTCCACGGCCAAAAGCTTGAAGGCAGAAATCCGCTCCCGATCGGCCCCCACCTTGTCCGCCAGTTCCTCGAGCTGCGTCCGGTGGTCGATGGCCAGCGCCATCAGCTCCGGATAATCCCGCCGCCGCCCCGTCGTCGCCCAGTGGATATGGTTGAGCGCTTGATCCTTGCGCAGCGCCTTCTCTTGGCTCCCATGCGCGAGAAAATATTGCAGCTCGGAAAAGCTCGGGATTTCCGGCGAACACAACAGCCGCGACACCGCGAACGCCCCGCAGGCATTGGCCCATGTCGCGCAGGTCTCCGGCGTCTCCCCCCTGAGCCACCCGCGCAAGAACCCGCTCAGAAACGCGTCCCCCGCGCCCAGCGTGTTGTACACCTCGATGGGAAACCCTTGTCCCACGATCCCATCCTCGATCCGCTCGGGAATATCGCCGTCGAACACCACGCACCCCATGGGGCCGCGCTTGAGGACGATCACGGCGGAGGACAATGACCGGATCGCCCTCAGCGCGGCATCGAGATCGGTTTCCCCCGAACCGATCAGGATTTCCTCTTCCGTCCCCACGATGAGATCGCAGTGCGGCAGCACGTCCCGCATGCGCGAGGAAACGACGTTGGAGGGCACATAGCGCTCGTCCCCCGCCCCATGCCCCGCCAACCCCCAAAGGTTGGGGCGATAATCGATGTCGAAGATCACCTTGCCGCCATGGTGCCGGGCGAATTGCATGGCGATCTTCTGGGCCGCCGCCGTGGAGGGGCGCGAAAAATGGGTCCCCGTCACCAGCACGGCGCTCGCGCGAGCGATGAAATCCTCGGAGATGTCCCCCTCGGTCAGCGCCATGTCGGCGCAGTCCTCGCGGTAAAAGATCAGCGGAAAGTGCTTGTCGTCCTCGACCGCCAGGATCGCCAGCGCCGTCAGCCGGTCGCGGTCGGTGATGATCCCCTCGGTCGAAGCGCCCTCGCGCGCCATCTGCTCGGCGATGAATCGCCCGAACGGCTCGTCGCCCACGCGCCCCAGCCAGGCCGATTTCAACCCCAGCCGCGCCGCCCCGATCGCCACATTGGCCGGGCACCCGCCCACCGATTTGGCGAAGCTCGAAACGTCCTCGAGCCGGGATCCGATCTGCTGGCCGTAAAGGTCCACCGATGCGCGCCCGATGGTGATCACATCGAGCCGGTCCTCCAACCTGTCCATGCTGGCGGCGGCCTCCGTTCCGCTGATCTGAATTGAAACATCAATTCTGAAAACGTGTCAATTCAGAATGTTTGTTCCATTTTGCTGTTGCTTTCTCGGCCCTGATTGGGAAAACATGGGTCCATGAAACGCCGGTTCGTCAACATTGGCGGGCCTGTGCATTCAACACAGCAAATTCGACCATTCAACACAGGGGGTGTTGAACGGTTCTGGGGAGGGAAAATGGTCCGTTTCGGAATTTTGGGTGCCGGCCGCATCGGCAATGTCCACGCCCGCTCGATCGCCCGTTCGGGCCGCGCCAGCGTCGCTTATATTGCCGACGCAATGCCCCAGGCCGCCGAAGCGCTGGCCTCCGCCGTGGGCGCGAAAACCAAGACGGTCCAGGAGGTTATCGCCTCTCCCGATGTTGATGCCATCCTCATCGCCACCCCCACCGATACCCATGCGGACCTGATCGAACAGGCCGCCCGCGCCGGCAAGGCCATCCTGTGCGAAAAACCCGTCTCCCTTTCGGTCCCGCGCATCGAAGCCTGCCTGCAAGTGGCTGGAAAATCAGGCGTTCCTCTGATGATCGGCTTCCACCGGCGCTATGATCCCAACTTCGCCGCGCTCGAAAAACGCCTGCGTTCGGGCGAAATCGGCGATCCCGAAATCATCACCATCACCTGCCGCGACCCCGCCGCACCCCCGGTCTCCTATATCGAGCGTTCCGGCGGGCTTTACCGCGATATGATGATCCATGATTTCGACATGGCCCGCTTCCTTCTAGGCGATGAAGAACCCGTTACGGTTCATGCACTTGGTGGTGTTTTGACCGATCCGGAGATCGGCCGGGCAGGGGATATCGACACCGCCAGCGTCCAGATGCAGACCGCCTCTGGCAAGATCGTGGTCATCACCAATTCCCGCCGCGCCACCTACGGCCACGACCAGCGCATCGAAGTCCATGGTTCCAAAGGCCTTTTGCGCGCCGCCAACATTCACGACACCACGGTCGAGCTGGCCAATGAGAAGGGCTGGACCGAAGACAAGATCCCCTTCTCCTTCGTCGAGCGCTACCAACTCGCCTACACCGCCGAAATCGAAAAATTCCTCGATTTCCTCGATCGCGGCGAGTCCCCCCGCGCCTCGGGCCATGACGGCCTCATGGCCCAAAAACTCGCCGAAGCCGCCAGCGAAAGCCTGAAATCGGGCCAAGTCGTGCAGCTGGATTAAGCCGATACCCCTCCGGCATCACCGGCACCACCGCTCACGGCGCCGGAAGCCGCACCACCAGCGCACCCTCGCCGGCCCGGATCCGCGCCACCATCGCCTCGATCTCCTCGGCGGTGAAGTTGCCATTGATCACCAGCGATCCGCCGGTGATCGGACTCTGGATGTAGGGCGAGGTCAAAACCTTGCCGTCCAGCAGCACGTCGATCTGGGTGCCCACATTGCGGATGGTGAAATCCCCGAACGCCTTGCGCCCCGCCGCGCTCAATTCGATGTGCAGCGCCGGCGCGCCGCTGTTTGCATCCATTCCTGCCCGCGCTTCAGCCACCTCCAGCGCCACGGTCTCGGCCATGGCCGCGCCTGCCAGCGCTAAAAACGCCGCGGCCCCGGCCATGAGCTGCCGGGCCAGGCGGGCGAAAAACGTCGGAGAAGTATCGGGCATCGTAAAATTTCCTGGGCAACTTTATCCATCTTGGGAGCGGGTTGGGCTTTGACAAGCAAAAGGGGCGGCCTTTCGGCCGCCCCAGTCGATTTTCTTCGGTATGCTTACCGAACGATGTACACGATCTCGCGCGTGTCCGGCGCAACCAGCACCGGCTGGCCGTTGATGTAGGCATAGGAATATTCATAGTCCGGGATGGTCTGCACGGTCACCGTTTCAGGCACCTGCGCGCCGACCACCACTTCACCTTCAAGGTAGATGGGGTCGACCGGGTTCGACTGCACATAGGTGACGGCCTCTTCCGGAGGATCGACCACAACGCCGGCCGTCGCCCCTACGCCCGCGCCGATCGCCGCGCCGACAGGGCCGCCGATCAGGGCGCCGGCGATGGCGCCGCCGGCCGCGCCGGTCACAGTGGAGTTGGCGGTGGTGTCGGGTTCGACGACGCCAACCAGTTCAGGCGGACGTTCGGTCAAAACCACCACTTCCCCGGCAGTCTGGGATTCCACGGTCAGATAGTCCGAATAGGCGAAGCCCACAGTGCCGTTGAAGTCGATCTCGCACCACATGGAGTCGGTCACGCAGCCGGTAACGGTCGCGGTTTCGCCGCTGCCGATCACCCCGATCGCCTCGAACTGCGGCCCCGGGCCGGAACGGATGTTGAGGTCGGTGGTGGCGGTCGCCGTGGCGGTTTGGGCCAGCGCGGTGCCCGTCATCAGCAGCCCGGCGGTGGTCGCCAGGATGGTCTTTGCAAGAGCGGATTTCATTGTTCATCTCCGTTGGTTTGCACAGGCAAACCCTTGGGGGCGACGGCGTTGCCGTCGCGACCCAGGCATCGGCCTGCCTGATCTTCCCCCGCGGCCAGTTGAACGCAGCGCCCACCCCTTCGTTCCGCGCCGCTAACCTTGTGGTAACCACTTCAAACTTGGCTGTGGCTTTCCCGCAACGCGGATTGGCGTGAACCTAAAGCCCGATCTCCCGGATCGGCGCACCGTCGATAAAGAGCCTGCCGCCGGGCTTGAGCACCTTGGCGATCGCCGCCCGTGCCTTCACTCCCGCTTCCGGATGCCGCCCGTCGAGCGCACCCACCCGCACCGCGACGGCGATGTCGAATGGCGCCTCGCCCACTTCCAGCGCAAAGCTCTCCGCCTCGCTCTGGCGGAACTCGAGCCGTCCGGCCGCGATCTCCTCGGCCGAGCCGGCAATCGCCTGGGCAATGGCCTTGGCGGAGCGGTCGATGGCCACCACCTTGCCCGCGCCCACGCGTTTGGCCATCTCCCGCGCCATGGCGCCCGGCCCGCACCCGATCTCGAGCACCCGCATGTCGCGCTTGAGCGGCAATGCATCGACGATATCCAGCAATCTTTGCGAAATTGGGCTGCCCATGATGCTCCTCCTTCGGCCTGCTGGGAGCATCGCCCACCCGCTCGTCCCGCTCAAGGCCTCGATTGACGCGCCGGTCTTCCCCGCGCTACGGCAGAGGCGGAGGTACTCGTCATGCGCACCGACAACCGGCTCTCCCGCATGCTCCATGTGCTGATCCACATGAGCTCGCACACCGGCGCCGCCACGTCCGAAACCATCGCCAGAATGCTCTCGACCAACCCCGTGGTCGTGCGCCGCACCATGGCCGGGCTGCGCGAGGCAGGCTATGTGCGTTCGGCCAAGGGCCACAATGGCGGATGGGAGCTGGCCCGCCCGCTCGAAGAGATCACCATGGCCGATATCTACCGCGCCTTGGGCTCCCCCCATCTGTTCGCCCTTGGCCTTGCCAATGACGATCCGCGCTGCCTGGTTGAAAAATCGGTCAACGCGCGCATCCACGATACGCTCGGCGCCGCCGAGGCCATGATCCTCGAGCAGTTCGCCGCAATGACGCTGGCCCAGGTGCGGGACGATTTCGAGGACCGTCTGGCCCGGACCTCGCACCAATGCGGCCATCCGCACGCAGGAGATTGAGATGCAGGCGGCGCCGGAAACCCGGATCCTGTTCTGGCGGCGGACCGATCTCGCCGGCATGGAGCGGCTCGTGCTCGAACACGGCGCTGACGGCATTTCCGTCTCGGGTACGGTGATCTGCGTCGAAGACGGCGGTTTCCGCATCGATCACATCTGGCGCCTGACCCCGGACTGGCACACGCTTTCGCTTCTTGTCGAAAAA
Source organism: Pelagibacterium sp. H642 (assembly GCF_031202855.1). GTDB lineage: Bacteria > Pseudomonadota > Alphaproteobacteria > Rhizobiales > Devosiaceae > Pelagibacterium. The sequence continues at coordinate 1,014,511 of NZ_CP101829.1, read as the reverse complement.
TCGGACGCCGACGGCATGACGCGCATCGCGCTGGAACGCGCCGGCACCGGCTGGTCCGTCGATGGCGTTCACCGCCCCGATCTGGACGGCGCCGAAGAACCCGACCTCTCGGTCACCCCCCTCTGCAACACGCTCCCCATCCGCAAATTGCTTTCGGGCGCCAAGGACAGCCTCACCCTCGATGTCTCTTACATCGACGCCGCCACCATGGCCGTCCGCCGCTCCCGCCAGCGCTACGACCGCCTCACCCCCACTCGCGTCCACTACACCGATCTGGGCGTCGCCAACGGCTTCGAAGCCGATCTCGACCTGGACGACCAGGGCCTTGTCCTCACCTATGAGGGCCTGTTCGAGCGGGTCGATCCGATCTAGATCCCCTCTGGCTCCAGCCGTTCTTCTTTCGTCGTCCTCGGGCTCGCCCCGGAGACCCGCAACGCTTCCCATACCCCCAACGTCTCCCGCACACCGCGGCAGCCCTGCGGATTGTCGGGTCAAGCCCGACAATGACGAGCGAGAGGGGAGTGCCCGTTTCGGCCTTTGGCTTCACCGTCCGCCCCGCCCTCAACCCGAGGATTGGCCCGGAGCACAGGCGCAGGCCGCTGCCACACGCATCAACCCTCCCCTTCGTCGTCTTCGGGCTTGACCGGAGACCCGCAACGCTTCCGCGTCCGCAGCAGAGGTTTAGGCCCGGGGTCCTCCCCCCTTGCGCCGATCCGCCAGCGCCACCGTCAGCGCCATGGCCAGCGTCATCGTCGCGCTCATCGACCTGAACCCCTCGAAATCGGCCTCGGCGATCTCGAACCACACATCGGCCTGCGAGGCGAGGGGAGAGAATATGGAATCGGTGATCGCCACCACCTTGGCGCCCGCCTCGCGCACCTGCGCGGTCAGCGCCACGGTTTCGCTGGCATAGGGCGTAAAGCTGATGGCGATCGCCACATCGCCTTCGCCGGCAAATCCGGCCTGTTCCGCCGCCAGCCCCGCCACAGCGTTGACCAGAATGGTGCGGATCCCGAGCTTGCCCATGGCATAGGCCATATAGGAGGTCACCGGAAACGAGCGCCGCAGCCCGATCAGATAAACCGTCTGCGCGCCCTCCAGAACGTCCAGCGCCCTTTCGAACACCGCCGGATCGTGCCGGCTGGTCAGCGCCGAGATCGAACGCAGCGAGGCTTCGGCGAACCCTTCGAGGATCATCGAGGCGCGCGGACTTCCTTCCCCATGCTCGCGCAATTGCGCCATGCGCTCGTCATAACCCAGCACGTGGTCGCGCAGCCGCGAGCGGAACACGTCCTGAAGGTCCGAAAACCCCTGATAGCCGAAGGCCTGGGAAAACCGCACAAGCGTCGAGGGCTGCACCTGCGCCTTGGCGGCGATCGAGGCGGCGGTGCCGAACGCCACGTCGTCGGGATTGTTGAGCGCGTATTCGGCCACCTGCGTCAGCCGGCGCGGCAATTCCTCCCAGCGCGCGATCACCTTTTCGCGCAAGGCCGCGAAGTCGCGTGGCGGCATCTCCGCCTGGCTTTGGCTGTCCATCGCTTTCCCGCGCGCCATTCCCGTTTCGTGCCCTTTCTTTATCCCCGCGCCCGCGCCCGCTTCTATACTCGTGGGTGCACTTTCCCCGGCAATTGCACCGCCGGCGCTCAAACGAAATGAAACAGGCGCAAAAACCGCATTTATCCCCGCCATTTCGCACTGATTTTTGCGCCGGATCGCCCGATTGTGTCTTGACGCACTCTGCCTCAAATGGAATAAACATTCCATAATAATAATTTGATGCATCAGTCGTTCTATTTTGATGCGAGGGAGGTGAGCATGGCCGGAGGAGGCGCGGCGCTTCTCGAAGCGCGCGGAATCGCCAAATATTTTGGCGCCATCACCGCGCTGCGCGACGTCAATTTCCACGTCGATCACGGCGAGGTGCTGGGTGTCGTCGGCGACAATGGCGCGGGCAAATCCACGCTGATGAAAATCCTCTCCGGCCTCTACCAGCCCTCCGAGGGTGAGCTGATTTTCGATGGCCGCCCGGTGCGTTTTTCCAGCCCCAAGGACGCCCGCGCCAAGGGTATCGAGATGGTCTATCAGGACTTTGCCCTGGCCGGAAACATGCCCATTTACGAGAACATCTATCTCGGCCGCGAGCCCGGCAGCAAGGTGGGCCCGCTGACCTTCATCGATCACAAGCGCGCCCGCAACATGGCCAAGGACCATCTCGACAATCTTCATATCGAGGTGAAGTCGGTCGACCAGAACACCGAGGATCTTTCCGGCGGCCAGCGCCAGGCTGTCGCCATCGCCCGCGCCACCGCGTTCGATGCCCAGCTCGTCATCATGGACGAGCCCACCGCCGCGCTTGCCATCAAGGAGGTCGGCAAGGTGCTCGACCTCATCAAAAGGCTGAAGGATCATGGCGTTGCGGTGATCATCATCTCCCATCGCATGGACGATATCTTTTACTGCTGCGACCGGGTGATGGCCCTCTATCAGGGCACCAATTTCGCCGAAAGCTCGCTGGGCGACACTTCGCGCAACGAGGTGATCGGCTGGATCATGGGCACCAAGGGCCATACCGAATCCCTCGCCCACGATCGGCTGCACTAGGGGAGAGCGGACGTGCTTTATAATCCCAGGCTCGCGAAATTCCTCGAAACCTACGGCATCGTCCTCGTCGTCATCGTCATGATGGTGCTGATCGCGCTCTCGCGCCCCGAGGTGTTCCTGACGCCCCAGAACCTCACCAACATCTTGAAGCAGAACGCCACTCTGGCGCTGGTCGCCCTGGGCATGTTCGTGGTCATCGTCACCGCCGGCATCGACCTCTCCGTTGGCTCCACCATGGCGCTCTCCATGGTCACCCTCGCCATCGCCAGCCGTGCCGGCCTGCCTTGGCCGGTGGTGCTGATGGTCGGTCCACTGGTCGGCATCGCGGTGGGGCTGGTCAATGGCATAGGGCTCACCTGGCTTAAGCTGCCGCACCCCTTCATCATGACCTTGGGAACGCTGAACGCGGTGCGCGGCATCGCTTATCTCGTGACCGACGGCGCCCCGATTTCCGGGCTCCAGCCAGAGGTGCGCTATCTCGGCCAGGCCTATTATGATCTCGGCATCTTCGCCCCGCCCGCCGGCATTCCGGCCAGCCTGATCCTCGTCGCCGTCTGCGCGATCGGCCTGTGGTTCTTCCTGGAAAAGACCTCCACGGGCCGGCATATCTACGCCATCGGCGGCAACCCCCAGGCGGCGCGGGTTTCCGGCGTCAATGTCAATCGGGTGTTGATCCTGGTTTACGTCATCTCCGGTTTCATGGCCGGCCTGGGCGGCCTGCTGCTCGCCGGCCGCACCGATTCCGGCTTCCCAAATGCCGGGCTGATGCTCGAACTCGACGCCATCGCGGCGGTGATCATCGGCGGAGCCTCGTTCTTCGGTGGCCGCGGCACGGTGATCGGCGTTCTGGCCGGGGTGCTGATCATGGGGCTCTTACGCAACGGGCTCAACATCAACAATGTCAGCTCTTTCTGGCAGATGGTGCTGATCGGGGTAGTCATCATCTTCGCGGTCTGGATCGACGTCGTCCGCCGCCGCGCCGCCGTGCGCAGGTAGGAAAATCCGGCCGTTCCGGTGCTCTCCAGCCGGAACGCACCGCAACTGAAATGGAGAAAAGGGAGGACCATGAAATGAAAGCAGTGCTTCTGGCCGGGATTGCGCTCTCGGTCATGACGGTGGGCGCCAGCGCCCAAACCTATGTTCTGGGCATGAAGGGCCCCGGCGCCGGCAACCCGTTCTGGGCCGCCGTCGAAGCGGGCGCCATGGCGGCTGGCGAGGAGGCCGGGGTCGAAGTAATCGTCGTCGCTCCGCCCCAGGAATCCGATGTTCAGGCCCAGATCACCCAGATCGAAGACCTGATCGCGCAAGGGGTTGATGGTATCGCGCTTGCCCCCACCGACCCCAACGCCCTGGCCCCGGTTGTCGATGCGGCAATCGCCCAGGATATCCCGGTGGTTTTCGTCGATACGCAAGGCATCAATGAAGGGGTCTCCTTCATCGGCACCGACAATCAGGCCGGCGCGGCGCTCGCAGCCCAATATATGTGCGAAAACCTGCCTGAAGGGGCCAATGTGGCGATCCTTCAGGGGCTGATCAGCCAGTCCACCGGCCAGGCTCGGGCCCAGGGGGCTCAGGAAGGGCTCTCGGGCTGTGGCCTCAACATCGTTGCCGAACAGCCCGCCAATTGGGACCGCGCCATGGGCATGTCGGTGGCCGAAACCATCATTACCGGAAATCCCGACATTCAGGGCATCTTCGCATCCAACGACAACATGGCTTTGGGCGCCGTCGAAGCGCTCAAGCAGGCAGCGATGCTCGAAAACGTCATGGTCGTCGGGTTCGACGCCAACCCCGATGCGGCAGCCTCCATCCTGGCTGGCGAGTTGACCGCTTCGGTGGCGCAATCACCCGAGAATATGGGCCGTTTCGCTATCGAGTCGCTGATCGCGCTCTCCAATGGCGAAACCATCGAAGAGTGGATCGATACCGGCACGGTGCTGGTCGACGCCTCCAACGCCGCCGAATACCAGTAGTCCGCAAGCGGTTCCCGATACCCGGCTGTGTGGGATTTTTGCAAATAATAGGATGAATCTTTCGCCTTTTTGTTGCCACGATCTTGCAAGGCGAGCAAAAGGCCGGGTATCTTTAAGACCTTCGCGAGAGCGCGAAGGGCAAGAGCAACCTCCGGCGGCAATATGAGTTTCTCATATTCCGCCGTCTTTTTTTGGGGCTGTTGCATTCCATGACATCACTGGGCGTCGGATTGATCGGCACCGGCTATATGGGCAAGTGCCACGCGCTGGCCTGGAACGCGGTCGCCCCCGTGTTCGGCGATGTCGCCCGGCCACGCCTCGTCCATCTCGCCGAAGCCAATGCCGACCTCGCTGCCCGGCAGGCCCAGGCACTAGGATTCGAGCGCGCCACTGGCGATTGGCGCGACCTGATTGCCGATCCGGAAGTGGATGTGGTTTCGATCACCACGCCCAACGCCTTCCACCCGGAGATGGCCATCGCGGCGTTGCAAGCCGGAAAGCATGTCTGGTGCGAAAAGCCCATGGCGCCGCACTTTGCCGATGCCGAACACATGGCCGAGGCCGCAAAAGCGTCCGGCCGTGTCGCTGTCCTGGGCTACAATTACATCCAGAACCCGCTCATCCGGCACGTTCAGAAACTGCTGGCCGAAGGCGCCATCGGCATCGTCCATTCCGTCCGCGTCGAGATGGACGAGGATTTCATGGCCGATCCGGCGGCGCTCTTTTCCTGGAAAAGCGAGGCAAGTTCGGGCTATGGCGCCCTCGATGATTTCGGCGTCCACCCGCTTTCGATCCTTACGACGCTTTTGGGCCCGGTCGAAAAGGTGATGGCCGATTTCGCCAAGCCCTTCGCCACCAGGCCGACAGCCGACGACAAGCAGCGCGAGGTCGAAACCTTCGACATCGCCAACATCCTCCTGCGTCTTTCGGGCGGCATCGCCGGCGCCATCCAGCTCTCCCGCTCGGCCTGGGGCCGCAAGGGTCGCATCGCGCTGCAGATTTTCGGCTCGGACGGCACCATCGCCTATGACCAGGAGCGCATGAACGAGCTCCAGCTCTTCACTCGCGAGGGCAGGGCGGCTGAACAGGGTTTCCGCACGGTGCTCACCGCCCCGATCCACTCGCCCTACGATAAATTCATCCCCGCGCCCGGCCATGGCCTGGGGTTCAACGATCTCAAGATCATCGAAGCCCGCGAGGTGATGCGCGCCATTTCCGGGGAGCCGGCGCACATCATCGATTTCGAAACGGGCCTCACCATCGAACGCACCGTCCACGCCATGGCCCACAGCCATCGAGACGGACGGTGGGTGAGCCTTTAAGCCATTTGCAACTGCCCCGGCCCGCTCCGCCGTTCGCTCCAGAGAATGAAGCTCGACGCCGCCAGGATCAGCGCCGCCCCCGGCCAGAACGAAACCGCCGGCACCTGCGATAGCACTGCCCATCCCAAGAGCGTATTGAGCGGCAGCTTCAAATCGTCGAACGGCTGTAGATAGGTGGCATCGGCGACCTTATAGGCAAGGCTCAAGCAATACTGCGCGGCCGCCGTCACCAGCCCCAAAAGCGCGATCAGCCCAAGCGCCGCGCCCATCGGCAGCGCGAAGTCGAACCCGGTCGCTAGGCCCGCCGGCAGCGTGCCCGCCGGCAATACCGCAATGGCGATGCCGAGGATCAGCCCGATCAGGAAATGATTGGGCGTAATCAGCACCAGCATATAAAGCGTCAGCGATTCCGGTTCTTCGTCACGGCTGAGATATTTGGTGATCACCGAAACCGTTCCCCAGCACAGCGCCGCGAGCACAGGCAACAGAGAGGCCAGCGTGAATTGCTCGGTCCCGACCTGGGACACCAGCACGGCGCCGATAAAGCCGATAACGGTCGCGCCTAGCCTTTGCGGCGTCAGCCTTTCGCCCAGAAACACCGTGGCGCCGATGAGGATAAAAAACGGCCCCGTCATCGACAGCGCCACCATCTGCCAGACCGGCACGCCCACGGCAAAGCCGAAGGCGAAGAACTGCACGCCGAGTGCCGACAGAAACGCCCGCGCCTCGTGCCAGTAAGGATGCCGCGTGCGCAATCTGGAAAGCCCGATCCGCAGGATTAGCGGTAAGGCAAAGACAGTGGCGATCACATATTGCCAGAACACCACGGCAGTGGAGGGGACGCCCATCTGATAGGTGATGATGGGGGTGAGGATATTGATCGCGGCGAAGGTCAGCCCCGCGCCGAGCATGAACACCGCGCCCAACAGGGGAGCGTGGGTGGAAGAGGAAATCTGGTTCATTGGTCGTCCTTTCCGTAACCAGTTTCCCCAGGGTTACGGGAGACGACGCCACAGGCGCCCGGCCGCAAAGGCAGGCGCGTCATCGGACGTTGGTCCCGTTCTCTCTCATCCGGACTGTGACCGTCGGCTTCGGAATCGCACCGAATCTGCTGACCTTCGCCATCTGGCAAAGCGCTCGCGGGCTTCAGGCAATTCGCCTGTCACCGCCGGTGGGGACTTCCACCCCGCCCTGAGAACGTATCCGTCTCTTCATCGTAAAGAGACGATGGACAATCTAGGACGAAGAAGGCGCGCGATCAAGTGGGCAAAAAGAAAAAGGACTGCCCGATCTCTCGAACAGTCCTTCCATGATACCGTCACACGAGGTGACCTGAACCGCCAGCGTTTCCCTGTGCGTGTCCTTTAGCCGGACCGCCGTGAACCAACCAAGCGGTTCGGAGGGAGGGCTATTTTGCCGAGGGCTGCCTCGTCAAAACCACCTCATACCCAAAGTCACTCCCGCATGCGCGGATCTCACTAGACATTGGATCACCTCCTTTCGCTTGGTTGAAACCGGGACCATCGTGGCCCGAATCTATAAGTCTGGCAACCCGTTTTGGCTCCGTGAGTTCTGCACGATTGTTTGTGTGGGCATGAAAATTTTTCGGATTCTCAAGGGCTTGTTGATGCGCCATACTCTGCGCCGGTTCGAATCGGCGCCTATGCGAGCACGAACCGCCGCCGGTATTCGCTGGCGAAATAGACAAAGATCACCGCCACCGCGACCCCGCCGACAAGCTGCACCCAATCGGTCCCGTTGAGCATCAGCGCCGCCAGCTCGAGCCCGTTCCAGGGCTGGCCGGTCAGCCAATATCCCTCGAAATCGAGTCCGTCGAATTTGAGTTCGAACCGGTCGGCGATAAAGGTCCAGAAGACGCCGTCGACCAGGAAATTGCGCGTCACCACCCTCTCGAACAGCCCGATGACCGCCGGAATGAGGAAGGCCAGGGGAATGGCCCATTTCTTGACCATGGTGCCCAACAGCCCCACCCAGGCGAGGAACGGCAGATACCACAGCAGCGCGATGACGAAGATCACCAGCGCCGAGACCATGACGTTGAGCCAGGCCCCCGCCGTTTCCCCTAGAGAGGGCGGCGCGAAACCGCCCAGGAAGTCGCTGGCCATCACCGTCGGCAGATAGACGATCACCCCGGTCAGGGCGAGGGCGAGCAGGATGAGTGTGGGGAACACCGTTAGCGAGGCCGCGACCTTGGAGGAAAGAATCTTGAGATCGCTCTGGGGCATGGATTTCCAGAACAGCATCGAATTGTTGCGGCTGTCGGCCGCAAACGCATCGGCATAGTAAAAGAACAGCATGATGATCAGGTAGACCAGCCACCCGGCGGCCGACATCGCGAAGCCGGTCTCGTAAAACCGCAGCACGGTGGGCAGGCTTTCGGTAAACTCGCCGCCGAAATCGATGTCGAGCACCGCATAGATGGCGGCGGCCAGCATCACCGCCAGCAGGATGAGCGGCCCATAGACGAAGGCGCCGCGATGCTCGAGATATTCGCGCTTGATAAGGGCGATGGTGGCCTGCATCAGGCGGCTCCCGCATTGTAGGTTTCGCGCTGCATCAGCGCCACGAAAAGGTCCGACAGGCTCGGGGTCGAAACCTGTCCCAGGGGCGCAAGCGTCTCATGGGTCACCCCGTCGAAGATCATTACCGTCTGCCCGAACCGGCTTTCGACGAACACTGGCCCCAGCGCCCGCGCCGCCTCGATCTTTGCCGGATCGGAGATGACGAGCTGGGCGAATTTGGTATTCACCGTCTCCATCTGCATATGCACGATCAATTCGCCATCGCGGATGAACATGATGTCGGAAAGCATGAATTCGATCTCATCCACCTGATGGGTGGTGATCAAAAGCGTGCGCTCCTCGGTCATGTAGTCTTCCAGGAGCCGCCGGTAGAACCGCTTGCGATAGGTGATGTCGAGCCCCAACGTGGGCTCGTCCAGGACCAGAAGCTTGGCGTCGATCGCCATCACCACGGCCAGGTGAAGCTGGGCGATCATGCCCTTGGAGAGGTTCTTGATCTTGGCTTCGGGCTTGATGTCGGTTCCCGAAAGGAAATCGCGCGCCTTGTCCTGCGAGAAATTGGGATGAATGTTGGAAAGCAGCGCGAAAAGCTCGCGCACCCGCAGGAACCGCGGCAGCGAGGCGACATCGGAGATGAACGCCACATTGTTCATCAGCTTGGCGCGGTTGGCGAACGGGTCGAGCCCCAGGACCTCGATCTTGCCCTCGCACTGGGTCAGCCCCAAAAGTGCGTTGAGCGTCGTCGTCTTGCCCGCGCCATTGTGACCGACAAGGCCGTAGATGCGGCCGGCGGGGATGTCGAAATCGAGCCCGTGCAACACTTCGGACTTGCCGAACCGCTTGCGCAAGCCGCGTGCCGAAACGATCGGGTTTTCTGTGGTCGTGGTCATTGGTCGTCCCCGTCCTTGAGCAACATCTCGGCCGATAGGCCAAGCGCGGCGATCCGCGCCGCGATGGCTGGCCAGTCTTCAGTCAGAAACTTTTCCCGCTCATGGGCGAGCAGGGCCGCGCGAGCGCCTTCGGTCACATACATGCCCATGCCACGGCGCTTTTCCACCGTCCCCATATCGACCAGCGACTGGTAGGATTTGGTGACGGTCAAGGGATTGACCGAGAGGTCGGCCGCCACCTGCCGCACCGAGGGTAGGGCATCGCCTTCATTGATGGTGCCATTGAGGATCATCTCGATCATCCTTTGCCGGATTTGCAGAAATATCGGTTGATCGTCGCGCCACTGTGTCATGTGTGCTTCCGTATAGTGTATTAGTTGAGTAATACACCATTTCGCCACTGTCAATCCCCTTGTCCGATTCCGCGCTCTGGCCTAGCGTGTGGCCGGGACACACGCCACGGGGGACCGTCATGGCCGGCGAAGCAGCACACGGATTCGATCTTCTTCCCGTGGTGGCGATCCTGGCCGCCGGTGTCGTCGCGGTGCCGATCTTCAAGCGGATCGGCCTGGGTTCGGTGCTGGGTTATCTCGCTGCCGGACTGGCCATCGGCCCGTTCGGGTTCCGCGTCGTTACCCATCCCGAAACCATCCTGCACACGGCCGAACTGGGCGTCGTGATGTTCCTGTTCGTCATCGGGCTCGAAATGCAGCCACGACGCCTGTGGAGCCTACGCAGCGAGATCTTCGGGCTGGGCGTGCTGCAGGTGGCCACCTGCGCGGCGCTGATAACCGGGGCAGGGGTGCTGCTCGGGCTCGATCCGACCATCGCGCTCATCGCAGGTCTCGGCTTCGTCCTCACCTCAACGGCCATCGTCTTCCAGGTGCTCGAGGAGCGCGGCGAAATCTCCACGCCCCAGGGCCAGAAAATGGTCTCGATCCTGCTGCTCGAGGATCTGGCCATCGTGCCGCTCCTGGCGCTGGTCGCCTTCATCGCGCCGCAGGCCGAAACCATCACACTGGGGCAACGCCTCGCCGATATCGCCATTGCCATTGGCGCGCTGGTTGGGCTGTTCGTGGTCGGCCGGTTCCTGCTCAACCCCCTGTTCCGCATCCTAGCCAATGCCCATGCCCGCGAGGTGATGACGGCGGCCGCGTTGCTGGTGGTTCTCGGCGCCGCGCTCGCCATGGATATCAGCGGGCTCTCCATGGCCATGGGCGCCTTCATGGCCGGCGTGCTGCTTTCGGAATCGACCTTCCGTCATCAGCTCGAAGCCGATATCGAGCCGTTCCGGGGCATCCTTCTGGGCCTGTTCTTCATCGCCGTCGGCATGTCGCTCGATCTAACGGTCATTGCCGAAAACTACGCCTTTATCGCGTTGGCCGTGGTCGCCTATATGGCCGTCAAGTTCGCCGGCATCTACGCCATCGCCCGCATCATGCGGTCCGATCATCGCGAGGCGCTGGAGCGCTCGGTGCTCATGGCCCAGGGGGGTGAATTCGCCTTCGTGCTCTATTCCGCCGCCGCAACGGCCGGCATCCTCGATGCGGAGATGAACGCCATTCTGACGACCACCGTGATCGTCTCGATGGTGCTGACGCCCATCGCCATCATCGCCATGAACAGGGCAATGCCCAAGGAGCGCGTCAGCCTCGATGGCGTCGAGGAGGTCCGCGATGGACTTTCAGGCACCGTGCTCATGATCGGTTTCGGGCGCTTCGCCCAACTGGTGAGCCAGCCGCTGCTGGCCAAGGGCGTGGATGTCACCATCATCGACAGCGACGTCGAGATGATCCAGGCCGCTGCCGATTTCGGCTTCAAGGTTTATTACGGAGACGGCACACGCCCCGACATTCTCCACGCCGCAGGTGCCGGCGCCGCCACGGCCATTCTCGTGTGTATCGACAAGCCCGCCGACGCAACGCGCATCGTCGAGCATGTGAAGGCCGAATACCCCCTCGCCAAGCTCCACGTCCGCGCCTTTGACCGAACCCACGCGCTCGAGCTCGTGCGGCTCGGGGTGGATTATCAAATCCGCGAAACGCTGGAATCGGCGTTGGTGTTCGGCGAGGAAACCCTTGTCGCGCTCGGCGTGGACCGGGAAGAGGCCCAGGAGATCATCGAAGACGTCCGCCTGCGCGACGCCGACCGGTTCGAAATGCAGATCACCGGCGGGCTGATGGCCGGCTCGACCATGTTCCAGCCCAACACCGGCGTCCCCAAGCCCACCCCCCTGACGCGCCCGCGCAAGGAAGGCGCAGCACTCAACCCCGAAGCCGCCGACATCCTGCAACGCGCCGAGGCTGCCGAAGCACAGTAAGGCACCCACGTCGCTCTCGAAACCCCTCCTTCTCGCCCCTTCGCCACCTCCTCTCGGCCTCGACCGAACTTCTCACGCCCTCGGCAGTCGTTCCCCCACCACCGGCAACGCTGCGGATTGCCGAGTCCAACCCGGCAGTGGCGATGGAGAGGGGCGTGCCCCATCAAACTGCTTGTGCCGTCCTCCTTCCATCCCCCCACCCCCACCCTCTGTCGCCCCGGGCTTGACCCGGGGCCAGGTATGCGCGCCGCTCCCGGCTCTTTCTCCCGCCTCCCTTCGTCACCTTCGTCTCTGGATCAAGTCCGAGAACGAAGACGATGGAGAGGCTGGAGACAAGGAACGACGAGATTCTTGCCGTAACGTTCCCCAATCGCCCTTCTCCCCTTGAGGGAGACTTCGAACCGTCCTTTGGTCTATCGTGCCGGTGGCACGATTGGAGGTGAGAAGGCCATGAGAGCTACGCTCGAATGGCAGGCCCCAAAGGGCGAGACGGATGAGGGGTGCGCTGGGCTTCACCAATCACCGCCGGTGGCCGTTGATATGCCGAGCCCCCCTCATCCGACCGCTTCGCGGCCACCTTCTCCCACCAGGGGAGAAGGGTAATGGGGGTAAACACCAACACCGTGCTTGTTATCCCCAACGCTCCCCCAAGAGCCCCCTTCTCCCCTGGTGGGAGAAGGGCTGGGGATGAGGGGGCGCTGAGCTTGCGTCATGGCAAGAGCCGAGAACGGCGCGCATACCTTGCCCCGGGTCAAGCCCGGGGTGACACGGTGGGGGTGAGGCAGGGCGCTGCCCCGTCTCCGATCCTCTCCACGCTCCACCGTCGAGGTCTCCGGCAGCCCAACTGCTTATCCCCACCATCACCCCACCCCCAACCGTCATCCCGGCCTTGAGCCGGGATCCAGTACACTCAGCGCCTGAGCCCAAGCCGCAACGTTCCCCCAGGAGCCCTCTTCTCCCCTGGTGGGAGAAGGGCCGGGGATGAGGGGGGCGCTGAGCTTCCACAGACACCGGCGCAAAAAACTTATCCCCGCCCCCTGCGCTTGCCCCATACTCCTCCTCACGACCCCGCGCATATGGACGCAAGCGCTACGAACGTTTGGGCGGGATCGGTTCGGGTTCCTCACGGGTCGCCGTGGGGAAGGCCCAAAGCGGACAGATGGCCGGATGTGGATAAAAGGTGTGAGCGGACCACCAATCCAATCACTCCCACGTCGCACCGGGGAAACCCGGAGGGGCAGCGAGGGGACGGGCGGGAGGTTGGCAGGAAAAGTGGTTCCCACTTTTTCGGTTCGACCAACCGACCCACTAAAAACTCTCAACAACCCCCAGCCCGAGAAGCCGCCATAAGCCCAAAATCCCGGACGCATGGGGCGATGATCGCTTCATACTAACAAAATACAGCACGAGGCGTTCATCGCCCCAGGCCGTCTATCGGGAGTGTTCCCAGGAAAAGTGGGAACCGGTTTTCCGGTTCGGGAACACGACCAATCAAAGTTCACAACCGCAGCGGGCGCCGCGTGCGGAGCTTGCGCGCGTCTCAAAGACCGGCATTACCGCACCACGGTGATCCGCTCGGCCGCCCGCGTGATCCCCGTATAGAGCCAGCGCTGAGCTTCCTCGCGGAACACGAAGCTTTCGTCGAACAGATACACATTGTCCCATTGGCTGCCCTGCGCCTTGTGCACGGTAAGGCAATATCCATAGGTGAACTCATCGTATTGCCGCCGCAACTGCCAGCTCATCTCGGCGTCCTCGCCGGTGAAAAACCTCTGATGCGCCCGCACCTTGGTTTGCACCGAGGTGCGGTCGGCCTCCTCGGGGTCGATGGTCATCTCCAGCGTGCCGCCGGCCCGCTTCCTGATCTCGTTGAGCGTCCAGATCTGCCCATTGAGCAACCGCTTTTGCGGGTTGTTCCTCAGGCACACCAGCCGGTCCTCTTTGACCGGAATGTCGGCCGGCAATCCCTTGAGCTCGCGGATGCGGTTGTTGTAGTGCAGCCGCGTTTTGTTGCGCCCCACCAGCACCTGATCGGCCCCCAGCACTTCCGATTGATCCACCTCCCGGCGCGAAACCACCTTGCTTTCGCCATAGGTGCCAAAGCCCAGCCCGCGTCCCTCGCGGATGTCGAGCGAGAGTTTCACGATCGGGTTATCCTGCGCCTGCCGATGGATCTCGGTCAGCATCACGTCCGGTTCCTGCGCGGTAAAGAAACCTTCGCCCTGCACAGGCGGAAGCTGGAACGGATCGCCCAGAACCAGCACCTTGGTGCCGAAGCTCAAAAGGTCGGTGCCCAGCACCTCATCGACCATCGAAACCTCGTCGATGACGATCAGATCCGCGTCGGCGGCTGCCGATTCCGGATCGAGCACGAAACGCGGTTCGCCCTCCTTTTCGCTGATCCGGGTATAGATCAGCGAGTGGATGGTCGAGGCGCCTTTGCAGCCGCGCTTGCGCATGACGAGCGCCGCCTTGCCGGTGAAGGCGGCGTATTTGACCGTCTCCACATCCTTGGCCAGATGCCTGGCGAGCGTGGATTTGCCCGTGCCCGCCCAGCCGAACAGACGGAACACCTGCGGCCCGTTCTTGTCCTTGAGCCATGCGGCAACGGCTTTCAAAGCCTCATCCTGCTGGCTGGACCAGACGACCATTTGTGGGACACACTCCGCATGCGGCTTGGGGAATCACTTCCCAAGAGTATCGCGGCGTCGGTCGGCGCGCGAAACCCAAAATGTGAACAAAAGCGGAATTGGAGAGCGCGATGGAAGCGAGCGATGTCCTCGACTTCTGGTTCGTCGAACACGGGCCCGAGGATTGGTACTCGGGCGATCCCGAATTCGACGCCCGTTGCGCGGCGCGGCTGAGCGGTGTTCATCGCCAAGCCGTGCGTGGCGAGCTCTGGGAGTGGCGCCACACCGTTCAGGGACGGCTGGCCGAGATCATCCTGCTCGATCAGCTCTCGCGCCAGCTTCATCGTGGCGATGCCCAGGCCTTCGCCGCCGATCCGATGGCGCTGGCCCTCGCCCAGGAGGTGGTCTATCGCGGGCTCGACGCCGAGCTCTCGATCAACGAAAAGCTCTTCGTCTTCATGCCCTTCCAGCATGCCGAATCCCTCATCGTTCAGGAGGAGTCGGTGCGGCTGTTCCGCTCGCTGGGCAATGACGATTATCTGCCCTATGCCATCGAGCACCACGAAGCCATCGCCCGCTTCGGCCGCTTTCCGTTTCGCAACGCTGCGCTGGGCCGGAAATCCACGCCAGAAGAGATCGCGTACATGACCGAGCGCGAGGGGCAGGCCTATTAGTTTCAACCTGAGAAACCGTAAATCGATCGGCCCTACGGCAAAAGCGCACACCGAACCAAAGGCGAATGGGTCGTTCATGCTTGGGGCGCTAAAAGAAGCTTTATCCTTCCGGACCTTACGCAAATGAGCACCGTACCCATTGCCGAACATCCCTATCGCGATGCGGTTCTCACCGAACTGCACGCCCGCCCGGTCGAACTGGTCGCCCCCAATATGCGCGTACGCAGGCTGGTTCTGGCCGTCCCGACCCGCTCGGGCGCCATGGGCGCCGCCATTTCCCAGTTCCGCGATTTCGCGCTGGCCAAGGGGTATTCCTTGCAGGACGAATCGGGGCGGCAATATCAGTTCACGACCCCCGAACGCGTGGTGAGCTGGGAATTCCACACCGAATTCATCACCATCACCTGGTATTCGGCGCTCGACGATGGCCAGAACTGGCCGGACGACATCGGGTTGGAAGCGGTGAGCGAGGCCGAGCTGGTGGGCGCCATGCGCGTCGATATGATGGACGAGCCGGCTCTGCCCGACCGGGTGCTGCCCTCCTTCAACCCGACCAGCCTCTGCCTTGTCGCCATCGAATATGGCAACGCCCAGCTTGCCGCCGATTTCGTCCCCGATGCCGATAAGTTCATCCGCTTTGAATTCGCCGCCGGCAAGCTCTCGCCCCTGCGCCGCGCCATAACCCTGCGTCGCATCCTGGAGGTCGAGACCTACCGCACCATGGCGCTTCTCGCCTTGCCGCTGGCCCGCCAGACCGGTCCGGCGTTGCGGGCCGTGGAAATGGAACTGACGGACGTGATGGCCGATCTTTCAGGCATCGAAACCACGGACGAGGTTCAGGAGCGGCTCAAAAAGCTCCACGATCTTTCGGTGCGGTCCGGCCAGATTTCCGAGCGGCTCAACTATCGCTTCGCCGCCGCCTATGCCTATGGCGCCATCCTCAGGCGCCGGCTGGAAAAGCTGCGCGAGGAAACGCTGGGGCAGGGCTCTTCGCTCTCAAGCTTTATCGGCAACCGGGTGGAACCGGCGCTGGCCACCTGCGAGGCCATGGACAAGCGGTTGACGGTGCTGTCGCAAAAGCTCGAACGCGCCGTCGAACTGCTCAACGTCCGCATCAGCCTCGACATGCAGATCCAGAACAAATCGGTGCTCGAAACCATCGCCGAAACAGCGCGCAGCCAGTTCCGGCTGCAGCACACCGTCGAAGGCCTCTCGACCATCGCCATCACCTATTACCTGATCGGCATCCTGGGCTACGCCTTGGCCGGGCCCTTGGAGGCCACGGGCTGGAGCAAGACGCTGGTGATCTCGATCTTGTCCCCGCTCGCGCTGATTGCCGTATTCTTCGGCCTGCGTGCTATCCGCCGGGGGTTCGAGAAAAATTCAAAGCACTAGCCGAGCACTTCTTTGGGCACCAGAGCGCCATGGTGGCCGATGACCACCGAGGCGGTGGCATGGCCCGCCTTCGCTGCCTCCTCGGGCGAGGCGTCCGTGAGCCGGGCAGCGAGATAGGCGCCGTTGAAGCTGTCACCGGCGCCGGTGGCATCGACCACGCTCTCGACTCGGCGCGCGCCGACCGTCCACGAGCCATCGTGGGTGACGACCAGCGCCGGATCGGCGCCGTTCTTGACCACCACTTCCTCGCAGCCTGCCTTCAGATACCGCGCCGCCGTCGCCTGGGCATCGGCGTCGCCAAAATAGGGCACCTCGTCCGCATGGGTCGGCAGCACGATGCTCGCAACGTCCGCCGCAGCCGTGAGTGCTGCCGCGACGCTTGCCTTATCCGGCCAAAGGGCAGGCCGGATATTGGGATCGAACGCCACCCGCGCTCCGGCCCTGCGCCGCGCCCCGATCGCATCGATCAACCTCTGCCGCGCCGGAGCAGCCAGAATAGCCAGCGTGATGCCCGAAAAGTAGATAAGATCGGCTTCACCCAGCGCCGTCTCGAGCGCATGGGCATCGTCGGCCAGAAGCTTGGCCGCCGAATTGTCCCGCCAATAGGTGAAGTGCCGGTCCCCCTCGGCCTGATGGATCATATAGAGCCCAGCCCGCTTGCCCGGGATCGTGGCTATGGAGCGCGCATCGATCCCTGTGCCGGCGATGAACTCCACCATCTGGCGCGAATAGATATCGTCTCCCACGGCGGTGAAATAGCTCACCGACCAATCCGCGTCCAAGAGGGCCTTGAGATAATAGGCGGTGTTGAGCGTATCGCCGGCAAAGCCGAGCCGGTAGGTCCCGCCCGTACCCCCGCTCATTTCAATCATCGCTTCCCCGATGGAAACGGCCTTCTTGCCCATGCTGTCCTCCTCGCAATACCGCTGCGCCATACCCTATCCGGCGCGCGCGAGAAAGGCCTCGGGCGACATGACGATCTTGTGGTCGATCTCGCCGATCGCGGAAAAATCCTTGTCCTTGTAAGCAATGGGCCAGAGCACCGATTGGATCGCCGCGATCCGCGCGCGCTTCTTGTCATTGGCCCGGATCACCGTCCAGGGCGTAGCCGGCGTGTCGGTGGCGACGAACATTTCATTGCGCGCCGCCGTGTATTCGTCCCACTTTTCCAGAGCTTGAAGATCGACCGGCGACAGCTTCCAGACCTTTACCGGATCGTGCCGGCGTTTATGAAACCGCTTGATCTGCATTTCACGCCCGATTTCGAGCCAGAATTTGAAGAAATGCAGCCCCTCTTCGGTGATCATCTGCTCGAAAGCAGGAGCTTCGCGCAGGAATATCTCGGTCTCTTCGGGCGTACAGAATCCCATGACGGGCTCGACAACCGCCCGGTTGTACCAGGAGCGGTCGAACAGAGCGATTTCCCCACCGGCCGGCAGAGTGCTCACATAGCGTTGGAAGTACCAAAGACGCGTCTCCCTGTCGGATGGTTTGGGCAACGCTACGGTGCGTGCATTGCGAGGATTGAGGTTTTCGAGAAACCGTTTGATCGTGCCGCCCTTGCCGGCGGCGTCGCGCCCTTCGAACAGGGCCACCACCCTTTCTCCGGTTTCAATGAGATGCCTCTGCAGCTTTACCAACTCAATCTGCAGGGCACGAAGATGGGTTTCATATCGGTCATCATCGATTGCATCTCGATAAGGATATCCACCGCTTTCCAAGGCGCGGTCCTTGATCGTTTCGTCCAGTTCCGGGTTTTCAAGATCGAACTCAATCATCGGGAAATCCTCGCAAATTTTAGCCAGCGTGTCGAAATTGTCATGACGAGGCGGCATCTTGGCGCATCACGCCATTGTCATGCACGCGCGTTATGGCCATTGTCATGATTGATGATTCCTTTTCAATGAGTGCTGGAAAAAGCGTGAGGACGCGTCCCGAAGCGGGTCGGCGGATTGTATTGGCACCGCCCTTGCTCGTCGGCGGCGGAGCCCTCCTGATCATCTTGGCGCTGGCTGTTTTTGGACGCCTGCCTCTCATTGAAACCGGTATCGCCACCATCGCTATCGCTGCCGTCACGGCAATTGCGGCGCGTAGCACGCCTGGAGAAGTTGAGGACGAGGAAAGTCACGACCTCTCCCTCGAACTCGATGCCGCGGTTGAGCGGTTTGCCGATATTCTCACCGAACCGTGCTTGATCATCAATGAGCGCGCGGTGCTGACTTACCGTAACGCTGCTGCGGTCCGGCAATTTCCTCGCGCACGCCTCGGCGATCCGCTGGCCTTCACATTGCGCGATCCGGATCTGGTCGCCGCCATAGATGCCGCCGTTGAAACAGGCAGCGCGCAGTCGACCGAACTCCATATCTCGGTGCCCAATGATACGTGGTATCGTGCTTCAGTGGTTCCCTATCGTCCAAGCGAGGGTGAGCGGTTCTTCATCGTGATCACGCTCTATGATTTCACCGAGCAGAAGCGCACCGATCGCATGCGCACCGACTTCATCGCCAATGCCAGCCATGAACTGCGCACGCCTTTGACTTCGCTGATGGGTTTCATCGATACCCTGCAGGGACCCGCCGCCAAGGACGAGGCGGCCCGTGGGCGCTTTCTGGGCATAATGCGGTCGCAGTCCGAACGCATGTCGGGATTGATAGATGATCTACTCTCGCTCTCGCGTATCGAATTGCGTCAGCACGTCAAGCCCACCACCGAGGTCAACCTCAACCTCTTGCTGCGCGAGGTATCGGAAAGTCTTGAGCCACAGCTCAAGGCCGAGAACCTCGAGCTCGAGCTCAAACTTCCCGAGCAGACTGTGTCCGTCATCGGCGATCGTCAGGAACTGTTCGAGGTCGTGGAAAACCTTGCGGAAAATGCCATCAAATATGGGGGGGGCGGGGGAAAGGTGGAGATCGCCCTGGTTGCCGGCGGCAGCCGAAGCGGAACGCACCATGCCATCACCGTCACCGATTTCGGCGCCGGTATCGCTGAGGAACACGTTCCGCGGCTGACGGAGCGCTTCTATCGCGTCGACGCGGAATCGAGCCGCAAGAAAAAGGGCACCGGGCTGGGCTTGGCCATCGTCAAGCACATCGTCGCCCGTCACCATGGCCATCTCTCCATTCGTTCCAAGCTGGGCGAGGGCACCCGTGTGGAGATCCTTCTGCCACGTTGAAAACCGCTGTCACACAACGATGGCTGAATCGGCCATTCCCAGGCCGAAAATTGAATTCGATCTGATTTGCAATGACTTGCGCTGTCACGGAACTGTCATTAAACCGACATATAACCTTTAGCGGCGAAGCCTAGGGTGCCCCCGTTTTCGAGATGGAGCCGCAGAAAAGTCCGGCCTTCATCCGACCCAGGGGGCTCATTGCCCGGACGCTTCTGACACGAACCAAAGAGATCAGAGACATGAAAACCGCACTTTATGCCAGCGCCGCGCTCGCCGTGGTCGCCGCCTTCGGCGTTACCGCCGCTCAGGCTCAGACCCGCGACACCATCCAGATCGCCGGCTCTTCGACGGTTCTGCCGTTTGCCTCGATCGTCGCCGAAGAATTCGGCAACGCATTCCCTGATTACAACACGCCCAATGTTGCGGGTGGCGGTTCGGGCGGCGGCAAGCGCCAGCTCTGCGAAGGCGTGGGTGAAAACACCCTCGATATCGCCAACTCCTCGAGCAAGATGAGCGCCAGCGAGCTGGAAAGCTGCCACGCCAACGGCGTCGAAGACGTGCGTGAAGTCGTGTTCGGCTATGACGGCATCGTGTTCGCCACCGGCATCGATCAGGGCGATTTCGCCCTCGAGCCCGTGCACCTCTACCAGGCTATTGCCGCCCAGGTTCCGGTCGATGGCGAAATGGTCGACAACCCCTACACCAACTGGTCCGAAATCGACGAGTCGCTGCCTGATCAGGGCATCTTCATCGCCATTCCCGGCACCAACCACGGCACTCGCGAAGTTTTCGACGAGCGCGTTCTGGAAGCTGGTTGCGAAGCCGCCGGTCTGCCGGAAATGGACGAAGAGGCCATGGAAGCTGCTTGCCTGACCCCGCGTCAGGACGTGGTGGTCGAGATCGCTGGTGACTACACCGAGACTCTGGCTCGTCTGCAGTCCAACCCCGAAGCCATCGGCGTGTTCGGTCTCTCCTTCTACGACCAGAACCGTGACACCCTCAAGGTTGCCACCGTCTCTGGCGTCGAGCCCTCGCTCGAAACCATTGCTTCGGGCGAATATCCGATCTCCCGCCCCCTGCAGTTCTACGTCAAGGGCGCTCACGTTGGCGTGATCCCGGGCATCGAAGATTACGTTGCCTTCTTCCTGTCCGATCAGATGGCCGGTGCCGGCGGCACTCTTGAAGCCGCTGGTCTGGTTCCCGCTTCCAGCGAGTTCCTCGCTGCCCAGCTCGACGCCTTCAACAACGCCGAGCAGTACCAGCCCGAATAATCGGCTGGAGCAATATGCGGAGAACCCCGGCTCGGTCCGGGGTTCTTCACCAAACAGGGAAGGACTGATCCGCTGTGAACGCCTTGGTTATCGCTGCACTCCTGTTGGTCCTTCTGACACTCTCCTACCAGGTTGGGTGGTCGCGCAGCCGCCGGCTCGCCACCGACAAAGGGGCCCGGCTTCATTCCCGCCCCATTTATCACGGCGTGCTCGTTGCCCTTTTTGCGCTGCTCCCGGCCATCCTCGTGCTCGGCCTATGGGCGCTGTTCAGCCAATCCGTCTCGAACAACTATATTCTTGCGCAACTGCCGCCCGAAACCGCGCAATTGCCCCAGGTCCAGCTGCAGGCTACGCTTGATCGCGTCCGTGCTCTGGCCAATGGATTTGGTGTTCTCGGGGAGCCTGCCCCGGAGGAGGCGGCGGCCGCGAGTGCTTACGAGACCTTCCAGCTTATTGCGTTTCTAACGGTCATCGCCGCGGCATCCGCCTTGGGCGCCGCCGGTCTGTTCTGGGCGCAACGCCGTATCGGTCCGGCCTTGCGCGCACGCAATCAAGTCGAATTCGCCGTTCGCATTGGTCTGGTTGCCTGCTCTACCGTGGCCATCCTCACCACCATCGGTATTGTGCTTTCGCTCCTGGCCGACGCGATCCGCTTCTTCTCGTTCATCAACCCGATCGACTTCTTCTTCGGCACCGTCTGGAATCCCCGGTTCCAGTCCACCGGCACCGGTTCGGCAGGCGAGTACGGCCTCCTGCCGCTGCTCACCGGCACTCTCATGATCAGCATCATCGCCATGCTGGTTGCCGTGCCGATCGGTCTTATGTCGGCGATCTATCTCTCTCAATATGCCCATCAGCGCGTCCGCGACGTGGTCAAGCCTATCATTGAAGTGCTGGCCGGCATCCCGACTATCGTCTACGGGTTTTTCGCGCTTGTAACGGTCGGTCCGTTCCTTTCGGGCTTGGGTGCCGCCATCGGTATCGACATCCGCGCAACCAGCGCGCTCACGGCAGGGGTCGTGATGGGGATCATGATCATTCCCTTTATCTCATCGCTGAGTGACGACATAATCTCGCAGGTGCCGAACGCCATGCGGGATGGCTCGCTGGGCTTGGGAGCCACCCAATCCGAAACCATTCGCAAGGTCCTGTTGCCCGCCGCGTTGCCGGGCGTGGTCGGTGCCATCCTGCTCGCGGTCAGCCGAGCCATTGGTGAAACGATGATCGTGGTTCTGGCCGCCGGCAACAGTCCCGTCCTCCGCTTCAACCCGGCCGAGCCGACCTCAACGGTTACGGTCAGCATCGTTAATCAGTTGACCGGCGACGCCGATTTCACCAGCCCACAATCGCTGGTCGCCTTCGCTTTGGGCCTGACGCTGTTCGTCATGACCCTGCTGCTTAACGTCCTGGCACTCTACATCGTCCGTAAATTCAGGGAGCAATACGAATAGCCATGACCGACGCATTGCTCTCCAATACGGAAACCAATAACCGCAACCGCGAGCGCGTCCGGGCCGGCCTTGCCCGGCGCCATCGCAGCGAAAACCTGTTCCGGTGGGCAGGTGTTCTCGCCATCGTTGCCGCGTTGGGTTTCGTGGTAATTCTGTTCGGAATGATCCTCTCCAAAGGCCTGCCGTCTTTTTGGCAGTCCACGCTCCATGCCGAAGTCTACTTCGATCCCGAGCTGATCGAGGGTGGTCCCATGCCGGAACGAGCGGACAGCAACTCGGCGGCCGAGTATCAGCAGGCGGTGAACCAATGGCAGCGTGACGTCACGCTTTCCAACTGGAATGCCCTTGTCGAGACCGCTATCCGTGCCCAAGCGCCTGATGTTGAGATCGAAGCCAGGGACGTGCTCGCACTGGTGACCTCCGCCGCCCGCTTTCAGTTGCGCGATCTCTATTTCGCCAATCCTGACCTGCTGGGGCAGACGGTGCCTGTGGCGCTCCTGGCCTCCGCCAATACGGATAACTGGCTCAAGGGGACCATCGATCGCTCGCAGCCCGATGCGCGCCAGCAGCTCTCCGCCGACACCCGTGCACTGGCCGACCGGCTTCTGGACGAGGATATTATCCGCTTCGATTTCGCCTGGCACATCTTCACCAATGTCGACAGCCGCTCTGCTCCTGCATCGGCTGGTTTGGCCGGCGCGTTCATGGGGTCGCTGTATATGATGGCGGTGGTGATCGTGCTGGCCGTTCCCATAGGCGTTGCCAGTGCCGTCTATCTCGAAGAGTTCGCGCCCAAGAACCGGCTGACGGATTTGATCGAGGTCAACATTAACAATCTGGCTGCCGTGCCCTCCATTGTTTTCGGCCTGCTGGGCGCCGCCATTTTCATCAACTACATGGGCCTGCCACGCTCGGCACCGCTTGTCGGCGGTCTCGTGCTCACGCTGATGACCCTGCCCACCATCATCATCGCCACCCGCTCTGCGCTCCGCGCGGTGCCGCCCTCGCTGCGCCAGGCCGCCCTCGGACTGGGCGCGTCGCGCAACCAGACCGTATTCCATCATGTCCTGCCGTTGACCTTCCCCGGCATCCTGACCGCGACAATCATCGGCGTTGCGCAGGCGCTCGGCGAGACGGCGCCCCTTCTTCTGATCGGGATGAGCGCCTTTATCGCCAACATTCCGGCTAATCCATTGGACTCGGCGACAGCACTGCCAGTGCAGATCTATCTGTGGCAGGGCAACGAGAACCGGAATTTCTTCGAAGCCCGCACATCGGCGGCCATCATCGTCCTGCTGGGCTTGATGATCCTTCTTAATGCCATCGCCATATTCCTGCGCACGCGATTGGAGCGTAAAAAATGACGAGCGATACCCTGAGCGCAAGGAGCGCAACCGATATGTCGGAGAGCCAACCCGAAGCATCCGCGGCGCCGGTTCATCAGACTGTACGGATTCCTGATCCCAACGCTGGCCCTTCTCGCCTCAAGGCCAAGGACGTCTCGGTGTTCTACGGCGAAAAGCAGGCGCTGTTCGACGTCTCGATCGACATCCCTGAAAAGTCGGTTTCCGCCTTTATCGGCCCGTCGGGCTGCGGCAAGTCCACCTTCCTGCGGTGCATCAACCGCATGAACGACACCATAGAGGGCGCCCGAGTCACCGGCGAGATTTCGCTCGACGGCGACAATCTCTATGACGCCAGCCTCGACGTAGTCGAGCTGCGCGCCCGGATCGGCATGGTGTTCCAGAAGCCTAACCCGTTCCCCAAGTCGATTTTCGAGAACGTCGCCTATGGCCCCAAGATCCACGGCCTGGCCCGCAATAAGGCCGACCTTGAGGAAATCGTAGTGACCTCGCTGCAGAAGGCCGGGTTGTTCGAAGAGGTCAAGGACCGGCTCCACCAGCCTGGCACCGGTCTTTCGGGTGGTCAGCAGCAGCGCCTGTGCATTGCCCGCGCCATCGCCGTGGGACCGGAAGTTATCCTTATGGACGAGCCCTGTTCGGCGCTCGATCCGATCGCCACGGCGATCATCGAGGAACTGATCGACGAACTGCGTACCAACTACACGATCGTCATCGTCACCCACTCCATGCAGCAGGCCGCCCGCGTATCGCAAAAGACGGCGTTCTTCCATCTTGGCAAGCTGATCGAAGAAGGCCCGACCGAAGAGATTTTCACCAATCCGCGGGAAAAGCGCACGCAGGATTATATCACCGGCCGGATCGGCTAAGGAGGAGGACCAGATGCCCCCGTCAACAGAACATATCGTTACGTCCTACGAGGACGAACTGACCGAACTGGCCCGCTCGATCTCCGAAATGGGCGGCCTGGTCGAAAAGGCCATCGTCAACGCGACCGAGGCGCTGATCCGCACCGATAGCGAATTGGCTCTCGCCACTGTAGCCGCCGACAAGAAGATCGACGCCATGCAGACCCAGATCGACGATATGGCCGTTTCGATCATCGCCCGCCGCCAGCCCATGGCGCAGGATCTGCGTCTGGTGATCGCGTCCATCCACGTCGCCAACGATCTCGAACGCATCGGCGACATGGCCAAATCCACGGCCCGCCGTTCGACCCAGATCGAAGGGTTGGCCATGTCGGTGCAGTTCAAGAACGGTCTGCGCCACATGGGCGAGCTTGCCCTGCGCCAGGTCAAACTCTCGCTGGATGCCTTCGCGGCGCGCGACAAGGATATGGCCGTCGATGTCGTCGAACGCGACACCGAAGTCGATGCACTCTATGTATCCCTGTTCCGCGAGCTTTTGACCTATATGATGGAGGATCCGCGCAACATCACCATGTGCACGCATCTTCTGTTCTGCGGCAAGAACCTCGAACGGGTCGGCGACCACTCCACCAACATCGCCGAGCAAGCCTACTTCCTCGCCACCGGCAAGTCGCTGACTGCCGATGTCGAGGATGTGAAGCGCGAGCAGATCAAGGGCTGACGTATGACGCCACAGGTTCTTGTCGTTGAAGACGAAGCCGATCTCGTCGAACTGCTCCGTTACAATCTCGAAGCCGAAAACTTCACCGTTTCGACGGCCGAAGATTCTGAAGAGGCGATGCTGCGCATTGCCGAGAACACGCCCGACATCGTCCTGCTCGACTGGATGCTGCCGGGCACCTCGGGGATTGAAATCTGCCGGCGCATTCGTGCACGCACCGACACCGCCCGCATCCCCATCATCATGCTCACCGCCCGCGGTGAGGAGGAGGAGAGGGTGCGCGGGCTTGCTACCGGGGCCGACGACTATGTCGTCAAGCCCTTCTCGCTGCCTGAGTTGATGGCGCGCATCAATGCGCTGCTCCGCCGGTCCAATCCCCAGCTCATCGCCGCCGTTCTCAAGGCTGGTGATATCGAGCTGGACCGGACGACCCACCGCGTGCGGCGTTCTGGCAAGGAAGTCCATCTCGGCCCCACCGAGTATCGCTTGCTCGAATATCTCATGGGCAATCCCGGCCGCGTTTATTCCCGTGAGCAATTGCTGGATGGCGTGTGGGGCACCGATGTTTATGTCGATGAGCGGACCGTCGATGTGCATGTGGGCCGCCTGCGCAAGGCCATCAACAAGGGGCGGGCCAAGGATCCGATCCGCACGGTGCGCGGTGCCGGCTACGCTTTCGACGAGAAATTCGTGGTTGGTTAGATAGAACTTTATCGAAATTCTGCGCTGTTTTATTAAACCGGCTCGACAAAACGTAAATGTCGCAGCCGGTTTGCTTTTGTTTCAAATCAAGCGTCATTAACGTTCATTTGCGCTTTGCTTTGCGCTTATCCTCCGCGCCCGCGATAACCGGTTAGTTCCGGTGCGAGCAGGTGCCATGCCCAAATCAGCCATTGCCGTCAAACGAACCGAGGCCAAAACGGAGCCTCGTCTCTTGCCGCTGGTTCTCGATCTCGACAACACGCTGATCCGCACCGATCTGCTGCACGAAACGGTATTTGCGTTTCTAAAGATCAATCCCTTCGGGCTGTTTCTGATTGCCTTGTGGCTCATCAAGGGCAAGGCGCATCTCAAACAACAGCTCGCGGCGCGGGTGACGCTGGAGGTCGATGACCTTCCGGTCAACGAAGCGGTCGCCGCCTATGCCGAGGCTGAAAAGGCCAAGGGGCGCGAGATCATTCTGGCGACGGCAGCCGACAGCCTTTTGGCCATGCGTATCGCGCGCCGGTTCCCTTTCATCGACAAGACACTGGCCTCCGATGGTGTGACCAATCTCAAGGGACGCGCCAAGGCCGAGCGGTTGGCCGATATGTTTCCCGATGGCTTCGTTTATGCCGGCGATTGCGCGTCCGATCTCAATGTCTGGCGCATTGCCAAGGGTGCGGTACTGGTGGAAACCAATGGCCGCCTCTCTCGGGCCGCAACCAGGTTGACGGCGATTGAACACGCCATCACCCGTCCGGCGCGTCTGAGGGATTGGGTCAAAGCCGCCCGACCGCATCAATGGGCCAAGAACGCCTTAGTGTTCGTTCCCCTCATGCTGGCGGGGCATATGCTCGATCCCGCCGCCTGGGCCAGCGCCGGCATCGCTTTCCTCGCGTTGGGCATTCTCGCCTCGGCCACGTATTTGCTCAACGATCTCTGGGACATTGCCGACGACCGCCGCCACTGGTCCAAACGCGACCGGCCGCTTGCTTCAGGCCGCATGGCGATCGCTGAAGCTGTTGTTGCCATTCCGGTGGCGATGGCGATCGCCTTCGTCCTCGGCGCGCTGGTCAATCCGCTGGTCGTTGCAACGCTGGGAGCATACCTCGTCCTGACTGTTGCCTATTCGATGGGCATCAAGCGCAAGCCCATCCTTGATGCGTTCACCCTCGCAGTGCTCTTCACCTTGCGTCTGGTTCTCGGCATCGTCACTGTCGGCGTCATGGCCTCGCCCTGGCTGCTGGTGTTCTCGATGTTCCTGTTCGCGTCGCTCTCTTTTGCCAAACGCAACACAGAGGTGCAGCGTCTGGCCGACAGGGGCGGCGTGGGCAAGGTCGGGGGGAGGGGATATTTCACCACGGATGCGCCCTTCATCATGGCCATGGGCGTGGCGAGCGGTATCGGATCGGTTCTGATCCTCGTGCTCTATCTCACCCAGGACGCACTGGCGGCGGATTTTTATTCCGACTCCATATGGCTCTGGCTGATGCCCGCTGCCCTGTTCCTATGGATCGGCCGCATCTGGATGCTGTGCTTTCGCGGCGAACTCAACGACGACCCAGTGGCCTTCGCCATGAAAGATCCCAAGAGCCTGATGCTCGCCGCCGGGCTGGCGCTAGGGTTCTTTCTTGCCTGGATCGGCATATGAGGCCCCAAACATTTCTTCGGTTGCCGCAGCTCGTGCGGTTCCTTCTGCTGGGAGGACTGGCGGCTGCGATCAATTGGCTGGTGCGGTTCCCGCTCTCGCTGGCGATGCCGTTTCCCGCCGCCGTGTTCGTCGCCTACCTCATCGGAATGAGCGCGGGCTTCACGCTCTATCGCGCCTATGTCTTTCCCAATTCGCCCCGGCCGATCGCCATGCAGGCGGCGCTGTTCCTCATCGTCAATGCCGTGGGCGCCGTGGTGGTCATGACTGTTTCGGTCAGTCTTCTCGACCATATCCTGCCACTCCTCGGCTGGTGGCTGCTGCCTGAAGCGGTGGCCCATGGCACGGGTATTGCCGTTGGGGCGGCTGTCAATTTCGTCGGGCACAAATATCTCAGTTTTCGAGTACACCCCAGCCGCGCCGGAAACCTGACTTGACGGAGTCTATTTAAAGCGCCTACTCGGAACACGCCCGTAAAAGTGATCCGATATGCTGCGCCGCTTCTTTTCCTATTACGCTCCTTACAAGGGGCTGTTCGCCCTGGATTTCGGCTGCGCCGTGGTCGTCGGTCTGCTCGAACTCGGCTTTCCGGTGGTCGTCCAGCTCTACGTGGATCGGCTCCTGCCCAGCCAGAACTGGTTCTGGATGCTCGCGGCTGCAGGCGGGTTGCTGGCGATCTATCTGCTCAACGCCGTGCTGCTCTCGATCGTCAACTATTGGGGCCACGCGTTGGGCATCGGGATCGAAACCGACATGCGCCGGCAGGCCTTCGATCATCTGCACAAGCTTTCGTTCGGCTATTTCGACAATAAGAAAACCGGACATCTGATCACCCACGTCACCAAGGACCTCGAGGATGTGGGCGAGATAGCCCACCATGGCCCCGAGGATGTGTTCATTGCGATCATGACCTTTATCGGCGCCTTCATCATCATGGCGCTGATGAATCTCCAACTCGCGATGTTGACCCTGTTCATCGTGCCCGTCGCTGCTTTCATCGTTTTCCGCTACGGCAGCGCCATGACCATGACCTGGAAGCGGCTCTACAGCCGGGTGGGCGATTTCAACCAGCGCATCGAAGAATCGATCGGCGGCGTCCGTGCCGTGCGCGCCTTCGCCAATGAAGGACACGAGCGGCGCCTGTTCGAAGGCGACAATCAGAAATACCGCACGACCAAGCTCCAGGCTTACAAGATCATGACGGCCTCGATCTCGATCTCCTATCTCGCCAAGAGCTTCGTGCAGCTTCTGGTCATGCTGGCCGGCACGGCATTGGTGATGTACGGCCAAATGACCTATGGCGAGTTCGTGGGATTCCTGCTGATCGTCACAGTGCTGTTCCGCCCCATCGACAAGATCATTTCCGTTATCGAGAGCTACCCCAAGGGCATTGCCGGCTTCAAACGCTTCACCGAACTGATCGATACCGAGCCCGATATCGTCGATGCGCCCGACGCGAGAAAAGTCACTTCGCTCAAGGGCGATATCGTCTTTGATGCCGTGAGTTTTGCCTATTCGGATGCTCGCCCCACCGTGCGGGATATCTCGCTCGACATTCGCGCAGGCGAAACCGTTGCCCTCGTCGGCCCCTCGGGCGCCGGCAAGACGACCATATGCTCTCTTCTGCCGCGCTTTTACGAAATCGACAGCGGTTCGATCACCGTCGATGGCATCGACATCCGCCAGATCACCCAGGATTCCCTGCGCAATCAGATCGGTATCGTGCAGCAGGACGTCTTCATGTTCGGCACCTCGATCCGAGACAACATCGCCTATGGTCGTCTCGGTGCCACCGATGAGGAAATCATGGATGCGGCCCGCAAGGCGCAATTCGATGGCGTCATTGCCCAGCTTCCAGACGGACTCGATACCATGATCGGTGAACGCGGCGTCAAGCTTTCGGGGGGGCAGAAGCAGCGCCTCGCCATCTCGCGCATCTTCTTGAAGAACCCGCCGATCCTCATCCTCGATGAGGCAACTTCGGCGCTCGACACCGAAACCGAACTCCAGATTCAGCAGGCACTTGCCGCGCTTTCGGAAGGGCGGACCACCCTGGTCATCGCCCACCGCCTCGCCACCATCCGCAACGCCGACAGGATCGTCGTCGTCGATGGCGGCCGCGTTGTCGAACAGGGCAGCCACGAGGAGCTTCTAGCCCGCAATGGCGCCTACGCCCGCCTTCACAACGCCCAATTCGGCGCCTGGGCGGCAGAATAGATCAGGCCGCCAGCCCCAGCGCCAGAAATGTCATGGTCGCGAGGTTGAGCCCGATTCCGTAGGTCACCAGCAGCGCCAGTCCGCGAATATCCTTCTCGCTCACCGCCAGCGCCAGCAGGTAGAAAATGATCGGCAGCCAATCAAGCGCGTACCGCTGTACGTTGTACTGGGAATAGCCATTGGAATGATAGAACAGCGTCGGCACCGCGATCACCAGGATCGTCGCAATCCCGATCAATACCGGCCGGCGCATGGGCGCGAAGAAGGCGAAGAGCACGAACGGGCTGGCGGCCAGGATCGCCGTGCCGGCGGCATCGAGGCCCACGGGGTCGACCATGGAATTGCCGCCGAACTTGAGGTGGAAGCCCTGGAGGAACATATAGACCGTGTTGAA
The DNA here is from genome assembly GCF_031202855.1 of Pelagibacterium sp. H642. GTDB lineage: Bacteria > Pseudomonadota > Alphaproteobacteria > Rhizobiales > Devosiaceae > Pelagibacterium. Next base: position 984,357 of record NZ_CP101829.1, on the reverse strand, counting down.
CAGCAGATATGCCGTCGACCACAATCCATGCTCGGCCAATCGATAGTTGATCATCGATCCGCCCTCGGAAATGTCGGCACCCATCATGTAGGGATAGCCGGTCTGCATCGGATCGCCGAAGCGGAAATAATTATAGGCGAGATAGACCAGCACCGCGACCGCCACGGGAAGCCCGAGCTTTAAAGCCCGTATGATGTGCTCGCGCCGAAAGCTGATCAGTGGCTCGTATCTGTCCAGCGCCAGGGCGAACAGGAACGGCAGGTAGAACACCGCCATTTGCCGACACAAAAACGCGGCACCGATGCAGGCCCCAGCCAGGACGAGGCTCCCTCCGCGCACGAGCTGATGGATGGCGAGTGAGGTAAACGCAAATCCAATAGCCTGGGCAAAAAACCACACTCCATCCCCACGGATGGTCACGAAATAGAGCGGTGTGGCGAACGCAATTCCCAACAGCAGCCACACGGCGACGTCGCGATCGATCTTCAGCCCCTCGAAGATCCGCCACCAAAGCCACACCGAGAGTCCGAAGGCGAGGCCCGAGAGCAGCACGAAGCCGGAAAAATCCACCCCGAACAGCGCAACGAAGGGCAGGGCGATAATCGCCGGAACGGGAGGGAACATCACGAAGATCTTGTCCTCGAACCGCGCGCAATCTCCATCGTAGCAGGTGGTGGTATCGAGGCGGCCATTGAGGAACGCCTCGGCGAGCAGCGCATAGCTGTTCGAGCCCGGATCCTCGAGGATCGCATAGAGGACCAGTCCGCCGGCTAGGGCCAGCGCCATCAACGCGGCGATCGCGAACAGAACGCCCATGGCGTTGATGCGGCTGAGCATGATCCTCGTCCCCCAAGCTTCAAGCTCCGTTTATGGAGGAACCGACTTAAGATTTGGTGTGGTCATGGCCCGGTTTGCCGGCAAACACCCACTCGCCGGCGGTCCAGCCGGCCCAGGCGGCCGCGAGCCAAAGAACGACGGACGCGAGAACATAGACCCCCGCCCCGGCCCAGTTCCCGCCCACGATCAGCATCACCGTTTCGAGGGAAAATGCCGAAAACGTGGTGAAACCCCCGCAGAATCCTACGATAAGGCTCGCTTCGAGCGTCTGGGATAGGCTGCGCCGCACCGCCCAGGTCGCACCCAGCCCGATAGCGAATGATCCAAAGATGTTGACGATCAGCGTTCCCGCTACGCTCCAATCCGGCCACAGGGCCAGCGCCGCCATCGAAACGACAAATCGCAGCAGCGCGCCCATTGCTCCGCCCACTGCGATAAAACCGGCCAGCCGCCCCCCGTTCACAAGACGGCTCCGAGGCTGTAGGTAACGGCAAAGCCGGTCACCGTAGCGCTGAGGCAAAAAAGCAGCGAAGCTCCGATATTGACCAACGCCATCCCTCCCTTGCCCGCACGCAACAGGGTTAGCGTCTGTAACGAAAAGCTCGACACGGTGGTGTAGCCGCCCAGAAGACCAGTCACCAGCAATAGCCACGCGTCCCCCTGGGGGCTCAGTCTTCCATCCGCACCAACGGCAAGCCCCCCGGCAAGCCCGATAACCAGGCACCCGGAAAGATTGACAGCAAAAGTGCCGATTGCTCCGTGCCCGAAGCCGCGGCTGACGACCGTGGAGACGAGATGGCGCAGCACCGCTCCTCCCGCGCCGCCAATTCCCACCAGCACCATGGCGATGACCGCTTCCAACATGGGCTAACTTGAGGCCGATTCCATTATGCTGTCGAGTGGTTGACTTGATGCCTTTGCACTCGTACTCAAACCCAGCCGAAAAAATTTCAAGGCCGGTTTGGTTATTCCGGCCCCTGTTTCCCAGGATAGAGTCGCACTGAGCGAACCCGCGGCACCACCCTAATCCGGCTGGTGCTGAGGGAGACGTGCTCCGTCAGCCGCTGGCCCTTCTGGAAAAACAAGCATGACTGACAAAAAGACCCTTCTCCTCGCCCAGATCTTCATCACCTTCATGATGGCGCTATCGATGTCGGGCATCATGAGCCTGCTCCAACTTGGCGCCACTGCCCAATGGCTGACGATTTGGCCGCGCCAATTCATCATCGCTTGGCCCGTCGCCTTTGTCCTCACCATGGTCATCAGCCGGCTCGGCTTTGCCCTTGCGCATCGGATTACCGCAAGCCGGAATGCCTGAGAAGATGGGGCATCCGGTATCGCATGCCCCATCTTGACTTCCCGCCCCGGGGTACTAAATACCCCTCTCGCGAGGACGACCTCCCCCACGATGGGCATCATTCGGGACGGCCCGATCTTGACCCCGACGCTGCAAGGCGCGGGCAAGCCATTGAGCTAGGAGTTCTCAAAATGCGCACATCCTGGGATCGCGTCCGTCACGCGCTGCTGTTTGAGGTTTTCGGGTTAATTCTCGTCATCCCCCTCGGCGCGCTTGTTTTTTCCATGCCCATGCACGACATCGGCGTTGTCGGTGTCGTCTCGGCCACGCTCGCCATGGTGTGGAACTACGTCTACAACCTGATCTTCGACACTGTGCTCCAGCGCACGCGGGGCAACACGCTCAAGACGGTGCCGCTGCGCATCGCTCATGCGGTATTGTTCGAAGTCGGTCTGCTGATCGTCCTCATGCCGTTCATCGCATGGTATCTGGGCATCTCGCTCATGCACGCGCTGGTCATGGATATCAGCTTCGCTCTGTTTTATATGGGCTACGCCTTCGTCTTCAATCTGGGCTATGACAAGGTGTTCCCGCTGCCGGAATGGCAGGGCGTCGAGGCGAGCTGAGCAGGGCGATCACCGCGGTGGTGGCCGCTCCCAAGACGGGCCGCCCCGCAATTCAGACCGCATGGTAGCGATGATGTCATCGACGCTGACATGGGCTTCCGGATGCCGTTCCAACAAGGCTCGGGCCTCGGTTTCGATATCGAAGGGTCGGCGATTGGTTTCTGTTTTGCGTAACCAGTCGGCGATGTCTACGGCAAGCAAGAGTTTCATGGCGCATCTCCCTGCGCAGTTTTAGTTTTCTTGCCCCTTTTTGGAATAAAAGCCCGGTGGGTTGCGTCTCGTCAAGGCGCCTGATCGTGCAATATTGCACCAGAAGGGGGAGAAACTATGGTCGCCTTGCCATTGCTGTACCCAATGACAAGATATTCCTCATCGGATGAAGAACTGGAGGGCTCCATGGCAATCTCGACCATCACCATCGTCGGCCTGTCTCATGACCTCGCGCAGAAAAAGTCCTATGTGAACTTCGTCTGGGCGGACGATCCGTCAAAACGGCTCGGCCTCGAACTGCCCTACGGTACGTCCCTGGATGAGATCGAAGAGGCCGCCGGAAAGGCGGTGGCCGATTTCGCGCGTGAAATGACCGAGTGCCGGATCAGAATGCCCTGATTGCAAAGCAAAAGGCCCCGGCTTTCGCTGAGGCCTTTTTTGCATTTCACGGAGCGATCAGCGCTTCCGGCGATCGATCTGATGATAGGCCCGCCGCGAGTGAAACTCGCAATAAGGCTTGCCTTCATCCGAATCCCGCCCGCAGAAGTGGAATTCGCTGCTCATCGGATCACCGATCGGCCACTTGCAGGTCTTTTCGGTCAATTGCAGCAGCGAAATGCGTTCTTCGACGGGAATGAACAGCTCAGCCACCTTGGCGGTGGTTTCCACCACCGCTTCCATTTCCATCTCGGCGTCGATCTTGAGCGCCGTCGCGCCCATGGTCGGTGCTGACGTGGTGCGCCGCTGGCTTACCGCGCTTGCGGCCGCCGATGCCGTGCCCCGCGGTCCCGAGGGCGCACTGGGGCGCCGCGGCGCGGCCGGGCGCGGTGCCTTGGCACGCGGGGTTACGCTTGCCGGCTTGGCCCGCGCCGAAAGTTTGAGGCGGTGAACCTTGCCGATCACGGCATTACGGGTCACCCCGCCGCTCAGTTCAGCAGCGATCTGGCTTGCGCTGAGCCCCTCCATCCAGAGTTTCTTGAGGAGTGCGACGCGCTCATCCGTCCAGGTCATCGATAGTGCTCCAGGCCGTATTCCTAAATAGAGTCAACTCGCGTGCGGACAAACGCCATTGACCGCCGGCATACTAGCTGTCGTATGATGATGGGGTCCGCCACACGAGATGTCGTGTTCCCAATGCCGCCATACTACACAGTCGGCGGAATCGGTGGCAAGGGTCGGGCAGGGACTTTCCCCGGTTTATCCCATCTCATTTTCATGCCTGCGGGTAATTGAACTGGCATGTTGCAACGAGCACACAAGCGAGGGTTGCGCGGTTGATGAATCAGCAATGTGGCAGAGGTGAGTCAATGCCTCCCTAGCCCCGGAAAACCGGGCTATAGAATTGACTTTTCGCCCCTCGGCCAGCATAAGCGAACGCGTTAGCTGCGTGCCTGGGCGTTCCCCTCGCGCGCTTTTGTTTTCAGAGACCATGTCCCCGCCACCCTACGAGAAGGCTTTATCGAAATGTCTGCGCTCTATGGCACGTATGCCCGGTCCGAACTCGCCTTTGTGCGGGGCGAGGGTATGCGATTGTTCACGGAGGACGGCACGGCCTATCTCGATTTCGCCGCCGGCATTGCCGTCAACGCGCTGGGCTATGGCGATAGGCACGTTACCGAGGCATTGAAGGCCCAGGCCGACAAGGTCTGGCACACTTCCAATATCTTCATCATTCCCGAACAGGAAAAGCTCGCCAGGCGCCTCACCGAGATCACCTTCGCCGACAAGGTGTTCTTCACCAATTCGGGCGCCGAGGCACTCGAATGCGCCATCAAGACGGCGCGGCGCTATTTTTGGGACAAGGGCGAGAAAGAACGGGTCGATATCATCGGTTTTTCCGGCTCATTTCATGGCCGTACCACCGCGACCATCGCCGCCGCCGGCAACCCGACCTATACCGAAGGCTTTGGCCCCATGCCGGGCTATAAGCACACAAAGCCGGGCGATCTTGCCGCCGTCGAAGCATTGATCGACGACAAGACGGCCGCTATTCTGATCGAGCCTGTCCAGGGCGAGGGCGGCGTCACCGCGTTTTCCGACAGCTTCCTCAAGGGTCTGCGCACGCTCTGCGACAAGCACGGCCTGTTGCTGATCTTCGATGAGGTCCAGTGCGGCTATGGCCGGACGGGCAAGTTCAACGCTTACGAATGGTCCGGCGTCATCCCTGATATCATGACCGTTGCCAAGGCAATCGGCGCGGGCTTCCCGCTCGGCGCTTGCCTGGCTACCGAAGAGGTCGCCAAAGCCATGGTTCCGGGCACCCACGGTTCGACCTATGGTGGCAATCCGTTGGCCTGCGCCGTGGGCAATGCGGTGCTCGATCGGATCCTTGAGCCAGGCTTTCTCGATCATGTCGATGAGGTCGGCAAGGTCCTCGCCCATGAGCTGCAGCAATTGATGCAGAAATTCCCGCAGTATGTCACAGAGGTGCGGGGCAGGGGGCTGATCGCGGGCATCAAGATCACCCCGCCTGTGCGCGATTTCGTCCAGCGCCTGCGCGAACACAAGCTGCTCACCGTCGCCGCCAGCGACAATGTTCTGCGCCTTCTGCCTCCGCTCATTGCTAGTGAGGACGACGTCAAGGAGGCCGTGCGTATTATTGCCGAGGCCTTCGCCGAACTCGAAGCCCAAACGGCTAGCGCCGCGCAATAGCGGCCTCCTCTTTGCTTTCAGGACATTGATTATGACCGCGAGACATTTTCTCGACCTCAAGGATTTTTCCTATTCCGAACTCCGGGCCATCCTCGATCTCGCCCATGAACTCAAAAAGCGCTTGAAGGCTGGCGAGCGCCCGCGCCTGCTCGAAGACAAGGTTCTGGCCATGATTTTCGAGCGCCAGTCCACGCGCACCCGCGTCTCCTTCGATGTCGGCATGCGTCAACTCGGTGGACAGACGCTTATGCTCACCGGGCAGGAAATGCAGCTTGCCCGCGAGGAAACCATCGAGGATACGGCTCGGGTGATGAGCCGCTATGTGGATGCCATCATGATCCGCATCCTTTCCCATGACGACCTGCTCGATCTCGCCAGCGCCTCGAGCGTGCCGGTCATCAACGGGCTGACGCGTCGTTCCCACCCCTGCCAGGTGATGGCCGACATCATGACCTACGAGGAACACAACGGCTCGCTCGAGGGCAAGAAGGTCGCCTGGATCGGGGATTCCAACAATGTTCTGGCTTCCTGGGTCCACGCCACGGCGCTGTTCGGCAACACGTTGGCCATTGCCTGCCCCAAACAATATTGGCCCGACCAGGGACTCCTTTCCGACATCGCCGAAGTGGGCGAGACCGTAACGCTGGGCACCGATCCGCACCAGGCAATCGCTGATGCCGATCTCGTCATCACCGACACCTGGGTTTCGATGGGCGATACCGATGAAGGCGAACGCCGGCGCATCTTGAAACCTTACCAAGTCAACACCAGATTGTTCTCCAACGCCGCGACCGGGGCGCTCTTCATGCATTGCCTGCCTGCCCACAGGGGGGACGAGGTCACCGACGAGGTGATCGACGGGCCGCAATCGGTCGTATTCGACGAAGCTGAAAACCGCCTGCACATCCAGAAAGCCATTCTCTGCTGGGCCTTCGGGATCGAGACGCTTTAGCGCCACCCAATCGGCGGTTCATGCGTTCCGGTCACGGAGCGGAAAACAACGTTAGGACAAGAGATGAGCCAGACCTCTCTCGAACAGTTCGGGCTCGACCGGCCCGAGAGTGGGGACAATGTTGCCGTCCCCTTCACCCTCGACAATCTCGATAGCCGCGGGCGCGTCGTTCGGCTGGGCGCCGAACTCGACACCATCATCTCGCGCCATGGCTATCCCGAGCCCGTGGCGCGCCTGTTGGGCGAAGCGGTGACGCTGGCCGCTCTGATCGGTTCGTCGCTTAAATTCGAAGGGCGCTTCATTCTTCAGTCGCGCACAGATGGCCCGGTGAGTTTGCTGGTTGTCGATTTCGACACGCCCGACGGCCTGCGTGCCTATGCGCGCTTTGATGAGGAAGCGCTGGCTGAAGCCGAAAAGTCCGGCCGCACCAAGCCCGAAGACCTGCTGGGCAAGGGGATTCTGGCGCTCACCGTCGATCAAGGCGCCCATATGGACCGCTATCAGGGCATCGTGGCGCTGGAAGGGGAAGGGCTTGAAGAGGTTGCCCATACCTACTTCATGCAATCAGAGCAGATCCCGACCCGCGTGCGCCTTGCGGTCGCCGAGCATTCCGAGCGCGGTGGATCGCGGCCCATGTGGCGGGCTGGCGGCGTGCTGCTCCAGCATTTGCCCGAGCACGGCCAATCGGTGATGCCTGATCTCCCCGGTGACGGCGATTTCGAGAATGAGGAAACCGCAGATCCCGATTTCGTCGAGGATGATCGCTGGACCGAAGCCAAGGTGCTGCTCGACAGCCTCACCGATGCTGAACTTGCCGATCCCGACCTTTCGGCCGAACGGCTCCTGTTCCGCCTCTATCACGAGACCGGCGTGAGGGTATTCGAGCCCCAGCTTCTGGTGGAACGCTGCACCTGCTCGGCCGAACGCGTAGAGCAGATGATCAACGACTTTACCCCCGAGGACCGCACGGAAATGGTGGTCGATGGCCAGATCGAAGTGGTGTGCGAGTTCTGCTCGACCCACTATCACTTCAATCCCAACCAGTTCTAAGCGGCATGCGATCGGACAATAAAAAGGCGGCTTTCGGGCCGCCTTTTTGTGTTTTCGATCCCATTCGACTGCAAAGCCTTACCGGGCTTTCCAAAAGTTCATTTGTGACGCTGTCCTCTCGCAGGTAAAAATTGCCCGATTCCGAAACGATGCGGCCAGCGCCGGCCGCCCGAACGCGTTCTGGGCAAGGAAAAACCGCCTTTGGAAAACCTCACCGGCTCCGGCTATACCGTCTCGCCGCAAAAGAGCGAAAACGAGCCTCACACCGCGTCCAACCCGCGCAGGTTCGGATTGATGTCCGCTCTGCTCCGGCTTGCATTGGCGGTGCTCATCCTTGGCGCTGCGGTGTATTGGGCGCTCAGTTGGGCCGCCCAGCGCCCCGAGGCGCCCCAACGTATGAATCGCGAGCGCACCTTCACCGTCGAGGTGATCGAGCCGGTTTACGCCACCCATAGCTCCGATATCACCGCCTATGGTCAGGTGGCCGCCGCTCGCACCATAGAATTGCGGTCGCTGGTTGCGGGCAGGGTGCTGGAAATTTCACCCAATTTCGCTGTCGGTGCGCAGGTGGAGGAGGGCGAGCTGCTCGTGCGTGTTGACCCCTTCACCTACAATGGCGCGGTGATCGAAGCGCGGGCAGCGGTGGCCGATGCCGAACTCGCGCTGACCGAGGCCCGGGAAGCCTATTCACTTGAACAGAGCGCGATTGCTGCCGCCGAGGACGCATTGGCGTCGGCCCAGATCGATCTCGAGCGTGGCCAGTCCCTGCTCGCCAGCGGCGCTGTCACCCAGCAGACGGTTGATACCCGTGTGTTGACGGTTTCGGAACGCCAACAGGCTCTCGATCAGCGCCGATCCAACCTTGTTACGCTTAACGCTCAGATATTGCGCCAGCAGGCCGCGATCGAGCAGGCGCAATATGCGCTCGAAACAGCCGAGCGCGATTTGGCCAACACCGAGATCACCGCGCCCTTTACCGGCATCGTTACCGCCCGCAATGTCACGGCGTCCGCTTATGTGAGCGCCAATGAGGCTGTGGCTTCGATCTATGAAAGCGAGGCGCTCGAAGTCAGCTTCATGGTCTCGGATGCCAACTATGCAATTCTGCGGCGCGATGGGCTTTTCGATCGTCACGTGCAGGTCACGCGCACCACGGGCGTCGGCGCCGAGGCCATTGATGGGCGGATCGCCCGTGTCGCGCCGGAAATCGATTCCGCGACGGGCGGCGTGACCCTCTATGCGGTGCTCGACAACGAGCAGTTCGATCTCCTGCGCCCGGGCACCTTCGTCACCGTCGAAGTCGAAGGCGTGGCTCACGAAAACGCTCTACTCGTGCCCGAAACCGCGATCTACGACGACAATCACCTCTACGTCATCCGCGACGGACGCATGGCCGCCATTGCGCTCGAAATTCTCGACCGTGACGGCTCCCAGGTCATCATCGCGGCCGATATACCGCAAGGCGAGCGCATCATCACCACGCGCCTCTCTCAGGCTGGCGAAGGGGTTGCTGTTGCCGTCGAAGGTGAGGAGCAAACTGCCGGCCCCGGTGGGCCGGGCGGTGGCGTCGTGATGCGCGGACCGGGAGGCTGAAATGCGTCCTTCGCCGCAGGCCTCGACCGGGGTGATCGCCGCTTTCGTGCGGCACCGCAACGCCGCCAATCTCTTCATGATCCTCTTCGTGCTCTTCGGCTGGTGGGGGCTCGACAACCTCAACCGGCAGTTGATGCCGAACACCGAAACCCGGTCTGTCGAGGTCAGTGTGAGCTGGCCGGGCGCCACGGCCGAAGACGTCGAGCGCAATATTCTGTTGCTGATCGAACCTGCTGTGCAGAGGCTGGACGGCGTCATCTCGATGACCTCGAACGCCCGCGAAGGCCGCGGTTCGATCACGCTCAATTTCGAGCGCACCGTGGAGATGCAGACTGCCGAGCGGCAGGTTCAGACTGCGGTCTCCTCGGTCACGGGCCTGCCCGAGGGGGCAGAAGCCCCCAACGTCTCAGCGCCTCGCTTCTTTGACCCCGTCGCCGCCATCGCCATTTCCGGCCCGTTCCCCGAAGATGCGTTGCGCCGCTACGCCCGCGAAATCCGTGACGGCCTGCTCGCATCCGGCGTTGATCGCGTGGAATTCACTGGTTATCGGGACCGCCAGATCGTTGTGGAGGTCGATGACGCCAAGCTGCGTCAATTGGGCCTGACGCTCGACGATCTTTCCGCTGCCCTCACCCCCAATTTCGCCGACCAGCCCTCCGGCTCGCTCACCGGCGATTTCGATGCGCAAATCCGTGCCGCAGCCAACGAATTGTCGGCCCGCGAAATCGCCGAAACCGAGATTTTGTCCTCGGCAACGGGACAAAGCCTCACATTCGGCGATGTCGCCACCATCACCGACACCTACGACCCCGATACACCGCTTGGCTACATGCGCAGCGAACCAGCCATCAAGCTCCAGGTTTCCCGCGCCGCCAATGCCGATACGGTCACGACCTATGAGGCGGTCAGGGCCTATGTGGACGAACTCCAGCCCACCCTTCCCCAATCGCTCGAGGCTGTGGTTTTCGATGCGGCGGCCGAACAGGTCAATCAGCGGCTTGGGCTTTTGATCTCCAACGGCATTGCCGGTTTTTTCCTGGTTCTCATCGTCTTGTTCCTGTTCCTTGATGGCCGCATCGCCATCTGGGTGGCCATGGGCATTCCTGTCGCCATTATGGGCACGCTGGGGGCCATGTATCTCATGGGGCTGACGCTCGATATGATTTCGATGTTCGCGCTCATGATGGTGCTAGGCATCATTGTCGATGACGCCATTGTCGTGGGCGAACACACGGCCACGCTCTACCGGCAGGGCCTATCGCGCAGCGAAGCCGCGATCCGTGCTGCCGGTTCCATGGCTGCTCCCGTCATCGCGTCGGCACTCACCACCATAGCCGCCTTTGCCCCCATCTGGCTGGTGGGCGATGTGGTCGGTCAGATCATGTCGCCGCTTCCCGTGGTCGTCGTTGCGGTTCTGATTGCCAGCCTCATCGAGTGCTTCTTCATCCTGCCCGGCCATTTGGCCCATGCGCTGCCCCGCGAGCGCAAGCAGCCCGGACCCTTCCGGCGCACCTTCGACAGGGGCTTCGATTTCTTCCGCGAGCGCATCTTCGGTGGGTTGGCAGCGATCAGCTATTCATGGCGCTACGCCACGGCAGCCATTGCGATCGCCATCACACTGGGCGCCCTTGGCGTCTACGCCTCGGGCGCGCTGCGTTTCGAGTTTTTCCCCACGGCAGAAGGCGAAAGCTTCAATGTCCGCGCTCAGTTCCAGGCCGGAACGCCGCAGTCGGAGATGGCCGCGATCATCGGGGAAATTGAAAATGCCGTGTCCGAAGTGGAGGCCAGCCTGGCGCCCGGTGGCGAACAGCTCATCGTCACCACCTATGCCAGCCTCGAACTCGAGGATGGCCAAGCCAGCTTTGACGTATACCTGACACCCTCCGAACGCCGCTCGGTACGGACCGATGAGATCATCCAGGCGCTCAACGACAATCTGCCCTCAGTGGCCGGCGTTGAGGACATCCGCGTCCGCCAGTACCGTGGCGGTCCGCAGGGCTCGGCCGTCGATGTCCGCTTCGTGGGTGCCGACGCCGCAACGCTCAAGCTCGCCGCCGAAGACTTAAAGGACGTGCTCGAAGGGTTTGACGAGGTCGAGGGCACCTTCGATACTCTTTTTTACGGCAGCCCTGAACTCGTCATGTCGCTCAATGCGCGTGGCGCCGCGCTCGGCTTCGACCTTGCGACCCTAGGCTCGCAGATCCGCAGCGCGTTCCAGGGGAGGGACGTGGCGACCATCGCCTCCAATGAAGATGAGATCACCGTCCGTCTCGTGCGTACCTTCAATGCCGAAGGTTCGTCAGCCTTGCGGGACATGTGGGTGCGTGCCCCCAGTGGGGAATATGTACCGCTCTCCTCTATCGTTAGCTTCTCCGAGCATCAGGGCTTTGCCTTCATCGCTCGCGAAGAGGGACGCACCGCAGTTTCGGTGCGCGCTGCTGTGACCGAAGGCGTCGATCACGCAGATATCCTTTCGCGCCTCGAGACAGACTACCTGCCCCAGATCACCAGCCGCTACGGCATATCCTACGAGTTCGGTGGCCGGCAGGCGGAACAGAACGCGGCTTTCGCCGATCTGGGCACGGGGATGATTATCGCCCTTGCCGTGATGTACATCATCATCGCTTGGATTTTTGCCGCCTATTTCACGCCGCTCGCCGTTATGGTCATCATTCCTTTCGGCGTCGCGGGCGCGATCTGGGGCCACTATTTGCTCGGCCATAATCTCACGATCATCTCGATGATGGGCATGCTGGGGCTGGCCGGTATTCTGGTCAATTCCTCGATCGTGCTGATCTCACGCATGAATGAGCGTATCGCCGTGGGCGAGGGCTTGCGCGACGCCGCCATCGGTGCGTCGAAGGATCGGCTGAGAGCTGTGATCCTGACTTCGCTCACCACCATCGGCGGGCTTTTGCCCTTGCTCTTTGAAACCAGTCTGGTCGCTCAGATGCTCGTGCCCATGGCGCTGACCATTGTGTCGGGCCTGGCGGTGGCTACGCTGCTTGTCCTGTTTCTCGTTCCCGCCATTCTCGGGATCGGCGCCGATATCAAGGCTTTGCTGCAGTGGATGTTCCTGACCCCCAACGCACTGACGGTGCGTGAAATGCTGGCTGGCCGCCACCATCAAGCGCCGCCCGCCGGGCCGGCTGAGTAGGTTCGCTCACGCCTTCCAGAAACGGGGTGTGAACAGCACCAGGATCATCATCACTTCAAGCCGGCCGACCAGCATGCCGATCGTCATCAGCCATTTTGCCGCGTCGGACAGACCGGCAAAATTGCCCGCCGGCCCCAGTTCGGGGCTGAGCGCCGGGCCCACGTTCGAGATCGCCGTTGCCGCACTCCCCAGCGCATCGAGCGGCTCGAGGCCGGAAAGCGAGAGCAGCACGGCAAGGATCAGAAAGCTGGAAAAATACAGAAAAACAAAGCTTTGCACCGAGGTCGAGACACTGTCGGGCATCGGCCGGCCATTGTAGCGCTTGATATAGATCATCGAGGGAAAGATGATCTGCCTGATGTGCTGGTAGAGGTCGCGCGCCAGAACCTGGAAGCGGAATACCTTGATGCCGCAAGAGGTCGATCCGGTGCATCCGCCAATGAACATGATGACGAAGAATATCGTTATCGCGAGAGCGCCCCAGTTCGAAAAATCGGCAATTCCCAGCCCGGTGCCCGTCATCACCGACACCACGGAAAACAGCGCGTCGCGAAAGGCCTCTTCGCCGGTTGCGATATCGCTGATGATGAGCACCAGCGTAACCACCAGGGTCGTCACTGCGAGCAGCGTGAGGAAGAGCCGCACCTGGGAGTCGCTATAAAGTTGCACGAGGCGTCCCTGCAGCACGCCGATATAGAGCACGAAGGGCAGGGCGCCCAGGATCATGAACACCACGCCCACATAGTGGATCGCTGGCTCCTCGAATGCGGCGAGTGATGCGTCGCGCGTCGAAAACCCACCTGTCGCCACGGTCGAAAGCGCATGAACCGCCGCATCGAAGGTGTTCATCCCGGCAAGCCAATATGCCACTGCACAACCAAAGGTGAGGATGCAATAGACAACGGTCATGGCGCTGGCGATCTGCGCGGCGGCGGGCAGGATCTTGTCGGGCGTCTCGAACGCCTCTGCCCGAAACATCTGCATGCCGCCCACTCGCAGCATGGGCAGCACGGCGATGGCCATCACCACCACGCCCAGCCCGCCGAACCATTGCAGCAATCCGCGCCAGAGCAGGATGCCGGGCGGGGATGAGTCGAGAGTGGTGATCACCGTCGCTCCGGTCGTCGTTATCCCCGACATCGCCTCGAACAGCGCGTCGACAAAGCTCAGCCCCAGGTCCGACATATAGAGCGGCAATGCCGCAAAAAGCGTCAGCACCACCCAGATCATCACCGTCATGAGGAAGGCTTGACGCAAATTGAGCTCGGAGCGCCGCCCGCTCGAGGATGCCCACAAGCCTGTGCCGAAAATCGTAGTGATCAGCGAAGCGGTGAGGAACACCTGCCAGTCGGGATGCCCCACCATAAGGTCCGCGAAGGCGGGCAGCAGCATGGCGATCCCGAGCGCCGCGGTCAGCGCGCCGACAGCCGAGAAGATGGTGCGAAAATCCATGCCCGACGCGCCGCGTTCCTAAAAGTCCCTCACCGATCAGCCTATATCTGATCCAGCGCAAACTCCAGATCGGCGATCAAATCATCAGCGTCTTCCAGCCCCACCGACAGCCGCAGCAGCCCGGCGGTGATGTCCATCTCCGCCTTTTCCTCATCGGAAAAGCGCTGGTGGGTGGTGGTGGCGGGATGCGATATGATCGACTTCGCATCACCCAGATTGTTCGAGATCGCAACCACCGCCAGCGCATCGGCCAGCGCGAACGCCGTCGCCTTGCCACCCTTGGGCGTAAAGGCAACCAGCGTCGAACCGCCGCCCATCTGCCTCTTGGCCAGCTCATATTGCGGGTGCGATCTGTGATGCGGATAGCTGATGGATTCGATTTTGGGGTGATCGGCGAGGAAATCGGCGATCTGGCCGGCGCTTTCAGTCATCGCCTTCACCCTCAAAGGCAGCGTTTCCAAGCCCTTCAGAAGCACCCAGGCGTTGAAGGGCGAGATCGAGGGGCCGGTCTGGCGGATGATCGTATGGATATCGGCTTCGATCAGCTCCTTGCGCCCCAGGATCACCCCACCCATGGCGCGGCCCTGGCCGTCCATATGCTTCGTGGCCGAATAGGTGACGAGATCCGCACCCAATTCCAGCGGCTTCTGCCAGATGGGGGTGGCGAACACATTGTCTACGATCAGCACGGCGCCATGCACGTGGGCGATATCGGCGACAGCCGTGAGGTCCACCAATTCCAGTGTGGGATTGGTCGGCGTTTCGACGAATACCACCTTCGTGTTAGGCCGCATGGCGCGCGCAAAGTTTTCCGGGTCTCGTCCGTCGACCAGCGTCGATTCTACCCCCCAGCGCGGCATATAGGTTTCGACCACGAACCTGCATCCGCCAAACAGCGCCCGCGCTGCGACCACGTGGTCACCGGCACGCAATTGGCTCATCACGGCCGTGGTCACCGCCGCCATGCCGGTGGCAGTCGCCCGTGCCGCCTCGGCGCCTTCGAGCAGCGCGGCCCGTTGCTGAAACATTTCCACAGTGGGGTTGGAGAACCGCGAATAGATGTGCCCCGGCTCTTCCCCCTTGAACCGTGCTTCGGCCCCTTCCGACGTGGGATACACATAGCCCGAGTTGAAAAAGATGGCCTCGGACGTCTCCCCGTGCTGGCTGCGTTCCATGCCGCCATGCACCAACATCGTCTGCGCCCTGCGGCGTTTCGGGTCGTTGAGCGGATTGGCGGTCTTGTCGGCCATGGGAATACCTCTAAAACAAAAAAACCGGCGCGCGATGCGGCCGGTTCGACTGGTCACTTTAGCAAGTTGTTTTAGGTGGCTTGCAATCGGACCGGCCAAATCGCCACCAACCGCATTGCGGTCAGTGCTGAGTTACGCCGAAATCGCCCTTGGCGTCAATCGCTTCGCTTGCTAAGCCAGACCAACAGGTTCGCCGGAGACATCATGACTATAAACCAGGCTTGGCCAACCGGGATCTTCTCAGCCCGGCTGATCGGTAGATTGTCCGAGGCAGGCGCCATCAGTGCCGATCGCCCCTATGATGGCGATCAGATCCAGCCTGCCAGCCTGGATTTGCGGCTGGGCGAAAAAGCCTTTCGCGTTCGCTCGAGCTTTCTTCCCGGGCCGGGCAGGACCGTTGCCGATCGCATCCAAACCTTGAAACTCCACGAGATCGACCTGACCAAGGGCGCCGTGCTCGAACGCGGCTGCGTCTATATCGTCCCGCTGCTCGAAAGCCTCGACCTTCCCGATGAAGTCAGTGCCTCGGCCAATCCCAAATCTTCCACCGGCCGGCTCGATATCTTCACCCGCGTCATCTCGGACGGTGCGCGCAGCTTCGACATCGTTCCGGCCGGCTATAAGGGCGCGCTCTATCTAGAAATCTCTCCGCGCACCTTTCCTATCCTCGGGCGCACCGGCTCACGCCTCTCGCAAATGCGCTTTCGTGTCGGCGACGCGCGGCTGTCGGCCGCCGAACACAAGGCTGTCCATGCCGCCGAGACACTGGTGTTCGATCCCAATATGGATGTGGGGGAGGGTGTTTCACTTTCGATCGATCTCATCGGCGAAGGCCGCAACGGCCTGATAGGCTTTCGCTCCAAGCGGCACACCGCGGTGGTCGACGTGGACAAGAAAGATGCCCTCGATGTCCTCGACTATTGGGAGCCCCTCATCAACCGCGGTTCCGGTGAACTGATCCTGGATCCGGACGAGTTTTACATTCTCGTCTCGCGTGAAAGTGTCCATGTGCCGCCCGATTACGCTGCCGAGATGGTGCCCTTCGATCCGCTGGTCGGCGAATTCCGCGTCCACTATGCGGGGTTCTTCGATCCCGGCTTCGGCCACTCGGCCGCCGGAGGCACCGGTTCGCGCGCCGTACTGGAAGTGCGCAGCCGCGAAGTTCCCTTTCTTCTCGGCCATGGCCAGACCATCGGCAGGCTGATCTACGAACGCATGGCGGAGCGCCCGGACATGCTCTATGGCGCCGCGCTTGGCTCGAACTACCAGGCCCAAAGTCTCAAACTCTCCAAGCACTTCAAATCCTATCCCTAGGTGCCGTTCGGCGGCCTGCACCCGCTTCTGCGGAAATTGAGAAAACAAAAAAGGCCGGGAGAACCCCGGCCTTTCAATTTGGTTTGAGCGAAACGCTTACGACGCGGCAGCGCGAGCTGTTTCCAGCCAGCCATCCACGGCTTCGCGGTTTTCTTCGATCCAGGCAGCAGCCTGGGCTTCGATGTCGTCGTCGCCAGCATTCATCGCCGCATTCTGGGCAAAGATATCGCCGAGCGGGATTTCTACGGCTTCGAGCAGGGCGCCCACTGCCGGGTTCTCTTCGAGGAACGCCGAATTGGCAACCGGAACGATGTCATTGGCCGGGAAGCCCAGCATGCACGGATCGTTGACACAGCCTTCGACACCTTCGAGCGTTGCCGCATCGGCAAGGCTCATATCGGGCAGGTCGACTTCCGGAACCTCGATCCACATCACGTCTTCGCCCGGCACGAGCTCATTGACGGTCCAGTTCGGGGTCCAGGTGTAGAACAGGATGTTCTCGCCCGCTTCATAGGCGGCAACCGCATCGGCCATCGAGGCGGCGTAGCCGGCCTTGATCGGGTTGACGTGGTCGCGCAGCTCATAGGCATCCATGTGATGCTCGATATTGACTTCGCAGCCCCAGCCTGGAGGGCAGGCAACCAGATCGGCCAGTCCGTCGCCATTGCGGTCGAACGCTTCCTTCACCTCGTCGCGCTTGAAATCGTCAAGCGAGGTGATGCCGAATTCCTCGACCGCCGAAGCGTTGACGAGATAGCCTTCCAGCGCGCCGCCTTCGGCCACCGAGCCGATGATCTCCGCACCCTGGCTGAAGGTCGGCTCATAGGTGTTGTGCAGCGGGAACCAGCCATTGACCCAAAGGTCCATGTCGCCCTGTGCTACTGCCTGGTAGAAGGGCGGGTTGTCCAGCGTCGTGATCTGGGGAACGTCATAGCCCAGCTCCTGGAGAAGCTGGCGGTAGATTTCGGCGTGGAACCAGCCGGTGTCCCAAGTGGCCTGTGCCATGTTGACGGTTACGCCGTCGCCGGGATTGTCCTGAGCCACGGCCGGAACTGCCGCTGCGCCCAGCAGGGCGGCGGCGGAAAGGGTTGCAAGGGTCTTTTTGAGACTGAACATTTCTGCCTTTGTCTCCTTTTCTTTGGTTCTGAAATGGACGGGCTTACCCGCCATGCGAAACCCGCAAAGATACGGGCGATAGAAGCGGCGGCAGTGCTGCCGCCGCATCAAGAGCTATCAGGCTGTCTTTTCCCTCTCCCCGATCGCCTGCGTGCCGCGAAGCCGGACGAGATTGCCCAGCACCTGGCGCAGGGAAATGGTGTTGCCCTGATTTTCGCCAAAGCCCTGCGTGATACGGTCGAGGACAATGGCGAGGATCACGATCCCCACGCCACCGGCTGTCGCGCCGCCCACGTCGAGCCGGCCCAGCCCGGTATTGACCACCAGCCCCAGCCCGCCCGCGCCGATCAGCGCGGCGATCACCACCATCGAAAGGGCCAGCATCAGCGTCTGATTGAGCCCTGCCATGATGGTGCGCATCGCCAGGGGGATCTGCAGGTCGACCAGCATCTGCCATCCGGTCGAGCCGAACGCCTGCGCCGCTTCGATCAGGTCGCCGCGCACATTGCGGATGCCCAGATTGGTCAGTCGGATGATCGGCGGCACCGCAAAGATGATGGTCGCGATGATTCCAGGCGCCATACCCACGCCGAACAGCATGACGATCGGCACGAGATAAACAAAGCTCGGGATCGTCTGCATGATGTCGAGCACCGGCCGGAGCACTTTCCAGACGAGGTTGGAACGCGCCGCGACGATGCCGGCCGGAATGCCGATCACGGCGCAGAACAGCACCGAGGTGATGATCATCGCCAGCGTCGTCATCGTCTCGGGCCAGAGCCCGATCATGTCGATAAAGGCAAAGCCGATCAGGGTGAAGATCGCCATGCCTCGCCCGGCCCATTTCCAGGCCGCCAGTGCAAAGGCTCCGGTGGTCAAAAGCATGGGCAGGAAGTTGAAGAAATCGTCCAGCGCATTGAGCACCATGGTGATGGGCACCTGCGCCGCCCGGAAGGCAGGCCGGAAATTGGGCACCAGCCATCCGCGCACGAAATCGTTGATCCAGTCGTCAAAGGGGATGACCAGGAGGTCGCCGGGACTAAACATGCGCGCTCTCCTTTTCGTTTGTGGTGTTTGTTTCGGTAGGTGTGGCGTCGGCATCCTCGCCCGAAAGCTGCGCGAACACCGCTTCCGGTTCGACGACACCCACCAGACGGTCCTTCTCGTCGGTCACCGCAATGGGCAGCCCTGCGCTCGCCGCGCTGTAGAGATCGGCCAGTTGCTGATCGGCCTCGGCGGTGGGAAAGTCGGTGAGCATCACCTCTTCGAGTACCGGGTCGGGCTTGCTCTCGTCGAACGTGGCCGCCGCGAGATCCTGGTAGGTGACCACGCCGGCCACCTTGTCCTTGTCATCCACCACATAGAGCGCGTTGCGGTTGAGGTCTTCCATGACCCGCATGGCGTCTTCCGCACTGGCTTCCCCGAGTTTGACCGGCGCGGCCTCCCCCGAAACGTCCTCGGCCGTAAACACCCGTCCGCGATCGATATCGGCAACGAAAGCGGCAACATAATCATCGGCCGGATTGGAAACGATCTCCTGGGCGGTTCCCACCTGCACGAAACGCCCATCCTTCATGATGGCGATCTTGTCGCCGAGCAGCAGGGCTTCGTTGAGATCGTGGGTGATGAAGATGATGGTTTTCTTGAGCGAGCGCTGCAGCGCGATCAACTCGTCCTGCATTTCGCGGCGAATGAGCGGGTCGAGCGCGCCGAATGGTTCGTCCATCAGCAGCACCTCGGGGCCGGTGGCCAATCCGCGAGCCAGGCCCACGCGCTGCTGCATGCCGCCCGAGAGTTCGGACGGCAGGCTATCCGCCCACGCCGTCAGCCCTACCTGTTCGAGCGCCTTGAGAGCTTTTTCCCGCCGCTCATTGGCGGCAACGCCCTTGATCTTGAGTCCATAGGCGGCGTTGTCGGCCACGCTCCAATGCGGGAACAGGGCGAAGTGCTGGAACACCATGGCGATCTTTTCGCGCCGGATGCGCCGCAGCTGCTCTTTCGAGCAGTTCGCCACGTCCACGCCGTCGATCATGATCGAGCCGGATGTGGGCTGGATCAGCCCGTTGAGCATGCGCACCAGGGTCGATTTGCCGGATCCCGAGAGTCCCATGACGACGAAGATTTCCCCTTCGCCGACATCGAAGCTCGCATCCCTCACACCAACCGTCGCGCCGGTGGCTTCCAGGATCTCTTCCTTGCTCTTGCCGGCTTCGAGCATCCCGAGCGCTGCACCGGTCTTCTCACCGAATATCTTATAGACGTTCCTTACGGATAACTTGACTGCCATGTGTCTCCTTTAAGATGCGCGGCGCTGAAAACAATAAATATCGATGTGTATTCGAAATTGCTTCCCTGCGCGCAAAAAGATATCGAGCCAGGTTCGCGCACGATCCTAGCCAGATATGAATTAAATGATACGCTGTTGATCCGCGATAATAGGGGTAGGTTGCCCCGAGATCAACCTTTGGCGCCGACTTTCTGCCGCAATTGGTCTGCGGAAAAGGGCGGAACTACAGCGAAACGCCCCTGAATCCGGCGAGATATGCTGTTAGATAACAGCGATGTGAGTGCGGAGATACCCTCCGCGCACCGTCTCTTGACGCAGCATCGGATTTGCCGCAAACAGACAGTCGCGCGGGTGTAGCTCAATGGTAGAGCAGAAGCTTCCCAAGCTTACGACGAGGGTTCGATTCCCTTCACCCGCTCCAATCTGATCTAACTGGCCGGCAAGGTATGGAAGTCCGCTAGAACGAATTCTTGCGGTGGGTATGTCGCGCTCTTCTGCACCCGGCTTTAAGCACACCAAGATCATCCCCCATCTTAACCGACTCGACTATATCGGGACACCTGATATGTATGAACGGTGAACTGCTGCGGCACGAGAGGAGGCTGATAGATAATGGCGCGAAACTTTCTCGTGGTGGATCCTGAAGAAGGAATGGACGTGCTCAAGGGGCTGGCCTCGCCCGTGCGCGTGCAAATCCTTAAGCTGCTGCATGTGCGTGGAGCGCAGAATATCAACGATATCGCCAGTATTCTTAGCCTGCCACAATCAACTGTCTCGTCCAATGTGAACATTTTGGAGGAGGCTGGGCTGATCCGCTCGGAGACCCAAAAGGCGCGCAAGGGGAACCAGAAGATCTGCCATTCCACTTTCGACGAGGTCCTTGTGGCGTTCAAGGAGGACATCGCCAAAGTCAAGGGCGGGCATATCGAGGTGTCCATGCCGCTGGGACTTTACACGAGCTGTGACGTCATGGCGCCGTGCGGGCTGTGTACTCCGGACGGTATCGTGGGCCTGCTCGACGTCCCCGATACGTTCCTTGATCCCTCGCGGATGCGTGCGGGGCTGATCTGGTTCACGCGGGGCAATGTGGAATATCAGTTTCCCAACAACGCCAAGCTCTCCAACAGCGAGATCGAGGCCATCGAGTTTTCCATGGAGCTCTCGTCCGAAGTGCCGGGTACGAGCGCCGATTGGCCTTCCGACATCACCATATGGGTGAATGGCACGGAAATCGGCACCTGGACTTCTCCGGGGGATTACGGGGACAAGCGTGGCGTCTATACCCCCGACTGGTGGAAGCTCAAGGGGTCGCAATATGGCAAGCTCAAGAGCTTCCGCGTAAATTCAGTCGGAAGCTTCGTCGACGGGTTGCAGATTTCTTCCGTCACCCTCGCCGATCTCGGTATCGCTGCCCACCATTCCATCCGACTCAAGATCGGAATCCGCGAAGATGCCGCTCATCCCGGAGGGCTGAACATATTTGGGCGCGGCTTCGGAAATTACGATCAGGACATCCTGATGCGCATCTATCAGGCGTGATAGGCGCATCCTTCGCAAAATCATCGTCGGACGGCCGGTGCAGTTGACAAGCGTGCTCTTGTCTATCATAAATTCCGATATAAATCGGAATTTCTGCGCAAAAGAGGGAGGGGGCAGTGAAGGCTACGGCGGTCGCCCACAAGAACTTTACGGTCAGCGAGATCGATGACCGGTTGTATGGGGCATTTCTTGAGCACCTGGGCCGGGCGATCTATACGGGCATATACGAGCCGGACCACCCCACGGCCGATGCAAACGCCATGCGCGGTGATGTGATCGAACTGGTCAAGGAGCTCGACGTACCTGTGGTACGCTATCCAGGCGGTAACTTCGTTTCGGCCTACAATTGGGAAGACGGCATTGGGCCCAAGCAAGATCGGCCGACCCGGCTGGACTTGGCCTGGCACACTGCCGAAAGCAATGAGGTCGGTATTCACGAGTTCGCAGAATGGTGCAAATCGGTGGGGACCGAGATGATGCTCGCGGTCAATCTCGGCTCACGCGGGCTCGATGCCGCGCGGAACTTCGTTGAATATGTCAATCATCCCGGCGGCAGCTATTGGAGCGATCTGCGCAAGAAAAACGGGCAGGAGGAGCCTTGGAACGTCAAGCTCTGGTGCCTGGGCAACGAGATGGACGGCCCCTGGCAGATCGGCCACAAGGACGCCGAGGAGTACGGCAAGCTCGCCGCCGAGACGGCAAAGGCGATCCGCGCCTTCGACAAATCGCTGGAATTGGTGGTTTGTGGATCGAGCCACTCCAACATGCCCACCTATCCCCAGTGGGAAGCGACGGTGCTCGAGCACACCTATGACGTGGTGGATTACATCTCGTTGCACATGTATTTCGCCAACCACGAGAAGAACGCGGGCAACTACCTGGCGCTGAACCAGAAGCTCGATGACTACATCGTTGCCGTTCAGGGCGTCATAAATTACGTCAAGGCCAAGAAGCGCTCGAAAAAGGATATCTATATTTCATTCGATGAATGGAATGTCTGGTATCATTCCCGCCAGCAGGACCGGAAAATTCTCGAAGGGCAGGAAGGGTGGCCGCACGCGCCGGCACTTCTCGAGGACGTCTATAATTTCGAGGATGTTCTTCAGGTCGGGCTTATTCTGAATACGTTCATCCGTCGCTCGGACGTGGTGAAGATCGCGTGCATCGCACAGCTGGTGAACGTCATCGCTCCGATCATGACTGAAAAGGGCGGAGATGCCTGGCGGCAGACGATCTACTATCCCTATTACTTTGCCTCCCGCTTTGGACGCGGTACGGCACTCGACCTTTCGATCGACTGTCCGACCTATGACAGCGACGCGTTCAGCGGTGTTGCCTATGCCGATGTGTCTGCCGTCCACAACCAAGAGGAGGGGACTGTCACAGTGTTCGCGGTCAACCGGCATCCCGATGAGATGGTGGATTTTTCTGTGGAACTCCAAGGTTTTGGCGACATGCGCGTCA
The DNA here is from genome assembly GCF_031202855.1 of Pelagibacterium sp. H642. Lineage (GTDB taxonomy): Bacteria > Pseudomonadota > Alphaproteobacteria > Rhizobiales > Devosiaceae > Pelagibacterium. Next base: position 961,561 of record NZ_CP101829.1, on the reverse strand, counting down.
TCGACCATCGGGTGATGACCCACGGCGATCTCAATGCGGTCAACACCAGCGCGCAGCCGGACGAGGTGGCGCCGCGTAAAGGCGAAGGTGCCTCGGTTTCGGGCGATATCTTGTCCGTGTCTCTCCCGCCTTACTCCTATCAGATGGTCCGGCTGGGCCGGTAAGGCGTCCGCATGCCCACTCGATGAAGATCATTGGAGACTTGCCGGCCTTGCCCGCACCGGTTGGCAAAATGTTAGTATATCAATTAATGCGATATATATCATATAATATGTTGACAGAAAGAAACGCTGCGGTAGCATAACGAGGCAGGAGGAAGGGGCGTCGAGGGGCGCTCCATTAAATCGGGAGGAAAAGATGAAGATGTGGAAGACGCTTCTGGCGTCTGTCGCTGTCGTTGCCATCATGGGCAGTGCATCGATAGCCCAGGATGCTCCGGCAGAACTGCCGCCGATCAACGAATTCCCACGCGAACAGACTCTGATCGTCCACAACCCGGAGCCGCCGTCCATCAGCCCGGACTGGTTTAATATCTGGGTGCCGGGGTACAGCGTTGCCAATGGTCTGCATCAGCTTGCCATGGATACGCTCTGGTATATCGATCCGGACGCGGGCCTGGAGGGCGCGCTCTACAATTCCCTGGCCGCAGAGCCTTGGGAATATAACGAGGACTTCACGCAGATGACCGTGCGCCTGCGTGAAGGCATCTACTGGTCCGATGGCGTTGAGTTCACGGCCGATGATGTTGTCTATACGGTGGAGACGCAGGCCGAAATGCCGGCCACCAACTGGGGCGCCACTTTCGCCCAGCAGGTTGAGAGCGTCGAAGCGGTTGACGACTATACCGTACTGTTCAACCTCAACGAGCCCAACTCGCGTTTCCATGCGATCTTCTCGGTCCGCTGGAACGGCGCGTGGATCATGCCCAAGCATGTCTTTGAAGAGTTTGAAGATCCATCATCCTACGACTTCAATCCGCCCGTCAGCCTCGGTCCTTACACGCTGCACAGCCACGATCCGAACGGCGCGTGGTATATCTGGGAAAAGCGGGAGGATTGGGAGCGGACGACTGTTGCCCAGTATGGCGAACCCGCACCCCAATATATCATCTATCGCTCCATTCCGGCGATAGACAGCCGGCTGATCGAAATGGTGAACGGCAATCTGGACATGATCCATGACCTGACGCCCGAAGCCATGTTCAGCCTCGTCGAGCAGGACGAGACGGCGCGCGGCTGGTTCCCTGGCTTCCCTTACGCCCATCCTGATCCCACGTTGCCCATGGTGATCTTCAATCACAACAACGAGCTGTTCCAGGATCGCCGGGTGCGCTGGGCGCTGGCGTTGATGCTTGACGCACGTCAGATCTCGATGGCGGCTTATCGCGGAGCGGCGACCCTTTCGGCCATTGCCATCCCGCCCACCGGAACCCATCCGGACGACTATCACGATCCATTGCAGGAATGGCTGATCGATTATGAACTCGATACGGGCAGTTCGGTCATCAAACCCTATAACCCCGATATCGGAATCCAGGTCGCCGATATGGTGCGTCCGCAATTCGGCGATGCCGTGCCAACCGATGAAGACGAGATTCGGAGGGCATTTGGTTACGGCTGGTGGGAGCAAAATCTCGACGCCGCTGCCGAACTGCTCGAGGATGCCGGGTTCACCCGCCAGGGCAATGACTGGTATACACCGGATGGCGAGCGTTTCGCCTTCACCATCACGACCTTCGAAAGCGGAGTGATGAACCGCTTCGGCACCATGGCGGCCCAGCAATGGAGCCAGGCGGGCGTGGACGTGACCGCTCAGGTGACCCCGCAAATGTTTGCTCAGGATCTGCCTTTGGGAGACTTCGATGCGGCAACGGCCTGGTCGATCGAGACCTGGGGCGGCGACCCCGACCTCTCGTTCTTCCTTGAGAGCTGGCATTCAAGCTATGTCGCGCCCGAAGGCGAGCGGCAGCCGCAGCGCAATTGGCAGCGCTGGCAGCACCCCGAACTCGACCGCATCATCGAGGAAATCCGCGTGACCCCGTTCGGGACCGAGGAAAACCTCGAACTCGGGCACGACTTCGTCCGGCTGATGGTCGAGGAGATGCCGGTCATCCCGATGATGTCGTTCAACGTGTTCGCTGCCTATTCGGAAAGGTATTGGACCGGTTTTCCAACCGCAGAGGAAAACCCCTATGCCAATATCGTGACCAACTGGGCGAACTCACGCTACATCTTCACTCAGCTTGAGCCGGCCCAGTAGGCTCTCCTTCGAGCAAAACCAAGTGTCCGGCTTCGGCCGGACACCCCCAAACGAAGAGGGGAAGGCGTAGCGTCGACAATGAAGGACTATCTGTTTTTCGCCCTTAAGCGTTTATTGCAGTTAGCGGTCGTTATTTTCGCCGGTATTTCGGCCGCTTTTTTCATTACGCACCTCTCGCCTGTTTCTCCGGTCGAAACCATTATCGGCCGCGTCGCGGGACAATCGAACTTCAGTCCCGAAGCAATCCAGGCCCTACGCGAGACGCTGACGGAGCTTTTCGGGACCGATCGGCCGCTCCTCGAAAAGTATGTGAACTTCTGGTCGCGCTTCATCGTTGGCGATCTCGGTCCATCCCTCATCGCGTTTCCCTCTCCGGCCATGCGCCTTGTCATGCTGGCGCTGCCTTGGACGGTGGGGCTCCTCGTCACCTCGATCGTGCTGTACTGGATCATCGGCAATTTGCTGGGTGGCTTGGCCGGTTATTACCAGAACAACAGGTTCCTCAAAGCCTTCGGCATCGTCGCCATGGGCATCCAGCCCATACCTTATTATATCGTCGCCTTCTTGCTGGTGGTCATTTTTGGCTATCTGTGGCCGGTCATGCCGATCTCCGGCGGCTTTGCCATGAATGTGCGGCCCGGCTTTACGCCCGAGTTCATTTTCTCAGTGCTCCATCATTCCATCCTGCCGGCCACCTCGTTGGTGATCGTCGGCCTGGGGATTTCATTTCTGGGGATGCGGGCGCTGGTCTCCAACATCATCACCGAGGATTATGTGACCTATGCCGAACTGGCCGGGGTCAAGACCCAACGGGTGGTCTTTTCCTATGTGATCCGCAACGCGATGGTGCCCCAGCTCACCGGGCTTGCAATGGCGCTTGGGGGCATTTTCTCGGGGACGATCATCACCGAGCAGGTCTTCGCCTATCCCGGGTTGGGCACGTTGCTGGTTCGCGCGGTCAATGGCGGCGATACGACGCTGGTCCTCGCGGTCTCTTCGATTGCCGTCATCGCGGTCGCAAGCGCCATCTTCATCATCGATCTGCTGCACCCGCTGCTCGATCCACGCGTGAGGGCGAAATAGCCAATGTTTGCGATCGTCAGGGACCTCGTCCGCTATAATATCGAATTCGCCATCGGCTGCATTCTTGTCGGCGGCATCGTGATCTTCGCGCTGGCCAGTTTTTTCTCGCCGGTCGATCCTGTGCTGATGTACGTCGTCATTCCCGACCAGCCGCCCTCCGCCCAATACTGGTTTGGCACCAATTCACGCGGTCAGGACATGTTCTGGCAGCTCAGCTTCGCCTTCCGCAACACGCTGGCTTTCGGATTGATAGTGGCCGTGCTCAGCCGCATCATCTCGATCACCGTGGGATTGCTTTCAGGCTATCTCGGTGGTTGGACCGACCGGGTGCTGATGTTTTTCAACGACATCTTCGTTGCCCTGCCGATCTTTCCGATCCTGATCCTGTTCTATTTCGTGATGCGCTCGGAACTCGACTTATTCCGGCTCGCGCTGGTGATGGCGTGCTTCGGCTGGCCGTTCGACGCGCGGCTGATCCGCTCGGTCGCGCTCGGCCTGCGTCATCGCGAATTTACTCGCCATGCGGTGTTTTCGGGCATGAGCGCGCGCCGGATCATGTTCGAGGAACATTTGCCCTATGTCATGCCCATCGTCTTCGCCACCGCCATCGCCAACATGATCTGGTCGATCGGCATGGAAGTGACCCTCGCGGTGCTCGGCTTTACCAACGTCAACATACCCACCGTCGGCACTACGCTCTATTGGGCCAATAACCACTCGGCGATGGTGGTCGGGGTCTGGTGGTGGATCCTTATCCCCGTGATCATGATCGTGATGCTGTTTATCGGCCTGTTCCTGCTCACGGTGTCCATGAACGAATATATCGATCCGCGTTCGCGCTTGCGGCGCATGGGGGGTGCATGATGACCGCAACCGACGCCCTTGACGTGCTGACCGTGAAAGGCCTCAAGGCCTATTATCAGATGGGCTATTTCGGGGTCGAGCGCGAAGTGCGCGCCGTGGACGACGTGACCCTCTCCATCCGCAAGAACGAGATCTACGGCATTGCCGGGGAAAGCTCGTCGGGCAAGACAACGCTGATCAAGACCTTCGCCGCCGCGATCCGGCCTCCGCTCAGGATAGTGGACGGGTCGATGACCTATCGTTTCGGCGATCTTGAGATCGACCCCTACAAGGCCAGCAGGGAAGAGATCGACGCGATCCGTTGGAAACACCTGTCCTATATCATGCAGGGCTCGATGAGCCTGCTCAACCCGGTGCGCCGGGTACATAAGACGTTCCGCGACTTCGCTTTCCGCCCCATGGGGTTGCCGAGGCGAGAATTCTGGGCTCGGGTCGAAGCCCATCTCCAGCGGCTGGGTCTATCGCCCGACGTGCTGTCCGCATTTCCCCATCAGCTTTCGGGCGGAATGCGCCAGCGGGTGGTTATTGCGCTGGCGACCGTATGCCAGCCCGAATTCGTGATTGCCGACGAACCGACGACCGCGCTCGATGTCGTGGTGCAAAAGGACGTGCTGGCGATGATTCGCGACGTACAGCGCCAGATGCAGGCTTCGGTGGTTTTCGTGACCCACGACATGAGCGTACATGCCAACATCGCCGATCGGATCGGGATCGTCTATGCTGGGCGACTGGTGGAGGAGGCGCCGACGCGGACAATCTTTACCGCCCCCAAACACCCCTATACCGCCCATCTCGTGGCATCGCTCCCCAGGATTGGGGATACGGCACCCAAGGCCGCGCTGGAAGGGCGTCCGCCCAATCTGGCCGAGCCGCCGCAAGGGTGCCGCTTCCACCCAAGGTGCCCGCTCGCCATCGACAAGTGCAAGCAAGTGCCGCCTCTCGCCCCCGTAGGCCTTGATCATCGCGCCGCCTGCTGGCGCAGTGAGGATGTAAAGCCGCTCGTGCGCATCGGTACGCCGGTGGTGGAGGCTGTGCCATGACAGCGCTGCTCGAGGTCTCCAACGTCTCCAAACGTTTCGTGATGGGCGGGCCGCTCTCGCGCAATTCCATCGACGCTGTTGTGGATGCGAATTTCTCGCTTTCGGCCGATAGGGCGGAAATTTTCACGATCATTGGCGAGTCCGGTTCGGGCAAGACGACGCTGGCGCGAATGATTCTGGGGATCGAAAGCCCGACCAGTGGCGATATCCTGTTCGAGGGCAGGAGCGCGGCGGAGCGCCGGAGCCGGGCGGCGCGGCTCGATTTCATGCGACGGGTGCAGCCGGTATTCCAGAACCCCTTCGAAACCTTCAACCCGCTCAAGCAGGTCGACCGCTATCTTCAGGCGAGTGCGCGCACGCTCCTCGGCGCGAGAACCCGGTCCGAGGTTGAAGCGGCGATGGATGCGGCGCTTCAGAAGGTGGGGTTGAGTCTCAGGGAAATCGCCGGACGCTATGCTCACGAGCTTTCCGGCGGGCAGCTTCAGAGGATCGCGATTGCTCGTGCGCTGATCTCCAATCCCTCGCTGCTGATTGCCGACGAGCCGGTATCGATGGTGGACGCCTCGCTGCGCATGTCGATCGTCAATCTCTTGCGCGACCTGCGCGATACGCTTGAGGTCTCGGTGATCTACATCACCCACGATCTCGCAACGGCCTACTACATATCGGATCGGCTGGTGATCATGCAGAAGGGCTATGTGGTGGAGATGGGGCCTGCTCGACCGATACTGGATACGCCCGAACACCCCTATTCGCGGCTTCTCAAGAGTTCGGTGCTCGCGATCGATGCGGCGACCGATAACGCAGATCTCCAGCCGGCCGACCGGAGCATCGCCGCAGCGGCTTGGGAGCGGGTAGGGGACGGCGTGCTGCAGCCGCGCGCGGATGGCCGGCTGGTGAGGGTTTAAGGTCGACGCCGGTTCCCGAAAGAGTTCGCTTCTTTCGGGTTCGCAGCTCCGTGGCAATGAGCCTCTCCAGCCTCGCCGCCGAAGCGCGCTTCTCGGCGCGGGCCATTAAAGCTCCGAGCTTTGTTGCTTTGGTGATCGAGCCTTGCCATGGTGGTCGATGAGATCGATCCAAAGGGGAGCGCGCAAGCGCCGGTTCTATAACCAACCATGAGCAAGCAAACTCGACGCATAGCCCGTCCCACGCTTATGGATGTGGCTCGGCACGCCGGCGTCTCGCGCGCGACCGCATCGCTGGTCGTGCGCAAGAGCCCGCTGGTGAGCCGGGAGACGCGGGCCAGCGTCGAGGCCGCAATGGCGGAGATCGGTTATGTCTACAATGCCGGTGCGGCAGGCATGCGGGCCGCGCGCAGCCGTACGATCGGCGTGATCATTCCCAACCTTTCCAATCCCTTCTTCGGCATCTTGCTCACCGGCATCGACCATGTGGTGGAAGGGGCCGGGCTGGCGACCTTTATCGCCCAGTCCGCCGAGTCCCAGGAAAAGCAGGACGGTTTCGTCACCCGCATGCGCGAGCATGGAGTGGACGGTCTGATCGTTTGTCCCGCCGCGGGCACCAAGGCCGACTTCACCCAGAAGCTGCAGATGTGGGGCATGCCCGTGGTCGAAGTCCTGAGGACGGTCGGTGGAGAAGCCGATTACGTAGGGATGGACCAGTTCGGCGGCATGTACGGAGCGGTTTCGCGGCTGGTTGAACTTGGGCACGTGAGGATCGGGTTCGTCACCGCCAATCTCGATCATTCGGCCCGTGAAGAAAGGCTCAGCGCTTTCCGGGCCGCCATCGCGCGTTACGATGCGGTGGATGCGGTCGAGATGACAATCGAACCCACCCATGGGGAAGCAACGGCTCTGGCGCTGAGGATGGCGCGGCAAAAGGGCGCCCCCTCCGCCTGGATATGCCATAATGACGTCATCGGGCTCGGCATGCATCGCGGCTTTTGCGAAGCCGGGCTGGTGCCCGGACGCGACGTATCGCTGATCGGATATGACAACGTCGCGGAAACCGAGCTGGTGCGGCCGGCGCTGGCTTCGGTCGCAACCGAAGCGGTTGAGATCGGGCAACTGGCAGCCAGCCAATTGCTGCGCCGGATCGAAAACCCCGACGCGCCGCGCCAGCGGATGACGGTGCCCAGCCATTTCGTCGACCGGGGTTCGGTCGGACCCCGCGCGTTCGATCCCCTAGAGGGTTGACTCGGTGGCTCGGCTATATTTAGATCGATCTAAACGACGGCAGGCAAGGGCCGCGGGAGGAACGGGCGCGTGAACTATCAGTTCAACTTCGCTCCGGTGATCAACAATTTCGACCAGTTGATCTATGGCGCATTGGTTACCATTCAGCTCAGCTTCGGAGCGATCCTGATCGGCATGCTGATCGCCGTCCCGTGCGCCGCTGCCAAGACGGCAGGCCCCAACGCGCTTCGCTGGCTGGTGAACGTCTATATCGAGGTGATCCGCAACACCCCGTTCCTGATCCAGATATTCTTCATCTATTTCTCGCTGCCCGCCTTGGGGATCAGGTTCGATCCCAACACCGCCGCACTGGTCGCGCTGTCGGTCAATGTCGGAGCCTACGCGACCGAAATCGTGCGCGCGGGGATCGAGTCGGTCAATCGCGGGCAAGTGGAAGCCGGTCGGGCCCTTGGACTCAAGAGCCATCAGATTTTCCGCTACATCATTCTCAAGCCGGCGCTGCGCACCATCTATCCGGCGCTTACCAGCCAGTTCATCTACCTGATGTTGACCTCGTCGGTAGTCTCGGCGATTTCGGCGACCGATCTCGCCGCGGCCGGCAACAATATCCAGTCTGCCACCTTCGCGGCCTTCGAGGTCTATCTGGTGATCACGCTGATATACTTCATTCTCTCGCTCGGCTTTTCCGGCCTGTTTTCTGCACTCGGGCGGATCGCTTTCCGCTATCCCCTGGCGCGGTGAGGGCAGCCCATGTTTCGCACATTCGGGTTTAACGAAGCGCTGTTCATCATAACCGCCGTGCAGTGGACGCTGTTGCTTTCGGCGATCGCCTTCGCTGGCGGAGCATTGGGCGGCATCGCCATCGCGCTGGCCCGCGTGTCGCGCGTCGCGCCGCTGCGCTATGGAGCGCTCGCCTTCATTCGGGTGTTTCAGGGCACTCCGCTCCTGATGCAGCTCTTCCTGGTCTATTTCGGCCTTTCGATCGTGGGGGTGGGGATCAATCCCTGGATCGCGGCGGCATTGGCCCTCACGCTCCATGCCAGCGCCTATCTGGGCGAGATCTGGCGCGGCTGCATCGAAGCCGTGCCCTCGGGACAGTCCGAAGCGAGTTGGGCGCTGGGGCTGAAATATCGTGATCGCATGCGCTACGTGGTTTTGCCCCAGGCGGCAAAGATATCGGTGGCGCCGACCGTGGGCTTTCTCGTGCAGCTGATCAAGGGCACTTCGCTGGCCTCCATCATTGGCTTTGTCGAGCTGACACGGGCCGGCCAGATCATAAACAACGCGACGTTCCAGCCCCTGACCGTCTTTTCGCTGGTGGCGGCGCTCTATTTTGTCCTCTGCTGGCCGCTCTCGCTGTGGGCGCGGCACCTGGAGGGACGGTTTGCCGTGGCGACCACGCGCTGAACTCGACGACATCAACCAAGGGAGAGAGAATATGGAACTGCGCAAAACTTTGATCGGAATGATGGGCGCCGCGGCGCTTGTGGCGGGCCTTGTGGCTGGCCCGGCCATCGCCCAGACGCCCGAGGAAATCCAGCAACGCGGCACGATCAATATCGGCCTGCTTGTCGATTTCCCCCCGTTCGGCATTCTCGATGAGGCGGGCAATCCGGACGGCTATGACGCCGACGTCGCCCGCCTGCTCGCCGAGGACATGGGGGTGGAGCTCAACCTGGTTCCCGTGACCGGGCCCAACCGTATTCCCTATCTCGTGTCCAACCAGATCGACGTTCTCGTCGCTTCTCTCGGCATTACGCCCGAACGTGCCGAACAGGTCGATTTCTCGGAACCCTATGCCGGTATCGAGATCTTCGTTTTCGGCGACGCCAATCTCGAGGTGACGGGACCGGAAGATCTTTCCGGCCACAGCATCGCCGTTGCGCGCGCATCCACACAGGACACCTCGATCACCGAGATCGCGCCGGCCGATGCGAACATCCAGCGCTTCGATGACGACGCCTCGGCGGTGCAGGCGCTGCTTTCGGGGCAGGCCCCGTTGATGGGCGCGTCCAACGTGGTGATCGCACAGATCAATGAAATGGCGCCGGGCCGGTTCGACACCAAGTTCTCGCTGCGCCAGCAGAGCCAGGCGATTGCCGTCCGTCCGGGCAGCACCGAGCTTTTGGACTACATCAACGACTTTCTGGCCCGGGTGAAGGAAGATGGAAGTCTGAACGCGCTGCACGAGGAATGGGTCGGCGGTCCGCTGCCTGAATTCGTTCTGGCGGGCGAATAACAAACTCCAGCAAGGCTTTGAGGGCAGAACATGGTTACCGATGCTGCACGAAACGATACCGAAATCGCCGTACGCATGAGCGGCGTCGAGAAATGGTACGGCAGCTACCATGCCCTCAAGGCCATCGAACTATCGGTCGCACGCGGCGAAAAGATCGTCGTGTGCGGCCCTTCGGGTTCGGGAAAATCCACCCTTATCCGCTGTATCAACCAGCTTGAAACCGTACAGAGCGGAACGATCGTGGTGGAGGGGGTCGAACTGACCGCCGGGGCGGAAAATGTCGAGAAGATCCGCCGCGAGGTCGGCATGGTGTTTCAGCAGTTCAACCTCTTCCCTCACATGACGGTTCTGGACAATTGCGTGTTGGCGCCGATGAAGGTGAGGGGCGTGAGCAGGGCAGAGGCAGAGGCCACGGCGCGCCGCTATCTCGAACGCGTGCGCATTCCCGAGCAGGCGGACAAATATCCGGCCCAGCTCTCAGGGGGGCAGCAGCAACGCGTGGCGATCGCACGGGCATTGTGCATGAACCCCAAGATCATGCTTTTTGACGAACCGACCTCGGCTCTGGACCCCGAAATGGTCAACGAAGTGCTCGACACAATGATCGATCTGGCCAGCGAGGGGATGACCATGCTGGTGGTGACCCATGAGATGGGCTTCGCCCGCAAGGTGGCGGACCGGGTGATCTTCATGGACAAGGGCGAAATCGTCGAGAGCGGCGAGCCCGAGAGCTTCTTTTCCAATCCGCAGAACGAGCGGACCAAGACCTTCCTGGGTCAGATTTCACATTGATAGGCAAGCCAATGATAGAGCCGATCCTGGCGTTCGACACCCTTATCGAGCCCATCGGGTCCGACCTCGCGGGCCGCTACCGGTTGATTTCCGCACAAGACGCTTCGGCGGAGACCATGCTCACGGGATTTCGGGCGGTCCTCACGAACGGGGCGCTCGGGGTCGATCGCTCCTGGATCGAACGGATGCCCAACCTCGAACTGATCGCGGTCAATGGTGTGGGGACCGACAGGATCGATCTCGATCTCTGTGCGCAAAGGAAGATCCATGTTGCAACGACGCTCGGGATTCTAACCGATGACGTTGCGGACATGGCAATAGGGCTGATGCTGGCCGTACTTCGCGACATGGGGCGCGGACGGGACCTGGTGCGCTCGGGCGAATGGGCGCGGGGTGGAAAGCTTGCCCTGTCCCGTTCGGCCTCGGGCAAGAAAGTGGGAATTGTCGGGCTGGGCGCTATCGGCCGGGCGATAGCGGAAAGGGCGGCGGCCTTCAAAATGGAGATAGGGTTCTGGAACCGGTCGGAAAAGTCGGTGCCCCAATGGAGAGCCTTTCCCAGCCCCCTCGAGCTCGCGCGCTGGGCGGACGTGCTGATCGTCGCCGTTGCAGCAACCGCGAGTACTGAGGGCCTCGTTGATCGCGCCGTGATCGAGGCACTGGGAAACGAGGGATATCTCGTCAATATTGCACGGGGAAGCGTGATAGACGAGAACGCGCTGATCGAGGCGCTCGAAGCGCGGGCCATTGCCGGTGCCGGTCTTGATGTGTTCCTCGGCGAGCCCAGGATAGATGAGCGATTCCTGAAGCTCGATAACGTTTTCTCCGTGCCCCATGTCGGCAGCGCCACCGTGGAAACGCGCACCGCCATGGCGGAATTGGTCAGAGAGAATATCGACGCCTATTTCGCCGGGCGCCAACCACCGACATCGGTGACGGCAAGCCGGTTCACCTGACGCGGCGGGAGCTCGGGGATTTCACGCTCCGGGGCACGGAGTGGACCGATAAAGCCATGCTGAACTCCGCGATTGCCAAGGGTTAAGCTGGACGGCGGAGCGGAACGCATGCCCTGCGGCGCCATTGGGTCAAGGCGACACCAATGAGCCGGAAGGCTTCCTTTATGCCCATTGCTCCCCGCATCGCTGTCCTCACCTTCCACCGCTGCATCAATTATGGCTCATACTGGCAGGCTCGCTGCCTCGTCGAGGGTCTGCGCGAACGGGGACATGGCGCGGTGCTCCTCGATCATCATTCTGAGCGCGTCAAACGCGCCGAGTGGCGCTGCGCTCTTCAACCCCTGCTGCCAAAAAGGAGCGAAAGGGCCGATCTACCGCTTTATGCCGGTAAGATGCGGAGGTTCCTCGATGCCATCGACAGCTTGCCGTTGTCGAAACCTTTCGCGCTCGATCGGCCATCGGAAATGGACCCCCATGAGCTGGTACTCGTGGGCAGCGACGAAGTCTGGAATTTGCGCCATCCCTGGTATGGCGGTCACCCCGTCTTTTTCGGCGAGGGGCTGCGGGCCGGGCAAATCGCCTCCTATGCGGCGAGCTTCGGCAATCAGGATGCCGGTGAAGGGCTCGATGGCCGTTGGGCCGGCAAGCTGCGCGATTTCTCGCGGATTTCCATCCGCGACCAGAACTCGCGCCGTCTTGTGGAGGATGCGCTTGGCTGCGAGCCCGAACTGGTGCTCGACCCGTGCCTACAATTTTCCCATCTGATCGAGGGTAAGGCGCCGCGCCGCCTGCCGCCATATCTGGCCGTCTATGGGCACGGTTTCCCTCAGTGGTTCACCGACAATGTGCGCGTTTTCGCCCAGGATAAAGGCCTGCGGCTTATCAGCATCGGCTATCGCAACGATTGGGCAGACGCGCAATGGATTGATGCCGGACCGGAAGACTTTGCTGGCTTCATGGCCGGGGCCCAGGCGGTGGTCACCACGTTCTTTCATGGCTGTGTCTTTGCACTCGTCAACCAAAAGCCGTTCGCGTGTGCCTTGACCGATTATCGCTCCAACAAGATCCGCGACCTGACCGAAACCGTCGGCGCCCGGCGGCATCTGGTGGGGCAGGAGACCCCGTCGAGCCAATATTGGGACATTCTCGGGGAAGCACCCGAGAGGACGATCCCGCATCGCATCGCGATCCTCAAACGGCGCTCGGACGCCTATCTCGATGCCGTCTGCAACTGAGCCCGCACAGCCCGCCATCAGCCCCAAAGCCATGCTGCGCTCGGGCCTCTGCATCGGCTGCGGCGGCTGTGTCGCCCAGGCGGGCAAGGGGGACGTGCATATGGCGTGGAACGCCTATGGGCAGCTCCAGCCAACCGGCGCGCGCGATTGGCTGGAGACGCCGAGTCCCACCCTGGCGCGCACATGTCCGTTCTCCCCCTTCGCCCGCGATGAGGACGACCTGGCGGCCGGCAATTTTCCCGCCGCACCCAATCGGGATTGGCATATCGGCCGCTATGAGGCCGCCTATGTCGGCCACGCCGCCGAGAACGGGTTCCGTGCCCAGGGCAGCTCCGGCGGCATGGTGAGTTGGGTCGCAACCGAGTTGTTGCGGCGGGGCCTCGTGGATGGCGTGGCCCATGTCGCGCCTGCCGATGATGGCGCGTTTTTCCGCTATGTGGTCTCGCGCAGCCCCGAACAGATCCATGCCGGGGCGAAGTCGCGCTATTATCCGATCGAGCTTTCAGGGGTGATCGAGACCATCCGCACCGTGCCAGGGCGCTATGCGGTTGTGGGCATCCCCTGTTTCATCAAGGCCGTCCATCTGCTGTGCGCGCAGGATCCGGTGCTTGCCGAGCGCATCGCCTTCACCCTTGGCCTGTTCTGCGGACATATGAAAAGCGCCCGGTTCGTTGAAAGCTTCGCCTGGCAGATGGATCGGCAAATCGATGCCGTCGAAAAAGTGGACTACCGCCTCAAGAACGCCGATCGTCCCGCCAATTGGTACACTGCGCAACTGACCGATCGAAGCGGCGAAAAGCACGTCAAGGATTGGTGGCATCTTGCCGATGGCGATTGGGGTGCGGGGTTCTTCCAGAATTCGGCCTGCAATTTCTGCGATGACGTGGTGGCGGAAACCGCCGATATCGCCTTCGGCGACGCCTGGGTGGAACCCTATGCATCCGATGGCCGAGGCACCAATGTGGTGATCGTGCGCTCGCCGCAGCTCAAGGCCATCCTTGACGAAGGAATGGCTCAAGGACGTCTCGCGCTTGACCAGGTCGATCACGAATTCATCCGCCAAACCCAGGCCGCCGGCTTCCGCCAGCGGCGCGAGGGATTGGCCTTCCGCCTCACCTGGCCGCGCTTGGGCATCAGGCCCAAAAAGCGTGTCGCGCCCGGCGCCGAGGATCTCTCGCTGCGCCGAAAGCTCATCTATTTCATGCGCTATCAGATCAGCGCCTGGAGCCATCGCATGTTCTGGCTGGCCCGCAGGCTCGATCGGCCGGGCCTCTACCTGCGCTGGGCGCGCCTTGCCCTTTCCACCTATCATGGCCTGGCCTATTCGCGCGGCCGCATAGGCCAGATCATGGACCGGATGGGGCTCAAGGGCAGGGAAGGCTAGAACTTACCTCAGTTCCGGAAGCACCCGCTCGCCAAAGGTTTCGATGAACGGCCGCTGTTCGAGCCCCACATGGTGGAGGTAAAGCCCGTCAAAACCCAGATCGGCCAACTCTCCCAGCCACTCGACGAACCGCCCCGGCTCGCTCGAGATCAGCACTGAACCGTGCATATCCTCCTTGCGCACGAATTTCGATGCCTCATCGAAATGCTCGGCAAGCTCCAGATCCCAGCACAGGGGAGGGGAGAACACGTTCGTTCGCCATTGCTCGAATGCGATGGCCAGCGCCGTTTCGTCATCATGCGCATAAGCGAGGTGGATCTGGATGTAGATCGGCTTGCCCTCGCCGCCGCCAGTTCGGAAAGCCTCGATCACGCGCCGCAAAGTGTCATGTGGCTGGTTGATGGTGATGAGCCCGTCGGCCCACGAGCCCACCCATCGTGCTGTTTCGGCGCTGACGGCGGCGCCGATCAGCTCCGGCGGCCGCTCCGGAAGCGTCCAGAGCTTCGCCCGGTCGACGGCAACGAGCCCGTCATGGGTCACCGTCTCGCCGGCAAAGAGCCGTCGCATCACATCCACGCACTCACCCAGCCGCGCATTGCGCACCGGCTTGATGGGCCAGGGATCGCCTGTGATGTGTTCGTTTGCCGCTTCCCCCGAGCCGAGCGCCAGCCAGAAGCGGCCGGGAAACATCTGGGCCAGCGTGGCTCCCGCCTGCGCGATGATGGCGGGATGGTAACGCTGTCCGGGCGCGTTGACGACGCCGAACCCGAACGATGTCGCCTGCAGCGCCGCGCCAAGCCAGGCCCAGGCAAAGCCCGATTGCCCCTGTCTTGCGCTCCAGGGCGCAAAATGATCCGAACACATCGCCGCATCGAAACCGGCTTGTTCGGCAAGGCATACCGCCTTGAGCAGAGACCCTGGATCGATCTGCTCGTGAGAGGCGTGAAATCCGATAAGGGGCATCGTCTAGGAAGCTCCAGGCCAACCATGGCAGAACGGCAGCGCCTCTTATGTGTTCCCCCATTCCGGCCGCAGCCCGGCCCTGCCGTGGAACCCGCCGCCACGATCGGCCCGCACGCGATGCCCGCATGTGAACACCTCGAACCCGTCATCCCGCGCAACGCCGATCAGCGTAATGTTGCACGCCTCGGCGGTGCGCACCGCCAAAGCTGTAGGGACCGAAACGGCCGCGATGAGCCCGAACCCCGCTATAGCCGCCTTCTGGATCAGTTCGATCGAAACCCGGCTGGTGAGAAGCAGGATCGCAGGCTGCTGATCGCCCGTCAGCATCGCCCCGATGAGCTTATCGAGCGCATTGTGACGTCCCACGTCCTCCCGCACCATCCCAAATCCACGTTCGGGCGACCAGCTTGCCGCCGCGTGTACAGCGTGGGTGAGCCCGTTGAGGTGCTGCTCGCCGCGCAGCAATTGCACCGCCTGCCGCAGCAAAGACGCATCGACGGCAAGGTCCTCGTGGAGCACCGCCGGTAGCGCCCGGCTGGCTTCCTGCAGGCTTTCGATCCCGCACAGGCCGCAGCCGGTCGGCCCAGCCGCTCTGCGCCGGCGCGCCAGAAGGCGATCGGCCTTGCTCGGCTCGATCCATAACCGAAGTTCTATCCCCTCGCCATGCTCGACGATATCGAGGCTTTCGATCTCCCCCTTATCGTCGATGATGCCTTCGGAAATGCAGAACCCCAGCGCAAAATCGGCGAGATCGGTAGGCGTGGCCATCATCACGCCCACGCTCGTGCCATTGCAGACAATCGCCACCGGAACTTCCTCGGGCACGGCCCGGGTGATCACTTCCGCCTTCGTTCCCAGTTTAAGCGGATGGGTTAGCCGTGCCGGGTTCACGCCGTATTCTCCCGCATGGGCACGATGGTCACGGGAACCGATTTGGCGGCCGGCACGTGGCTGCGTTCAGCCCGCTGGTAAAGCGGCACGAGCACGTTGGCTTCCGGATAATAGGCGCCCACACACCCACGAGGAATGTCGTAGGGAACGACCGTCAGCCCATCGAGCCGCCGGTGAACCCCGTCATCGGCCTTGGCGACAAGGGCGATCTCCTGGCCCTTGTCGAGGTCGAACCGTTCCATATCGGCCTCGTTGAGCAGCACCACCATGCGCGATCCATAGATGCCCCGGAACCGGTCGCGATAGCCATAGACAGTTGTGTTGAACTGGTCGTTGCTGCGAAGGGTGACGAGTCTTAGCACCCCATCGTCCTCGCCGGTATCGAAGCTGGCATTGAGCGCGCTTGGGGTGATGAAATTGGCCTTGCCCGTCTCGGTATTCCATTTCCGCTCGCGTGCCGGGATCGGCTTGCCGAACCCGCCCTTTTCGCGGATGCGCGTGTTGAACCCGCCGAACATATCCGGCCAGGTCTGGGCAATCGCATCACGGACCAGGTCGTAATTGCTCACCCAGCCATCCCAGTCCGGCCCATTGTTGCGCGGACCCAGCGTCGCCTTGGCCATGTTGGCGACGATCCAGGGCTCGGAGCGCAAGTGCTCGCTGGCCGGTTCGCGCTTGCCATGGGAGGAGTGGAAGACCCCGGTGGAATCCTCCATCGACACCATCTGTTCGCCGCTCGCCTGGCGGTCGATCTCGATCCGGCCCAGGCAGGGCAGCAGGTAGGCCGTCTGCCCATTGAACAGATGGCTGCGATTGAGCTTGGTCGCGATCTGCACCGTAAGGCGCATATGCGGCCAGTGCGTCTCCATCGGGCCACGATCGGGAACCGCCCGCAGGAAGTTGCCGCCAAGCCCGATAAAGGCATCGACTTCGCCCTTGATGATCCCTTCGCAGGTCTCCACCGTATCGTGTCCCTTCTCACGCGGCGGCTCGAAGTCAAATTGCTCGGCCAGTCGGTCGAGAGGCACCAGTTCAGGCTTTTCGGAAATTCCCACCGTGCGCTGGCCCTGCACGTTGGAGTGGCCGCGCACCGGGCAGATGCCCGCACCGGGCCGCCCGATATTGCCGCGCAAGAGCAGCAGGTTGACCAGCATCTGGACGGTCTCCACCCCCAGCTTGTGCTGGGTCAGTCCCATGCCATAGATGCCGATGACGTTGCGGGACTTGGCGTAGATCTTTGCCACCATCTCCATGTCGGTGCGCGTCAGCCCGCTTTCGCGTTCGAGCTCGCCCCACTCCTGCGCGGCAACGAATGCCTCAAGGCCCGCAAAGCCGTCAGTATGCTCGGCGATGAATTCGGTGTCGAACACGCCCCACCCGGCGCCGTCGCGGCTCTCGCGATCCAGCGTGAACAGCGCCTTGCAGATGCCGGTGATTGCCGCGATGTCGCCGCCGGCCCGCACCTGATAATAAAGGTTCGAAATCTGCGTTTGGTCCGTCGAGAGCATCTGCGCGGGATTTTGCGGGTCGACGAACCGCTCCAGGCCCCTTTCGCGCAGCGGATTGAACGTGATGATCGTCGTTCCGCGCTCAACCGCATCCTTGAGCTGGTGCAGCATCCGGGGGCTGTTCGATCCCACGTTCTGACCGAAGAACAAGATCAGGTCGACCTCGTCGAAATCCTCCAGCCGAACCGTGCCCACCGGCACCCCGATCGATTCCGGCAGCGCCACGGACGTGGATTCATGGCACATGTTGGAGCTGTCGGGCAGGTTGTTGTGGCCGAACATGCGCGCGAAGAGCTGATACATATAAGAGGCTTCGAGCGAGGCCCGTCCTGAGGTATAAAACACCGCCCGTCGCGGATCGCGCGCCCCGATCGCCCTCAGTTCTCTCCCGATATCGGAGATCGCTTCGTCCCACTCCACCGGTTCGTACCGGTCGAGGTCGTGATTGAACCGCATGGGATGGGTCAGACGGCCCACCTCTTCGAGGTCGTGGTCGGACCACTCGCGCAACTCGCTTGCGGTGTGCTTGGCAAAAAAGTCCGGCGTTGCCCGCTTCTTGGTGATTTCCGCAAAAGTCGCCTTGGCGCCGTTTTCGCAAAATTCGGCAGCATGGGTCGGCCGCGGTTTGGCCCAGGCGCAGCTCACGCACATGAAGCCATCGGGCTTGTTCTGCACCATAAGCTCCGCTGTCGCGCCCGGCATCACCCCTTGCTTGGCCATGTGTCGGGCCACCGATTTGATCGAGCCCCATCCCCCTGCCGGTCCTTCATAGGGTTCCAAGTGGAGTTTGCGCGCCATGCCTTCACCTCGTCCTATCGCATTGATTGCTCAATGTCGGTGGCAAGGCTCGGTTCCGGGACGCATCGGACGGGCTAACCGAAATGATGCCGGATTGAACAAATACCGTAGGCGGCGTGCATATAGTTTGATCACTTGCAAGTCATTGCCTAAGAACAGGCATTTTCCCCTTTACAGCCCGGAGATCGCGAGCTTTGATCCCCTTGGAAAACAAGAGGGAACCAAATGCTTCACCTGAGACAGTTCGCGTTTGCCGTCGGGGCTCTGGCTTTCGGCACGGGCTTGGGCGCGCCCGCATGGGCGCAGGAATTGACGCCGGTCCGGTTCACGCTCGACTGGCGCATCGAGGGGCCTGCCGCCGGCTTCATGCTCGCCGAGGCCAACGGCTATTTCGAAGAGGAAGGCCTCGATGTCACCTTCGACGTCGGCAATGGCTCGGTGGACGTCATTCCGCGCGTTGCGACCGGCGCCTATGACATGGGCTTTGGCGACATCAATTCGCTCATCAAGTTCCTCGATGAGGACGCGAGCCAGCCGATCAAGGCCATCATGATGATCTACGAAACGCCCACCTTCTCCATCGTGGGGCGCAGATCGCTGGGCATCACCGACGATCCGGCCTCGCTCGAAGGCAAGACCTTGGGCGCACCCCCGCCCGACGGTGCGTTCGCCCAATGGCCGGCCTTTGTCGAGGCATCGGGGATCGATACCTCCGACATCACCATCGAATCCATCGGCTTTCCGGTGCGCGAGCCCATGCTTGCCCAGGGTGATGTCGATGCGGTGTTCGGCTTTGCCTTTTCGGTGATCCTCAATTTGAAGGCCCAGGGCGTCCCCGATGAGGATATCGTGCCGATCATGATGGCCGATCACGGGCTCGATCTTTATGGCAACGCCATCATGGTCAACACCAATTTCGCCGCCGAAAATCCCGAGGTGGTTCAAGGCATGCTGCGGGCGCTGACCAGGGGCTTTGCCGATGCTGTGGCCGATCCGGCGGCCGGCGCGGAGGCGGTGGTCGCTGCCAATGACATTCTCGATGTCGCCATCGAAACCGAGCGCCTGACCATGGCCAATGAGATGAACATCTACACCCCCTATGTGCAGGAAAACGGGTTCGGCGGCGTGGACATGGAGCGCCTTGACGCCTCCATCGAGCAGTTGGGCACCTCGATCGGCATCTCGTCGGATATTTCCGCGGCGGATGTCTTTGACGACAGCTTCTTGCCTCCGGCAGAAGAGCGCATGTTCAACTGACGATAGGCACAAATGCCGGGCCTACGGGCCCGGCTCCAGAGCGTGCCCAGCAAAAAGCATGTCCCCGGCTTGACCGGGCATGGAAACGGTTTTGCGGTTCGGACGCGCGATAAAACAAAGACTTAGAGCAATTGAAGCGATTCGGAGAAAAGCGGAAATGCTCTAGGGAGGATATGGATGGACAAGCCATTGGTTGAAATCGACGATGTCGACATGCGCTATGGCGGCGCCGACGGTACATTGGCCGTTGCCGGGCTCGACATGAAGGTCAAAAAGGGCGAGTTCGCCGCCGTCGTCGGCCCTTCGGGGTGCGGGAAATCGACATTGATGAAGCTCGTCACCGGGCTTCATCTTCCTCAGAAGGGCAACGTCACCGTTGCGGGCGCCCGCGTCACCAAGCCGGTGTCGATCGTGGGCATGGCGTTCCAGAACCCCACCATGCTGCCCTGGCGCACCACGCTCGACAACATCCTGCTCCCCCTTGAGATCGTCGAGAAACACCGCCATCGCCTGCGCAGGCACAAGGCCGAATATGTGGCCAAGGCCGAAGTGCTGCTCGAGACCGTGGGCCTCAAGGGCTTTGGCGAGAAATTCCCCTGGCAGCTTTCGGGCGGCATGCAGCAGCGCGCCAATCTGTGCCGGGCCCTGATCCACGAGCCCGAACTGCTCATGCTCGATGAGCCGTTCGGCGCGCTCGACGCTTTCACCCGCGAGGAGCTCTGGCAGGTGATCCGCGACCTCCATGCCGCGCAAGGCGTGACCATCGTGCTCGTCACCCACGATCTGCGCGAAGCGGCGTTTCTTGCCGACACCATCCATGTGATGAGCGCGCGCCCCGGCCGCATCCTCGACGTGCATGACGTGCCGTTCCCCCGGCCGCGCCAACTCGATGTCATGTACGAGCCCGAGTTCAACGATCTGGTGCACGCCCTGCGCGGCCAGATCGCCGATGCGAGGGCGGCCGCATGACCGATACGCCCGCTCCCGCCGTGGTCAAGTCCGAGCCGATCGCCAGGCAGCCGTTCAACTGGCTGCCCTGGATGCCCTGGATCTACACCGTCGCACTGTTCGTGCTTTGGGAGGTCGGCGTCCTGCTTTCCGGGCTGCCGCACACCATTCTGCCCGCCCCCTCGCGCGTCTTCGGGGCCATCGTGCAATATTGGCCGGCCATCCAGCGGCACTCCCTCCAGACGCTCTATACCACCTCGTTGGGCTTTGTTCTCGCGGTGGGCGGCGGCTTGGCCCTGGGCCTGCTGATCGGCTGGTCGCGGACCATCTATGCCGGGATCTACCCCATCATGGTGGGGTTCAACGCCATTCCCAAGGTGGCGCTGGTGCCCGTTCTGGTCATCTGGTTCGGCATCGGAACGGTCCCGGCCGTGCTGACGGCCTTCCTCATTGCCTTTTTCCCCATTGTCGTGAATGTGGCCACGGGCCTTGCCACCATCGAGCCGGAAACCGAGGATGTGCTGCGCGCCCTGGGGGCGAAAAAGATCGACATCATGCTCAAGGTCGGCATTCCGCGCTCGATGCCGTATTTCTTCGGTTCGCTCAAGGTCGCCATCACGCTCGCTTTTGTCGGCTCGGTGATTTCCGAAACCGTCGCCGCCAATTCCGGCCTCGGCTTCATGATGAGTTCGGCCCAGAGCCAGTTCAACGTTCCGCTCGTCTTCGCCGGCCTGGTGATGCTCGCCATCGAAGGCATTGCGATGTATGCGCTCATGGCCTGGATCGAAAAACGCACCACCGGCTGGGCGCACCGCTCCACCACAATGGCCGGTTGAGCAACCGAGTAGGGCGCCCGGGCCCTACCTGAAGGTCAGGGGCGCGGCCTGCTCATACGCCCGCGCGCCGATTTCCTCGACTGCGGCCTGATCCTTGCCGTAGACCCGTACGATGAGCTGCTGCCCGTCGCTCCACAATTGATAAGACACCGCGAAATCGCCCGTCGCGGTGCGGGCTTGCGTTACGAACCCGACGGCGGAAGCAAAAGCAATCTCCTTGGTGCCGTAATAGGCCGCTTCGCCGCCCATTTGCGATGCGTTGGCCTCGCCGATTTCGGTATAGGTCTGAGCGGTGGTTTCGCCCGAACGGATCTCCCATCGTCTGGGACAACGCGCACCTCGAGCAGCATCGTGCCGTCGCAGCCCGTGCACATGCCGATATAATTCCCCTCGCGCACGCCGGCGAACCAATCCGGCGGGCTGACGCCCTCGATGGAGAGGGTGGACCAGTCCGGCGCCAGAAATTCCGCAGTCGCGGGAACCGGCGCCAATACCGTCAGCGCCGTGAGCGTGGCAAATATACGGGCGGATCGCATCATCGGTCTCCCAAATATCGATCAACATGCAGGCTAGCGGGCGGCAATAACCGTAGCGTGACGCACGGAACTCCCGAGCCCGCTATTGCGTCCGCCAGGCATCGGGCGCGATCCATGGCGCCTCTACCGTCGGGTTTTGCGGCCGGGGCAGATTGGTGAAGATGGCAACGGGCAGCACCGTATCCGTCCCGATTGCGGCGTCCGCATCCGGGCCGATGACGATTTGCCCGTCCTGTGCATGCGCCGCGCGCCGCCCGAGAATGGCGATGGCAAAGATATAGCCGTCGCGCTGGTATCCGGCCGATGTGATTGCCCAGCCCTCGTGCCGGAAGCGATCGTCTCGCGTCCAGCCGCTATCGAGGGCGTTCTGGTCCAGCATTTCGATCAGCGTGGCGGGGCCGTCAACCATCTGCCGCGTCTCGCGCGCATGCAGCGGCCGGTCGGGGCGCCACAGATATGTCGTCTCCCAGACATCGGCATAGCTGGCCTCGGCCAGCGCCCTGTAAGGTGCGGTCATATCGAGAAACAACAGGCTTTGAACCGGCGGAATCTCCGCCGGATAGCTGCCGATCCCGATGCTTTCAGGCAGCACCATGGGCTCGGGCGCGGAACCGCGCAGCAATGGCTGCCATAGGTGGGGCGCCGCCGCCGCCGCGGCGATACCCGCCCCAAAAATCAGGCCAATGACCACCCCGATCCAAATCCTCGAAGATCGCAAACCCGGACGCTCCGCTACGTTATCCTGCATGCCCTAGCCCGCTCCTCAACGTTGCTGAACCTGGGGCCGAAGCTCCTCGACCCGGCTCTCG
Source organism: Pelagibacterium sp. H642 (assembly GCF_031202855.1). Classification (GTDB taxonomy): domain Bacteria; phylum Pseudomonadota; class Alphaproteobacteria; order Rhizobiales; family Devosiaceae; genus Pelagibacterium. The sequence continues at coordinate 939,010 of NZ_CP101829.1, read as the reverse complement.
AGATTGGCGGGCGAAACGTCCCATCGCCCGTGATCGTCATATTCGAAATCGGCCATGATCTGAGGACCAGGCGCCATAAGCTGCAGCAGGCAGACTTTCCAGCTTTCCCGGCCATCGACCTGCATGGCGGCCGCGAGTTCCTGGGCCTTTTCGATCGTGGGCCTCGACGCACGCGGTATCGCCGCCTCCCAGCTCCCATCCGGGCGGTAGAGATAACCGAACACGCGGCGGCGCGGCCTGACCCCGATCACCAGGGCTATCGCCTGCCAGGGCTTGCCTTGGAATTCCTCGTCGGCCACGATCTGCCGGGCAAGCTCGCCCAATATCGTGTCGGCAGCGGCTTGGTCAAAACCGGACATGCCTCACTCCTCCTTGAGGTAGTTGTCGCCGCCGATCACCAGCAACTCGTCGCTGCCGGGCTCGGGCAGAAAAAGGCTCTGCGTCACGGTTTGCCCATCCTCACCGGTCAGCATGAGCTCATAGCCCTCCACCCGATAAGTGCCCGACTGGAGCGGATCGGCACCGGCCCCGGCTACCGATGTGGTCGCATCAGCGCCATCGAAGCTGGACATGAACCCCGATGAACCCGTCAGCGAGAACCGGCCGTCGGGTGTGAGCGTCAGGATCCGTTCGGACGAAACCCCGCCCGAACTGGTTGCCGTCATGCCGCTCGATGCCCAGAAAAAACGCCAGGTCCCTTCGAACGTCGTCCCCGCAGACAGCGGCGGGACGCGATCATAGGTCGTATCGCCGATGACCAGTTGCTCCTTGCCGCCGCTGAACCGTTCCCGGCTGACCTCGAGTATGCCGTATTGATTGGCGACCTCGGCCATTTCGATCGTGTCCGCCGATGAGAACACCCCTCCGCCCAGCAGCCTGTAGGTGCCGCAATCGGTCGGTGCGCTGGCACAATGGTCGGGGATCGTCCCGGCCGGAATGACGGTGCTGAAAAGCCCGCCGGGGTCGAGCGCAAGCACCCGGTTCTCGGCCACGAAGTCCAGGCCACCGAACACATTGGGCATCAGCGTCGAGGTCAGCGTCGTGTAGATCCCTTCGAGCCCACCGGCCCCCTCGGGCGGCGCAAGCGCGAAGGCCTCTTCGTCGGACGAGAACCGCACGCTCCGAACGATATCGGAAAACGCCGCCTCGGCCACCTCGGAATCCTCGTCGTGAAGCTCCATTTCGATCAGCATGATGTACTGCCCGAGCCCTTCGGTGGCGATGCCGGCCAGCGTGGCGGAAACCGTCAGGTCCTGCTGGCTCGTGCAGCAGCGCAGCTCCACGCGGATATCGTGGCCGTTGACGGTACGCCCTTCGCTGTCGATCAGCGGGTCGTCTTCGGCCAGTTCGGGAAACAGGCCGAAGAGCTGGTCGAAGCTGGCGTCGAAATCGGTGGCGTTGGTGACCGGGAGGATCTGGATCAGCGCCGCGCCGGCCTCATCGCGCCCGGCCGCTTCGTCACGATCCCAGGTCCTGCGCAGGATGATGCTGCCCGACCCTTCCTGGCGCTCCCAGCCCGTGTCGGGCAGGCTGAACGTGACGCCGCTGAGCGTTACATCCTCGGCGTGGGCGTCCGCCAGGGGCAGAACGCAAATGAGACAGGCAAGGCATGATCTGAGAAAACCCGGAAACTTCGACATTGGCGATCCTCCCCGCTGCCCAATGACATTCCGCTCCCCATTGTGATCGCTCACCTTAGCGCGATTACGACACTTGTGATGTCCTGGGCGGCGGCAGGACCGGTCAGGAGCGCAACCAGAGCAAGAACGCGCATCGATGTCGCTCCACTAATTGGCGGGTTCCGGCAGCGGTGCGCTGGCCAGGGCCTGGATCTGATCGGTGCGGTACGTCCCCAGGCTTTCGAGGAATGCGCGGCCGTTTTCCTCGCCATAAGCCCGGTGGGAGAGGGCGAAAAGGAGTATGCCCGCGTTGCCCTCGCCATCTTCATAGGGCGCATACCGATAGGCATTCCATTCGATGACGAGTTCGCCCTCGGCGGTTCTGTCGCTGAGCAGAAAATCCAAAAGCGCTTCCCCGCTCGCCTCATTCTCGATGAGGTCCATATTGAGCAGTGGATCGTTGGGACGGCCCTGGTTGAGGTTTTCCACCTGCGCCGCGGCGGCCTGCAGCGGCTCGATGGCGCCGATCAGCGTTTCGATGATGACCATGTCCTCGAAAGCCTCGACGGTCTGTCCGGCCGGGACATATTCATGCTTGATGTAATTGTCCTGCGGGCTCGAGCTCCACGCCAGTTCGTATTGCTCGCCACCCAACGCGATCGGCCCGGGCAGCCCGAGATAATCGTTCACTTGGGCAAACGGAGCCGTCACCGACAGCGCATAGCTCATCGCAATCGCTGCCAGGCGCAGCGTGAACCCAAAACCCATTGCCATCCCTCCCGCTCGGTTCCACCGGACTTTATCCGACCATTTTTATCAGGAGTACGACAAGCCTTCATTCGTTCGCCTTGATCGCGGCTACCGCGCCGATTGCGGCAGCAGGAAGGGCATGCCGGCCGGCGGCGTGCTGTTGAGGCGCAAAGGGCAGGCAAAAACCGTTTCGATCACCGCATCGGTGATCGCGGTGCGGCTCGTTCCTTGGGAGACCACCTGACCTTGGCTCATCACCGCGATACGGTCCGCATACATCACCGCCAGGTTGAGATCGTGCAGCACCGCGATCACTCCGCCACCCGCCTGGGCATAATCGCGCGCGATGTCCATGATCAGGAGCTGGTGGCGGATATCGAGGCTCGAAATCGGCTCGTCGAGCAGCAGGTAGCGCGGCTCGCCCTCGAGCACCGGCGTCCAGACCTGGCACAGCACGCGCGCCAATTGCACCCGCTGCTGCTCGCCCCCTGAAAGCTCGTTGTAGTACCGGCCGCCGAACCCGGCGAGATCCACGCGGGCCAGCGCCATCTCCGGCAGGCGTTCGGCCTCACGTTCGGACACTCCCGATATGCCGCCCGAGAGCCCCAGCCGCACAACCTCGTGCACCGAAAAGGGAAAGGTCAGCACGCTCGATTGCGGCAGCACCGCGCGGACCGCCGCGCTCTGCCAGGGCTTGAGGCTCTTGAGCGGATTGCCGTTGATGCTGACCTCGCCACGGGCGGCGATTTCCCCGGTCAAGGCCTTGAGCAGGGTCGATTTCCCCGATCCGTTCGGCCCGACAATGACGGTCATTTCCCCTGGACGCGCCGAAAAATCGACCCCTCGCAAAATCTCGCGCCGCCCGATCGCGTATCGGATATCGCTTGCGTGATACATGGCTGACTACCAGGCCAAATGGTTTCTGCGCCGCAGCAGGATATAGAGGAAAAACGGCCCCCCCACGCTCGCGGTGATGATGCCGATGGGCAGTTCCGCCGGTGCCACGATCACGCGGCTGATCGCGTCCGCGCCGAGCAGAAACGCCGCGCCCAGCAAGCCAGAGGCCGGCAGCAGATAGCGGTGATCGGGCCCGATCAGGATGCGCAGAAGGTGCGGCACGACGATGCCCACGAACCCGATGCCCCCGCTCACCGCCACGGCCGCGCCCACACAGGCGGCAACCGCCCCGATGGCGACATTCTTGAGCCTTTGGACATCTACACCCATGTGGTGGGCCGACGCCTCGCCCAGCGTCAGCGCATTGAGCCCCCGCCACAGCATGAGCGAAACCACGATCCCCGTGACCATGAATGGCGCGCTGGCGATGACTTTCATCCAATTGGCTCCGGCCAGCGAACCCAGCCCCCAGAAGGTGAGGTCGCGCAACTGCACGTCGTTGGCGATATAGACCAGCATGCCCGTCACCGCGCCCGAGAGCGCCCCGATGGCGATGCCCGCCAGCAGCATGGTGGCGATGGCCGTCTGCCCGCGCTGGGTCGATACCCGGTAAAGAATGATCGTCGTGAGCGCGCCGCCCCCGAACGCGGCGATCGGCACCGCGTAAATGCCCAGCACAGCGCTGATCGGCGCCAGCACCGTTCCGCCGAGCACGATGAACAGCACGGCGCCGAGCCCGGCGCCGGCCGAAACCCCCACTAGGCCGGGATCGGCCAGCGGGTTGCGGAACATGCCCTGCATGACGACGCCCGAGATCGCCAGCCCAGCACCCACCATGGCGCCCAGCACCATGCGCGGCAGCCGGATCTCGTTGATGATCAGCATGGCCCGAGCCGCCGAGGCGTCCTCGGCGCCCCCCAGCCCGAGCCAGATCGCCGCCGCATCGAGGGCCGATACGCCCGAGGCGCCGGTGAACAGGCTCACGAGGATTGCCACCCCGAGCAGCGCCACGAGGCCAGCCAGCACCAGGCGCGCCAGCCCGCTTCGGTCGCCCTGGCGGCCCGAAGCGATGGCGTGCCGTATGGCGATCATGCTCATGGGGTTCAGTCTTCCCCGGCGTAGATGGCTTGGGAAAGCTCGCGGGCCGCCGAAGCGGCGCGCGGGCCGAAGCCGAGCAGATATTCCCCGTCCATGCGGATGATGGCGCCGGTCTGTCCCGCCGTGGTCAGCGAAACGGCGGGATGGTTGAGCAGTTCGGCATCATTCACCGCATGGTCGCCGCCCCGGTCCATCATCAAAATGACGTCGGGATTGGCATTGATGATCGCCTCTTCGGTGAGCTGCCGATACCCCTCATATTCGGTGATCGCGTTGTCGGCTCCCGCCAGTGCGATGATCCCATCCGCCGCCGTCCCCGTGCCCGAGGCGTTGAGCCGTCCGCCAGCCATCGAAAGGATGAACAGCACAGATTTGCGCTCGCCGATTTCCGCGGTCAGCTCCTCCACCGCAGCAAAATCGGCGGCGATGCGGGCGTTGAGCGCTTCGGCATCCTCGTTTAGCCCCAGCGCGGCCCCCACCATCTCGACCTTGGTGGCCACGCCCGCCGCATCATAGCTTTCCGGTACCGTGACAATGGGAACGCTGGCGCTCTGGAGCACCTCGAGCGCTTCGAGCGGTCCGGCTCCTTCGAGCATCAGAAGCGCGGTGGGCTCCACTGAAAGCACCCCCTCGGGCGCCAGGGCGCGCATATAGCCCACATCGGGCAATTCCGCCGCCGCCTCGGGATAAGTGCCAGTGGAATCGCGGGCAACGAGATAATCCTCGGCCCCCAATTCGAAGACGATTTCGGTGAGCGAGCCGCCGATGGTGACAAGGCGCGAGGGATCCTCGAAAGGCGTAATCTCCTGACCCAAGGCCAGGGCAGGGGCGGAAAAAACGGTCAGGGCAAGAAGGATGTGGCGCATGATGAACCTCAGGCGGCTGCGGTGGCGTTGATTTCGGGCAGGGCTGCGAGCGTCTCGCGCCACAGCGGACGCTCGTCATGGCCTTCGATCCGCTTGCCGAAGAACTGGATGATGAGCTTGCCGCCCGCGTCATAGGCTTCGAGCGAGGAAACGAACCCGGCGCTGGTCGGCTTGCGCACCACATAGGCATGCTCGATGTGGTCGGTGCGCAGGTGCATGTGGAACGTTTCGTCCATGACGTTGAGCCACGGCCCCATTCGCGCCACCTTGTGCACCGGTCCCGAATGGATCTGGATGCAGCCGGTATTGCCCACGAACGCCATCAGCGGCAGCCCGTTGTCGACAACGAGGTTGAACATGGTTTCCACCGCATCGGTCGCGACCTGCCGCACGTATTCCGGCCCCACCATGCGCAGCGCCTGGTGGCGCGGCAGATTGAGGTCGCGCAGCATGCCGAAGAACTGATGCGTGTCGGTCAGCCGGCTCCAGGCGTCGCGCAACGCATCGGCATCGGCCTGCGGCCGGGTGGCGTCCACGGCTTCGACGTCGGCGACCGCCCCGGTCGCCTGCTCCGCGCTCTGGTCGGCAGAGCGCAGCTTTGCAACCAGCGCCTGATAGGCGTCGAGGTCGGATTCGGGCCGCAGATGAATCTTGTGCACCGCGTCCCCGGCCGCATCGAAAAACTGCAGCGAGTGCTTGGGCCCGTCTTCGCCCTGCTTGGTGACGGCAAACCCCGAAGCCCACTTGCCCTGGAAGATGCGCAGGTCGATCTGCTCGCCCAGCACCATGGCGTTGTGCGCGCCCACCAGCACCTTTTCATAAGGCCCGATCTTTTCATGCACGGCGCTTTCGTTGCGCGTCAGCGCCATCACCGTCCCCAGCGTCCTGGCGCCTTCGAGAATCGCCGAGATATCGATATCGAGCCGGGTGGCGCTTCCGCCCACATGCGCCGCCACCAATTGGGCCTCGCTGATCTTGTGAATGCGGGCGAAATCGCGTTCGCGCATCTGCGGCTGGTTGGCGCGCAAATCGCGGATTTCGGAGGGCGTCAAAGGTGAGGTCATCTCAGCGTCCTATTTGTTTAAAATCAGCTTGCCCTGCCGGGTGATCCTGAGTCTGTAGATCGTGCCCTCATGGTCGATGGCGATCTCCCGGAACTGCCCGAAAAGCTGGGCAGTCGAAACGGTCTTTGGGCGGTCGGAGCCCTTTTCCCGGGGTTGTGGCTCATCTCTGGAAGGCAAATTCGGGACCATTGGCCGGCGCGTGGAAACCTTGGTTCGACCCGCCTGGGCGGGTGCGTTCAAATAATGACTTAATCAGTCACCTTAAATTTGATGTCAATAGTTGACTCTAAGAATCAAGTTTAATATTGCACCCACTCCAATCCCGATTATGGCCAAACGGAGGCGCGGGATAAGTCGACGCAAGCCAGCCTGAAGCCAGCCAGCATCGCATGACCAGTCCGATCAAAGGAGCAATGGCAGATGCAGGTCCGCGTACGTGCGACAGGCAATTTCAACTTTGGGGGCGGCACGGGCGGAATTGTCCGCGGCGCCCTTCTGGCAGGCGTGGCCTATGGCGCCATGGCCGGCGTGACATACGCTCAGGATTTGCCCCAACCCGATTACTGCGCCGAGCCGGTCGAGGCGTCCAATGTGGCGCTGTGCGATGTCGCCCAGGGCTCGATGCTGCTCGACCGCATCACGGTCGTCAGTCGCACAGGCGAAACGCCCATCGAAGCCTTGGCTTCGGTCAGCCAGGTCGATGCGGAAACCCTCGCCCGGCGCATGCCCTCGACCGCCAATGACGTCTTCTTCGGCGTCCCCGGCGTCGCCATCCAGACCGACGCCCGCCGCGCCGGCTCGGCCGCCAACATCCGCGGCCTCCAGGATTTCGGCCGCGTCCAGGTGATCGTCGATGGCGCGCGGCAGAACTTCTCGCGGTCTGGCCACGGCACCTCGCAGATGTTCTTTGTCGATCCCAACCTGCTCGAATCGGTCGAAGTGATCCGCGGTCCGGTCGCCAACACCTACGGCTCGGGCGCCATCGGCGGCGTCGTCATGTACAACACCAAGACCGCCGACACCTTCCTGCGCCCGTCCGAACAATACGCGCTGGAAACGACCCTGTCCTTTGACAGCAACGCCACCGGCATCACCTCCAGCACCACCGGGGCGGTCAGGCTCACCGAGAACTTCGATGTCCTGGGCAATATCGTTTTCCGCGACTTCGGCCAATACACCGATGGTGACGGCAACGCCGTCGATGGCACCGATTTCAACGCGATCAGCGGCCTGCTCAAGGCCACCGTGCGCCCCACCGAGAACAGCGAACTCAACCTCGCCTGGAGCGGTCTCGACGATGGGTGGGAGGAAAGCAGTGGCACCAGCGCCATCGACGTTTACCAGAATACGTTCACGGGTCAGTACGAGTTGGTTGACCCGGACAACCCGATGCTCGACCTACATATCAACGGCTCGATCAATACCGTCGACATGACGTCAACTACGCTGGTCGATCGCACCCAATATTCCTCCGAAACCGGCCTGCCGATCACCATCCCGGCCGGCTCGGACACCACCTACGACCTCACCACCTATGGCCTGGATATCTGGAATACCTCGCGTTTCGACACCGGCGCCATCCAGCACGAGCTGACCTATGGCGGCGATTGGGTGTTCGACGAGGTCGTCACCGACTCCTACCAAGGCGGCAGCGACGTCTATACGCCTTCGGGCGATCGTACCGTCTGGGGCGCCTATATCCAGGACAAGCTGACCTATGACTGGCTCGAAGTCATCGGTTCGGTTCGCTACGATTCCTACAGCCTTGAAAGTGATGAGAATTCTGCGTCAGGTGACCGCTTCTCGCCGCGCCTGACGGTTGGCGTGTCGCCCTTCGCCCAAGGCCCACTCTCCGGGCTGCAGGTCTATGGCACCTATGCCGAAGGTTATCGTTCGCCCTCGACCACCGAAACGCTGATGAGCGGCCTGCATCCTTCGGGCGTCGTCTTCCCCTTCCTGCCCAATCCCGACCTGCAGCCGGAAACGGCCACCACCTGGGAATTCGGCGTCAACTATGCGCTCGATAGCCTTGTGACCCCCGATGACAGCCTGCGGCTCAAGGCTGCCTATTTCGACAATTCGATCGACGACTACATCGGATCGCGGACGCTTTCAGCCTTCGATCCGACGAGTGGCTGCACCTTCGTTCCGGGCCCGGGCGTCATCCCGATTTGCTACCAGTACGACAATTTCGCCGAAGCCGAGATTTCCGGCTTCGAACTCGAAGCCCTTTACGACCAGCAGACCTGGTTTGCCGGCCTCAGCGCATCGGTGGTCGAAGGCCATACCATCGAGGGCGGCGTCGAAACTCCGCTTGCGAGCATCCCGACCACTCAGGTCACCGGCCAGGCCGGCGTGCGGCTGCTCGAAGGTGCCCTCACCGTGGGCGGTGAAGTGCAACACTGGATGCCCGAGGGCGTGGCGGCGGACGATTACACGCTCGTCAACCTGTTCGCGAGCTATGAAGCGACCGAGGACGTGTCGTTCAACCTGCGTGTCGATAATCTCTTCGACGTTCAGTACGCCAACCCGCTCAGCGCTTCGACCACATCCCCGGTCTATGAGCCCGGCTTCAGCCTCAAGCTCGGCGCCACCGTGCGTTTCTGACAAATGCCGCGCCGGGGGGAATTCCCCGGCGCTTCCACCAAAAAGGGGACAAGCCTCATGTTCATCGCCATGAACCGGTTCAAGATCAAACCGGACGCAACCGAAACCTTCGAAGAAATCTGGAAGTCGCGCGATTCCAAGCTCGCGGACAATCCCGGCTTTGTCCAATTCCAACTGCTGCGCGGCCCGGAAAACACCGATGAGGGCTACGTGCTCTATGCCTCGCACACGGTCTGGAAAAGCCGCGAGGATTTCGAAGCCTGGACTCGCTCCCAGAACTTCCGTGACGCCCATGCAGGCTCAGGGGCCGGCCGCGACATCTATCTCGGCCATCCGCAATTTGAAGGCTTCTCGGTCGTCCAAGGCGCCTGATCTGGCTGCTTGAGCGGGCAGGCGGACAATTCCGCCTGTCCCCTACGTCCCGAAATCTACTGCGCAGCCGACCAATCCGCGTACCATGCCCGGAACAGCTCGAACTGTGTGTGGGCATATTCGCGCTGGCTGTCCGACAGCCTGTCAGTTTCGATGAAATGGTGCTCGTAGCAGTCGTCGCCTGCCAGCGTTGCGAGATATTTGTAGTAGAGCACCAGGTCCGGCCCGGCATCGAACGAGGCCAGCACATGCATGGCCTGGTCGAGCTCCTTGGCGGCAGTCCGCGCCTTTGCATCACCTTGAGCCGCCTTGCGCGAAAGCTCGACAAGGTGCAGCACTTCTTTGGGCAGCGCATTGCCGATGCCGGTGATCGCGCCGCGCGCGCCGCAATTGACGAAGCCGTGATAGACCATGGTGTCCACGCCCACCATAAGCGTGATCTCCGGATCGGCGCTGGTGATGAACTCGGCGGCATAGCGCAGGTCGTCGGCGCCGCCGAATTCCTTGAAACCGATGAGATTCCTGTGCTCGGCGCGCAACTCGAAAAACAGGTCCGCGCGCGTGGCAAAGCCGTAATAGGGGCTGTTGTAGATCACCGAAGGCAGCTCAGGCGCCGCCGCAAGGATCGCCTTGAAATGTGCCTTCTGGGCTGTCGCGCTCGGCCCCCGCGAAAGGACACGCGGGATGACCATGAGGCCGGCGGCGCCCACCTTGGCCGCATGGGCTGCGTGGCTCACAGCGCTCGCCGAATTGATCGCCCCGGTGCCCACGATCACCGGAATGCCCGCGCCCACGAGCCGCGCCACTCCTTCCTGGCGCTGCTCGTCGGTAAGGAGCGGCCAGTCACCCATTGAGCCGCAATAGACGATGCCGGACATGCCGGCCGCGATCAGCCGCTGTCCCTTGGCGACCAACGCGTCGTAGTCGGGCTTGCCGTCGGCGGAGCAGGGGGTCATCAGGGCCGGCATGCAGCCGTTGAAGATTTCGGTGTTCATGGTCGTGTCTCGTCGGTTCCCGCCGGTTAAGCAGCCTGCGTCTCTTGCTGAAAGATCGGAGCCGGATGCGGATCGTATTCCTCGTCCAGCATAGCTCAGCTTGATATATCTGATATCGATCGTCAATATGTCAGGGGGTAGTCGACACCCCATCAACACAGTTCTTGTGACAACTCCCGGCAAGACGCTTGCACAGATATCCGTCTCATGCATGATAGATATATCAGCGATGCACATGTAGCGACGGAAATCCATTCCAGCAAAGCCGCGGAAGCACCGCCGATTCTGGGCTGTCCCAGATCACCGTATGTGGGGTACGGTCATCCATCCGGAGGGGTCCGGATGCTTAACAAAGGGAGTTAAGTCATGCACATCATCAACAAACTCAAAGTCGCCAGCCTCCTGGGCGTCGCCGCGCTGACCGCCGGCGGAGCGCAGGCCATGGATATCGGCGTCATGGTCCCGACCACCGGGTCGGAAGCCACCTACGGTCAGGATATGATCAACGCCGTCCAGATCGCCATTGACGAGGTCAATGAGGCCGGCGGCCTATTAGGCGAAGAGCTGGCCATCGTGACCGGCGACGATGCCTGCGATCCGCAGCAGGCGGTCAACGCCGCCACCATGCTCGCCTCCTCGGGCGTCGTCGGTGTTGTCGGGGGCTATTGCTCGGGTTCGACGCTCCCCACATTGCAGATCTATGGCGATGCCAACATTCCGTTCGTGATCGCCGCCGCCAATTCCACCCAGCTCATCCCGGAAAACCCGGGTAACGCCTTCATGATCAATTCGACCGGCGCCGATCAGGCCACCAAGGCCGTCGAGTTCCTGTCGGGCCAGGGCGTCGAAACGCTTGCCATCATCGACCAGGGCGATGCCTATTCGCAGGACCTTGCCAGCCTCACGGCCAGCGCTTGGGAAGAGGCGGGCCATACCGTGGTCGCCACCGAAACCGCCAATCGCGGCGAGCAGGATTATTCGGCCATCGTCACCAATATCCGTTCCGCCAACCCCGACGCGGTGTTCTGGACGGCCTATTTCGCCGATGGTGGGCTTTTGATCCGTCAGTTGCGCCAGATGGGCTATCAGGGCGTCATCGCTGTGGGCGACGGTTCGAACTCGCCGCAGCTTTTTGAAATCGCCGGACAGGCCGCCGAAGGCGTCTTCGCCTTCTCCAACCCCACGGCGCAGTTCATCCCCGAAGCCGCCTCGTTCATCGAGACCTATCAGGCCGATTACGGAACCGCCCCCGGCCCCTACGCGCCGCTCGCCTATGACGGCATGAAGCTCCTCGCCTCGGCCATTGAACAGGCCGGCTCCACCGAGCCGCAGGCGATCATCGATGCCTTGGCGGCGGCCGATGGTTTTGAAGGGCTAGCCGGAGCCATTTCCTTCACCGAGGAAAACACGCTCGCCCGCTCGAACTTCATCGTGCTCGAAGGGCAGGGTGGAGAGTGGGCTCGCGCCCAGGAATAGTCCGGTCAACCGGCTGATGCGCATGTCCGGCGCGCGGATTTCGCGCGCCGGCTCCCTGCCGCATTGCCCAAAAGGAGACGATCGCGCATGACAGCGTTCGATGTCGTGATGCAGCAGGTCGTGAACGGGCTGGTCCTGGGTTCGTTCTACGCTCTTGTTGCGCTGGGCTATACGATGATCTTCGGGGTCATCAAGCTGCTCAATTTCGCCCATGGCGACCTTTACATGGTCGGCGGTTTCGTGGGCTTTCTGGTGCTTTCCGCCATTTCGGGGATCGTCGGAGCCGGCTGGACCGGCGTTGCGATCGCCATGTTCTTTTCAATGATCGCCGTGGGCTGCCTGGGAGTGGTCATCGAGCGCGTCGCCTATCATCCGATGCTGCGCGCGCCGCGCTTGTCCATCCTCATCACCGCGCTTGCCGTCTCGCTTGTGCTCCAGAACACCGTCCTCTCGCTCACCCATGGGCAATACACCGCCTTCCGCTCCGATTTCGGCTTCGGCGGCGTCAATCTGGGCAACCTCTTCATAACCTACAACCAGATGATCCTCGTGGGCATCGCCGCGTTCCTGATGATCGGGCTCGAACTCTTTGTCTCGCGCACTCAATATGGCCGCGCCATGCGCGCCGTGGCGATCGACAAGGACATGTGCCAGCTCATGGGCATCAACGTGTCCGGCATCATCGCCGTCACCTTCCTCATCGGCTCGGCGCTCGCCGCCGCCGCCGGCACCATGGCCGGCGCCTATTACGGCTCGATCTGGTATTTCATGGGTTTCCTGATCGGTTTGAAGGCCTTCACCGCTGCCGTGATCGGCGGCATCGGGTCCATCCCCGGCGCCATGCTGGGCGGGCTGATCCTGGGCCTTCTCGAATCCTTCGGCACGCTCCTGCCCGGCGTTGGTAGCGCCTGGAAGGACGTCTTCTCCTTTGCCATCCTCATTCTGGTGCTGGTGTTCAAGCCGACCGGGCTGCTGGGCAAATCGGAACAGGAGCGGATGTGATGTCCAACCAGACCCAAACCGCTGTCCCCGCCCATGGTATCGGCCCGTTCCTGCAGGATACCCGCGTACGCTGGGTCGTGGGCCTCGCGCTCCTCGCTCTGCTGATCGTCGCGCCGAGCATTTTCGGCCCCTATGGCACGGTGATCCTCACCAACGCGCTGCTCTATGTCGTTTTGTGCTTGGGCCTGAACATCGTCGTCGGCTATGCTGGTCTGCTCGACCTGGGCTATGCCGCCTTCTTCGCCGTCGGCGCCTATACCATCGGTATCCTCACCGTCCAGTTCGGCTTCAACTTCTGGGTGGCCTTTCCCTTCGCCATCCTCGCCGCCATGCTGGCCGGCGTCATCATCGGCGGCCCCACCCTGCGCCTGCGCTCGGATTATCTGGCCATCGTGACCTTGGGTTTCGGCGAGATCGTGCGCTTTTCGGCCCGCAACCTCGAAATCACCGGCCGCGCGACCGGCCTCTCGGGCATTCAGGACCCCTGGCTGTTCGGCTGGCACATTAATACCGGCATCGAATACTACTATGTCTTTGCTGTCCTCGCCGCCCTGGCGGTCATCGCGTCCTTCCGGCTCGCCAATTCGCGCCTGGGGCGGGCCTGGCTCTATGTCCGCCATGACGAGGACGCGGCCGAAGCCATGGGGATCAACCGCGTACAGGTCAAACTCGCAGCTTACGTCATCGGCGCCATTTTCGGCGCGGTCGGCGGCGCGTTCTTTGCCACCAATCTCGGCGCCATTTCGCCCGAAAGCTTCTCGTTCGAGCAATCGGTACTCGTTTTGATGGCCGTCATCCTGGGTGGCATGGGCAAGATACCGGGCGTCATCCTGGGCGCCTTCATCATCATTCTTGGCCCCGAATTGCTGCGCAATCTCGGCGAATTCCGCCTGCTGGTCTTTGCGGTGGGCCTGCTACTCATCATGCTGTTCCGCCCCTCGGGCATCTGGCCGGGAAGGAGGACTTGACCATGGCGCAGGACAACCTTCTCGAACTTTCGGGCGTCACCCTGGCCTTTGCCGGCAACACCGTTCTCGATGACGTCAATTTCGCAATTCCCAGCGATGCCATCGTCAGCCTTATCGGCCCCAACGGCGCGGGCAAGACCTCGCTCTTCAATTCCATCACCGGCTTTTACAAACCGCAAAAGGGCAGGGTGATGTTTGCGGGGCAGGATATGCTCAAGCTCAAGCCGCATCAGGTTACCCAGGCCGGCATCGCCCGCACCTTCCAGAATGTGCGCCTGTTCCGCGAAATGACGGTCATGGAAAACGTCATGAGCGGCATGCACTGCCGCACCAGGGCCGGGGCCTTGGCCGCCGTCCTGCGGCTGCCCTCGCAACGCCGCGAGGAAAGGGAAATCTACGACTATTGCCTCGATTGCCTCAAATTTGTCGGCATCGCCGATGAGGCCGGCCGGGAAGCCACGACGCTTGCCTATGGCCATCAGCGACTGGTCGAGATCGCCCGCGCGCTCGCAACCCAGCCAAAGCTTCTCCTGCTTGACGAACCGGCCGCCGGTCTCAATTCGGGAGAAAAGGCGGCGCTGATCGAATTGATCGGCCGTATCCGCGGCGAGCGCGGCGTTTCGGTTCTGCTCATTGAGCACGATACCGGCCTCGTTATGAAGATCTCCGAACGCATCAGCGTTCTCGACCACGGCAAGATGATCGCCGAGGGCACCGCCCGCGAAATCCAGACTGACCCCAAGGTCATCGAAGCCTATCTGGGCCAGGAAGACGCCGAGGAGGTGCTATGACCGCGTCCGCAAACGTCGTTCTGAAACTGAGTGGGCTCGAAGCCGGCTATGGCCGCATCCGCGCGCTCGAAGGCATCGATCTCGAGGTCCGCGAGGGCCAGATCGTCACCCTCCTTGGCGCCAACGGGGCAGGCAAGTCGACCACCCTCAAGACCATCTCCGGCCTCGTCCGCGCCAGCGCCGGAAACGTGGAATTCATGGGCGAGGACATCACCAGAAAGAACGCCCATGACATCGCCCGCACCGGGCTCGTCCACGTCCCCGAAGGCCGGCACGTGCTGCGCGGACTTTCGGTGAGGGAAAACCTCGAACTGGGTGCCTTCACCGTCAAGGATCCCGCCTTGCGCAAAAAGCGCATGCGCGAGGTGTTCGATCTTTTCCCGATTCTCGAAAAGCGCCAGAACGGCGATGGTTCGCTGCTCTCGGGCGGCGAGCAGCAGATGCTGGCCATCGGCCGCGCCCTGATGCACGGCCCTCGCGTCCTGCTGCTCGATGAACCTTCAATGGGCCTCGCGCCCAAGCTGGTTCTGGAAACCATGGGCATCGTCAAACGCCTCAACGAGGCGGGAACCACCATCCTTCTCGTCGAACAGAACGCCCGCCTTGCCCTCAAGCTCGCCCATTACGGCTACGTCCTCGAAAGCGGAAAGATCCGCATGCAGGACGATGCATCGCGATTGCGCGAGGACAAGTCGATTGTTCAAGCTTACCTTGGGGAGTAGGTCCGAACAGACCAGACGATATGAGCCTGCCATGACCACCTTCCCAACTCCTCCTCATCTCGAAACGCTTCCCCCTTCCGCCGACGTTGTGGTCGTGGGCGCCGGCGTCATCGGCGCATCCACGGCCTTTGCGCTGCAGGCAGCGGGGCGGTCGGTGCTGGTCATCGACCGCAAGGGCGTTGCCGAGGAAACCAGTGCCGGCAATGCCGGCGCCTTCGCCTTTTCCGATATCATCCCGCTTGCCACCAAGGGCATGCTGGCCAAAGTGCCCAAATGGCTCGCAGATCCCTTGGGGCCCCTCTCCATCCCGCCGCGCTACCTGCCGCAGATCACCCCCTGGCTGATGCGCTTCTGGCGCGCCGGCTGGCCCGACAAGATCGAATCCTCGATCCGCGCCCAGGCCGAGATGATGCGCGTCTCGCAAGCGGCCACCGACTGGCTGGTCTCCGAGGCGGGCATCGCTGGCAAGGTCCAGACCATCGGCTCGCTCGAACTTTATGAAAGCGAAGCCGAGTTCAAGGCTTCGCTCCCTGGCTGGGCCGAGCGAGAAAAGCACGGCATCGGTTTCGAGCATGTGCGCGGCGGCGCGCTCGCCGAGCAGCAGCCGGGGCTTTCCGACCGCTTCGTCGCCGGCACCTATGTGCCGCAATGGCGCATGGTGGACGATCCCTATTCCTACACCTGCGCCCTGGCCACAGCGGGGCACCAGCGCGGCACCCAATTCGCGCTCGGCGCCGTCGCGGCGCTGCGCCCCACCGAGAACGGTACTGTGCTGACGCTGGAGGATGGCCGCACAATCATCGCCCGCCAGGTCGTCATCTGCGGCGGCGCGTGGTCCAAAACGCTCGCCGCCCAGTTGGGCGATCGCATCCCGCTCGAAACCGAGCGTGGCTACAACACCACCCTGCCGCCCGATGCCATAACGCTGCGCCGCCAGTTGATCTTCGGCGGTCACGGCTTCGTGGTTTCTCCGCTCTCGACGGGCATCCGCATCGGCGGCGCGGTGGAGCTGGGCGGCCTCAAACTGCCACCCAACTACGCCCGCGCAGACGCGATGCTCAAGAAAGCCAAGGCCTTCCTCCCCGATCTCAAGACCGAAGGCGGCCGCCAATGGATGGGCTATCGTCCCTCGCTGCCCGACAGCCTGCCGGCGATCGGCGTCTCAAGCGCCAGCCACGACATCGTCTATGCCTTCGGCCACGGCCATCTCGGCCTCACCCAATCGGCGGGCACCGCGCGGCTGGTCACCCAATTGCTGGACCGGGAAACACCAGCGATTGATCTCTCCCCCTTCCGCCCCCAGCGCTTCGCGTTTTCGAGGATATAAATGGCGCGCAACAGCTTCTTCTGCATCGATGGCCACACCTGCGGCAATCCCGTCCGGCTCGTTGCCGGCGGCGGCCCT
Source organism: Pelagibacterium sp. H642 (assembly GCF_031202855.1). Classification (GTDB taxonomy): domain Bacteria; phylum Pseudomonadota; class Alphaproteobacteria; order Rhizobiales; family Devosiaceae; genus Pelagibacterium. The sequence continues at coordinate 922,378 of NZ_CP101829.1, read as the reverse complement.
GAACTCAATGGCACGACCATGCTCGAGCGCCGCGCCCATTTCCAGGCCGAGTATGACTGGATCCGCACCGGTCTGATGTTCGAGCCGCGCGGCCACGACATGATGTCGGGCTCGATCCTTTATCCGTCCTCGCGCCCCGATTGCGACATCGCCATCCTCTTCATCGAAACGTCGGGGTGTCTCGCCATGTGCGGCCACGGCACCATCGGCACGGTGACCATGGCCATCGAGAACGGGCTGGTCAATCCGCGCGAGCCTGGCGTGCTCAGGCTCGAAACCCCCGCCGGCCTGGTGGTCGCCCATTACCGGCAGGAGGGGCAATATGTGGAGGAAGTCCGCATCACCAATGTCCCGTCCTTCCTCTATGCCGAAGGCCTCACCGTCGATTGCCCCGGCCTGGGGTCTATCACCGTGGATGTCGCCTATGGCGGCAATTTCTACGCCATCGTCGAGCCGCAGGAAAATTTCTCCGACATCGCCGATGTGACCGCCGGTGACCTCCTGCGCTGGAGCCCGCAATTGCGCGCCGCGCTCAACGCGGTCCACAGCTTCGTCCATCCGCTCCACCCCGAAATCAACGGGTTGAGCCACATCCTTTGGACCGGCGCCCCCCGCGAGCCCGGCGCCCATGCCCGCAACGCCGTGTTCTATGGCGAAAAGGCCATCGACCGCTCTCCCTGCGGCACCGGCACCTCGGCGCGCATGGCCCATTGGGCAGCCAAGGGCAGGCTAAAGGCGGGCGATGATTTCGTCCATGAGAGCATCATCGGCTCTCTGTTCAAGGGCCGCGTTGAGGCTGAAACCACTGTCGGAAACTATCCCGCCATCATCCCTTCGATTGGCGGCTGGGCGCGCCAGACGGGCCTCAACACCATCACCATCGACGACCGCGACCCCTTCGCCCACGGCTTTCAGGTGATCTAGATGCGCTCGGTCAAAACCATCCACATCGTGGGCTGCCACGCCGAAGGCGAAGTTGGCGATGTGATCGTGGGCGGCGTCGCGCCTCCGCCGGGCGAAACCCTCTGGGAGCAATCGCGCTGGATCGCCCGCGATCAGACCTTGCGCAATTTCGTCCTCAACGAGCCGCGCGGCGGCGTCTTCCGCCACATCAACCTGCTCGTGCCCCCCAGGGACCCGCGCGCCCGGATGGGCTGGATCATCATGGAGCCCGAAGACACCCCGCCCATGAGCGGGTCGAACTCGATTTGCGTCGCCACCGTGCTGCTCGATACCGGCATCATCGAGATGACCGAACCGGAAACCCGCATGGTGCTCGAAGCGCCGGGCGGCCTTGTCGAGATCGTCGCCCAATGCGCCAATGGCAAGGCCGAAAAGATCACGGTTCACAATGTCCCGAGCTTTGCCGACCGGCTCGACGTCCAGATCGAAGTGGAGGGCATCGGCACCCTCACCGTGGACACCGCCTATGGCGGCGACAGCTTCGTGATCGTCGATGCCCAGGCGCTCGGCCTTGCCCTCACTCCCGACGAAGCGCGCGAGATTTCCGCTCTCGGCGTAAAGATCACCCGCGCCGCCAATGAGCAGCTCGGCTTCACGCATCCCGAAAACCCCGACTGGAGCCACATCTCCTTCTGCCAGATCGCTGGGCCGCTGGGCGCCGAGGAGGGCGCGATGAGCGGCAAGAGCGCCGTGGTCATCCAGCCGGGCAAGATCGACCGGTCCCCCACCGGCACTGGCTGCTCGGCCCGCATGGCGGTGCTGAAGGCCCGTGGCCGACTGGGGGTAGGGGACCGCTTCATCGGCCGTTCGATCATCGATTCCCGCTTCGATTGCCGCATCGAGCGCGACACTATGGTTGGGGACAAGCCCGCCATCATTCCCTCGATTACCGGCCGCGCCTGGGTTACAGGAACGCGCCAGGACATGCTCGATCCTTCCGATCCCTGGCCGGGCGGTTACAAGATCGCCGACACCTGGCCCAACAAGCTTTAGATTTTCCCATGCGGCACACCCCGGAAAGCCAATCCCAGACCGCCTATCTCGCCCTTGAGCGCAAGATCATCATGCTCGAGATCGAGCCCGGCGCCGTGGTCAGCGAAGCAGCGATCATCGAGCTTTCAGGGGTCGGCCGCACGCCGGCCCGCGAGGCGCTCCAGCGCCTATCACTGGAAGGCCTCGTGGAAATCCGCCCCCGTGCCGGCATCCGCATCGCCGAAATCCGCCCCGACGATTTTTCCAACGTCCTCGAAGTGCGCCGCGTTCTCGAACCGCGCCTGGCCCTGCTCTCCACCCGCTTTGCCACCGGTCCGCAGCGCCGCCGCGTCGAAGAGTGCCGAGAAGCAATGGATCGCGCCCTCGCGCGCCGTGAAACCGGCGCTTTCCTTGAGGCAGACAAGGCGTTCGATACCGCCATGGGCAATGCGTGCCCCAATCCCTATCTGGCCGCCACCCTGCGCCCGCTCCAGTCCCACTCGCGCCGCTTCTGGTATCGCTTTTTCGCCGATACGGGCCTGGAAACCTCGGTTGCCGCTCATCGCCAGGTCATGGACGAATTCATTAAAGGCGATGCCGAAGCCGCCGCCGAGGGCATGGCTGCGCTGATCGAGGCCATGCAGAAAAGCGCCCTGAGCCTACGCAACGCCCCCGCCTTCAGCCCCGACGGCTAGCCCGATCAGGTCCGGTCTTCCGCCTTGCTCTTTTCGATCGCCACCTTGAGGTATTCGGCACTGTTGTTGATATGCGCCCGCATCAGCGACTTCGCCCGATCGAGGTCGCCCGCCCGGATCTTGTTGTAGATATCCACATGCTCGGCATAAGCCGCATCATAAGACTTGGTGGGAACGCTCGACGTCACCCGGATCACTTCGGTCACCAGGCCATGGAGATTGTTGTAGACGATCGACAGAACTCCATTGCCAGCAGCATCCACAAGGGCCTGATGGAATGCGGCGTCGGCTTCGGTAAAGCGCGCATAGTCCTTCATGTCTCCCGCCCGCCGCATGTCCGCCAACGCGGCTTCGGCCTTGGATAGGTCGAGATTGCCGCCCGAAAGAAGGAGGTCGATCACATCGGATTCGATCATGCGGCGAACGATCATGACCTCCATCAGATATCGGGGATTGGTCCGCAGCAACTGCCGAACGGTTACCGCCAGCGTTTCGAGGAATTCCCCCACATCGGCCCGCACCACCGAGGTGCGTTCCCCATGTCGACGCCGAACCAGCCCCTTGGTCTCGAGAATCTGCACGGCCTCGCGCACGGTTCGCGTGGAAACGCCGAACTCGCGAGCAAGCTCGCTCTCTGAAGGCAGCTTTTCGCCGACCGGCAGCTCGCCGCCCAAAATGCGTTCCTCGACCGCCGCGGCGATCGCCGTGTGCCGCTTGTCCCGTGTTTGCGCATTCATCTGAGGGCCTTCGAATCCGGAGCTATCCAGTCTCTCATAAGAGGAGCAGGGTCCTGTGACAAGAGTTGACATATGACTTATGTCATGAGATAGCCATTGCCGCTGGCTGATCCTTAAAATTCGATTGCTGCGCGCCAGCCTGGGCAGCTTGGGAGGAATTTTTCGATGAAAGCTTTCAAAGCAGCGGTTGCCGCTTCCTTGTTCTTTGGCGGCGCCTTCGCAACGGCCGGCCAGGCCTTGGCGGAATGGCCCGAGCGCGCGGTCACGGTTATCGTGCCCTGGGCCGCCGGCGGCGGCACCGACGCTACGGCGCGTGCGGTGGCACAGGAACTCGAGGAACGCTTCGGCCAGCCGTTCAACGTCGTCAATCGCACCGGCGGCGGCGGTCTTGTGGGGCACATCACCATCGCCAATTCTGCGCCCGATGGTTACACCCTCGGGGTGATCACCATCGAGACCACGATGTTCGAAGCTCAGGGCCTGCCCGGAGCCGCGCCCGAGAATTTCACCTTGCTGGGCCGCTTCAATGCCGATGCCATCGGCATCAATGTCAGGGCCGATGCGCCCTATGAGAACGCGCAGGACCTGATCGACGCCGTCGAGGCCAATCCCGGCCAGCTCAAGGCGTCCGGCGCCAACCAGGGCGGCTTGAGCCATCTGGCATGGGCCGGTTTGCTCAACCGGCTGGAGATCGACCCGCAAGCAGGCCCCTGGGTCGCCTCCGACGGTTCGGCTCCTGCAATGCAGCAGCTTGCCGCGAACGCGATCGCCATCGTCTCCACCTCTCCGGCTGAGGCGCAATCGCTGGTCGATGCGGGTGAAGCGAAAACCCTGATGCTGATGGCCGATGAACGCAGCTCGCTCTACCCCGACATCCCTACCGTCGAGGAGGCATTGGGCGTGGATTGGTCGCCGCTGCCCTTCCGCGGTGTAGCAGGTCCGGCAGGCCTTCCCGAGGAAGTGGTGACCAAGGTCTCCGACGCTCTGGCCGAGATCACCCAGGACGAAGAGTTCATCGCCATGATGGAATCGCGGGGCTTCTCGGTCGCCTATCAGGATGCGGAAACCTTCACCCAGACCGTGATGCGTTCGCGCGACGATCTGGTGAGCGCCATGCAGGCCGTCGGCCTGGCGCAGTAAGGCTCGAAAGGGAGGAGCGCCATGCGTTTCGATGACCGCATTGTTGGTGCCGCATTGGTGCTCCTTGCCCTTTTCGTGATCTGGCAGGGCCAGCAGATCCCATCGGTGCCGGGGACGACATTTGGTCCTTCTTTGATGCCTATTCTGCTGGGCCTGCTCATGGCCGCGTGTGGGGTGGCCGTTTTCATCGGTGGCCTGCGCGCTGCCGGCGGCGTGCCGCTCGTGGATGTTTCTGTGTGGAAAGGCCGGCCGCGGGCGCTGATAACTGCGGCGTGGTCCATCCTCGGGGTGGTGCTCGGCATCGCTCTCATGCCGGTCATTGGCTTCCCCATCTTCGGACTTTTATACGCGGTTCCGCTCATGCTGCTCATGGGCGCCCGGCTTGTGGCGGCCGTGCCCGTCGCGCTGGTGGTGGTACTGGCCGCCTATTTCACCTTCAAGCGGCTGCTTTACGTGCCCTTGCCCGCCGGCCCTCTGACATTCCTCGGTTAACCCCATGAGTTTTGACGTTCTGGTCTCCGCGCTGTGGGTCATCGTTCAGCCCCAAGTGCTCATCGTCGTGCTGCTGGCCTCCATCTATGGCCTTTTCATCGGCGCGATACCCGGCCTCAGCGCCACCATGGCAACGGCGCTGCTGATCCCGCTGACCTATTACATGGACCCGGTCGCTGCCATCGCGGCCATCGTGGCCACGACGGCCATGGCCATCACCGCTGGCGATATCCCCGGCGTGCTGCTGCGTATCCCCGGAACGCCGGCCTCGGCGGCGTATGTCGAAGAAGCGTACGCGCTCAACCTCAAAGGCAAGGCGCAACTGGCGATGGGCATCGGCATCGTCTTTTCGGCGGCAGGCGGTTTGGTGGGCGCGGCGGTCCTGCTCCTCAGCGCGCCCATCCTGGCGCGCGCCTCGTTGAGCTTTTCGAGCTTCGAGTTCTTCTGGATGGCTCTGCTGGGGCTCTTGACCTCGGCTCTGGTGAGCACCAACGCCCCGGCACGCGGCTTGTTCTCGCTGTGTCTGGGTCTGCTCATCAGTACGGTCGGGCTCGATGTCACCTCAGGTCAGCCGCGCTTTACCTTCGGGGTCATCGACCTTTACGGCGGGGTGAGCTTCATCCCCACTATGATCGGCATGTTCGCCTTTGCCGAACTGCTCCGGGGCCTTTCGGCGGCAGGCACAATTCCGCCCGTTCCCGAAAAGGGGAGTTTCTGGAGCAATTCCTTTGCCGGCGTGTGGGGCATGTTCCGCAAATATCCGTGGAGTTTCATACGGGGATCCGTGTTAGGTTCAGCGGTGGGTGCACTTCCCGGCATTGGAGGCGATCTGGCCGCCTGGATCTCCTATGGCATGAGCAAGCGCTTCTCGAAGACCCCCGAAAAGTTCGGCACGGGTCATGAAGAAGGATTGGTCGAAGCCAGTTCCTCGAACAACGCCGGCCTCTCCAGCGCATGGGTGCCGGCACTGGTCTTCGGCATTCCCGGCGATGCGGTGACCGCCATTGCCATCGGCGTCCTGTTCATGAAGGGGCTCAATCCCGGCCCTCAGCTCTTCGTGGATAACCCCACAATGCTGACGGCCGTGATCCTCACCTTTGGCCTGGCCAATCTTTTGCTCCTTCCCATCGGCTATTTTGCCATTAAGGGCGCCCGCTATGTGCTCTCCATTCCGCGTAGCCTGATCGTCCCGACCATTCTGGTGTTCTGCGTGGTGGGCTCGTTTGCCATCAACAACACCCTGTTCGATATCGGCGTGATGCTGGCCGCCGGGCTGGTGGCCTATGTGCTGGAGGCAAACCGGTTCCCGCTTGCGCCGGTCATTTTAGGGTTGGTGCTCGGCCCCATCCTTGAGCGCAACTTCATCATGTCGATGCAGATCGCCGACGGCAATCTTCTGGGCTTTTTCAGTCGGCCCGTTGCAGCCGGGCTCGGCGTAATCGTCTGTGCCGTCATTTTGATCCCGCTCGTGCGGACGCTCATCCGCATCGTTTCACGGCGTCGGCCCCAGTCCCGGCAGCCCGATATCTCCTCCTCCACATAGGATAAGCTTTTCAATGCATGATCCATTTTCAGTAGAAGGCCGCGTCATCGTCGTCACCGGCGGCTTGGGCCAGTTGGGCACCCAATTTTCCAAATCCCTCGCCGAAGCGGGCGCCAAGGTAGCCATCTTCTCGCGCCGTCCGTTCTCCGACGAACAACTCGCCGACAAGTTCCCCGGCGTTGCAGGCAACATCCGCGTCTATGAGGCGAGCGTTACCGACAAGGCGGCACTCACCGCCGCCACCCAAAAACTCGTTTCCGATTGGGGCGCCCCGCACGGGCTGGTCAACAATGCCGGCATCGATTCCAAGCCCGACGGCTCGGCCGAACAGAACGCCCCCTTCGAGGTCTATCCTCAGCATTACTGGGACGAGATCATCGAAACCAATCTAACAGGGGTGATGCTCACCAGCCAGGTGGTCGGCAGCGTCATGGCCGCCGAACAGCGCGGCTCGATCATCAATGTAGGCTCGATCTACGGCATGGTCTCGCCCAATCAGGCCCTCTATGCCTATCGTGAAAAGCGCGATGGCGTGCCCTTCATCAAGGCCGCGTCCTACGCCGCGTCCAAGTCCGGCCTGGTCAATTTCACCCGCTATCTGGGCACCTATTGGGCGCCCAAGAAGGTGCGCGTCAATCTCATTTCCTTCGGCGGGGTGAAAACAGCCAGCTTCGACAAGGAATTCATCGACGCCTTCCTCGAACGCGTCCCCATGGGCCGTCAGGCCGAGATCGACGAGTACAACGGGGTCGTGCGCTTCCTGCTTTCGGACGCCTCCTCTTACATGACGGGCTCCAACGTGGTGGTCGATGGCGGCTTCACCGCCTGGTAATGCCGTATTTTCAGGGAAAGAGACTATGACTTACGACTACGCCGACACCGATTGGAACTCGATCGAGCGGCTATCGAAATGGTATTCGGGCGACATCCATGACGTGATGGATAAGCACGGCGCTTATGGCCACCTCAAGGGCATCTCCCTTTTTGGGGCCCTGGCTCCCGGCCAGGTGGTCTGCGGCCCCGCCGTCACTGTGCTTTATGAGCCCAGCACCCGCGTCGGCCAGCCCCAGGACGTCTATCACGGCGCTATCGACGGGGCGGTCAAGGGCGGCATCATGATGGTGGATTCCTCCTGCGCGGAGGGCTCGGGCACCGGTGAATTGATGTCCACCGGCGCCAAGATGGCGGGCGCAGCCGCCACGGTCGTCCATGGCACGGTCCGCGATCTGGCCGAGGTGCGCCATCTCGATTATCCGCTCTTTGCCCGCGGCACGAGCCCGGTCGGGGTGTCGGGGCGCATGGAGCCGGCCAAGGCGCATATCGATCTTGATATCGATGGCGTACGCGTCCGGCCCGGCGACGTGATCTTCGGCGATATCAGCGGCGTCGTCGTCATCCCGCGCGAACTGGTCAAGACCATCGCCGATGCCGCCGATGAGAACGGCAAGGCCGAAGCAAGCTGCCGCGCCCGCATCCTGGCCGGCGAAAAGCTCCGCAGCGTCTGGCCCGTCGGCAGCACCGGCCCGGTCTGATGTCCAAGAGCCGGACGAACCCTCGTTCCTCCGGCTCTTGCTACCCCGCGCAAAAAATCGCTCATCCGCCACATAGATCCCTCAAATCGTCATTTTCCTTAGGCGATCTGCCGAAATTTCCCTGTTTTTCCCGCTTCGTGCAGAGGCTATTCTTGCTTTAACGCATTTGATTTGCCGGGGAGGAACAATGGGCAACAACAGCGGCGGTTTCGTGTGGTCGGATCCCTTCCTGCTCGAGGATCAGCTTTCTCCCGAAGAGCGCATGATAAGGGAGTCCGCCGCCGCCTTTGCTGCCGATAAGCTCGCCCCCCGCGTCCAGGACGATTATCTCGAGGAACGCGTCGATCCCACTATCTTTGCCGATTTCGGCGCCGCCGGGCTGCTCGGTGCCACCATACCCGAAGAGTTCGGCGGCCTAGGCGCGTCCTATGTCGCCTATGGGCTGATTGCCCGCGAGATCGAGCGCATCGATTCCGGTTACCGCTCCATGATGAGCGTCCAATCCTCGCTCGTCATGTATCCCATTCACGCCTATGGCACCGAAGACCAGCGCCGCAAATATCTCCACAGGCTCGCCAGCGGCGAATGGATCGGCTGCTTTGGTTTGACCGAGCCCGATGCCGGTTCGGACCCCGCCTCCATGAAGACCCGCGCCGAAAAGATCGATGGCGGCTATCGTCTTTCAGGGTCCAAGACCTGGATTTCCAATTCTCCCATCGCCGATGTCTTCGTCGTCTGGGCCAAATCCGCCGCTCATGGCGGCAAGGTCCGCGGCTTTGTCCTTGAAAAGGGCACTCGGGGCCTTTCGGCCCCAAAGATCGGCGGCAAGCTTTCCCTGCGTGCATCGGTCACCGGCGAGATCGTCATGGACGGCGTCGAAGTGCCCGAGGATGCGCTGCTTCCCAATGCCGAAGGCATGAGCGGTCCGTTCGGCTGCCTCAACCGCGCCCGCTTCGGCATTTCCTGGGGCGCCATGGGTGCGGCCGAGGATTGTTGGCACCGTGCCCGTCAATATGGGCTCGACCGCACCCAGTTCGACCGTCCGCTGGCCGCCACCCAGCTCTTCCAGAAAAAGCTCGCCGACATGCAGACCGAGATCGCGCTGGGTTTGCAGGCTTCCTTGCGGGTCGGCCGCCTCATGGATGAAGATCGCATGGCTCCGGAAATGATCTCCATCGTCAAGCGCAACAATTGCGGCAAGGCCCTCGATATAGCCCGTCAGGCCCGGGACATGCATGGCGGCAACGGCATCCAGATCGAATACCACGTCATGCGCCATGCCCAGAACCTTGAGACCGTCAACACCTATGAGGGCACTCACGACGTCCACGCCCTGATCCTGGGCCGCGCCCAAACCGGCCACCAGGCGTTTTTCTGACTATGCCGAAGTTCGGCGGGTCCCCAACCGCTCCATTGTCATTGCGGGATTTGTTCCCGGAAGCCAGCGCAGCGCGAGCCGAGGGCTGACCACGCCGATGGGAACCCAACCCACGCCGCCAAGCAAACCCCCGCTCGCCGGCCTCCGCGTCGTCGAACTGGCCCGCATTCTCGCCGGTCCCTGGCTCGGCCAGACGCTCGCTGATCTCGGTGCCGAGGTCATCAAGGTCGAGAGCCCCCAGGGCGACGATACCCGCTATTGGGGGCCACCCTTTATCGAACGCGATGACGGGCAGGGCGGCACCGAAACCGTCGCCGCCTATTTCCACGCCGCCAACCGCTCCAAGCGGTCGGTGGTTTGCGACTTCAACGACCCCGACGAGCTTGAGCGGCTCAAGGCTCTGATTGCCGAAGCCGACGTGCTGGTCGAAAACTTCAAGCTCGGCGGCCTCGCCCGCTATGGGCTCGATTATCCAACCCTCTTCGCCTTCAACCCGCGCCTCGTTTATTGCTCCATTACCGGCTTCGGCCAAACCGGCCCCCGCGCCGCCCAGCCAGGTTATGATTTCCTGATCCAGGGGATGAGCGGCGTCATGGATTTGACCGGCGCGCCGGATGGCGAACCGCAAAAGGTTGGCGTTGCCTGGATCGACGTTTTCACCGGCCTTTACGGCGCCATCGGTGTCCAGGCCGCCTTGGCCGAGCGCGAGCGGTCGGGCAGGGGACAACAGATCGACATTTCGCTCCTCGATGTCGGCGTTGCCGTTCTTGCTAATCAGGCGATGAATTACCTCGTCTCGGGCACCAGCCCCACCCGGCTCGGCAATGCCCACCCGAACATCGTCCCCTATCAGGTCTTTCCCGCCTCGGATGGCCACGTCATCATCGCCTGCGGCAATGACCGCCAGTTCGCCTCGCTCTGTAAAGCATTGGAGCTTTCCGATCTCGCCTCCGACCCGCGCGCCAGGACCAACCCCGGGCGGGTCGCCAATCGCGAAGCGGTCTGCGCCGCCATCGCCGCCGCCACATCAGCCCACAGCAAGTCCGATCTGATCGCTGAACTGGAAGCCGCCGGTGTCCCTTGCGGCCCCATCAACACGGTGGCCGAGGCCCTATCCGATCCGCAAATTGCCGCCCGCGCCCTGCGCATCGATCCGGAGGGCATTCCCGGTCTGAGGAGTCCCTTGCGCTTTTCCCGCAGCCCTCTCTCGCTCGATCGCGCCGCACCGCTATTAGGGGACGGCGAGTGGAGCTGGTCTAGCTCAAGGCCCAGATGACCAGCGCCGCAATGACGATCAAAAGGCCGATGGCCAGCGCAACATAGGTCAACGCCGCCCCGCCCGAAGAGCCCAGCGGCGTTTGAACGTTGGTATCGGGTCTGGCCTGCCGCACCTGCGCCGCATCGGGCGGATTGCCCGAAGCCTCGTCATCGGTCCCCAGCGGCGCAGCCGCCGGATCGGGCCAATCCGCCTTGTCCCCGGTCTCGCCGCTGTCAATATCGCGCCGCAACCTGTCGGTGGTCGCCGGAGCCTTCTTGTCCGCCATGTCCTTGCCTGCACCGTCTGATCTTAAGACAGAATCCGCTCGTCCGATACCGGTTCCCTGCAACCGGGCACGGCCAGCTCCGTTATCGAAGTAAACGGCAATGGAGCACCGGAAATGACGGACAAGAAAAAGGACAGGGCGGCTGCTTTCGACAAGGGCACCGCGCCCGGACCCAAGGGATCGAAAGTTCAGGTTCGTGACGCGGGCGGAGAGTCGACCCGCGACGACAAGAGCGGTTGGGACGAGACCGACGAGGCAGCCGACGAGACGTTTCCCGCCTCCGATGCGACGGCTAAATACTGATTTCGCACAAGCGCTGCAGCAAACGCCGGCTGGACTCGCCATTCTTTCCGATCAACTCTGATCTCAACTCATATATTGGCAATGTGCGGTTTACATCCGGGCCATGGCCCTTACATTGCCACCAGGTCCGCATAGCAAGGCAGCGGACACCTCGCCGGGCCACTTCGCGGCGCTCAGGCGTCCGGCCCCCGCGTAAACACCAGCGAAAAAAGGACACAGAATGACCCAGGCAAAGCACGGGGACACTGTGCGCATCCATTACACCGGACGGCTCACCGACGGCACCCGTTTCGACAGTTCCGATGGCCGTGATCCCCTTGAATTTACTCTCGGATCGGGCCAGATCATCCAGGGCCTGGACGAGCAGGTGCAGGGCATGAATGTCGGCGACAAGCAGACCGTTACCATTCCCGCCGACGCGGCCTACGGCCCCCATCGACCTGAGGGCGTGCAGTCCGTTCCCCGCTCGCAAATCCCTGATGGCGTGGACACTTCCGTCGGTGCCCGCCTCCAGGCGACCGGTGCCGATGGCCGCGCCATGACCCTTACGGTCGTTGACACCACCGAAAACGCCATCACCGTCGATGCCAATCATCCGCTCGCCGGAAAAGATCTGGTGTTCGACGTCGAACTCGTCGAAGTGCTGTAATTTCAACGCGTTGCAACGGCTCGGGCGGACGCCCGGGCCGTTTAGATTTGATTGACCATCAGCCACGTTCCGGCCTTCAGGTCCGCTCAAATTCAGCCTTTCCTAGGGTTTTCCCACAATAGTGTCGCCACCACGCCACCAGAGGAAGTCCAGTCCATGGCGATGCCGGCGGCTACCGATTTCGACAAACTCAGTCATGTCGTCCAGCCGGGCGGCGCCTACCTTGACATGCGGATCCACGACAGTCTCGCCGCCATCGAACCGGCTTGGCGCGAGCTGGAGGCCCGCGGCGTTTTTACCCCTTATCAGCGCTTCGATTGGATCAAGGCCTACCTTGATGCTGACTTTTCCCCGCGCGAGCAAATCGCGGTTATGATGCTTTCGGAAGGTCAGCGACCCATCGCCATCCTTCCCTTTGAAATCGTCAGCCGTCTCGGCGTCCGCGTCGCCCAGATCATCGGTATGCCGATTTCCAATGGAGATGGCCTGGTTTTCGACCCGGACTACGCTGATGCGCTGAACGTGGAAACCCTCACCAAGTGCCTTGCGGACTTGCCGGCCGACATCGTTAATTTCCACTGTGTCGCTTCCCAAATGGGCGCAATGCCCAATCCCCTAGCCACTCTGGGCGGCAGCCCGGCTCCGGACAATTTCTATGTTAACGAGCTGATCCCGGGCGATGCCCCCTATATCGAGCACTCCCTGCCGCACAAGCGGCGCACCAACATTCGCCGCTCCCAGCGTCGCCTTGAGGAAGGATTCGGCGCCGTAGAATTGCGCCGAGCTGTCACCGAAGCCGACGTGGATGAAATCCTTTCCGTTTTCCTCGACCAGCGCAGCAGGCGGTTCGAACAGATGGGAGTGGAAAACATCTTCGCTGGCCCGGCCTTTCGCCGTTTCTTCCGAAGCCTCGCCATCGCCGGTCTTGGCGATCCGCGCCCGGCCATCAGCTTGCACGGACTCTATGCCGGCGACCAGATCGTTGCCACCAGCATCGGCACATACGGTCCCCATCACTACTCGCAATACATCAACTCCACCGACTACGGCGACGCTTCGCGCTATTCGCTGATGGGCGTCACGCTGTCACTACTGGTCGACAAATTGCGCGCTGACGGTATCACCGGGTTCGATATGGGGTTGGGTGATTTCGACTACAAAACCGATTGGACCCACCGGGAAACGGTTTTCGACATCATCGTCCCCGTATCCGCAAAAGGCCGATTGGCAGCACCGATCCTACGCTCCGCCCGCGCCGTCAAACGGAAGATCAAGCAGACACCGGCTCTTTGGCGTGCGGCCCGTGCCATTCAGTCAACGCTCACCGGGTTTCGCGCTAAAGCCCGAAAAGCGAAAGAATCCACCAGATAAACAGCGACGCGGGCAGAGGGAGAAGCAGGCGCACAGGCCAGATGGCCCAGAACCGTGCACGGCCGGCGGTGAGGACGATCAAGGCCATCACCCCCACAGCATAGATTGTCAGGGCAATAAGCGCCGATGCAGAAATATAGCGCAGAAACAAGGACATGGCGAGCCCGATCGAGAGCAGCAGACCTATGCTGCCCGCAATCGCGAGAGCCACTGCGCGATCGGAAAGACCCGGTGTGCGCATTTCAGCGTCGACCTTCTTATCGATAAAGAACTCTTGTCCCAAACTCACTCCGAAGGCCGAGAATCTGGTCCAAATCGCCCTCCCGTTCAATCAAATAATCGAGGAGGGCTGATTTCGTCCCGCGCATTGTGTCCGTTATCCAGCATCCCAGCTACCGGGATGTCTGCGTACGCTGAGGCAGGATCTTGCCTGACGGCACCCGAATTGCCGTACCTGCGGGCAGCGTGCTGCCAAGCCCTCGATGCTCTGTTTTGGACCAATGGTAGGGCTTTGTGATCAACTCGCCGCAGGCAAGGATCACCGCATACCAGGCGAGCAGCCAATAGAGGGGAATGCCCAGGAGCGTACGATAGAGATCTGGCCGCCCGATCCGGTCCAGCCCGATTGCGCTGATTGCCCCGGCACCGCAATAGCCCAAGAGCAACGCGCCAAGTCCCGCCACCGTCCAGGCCTGGGGAGCACCCAGGACGACAAATTCGTGCGCCAGCCGTGCCAGCGTCGTCATCAGAAACAGCCCATGTACCGTCAAGGAGAGGACCATTCCGCCCACAAACACGTAGAAGGCGAGGAGGCTGGCCCATCCCAGAACCGCCAAGAGCTTCCGGGGCCGGGCGGAATGGACGATCAGCGTCTGCATCCATCCCTTGATCCATCGTGAGCGCTGGCGAATCCAGTTTCCCGCACTCTCGGGCGCTTCCTCCCAGGTCGCGGTGGCCAGGCTTTCGACGCGCAAACCCAAACGGGCCATACGGATACCCAGATCGGCGTCCTCGGTCACGTTGAATGCGTCCCAGGCTCCGATATCGCGCAGGGTCTGGGTGCGGAAGTGATTGGAGGTGCCGCCCAGTGGCACCGGAAAGCCAGCTCTCCCGATGGCTGGCAGCAGGACACCGAAATGGCCGGCATATTCGGCCGCGAACATTCGGGTGATCCAATTGCGCGATGCGTTGGCGATCACCAGTTCTCCCTGCAGGCATTGGAGGGTGGCATCGGCGGCAAAAAGGCTCGCGGCTGCCCGCAACTGGCCAGGGTCGGGCAGGTCCTCGGCGTCGAACACCACGACATGTTCACCCCTCGCCAGAGGCAGGGCGAAGTTGAGTGCCTTTGGCTTGGTGTAGGGCTTGTGCCTCGGCACGACAATAAGGGAAAATCGCGGGTCACCCAGAACAGCGCGGACCGCCCCCGCCGTTTGCGGGCTGGCGCTTTCGACGACGAATTTGATGTCGAGTTTCTCGGTGGGATAATCCAAGCGGCGCATGGCCTGGGCGATCTGCGGCACCATATGCGCTTCGTTCCGAAGCGGGATCAGCACCGTATAGATCGGCAATTGATCGTCGCCCAAAAGTTTTTGCGGAACGAGCGGGCTGTTGCGGCCAAAGGTGAATGCAGCCCAAAGCCTGAAAAACGAAGGGGCCGCCAGCGTCAGGGAAACGACGCCGAGAAAGAACGGCTGCAGAAAAAAGCCTGGCAGTAACGAGATCAAAACAATCGCAGCAACCGCGCTGACAAAGCCGACGCGAACCCATAGCGGCAGATCGAGATGGGCGCTGGCAAGAGGATATCGGTGAGCCAGGCGCTGAACGGCGTTGGCGGTCAGAACCTCGGAATTGGCCGCCGCCACGCCGGTTTCGAGTGTTGCCGGCGAAACGATGCCAAGATGATCGCGCAGGCTCGGATCGTCGCCGATGCGGCGGGCCAGCGCTTTGACGTGCTCGAAGCGCGGGGTAAGGAAAAGCACCTCGCGTCCCTCGACTTCGCCCCGAGCCGACCTGATCCCGGCGAACCGATCAATGTCGATGCGCGCGTCCAACGGGACAAGAAATGGGCGGACGTCGCTGAAATATTGAAGCCCCAAAAGCCGGGCCATCTCTCGGTAGGGCAACTCTCGATCGTTTGGGGTGACGCCCTCGAGCACGTCGATGACGTCGACGCCGGTTTTGCGGGCACGCTCAAGCGCAGCATTGGCTACATGCCGGGACCAGCCCGGCTGTGCGGCCAATGCGCCAGCGAGTTCGACATCGTCAAACGTCTGCAAGCCGGTCTATGCCCCCAAATCCGTGCGCCGACCCTACCAATTGTCGCCGCGATCGGCCATAACGAGCCGGAAATTCTTGTTCGGCTGTGGAAAATCGACCGATGCCAGCATTCCGGGCCGCGCCTATTGTCGCCGTCTTTTTTGCGTTCGCCTGCGCCGCAATGGCTCAAAACCTGCCCGTTCACGTCGATCCGGGAGCTCGCGACGATGTCGTCGACCCCGCTCCGGTGCCCGCGTTGCGTTTTCTGACGACAGCGGATTTTCCTCCCTTCAACTATACCGATGCAAGTGGACAGCTTGTGGGTTTCCATATCGATCTGGCCGAGGCGATTTGCGCCCGGCTAGAGGCGCGTTGCACCGTCCAGGCCTGGCCATGGGATCGCGTGCAGGACGCTTTGGCTGAAAACCAGGGTGATGCGTTGATCGCCGGTCTCGACATCGGAAGCGAGGCCGCCGAGCGTTTCGATTTTTCGCGCGTCTATATGCAGCTTCCCGGGCGCTTCGTAACGCCTAAAGCTGCCGTGGCCGGCTTCGATCCCCTGGCCATGACGGGCCGGCTGGCGGTGCGGACGGGGTCTGTCCATGCCGAGCTTGTGGCGCGCACGCTCCCCGATGTCGAACTCGAAGGGTTTGACACAGAGTTCGAAGCCTTGGCCGCGGTGGAATCCGGGAACGCAGATGCCTATTTCGGCGACGCGGCGCGCGCATCGTTCTGGCTCAATGAAAACCCGGATTGTTGCAGCTTTGCGGGCGAACCTTATTTCCGCCCGGACCTGTTCGGCGCCGGGCTCTCGGTCGCGGTCCCGGCGGGCCTCGACAATGTGCGCGTTGCGATCAACTGGGCCCTGATGCGGCTCCAGCGCGAAGGGCGGCTGGACGAGATCTATCTGCGCTGGTTTCCAGTGAGCTTCTACTGACGCGAGTTACAGCCGCCGGTGGCGGATACGGGCCGAGGTTTCGATTGCCGCCGTCGTCAGCCGATCGATCGAAAAGGCATCGCGGATCATTTCCAGCATCCGCAACTCTTCCTGGTTAAGCCGCAGGTCGACTGTCGCGATTTCGACGGCGATGGCATAGGCCGTCTCCTGCAGCCGTGGTTCCAGCGTTTCGGCGATCTGGCCGAGCAGGGCATCGAGCCCAGCCATGTTGATGGTTTCAACGCAAGAGGAGGCGACCTCGGGTAGGCGCGAAATGTCGAAGCTTTCGAACACCGGCCAGCGGCTGATCAGAGCCGCGAAGCGATCCATCTCACGGTCCGTCACGTCCTTGTCGGAAACCGCGGTCATCACCATGATCTGGACCAGGGCGTCGGTGGGGGAAAGCTGCATCGAAATCACCTGAACTCGGAATGGGCCGCCGCGAAATCTAGAAAGCGCGGCTCCCGAGTGCAAGAGCCTGGGCATCGGCATTGACCTTTGCCCGTGCTTGGTGCAACACCGGCGCTCCCGGATTTTCTCATGATACCAAGGATGGGCCAAGTGTCCCACACCCTGCCCCCGCTCGATCCCGATGCCATCGTTGCTGCCACGAACGCCTGCGCCTGGCCGTTCGAAGAAGCACGCAAGGTGGTGAAACGGGCTGAAAAGCTGGGCAAGGACGAGGTGATCTTCGAAACCGGTTACGGTCCTTCGGGACTGCCCCATATCGGCACCTTCGGGGAAGTGATGCGCACGACCATGGTGCGCACCGCGTTTCGCCTTCTCACGGGCGATAGCATCAAGACCCGGCTGATCTGCTTTTCCGACGACATGGACGGGATGCGCAAGATCCCGGACAATGTGCCGTCCAAGGAAGCGCTCGAGCCGTTCCTGCAAAAGCCGTTGACCGCGGTGCCCGACCCCTGGACCAATGAGTTCGCGAGCTTTGGCGATCACAACAACGCGATGCTGCGCCGTTTCCTCGATACGTTCGGGTTCGATTACGAATTCGCCAGCGCCACCGACTATTACAAGTCCGGCAAGTTCGACGACATGCTGCTGCGCACGCTTGAGCGCTATGACGATATCATGGGCGTGATGCTGCCGACGCTTGGCGCGGAGCGGCAGGCTACCTATTCGCCCATCCTGCCGATTTCGCCCATTTCCGGTCGTGTGCTCTATGTGCCCATGAAGGAGGTCAATGCCCAGGATGGCACCGTGACCTTCGAAGACGAAGACGGCCGCGATGTCACGATTCCCGTCACTGGCGGCAACGTTAAGCTGCAGTGGAAGCCCGATTTCGGCATGCGCTGGGCGGCGCTGGGTGTAGATTTCGAAATGTTCGGCAAGGACCACCAGACCAATCAGGTGGTTTACGACCGGATTTGCGCCATACTGGGCGGCACGCCGCCCGAGCATTATGTCTATGAGCTGTTCCTCGATGAGGAAGGCCAGAAGATTTCCAAGTCCAAGGGCAATGGGATCACCATCGATGAATGGCTGACCTACGCTTCTTCGGAGAGCCTGGCGCTGTTCATGTTCCAGAAGCCCCGGACGGCCAAGCGGCTCTATTTCGATGTGATCCCCAAGGCGGTGGACGAGTACTTCTCCTTTGCGGCGTCGGCTCAGAAGCAGGATGCGGCTGCATTGCTGGAGAACCCAGCCTTTCATATCCATTCAGGGCGCCCGCCGGCCTATGACATGCCGGTGAGCTTTGCGCTGCTGCTCAATCTTGCGACCGCGTCCAACCCGGAAAATCGCGAGGTGATGTGGGGGTTCATTTCGGCCTATGCGCCGGGCGTGACGCCTCAAACCCACCCGCATCTGGATGCGCTGGTCGGCTATGCCATCCGCTATTTCCATGATTTCGTTAAGAAAAATTACCGCGCCCCGGACGATGTGGAGCGCGCGGCGCTTCAAAGCCTGTCGGCAAAACTGGCCACCTTGCCCGAGGGCTCGGATGGGGAAACGATCCAGAATGCGGCGCTCGATGTGGCACGCGAGATCGAGCGATATCAGGACCATTCCCGCACCGGTCCCCATGGCGGGCCGGGAGTTTCGGGCGCATTCTTCCAGATGATCTATCAGGTGCTGATCGGCCAGGAGCGCGGGCCGCGCTTCGGCTCGTTCGCAGCCCTCTACGGCGTTGAAAATACACGGGCTTTAATCGAGCGGGCCCTTAGGGGTGAGTTGACCGGTATTGAATAGCCGGTTTAGGGATGTATTGCCGCCGGTGTTTAATGCTTTGTGCCGCCTCGGCGGAAAGGGCTCGCCTGATTACTGACTGGCCCAAAGAATCCGGGCGATCCAGTCGATCTCCTCGGGCTTGAAGACGCGCGGAGCGTGGTCGGGATTGATCGAGTGCAACTCGATTTGCTTTTCGGTGCGCCGGTGCAGGATCTTGGCCATCACTTCCCCGCCAATGGTGCGCACCACCACGCGGTCGCCGCGCCGGAGCTGCTCGGTGGGCGAGACGATGATGTAATCCCCATCGCGGTAAAGCGGCTGCATGGAATCCCCGGTGACTTCCAGCGCATAGGCCGTTCCGTCGCCCAGGCCGGGAAAGCGCACTTCGTCCCAGCCCTGGCCGACGGGAAAGCCCGCAGAATCGAAATAGCCGCCAGAACCCGCCTGGGCGAAACCGAGAAGCGGCACGGCTCTGCCATTGCCGCCCGCCTGTGTGTAGGCGAGCCCGCCCGAGAGCAGGGAATCGAAACTCTCGTTCGTCGCCTCGAGAACCTTGGCGATCGATTCGGTGGAAGGCCAGCGCTCCCGCCCGTCCTTGCTCACGCGCTTGGAGGGATTGAACGCAGTCGCATCAAGCCCCGCGAGCTTGGCAAGGCCCGAAGCGGACAGGCCATGGCGGTCGGCCAGCCTGTCGAGAGCTTCCCATATGGCGCGATGAGACAACATGGACAGATAGTTTCCGAAAAAGGAATTATATCCAATTAGACTGGAAAGTAATCCTATTATCTCATTAGTCTCCTGTAAAGAAATTTCCAAGCTTGGCAGCGCTTTCCCACAAGGCTAGATCACTTGCCGAGAAGGAGGGCACATGGCCGAACCGATCTACAAAATCGCCTCCGCCCAGGATTGGGCAAAAGCCAGGGCCGCAGGGTTTCTTGCCGGCACGCCGGTCGATCTTGCCGACGGCTACATCCACTTCTCGACCGCCGGCCAATTGGCCGAAACGCTTGAAAAGCACTATCGCGGACAATCGGGACTGGTGCTGGCCACCATCGATCCCGACCGTCTGGGCGCCGATCTGCGCTGGGAGCCCTCACGCGGAGGGCAGTTGTTTCCCCATCTCTATGCACACCTGCCCATGTCGGCGGTCATCGCCGAACGCGAACTCGGTGCCCGGCCCGATGGCGGGTTCGACCTGCCGGAGATCGGCTGATGGGGCTGGGCGATCTGTTTCGCGGCCCCGGCATGCAGCGGTTCGCGCAGGACATGCTCATGCGCATGGACGCCGAGACCGCGCACCGGGCGACGATCAACGCGCTCAAATTCGGGCTGGCCCCGTCCGGCGCTCCGTCTCCGGCCAATCTTGCAACGCGTTTTTTGGGGCTGAACCTCGCCAACCCGTTGGGCATGGCCGCGGGCTTCGACAAGAACGCGGAGGTCTTCGGGCCGCTCTCCAAGGTCGGGTTCGGCTTTGTGGAGGTCGGGACGCTCACCCCGCGCCCGCAACATGGCAACCCAGCGCCCCGCGTCTTTCGCATTCCCGAGGCGATGGGAGTGGTCAACCGCCTCGGCTTCAACAATGAAGGCCATGAGGCGGCGCTTGAGCGCCTCAAAGGCCGGGCGGCGGCGCCGGTGGTCGGGGTCAATATCGGGGCCAACAAGGCGAGCACCGATTTCGTGGCCGACTATGTCGCCGGCGTAAAAGCCTTCTCCCCGGTGGCCGACTATCTGGCCGTCAATATTTCCTCGCCCAACACGCCGGGCCTGCGCGATCTGCAGGCCGAGCACGCCTTTGGCAGCCTGATCGGCGCGGTGCTGGAGGCACGCGCCACCCAGTCGCGCCAACCCCCGATTCTCGTCAAGATCGCTCCTGATCTGGACGAAACGCAGATGGATGCGATCGCCCGCGTGGTTCTGGCGAGCGGGGTGGACGGGCTGATCGTTTCCAACACCACGATCTCGCGCGATGCGGTGGCGGGCCTTGCAAACGCCAAAGAGGCCGGTGGGTTGTCCGGCAAGCCGCTGTTCAATCTCGCCACCCGGAGACTGGCGCAGATGCGTCAGCGGCTTGGCCCGGATTTTCCGCTCATTGGCGTTGGCGGTATCCATTCGGCCCAAAGCGCCATCGCCAAATTCGAAGCCGGTGCCAATGTGGTCCAACTCTATTCCGCCCTGGTTTATGGCGGGCTGGAGATGATCGAGGACATCAAGGCCGGGCTCTCCCACGAGATTGCCGCGCGCGGACATGCGCATGTGGCCGATCTCACCAACAGTGCCGTCGCCGATTGGGCCGAAGGGCGGCAAGGAATTTAGGCGAAGAGTTCCGGCTTCCTTCTTTCGATGGCCCAGGCATAGATCGCGGCACGGACCAGCAGAAGCACGTGCAATGCGATCCACAGGCCCCAAAGGCCCAGGATCGGCTGCAACAGCATGGCGGTCGCCAGATAAACCAAGAGCGAAATCACCATGCCGTTGCGCATGGTGACGTTGAGCGTCGCCCCGATCATCACCCCGTCATAGACGAAGGCGGGCATGCCGGTGAGCGGGGTCAGCGCCGCCATCGCGAGGTAGACACGGGCCATCTCCCGTACCGGCTCGCTGGTGGTCATGAAATCGATGGCGATCCAGCCGCCGGCAAACAGCAGCACCGAAAGCGCTCCGGCGATCACCAGCCCCCAACCAAGTCCCATGCGAATGGCTTTTTCGAAGGCGGGGCGCCAGCGGGCACCGACCGCCCTGCCGCAGAGCTGTTCGACGGCGGTAGCCAGCCCGTCCAGGAAGAAGGCGGAAATCGAAAAGAGCTGCATAAGGATAGCATTGGCCGATAGCGCCACCTCGTCCACCCGCGCGCCCTGGGCGGCGAAATAGGCAAAGGCGGCCATCAGGGCAGCCGAGCGGATGATGAGATCGCGGCTGATCCCGATCATGCGGCGGACGGCGGCAAGATCGAACAGCGCGGTGGGGGTCGCGATGGCGAGAATGGGTCTGAGCCCGCCATAGTGGCGCACGGCGATCGAAAGACCGATGATTGCGGCGATGATCTGACCGATGACCGTGCCCCAGGCCGCACCCGATACCCCCCAGCCGAAACCCTGCACGAACAGGATCGAGAGGATGATGTTGACCACGTTGATGAGGATTTGCAGCCACATGCCGGTCCGCGCATCGGCCCGGCCATAGAACCAGCCCAGCAGCACGAAATTGATGAGCACGAAAGGCACCGATACCATGCGGATCAAGACATAATCAGCAAAGGCTCCGGCCGACTGGGCCGGCGGAGCCAGCGCGATTTCGAAGACTGAAAGAAGCGGCAGCGACAGCGCCAGAAGCGCCAGTCCCATGACCAGGGCAACGACCATGGCGCGCGCCATGTGCAGCAGCCCGTCATGGGGATCGCGTGCGCCGACCGCCTGGGCCGTCAACCCTGCCGTGCCGAAACGCAGGAAAAAGGCGAGGGCGAAGATGACGGAAAAGGCCACGGCCCCCAGCGACAATCCGCCCAGAAGCCCGGCATCGCCCAATTGCCCGATGACCGCCGTATCGACGACGCCGGCCACCGGTTCGGTGATGAAGGCAACCGAAGCCGGAATCGCGATGCCCCAGACATCGCGATGACGGATTTCGAAAGGATGGACGCGGGAATCCATGGGGCCGCCGGACACCCTAGTTCTGGAACGCGTCCTTGTTGAGAATCACGGGCCGCGTCGGCACCTGGCAGACGGGCATGATCTCGATCGAATTGACGTTCACATGGGCGGGCAGATTGGCGAGCCACCACACGGTCTGGGCGATATCCTCGGGCAGCAGCGGCTCGTTGTCCGCATACATCTTCTCATTGGCCTCGAAATCCCCGCCTGTACGCACGGCGGTGAATTCGGACTTGGCGTGACCCGGTTCGAGCGAGGTGATGCGGATGCCCGTGCCCATTGTGTCGGTCCTGAGGTTCATCGAGAACTGGTGCACGAAGGCCTTGGTCGCGCCATAGACGTTGCCGCCGGTATAGGGGAAGCGCCCGGCAATGGACCCCACATTGATGATCGAGGCGCCGCGCCCCACCTGTTTGACCAGCGGCAACACCTCTAGCGTGGTGTGCAGCAGGCCCACGATATTGGTGTCGATCATGGTCTGCCACTGATCGGTGTCGATGTCGGGAATGGCGCCCGTGCCCAATGCCAACCCACCATTGTTGAACAGGCACGTAATGGGCTTGAAATTTTCAGGGATGGCCGCGACGGCATGCTTGATCGATGCCTTGTCGGTCAGGTCCATCTCGATGCCGTGGACGATCTCGGGGAATTCGGCTTCCAGCTCCGCCAGCCGCTCGCGCCGCCGTCCGGTTGCGATGACTTTCCAGCCATTGTGGGCGAAATGACGCGCGGTGGCGGCGCCGAAACCCGAGGTGGCACCGGTGATGAAGATGACGGGCGGCATGAGTTTTACCTTGAAAGACATCGATTAAAGGAAGGGGCGCAGATAGCGCCCCGTCATCCTATTGATCGGTGCTCCAAGGCTCAACAGTCTGTTGCAATTATCCGATCAGCGCCGCCGCCCGGCCGACATCAGCCGGCCCAGGAACCAGAGCGGCAAAACGATCACCGCGCCGGTCAGCACATAGGCGAAGCCGCTGCGCAGCACTTCAAAGCCATTGTCGAAGATCGAATTGATGAACCCTTCGATGGCCGAAAAGATCGCCTGCGGGCTGAGCCCGAGCACCGACATCAGGAAACCGACGACAAGGCTCATCAGGATCAGCCGCACGACCACCCGGCCCGGCGTGCCGCCAAGGAACGATTCCAGCCATCCGCGTCTTTGATTTGTCTCGCGCTTGTCCATAGTCTCGGGGCTCATCGGCCGGTCCATTCTCGATTCTTCAGTCAGGTTCACAATGCCACATAGGGGCCGACAATGGCCAATTAAAGAGAGCGCATCGGCTTGAGCCAGCTTTCACCCATCGTCGAGAACTGGTTTGCCGGCAAGGGTTGGCGAGCGCGGCCGCATCAACTGGCGGTGCTCGAGGCGGAAAGGGCCGGCAATTCGGTGCTGCTGATCGCCCCCACCGGGGCCGGCAAGACGCTGGCCGGGTTCCTGCCGTCGATCGAGGACCTGATCGCCAACCCGATGGATGGGCTCCATACGCTCTATATCTCCCCGCTCAAGGCGCTGGCCGTCGACGTCGCCCGCAATCTGGGCGACCCGGTGCGGGAAATGGGGCTGAAGATCAAGGTCGAAACCCGGACCGGGGACACGCCCGCGGCGCGGCGCCAGCGCCAGCGTTTCGCGCCGCCCCATATCCTGATGACCACGCCCGAACAGCTCGCCCTGCTGCTCAGCCACCCCGACAGCGCCCGACTGTTCGGCTCCCTGCGGCGCATCGTGCTCGACGAATTGCATGCGCTGGTCACCTCAAAGCGCGGGGATCTGCTGAGCCTGGGCGTTGCGCGGCTGGCAAGGCTGGCGCGGGAGGTGAAGGTCACCGCGCTTTCGGCGACCGTGGCCCAGCCCGAAACCCTGCGCGATTGGATCGCGGCCCCCGTCGCGCCCAAGCCGGCGGTGCTGCTCAACGCGCCGGGGGGCGCGGCGCCCGAGCTCTCGATCCTCGCGAGCGAGGAACGCCTGCCCTGGGCCGGGCACTCGGCCGCCTATGCGGTGCCCGATCTCTATGAGACCATCAAGCGGCATGGGACGACGCTGCTGTTCGTCAACACCCGCAGCCAGGCAGAGGCGCTGTTCCAGAACCTCTGGGCCATCAATGACGAGGGCCTGCCCATTGCGCTGCACCACGGCTCGCTTTCGGTCGAGCAGCGGCGCAAGGTGGAAAGCGCCATGGTGGCCGGCGTGCTGCGCGCGGTGGTTTGTACCTCGACGCTGGATCTGGGGATCGACTGGGGTGATGTCGATCTCGTGGTGCAGGTCGGCGCGCCCAAGGGGGCCTCGCGCATGCTCCAGCGCATCGGGCGGGCCAATCACCGGCTCGACGAACCTTCAAAGGCGCTGTTCGTGCCCGCCAACCGCTTCGAGGTGCTCGAATGCGAGGCGGCGCTCGAAGCGGTGAGGGAAGGGGCGCAGGACAGCGAAACCCCGCTCCCGGGCGGGCTGGACGTGCTCGCCCAGCACGTGCTGGGGCTCGCCTGTGCCGATCCGCTCGATGCCGACGAGACCTATCGCGAGATCACATCGGCCTGGCCCTATCGCGACCTCTCGCGGGAGAAATTCGATAAGGTGCTCGATTTCGTCTCCACGGGCGGCTATGCGCTGCGTGCCTATGAGCGCTTCGCCAAGCTGCGCAAGACGCCGGACGGGCTCTGGCGCATCGCCAATCCGCAGATCGCCCAGCAATACCGATTGAACGTCGGCACCATCGTCGAGGAACCGATGCTCAAGGTGCGGCTGGTACGGGCGCGCGGGGTACGCACGGGAGCGACCACCGGGCCGATCGGGCGTGGCGGGAGGATGCTGGGCGAGATCGAGGAATATTTCATCGACCAGCTCGTGCGCGGCGATACCTTCATGTTCGGCGGCGAGATCGTCGCCTTCGAGGGGGTGGTGGAAACCGAGGCCTATGTTTCGCGGGCGTTTTCGGACAATCCCAAGATCCCCTCCTATATGGGCGGCAAGTTTCCCCTCTCGACCTTTCTCGCCGACCGGGTGCGCCGCATCCTCGCCAATCCTAAGGATTGGCGAGTGCTGCCCGATCAGGTGCGCGAATGGCTCGACCTGCAGAACTATGCCTCGGTGCTCCCCGACAGCGACAGCCTGCTGGTGGAAACCTTCCCGCGCAGCGACAAGCATTACCTGGTCTGCTATCCGTTCGAGGGCCGGCTGGCGCACCAGACGCTGGGCATGCTCTTGACCCGCCGGCTCGAACGGGCGCGCGCGCAGCCGCTGGGGTTCGTGGCATCCGATTATGCGCTGGCCATCTGGTGCGCGTCCGATCTGGGGGCGCTGATTGCCACCGGTCGGCTCTCGCTCGATCAGCTTTTCGATGAGGATATGCTTGGGGACGATCTCGAAGCCTGGCTCGATGAATCGGCGCTGATGAAGCGCACCTTCCGCAATTGCGCGATCATTTCCGGGCTGATCGAGCGCCGGCATCCGGGAAAGGAGAAGTCGGGGCGGCAGATCACCGTCAGTTCGGACATTATCTACGACGTGCTCTACCAGCATGAGCCCGACCACATCCTGATCGAGGCGACGCGGCGCGATGCTGCGCGCGGGCTGCTCGACATCGAGCGGCTGGGCGTGGCTCTTCGGCGCATCCGGCGCCATATCCGCCACAAGCGGCTGGACCGAATCTCGCCTCTTGCGGTACCTATTCTGCTCGACATCGGCAAGGAGCCGATCTTCGGGGAAGCCCGCGAGGCGGTTTTGCGCGAAGCGGCTGAAGATCTGATCGCCGAAGCCGTCGGATATCCGAACCAATAAGAGATCCATTTTGGCCCAGGCCCAACCTCTTCCGGGGTTCGAAACGCCACCGACGATCTGGTTTGCGGGCGAGAGCTTCGTCCCGCTGCCTTCGGGCGCGCTCTATTGGCCCGATGCCGAGGCTCTGATGGTCGCGGACCTGCATCTCGAAAAACTGTCGAGCTATGCGCGCTCGGGCCAGCTTCTGCCGCCCTATGATACGGGAATGACGCTGGCGCGGCTCGAACGCGATATCGCGCTCTGCGGTGCCCGGCGTGTCTTTGCGCTTGGCGATAGCTTCCATCGCGACGAGGGCACGACCACGCTGCTGCCGCACGACAGGGCGCGCCTGGCGCGGCTGGTCGAAAAGCTCGAATGGGTTTGGGTGGCCGGCAATCACGATCCTTCCCCGCATGCGCTGGGCGGGCTTTGCTGCAGCCAGATGGCGGTGTCCGGATGCTCGCTGCGCCATGAACCGATGCATGGGATTCCGGGGCTGATCGCGGGTCACCTGCATCCGGCGGCACGGGTGGCGATGAACGGGAAATCGTCGCGCCGTCCGTGCTTTGTTTGGGACGAGCATCTGATGATTCTGCCCGCCTATGGAGCCTCGACCGGTAGCCTCAACGTGCTTTCACCGGCCTTTGCAGGGCTCTTTAACCGGACGCGGCTGCAGGTCATGATGCTCGGGCGCGATAGGGTCTATCCGGTCGCTACCCAGCGGCTGGTTTTAGGCTAACGGCGGAAGAGCACGCCGCCCAGCCAGCCGGTCACCAGCGCCAGGGCTACGCAGGCGAGGCCGTACAGCAGCGGCTGGTCGATGGCCGCTTCGCCCAGGAACCGTTCAAATCCCGATTTCTGCACGAAAAAGCGCTGCGCGCGCTCGGCGACGATCTGTCCGTCCTGAACAACCAGCGCCTGGGCCAGAAAGATGCCGTTGGGCACATTGGCCGGCAGGACCACGCGCGTGGTGAAGAAGGTCGGAGAAAGAAAAGCGACGCCGCGCTCGTCGGTGCGGAACAGGTTGGCATTGGTCATCAGCCGCACCAGTTCGGCCTCGAACAATTCGACATTGCCGCTGGTTTCGGTGAGCGCCAGCTCGGCCTGCGCCATGGCCGTCAGATTGCGCTCGGCAATGATCTCGGGGTCCAAAATGGCTTCGATGGGCCCGCTGGAGAGCACGCGGTAGAAGGAGGGCAGACCGGTAAAAAGCGCATGGTCGGCATTGAGCATGATGCCGAACTGCCGTGTCTTGCGGCGCACGACCCGCTCTTCCACCGGGCCGCGGATGACGAAGATCACATTGTAGGAGCCTTCCGGCATAGTGCCATCCACGTTGGGCTCGATATTGCCGAACAGCGTGATGGTCTCGCCCGAAAAGTTCGAGTGGATCGAGATGGTCGGGTCCGACGTGCCGAAGATCAGGCTCTGCGATTGCGCGGCGGTAGAGCTCGTCAGCAGGGCGAGGACCAGGATGAGGAGACGCGCCATCATAGCGTCTCCCCGAAGCTCAGAACGGCTGTCGAGAAGGGATCGGCGGGCGCGAGCAGCAGGGAGAGCCCGAAGCGGATGGCGACCCCCAGAACGATGAGCGCCAGAAGAAACCGCAATTGATCGCCGCGCAGGTACTGGCCCGCCGAGGCGCCAAATTGGGCACCCGCCACGCTGCCCACCATGAGGCAGAAGGCCAGAAGGATATCAACGCTCTGGCTCTGAACGGCGTGCAGCACGCAGGTTGCCGCCATGACAGCCAGGACATGGAGCAAGGATGTGCCGATCACCACCGAACCGGGAATGCGCAGCAGATAAACCAGCGCCGGCACGAGGATGAAGCCTCCGCCAATACCCAGGAGCGAACCCACGATGCCGATGAGGAAGCCGATGCCTATGACCGGGATCACCGAGATGTAGAGCTTGGAGCGCTTGAAGCGGAACCGCAGCGGCAGGCCGTGGGCCCAATTGTGCTGGCCCGGCATGCGGCGCGGGGGAGGACCCGCCCGGCGCGAGCGGATCAGCGAGCGGACCGCTTCGATCAGCATCAGCGTGCCGATGGAACCGAGGAAAAGCAGGTATCCGAACGAGATCGCCAGATCGAGCTGCCCGAAGCTGCGCAGCAGAGCGAAAATCCAGACGCCGACCCCGGCCCCGAACACACCGCCCGTGACCAGGAACAGGGCGAGGGTGAGATCGATGCCGCCCCGCCGCCAATAGGAAAGGGCGCCCGAGGTGGACGCTGCGACGACCTGCCCGGTAACCGAGGCGACGGCGACCGGAGCCGGAACGCCGGAAAAGATCAGAAGCGGCGTCAAAAGAAACCCGCCGCCGACGCCGAACAATCCCGACAGGAACCCGATGGCTGCCCCTATCCCCACCAGGAAGAACAGGTTCACGCTCATTTCCGCGATGGGCAAATAGATCAGCACGGCCGGGCCCAATCATAGGCAGGTATCACAGGGCGCTGATAATGGCGCCCTGTGGCAAAGAGATTACGCGCCGGCCTAAGCGATCAGACCGGTTGACTGCCCAGGACAGCGAGCAGCCGGGGATTGATGGCACCACTTTCGGTCATCCCCGTGGCACGCTCGAACTCGGCGATGGCCTCGCGCGTTTTGGGGCCGGAAATTCCGTCCGGGGTTCCAATGTCATAGCCCAGTTTGCCAAGCAGCATCTGGACCTGCAAGACCACATCCCGGTTAGCGATCGCCGGACCGGGATCGAACGTTTCGTCCCAGGTTCCGATGGGAGCGAAGTTGGCGGCGAGATCGATCTCGCCGGGGGCCCAGGCCTCGATCTGCGCATCGAGCCGTTGAATGGTTTCAGCATCGAGCGAACGGGCCGCATCGTCCCGCGACGCCGCGGCGTCCTGGTCGCCCGAGCGCGCCGCGAGCGAGAACCAGAGATAGGATTGCTCGAAATCCTGCTCGACCCCGAGGCCGCGGGCATGGAGCATGCCGAGATTGAACTGGCTGTCGGTGAGCCCGCGCGACGCCGCCTGTTCAAACCAATGGGCGGCGGCTTCGAAATCCTGGCTTTCAAGCTCGCCCCCTGCGTAAAGGGAGGCAAGATTGTGCATCGACATGCGGTTTCCCGCTTCGGCTGCGCGCTGATACCAGAGCCGCGCCATTTCGAGATCGCGTTCCACGCCGCGCCCGCCTTCATAAAGGCTGCCCAGACGGTACTGCGCGGGAGCGAACCCTTGCGCGGCGGAACGTTCGTACCAGGCTGCCGCCTGGGTGAAGTCCTGCTCGACCAGCGTGCCTTCGGTAAGGATGGCGCCGACTTCGAATTGGGCATAGCGATCGCCCGATTGAGCGGCAAGCCGCAACGCTTCCGGTTCGATCTCCTCGGGCACTACGGCCTCGGGCAGATCCTGAACCACGGCAGCGGCCGTGTCGATGGGCGCATCCGTCGCCGCATAGCTCGAAGTGGCGCCGATCGCAGCGGTCTGGATCGGGTCAATGGTCGGATTGGCGGAGAAGGCGCCACGATCGATCTGCGCCGCCGTCAGGCTGGGCTGCTGCTCGATGAAGCGGACGTTCGATGTGAGACTGCCCGTTTCAGCGGCTTCTTCCGAGTCGACATCGGGCGCCGCTGTTGCGGTTTCGGCATCGCTTACCGCCGCCGGTTCTGCGGTATCGGCTGGCTGTTGCTGCGTTTCGATCGGGGCAAGGGCCTGAGCCTCTTCGAGCGGAGCGGAGCGGGGCGGCATGATGCGGCTCGCCACCAGCGGCACGGTGAGCGCGACCACGGCAACGAGCGCCGTGCCGAGCAGCAGGACGCGGCGGTTGCGGGCAAAAAAGCTCTGCGCTTGCTCCTCGTCCTGATCGTCGTCAAAGCGGCGTTCGGCGACGGGTTCGGCGACTGGCGGGGTCGCGATCGGCGCTTCGTCTTCCGCAGCCTGGGCTTCGCTGCGCTGGAAGCGGGCGAGAGCGCGGCCGATCAGGGATTTGGGCTCTTCGAAATTCGCGGCCTCGGGTTGACGCGCGGAGCGGCGGGCGGCTTCGATGAAGCTGGCGCGTGTCGAAGCGGAAACGCCCGGCGCGGTGTCAGTCTTCCCCCGTTCGGGACCATCGGCAAAGGGGCTCGCCCGCTCGAGATTCAGGCTCGATTGCGGCTTGGCCGGCCGGTCGATGGTGTCGGGATCGAGGGTGAACGGTTTTGGTTCGGCGGCCTTATCGGGCTCGGGCGCTGCCGGCTCGATGGTCTCCGGCTGCGGTGCCTGGGAAGCCTCACCGGTGGTCGGGTCGACCGGCATCGTATCGGCGGGCTTGCGGCGCGGACGGGATGGCGCGGCCTCGGGAGCAGGCGCTGCGGGGCTGGCCGCGGCAGCCGGCCGGTTGTTGAGCATCGTTTCGAGCCGCGCGATGCGGTTGTCGACCTGCGCGATCGAATTGCGCATTCCGGCCAGGTGGGGCGTATCCGATCCCTTCTCGGTCGAACGGGCAAAGAGCGCGGCAAGCCGCTGTTCCAGCGCCTCGAGATCGGCCTTTTCGACGCTGTCCGCATCACTGGGGATGCTGGCGGGAGCAAGCGCCCGGCTCTTTTCGGCAATGAGGTCGGCCAGCGCTTCGAGATCCGGCGCGGCGGGTGCAGCCGGGGTTTCGATCGCCGCCATCGCCTTGAGCTGCGCGCTGGTCTCGTCGACCCGCTGGGCGATCTGGCGCAACTGGGCTTCGATCGCATCGATCGGCGCCGGCTCACTGGACGCGCCGAGTTCGTTCATGCGCTCTTCGAGCCGGACAAAGCGCGGCTCGATGGTTTCGGAGATCACCCCGCGCAGCACCGAGACGCTTTCGGCAAGCATGGCCGCTTCGTCGCGGGAAGGGGCTTCGATCGCGCCGATGCGTTCGCCCAGGGCGTCGATCCTGGCCAGAAGCGCTTCGGGTTCGGATTTGCGGCTGACCGCTTCGGTCAAGGCCGCCATGTCGCGGCTCAGCCTGTCGATGGCGTCCGAAGGCTGGCTGTTGGCTTCCAGAGCGTCGATGCGGTCGTAGATATTGCGCACGCTCTGCTCGATCATCGCCATGGTCTGGGCCTGACGATCTTCCGAGCGGGCGACTTGCTGGGCCTGCTGGCCGCTGGTTTCGATCTGGTGGGCGAGCAGCTTTTCGACGGTGACCGTCAGCTCGGCAAGGCGATCGGTGGTCATGTCGTGCTCGGCAGGCCGGCTGGCGGCGACCATTTCGGCGAGATTGCCGATCTGGGCCTCGAGCCGCTTGATCTGGCCGGTTTCCCCGACCGCGCCGGCCAGAAGCTCGATGACTTCGCTCAACTGCGCGATCTGGTTGGAAATCTCCTTATCGGCGCCCAGCGCCTCGATCTGCTCGGCGATCCGGGCCTCGAAACGGCCGATCCTCTCGCCCATGGCGTCGAGCGCCTTGGCAAAGCCGGCCAGTTCGGCGTTCGGTGCCGTTGGGCGGGCAGCGCCGGTCTGGCGAGCGCGGATCTGATTGATGGCGTCCACAACGCTTTCCCGCATCACCGGCCGATCTTCGGTGCTGCGATCGGCGAGCCGGGTCACGGCCTGACGTACGCTGCGCAGGGCTTCCGAATGCCGGTCGGACTGAATGGCCGCTGGAGCAGGGGGCGCGGACGCCGCCCGGGGCCGCTGCCGCGCGGAATGGGCCGTGGCAACCTGATCCTCGACCTGATCGAGCAGCGCCACCAACTCGTTGCGCAGGCTCTCCCATTCGGCGCCGTTCGATCTGCGGGGACCGGATAGCGGCTCGGGCCAGTCATGATGAGGATTCGTTCGCGCCATTGTGCTTCCCGACGGCTGTGTGAGGCGCGTGATCAGCGCGCCGATGGGCGAGAAGAATCGCCAAAAATGACTGTCTGCAATTTATGGTAAACATCGCGTTAACCGTGCCCGAGTGCCGCATTGATTGCATTGCTATTTTTGAGCATGGATTGCGCTCGATCACCGATCGTGGTGATGTTGCTTTCACAATGACTGCCCATCAGCGACAAGACGCCAAGATGACCGGACCTGCCCGCAAGGACCGCGTTGCGCGCCGAAGCGAGGGGCCGGCGATCTACACGATCGCCGAGCTGGCCGACGCTTTTTCGATCACGCACCGGACCCTGCGATTCTACGAAGACAAGGGCATGCTGCGCCCCCGACGGGTGGGCAACAAGCGCCTCTATACCAATCGCGACCGCCTGCGGCTGCGCATCATTCTCGATGGCAAGCAGGTGGGGCTGACCCTGCGCGAGATTCAGGAATATCTCGACACATACGACCTGCGCGACGGGTCTTACGACCATCTGCGCCGCGCGCTGGACAAGGTGCATCATCAGCGGCATCTGCTCCAGCAGCGCCGTTCGGCCATCGAGAAGTCCCTTTCGGAGCTGGCGCGCGTCGAAGAGATCATCGAGGGCATGCTCGCAGAGCCGCAGGATCCCGACGGTCATGGCGACAAAATATGACCCTTTGGTCGTAAACGGCCGGAAATGCTTGATTGATCGTGCGATCTTGGGTTTATCGTCGGTATCGACCTGCCCGGCGAGGAACCGCGCCCCATGAGCCATCGCATCATCATCGTCGACGACCATCCCTTGTTCCGCTCGGCCCTGCGCCAGACGCTCGAGGGAAAGGGCGCCGACATGGCGTTCGAGGAGGCTGGCGACATCGAGGGGCTGAGCGCCGCGCTCGAGGCCAATCGCGATTGCGACCTCGTGCTGCTCGACCTCAATATGCCCGGGGTGCGCGGCTTTTCGGGATTGCTGCTGCTGCGCGCGCAGTTCCCCGAGATTCCCGTGATGATCGTCTCGGCGGTCGAGGACGCCTCGGTCATCCGCCGCTGCTTTGATCTCGGCGCTTCGGGCTTTCTTTCGAAATCGGAAAGCGCAGCCCGCATCCGGGAATCGATCGACACCATCCTGGCAGGTGGGCTCTGGGTGCCGGAAGGCGTTTCGCTTGATGATCCGGACGAGCAGAGCGAGGTGCTGTCGCGGCTGGCGACCCTTACGCCGCAGCAGATCCGCGTGCTGATGATGCTCTCGGACGGGCTGATGAACAAGCAGATCGCCTATGAGCTTTCGATTTCGGAAGCCACCGTCAAGGCGCATGTCTCGGCGATCCTGCAAAAGCTCAATGTCGACAGCCGGACCCAGGCGGTGATCGCCGCTGCCAAGATCGAGCAGGGGCAGTTCGCGCAGCTCTTCGAGGACGCCGGGGCTTAGCTCGCGGGCGGCATGCCAAATCGCCCTCCGGCGTCGCCTTCGGGTCATCGCGATTTCAATAGACGGCATGGGGCGATGAACGCCTCGTGCTGAATTTGTTAGTATGAAGCGATCATCGCCCCATGCGTCCGGGATTTTGGGCTTATGGCGGCTTCTCGGGCTGGGGGTTGTTGGGAAGCCACCGTTGCCGATGGTTTCCCGCTGCCCCTCCGGGTTTCCCCGGTGCGACGTGGGAGTGATTGGATTGGTGGTCCGCTCACACCTGGTGTCCACATCCGGCCATCTGTCCGCTTTGGGCCTTCCCCACGGCGACCCGTGAGGAACCCGAACCGATCCCGCCCAAACGTTCGTAGCGCTTGCGTCCATATGCGCGGGGTCGTGAGGGGGAGTATGGGGCAAGCGCAGGGGGCGGGGATAAGTTTTTTGCGCCGGTGCCTGTGGAAGCTCAGCGCCCCCCTCATCCCCTGCCCTTCGAGCCCCCGCCTTCGCGAGGGGCAGGCTCCGCTCTCATGGCCTTCTCACCTCCAATCGTGCGACCGGCACGATTGGCCAATGGACGGTTCGAAGTCTCCCACCAGGGGAGAAGGGGGCTCTTGGGCGAGCGTTACGGCTGGGGCTCGGGCGCTGAGTGTACTGGATCCCGGCTCAAGGCCGGGATGACGGTTGGGGGGTGGGGTGATGATGGGGATAAGCAGTGGGTCGCTGGAGACCTCGACGTGGAGCGTGTTGAGGGCCGGAGCCGGAGGCGGGGCTGTGCCCTGCCTCACCCCCACCGTGTCACCCCGGGCTTGACCCGGGGCAAGGTATGCGCGCCGTTTTCGGCTCTTGCCATGACGCAAGCTCAGCGCCCCCCTCATCCGTCTCGCCCTGCGGGCGATCCACCTTCTCCCTCAAGGGGAGAAGGGGACTCCTGGGGGAGCGCTACGGCAAAAATTTCGTCGCTCTTCATCTCCAACCTTTCCGTTCGTCATTGTCGGGGCTTAACCCGGTAATCCGCAGCCTCGCCGATGGTGCGGGAGAGGTTGGGGGACGCACTGAGGTGGAGAGGCTTGCGGGTCTCCGGGACAAGCCCCGGATCAAGTTCGGGGACGAAGACGACGAGGGGGGAGGCGGGTTGGCACGGGGCGAAGGGGTGGGCAGGTGATGTGTCCACCCTGGGTAACGATCAGCCCGGACCGCGCGCTTACTCTGGCAGGGCTTCGGGTGCGTATTGGGCGGCGAATTCGGCGCTGGGGGGAATGGGTTTGATCACATCGACTAGGATGCCGGTGGGGTCGGTGACGATGAAATGGCGTTGGCCGAAGGCTTCGTCGCGGATGTCGAGGGCGATGTGGGCCCCCGCGGACTTAAGACGGGTATATTCGGCATCCACGTCTTCGACCTCGAAACTGAGGAGGAGACCGCCGGTGCGGTCGCGGTGGCCGGCCGGGATGGTGGCGTGGCTCTTGTCGAGCACGGCGAAGTTGAAGGCCGGATTGGCTTCGGACTGCAGGTGGACATACCAGTCACTGTCGAACAGGGAGCGGAAGCCGAAATGGGTGAGAAAGAAGGTCGATGAGGCGGCGACATCGTCGGTCATCACCACGGGGTAGAAGCTCGAGGGGCGCATAGGGGTTTCCTTTCGATCCAAACAAACATACAGTCTGTATGTAAGAAATGAATTAACATACAGGCTGCATGTATGCAACAGGAATCTTCGCGCCGCTCCAATCGTGACCGCTCCGAGTCCACCCGTGCCGCTCTGATCGAGGCGGGGCGGGCGCTGTTCACCGAACGGCCCTATGGTGAAATCGGCACGCCCGAGATCGTGGCCAAGGCGGGCGTGACGCGCGGGGCGCTTTATCATCACTTTGCCGACAAGCAGGCGCTGTTTGCCGCCGTGGCGGATGCGGAGGCGGCGGCGGTGGCGCGCGAGATCGAGCAATCCTCGCCCGAAGGCACCTCGGCCGCCGAAGCGCTGCTCAATGGCGGGCGGGCCTATCTCGACGCCATGCAGGTGCCGGGGCGCACGCGGCTTTTGCTGCTCGATGCGCCCGCCGTTCTGGGCCACGCCGAAGCCGAGGCGATCGATATGTGCCACAGCGCGCGCACGCTGCGCGAAGGGCTGTCGATCGCCATCGAAACCGGCGCGATGCCGGCGCTGCCCATCGAGCCGCTGACCCGGATGATCTCGGCGGCCTATGACAGCGCCGCGCTCGATATCGAGGCGGGTGGCGACAGGGCGGCGTGGGAGCAGGTATTGGCCGAGCTGTTCAAGGGGCTGACCAAGGCGTAGCTTATCGCAGTGAGCGGATGTGTAGAACTACACCTCTTCTGGATGCTCGGAAGCCTTGTGGGTCTCCGGGTCGAGCCCGAAGACGACGAGGGGAGAGGGTACGGCAAGAGCCGAGAGCCGGGGATGCATACCTTGTTCCGGGACAAGCCCGAGGAGACCCCGGTGGCCAGCGACGAGGGATAACCTTGGCGCTAGAGTTGCTTGCTCATCTGGGCGAGAAGCGCGCGGAGCGCGGCGGGTTTGACCGGTTTGTTGAGCACTGCGGTGCCGCGCGTTTCGGCGAGTTGGCGCACGGCGGGCGTGCGGTCGGCGGTGACCAGGATCGTGGGCAGGTGGCCACCGACGATCTGCTTGAGCCATTCGATGGCGTCGAGCCCCGAGGTCTGGTCGAGATGGTAATCCATGAGCACCAGATCGGGCACCCAACCCTCGAGCATGCCCAATTGAGCGATCTCCTTGAGCGAGGTGGCGGTGCGGATGTCGCAGCCCCAGTTCTCGAGCAGCGAGGACATGGCATCAAGGATCGACCGCTCATTGTCCACGCACAGGACGTGCAGCCCGTCGAACTGGGCGGCGGCGCGGGCGGGAGGTTCGATGGGGGCAGGCGCGGGGCGGTTGCCGGCGATAACCGGCACGGTGACCGAAAAGCGCGAGCCTTTCCCCACAACGCTTTCGATCTCCATGGGATGGTCGAGAGCAGCGAGGATGCGCTGTACGATGGACAGGCCCAGGCCCAGGCCGGGGGCGATGCGGGCGCCCTGTTCGAGGCGGGAGAACTCGGTGAAGATCAACTGATGCTGGTGCCGGTCGATGCCGATGCCGGTGTCGATGACGTCGAGCCGCACCGACTTCCCGCGCCGCCGGCAACCCACCAGCACGCGGCCGCCGGGACGGGTGTATTTGATGGCGTTGGACACCAGGTTCTGGATGACGCGCGCCAAGAGCATGCGGTCCGAACGCACGATCAGCGAAGCGCCGACCACGCGCAGCTGGATGTCCTTTTCGCTCGCGAGCGGCTGGAACTCGATCTCGATCTTCCTCAGCAGATCGAAGATGTCGATATTGGTTCGGGTGACCTTGAGGGCACCCGAATCCATGCGCGAGATGTCGAGCAGGGTCGACATGATGTCCTCGACGGCGTTGAGGGACGCATCGATCGAGGCGGCAAGCTCGGCGGCCGGGGTGCCACGCGTGCGCTCGTAAAGCGTTGAAGTGTAGAGGCGAGCCGCGTTGAGAGGCTGCAGCAGGTCGTGGCTGGCAGCGGCGAGAAAGCGGGTCTTTTCGTGATTGGCCTCGTCGGCCTTGGCGCGAGCCTTTTCCAGCTCTGCATTGAGCAGGGTGAGCGCACGCGTGCGGTCCTTCACGCGCTCTTCGAGGGTGTGATTGACCTGTTCGAGGGCGGCTTCGGCGCGGGCCCGGTCCGTGACATCGGAAAAGGAGATGACCAGGCCGCCATCGGGCCGCAGCGCGGTGTGGATCTCGAGCTGGTGACCTGCCATGTTCGAGCGCTGTGTGAGCGTTGTGGGTTCGGACGTAATCAGCCGGCGGCGCTGGTCGGCGACGACCTGCGGGGTGCCCGGTCCGAGATCGCCCCGGCGGGCCATGAACAGGAGGATTTCGTCAAGCGAAGTGCCTGGGGCAAGCAGCGAGGGCGGCAGGCCCAGGCCGGAGCTGTAGGTGGCGTTCGACACCACGAGGGTGAGCGCTTTGTCGAAAACGGCGATGCCATAGGGCAACTGGTCGATGGCACCGGCAAGACCGGGATCGACGGCGCCGTTCGCAAAGATCGCCCGGTCGGCCATGGCTGCATCCGTCTCGATTCGGAGCTCTGTGGTGACGCCTCCCGAGCGCATATGTCAAGTCATGACAATGGACAAGCGTGCGGAATCGGGGCTTACTTTTAACCGCCGCAGGGGCGCGGTGGAAGCCAAGGAGGTGACGCACATGTCATTGATTAAGGAATTCAAGGAATTTGCCGTCAAGGGCAACATGGTCGACATGGCCGTGGGTATTATAATCGGCGGAGCGTTCGGCACGATCGTGTCCTCGCTGGTCGATGACATCTTCATGCCGGTGATCGGGCTGGTGTTGGGAGGCATCGACTTCTCCAACCTGTTCGTCGTCCTGTCCAATCCCGACGGCGTGGCGGTTCCTTCGCTCGCGGCGGCACAGGCGGCAGGCGTTGCCACCCTCAATGTGGGCCTGTTCATCAACGCGCTCGTAAAGTTCGTGATCGTCGCCTTCGCGCTGTTCATGCTGGTCAAGGGCATCAACATGCTGCGCCGTGAAAAGGCGGCCGAAACCGTGCCGGAAGTTCCGCCCGCTCCCCCGCGTGAAGAAGTGCTGCTCACCGAAATCCGCGATATCCTCAAGACCAGACCTTGAGCATTAAGAAAGGCCCGTTGCTCACAATGGGCCTTTCTTCCTTTTACGGCTATGTTTCTCCAGGAAGTACGTAGTTATTCCTATTGCGCCGATACATATAAGACGTTATTCCTATGGCTACGTAGTTGAGTCTACGGTTTAGGCCAATCGGCGGGCTCGGCTACCTATCGCAAAATTCGTGCGCGATTCATCGTAGGCTGCGGGGGCAAGGTCCTCAAATTCGGCAATCGCTTTTTGCAACGCTTCCGGCCGGCTCGGCGGAAGCGAACGGGAGCGGCTGACCGAAGGTGGGAAACAAGTCCTGACAGCGATGGGAGCGATGGGTCGGGAACGCAAGGCGACTTTTGCTTGGTATGCAATTGGAGGGGACTGGCCGCTTTTCCGTATTCGCGGTGGAGTCTCGCAAAGGACTGGAGAAGACTGTGAACACCGAAATTTCCTATCGCCCATTTCTCAACCGCGATCGGCTGGTCCATATCGTGGACAGCGACAAGGCCACCTGCGACGCGCTGGACGTGCTGTTCAGGCTCGAAGGGTTCCAGACCGCCATCTCGCGCAACAGCGACGATTTCATCGCCCGGTTCGGGCAGCGCCGTCCCGACGTGGTGATCCTCAATTTCGATCTCGGCGGCGAGGACATGCTGCCCGCGCTTCGGCGCATCAAGGACATGCGCGCGGGCATTCCGGTGTTCATGCTGGCCGACCAGCCCGATATCGACGGCACTGTCGAGGCCATGCGGGGCGGGGCGAGCGACGTTTTCGTCAAGCCGGTGGATTCGGAGCGTTTCGTCCGCGCCGTGCGCGACACGCTGCGGCGCGACGTCCACCTCACCGCCTCGCGCGACGGGCAGCAGGAGGTGGAGGTCCGCGGCTTTGCGCAATTGACGCCCCGCGAGCGGGAAGTGCTGCAATTGATCACCAATGGGCAATCCAACAAGGAGGCGGGGCGTGAGCTCGGCATTTCCCCGCGCACTATCGAGGTGTACCGGGCCCGCGTCATGGAAAAGCTCGGTGCGCGCAATACCGCCGATCTCATCCGGATCGTCTTGACGAGCTGAGATCAGCTCAAGCGGGCGAGGGGGCCGAGCTGGCCGGCGTGCAGCGGTGTGCCGGCCAGCTCGAGCTGCTTTTCGAGCGCTCCATGCTCGGCTTCCCAGACCGGAACCGCCTGCCCCAGAAGCGCGAGACCCTTATCGGTGAGCGTCAGCCGCCGACTGCGCCGGTCGGCGGGATCGACGCCAAGCATGACGAGGCCGCGCCGCTCCAAAGGCTTGAGGGCGGCCGTGAGGGTCGTGCGGTCCATGGCCAGAAGTTCGGCAACCGCGCCGATGGTGGGCGGTTCCGGGCGGTTGAGGGACATCAGCAGGGAAAACTGCCCATTGGTGAGATCGAGCGGGCGCAGCGCCTCATCGAACCGCCGGCCCAATGCCCGCGCGGCCCGTTGCGTGGCCAGACACAGGCAGTGATCGCGGACGTAGAGAGTGGTTTGATGGCTGGGATGAAGGTTTGACATGATTCCTATATGTTGATATCAACATAAATTGTCAACCGCGCTTAAGTGTTTCATCGCGTGTCCGTACCGCAAAACCGTTTCGATCCTTGGTCAAGCCGGGGACATGCTTTTGCTGGACACGCTCTATCCTGGAGGAACGAAAGTCATGTCGTACGTAATGGGATTTGTCGCCGCCGTGCCAACGGCCAACAAGGAAGCCTATCGCCGGTTTGCCCAGGAGTCGGTGGATTATTTCAAGAGCCTTGGCGTGAAACGGATGGTGGAAACCTGGGGCGACGACGTGCCCAGGGGCGAGACGACCGACTTCCATCGGGCGGTGGATGCGCGCGAGGGCGAGGAGATCGTCTATTCGTTTCAGATTTTCCCCGACAAGGCGACCGCGGACGCGGCCAACGAAAAGATGATGAACGATCCGGCCATGCAGGACATGGGTGCCAAGATGCCCTTCGACGGCGCACGGATGATCTTTGGCGGCTTTGAAACGCTTTCGGACCTGCAATCGGAAGGCCAATCGGCCTATATCGACGGCTCGGTGATTGCCGTGCCCACGGCGAGCAAGTCGGCTTACGCCGAAGGCATCGACAATTACTTCGAGCTGTTCAAGGAGTATGGCGCGGTGCGCATGGTCGAGGCCTGGGGCGATTTCGTGCCCGAAGGCAAACTGACCGATTTCAAGCGCGCCGTTGCGGCAAAGCCGGACGAGACGGTGGTCTTCAGGTGGATCGAATGGCCGTCCAAGGAAGTGCGGAACCGCGCCTGGGAAGCGCTCTTCGCCCATCCGCTCATACATCAGGGCAGTGCAATCTTCGACGGGCGCCGGCGCATCGTTGCCGGGTTCGTTCCGATCGTGGACGCCTGAGGGCGCGCGATGAGCATCAAGATCTACACTTACGATTGGGTGCCCGGTGGAAAGAAGGGCCCGAGCGGCTTCGTGCGCGACCTCAGGCTCCGTTGGGCCTGCGAGGAAGCAGGGATCGACTACGAGGTCCGTACGGTTCCGTTCGATGATCGCGGGCCCGAACATCGTGCCCGCCAGCCATTTGCGCAGATCCCGTTCCTCGACGACGAAGGCGTGCGGGTGTTCGAGAGCGGCGCCTGTCTTCTGCATCTGGCCAAAAAGAGCGACAAGCTGATGCCGCGCGATGCCCAAGGGGAGGCGGATGTGACCGCGTGGGTGATCGCGGCGCTCAACTCGATCGAGATGGTGTCGGTACCCTGGTGGTTCATCGGCCTGTCGGGCGTTGAGAACAACCCGCTGGAAGGCTGGCTCAAAATGCGCCTCGAACAGCTCGAGGCGGTTCTCGCCGAGCGCGAATGGCTCGTCGCCGGACGCTTCACGGTCGCAGACATCCTGATGGCGGACGTGCTGCGGGTTCGCGCCGTGCGCAACTTCGGTCATTTCCCCGCGCTTGCCGGATACCTCGAACGCACATGCGCCCGCCCCGCCTTCAAAAAGGCCTATGCCGATCAGGTTTCCCATTTTGCCCAGGCCGATGAGCGGCGAGAACAGGCCGGGCGATAGCGACTTGCATGTGGGCCTTGACGACCCGAAGGGTCAATGTAGACTTCGGTCCCAAGGCTCGTGCAGCCGGCCGCTCGCGCCCGGAAGGGTCTGGTAAATGCATGGCATGACGACCACGGTTTGACCTTGACAGGGCAGGCTGTCGGTAATGCGAGCGCTGACAAAGATCTTGCCCAGCAAGGATCAGATCATGTCGGATTTCCCCGCACCCAAAACCATGGCCAAATCGCTGCGAAGCGCTTTGGCTGACCAGGACATCTTCATTTCCCACGGCCAATCCCTCGAAGTGGTCGCAAGACAGCTTGGCTACGCCAATTGGAACGTGCTGTCAGCACGAATGGACGCTTCAGAGGCACCTGCGATTGCGCTGGGAATGCCAGCGGGATGGGTGCCTTGCGGCAGGTATAGCGGCAAGCATTTCCGAACCGGCATCGATCCGGACATGCGTGGGGTGGCGGTCGCCGAAGCGATAGCCAAGCGGGGTATTCCTGGAGATTCCTTTGCCGGCCTGATGCAATCGATCTCGGCTGAGGCCTATCGTGGCAAAAGACTTCAACTCTCGGCCCAACTGAAGGTGCGAGAGGCCGGCGTTGGCACCATCTGGATGCGCATCGATCCGGTAGCGGGGCGACGATCGCTCGGCTTTGACAACATGATGCGGAGAAAATCCAAGGGCGCACTGTCGGGTGACAGCGACTGGACCGAACGGGCCATTGTCCTGGACGTGCCAGAAGAGGCCTACAGCATTCATTTCGGTTTCTTCCTACAGGCGCCAGGTATCGTCTGGGCACGAGATTTCCGGTTGGAGGCTGTTGCCGAGGATGTGCCAGTGACGGGCGATCGCGATCTGCCCTCCGGTCCCACCAATCTCAACCTGTTTTGAAATAGTCGGCACTTGGCAAAGTAGAGATTCCTGCGGGATGAGTGGCAGATTTGCCGCTCATCTTCCGTCAGCCAGCTGGTGGTTCATTGGGCTGGAAGGGCGGCGGCGAGGGTGGGCCATTCGGCGATCAATTCGTCACGCGCCCTTATGCCGCCCGAACCCGAGACGCGGGTCTGATCCTGATTGAGCCGGACGACGATATAGCGCTCGGTGCCCCGTTCAGCCCAGCCGACGAACCAGCCCCAGCCGCGATTGTAGTCAAAGCTCATATCTGCGTTGCGGGGATAGGCCGAACCGGTCTTTCCGTGCATCACCCAGCCATCGGCGGCGGGAAAGGCTTCGATGATCGCCAGGGTGTTATCGATCGCCGAAGCCGAGACGGGAAGGTCGCGGTCGAGCAGGGCCAGGAAGAATTGCGCCTGGTTGCGCGGCGAAATCTTGAGCGAGGAACTGACCCAGGCGCGGTCGAGGCCGTTATTCATGCCGGGGTCGCCGGAAAAGTCGGCATTGCCGTAGTTGAACGCCCGGGCGTAACCGGTGAGAGTCTCAGCGCCCAGGGCATGGGCGATGCGCTGGGAATACCAGAGCACCGAGTGCTCCATCCAGCGGGCGGGATCGGTATCCTGACGCCAGGCCTCGATCCAGTCGGGATCGCCCGGTTCGAAGGCAAGCGCCGGCGTGTGCGGATCGACGAGCACGCCGCTGTCGAACCCGATCACCGCCAGCGGCACCTTGAAGGTGGAGGCGGGCGTAACCTGTGTGATGCAATCGCCGGTTTCGAGTACGGTCCGATGCGTGTGCGCATCGACGATCAACGTGCAGATGGTCGTGGTTTGGGAAAAAGCGGCCGCGGACATCAAAGTGCCCGCGGCCAGAACGATGAACGCCAGAAGGAGGCGCAAAGCTTATCCGCCCACGGTCGGTAGCGTCAGATCGCCGGCCACCAGCTTGGTTTCCATTAGACGCGACATGTCGAAATCGCGCGGCAGGTCGAGAGCCTGCCAGACGGCGATCAGGGCGTCGCAGAGTTCGGCGATCATGTCGTCGCTGTGATAGGGCGTTGGCGTGATGCGCAGCCGCTCGGTGCCTTTGGGGACCGTGGGGTAGTTGATGGGCTGGATATAGATGTTGTGCCGATCCATCAGCATGTCGCTGGCCGCCTTGCACAAGCGCGCATCGCCAACGATCAGCGGAACGATATGGGTGTCGGTCGGCATCACCGGCAGGCCGGCCTCGGCCAGGACGCGCTTGACGCGGCCGGCCTGGCGCTGATGGCCCTCGCGCTCGACGCTGGAGGTCTTCAAATGCTCGATCGAGGCGCGGGCCGCCGCGCAAAGCGCGGGGGGCAGGGCGGTGGTGAAGATGAATTCGGGCGCATAGGAGCGTACGGCATCCACGATCGCCTTGTTGGCGGTGATGTAACCGCCCATGACGCCAAAACCCTTGGCGAGCGTGCCTTCGATGATGTCGATGCGGTCCATCAACCCTTCGCGCTCGCAAATGCCGCCGCCGCGCGGGCCGTACATGCCCACGGCATGGACCTCGTCGATATAGGTCATGGCGCCGAATTCGTCGGCAAGGTCGGCGATGGCTTCGATGGGGGCGACGTCGCCATCCATCGAATAGACGGATTCAAAGACGATCAGCTTGGGGCGCTGTTTGCCCGCTGCGGCCAGAAGTTCGCGCAGATGGGCCAGATCGTTGTGGCGGAAAATCTTCTTTTCCATGCCCGACTGGCGCACGCCCTGGATCATCGAGGCGTGGTTGAGCTGGTCGGAAAGGATGAGGCAATCGGGGATCAGCCGCGCGATGGTGGAAATCGCCGCCTCGTTGGAAACAAAGCCCGAGGTAAAGACCAGGGCTGCTTCCTTGCGGTGCAGGTCGGCGAGCGAACGTTCGAGTTCGACCAGCGGCCGGTTGGTGCCTGAAATGTTGCGGGTGCCACCGGCGCCTGCGCCCAGCTTGCCGGCGGTTTCCTGCATGGCGCCGATCACCTTGGGGTGCTGGCCCATGCCCAGATAGTCGTTGGAACACCAGATGGTGATTTCCCGGGCATTGTCGGCGCTGTCGCGGAAGACGGCGCGGGGGAAATGTCCGGCGATACGTTCGAGATCGGCAAAGACGCGATAGCGTTTTTCGACGCGAAGGGCGTCGATCGCGTCTTCAAATATGCCGCGATAATCCATGAGGCCTACTCCAGTGGCGACACCGGCCGTCTGCCAGCGGCGCTTACTCGGTTTATCGGCGCGCTTCGCTTTTCGGCACGCCTTATCTTAACGCCTCTCTCCCTGAGGCGCGACATGATCTGTACCAATCACAGAGCCTGATGTCATTGCAAAATCGCACCCGCGATGTCGCACCGGGCTCTTATTGGATGCAACAGATATAGTCCCAAACGCCGCGTCTGTCAGAATGCGGTTGCGCGACCCAATGCCGCGAGGGAGGGGCGAAACGCACAGCAAACATTAACCCGGACGCCGATAGGGTCGGCGCGTTTCCAGTTTTCTGCTGTTGCAGGATGTTCATGACCATTTCCTCCTCGACCCCGTCCCCCAGCCCCATGGCCGAACGACTCGACTTCATCGGCTTCGATGCGGCCGCCGCCGAACGGCTCGCCCGGATCAGTCCCTCGATCATGCGCCATATCGGGCCGGCGCTGACCCGGTTTTACGACCGCGTGGAGGAAACCCCGCAAGTTGCGCGCTTCTTTTCCGGGCGCGGCCAGATGGATGTGGCCCAGGACAAGCAGGAGCGGCACTGGTCGGCCATCGCGCGGGGGCGGCTGGACGCCGACTATTATGAATCGAGCCTGAGGATCGGTAACCGGCACGCGCGCATCGGGCTCGAGCCGCAATGGTATATCGGCGGCTATGCGCTGGTGCT
The DNA here is from genome assembly GCF_031202855.1 of Pelagibacterium sp. H642. Taxonomy (GTDB): domain Bacteria; phylum Pseudomonadota; class Alphaproteobacteria; order Rhizobiales; family Devosiaceae; genus Pelagibacterium. The sequence continues at coordinate 877,632 of NZ_CP101829.1, read as the reverse complement.
CGAAACGCTGATCAAGGGCATGATGGCCGACTGGATGGCCGAGGAAGCGCCGCGCCTGCGCAAGCGCAAGCCAGCCGAAGCGGCTGCCGTTGCCGAGGGCATGGCGCAGACCCTGGCCGATATGATCAAGGCCGTGCTGGTCGATGTCGATCTTGCCGTCTCGACCTATTTCGCCGCGCTCGAGGAGAAGATCGAAGAAGGCCGGCACGCCGCCGAGGAGCGGGCGCGGGTGCAGCAGGACGTATTGGGGCGGACGGGCGAAGCGCTCGGGGCGCTCGCTGCCGGGCACCTCGATACGCGGATCGAAGGCGAATTGCCGGAGGGATTTGCTCAGCTCGGCGCCGATTTCAACGCTGCCGCCGCCAGCCTCGAGGAAACCATTGTCGGGATCAGGGCTTCGGTCGATGCCATAGCGTCAGATGCCGGGGCGGTGGCCGGTTCGGCGCAGGATCTGGCCGACCGCCTGTCGCGCCAGGCTGCCGCCATCGAGCAATCCTCGGCGGCGCTCGATGAGGTGGCGGCCAATGTCAACGAGACTGCAATTGGAACCAGCGCGGCGGCGGAACTGGCCGGCGGGGCCAACAAGGCCGCCCAGGATGGAGGGGCGGTGGTCGAAAATGCCGTCGAAGCCATGCAGCGGATCGAACAGTCCTCGGCCAAGATCTCATCGATCATCTCGGTGATCGACGAGATTGCCCTGCAAACCAACCTCCTGGCGCTCAATGCGGCGGTCGAGGCGGCGCGCGCCGGTGAAGCGGGACGCGGCTTTGCCGTTGTGGCGACCGAAGTGCGTTCGCTGGCCCAGCGCAGCGCCCAGGCGGCTCGCGATGTCGCAGCGCTGATCTCGACTTCGGGCAAGGAAGTCGAGAACGGGGTGGGACTGGTCCGACGGACCGGGGAAGCGCTGTCGGGCATTGTGGAGCAGGTGGGACATATCTCCGATCACATGGACAATTTCTCGGCAGCTTCCGGGCATCAGGCCGCCGCGCTCAACGAGATCAACGCGGCGATCGTGCAATTGGACGGGCTGACGCGGGAGAATGCGCGCTTTGTCGAGCGGGCCGGAGAAGCGGGACGCGATCTCGAAACGGAAGTGGCGGATCTTTACGAGCGGCTGTCGGCATTCCGGACCACGATCCGGCAAGAACCTGACACCAAACGCAAATCAGGCTAAATTTAGAGCAAGGTGGCACCTCCATTCACGTTCCTGCCGCAATTGGCCACCTATGATCGCGGCGGTTTTTCACGAATCGGTGAGCTCAATATGAAGAAACAGGCAATCGCCCTCACGGCTGTCGCGGCAATGCTGCTCGCCGGCTGTTCCACCAACCCCTACACTGGCGAATCCCAGCTTTCCAACACCGCGGGCGGCGCGCTGCTCGGCGCGGGCGGCGGGGCCCTGGGTGGCGCGCTGATCGGTTCGGCGATGGGCGATGCGCGCGTGGGCGCGCTGATCGGCGCGGGCGTCGGCGCCCTGGCCGGCGGTGCGGTCGGCAACTACATGGACCAGCAGGAAGCCCAGCTTCGCGCTCAGCTCCAGGGGACTGGCGTTTCGGTGACGCGCGTGGGCGACAATATCGTGCTCAACATGCCCTCCAACATCACCTTCGGCGTGGATCAATCCAATATCCAGCCGGCGTTCCAGAACACGCTGCGTTCGGTGGCGCTGGTGCTGCAGGAGTTCGACCAGACGCTGGTCGACATCATCGGCTATACCGACTCGACCGGTTCGGCGAGCTACAATCTCACCCTCTCCCAGCAGCGCGCCACTTCGGTTTCGCGGACGCTGGCCCAGTTCGGCGTCGATCCGCGCCGCTTCTTTGTCGAGGGCCGCGGCATGGCCAATCCGATCGCCGACAACTCGACCGAAGCGGGCCGGTCGCAGAACCGCCGCGTCGAAATCCGCATCGTTCCGATCCGCGCGAACTAAGCCGCGATCACAGGAAAAGAAAAAGGGCGCTCCGGTGGGGCGCCCTTTTTGTTGTTCCACCTCAGACCAGTTGAGGCGTCGGGGTGAAAGCGGGAGTGCTTTCGAGCACGACCAGCGGCGAACCAAACTTGACGTTCTCGGCCAGGTGGATCACGTCGTGATGGAGTAGGCGCACGCAGCCCGAGGAAACCGCCTGCCCGATGGTCCAGGTCTCGCCGGTTCCGTGGATGCGGTAGATGGTGTCGCGATTGCCCTCGTGGATGTAGAGCGCGCGGGCTCCGAGCGGATTATCGAGGCCCGGTGGCTGGCCGTTGCGCCACTGTTCGAGTTCCGGCTGGCGATCGATCATTTCCGAAGGCGGGGTCCAGATCGGCCATTCGCGGGAATAGGCGATGTGGCCGCGCCCCGCCCATTCGAAGCCCGCACGACCCAGGCCACAGCCATAGCGCATGGCCATGCCGCCTTCCTCGACATGGTAGAGGTAGAAATTGGGGGTATCGACCACGACCGTTCCCGGCTTCTCAGTGGTCTGATAGGGGACGCGCTTGCGGTAGTATTTGGCATCGAGATAGCGCAGATCGACCGCCGGGACCGGGAACCGCTCCTGGGGTAGGGCGGCATACATCATCACCACATCGGCCGGGACGGGGGGCGGCAGATTGGCTTGCTCACGCGTGGTCTGAGTGGTCGTGGTACAGCCTGCAGCGGTCATGGCAAGTAGCGTAGAGGCACCGGCAAGAAAGCCGCGCCTGCTCATCAATAGGTCAGTCATGTCAACGTCTCGTTGGTGGGGCGGCGCAGCGCGCGCCCGTGAAGGGAAATAGGAAAAGGAAGGGGTCTGCTCAGGCCCGGGGAGGCGGGATGTCGAGTGGCGGGGAAGGCCCCTCATAGACGACGGGATCGATAAGCGGCGCCCAGCCTGGCGCGGGCGGCTGCCTCATGGGGCACGGTTCGGCGGGCAAGGCCACCTGGAGCTTGCAGCCGTGAACCAATATGCCCAGACCTATCTGCTTCCAGCAGCGCCCGAGTTTTTCGTCCTCCAGTTGAGACGCCGAGGCCGAGGCTGGCTCGAAGCAGATTTCCTGCGCGTTCGCCTCGTACGCCGCGCCGGTCTGTGCGGCGGCGAACGAGGTCGACACCAGGAGAAGGCCCAGCGCCACCATCACTATGGGCAAGAAGCGGATCATGGCCTATCGGTTACCGCAACAATCGTGGCGCGAAAAAGGCGCATGGCGGTCACGGAGCAGTGAGTAGGCGCCGCACGGTCTCCGGTGTTGCCGACCGACCACAGATTGCGGTGTCCCCGGCTGTGGAAGGAGCAGTCGAAGACTTTGCCTGCGCCACAATCGCCGCCTAATGTCCGACCACTCAACTGAACCGGAAGCCCATGACCGACACCGCCCAAGCCATTGCCCGCCTCATCGCCAGCGAGATTTCCGCCCGCCCCGAACAGGTTGCCGCCGCGGTGGAATTGCTCGACGGCGGCGCGACTGTTCCCTTCGTCGCCCGCTACCGCAAGGAAGTGACGGGTGGGCTCGATGATGCGCAACTGCGCACGCTGGAAACCCGGCTTGCCTATCTCCGTGAACTCGAGGCGCGCCGCGCGGCGATCGTGCAGTCGATCGAAGCCCAGGGAAAGCTCACCGACGAGTTGGCCGCCCAGATCGCGCGGGTGACGACCAAGGCCGAACTCGAGGATATCTACCTTCCCTATAAACCCAAGCGGCGCACCAAGGCCGAAATCGCCCGCGAGCGCGGGCTGGAACCATTGGCCGATGCGCTGTTTGCCGACCGCAGCCTCATCCCGCCGACCGAGGCTCAAAAGTTTCTCTCTGACGACGTGCCCGATGCCAAGGCGGCGCTGGAGGGTGCGCGCGACATCCTGGCCGAACGGTTCGCGGAAGATGCCGATCTGATCGGCAAGCTGCGCGACTATATGGAGCGCAACGCCCTGCTGCGCGCCAGAGTGGTCGAAGGCAAGGAGGAGCAGGGCGCCAAGTTCTCGGACTATTTCGATCATGCCGAACCCTGGGCCAAGGTGCCCAGCCACAGGGCGCTGGCCATGCTGCGCGGGCGCAATGAGGAGGTTCTGGCCGTCGATCTCGAACTCGATGCAGAGGCGGAGGGCAGGTACAAGCCGGCCGAGGCGATGGTGGCCGCTCATTTCGGCATCAAGGCCGATGGATCGGACGTCGATCGGTGGCTGATGGAGGTGGCGCGCTGGAGCTGGCGGGTCAAACTCTGGCTGCACCTTTCGGTCGACCTCATGGGCCGGCTGCGCGAGCGCGCCGAAGACGAGGCGATCACCGTTTTCGCGCGCAATCTCAAGGACCTGCTGCTGGCGGCGCCGGCGGGGAACCGGGCCACCATGGGGCTCGATCCCGGTATCCGCACCGGCGTCAAGGTCGCGGTGGTCGATGCCACGGGCAAGGTGCTCGATACGGCGACGATCTACCCCTTTGCGCCGCGCAACGATGTGCAGGGAAGCCAATCGGTGCTGATGGCGCTGATCGCCCGGCACAAGGTGGAACTGATCGCCATCGGCAACGGTACGGCAAGCCGGGAGACCGAGCGGCTGGTCGCCGACATGCTCTCGATGATACCGGCCCCCAAGCCGCTCAAGGTGGTGGTGAGCGAGGCCGGGGCTTCGGTCTATTCGGCTTCCGAGACGGCATCGAACGAATTGCCGGGGCTCGATGTTTCGCTGCGCGGGGCGGTCTCGATCGCACGGCGGCTGCAGGACCCGCTGGCCGAACTGGTCAAGATCGAGCCCAAATCGATCGGGGTGGGACAATATCAGCACGACGTGGATCAGTATCGCCTTGCCAAGGCACTCGATGCGGTGGTGGAGGATGCGGTGAACGCGGTGGGGGTCGATCTCAACACGGCCTCCGCGCCGCTGCTGGCGCGGGTTTCGGGATTGGGTGCCTCGCTGGCCGAGGCGATCGTTGCCCATCGCGACGCCAACGGCGCCTTCGCCGCGCGAAAGGATTTGCTCAAGGTGGCGCGGCTTGGGCCGAAGGCTTTCGAACAGGCAGCGGGTTTCCTGCGCATCCGCGACGGGGCCGAGCCGCTCGACGCATCATCGGTGCATCCGGAAGCCTATGGCGTGGCGCGCAAGATCGTCGCGGCCTGCGGGCGGGATATCCGCGCGCTGATGGGTGACAGCGCGGCACTCAAAAGGCTCGATCCGAAATCCTTCGTCGACGAGACGTTCGGCCTGCCGACGGTGCGGGACATCCTGGCCGAACTCGAAAAGCCCGGACGGGACCCGCGGCCCGAATTCAAGACGGCGACCTTTGCCGACGGGATCGAGGAGATTTCCGATCTCAAGCCCGGCATGATGCTGGAGGGCACGGTGACCAACGTTGCGGCCTTCGGCGCCTTTGTCGATATCGGCGTGCATCAGGACGGGCTGGTGCACGTCTCCCAACTCGCCGACCGGTTCATCAAGGATGCCCATGAGGTCGTCAAGGCCGGCGACGTGGTCAAGGTCAAGGTGCTCGAGGTGGACGTCAAGCGCAAGCGCATCAGTCTTTCGATGCGGCGCGATGCTGCACCCGAACGGAGCGCCGGGGCGAGCCGGCCCGATCGCGGCCCCGATCGGAAAACCAAAACCGCAAAACCCGCCGCTCCGAGCCAGGGAGCTCTTGGCGCGGCGCTTGCGGAGGCCATGCGACACAAGCGTTAAGCCCCGGAACCGGGTGCAAGGCCGCGCCGTTCTTCCTCCTCTTTCAAGGAGGAGGCATGTCGCACTTTCGCACCTTCACGGGGGACGAGCCGGCTGGCACCATCATTGTGAGGCTGGTTTCGGGCGAGGATGGGCCGCGTGCCTTCATCCGCCAAGTGTCCGACCCTTCCGACGAGGCCGAAGAGTCTATCGAGCAGAGCGAGCAGCTTGCCGTCGAGGAGGCTCTGGCGCTGGCGCGCAACAAAGCCGCCAATATCGAAGGCGGCGCCGAGATCGTCATCGATCTCGGGCCTGAGGCAGAATGGGATGAGCGCTGGGGGCGGCTCGCCTGATCAATCCCGCTGGGCGAGGTGATAAAGAAAGCCCAACCCGAACCCGACGGCGGCGGCAACGACCAGCACCGTGCCAGTGGCCGCGGGCGCCTTCTGGGCGGCGTGGGCGATGACGTCGGCATCGCGGCGGACCTGCCGGGCCGCGCGGCGGGCATTCTTGCGCGCTCCATGCATGAAGTCTTCCGCATCGTCGGCCAGGTCCTCAAAGTCGATACCGCGGTCGGCCAGCGCCTTTGAGACCTGCGCAAGCTGGCGCCGCAAATCGCGAACCTGGCTGTGCAGTGATGAATTGAGCCCCTTAGGAAAGCCAAGCTCGGCCATGGCGTTACTCCTGTCATTGAACGGGAGGGGAACGAGTTTGCCCCCGCGCGGTTCCCCGCGCTACCGGCCGGTGGCGCTTAGATGGGCTTCATAAGCGCCGGTGCACATATACTCCGCGATCACCCGATGCGATGGCGCGAACTGTGCCGAAAGCCGCGCGCAAACGCTGTGATGGTCCTCTGCGACATCATCGTCGATCAGGCCGAAATAGCAGACCACCTTGTAGGGATGCTTGAAGCTGGCGGAAAATTCGGGGCGCATGGCGCTTTCGACAAAGCTCTCGCAGCGGTTGATCGCGTCAACCGGGGCCAAACCCTGCGCCATTGCCGAGCCGGCACTCAATCCACCAGAAAGCCCTATCGTCAAGGCAACCAGAACGCGCATCGCCCGAACCCCTGTACCATCGCTTTGCACTCAACTGGAAAATCGGGCGGGCCTCAACTCCAAGACGGCGATTGCATGCACGCCGATCGCGGGCTGTTGCCCAACTGCCGCATCAGGCGGTCCACAAGGCGAATAGACCGGACCAGATCAGCCTAAGGGCCAAGAGCCCGAGAACGATATCGAGAGCGATGCGGAAGCGGTGGTCGGTCATCCTGTTGAGCACCAGCCGCCCCAGCAGCGTGCCCACGGCACCCGCAACGATCATTGCGGTCATAAAGCCCAGCCACGGCACGAAGGCAAAGCCGAGCAAGCCGAAAGTCAGCGTCTTGAGCAGATGCTGGACCGTCATGAATGCCGCATGGGTGGCCACGTGCCCGTGGCGGTCGAGCGCGAACGATTTGGTCAAGGTGGCAACGAACGGGCCGGTGGCGCCGAAGAACATGGTGAGGAAGCTCGAAATCGCGCCCGAAACGATCGGCATGCCACTCATCCAGCGCGGCGGCTTGCGGAAGATCGACCATAGGACGAACGATCCCACGCCCACCTGAACCAAAGCCGGCGACAGATTGAAAGAGATGGCGCCGCCAGCGAGGACGCCGACCAGAGAGCCCGCTGCAAAGGCCAGCATAGGCTGCCAGTTGACATGGGCGAACATCAGGGCGAACCGCCCGAAATTGGAGCCCATCTGCACGACGCCATGGACGGGAATGAGCGCCGCCGGCGGCAGGAGGCTGGCCAGTACCGCCAGGAGCAGCACGCCGCCGCCTATGCCGAAGGCAATGGTGACGAACGAGGCGATGACGCTGGTCAGAAGCAGTGTGAGGGTTACTCCCGCATCGAGGCCCGGCGGGACGAGAAGATCGAAAAACGGCATGACTGGCAGGACTCACCGGGAATCGGGATTACGTTCATCTCTGCCACGATGAGGCAGGAGCCGCCAGAGCCGCAATTTACCGGGCGGGGATGGATTTGCCCCGTAGCGCGCGCTTTTGCGCTGCGATCCTGAACTGGGCGTTGGGAGCGCCATAGCCATTGTAGCCGCCGCGGCGCTCGACGATCTCGAAGAAGAAGCCGTCGCCATAGAGGGTGGAATAGAGCTGGAAATATTCTCCGCCGGCCTCGTCGCGATCATAGAGGATGTTGGCGGACTGGAGTTGCGCGACGAAGGCATCTTCGAGCCCGAAGCGGGCCTGGATGTCGGCGAAATAGTTGGGCGAGATGACGAGCGGGGTGAACCCGGCGGATTTGAGCGCTTCGGCGGTCCTCACGATATCGGACGAGGCAAAGGCGACGTGCTGGACCGAGGAGCCGAAGCTTTCGGAGATGAAATGGCCGGCCAGGGTGGAGCTGCGATCGGCGCCGTTGAGGGTGAAGCGGATGGAACCGGCCTTGTTCTCGATCACCTGGGAGCGCACCAGGCCCGCCGGGTCGACCACGTCGAGCATGGGCGTCTTCTGGGTGTCGAACAGGGTGGTATAAAAGAGCAGCCAGGTGAGCAGTTCCTCGTAATTCATGGTCTGGCCGATATGGTCGATATGGGTGATGCCCATGTCGAGGGCGTCTGTCTGGACGGGCGTGAACTCGGCTTCCCAGACGCGGCCCAGTTCGGTCTTGGTGTCGATGAAGTGCATCAGCCCGCCGCCGACGCCGCGAATGGCGGGGATCTTGAGCTCGCCCGGGCCGACAGGCTGCTCGAACGGTTCGGCGCCGAGCGCGCGGGCGCGTTCGACGGTGGCGCGGGCATCCTCGACCTTGAGCCCGATATCGCAAACGCAGGTGCCGTGCATGAGATAGGCCGAATGGGCGAAGCCCTCGCGCTCGGTGTTGACGACGATGTTGACCCCGCCATTGCGGTAGAGTTGCACATCCTTGGCGATGTGTTGACCGGCATGGGCAAAGCCCATGGTGGCGAGCATGGATGTGAGGTCGGCGGCCTCGGCCTCGTTGGCGGCGAACTCGATGAATTCGACGCCCTCGACGGCAATCGGGGCGGGCATGGGGTCGAGGTCTACGGCGATCTCGGGTTCGGTGCGGCGGACGGTGTCGAGCAGCGCGACGAGCGAGCGATGGCCGTCGGCGGCGATGGTGCCAGGCGAACCGCCGCGGAACTGATCGTTGAAGATCTCCAGCGACCAGACGCCCTTGTAGCCGGTGGCGGCGACGGCGCGGGCGAAGGCGGGGACGTCGAGGTCACCCTGGCCGGGCATGGTGCGGAAATGGCGGCTCCAATAGAGCAGGTCCATATCGATCAAGGGCGCATCGGCGAGCTGGACGAAGAAGATCTTGTCGCCGGGGATGGAGCGGATGGTCTCGGGGTCGATCTTGCGGGCGAACGTGTGGAAGCTGTCGACGATCAGCCCGACATTGGCGTGATCGGCGCGGCGCACGATCTCCCAGGCGTCGCGGTGATCGTTGACGTGCCGGCCCCAGGCCAGAGCCTCGTAGCCGATGCGCAGATTGCGTTTGGCGGCGCGTTCGCCCAGCTCGCGGAGGTCGGCGGCGGCACGGTCGATGCCGCCGAGGGCTGCGGGGGAGACGTTGGAGCAGACCAGCACCAGATCGGTGCCCAGCTCCTCCATCACGTCGAACTTGCGCTCGGCCCGGTCAAAGGCGCGGGAGCGGTGCGGCTCGGGCAGGCCTTCGAAATCGCGGAAGGGCTGGAAGAGCGAAATCTCCAGCCCATGATCGCGCACCATGCGCCCGACTTCGCGCGGACCGCCGTCAAAGGCCAGAAAGTCGTTCTCGAAGATCTCGATGCCGTCGAACCCCGCCGCCGCAATCGCCGCGAGCTTTTCGCGCAAATCACCGCTGATCGATACCGTGGCGATCGAGGTCTTCATGCGGCGGCTCCGATTAAACGAACTGTTTCGTACATTTTAGATGGCGGTGGACGGTGCGGTCAATGCGGGGCGGATGCGCTTGGCGCGTGTCCGGCAAAAGCATGTCCTCGGCTCACGGTTTTGCTGTTCGGGCCCGCGACCTCGAACGGCCCCAGCCCAGGGGCGGGCTATTTCGCATCGAAGAATTCCGGTTTCACCACGTAACGCACCACCATGTCGATGACGTTCTGGCGCAGAGACGCCTGGGAGTCGACCGATCCGATATCGCGCTGGAAGAGATGGGAAAACGTGGCCCGGTTGGAGACGTTGAAAAAGCACAGGGCGCTGATCTGCCAGTGTATCTCCAGAGGATCGAGATTTGGGCGGAACTGGCCGGCCTCAACACCCTTGCCGTAAAGCGCCTCGATGCGGCGGATGGCGGACTGGTTGACGGTGTGCAGGTCCGAGCGTTCGAGATAGCGGCCGGAATGAATGTTTTCGATCATCACCATGCGGATGAAATCCTCGTGCTGGTGATGGTGGTCGAAGGTGAAGCCGACGAGGCGCTTCAAGCCCTCGATGGGCGAAAGGCTCTCGATGTCGAGCTTGGCTTCGCCCTCGCGGACAATGCGATAGGCGTTCTCGAGCGCGCTGACGTACAGCCCCTCCTTGTCGCCGAAATAATAATAGATCATGCGCTTGGACGCGCGGGTCTTTTCCGCGATCTCGTCGATCCGTGCGCCGGCCAGTCCGTTGAGCGCGAATTCGGTCGACGCGACGGCGATTATGTCACGGCGCGTGCCTTCGGGATCCTGCTGTCGCCTGGCTGTTTTCGGGTGAGCTTCGGAGTCGGTCACAATACGCCTTCTTGCCTGTCGGACAGATTGACTAAACTAACTAGTTCGTACATTAATGTCACGAAGCGATGCTGCATTTAGGTCGAGCAGGCGTCAAAAGACAAGGGCGACCCTGAGGGCATCGGGTGTCGGGGATGGCTGCCAGCGCACGGTATCGGCGACCACAGGGTTGGGCGCCGCTTCTGTACCGGACATCGGGCAGGATTGGAAGGATGGGGCGGAGCTTGTGGGGGTACGCCATCGCTACGTGAGCACCAGGCGACAAAACAACGATTGGAGCGTGTCCAGCAAAAGCATGTCCCTGGCGTGACCGGGGATGGAAACGATTTTGCGGTTCGGACACGCGACAGAACAGGGGATTAGGGCCGAGGATTTGATTCAAATCAAATCCTGAACGGCTCCCAGGGGCACCCGGCGCCAGCGGCGTGGGGGTGCTCAAGGCAGATGGGGCGCGGCCGGAATAAATGAGTGAAGACGGAATGGAAAAACTGACGCGCGGGCTGGCCGATCTGATCAATCTGGGTGCGCGGGGCGCGATTCATATCGGGCTGCTCGGCCGCGGTATCGGCGCTTCGCTTTCTCCGATCATGCACCGGCGCGAAGGCGAGCGGCTTGGACTGGACTATCATTATCACCTCATCGATTTCGATGCGCTGGGCCTGGGCAATGACGATCTGCCCGAGGTGATCGGCATATTGGAACAGGTCGGGTTCACCGGCCTCAACGTCACCCATCCCTTCAAGCAGGCGGTGATCGCTCATCTTGCCTCGCTCTCCGAGGATGCAGCCGCTATTGGAGCGGTCAATACGGTGCTGTTCCGGCCCGAAGGGCGTATCGGCCACAACACCGATTGCTGGGGCTTTGCCGAGAGCTTCAGGATCGGCATGCCCCAGGTGCCGCGCGGGCGCGTGCTTCAGGTCGGGGCAGGGGGCGCGGGTGCGGCGGTTGCCCATGCCCTGCTCGAACTGGGGGTGGAGGATCTGGCGATTTTCGATCTCGCCGCCGAAAAGGCCCAAGCTCTCGCCGCTCAGCTTGCCCGCTCGGGCCGGTCGGTGCATGTGGTGAGCGATACCGAGACGGTACTGACGGGCGTGGATGGTGTCGTCAACACAACGCCGATCGGCATGGAGAAATATCCGGGGCTTCCGGTCGATGCCGATCGGCTCGACGCCCGCCAATGGGTGGCCGACATCATCTATTTCCCGCGTATCACCGCCCTCATCGAAACGGCGCGCGAAAAAGGTTGCCTGACATTGCCGGGATCGGGAATGGCGATCTTTCAGGCGGTCAAGGCGTTCGAGTTGTTTACCGGCCAAAAACCCTCGCGCGACGGCATGACGGAAACATTCGAGGCGGCTGCGTAAGCCCTTGCCGCTCTCTAGAGCTTGCCCGTGCTCAATATATGGTCGATGCCCAGATGAATGTGCGAGGCGAGCTTGGCTTGGGCTCCCTCCACATCGCGGGCGAGGGCAAGCCTGAAAAGCTCGCCATGATCCTCGGCCACCCCGCCGCCGCGAAAGCTTTGCGCCAGCATGTGGTAACGCATGAACCTGTCGAAGATCGATTGATGGATGGCCAGCAGCGATTTCGAGCCGCAGGCCGAAATCATCGCGTGGTGGAAGGCGAAATCGTATTTGATCCATTGCTCGGTACGGTCGGCGTCGCCACCCAAGAGCGCCTTTTCGATCGAAGACAGCTTGTGGTGAGCGGCGACCACCTCGGCCTCCCAATCGAGATCGCCGGCGGCAAATGAAAGCGCCAGTGCGTGATTCTCGAGCACCAGGCGCAGATCGCCCACTTCACGCAGATTGTCGACCGAGGCGGGGGCCACCTCGAAACCGCGCTGACCTTCGGCGAGAACCAGATCCTCGGTGGTGAGGCGGTTGAGGATTTCGCGCAGCGTGGACACGCTCACCCCGTACTGGCTCTTGAGCCTTTCGAGCTTGAGTTTTTGGCCGGGCTTGAGCGTGCCCGAGATGATGTCGCTCCGAATGCGGCGGAACGCCTGTTCACCTACGGTATCGTTGATCTCGTCCATGGAGTCGCTCAAAGGCCTCGTCCCCGCCATTTTCGGCTTTCCCTTTGCGTTTTCTCTTGCATGAATTGACGCTGCTGTCACCACGCCGTTACCACAGAAGAAATCTCTTTCATATGAGATTTTCCAGTTTGACATACGGTAGCGGCAAAGATAGATGTCGGCAAGGGTCGGCAAAGTAGCTTGACACTTAAACGAACTAGTTCGTACATTTGGTCGTCGGCGAGATGGGGGAGTTTGTCGCGCAATTGGCTGCGGCGCGCCAATCGAAGCCGGACCAAACAAGGAGGAACCTATGAATTTCAATCTTACCCGCCGTGCGGCTTTGCTCGGCTCGGCCCTGCTCGCAGTGGCCGCATCCGTTCCCGCGCTGGCGCAGGACGTGCCCACCTTCCGCTTTTCGGCAGTGTTCTCCGAACAGGACATCCGCGCGTCCATGATGGAGCAGCTTGCCGACAGCGTTCGCGATGTCGCGACCATCGAACCCTATTATGGCGGCACGCTGTTCCGCCAGGGCACCGAACTGGTGGCCCTGCAGCGCGGCAATCTGGAAATGAGCAATGTCGCCCCGCAGGATATTTCCAACCAGATTCCCGAATGGTCGCTGCTGACCTCGGCCTATCTCTTCCGCGATGCCGAACATCTGCGTGCTTTCTTCGACAGCGAAGTCGGTGATCAGTTCAAGCAGATGGCCGAAGATCAGCTCGGCATCCACGTGCTTGGCCCCACCTATTTCGGCGCCCGCCAGGTCGGCCTGCGCGGTGATCGCCAGATCAATACGCCCGAGGACATGAACGGCATCCGCCTGCGCATGCCCGGCGGCGACGCCTGGCAGTTCCTGGGCACCGCGATCGGCGCCAGCCCCACTCCGATGGATTACGCGGAGGTCTATACGGGCCTTCAGACCGGCGCCATCGACGGGCAGGACAATCCGCTGCCCAACGTGCAGAACATGAAGTTCTACGAAGTGATGGACCAGATCGTCCTCACCTCGCACCTCGTCGGCTTCGACCTGCTCGTGGTTTCCAGCGAAGCCTGGAACGCGCTCTCGCCCGAAGATCAGCAAGCATTCCAGACGGCCGCCAACGAGGCGATCGACTGGAGCCAGAACATGCACCTGGAAATGGAAGCCGAGCTGATCGCCCAGTTCGAGGAAGCCGGGCTCGAGATCTACGAGCCCGATCAGGACGCGTTCCGCGCCTATGCCCAGCAGATGTATCTGGACAACCCCATTTCCGATAGCTGGCCCGAAGGTGCCCTCGAGGCCATCAACGCCCTTTAACGGCCCAATCGGGCGCCGCGGCGATTGTCGCGGCGCCCTTTCTGTATTTCCTTGAAGCCGGTTCGATTCAGGGAGGGGAGATTTCCATGTCGGGACTATTGCGCGTCGGGCGCTGGCTGGCGGCGCGGGCCGAGAACATACTGGCCGCAGCGCTGGGCCTGATGTTCCTCCTGTTCATCCTGCAGATCGTGTTCCGCTATGTTCTCAACCTCTCCAGCGGTTGGGCCTATGAGCTGAGCGCCATTCTCTGGGTCTGGATCGTGCTGTTCGGTGCCACTTTCGTGTTGCGCAAGCGCGACGAGGTTCGGCTCGACATCATCTACAGTTCGGTCCCCTCCAAGGTGAGGCGGGCAATGACAGTCGTGTTTTCGCTCGCCGTGATCGTGCTTCTGGGGATCGGCCTGCCGGCCATCGTCGACTACGTGCTGTTCATGCGGGTCGAGCGAACCGCTTATCTCAAGCTCCGCTACGACTATGTCTATTCGATCTTCATCGTCTTCGCGGTGGTGACCATCATCCGCTACATCTGGCTGGCGGGCGTGGCCGTATGGGGCAAGGACGAAGACGAAGAAAGCCCGGCCCAATGATTTTTCTCGATCCGTTCTTCCTGTGCATCGCCTCGATCCTGGTGCTGGCCGTTATCGGGCTGCCGATCGGGCTCTCGATGATCGTGGGGTCGATCCTCTACCTGTTCCTGTCCGGGCTCGACATGGGCATTGCCGCCGAGCAGTTCATGAATCGGATGTATTCGAACTACATCATCCTGGCCGTGCCCCTGTTCATCCTGGCGGCCGAGCTCATGAATACCGGCTCGCTGTCGGACCGTCTGCTGGCCTGGTGCAACGCGGTCGTGGGGCGCTTCCGGGGCGGGCTGGCCCAGGTCAACGTGCTCCAGTCGATCGTCTTTGCCGGCATGTCGGGCTCGGCCCTGGCCGATGCGGCCGGCACCGGCAAGATGATCCACTCGCTGATGACGCGGGACGGGAAATATACCTCATCGTTCGCCGCGGCGCTGACGGCGGCTTCGGCGGTGATCGGGCCGATTATTCCGCCTTCGATCCCCATGGTGTTTTACGCGCTCGTGTCCGATGCCTCGATCGGCTACCTGTTTCTGGGTGGCGTGATCCCGGGCCTGATCATGGGGCTGACCCAGGCGGTCGTCGTCTATATTCAGGCGCGCCGGCAGAACTTCCCTGTCGAAGATCCCGTGCCGCTGCGCAAATTGCCCGGCATCACCTGGCGCTCCCTGCCGGCCCTTATGATGCCGGTGGTCCTGATGTACTGCATCTATTCGGGCATCACGACGCCGACCGAAGCCGCCGCCGTGGCTGCCGCCTATGCACTGGTGGTGTCCATCGTGCTCTATCGCGGCATCACCTGGCGCGGCCTCTACGACTCCCTTGTTGTAAGCTCCAAGACCACGGTTTCGATCGGCATGCTGATCGGCGGGGCACTGGTGCTCAATTATGTGGTCACGGTCGAGAACATTCCGGCGAGCCTGAGCGTGCTGCTGACCGAGTGGGATCTCGACCCGATCACCTTCCTGATCTTCGTCAATATCCTTCTGATCCTGCTTGGCTGCGTGCTCGAAGGCACGGCGATCATCCTGATCATCGTGCCGGTGCTGGTACCCTCGGCGCAGGCGCTGGGCATCGATCTCGTTCACTTCGGGGTCGTGGTCGTCGTCAACGTGATGATCGGGCTGATCACGCCGCCATACGGCATGTTGCTGTTCGTCATGAGTTCGATATCGGGCGCCAAGCTGCGCGATATCATCGCCGACACGCTGCCCTTCCTTGCCGCGCTGATCTTCTCACTTTTGTTGTTCACCTTCGTTCCTGAAACCGTGCTGTGGCTTCCGCGGCTGCTCGGATATCAGGGGTAGTTGCCGGATAGAGTAAATGACCAAACCGATCTTCGTCCTCAACGGACCCAACCTCAACCGCCTGGGCCTGCGCGAGCCTGAAATCTACGGCTCGACCACCCTGGCGCAGGTCGAAGAGCTCTGCCGCACGGCGGCGGGCCAGCGGCCGGTGGAGTTCCGGCAGACCAACAGCGAAGAGCGCCTGATCGAATGGGTGCACGAGGCGATTGACGCCGCGGCGGGGATCATCATCAATCCCGCCGCCTTCACCTTCACCTCGCTCGCCCTGTTCGACGCGCTCAAGATGTTCCCCGGGCCGATTTTCGAGTTGCACATCACCAATGTGCACAAGCGCGAGCAGGTCTATCACCATTCGCACGTCTCGCGCGTGGCGACCGCTGTGATGGCGGGGTTCGGGGCGGATGGATATGGCGTGGCGATGGGCGCCATGTGCGCCCGCAAGGATCTGTTGCAATAGCGATGGCTATCGAAACGCTCAGTCTCGCCCAGGCTCGAGCCATAGCCGAAGCGGTGGTTTCGGCCGCTCGCGGGAAGGACTTCCAGCTCGCCCTTGCCATCGTCGATACCGGTGGCTGGTCCCATTTGCAGATCCGCATGGACGGGGCCTTTCCCGCCGCTATCGACGCTGCGCTCGCCAAGGCGCGGACGGCGGCGCTGTTTCGGCGGCCAAGTTCGGATTTCTCGCGCCGGGTCAAGGAAGGCATGCCTCTCGCCCATCTGCCTCATGTCGTGCCGCTGGGCGGTGGCGTGCTGCTGGAGCGAGATGGCGTGTTGTTCGGCGCCTTGGGCGTCAGCGGGGCCCGCGAGGATACTGAAACCGAACTTGCCGAAGAGATCGCTGTCGGCTTCGCGCAGGGGCTGATCGGCCGCTGAACCTCTTCGCGGCCAGCCGTACTTGATTGCTGAGTGGTGAATTGGACGTTGCGGGCTGAGTTGAACTCAGTGCGCCGGAAAACCTATGCCTGACGCGATCTCAAGGTAAATTAAAATCAGCACATAAAATCAAAAATCTCATATTAAATCTTGCATGACAGATCGTGCCATGTAATCACTTCGATGCGGGTCTGGAGGCCGCTCGGATGGCGAGAGCCGGCCGGTTGCGAGGCGCCGAACCCGAATTGAGGTTTTGGAGGAGACATCGATGACCAGGATGATTGCGCGCCTTGCCGGCGCTTCGGCTCTTTGCATGGTGCTGGCGGGGTTGCCGGTCCAGGCACAGGAGCCCGAGCAGTATACGACATTCGAGCGCTACGGGGTTTGCGGCTCGATCGACGAGAGTTGCTACAATCCGTGGAACAACCGCACCGAGGGCGAGGAAGAGCCCTGGAAGGTGCTGATCTACTATCACGTCGCCCCCGGCGTTAACCCGCATGACAATCTCGAAGCCGGTGTCGAGGCGCTGACGGCGCTGTTCGAGGGCGAGGGCTATGAGGTGACTGCCTCCAACGATCCGGCGACCTTCGAAAGCGCTGGTAATATCCGCTCGATGGATACGATCGTCTTCTTTTCGACCGGCCGCGAGGCGCTGACCGATCTCGGCAAGCACCAGCTCATGCTCTATATGCGGGGCGGCGGCGGGTTCGTGGGCATCCACAATGCCTTCGGCACCAGCTATAGCTGGAACTGGTACGAAGGCCTGCTCGGCGGGCAGCTTTTCAACCACGGCCCGCGCCAGCAGGGCACGGTAATCGTGCAATCGGAAAACGATCCCTCGGTTGCCCATATCGAGGAGGGCACCTTCTTCACCGAGGAAGAGTGGTACAACATCTACCCCGATCCGCGGAAACTCTCCGACATCAACATTCTTCTCACCGTCGATGAAGCGACCATGACCCAGGGCCAGTCCGATACCCATCCGGGCATGGGCGAGGGGCACCCTGTCTCCTGGTGCCACTATTACGATGGCGGGCGCGCCTGGATGACCGTGCTGGGGCACAGCCACGATATCCTCGAGGACGACAATTTCCTCCAGCATGTCCTGGCCGGCGTCGATGGCACGATGGGCAAGGGCGACTTCTGCCTTCAATAGCGCAGGCAGCCCGGCCGTCGCCGGGCCGTCGCTCCGCTATCCCTGAATTTCCCCGATCTCCCGCAGTTCCGGTTTGGAATTGCACCGCTTAACGAGGAGGATGAGTATGAAGATCAACCTTTTGGGCGCGAGCCTGTTCGTGCTCGGCGCGCTGGCCGTCTCGGTTCCGGCAACCGCGCAGGTGACCGATTTCCAGCCGGTAACCGATGAGGATATCCTGGATCCAGCCCCCGAGGACTGGATCCACTGGCGCAACACGCTCGATGGCTGGGGCTATTCCGAGCTCGACCAGATCACCACGGAAAATGTCGCAAATCTCGACTACGCCTGGGGCTGGGTCATGGAGCCGGGCAGCCAGGAAACCACTCCCATCGTGCATGACGGCATCATGTATCTGGCCAGCCCCGGCGCTATCGTTCAGGCGCTCGAGGCCACGTCGGGGCAGATGCTGTGGGAATATCGGCGCGAGATGCCCGAGGGCTCGCGCCCCGGTGGGCTCAATCGTGGCCTCGCCATCTATGGCGACAAGATCTATGTCCCCACGCCCGATGCCGCGCTGGTTGCACTCAACGCCGAAACCGGCCAGGTCGAATGGGAGGCCCAGGTTGCGGACTACCAGAACCGCAAGACACTGACTGCCGCTCCGCTGGTTGCCGATGGCAAGGTGTTCGTCGGCTTCCAGGGCTGCAACGTCTTCAGTGAAGAAAAATGCGCCATGGTCGCCTTCGACGCCGAGACGGGCGAGGAACTCTGGCGCACCATCACCATCGAACGTCCCGGCGAAAGCGAAGACACCTGGGAAGGCATCCCCTTTGCCCTGCGTGGGGGCGGAGACATCTGGACCACGGCGAGTTACGACCCGGAAGCGGATTTGATCTATATCGGTGTCTCACAGGCCAAGCCCTGGTCGCGTCTCAGCCGTGGCCATGACGGTGACGCGCTCTACACCACCTCTACCCTTGCGCTGAACCCCGACAGCGGCGAGATCGTCTGGCATCGCCAATACATTCCCGGCGAAACCAATGACATGGACGAGTCCTTCGAGCACATCCTGATCGATATCGCGGGCGAGCCTGCCTACATTAACATGGGCAAGCTCGGCATATTGTGGCGCGGCAATCGGGAAACCGGCGAACCCTTGCCCGCCTTCGACATCGGGCTGCAGGACCAGATCGACCTCAACGAGGATGGAACGTTCGCGGCCTATCGCGAGGGGGCGATCGGTGAGCTCAACGTGCCGCTGTCGAGCTGCCCGAGCGCGACGGGGTTCAGGAGCTGGCGCGCCATGGCCTTCAGCCCCGAGACCCGCACGGTCTACGTGCCCATGGCCATCAATTGCGATGACGGCATCGTCTATACCGAAGTGGAAATGGTCGAAGGCGGTGGGGGTAATGGCCGTGGCGGCACCAACCGCGTCAACCATCCCGACGATCCGGACAATTCTGGCCGCATCCTGGCCATGAATGTCGATACCGGCGACATCATGTGGGAATTCCCGATGCGGACCACCGCAAATTCGGCCACGCTGGCAACGGCTGGCGGCGTGGTGTTCGGCGGCGACTGGGCGCGCAATTTCTACGCCTTCGACGCCGAAGACGGCGAAGTGCTGTGGGAAGTGACGCTGCCCCAGGCTGCCCAGGGCTACCCGATCACCTATGCAGTCGACGGCCGCCAATATGTGGCGATCCCCATCGGTGTGGGCGGCGCCACCTGGTCCACCAGCGTGCCCGAGGCGCTGGCGCCCGAGGTCCGTCGCCCCTCAGGCGGCAACATGATGATGGTCTTTGCTCTCCCCGAAGTCTGATCGACAGGGGCCGGATACGTCATCCGGCCCCTCACTCAATAAACGAGGCGGCGCGATGACCAGTTTTCAGTCGATGGTGCTTCGCGGTCTTTTGGCCATCGGGTTCTGCATTCCGGCCGGCGGTCATGCAGTCGCGCAAGTGCCGTTCGTGCCGCCGGAATTCTACAATTCCATTCGCCCCGATTTCGGCAATCGGCTGCCGCTTTGCATATTGCCCGAAAGTGCGACCGCGCGGCAGGATCGTGAGGCGGCCCACGAGATCGCGCAGATGCTGCTGCTCGAGCCCGAGATCGTCGAGATCGACGCCGACATGGGCATGCTCGACGAGCTGGGCATCTGGCCTGTCATATTCGAAGAGCTTGCCCAGTCCTGTCTCGGGGTCATGGGCGTCCAGATCATTCCGGGGGAGGTGACGCCCGACTGGATGACGCTGTCGGGCCCCTATTTCGAAGCGCCTTACGTTCTCATCTCCACCGATCCGGACGTCGAGTCGCTGGCTGATCTGCCAGAAGGGGCGCGACTTGGCGTGCCGCTGTTTACCCCGATCGATGCCGAAGTGATGATGACCATCGAATCCGGCGCCTTGGGTGGCGTGCGCCGGCTCCCCTATGACCGGCCCGGACTCATGGCCTCGCTGATGCGTGATGGCGAGCTTGATGCGGCGATCGTTTGGGCGCCACATCTGGAGCAATCTTCGCTGCAGCCGCTTGATTTTTTCAAAGGGCAGGGGAGTGTCGCGCCATTGCGTCAGGACACGCGAGCGGTCGCCGTGCTGATGCGCGAGCAGGACCAGATGCTGCGAACCATGATCGATCAAGCGATCGGAGCGCTTGAGACAGGCGCCGAACGTTAATCGTCGAGGGAAACGGCAACACTCCAGGGACCGAGGATCTGCGCTTGGACATTTCCTGTCGCCCAGATGCGGCGGCCCGCGTCGAGGCCATTCCTCTCGTGCGGGTCGGGCCCCAGATTGGCCAGTAGCCGGAGTCCGCTCCCATCGGCCAGGCGCCAGCGGGCGTCGATCGCCGTGTCGCCGATCCGCTCGGCCTTGCCGGCATGGCCACCGATGCCGACGAGCCTTGGGACGATTTCGCGGCGGCGGGTTTCGATCAGGCCGCGATAAAAATCCAGCCATGCGGCGTGCGGCTCTTGCGTCATCTCCGACCAGTCGAGGCGGGAACGCTCGAACGTCGATACCGCAAACGGATCGGGCGCCTGAACGTCCATGTTCCAGGTGGCCAGGAACTCCTCGCGTGAACGGCGCACGGGATCGCGCAGATTCTCGCCAAGATCGGAGAAATAGAAGAACCGCGTGCTCGCCGCCCATTCCTCACCCATGAACAGCATGGGAATCGTGGGGCTGAGGAACACCAGCGTGGCCATGGCCCGCGCCTGTTCGGGCGGCAGGAAATGGGTGATGCGCGTGCCGTCGGGCCGGTTCCCGATCTGGTCGTGATTCTGCACGAAGGCGATAAACGCGGTGGGCGGGAGATGTCCGCTCGGCTCCCCGGGCTTTTTGCCTCCGCTCGCCTCGTCCTGCTGAAAGGCAAAACCTTCGCTCAGAGCCTTGGTCAGCATGTCGAACGGTTCGGTGATCTTTTCGTAAAAGCCGCCCTTTTCTCCGCTGACCGCGACGTGGAGTGAATGGTGAATATCGTCGTCCCACTGGGCGTCATAGGGGACTTCGGTCTGCGCCTTATCGAGCCAGCCTACCTCGTTATGGCTGTTTTCGAGGATCAGGTGGACCTGGCGACCGTCTCCCAGACGTTCCTTGACCGTGGCGCTCAGCTCGGCCAGCAGATGGGTTTCGCTCTCATCGGGAATCTCATGGACGGCATCGAGGCGAAGCCCGTCGCAATGAAAGGTTTCCAGCCAATACAAGGCGTTTTCGATGATGAACCGGCGCACCGGGTCGCTGTTGTCGTCATCGAAATTGAGCGGCGTGCCGTATTCGCCCTCATGGCGGCGGGACAATAGCGGCATGAACCTGGGCATCAGGTTTCCCTCCGGCCCGAAGTGATTGTAGACCACGTCGAGATAGACCATCAGGGAGCGGGCGTGGGCGGCATCGACGAATGCCTTGAAATCGTCGGGCGTGCCATACGCCGAATGGGGCGCATAGAGGCAGACGCCGTCATATCCCCAGCCTCGATCTCCGGGGAAGGCGTGAAGGGGCATGATTTCGACGGCAGTGACCCCGAGCGCAGCCAGGGCATCGAGCCTGTCGATGGCGGCGCGGAAGGTGCCTTCGGCTGTGAAGGTGCCGACATGGAGTTCATAAATGACGGCTTCCTCCCAGCGCCGGCCTGTCCATTCGCCGTCGGTCCAACCGAACTCGGGAGCGCATATCACGCTCGGGCCCAATACCCCGTGCGGCTGGAAGCGTGAAGCAGGATCGGGAACTTCGGTGCCGTCGGGAAGCACGAAGAGATAGCGCGTGCCGGCACCAACACCCTCGACACGAATCTCGAACCAGCCCTCGGCATGGCGCTCCATGGCAATGAGGCGTTCGGGCTCACACAGTTTCAGCGTGACGGTTTCGACGAGCGGCGCCCATAGGCGAAACACCGTGCCGCGACCATCGAGAACAGGGCCGAATGCGTATCGAATGCTGGTGGAGGAGCTGCCGTGCAATTTCGCTGACCTTGAGTGGCGGGTGTCCCGTGGCCTGCACAACATCCCTGAGGGCAGCAGGTTGCGTCGACCAACGCAGGTTGACGATTTTGACTCGGGGAACAGGGCGCGCCGCCAGCGCATTGGCCAGGGACAATCGAAAGGATGTGACCATGGCCATACAGCCCGAACAGCCTAAGCCGCCCCTGGGCGAGCCTCCGCCTCCCGCGCCCCATCCCCGGCCGCCCCAGCCCGAAAAGCAGCCACCGCCGGTCGAGCCCGAAAACGACGTGCCGCCCACCCCGCCCGCGCCCGATCCGGACGTTCAGTTTCCCGATCCCCCTCTGGAACGATAGGAGTATGCCATGACGCGCCCACCCATGGAGCCGCAGCCCGATATTGCCGATCCCTCGCGCAAGGGACCGGTTCCCCCAATGCGCAACCCCGCCGATCCTCCGCGTCCTACGCCTCCCGACTCGCCGGTGCCCGATCCCGACGATCCGACCGGCAACCCCGATTCCGGCCCGGAGCGTGCGCCAGAACAAACCCCGTTCCCGGATCACGAGCCCGACCGGTGATCGGGGACTATGCTGGCGTGCACTGGCTGGGCAGAATGGTCTCGAGCGCGCCTTCGGACGGCTCGAGGTTTCCTTCCACGATCGCCAGCGGCTCAAACGGTGGGGTGGCCTGGAGGACCGGCTGGGCCAGCTTGAGCGTATAGCAGCCCGCAAACGTCTCGCTTGCGCCATTCCGGTCGGTCGCTTCGATAGCGACGGGGATGGAGTAATAAACGGTTCCGGCGGCGCCCTCGGTGATCTCCGGCCCGACGAGAAGCTGGACGTTGTCGGTGTTGCGGTAGCCCTCTGCGAAGGCTTCGAAATCCTGAGCCAGGGTTTCCTCATCAAGTGCGGTGTCGTGCTCGAAATAGGACCAGGCGCGGAGATATTCGGACCGGTTGATGGCGTTGTAGAGCGATTCAACGACCGCCGCCGCGGTCGAGCGGTCGTCGTAATAGGGATTTTCCGGCAACGCCTCGCCTTCATCGAGAGTGCTTTCAGGGACGAGCGGATCCTGGGTCACCACCTCGGGCGCTTCCGGCAGGTCAAGCTCCTGCGCCGCGAGCGGGAGGACGACGAGGAAACAGGTGAAAAGCGATGCGGGGAAAACGTGCATGAGAATCTCCTTTTCCCCCTAACGGTCCGGCAGCCCGCTTGTTTCCTGCGAACAGAACGGCCACGAGCAACGAGGAGGAGGAGAATGGTGCTGCTGGACAGGATTGAACTGTCGGCCTCTCCCTTACCAAGGGAGTGCTCTACCACTGAGCTACAGCAGCGTTTGAGACGCCGGAGATCGACCTGCCGGCTGAATGCGGGCCGTTACTGCCACAGGCCATCTGTGGACGCAAGGGCAAAAAACTGTCAGTACAACACTCAAAATCGAGGCGTCCCAGGTCGAGCCCATGCCCAGTCAGGATCGTGATCAAAGATTGGCCGCAAAGCTGCGGGAAAATCTCCGTCGCCGCAAATCCCAGGTCAAGGCGCGCACGGCGCCCAAACCGGAGTCGACATCGCGAGGAGAAGGGGAGAGCAAGGGCGAACCGTCGGGCGGCAAATCCTCGGCCTGATCCGTTCCTTCCGCGCTTTCGCGCCTTTCTTGCAGCCTATTGCCGGCTGCGCTACCACACATCAACTGTAGCGCGTCGCCCCATGCGTGGCGATTCGCGACCGACCCTGTCCAAGGAGTAGCCTTATGGACCGCATCCGCATCGTGGGTGGCAACCAGCTCAACGGCGAGATTCCGATTTCCGGCGCCAAGAACGCGGCGCTGCCGCTGATGATCGCCTCGCTCCTCACCGACGAACCGCTGGTCCTCGTCAACGTGCCGCGTCTGGCCGACGTCAAGCAGCTCGAGCGGATTTTGGAAAACCACGGCGTCGATATCGCCGTTCACGGCCGCCGGCGTGGCGATACCGATATGGGCGGGCAGCGCATCACCTTCACCGCGTCCGACATCGTCGATACCACCGCACCTTACGAGCTGGTTTCGACAATGCGCGCCAGCTTCTGGGTCATCGGTCCGCTTCTGGCGCGTGAGGGCAATGCCCGCGTTTCGCTGCCGGGCGGCTGCGCCATCGGCACCCGGCCGGTTGATTTCTACCTCGACGGCTTGCGCCAGCTTGGCGCCGAGATCGATATCGACGGCGGTTATGTCGTGGCCCGTGCGCCCGGTGGAAGGCTCAAGGGCGCCTCGGTTCGCTTCCCCAAGGTTTCGGTCGGCGCCACTCATGTGGTGATGATGGCCGCGACCCTGGCCGAAGGCACCACGATCATCGAGAATGCGGCGCGCGAGCCCGAAGTGGGCAATCTCGCCGAATGCCTGGTTGCCATGGGCGCGAAGATTTCCGGCATCGGCACCGAGCGGCTGGTGATCGAGGGCGTCGAAAAGCTCGGCGGTGCGATCCATGAAGTGCTGCCCGACCGGATCGAGACGGGCACCTACGCCATGGCGACCGCGATGACCGGTGGCGATGTGTTCCTGCGCAACGCGCGCCCGGAACTGCTTCAGGCAGCGCTCGATACGCTGGCCCATGCCGGAACGAAAGTGACGCGTGAAGAGGGCGGGCTGCGCGTCTATCGCAATGGCAACGGCATTTTGCCGGTGGACGTCGAAACCGAACCGTTCCCGGGTTTTCCCACTGACCTGCAGGCCCAGTTCATGGCGCTGATGACCCGGTCCGAGGGCACTTCGGCCATCAAGGAAACCATCTTCGAAAACCGCTTCATGCATGTGGCCGAGCTGGCGCGCTTTGGCGCCAAAATCGCCGTCGACGGGCAGGTGGCTACCGTGACCGGCGTGCCCGAGCTCAAGGGCGCCCAGGTGATGGCGACCGATCTGCGGGCTTCCGTGTCGCTGGTCATTGCCGGGCTGGCGGCACGCGGGGAGACGGTGGTCAACCGCATCTACCATCTCGACCGCGGATTCGAGCGGCTCGAGGACAAGCTGTCCCGCTGCGGAGCGCAGATCGAGCGGATCGCGGGTTAGCCATGTGTCAGAATATGCTTGCACTTTGGAGCCATAGTGCCCAGATGTGCAAGCATGACTGACGCAATCGCACACAAGGCTCCCATGACCGATCTCAAGCTCCTGGCGCTCGACAGCGAAGATCTCGAGATCGTTTCGGCTCACCTTCAGGATGCCGTCGTCCGGGTGGGCGACATGGGGTATTCCAAGGCCGACAAGCGCTTCGTTCTGCTCATGAACCGTTATGCCTGGGAAGCGGGCGACGCCCGCGGCAGGGGTCAGCGCAAGCGGGCGGGACTGCATTTCGATCATGTCACGGTGGCCCATGCGGATGGGTTCGACCTCAAGTCCAAGGATGGCGTGCTCGAACTGCTCGCCGTGACGTTCGAGCCCAAGGATGCGCCCAGCGGCGAGGTCTTGCTTACCTTTGCCGGCGGTGGCAGGGTGCGGCTCGAAGTCGAGTGTCTCGAAGCGCGTCTTCGCGATCTCGGCGGGGTGTGGGCGGCCAAGGCCCAGCCCAAGCACGACGTCGACTGACCGGGACGCGATCGGTTACATGCCTACCATTCTTTCGAACGCCGAACCCGGCTTTGCCGAGGCTTTTGAGACTCTACTCGCCTCCAAGCGCGAAGCCTCGGTCGAGGTCGGCGACACGGTGGCTGCGATCATCGCCGATGTGCGCAAGCGCGGTGATGCTGCCCTGATCGAATTGACCCGCAAGTTCGACGCGCTCGAATTGACGCCGGAAACCATGCGGTTCTCTCAGGCTGAAATCGACGCTGCCTACCAGGCCGTCGCGCCGGAAATCCGCGATGCGCTGGTTCTGGCGCATCGGCGCATCAAGGCGCATCATGAAAAGCAAAAGCCGGTCGATCACACCTATACCGACGATATCGGGGTGACGCTGGGCAGCCGCTGGACCGCCGTCGAGGCGGCGGGGCTATATGTGCCCGGCGGCCTGGCCTCCTATCCATCCTCGGTCCTGATGAACGCCATCCCCGCCAAGGTGGCCGGGGTCGAGCGGCTGGCAATCGTGGTGCCCACGCCTCGGGGCGAGGTCAATCCTGCCATTCTGGCGGCGGCCAAGATCGCTGGGGTCGATGAGATCTATCGGGTGGGCGGCGCCCAGGCCATTGCGGCGCTGGCGTTCGGCACCGAAACGATCGCGCCGGTCGCCAAGATCACCGGGCCGGGCAATGCCTATGTCGCTGCCGCCAAGCGGCAGGTGTTCGGCACCGTGGGCATCGACATGATCGCCGGGCCGTCCGAAGTGCTGATCATCGCCGACGCGTCGGCCAATCCCGCCTGGGTCGCGGCCGACCTTTTGGCACAGGCCGAGCACGGGGCAGGGGCCCAGTCGATCCTTTTGACCACCGATCCCGCCCTGGGCACGGCCGTCGCTGCCGAGGTGGAACGCCAGCTCGGTACTCTGCGCGCTCCCGACAATGCCCGCGCCGGTTGGGAAGAGTTCGGCGCCATCATCACCGTTTCGAGCCTCGAGGACGCCATTCCGCTCGCCAATCGCATAGCGTCGGAACATGTGGAACTGGCGCTCGATGATCCCGAGCCGCTGATCGGAAAAATCCGCAATGCGGGCGCGATCTTTGTCGGCCACCACACGCCCGAGGCTGTTGGCGATTATGTCGGCGGCTCCAATCACGTTTTGCCAACGGCCCGCTCGGCGCGGTTCGCGTCCGGGCTCGGCGTGCTCGACTTCATGAAGCGCACCTCGATATTGGGTTGCACGCCCGCTGCGCTCGCCGAGCTTGCCGATGCCACTGTCACCCTGGCGGAAACCGAAGGGTTGCAAGCCCATGGCCGGTCGGTTTCGATAAGGCTCAATACCTGATGGACAAGCGGCCCTTCGATCCGCAAAAGGACAGGATCGTCACGGTCACGCTCGACCCCAACACCATCACTTCGGTCGATCCCGACGAGGTCCATGAATGGCGCGTCGCGAGCTACGACCTGGTGGATTCCAACCGGTTCTATCCGGCGCGGGTTACCGCGCAGGGGCCGTACGCGCTGCACCTGTCCATCGTGGGCAACCACATCGTGCTCGACGTGCGGCACCCTGAAACCTTCTCGCCGATTGCCGCGCACTACCTGTCGCTGACCCCGTTCCGCAGCCTCATCCGGGATTATTTTCGCATCCGCGAAAGCTATTACGAGGCCATCCGCTCGGCTTCGACCTTCCAGATCGAGGCCGTGGACATGGGCCGGCGCGGGCTGCACAACCAGGCCGCCGAACTGCTGATCGAGCGGCTCGACAACAAGCTGGTGATGGATCTGGAAACCGCCCGGCGGCTGTTCACCCTCATCTGCGCCGTTCAGCCTTATGCTGCGCGTATTCCCGAGCAGGACAGCCAACTGCCCACCGTCCTGTTCGTCTGCTCGATGAATTCGGTGCGCTCGCCCATCGCCGCAGCCTTGGCCCGCAAGCATTTCCCCGGCCGGCTTATCGCGCGTTCTGCGGGCGTGCGTTCGGGCAAGGCCGATCATTTCGTCCATCAGGTGATGGAGGAGATCGGGGTGGATATGTCGGTCCATACACCTCACACCATGGACGAGTTGATGGCATCGCATTTCGATGTCGTCGTCACCCTGGCCGAGGACGCACGAAAAGCGGTGGCCGAGCGCGGGCTGGAGGCCGAGGTCACCGAACATTGGCAAGTTGCCGATCCGTCGGAAGTCGAAGGCACGCGCGAGGTGGCGCTTGCCGCCTACCGCGATTTGCGCGATGACCTCGACAAGCGCCTGCGCTCCGCGCTCGAACCGCTGCTGGAAAGAGCAGACAAGTCCGGCTGACGCGGGGACTTTCAATTATCGGCGTTTGCGTTTAGTTTGCGCGCCAAATCGCGCCCCGAAGCGGCTGGAGCCGGTTCCTCGCAAAGGAACGGGCCGGCACCGCAAGAATGCCCCGGGGCATCATCAGGAGAAAGAATGGCAAAGGAAGAAGTGCTCGAATTCCCGGGCGTGGTCACTGAATTGCTCCCCAACGCGACCTTTCGCGTCAAGCTCGAGAACGATCACGAGATCATCGCCCACACCGCTGGCCGCATGCGCAAGAACCGCATCCGCGTTCTGGCGGGGGACAAGGTGCTCGTCGAAATGACGCCCTATGACCTCACCAAGGGCCGTATCACCTACCGTTTCAAATAGAGCAGCGCCTTGTCCAGCAGACGCCCCGAACTGATCCTCGCTTCGGCCTCGCCGCGTCGGCTCGCGCTCTTGAACCAGATCGGCATCGAGCCCGATCATCTGATTCCCGCCCATGTGGATGAAGCGCCCGAAAAGGGTGAGCTGCCGCGCCGTCTGGCGCAGCGGCTGGCTCACGCCAAGGCCGTGGAAGTCCGTAAGAAAGCGCGCCAGGCCGGATTGGCGTCCGGCGCGCTGATCCTGGCCGCCGACACCGTGGTCGCCGTTGGGCGGCGCATCCTGCCAAAGGCCGAAACCATGGATGAGGCGGCAGGCTGCCTGCGGCTGCTTTCGGGCCGCGCGCATCGCGTTTTCACCGGGCTTTGCGTGATTTCGGCCTCCGGCCAGGCACGCGAGCGGCTTGTCGATACGCGCATCCGCTTCAAGCGGCTTTCCAACAAGGAAATCGAAGCCTACCTGGCGAGCGGCGAATGGAGCGGCAAGGCGGGCGGCTATGCCATCCAGGGCATTGCCGGAGCTTTTGCCGTCAAGATGAGCGGTTCATACTCCGCCGTCGTCGGCCTTCCGCTGTTTGAAACCGCCGCGCTTCTGACCGGCGAGGGATACCCGGTCCAGTTCAACTGGCTCAATCCGGCGTCGCTTCCGGGGGTCTGAGATGGCCAACACCAACGTCACCCGCCTGCGGACGCCTAAGCCGTGCCCGATCTGCGGAAAACCCTCGGTCCAGCAATTCCATCCCTTCTGTTCGGCGCGCTGCGCCGATGTCGATCTCAATCGCTGGCTCAAGGGCAGCTATGTCATTCCCGGCGGCCGGAGCGACGACGATGCCGACAAAAGCGGGCGGATCGACAGTGAGGACGAGGAGTAAGCGCCTGTCAGAGCGGCTGTTTTCCTGACCTGGCATTGCATTGACGACAAAATCGTCGCGAAGGTGGAAAATTCGTCGCGAGGTGCTGGACAGCCCCGACGGGACTGCCTATAACCCGGCCACCAACGACGGGGCCGCAGCGCCCCTGGAACAGGCAAGCCCGGGTAGCTCAGTTGGTAGAGCAGCGGATTGAAAATCCGCGTGTCGGTGGTTCGATTCCGCCCCCGGGCACCACCACTCCTTCCCATGCCGACCATTTAATCTTGAATGTGCCTGCCCGATCGGCAACACATGGGGATTGCCCTTGCTTCGCGTCCTCACAATGAACAAGCTCTCCACAAGCCTGCATACCGAAATCTCGCTGCACCAGCTCCGGATCTTCACCGCCGTCGCGCATGCGGCGACGCTGACCGAGGCGGCAAAGCAGCTCGGGATTGCCCAGCCTTCCCTTTCGCAACAGCTTTCGCGGCTGGAAACCTTGGTCGGCACCCGGCTTTTCAATCGCCGTCCGGGTGAGATGGAGCTGACTGAAGCGGGGCTATACCTGCTGCCCAAGGCTGAGCATGTATTGCGCGGCATGCGCGACCTCGAGGATGGGCTGATGCAGTATACGACGGGTCGTCGCATGACGATCCGGCTTGCCGGCATCACCTCGGTGCTGAGGATCCTGTTGCCCGGCGCGCTGAAACGGGTGCGCGAGATTTTTCCCGAGATCGATTTCGACATCCAGGACAGGGCGCCCGCCGATATCCTCGAACTGCTCTATGAGCGGCGCATTGCGCTGGGATTGCTGGCGGAAAACTCCATGGTCGCTTCGGGCGCCGGGTTTTCCCAAGTTCCCCTTTTGACCGATGCGCATGTGCTTGCCGTTCCCGATACGCTCGATCTCTCCGGCGTTATCGATCCCCGGCGCCAGCTCAGCGCCGATCAATACGCTACGCTCAACCAGTCGATCCAATTCTCGTTTGGCACCCAGCATACCAAGCGGGTGCGAAACTGGTATGAGCGGCTGTTTCCCGATCATGCGGTGGTCGCCCAATGCCGCAGCTTCGAGGTGGCCACCGAATTGGTGCGCGCCGGGGCAGGGGTGTGCCTGGTGCCGACCCTTGCCGTGCTGCATGGCACCGAGACGCTCAAGGGTGTGCGCCTTTATCGGGTCAATGCCACGGCGCGCCGGATCGTCGCCCTCATTCCTTCGCAATATCAGCGCGTCGAACCCTACAAGAGTTTCATCGAGGCGCTTGAGAAGACGGCGCGCGAGGTTGCACTGCCGGAAACCCTTGGCGTTCCGCCCTTCCTCGATATCGGTCCTCAAGCCCAGTTCTAGACGAGGCGGTTCCATAGCTTTGGACCTATGGGCTCCATAGATTGCGGGCGGGCCCTTCTCTTCGCAGCATGGCCAGCACGGCAATATCGCCGTGTTCTATGAGGAGAAAAGCTATGGCCTGGAACAAGCCCAAGCTCACCGAAATCCCGGTTTCGATGGAAATCAACATGTACGCTTGCGCCAAGCGCAAGTAATCCATTCGCCTGCCGCGGTATCTTCCTATGATCAAGATCATCATACTCGGAGCCGCGGCAGGCGGCGGAGTCCCGCAATGGAATTGCGGCTGCGCCAATTGCCGTGACGCCCGCGAGGGGCGTACTGAACTGAACGCGAATCAGGCCTCGGCTGCGATCAGCGCCGATGGCGAGCACTGGTTCCTCGTCAACGCTTCTCCCGATTTGCGCCAGCAGATCGCCAACACGCCCGCGCTGCATCCGCGCGCAGGCGAGCTGCGGCATTCCCCCATTGCCGGGGTCATTCTCACCAATGGCGAGATCGATGCGATCACCGGATTGCTGACGCTGCGAGAAGGTTCGCCCTTTACGCTTTACGCACACTCTCGGGTGCATTCGATCCTCGCCGCCAATTCGATTTTCAACGCCCTCAAGCCCGGCATCGTGACGCGGGAGACGCTGACCTTGGGCGAAAGCTTCAGCCCGGCTTCCGGGCTCGACATCATGCCCTTCGCCGCGCCGGGCAAGACGGCGCTCTTTCTCGAGGACGAGGAAGAAAGCGATCCGGGCGATACGATCGGACTCAAGATCACCGATCTCTCGACCGGCCGGAGCGTGGTGTTCCTGCCTGCCTGCGCTCAGCTTACCGATGATGTGCTTGACCTCATTGACGGCACGGACGCTGTGTTCTTCGACGGCACGCTCTGGCGCGACGACGAATTGCTGGCGCAGGGACTGGGCAAGAAGACCGGGCAACGCATGGGGCATATGTCCATGCAGGACGTCATCCCAACGCTTGCCGACATGCGGATCGGCCAGAAATTCTTCTTTCACATCAACAACTCGAACCCCGCCTGGCGAACCGATTCGGAAGAGCGGAAAAAGATCGAGGCGGCGGGATGGTCCATTCCCGCCGAAGGGATGGAGATTACCCTATGAACGCGATGTCGGCCCTCACCATTGCCCCCGACACTTCTTTGAACACTGCCGAGGAGCTCGAGGCTCAGCTCCGCCAAATCGGCGCCACGCGCTATCACAGCCTGCATCCCTTTCACCGGCTGCTGCATGGGGGCAAGCTCAATAAGGGGCAAGTGCAGGCCTGGGCGCTTAACCGCTATTATTACCAGAGCACCATCCCCATTAAGGATGCGGTGGTAATCTCGCGCTTCCGCGATCGCGCTACGCGCATCGAGTGGCGGCACCGTATTTCCGACCATGACGGCGACATCGGCAGCGAGGGCGGCATCGAACGCTGGCTCCAGCTGACCACCGGTCTCGGGCTCGATCCCGACTATGTGGAATCGACCGAAGGCATCCTGCCCGCTACCCGTTTTGCGGTGGAAGCCTATGTGCATTTCGTGCGCGACCGGTCCCCGCTCGAAGCGATTGCCTCATCGCTCACCGAACTCTTTGCGCCCAATCTGCATCAGGAGCGCATCGCCGGGATGCTCGAGCATTATGACTTCATCGATCCGACGGTGATGACCTATTTCACCCGCCGGCTCGAACAGGCGCCGCGCGATGCCGGCTTTGCGCTCGATTATGTCAAGGAACACGCCAGGACGCCCGAGGAGCGGCGGCTGGTCTGCAATGCGTTGATCTTCAAGACCAACGTGCTCTGGGTGCAGCTCGACGCGCTTTATCATGCCTATGTGGACGGGCACGTCCCGCCCGGCGCCTTCGTTCCGGAAAAGCCGTGATGGAAGGCGCACCCGCAGCACGCCGCCGCATGGCGGTTTCGCTTGAAAGCGTCCCCAAGCTGGCGCGGGGCGTCAAACTGCGGTTCGACGAAACGCGCGGACGCTGGGTGCTGCTGGTGCCCGAACGGGTGCTGGCCCCCGACGAGATCGCCGTCGAAGTGCTCCAGCTTTGCGATGGTGAGCGCAGCGTTTCGGGCATGGTGGACGTGCTCGCCGCCAAATATGCGGCGCCTGCCGAAGAGATCGGCACCGACGTGATCGACATGCTTCAGGACCTGGCCGATTCCGGGTTCCTGATCGAAGCAAGGAGATAAAAGATGAGCCCGACCCTGGATCGCAACAGCCC
Source organism: Pelagibacterium sp. H642 (assembly GCF_031202855.1). GTDB lineage: Bacteria > Pseudomonadota > Alphaproteobacteria > Rhizobiales > Devosiaceae > Pelagibacterium. The sequence goes on along the minus strand of NZ_CP101829.1, from coordinate 845,056 downwards.
CGTGCTGGAAGAAGAACGTCTCGATGGCGTGGCACTCCTCGAAGGCGACGGCAAATCGGTCGCCCAGCAATATGGCATTCCGCTCGCCGTCCTCCTCGAACTCACGCACAGATGTCCGCTCCAGTGCCCCTATTGCTCCAATCCGGTGGAAATGGAGCGGGCGCGCAATGAGCTGACCACCGAGGAGTGGAAGCGCGTACTGGACGAGCTGGCCGAAATCGGCGTGCTGCAAGTGCACTTTTCCGGCGGCGAGCCGACCGCGCGCAAGGACATCGTCGAACTCATCCAGCACGCGACGGACCTCAATCTCTATTCCAACCTCATCACCTCGGCGGTGCTGCTTTCCAAGGAAAAGCTCACCGAAATCGCCGATGCGGGGCTGTCCCACATCCAGATCAGTTTCCAGGGCAGCGATGCCGCCAAGGCCGACAGGGTCGGAGGGTTCAAGAACGGGCATGTGAAAAAGCGTGAGGTGGCCCAGTGGGCGCGCGAGCTCGACCTGCCGCTGACGGTCAACGCGGTGATGCACCGGCAAAATCTCGATCAGCTCGAAGACATCATCGCCATGGCCGTCGAAATGGACGCCGACCGCATCGAGGTCGCCAACGTCCAGTATTACGGCTGGGCGCTGAAAAATCGCGCGGCGCTGATGCCAACTATCGAGCAGCTCGACCAGGCGACCGAAATCGTCGAAGACGCTCGTGTGCGGCTCAAGGGCATTCTCGATATCGATTTCGTCATTCCCGACTACTACGCCGAGCGGCCCAAGAAGTGCATGGGGGGCTGGGGGCGGCAGTTCTTCAACATCACGCCTTCAGGCAAGGTGCTGCCCTGCCACGCGGCGGAATCGATCACCGATCTTGATTTCATGTCGGTGCGCTCGAACCATTCCATCGCCTGGATCTGGCACAATTCCGAAGCCTTCAACCGCTATCGCGGCACGGGCTGGATGCCTGAACCCTGCCAGAGCTGCGCCTTCAAGGAGATCGATTTCGGGGGTTGCCGCTGCCAGGCCTTCGCGCTGACGGGCAGCGCCAGCAACACCGATCCGGCCTGCGGCTTTTCTCCGCTGCACGAAAAGATCTTCAAGACGGCACAGACCGAATCCGAAACCGGCTCGACGCGGTTCATCTACCGCAACTTCTCGGGCGGCACACTGGAGGCGGAGCCGGGCGATGCCTCCTGAGGGCGCGGTCTCGGGCGATCTCTTTTCTCCTTTGACCGCGCAGATGCTGCCGGTGGGGGAGGGGCATTCGCTCTATGTCGAAACCGTTGGGCGCGACGATGGCCTGCCGGCGGTCTATCTCCACGGCGGTCCAGGCAGCGGCTGCCAGCCCGGTCATCGACAGCTCTTTGATCCGCGGCGGTTCCGGGCGGTGCTGTTCGATCAGCGCGGGGCAGGGCGCAGTACGCCGCGCCGTTCGCGCAAGGATAACACCACCGCTCACCTTGTCGCTGATATGGAGACGATCCGCGCTGCGCTCGGCATCGAGCGTTGGCTGGTCGTGGGGGGCTCCTGGGGCGCGACACTGGCGCTGGCTTACGCCCAGGCGCATCCCGAGCGGGTGAGCGGCATCGTGCTGCGCGCCACGTTCCTAGGCACCCGCCGCGAACTGGAAACCGCGTTCGGCACGACCCTCTCCACGTTCTACCCGCGGCTCTACCAGGATTTCCTCGACCTGCTCGACCCGGCCGAACGCGCCGCCCCGCTCGAAGCGTACTGGCGTCGAATCCTCGATCCCGACCCGGCAATCCACCTGCCGGCTGTCTGGGCCTGGTACGATGTCGAGCGCACGCTTTCCCAGGTCAACCCGCCCGCCGATCGTCTCGATCTTGAAAAGCGGCTGCAGGGCAATGATCCGTTGCCCGGTTCCCCCTTCATGGAAGCGCATTATTTTTCCAACGATTGCTTCTTGGCCCCCGATCAATTGATGACCAATGCCGGCCGACTGGCGGGCATTCCTGGCCGCGTTATCCAGGGGCGCTACGATCTGCTCTGCCCGCCGGCGACGGCCTACGCCCTCGCCGAGCGCTGGACGGAAGCCAAACTCATCCCCGTGCCCTCGGCCGGCCACGGTCAGACAGAGCCCGGCGTGGAACGGGCCATGCGCGATGCCATAGCCGAATTGGCGCGGTCCATCCTTCCAATGAACGCCTAGCGGCTCTTCCTTTCGGTGCAAAAAGTTTGCTGCGGCGCCGCGCGCCCATTTTCATTGCCGTCCCGCATCAATAATATACCGGCGCACTGAGCGGAGGGCGAACTTGATCGCAACCCTGGTCGAGCCTTATGGCGCGCTGATCGTTAGCGTCGTCATCGTGGCCCTCTTTGTCGCGTTTGCCCGTGAGTGGCGAACGCCGGAAGTCAGCGCGGGCATCGCCCTATCCGTTCTTTTGCTGCTTCGGCTTGTTTCGGTTGAGGACGTGCTTGGCGTTCTCTCTAATTCCGCGCCGGCCACGATCGCCAGCATGTTCGTGATTTCGGCGGCACTGGTGCGTACCGGGGCTTTGGAAGCGTTCGCCCTGCTGTTCAGGAGCGGCGCGAGAAGCCATCCGCTCCGCACGATGGCAATGTTTCTGGTTGCGATCGCGGCCATGTCAGCCTTCATGAACAACACCCCATTGGTGATGCTCATGATCCCGGTGGCCTTTACCCTGTCGCGGGAAATGGAAACATCGCCCTCGCGCCTGCTGATCCCCGTGTCGTTCTCGGCCATACTCGGGGGCACCTGCTCGCTGATCGGAACCTCCACCAACATTCTGGTCGACAGCGTGGCCCAGGAAAACGGCATGGCGCCGTTCCACATCTTCGAAATCGCCCCGCTGGGCGCGGCGCTTGCCGCCGCCGGCATCGTGACCATGCTGCTCTTGCGCAATCTGTTGCCCGAACGGACTACCGTCTCCGCCGTGTCCCATTCGGAATCGAGCAAGAAATTCGTTCTTGAAGCCGTGATCGAGGACAACTCGCCCCATGTCGGCAGGAAGGCCCGCGATGTCGCCGCCTTCAACCGTCCCGACCGCCAGCTTATCGACGTGCTGCGCGCCAATTTCTCGCTGCGCCGCCACATGCATGATGTGGTGCTCCAACCCGGCGACGTCGTCGTGCTGCGCACCTCGATCGCCGAACTTCTCTCCATGAAGGAAGAAGGCAATCTGACGGTGCCCGAGACCGAGCACATGCAATCGCTGGGCACGCGCACGTCTGCCCTCGTTGAAGTGCTTGTGGGGCCGACCGCCGGTATTTTGAACAAGACGCTGCGCCATCTTCGCCTGCGCCGACGCTATGGCATCTATCCCCTGGCGCTTCACAGGCGCGGTGCCAATCTTGCCGAGCGGTTCGAAACGTCGCCGATAGAAGTGGGTGACACACTTCTGATCGAAGGCGCGCCTGAAGATCTGCGGCGGCTGGTGGAAGACTATGATCTGGTCAATGTCGCCGAGCCCAGCGAGCGCGGGTTCCGCCGCTCCAAGGCTCCGATTGCCATCGGCGTGCTCATTGCGGTCGTCGTGGGCGCGGCGCTGGGGCTGATGCCGATCGCGGGGCTCGCCATCATCGGCGCGGCAACCGTGCTCGTCACCCGCTGCGTGGAGGCCGAGGAAGCCGTGCAAGCCGTCGATTGGCGTACGCTGGGCCTGATCGTCGCCATGCTGGGGATCGGCGTGGCCATGGAGAATGTCGATTTGGTCGGAGAGATCGTTCGTGCCATCGCGCCCTACCTGGCGATCTTTTCTCCTCTCTTCGCCCTGGGCGTCATCTATCTGCTATCCTCGGCGCTCACAGAAGCCGTGACCAACAACGCCGTCGCCGTCATCGTAACGCCGGTGGCCATTGGTCTCGCCAACGGCCTGGGCGTCGATCCGCGCCCCTTCGTGGTTGCCGTGATGTTTGCGGCCAGCGCCAGTTTTCTCACCCCCATCGGCTATCAGACCAACACGCTGGTCTATGGCGCGGGCGGCTACAAATTCTTCGATTTCCTTCGCATCGGCGGCGTGCTGAACCTCGTGAGCTTTGCGATTGCCATGGTGCTCATTCCCATCTTCTGGCCGCTCTAGAAAGGAACCGCTCCCGCACGCCCGGCGTTTAGACGCAATCGACAAAGGGCAGTTGGATGGAAGACTTTCTAGCGCTTGGCGGCAATCCCACCCATGAGTCTTTCGGCGTCATTGCAGTCAGGCTATTGGTCGCCGCCATATTGGGGGCGCTGATTGGCCTGGAACGCGAAATCAAGAACCACCCCGCGGGCCTTCGAACCCACATGCTTGTTTCGACCGCGGCGGCTGCCTTTACGGTCATGACCTTCGAGATCTACCACGAAATGGTCGATCTGAGCGCCGATGCCATCGCCCGGCTCGATCCCATCCGCGTCATCGAGGCGGTGACGGCCGGCGTTGCGTTTCTGGCCGCCGGCGCGATCATCCGATCGGGCAGGGGCGATATCAAGGGGCTCACCACCGGGGCCGCGATGTGGATGGCCGGTGCCATCGGGGTTGCGGCGGGTGCCGGCTTTTTCTCGGTCGCCGCTCTGGCCACCGTGCTCGTCCTGGTCATCACCATTCTGCTCGGCCAGTTCGAGAAGCGTTTCCTCGATGACCGCAGGGAAGATTGATCAGGCGGCGAGCGCCATCATCCGCGCGAGCGTATCGATCAGCCGCTGCGGCGTCACCGGTTTGACGCAAACCGGTATTTCGGCAAATTCCGTGCGCAGCACTTCGCGTTCGGGCTGGCCGGTATAGAAGAGGAACGGCACGCCGCGCTTGCGCAGCAGGCTTGCGGCGGGAAACACTTCCTCTCCATTGAGATCGATGTCGAGCATCGCCAGGTCGAGACCGGGCATTCCCACATGGTCGAGCGCCTGCCGCAGCGACGTGCACGGGCCGATCACCTCGGCGCCGGCGTTCGTCAACGTGTCGGCGATGTCCAGGGCAATAAGGAATTCATCCTCGACAAGGAGTATCCTCTTGCCCTCGAGAAGGCGGTCGGTCACCTCGGCTCCCCCAAGCCGTCGTAAAGCAGCGGCGATTATGGCGCGGCCACCTTGCGTGAGGGTTAAGAAGCGCTTGAGATAAATTTATTCAAATGCCAGGCATGTTCTTGGCAGGAACTTCACCACGCTTCGTTACTATTGTGCGCAATGAGGGAACGGCGCTGGTCCGACTCGGCTGCGCTTTCTAACTCATGGGGGCACGCCGAAACGAAACGGAGAAGCCCGATGCCATCCGCATATTTACTGGCCAAGGATCACATCGAGCAGGCGCGCGCCATGTTGGCCAACGAGGTGTGGTTCGACCCGGAAATGGACCACCTCTTTGATGTCGCCCTTGCCCGGCTCAATGCGCTCGATGCCAAGATCTATGACGACAACGTCACGCCCCTTCCGCGGCGGCCGGGCCCCCGCCGGCGCGCTCGCATGATGCCCTGGCTTGATCCGTGAAAGCAGGGAACCAGACGACACGCCCGAAATTTGCTAGAAAGCAAAGGTATCGAACAGATACTGATTCTCTTTCGGCGCGCGCCGACACGCTTTCGACAGGGGGTTCCGATCGGTACCGCACCGCACGACACCGTCCTCAACAAGGCCGCCATTCGCTGGAGCCTTTCCAAACTCACCCTTGTGGGGGAGTCCGCCGAAGCATGGACCTACAAGGTTCAGCGTGACGACAACTCTCCCGCCGCCCTGCGTATTTACAAGGGCGAGACCGGCGATCCCGTCCGGGCAGGCGATCTGCTCGAATGGTATCGCGGCGACGGTGCGATAAGGCATCTGGGCACGTCGGAGAACGCCATCCTCACTGAATGGGCCGAAGGCAAGATGCTCTCGGAACCCGCTCTCGATGGCAAGGATGCCCAGGCGACCAGCGCGCTGGCCAATCTGCTCGGCATGCTGCACGTCAATCGGCCGGACTTGCCGGAAAACCTGGTGCCGCTGCGCGAATACCTCTCCGACTTCTTTGCCGCCGATGTGCGCGTCTGGCCAGATACGGCCCGCGATCTTTACGCCCGCTCGGTGGGTATCGCCTATGCGACGCTCGATAAACCCGCCGCCGAAATCCCTCTGCACGGGGAAGTGCATCACGACCGCGTCGTCCTAGCCGAACGCGGCTGGATTGCGCGCACCCCACTCGGGCTGTTGGGCGACCCGGCCTATGATCTTGCCGCGAGCTTCCTGCATCCCTGGGGCAAGGTGGAATTGGCGGCCGATCCGGTCCGCATCAATGCCATGGCCGACGCTTTTGCCGCCAAGCTGGGCTACAAGCGCAAGCGCATTCTCGCTTTCGCCGCGATCTACGCCGCCAACTCGGCCTGCAAGGCGCTGGCGGTCGGCGGTTCGATCAATTGGCATCTGGCCGTGCTGCCTAACCTTCTGGCGGTTTACGACCTGGCCTAGCGTTATCTCGTAAGCGTTCGGCTCACCGCATCGCGCCAGCCGGCCAGCTTCGCGGCGCGGATCGATTCGTCCATCTCGGGCACAAATTGGCGCTCCAGCGCCCAGCGCCGCGCGAATTCTTCCTGCCCCGGCCACAAGCCCACGGCCTGTCCGGCGAGCCAGGCCGCTCCGAGCACGGTTGTTTCCAGCATCCGCGGCCGATCGACCGGCGCATCGAGGATGTCGGAGAGGAACTGCATGGTGTAATCCGAGGCGACCATGCCGCCATCGACCCGCAAAACCGTTTGCGTGCCGCGTCCGTCCCAATCCTTGTACATCGCTTCGAGCAGATCTGCCGTCTGGTAGCAAACCGCTTCGAGTGCAGCGCGGGCGAATTCTTCCGGGCCCGTATTGCGCGTCAGCCCGAACATTGCTCCGCGCGCCTCCGCGTCCCAATAGGGCGCCCCGAGGCCTACGAAAGCGGGTACGAGATAGACGTTCTGGTTGGGATCGGCATCGATGGCCAACCGCCCGGAATCCGAGGCCTTGCCGATGATCTTGAGACCATCGCGCAGCCATTGCACGGCGGCGCCGGCAACAAAGATCGAGCCTTCCAGCGCGTAGACCGTCTTGCCGCCAATGCAATAGGCGATGGTCGAGAGCAGCCGGTTCTGCGAGCGCACCAGCGTTTCCCCGGTGTTGAGCACGGCAAAGCAGCCGGTGCCATAGGTCGATTTGATCATGCCCGGCGAAAAACAAGCCTGTCCGATCATCGCCGCATGCTGGTCGCCGGCCACGCCGCGAATGGGGATGGCCGCGCCCAGAACGGCTGCATCGGTCTCACCGAAATCGCCGTCGCAATCGATCACTTTGGGCAGCATGGCCTCGGGCACGCCCAGAAGATTCAACAACTCGGGGTCCCACGCACCCTTTTCGATATCGAACAACAGCGTGCGGCTGGCATTGGTGGCATCGGTCGCGTGCACATTGCCGCCGGTCAGCCGCCAGACGAGATAGGTGTCCACCGTTCCAAAGGCGAGTTGTCCCGCCTCGGCCCGCTGGCGCGCACCCTCCATGGTATCGAGCAGCCATTTGACCTTTGTTCCCGCGAAATAGGGATCGAGCAGCAGTCCCGTCTTGCGGGCGACGATATCCTCGGCGCCTTGGGCCTTGAGCTGGTTGCAGATATCGGCCGTGCGCCGATCCTGCCAGACGATGGCGTTGTGGATCGGCTTGCCGGTCTGCCGGTCCCAGACCAGGGTGGTTTCGCGCTGATTGGTGATGCCGATCGCCGCGATGTCATCGGCGCCCAGCCCCGCGCCCCTGAGCGCCCGGCGCATCGACCACACAACCGTTTCCCAGATGTCTTCGGGGTCGTGCTCCACCCAGCCGCTCTGGGGAAAATGCTGCCTGAATTCCTTCTGACCCTGACCCACCACGCTCATGTTCTTGTCGAACACCATGGCCCGGCTCGATGTCGTGCCTTGGTCGATCGCCAGAATGTGGCTGCGCATGGCCATCCCTTCCTCTTTCCCGTTCCGCCAGAACCTGCCGGAAAGCCGTCCGCCCGTAAAGATTGACGCGCGGGACGCAATCGGTATCTGTTAGCCCAACCCGCCCGCCTTGCGCCAAAGCCCCGCCCGCATGCTTTCCGTTCTCAACGTCATCGCCCCCGTCTTCATCCTGATCGGGCTTGGCTTTTTCGCCGTCCGGCTAAAGCTCTATCCGCAGTCGGGCGTGGCTGGGCTGATCGCCTATGTGAACAATTTCGCCACGCCGTGCCTGTTGTTCCGCGCCATGATCGATGTGGACTTCGGAGCGGCGTTCAATCTGGCGATCATCGGTCCTTATTATGCCGGCGCCGTATCGGTGCTGGCGCTCGGGGCGATCTTTGCTGCTCGGCTTTTCAAGCGCAGGCCGGGCGAGGCGGTGGCGGTGGGCTTTTCGGCCATGTTCACCAATACTGTTCTGGTGGGCATCCCCGTCATGCAGCGCGCTTATGGCGACGAGGCCATGCCCATCGTCTATTCCATCATCGGCCTGCATGCGCCGATCCTGATGACGCTAGGCATGTTTGTCATGGAACTGGTCCGGCGCGATGGCGGCAAGGTGACCACCGCGCTTTGGCAGGGCTTGCGGAAGGCGTTCTCCAACCCGATCCTGATCGGCATCGCCTTGGGCCTTGCTGCCAATGCGGCGGGTCTGGAGCTTGGCGGGCTCGCCGATGAAGTGACGCTGCTTCTGGCCGGCACGGTGATGCCGGTGGCGCTGTTCGGCCTGGGCGGGGCGCTCAATGAATACCGGTTGGGCGAGACATGGACGCAGGCCTTGATGACCAGCGGCATGCAACTGATCGTCCATCCCGCGATTGCCTGGCTGCTTATGGTGCCGATCCTTGGCGTCGATCCGCACATTGCCCGCTATGGCGTGTTGCTGGCCGCCATGCCCGCAGGCATCAACGTCTATATCTTTGCCACCTATTACAACCGCGCCACCGACGTTGCCGCCAACACCATCCTGCTTTCGACGTTGCTTTCACTCTTTACCATCACCGGCTGGCTGCTGGTTCTGGGAGCCTGATGGTTCGAAGCGAAGCCGGCCCGTGCCCTGTTGCCCAGCGGCGCGATTTGCGCAATTGTTCCCTTGTTTTGATCACCTACGAGGGCTTTCCCAATGTACAAATTCGAAGTCTATAAAGATAAGGCCGGTGAGTTCCGCTTCCGTTTCCGGGCGTCCAATGGCGAAGCGATGTTCTCGTCGGAAGGCTACAAGGCCAAGGCTTCAGCGATCAGCGCCATCGAATCGATTCGCAAGAACGTGCCTGAGGCTGGGCTCGAGGATCAGACCACCACGGCCTAAGCCCGTTCAAGCGTCGTCCGGATCGAGGAAGGTCTGGATGATGCGTTCGGAGTCGTGCACGCACATCATCTTGAGCACGTCTCCGCCAATATTTTCGAACCCGTGCGGCGTCTCGGGTTCGACGATCATGATATCGCCAGGCCTCGCCTCGACCAGGTCCTTGCCGGCAAAGAACCGCACGGTTCCCTCCTGCACGATCCATGTTTCCGTATAGGGATGGACGTGCAGCCCCACTCGCTTGCCCGGATCGGAAACGACCGCGAAAAAGGAAATCGCCGCGCCATAGGGCGCGCCTTCGAACTTGATGGTCTTGGGCGCATCCTTGGGACGGTCGGCGGCGCGCAGCATGTGGTGAGGCATCGATGTTTCCCGACTCCTGATTGTCGTCACGCGATCAAAATAGCACCATCGTCAGGTGTCAACGCGCAATGGCTCCGCCCGTGCCTAACCCAACAGCCAGAGCGCGATCAGACGGAGATCACCGCCTTCGACGGTCCGAGGATTGAGAGCATGGCCCTGTTCGTCCATTGCCGCGCCGTCCCGTGGTGAGCCGGCGCCTAGCCGGGTTCGCCAATGGCGTCAAGTTCGGGGACTGGCATGCCGCCATGCAACCGTTCGAACCCCCTCGCATTTGTGTGGGGGCCTGTTAAGGTTTGGCAACTGGACGTCTACGAGAGGAACGGCTGATGACTGAATGGTGGCGCGGCGGAGTGATCTATCAGGTGTATCCGCGCTCCTTCCAGGACAGTAACGGCGACGGTGTCGGCGATCTGCGCGGCATTCTGGGACGGCTCGAACACGTCGCCAGTATCGGAGCGGACGCCGTCTGGCTCTCCCCCATCTTTCCCTCCCCCATGGACGATATGGGGTATGACGTATCCAACTATACCGATATCGATCCGCTTTTCGGCTCGCTCGAGGATTTCGATGCCCTGATCGACAAGGCCCATGCCCTCGGTCTCAAGGTCATCATCGATCAGGTCCTCAGCCACACCTCCGACAAGCACCCCTGGTTCATCGAATCCAAGTCCTCCCGCGACAATCCCCGCGCCGATTGGTATGTCTGGGCCGATCCAAACGAGGACGGGACCCCGCCCAACAATTGGCCGTCGGTGTTCGGTGGCCCGGCCTGGGAATGGAATGGCGCCCGCCGGCAGTACTATCTGCACAATTTCCTCATTTCCCAGCCCGATCTCAACTTCCACAACCCCGAAGTCCAGGACGCCATGCTCGCGGCCATGCGCTTCTGGCTCGATCGCGGCGTGGACGGCTTCCGCTTCGATACGGTCAACTACTATTTCCACGACAGCAGGCTACGGAACAATCCGCCCGCGCCACGCGAAAAGGAAACCCCGCTCGAAGTCGACCCCTATGGCATGCAATTGCATAAATTCTCCAAGAACCGCCCGGAGAATATCGGCTTTCTCAAACGCGTCCGCGCCCTGCTCAATCAATACCCCGGCACCACCACCGTAGGCGAAGTCGGCGAGGCGCACCGGGCCATCGAGATCATGGCCGAATACACCGCCGGCGACGATCTTTTGCACATGTGCTATTCCTTCGAGATGCTCGGGCCGTCGTTCTCCGCCGAGCATTTCCGCTCCCGGGTCAAAAAGTTCTTCAAGGGTGCGCCCGATGGCTGGCCGTGCTGGAGCTTTTCCAACCACGACGTCAACCGCCACATGTCGCGCTGGGAATCTCACGCGGTTAATCCCGATACCATGGGGCGCCTGGCGATTGCGCTTTTGAGCTCGCTCAAAGGCTCGATCTGCATCTATCAGGGCGAGGAACTTGGCCTGCCCGAAGCCGAGCTCGAATATTCCGAACTGACCGACCCGCCGGGCCTGCGCTTCTGGCCCGAGAACAAGGGCCGCGACGGCTGCCGCACGCCCATGCCCTGGACAGACGCCCAGTACGGTGGATTTTCCGACGTCAAACCCTGGCTGCCGGTCAAGGGCCCGCATCTCAAGCGCAATGTCGAAGCGCTCGAAGCCGATCCCGGCTCGCTGCTGCATTACTACCGCGCCATCATCCGCTACCGTCGCGACCACCAGGCGCTGGTCGACGGCGACATCAGCTTTTACAAGATCAGCGAGCCGATCCTGGCCCACGCCCGGATCGGGGAAGACGGGGTGATCCTGTGCGTCTTCAACCTTTCGGCGACCCCGCATGCCGTCTCGATCAAGGGATTGCCCGAGGGGCTGGAGCCGGCAGCGATCTCGCGCGGCGCCGTTCGCGAGGAGAATGCGCTGGCCCTCGAGGGCAACGGGTTTGCCTTTATCGAATGCGGCGCCGGGTTCGATCCCGATACTCTCTCGCTCACCCTGGCCAAGGGGTGAGCCTCTATTGCCCGGCGGCTGCCGCCGCTTTGGCTTCGTTGGCCTTGATCAGCATCACCACCAGCGGAATGGCGAAGGTGAGCATCAGGAGCCGCGCCACGTGATGGGCGGCGATAAAGGCAGTGTCGTAGCCCAAGGCGATCCCCAGCGAGCCCATCGATTCCAGCCCGCCAGGCGAAAGGCCCAGCCAAAGCTGGCCGATCGGCATGGAAACGAAAAAGCTCACGCCGATGGCAAAGAGGGTGGTCACGGCCACCGTGATCGTCGTCGCCACCGTCCCGCCCCAGGCCGCCTGCATGAATTCGGCCCGCGTGATGCCGGCAAAACGCGAGCCGATCAGCGCACCCATGCCGATAAAGGTCAGGTCGATGAACAGGGGCGGCAGCGCGCCGGGAAAATTGCCGGTAAGCTTCATCACCGTCGCAAACAGCATCGACCCCAACACATAGGCGGCAGGTACCTTGAACCGGGTGAAGGCCCAGCCGACCAGCGCGCACCCCGCCGCCACCATGGCGAGCGTGGTGAGCACCATGGGTTCGCTCGAAGCGCCCGAATATTGACCTACCGGCAGGAACAGCGCGCCGATGGGGGCAAACAAGGTCAGCACCGCCACGCGCTGCACCTGAATGATGGTGATCTGCCGCGAATTGCCGATCCCGGTGCTCGCCAGGGCCACGATGAAGGAAAGGTGCCCTGGAAACGAGCTCAGATAGGCGGTTCCCGGATCGAACTTGAACAGCCGGCGCAGCACTACGCCGCACAGAACGACGATAACCACCAATTCCGCCGCCAGCGCCCCAAGGGTTATCGGCCACTGACCGATGAGGGTCAGCGTATCGGGCGCAACGCTCGCACCCATGGAAAGGCCGACGCAAATGAACAGCACGTCCCGCAGCCGCGTGGGCACGAGGGCGGGCAGTCCGATAAGCGAAGCGATCATTACCGCCAACGCTCCGCCCATCAGCATTCCGCCCGGAATGCCCAACGCCCCGAAGGCATAGGCGCCCAGCGCGGACACGATCAGCGTGAGAATGGTGCGGAGCGCTATCTTCATCTCCGCTCCTATTGCGCCGGCAGCGCCCTCTCGGCCAGCCGCACCCAATAGCTCACCCCCAAGGGGATGGCCTCGTCGTTGAAATCATAGGTGTCGGTATGCAGGTCCGAGCTGTCGCCATTGCCGATGAAGATATAGGCCCCCGGCCGGGCATTGAGCATATAGGCAAAGTCCTCGCCGCCCATGGTGGGATCGACATTGGCGACGACCCGTTCCTCGCCCGCCACCTCGCGGGCGATTTCGGCGGCAAAGTCGGTCTGCCGTGGCGCGTTCACGGTCACCGGATATCCCGGCAGCCAGTTGACCGTCGCCCTGGCGCCGAAGGCTTGGGCAAGCTGGGGCGCGAGCCGCTTGATGCCCTCTTCCATCTGTTGGCGCACATCCTCGTCCAGGGTGCGCACGGTGCCGGTGAGGCGTGCGGTGCGCGGAATGACGTTATAGGCCGTTCCCGCGTTGACGGTGGTTACCGAGAGCACGGCCGAGCGGATCGGATCGACATTGCGCGACACCAGCGTCTGCAGCCCGGTAATGAGGTGGGCGGCAACGATCACAGGATCGGTGGCCAGATGCGGCATGGCCGCGTGCCCGCCATGGCCTTCGATGTCGATGGCGAACTGGTCGGTCCCCGCCATGATGCCGCCTTCGCGGATGGCGAATTCGCCCAAGGGGATGCCCGGCATGTTGTGCATGCCGAACACTTCGGTAATTCCGAAACGTTCCATCAGCCCATCCTGGACCATGGCGCGCCCGCCCCCGCCACCTTCTTCGGCCGGCTGGAAGATGACGACCACCGTGCCGTCGAAATTGCGCGTTTCCGCAAGATATCGTGCCGCGCCCAGCAGCATCGCTGTGTGTCCGTCATGCCCACAGGCATGCATCTTGCCGGTATTGGCCGATGCATAGGGCTTGCCCGTCTGCTCGGTGATGGGCAGCGCGTCCATGTCCGCGCGCAGTCCGATCACCTTGTCCGAACTGCCCTTGCCCTTGATGATTCCCACAACGCCCGTGCGCCCCAGCCCGGTCACCACCTCGTCGACGTCGAACTCCCGGAGCTTGCTTTCGACGAAGGCTGCGGTGTCGTGAACGTCGTAGAGGATTTCGGGATTGGCATGGAGCTGCCGGCGCCACGCGGTGATTTCAGCGTGGAATTCGGCAACGCGGTTGAGAACGGGCATGAAGGAACCAGAAAGGAGAAAAAGGTAAAGCCAGTGTCTGCGCCCCGGCCAGGTCCGTCAACGCCTCTTGTGCGCCGCGATGCCGGGAGCTATGCCCCGGACATATCCCCTCGGATCGAGCAATGCCAGACCCCGGACGTCAAAACGAAAAACTCGTGATCGACTTCGTCGGCGGCGCCGTAGGCTTTCGCTTCCGCGCCGGCGAGGGCAGGGGGCAGCCGCTCGCCCGCGCTGTGGGTTTCAAGGGCAGCGTCGTCCCCAGCATCGTCGATGCAACCGCCGGCATGGGGCGCGATGCGTTCTTCCTCGCCTCGCTGGGCGCCTCGGTGACATTGATCGAGCGCAGCTCCGAGGTCCATGCCGCACTCGCCGAGGCTATGGTTAGGGCCGCAGCCCATAGCGAAGACCTTGCCGCGATCACCGGGCGCATGACCCTCATCCATGGCGATTCCCGCCTCTTGCTGCCCGAACTCGCACCGGAAGTGGTTCTGGTCGACCCCATGCATCCCGAGCGCACAAAATCGGCCCTGGTCAAAAAGCAGATGCGCGACCTGCGCGATATCGTGGGCGCCGACCCCGACGCACGGGAGTTGATGGCGGTGGCCTTGGCCAGCGCCACCCGCCGCGTGGTACTCAAATGGCCGCTGCGCGCCGCGCCCATCGACGGCCTGCGCAAGCCCAGCCACCAGATCCTGGGCAAGACCACGCGCTATGACGTGTTCGTGACCGGAACATAGCCGGTCCGCGCGCCAGATTGCGGTTTTTTAACTTGAGTTAGTTTCTCGGTTGGCGATCGTGTGCGGTGGGAGGACAACCCCCTCGCAAAAGGACCGCCAGCATGACTGAAACGATTTCCCAGCCCCAGCCCCGCTTCATCGTTCCCGCGCTCGCCAGCATCTATGCGGCCGGCAAGCCCATTTCCGAGACGCTGATGCGCGTCTTTGCCGGCGCGGCGCTCGTCGTCCACGGCTGGCCCAAGATCAACGACCCTATGGGCATGGCCGGAATGGTCGAGGGATTGGGGTTCGTTCCCGGCGTCTTCTGGTCGCCGTTACTGGCCATGACCGAATTCTTCGGTGGCATTCTTCTCATCCTGGGCCTGCTCACGCGCCCGGCGGCCTTCGCCACCATGATCGTTCTTCTCGTCACCGTTTACGCCCACTGGATCGCCATGGATCAGGGCTGGTCGGGGGCGGAGCTCTCGATTCTGTGGTCGACGATCCTGTTCTATTTCGTCATGCATGGCGGCAATCGCTTCTCGGTCGATGCCATGATCGGACGCCAGTTCTAATAGGCTCCGCTTTTCGCAAAACCATTCCGCTTGCCGTGTTCCCCCGGCCATTGCATTAGCGCCGGGGGAAACTATAAAGGCCGCGCGCCACTTTCTTCCCAGTTTCGAGAGCGAGAATGTTCGAGACCCTTTCCAAGGCCCCGCAGGATAAGATTTTTGCGCTGATGGCCGAGATTGCCGCCGATGATCGGCCCGGCAAGATCGACCTCGGCATCGGCGTCTATAAGGACGACGAAGGCAACACCCCCATCATGTCCGCCGTGAAAAAAGCCGAGGAACGCATTCTCGCGACCGCCAAGACCAAGACCTATATCGGGGTGGCCGGCAACAAGGGTTTCGCCGCCGCCATGGTCAAGCTGGCGCTGGGCGATACCGTTTCCACCGACCGCGTGCGGGCCGCCCAGGCTCCGGGCGGCACTGGGGCGCTGTGGGTGTTGCTGATGCTTTTGAAGCGCGCCAACCCCGATGCGACGGTCTGGATATCGGACCCCTCCTGGCCCAACCACAAGCCCATGGCCGAACAGGCCGGCTTCAAGGTCGCGTCCTACCCCTATTTCGATCCCGAAACCCGCGGCGTCCGCTTTGACGAGATGCTGGCGACGCTGGACAAGCTGGGCAAGAACGACATCATCCTCCTGCACGGCTGCTGCCACAACCCTACCGGCGCCAACCTCACCCATGAGCAATGGGATCAGGTTGTCGCATCCCTCAAGCGCACCGGCGCCTTCCCGCTGGTCGACATGGCCTATCAGGGCTTCGGCGATGGGCTCGAGGAAGATGCCTATGGCCTGCGCGCCGTCGCCCGCGAGATCGATGAATTCGTCTGCGCCACCTCGTGCTCGAAGAATTTCGGTATCTACCGCGAGCGTGTCGGCTGTTCCATCGTCGTCGCCAAGGATCCTGCATCGGCCGACGTCGCCAATTCGCAGATGCTCAACGTCGTGCGCGGCGCCTATTCCCAGCCGCCCGACCATGGTGCGGAAATCGTGCGCGTCATTTTGGAAGACGATGCGCTGCGCGCCGAGTGGAAGGCGGAGTTGGAGGCCATGCGCAACCGCATGATTTCCAACCGTCAGGCGCTGGCCGATGCCATCCGTTCGCGGTCCAATTCGTCCGATTTCGATTTCGTCGCCGAGCACCGGGGCATGTTTTCGCTGCTTGGCCTACCGGTCGAAACCGTCAACCATTTAAAAGCCGAAAATGCTGTCTATATGTTGGATGATAGCCGCATAAACATCGCCGGCTTGGCCGATGAGCGCATCCAGCGTCTGGCCGATGCCATTGTCGGTGCGACACGCTGACAGGCCTGAATCAGTTGCGGCAAAGCCGCTCTGTGCTACACCTTGGGTCCTAGACCAAAGTATGATCCCGAAGGGGGAAACAATGAAGTTCTTCGTCGATACCGCCGACATCAATGAGATCCGCGAGCTGCACGATGCCGGCCTGCTCGACGGCGTCACCACCAACCCTTCGCTGGTCGCCAAGTCGGGCCGTGATTTCAAGGAAGTGGTCAAGGAAATCTGCGACCTGCTGCCCGGTTTGCCGGTCTCGGCCGAAGTCGCCGCCACCGACTATGATGGCATGATGGCCGAGGCCGACGTGCTCTCGAAAATCGCCGACAACGTGGTCATCAAGGTTCCGCTGACCCTCGCCGGCCTCAAGGCCTGCAAGACCTTGTCCGATCGCGGCATCAAGACCAACGTCACCCTGTGCTTTTCGGCCAACCAGGCGCTGCTCGCCGCCAAGGTGGGCGCGACCTACATCTCGCCGTTCCTGGGCCGCCTCGATGACATCAATCTCGATGGCATGCAGCTCATCCAGGATATCCGGGTGATCTACGACAATTACGATTTCTCGACCCAGATCCTGGCTGCTTCCATCCGTTCAGCCAATCACGTTTCCGATGCCGCACTGGCCGGTGCCGATGTGGCGACCATTCCGCCCGCAGTCCTCAAGAAGCTGGCCGATCACCCGCTGACCGATAAGGGCCTGGCCGCCTTCGTCAAGGATTGGCAGTCCACCGGCCAGTCGATCATCTGACACCAGCGTTGGACGAAGACGTAGCGAAAAAAGTCCGCGCGGCGCTGGGCACCATTGAGGTGCCCGGCGGCGCTTCGCTTGCCGAATTCCCCGGCCTTTCCGACATCATCGTCACCAAGAGCGCCATCGCCTTTGCCATTTCGGTGGCGCCGGGCATGGAAAAGGCCTTCGCTCCGGCCCGCACCGCCGCCGAGGAAGCGGCCAAGGCCGTTGCCGAAGGCCGCAAGGTCATGGTGTCGCTCACCGGAGACAAGGCCCCCGCC
The DNA here is from genome assembly GCF_031202855.1 of Pelagibacterium sp. H642. GTDB lineage: Bacteria > Pseudomonadota > Alphaproteobacteria > Rhizobiales > Devosiaceae > Pelagibacterium. The sequence goes on along the minus strand of NZ_CP101829.1, from coordinate 827,673 downwards.
CAGGCTGCCCCGCAAACTCCGGGCAAGCGCCCCGGCCCTCCGCCCAAGACGCCGGTTCCTGGCATCCGGCACATCATTGCCGTGGGCTCGGGCAAGGGCGGCGTCGGTAAATCCACCTGCGCCGTCAACATTGCCCTCGGGCTGGCCCAACAGGGGCTCAAAGTCGGCATTCTCGATGCCGATCTCTACGGTCCTTCGCTTCCCAAGCTCCTGGGGCTTGAAGGCAAGCCCGCCGTTCGCGATGACGGCATCTTCAAGCCGTTCGAGGTCTTTGGCCTCAAGGCCATGTCCATCGGCCCCATGCTGACCGGCAGCCAGGCCGTCGTCTGGCGCGGCCCCATGGCGACATCGGCCCTGCGCCAGCTCCTGCGCGAAACCGCCTGGGGCGAACTCGACGTGCTCGTCGTCGACATGCCGCCCGGCACCGGCGACATCCAGATTTCGCTCGTCCAGCAGGTCGAACTGACCGGCGCGGTGATTGTCTCCACCCCGCAGGACCTCGCCCTGATCGATGCGCAAAAAGCCATCGACATGTTCCGGCGCACCAATGTGCCGGTCTTGGGCATCGTTGAAAACATGAGCTTTTTCATCGCCCCGGACACCGGCAACCGCTACGACATTTTCGGCCATGGTGGCGCCAGGGCGGCAGCCGGCGAACTCGGCATCCCCTTCCTTGGCGAAATCCCGCTGGTGATGGCCATCCGCGAGGGCGCCGATGCCGGCCGCCCCGCCGTAGCAACGAGCCCCGACGGCCCGGACGCCCAGGCTTTCCTCACTGTCGCGCGCCAGCTTATAAAAGCGGTCTCGCTGCGCAGCTAAGTGTGACTTCTACGCTACGGCCAATGCCTCAAGCGCTGCAAGGTTGTCTTGCGAAATGGGAATGCCGTGCCGGGCGGCCTTTCGCCGACATTCGAGCCGCCGGTCCCCCGGCAGTCTCGAAACCCCTGCCGCCTTCATCCGCTCGATCAGTGTCTCGACCCGCAGCCCGAACCGTTCGGCACCACCGCGGGCCGGATCGATCAGCAGGATGAACTGCCCGGTATGGGGTGTCTGCGCACCCTTATGCCCCGACCAGTCGAACTCGAAGGAAAAATGGCCGCCCGTGAGCGCCGCGCTCAGCAACTCGACCATCATCGAAATCGAAGAGCCCTTGTGCCCGCCGAAGGTCAGGAGCGCCCCGCCATCGAGCACCGCCCGCGGATCGGTGGTCGGCTGCCCCTGGGCGTCCACGCCCGAATTGGGCGGCAGGCTCATGCCGGTCCGGGCTGAAATCTGGACGTCGCCATTGGCCATGGCCGAGGTGGCAAGATCAAAGACCAGCGGCTCGTCCGCTCCCGCGACCGGCGTGGCAAGGGCAATGGGGTTGGTCCCGAACAGAGCGCTCTTGCCATCGAAGGGAACGGTACAGGCAAAGCTGTTGACGGCGCTGAGCGCCAGGAACCCTTCTCGCGCAAAGGGCTCGACGTCCGGCCAAAGGGCGCTCAGATGGTGGGAATTGCGGATGGCGAGAATGGCAACCCCGTTCGCCCGTGCCTTCTCGATGGCCATGTCGCGCCCCAGCGCCAGGGCGGCCTGGGCAAAACCATTGTCGGCGTCCACGCGGCAGAAGGCGGGAGCGACATCCTCGAGCACGGGGTTGGCTTTCCCGTTCACCCAGCCTGAACTGAGGGAATCGACATAACCCTTCATGCGGAAGATGCCATGGCTATGGGCGCCGTCACGCTCGCACATCGCGCAGTTCTCCGCCAGAAGCGCCGCAACGTCCTCGCGCGTGCCGTGCCGCAGAAAAATGGCCCGCAAGAGAGTGACGAGTTCTGAATAGGCAAGGGTCGTGGTCACGGGGAGCTCCGGCGGGTCCTGTCGGAAGGTTTCCTATAGGAAATATCGTCCCGCGTGACAAATTCGCCAAACCCTGCTACCTCTAATGTAACCGATTACAAAAACTTCTTCGGGCGGAGAGCACCCATGTTCAGCCACAAGCGCGCCGATTTCGGCGACGGTTTCCTTTTCGGCACCGCAACCGCTTCCTATCAGATCGAGGGCGGTCAAACCGATGGGCGTGGCCCGTCCATTTGGGACAGCTTTTCTGCCACCCCCGGCAATGTCCACAATGGGGAAACCGGCAAGATCGCCTGCGATCATTACAACCGCTGGCCGGAGGATCTGGACCTGCTGGCCGATGGCGGTTTTGACGCCTACCGCTTCTCTTTCGCTTGGCCGCGCCTCATTCCCGAGGGCGTGGGGCCGGTCAACCAGAAGGGTCTCGATTTCTATGATCGCCTGATCGACGGCATGCTGGAGCGGGGGCTGAAGCCCTTCGCCACCCTCTACCATTGGGACCTGCCGAGCGCCCTGCAGGACAAGGGTGGCTGGCTCAATCGCGACATCGCCAACTGGTTCGCCGATTACGCCACCCTGGTGCACAAGCATTTCGGCGACCGACTCGAAACCATTGCCACCATCAACGAACCCTGGTGCGTTGCTTTCCTCTCGCACATGCTTGGCGCTCACGCCCCGGGCTATCGCGATATCCGCGCCGCCGCCCGCGCATCCCACCATGTGCTTTTCGCCCATGGAACGGCCATCAACGCGATGCGCGCCCAGGGCGGGAAAAATCTCGGCATCGTGTGCAATTTCGAGATCGCCCAGGCCGCAACCGGCAAGCCTGAGGATATGGGCGCCGCGCGCCTCTGGGATGGCATTTTCAATCGCTGGTATCTCGACGGCCTGTTCAAGGGCAAATACCCGGCCGATGTCGTTTCCCATTTCAATCCGCACATGCCCGACGGATACACGGACGACATGGACGTCATTTCCACCCCGGTCGACTGGCTGGGCGTCAATTACTACACTCGCGGCCTTTACGAGCACGCCCCCGAGCGCGGCGCCTTCCCACTGCGCAAGGTCGATGGCCCTCTTGAAAAGACCGATATCGGCTGGGAAATCTTCCCCGAGGGCCTTGAGGAAATCCTGACCCGCATCTCGGCTGACTACACCGATCTGCCGCTCTACGTCACCGAAAACGGCATGGCCGAGGTGGAAGGCACCGACGATCCCCGCCGCGTCGCCTATTACGATGCCCATCTGGGTTCGGTGCTGGCGGCTAAAAAGCGTGGCGCCGATGTGCGCGGCTATTTCGGTTGGTCGCTGCTCGACAATTACGAATGGGCCGAAGGCTATAACAAGCGCTTCGGCCTGGTTCACGTCGATTACAAGACCCAGAAGCGCACCCCCAAATCTTCTTACCGCGCTTTCCAGACGCTCCTGACCGGCGCCAACCGTTCGCAGGTGGCGTAGCCGAGGCAGCCGTCGCCTCGGGGCCTCGTGTGGCCTTCGAGGCCTTGAGGGACAAGGGAACTCGAAGGGCGGACGGGGGTGCGCTGAGCCTGCCAAAAGCACCCTCGCGGCTGCTATCCCACCTCCCGCAATTCCTCCGCCGGCGGAATGGCAAAGTTCTGGTTGAACACGTTGCCCGGATCGTAGCGCCGCTTGAGCGCCCGCAGTCGGGACAAGGCCGGCTCGGGAAAGGCCTCGGTCAGCCGATCGGGATGCGTATCGGTCTCGAAGTTAAGATACATTCCGTCGAGCAACGGCCGCAATTGGTCCCAAAGCGCGTCGAGCACGTCCGCGCTCCCCCGACTGCCCGCCGCGATCAGCGAGAAATTCTGCGTCCGGTGCGGATAGGCCATCGCATCGCTCGGCACGTCGTTGACCGCTCCGCCCACCGAGCGGACCTGTAGCAGATTGGCCGCTCCGGAGGAGAGCAGGGCACTTGCCCGTCTGGCGATCTCGGGCGTGAAATGCTCCACCAGCCCCGAGCGGATCACCGCGCCGCCCCCATGGTGCTCCCCACCCGGTTGCGCAATGATCGCGGGGTAGGGCACGAGATAGGCCCGCTGCTCGATGATCGGCCCGGCTTCGGACAATGCGTTGATGGCTTCGGCCGCCGCGTCGGTATCCTCGCCGGCATAGACCGTGATCGCCTGCGCCACGGGCGGCTGGCCGCCGCGCCGTCCCACCGCCATCAGGAAGCTGGTGACCTCGCGCGGCGAGGCTTCGACCAGTCCGCCCCAGCGCTCCAGGATGCCCGCCATGTCGCTGCCATCGAACACCTGGATCGCCTGCACGATATTGCCCAACCGATAGGCTGCGAGTTCGAACGCCGTGACGATTCCGAAATTGCCGCCCGCGCCTCGAATGGCCCAGAACAGGTCCGGCTCGTTTTCCGCATCAGCACGCACGATCCGGCCGTCGGCCAGAACGATCTCCGCTGCCACCACATGGTCGATGGTCAGCCCGAACTTGCGCGCCAGATAGCCAAGTCCGCCCGCCGTCGCGAGGCCGCCCACGCCGACGCCGCCATAATCGCCCGAACTCATCGCAAGCCCATGCTCGGCAAGCTTGGCGGCGACCTCGCTCCAGCGTGCCCCTGGCCCCAGCCGCACCAGCCCGCGTTCGGCATCGAGCACCTCGATCCCGTTCATTGCTCCCAGGTCGATGACGATGCCGCCCCGATTGGTGGACCGTCCGCTGATCCCATGCCCGCCACTCCGCACTGAAAGCGGCACGTCTTGCGCGCGGGCGTAAAGCACCGCCTCGGAAACTTCCCCGGCGTTTTGCGGCTTGATCACCAGGCCCGGCCGCCCCGACCAGACATAGGAATGACGCACCCCGCCATAGCGGAAATCCCCCGGCTCGATCGCCCGGTCGGAAAGAGCAGCGGGCAGGGCGTCATAGTCGATCCCCTCGACGCGTTTGGACAGCGCCCGGCTCGATTTCGGCGCAGCCGTCCCCGTCTGCGCCCGCGCCTGGTCCACAGCCGCGCGGACGGCAGGCGCGATCTCCTCGCCGAGCGTGCGGATCATCTCCGGATCGTCGCCACCAAAGAAGAAACCCGAAAACCCGTGCTCGAGCACCAGCCCCGTCAACTGCTCGATCCACTCCCCAGCCGATTCCCCGGACAGCCGCATGATGTTGAGCAGCCGCTTTATATCCGAAGGCTGCCGCCCCGCCGCGAGCGCCGCCTCGTCGATCATGGCGTTCGATTCAGCGATCGTGGGCGATTTGATGTAGTCGAGCGAAGGCAGCCACCCGTCGGCCTTGGCCCCGGTCAGTGCCAGCATGCGTGGCTTGTAGGCGCCCAGCCAGATGCCGATCTCATGGGCAGGCCTCGGCCCGCGCCGCAGCCCGGCAATCTTGTAGTGCTCGCCCTCATGCTTCAAACCGGCACGGCTGGTGTCCCACACCCCGCGCATCACCTCGATCGCTTCGTCGAGCGCGTCCACGCGCTGGCCTGCGGTGAGGTCCGGCCCGCCGGCCGCCTTGATCGCGTCGCCGAACCCGCCAGCCCCCAGCCCCATCTCGAAGCGTCCGCCCGACAGCAGGTCGATGCTGGCCGCCGCCTTGGCCAGAACGACCGGCGGGCGCAGCGGCAAATTGCTCACATTGGCCGCCACCCTGATCCGGCTGGTTTTGGCCGCGATCCAGGTCAGAAGCGTGTAGGTGTCCAGAAAATCCGAGTTGTAGGGATGGTCCTGGATCGTCACCGCATCGAGCCCCGCCGCCTCGGCGGCCTGGGCCACCGAAACCGCGTGCTGCGGATCTTTTGCTGACGGGGTGGTGAAGGTGCCGAACAGAAGCTCGTGTCCATAGTCAGGCATACCTTGCCCCTTGTTACTGTTTGTTCCTGCAGTATATGAAGATCACGTTCAAAGCCCGCAAGACGGCACTTCGATGTTAGGTAAGGCACATGAATGTAACGACTTCGGAACAGACCCATCCCACGGCCGAATGCCTCAAGGTCAGCCAGGTTCTTGCCCGCATCGGCGACAAATGGAGCCTTCTGATCGTCACCCGCTTGGGTGAGGGCCCCTTGCGGTTCGGCCAATTGCTGCGCTCGATCGAGGATATCTCCCAACGCATGCTCACGCGCACCCTGCGCGGCCTTGAGCGCGACGGCCTCGTCCAGCGCACCGTCATCCCCTCGCTGCCGCCGCGCGTGGAGTACGAATTGACCGAATTGGGCAGGTCCCTGCAGGGGCCGGTGACGGTCCTGAGCACCTGGGCGGCCGAGAATCTTTCGGCCATCGATGCAGCCCGAGCCAGTTACGATCGGGAACCCGGTTAACGTTTGCGCATTAAGTCGCCGGCAGCGGTTCCAGGCCGGATCGCAACCGCGTTACACGCTTGGCAATCAACACACTTTATGCAACCCTCGAAGTGCCGCACGTCAGAGCCCGCATCCTCAATTGGGCCGGCAAAAACGTTTTGGTTGCCAAAACGTTTTGGAGTGTCGTATGCGGCAGCTTGACGCGTCTTCGCGTCTCCATGTGCTATGGGAGGACTACATGCACAAAACCCTTTTGGCCGGAGTGTCCGCTCTGGCTCTTTCCCTTGTCGCGACGTCCGGCTTCGCTCAGGATATCGTCCGCGGCGAGGGCGATTTCAGCTGGGATTCGCTCGACGCTTTCGAAGCCGAATATGGCGACTCGCTTGAGGGTCAGCAATTGAGCTTCTGGACCCCCTGGCGGGACGATCCGGGTGACGCCTCCCAGTGGCGCGCCGTCGTCTCGTTCTTTGAGGAAGCCACCGGCGTCACCGCCCAGCTCGGCTCTTCGCCCAATTACGAGGAACAGGCCCGCATCGATATCGCAGCCGGTTCGCCCGCCAACATCACCATTCTGCCCCAGCCCGGCCTTCTCGCCGAATTTGCAAGCCAGGGCGCGCTCGTCGATCTGGGTGAGGAAACCACCAGCTGGATCGATGAAAACTATGCCGCCGGGGAATCCTGGTCGGCCCTTGGCCAGTTCGAGGGCGAAGGCGGCGAGGTGGCCCAATATGCCTTCCCCTTCAAGCAGGAAGTCAAATCCCTGATCTGGTACTCGCCCATCAATTTCGATGAAATGGGCTATGAAGTTCCCGAAACCATGGAGCAGCTTTTCGAGCTCCAGGAACAGATCAAGGCCGATGGCGGCGTGCCCTGGTGCGTGGGTCTTGAATCGGGCGGCGCCACCGGCTGGCCGGCGACCGACTGGATCGAGGACCTGATGCTGCGCACCCAGACCCCGGAAGATTATGACGCCTGGGTGTCCAATGAGCTGCCCTTCAACGATCCCAAGGTGGTCGAGGCCATCGAGATCTTCGGCTCCATCGTCAAGGACGATGCCAATGTCGCGGGCGGCACGGCTGCCGTGGCCACCACGGCGTTTGGTGACAGCCCGCTGGGCCTCTTCACCATCCCGCCCCAGTGCTACCTGCACAAGCAGGCGTCCTTCATCGCGTCCTTCTTCCCGGAAGGAACCGAAGCGGGCACCGACTACGACTTCTTCTACATGCCGCCCTATGAAGCCGAAGCCGATCTGGGCCGTCCGGTCCTGGGTTCGGGCACGCTGGTGTCGATCACCTCGGATTCCGATGCGGCTCGCGCCTTCATCGAATATCTCAAGACCCCGATCGCGCATGAAATCTGGATGGCACAGGAAAATTCGAGCTTCCTGACCGCCCATACCGGCGCCAATGTCGATGTCTATTCGTCCGACGCGCTGCGCGCACAGGGCGAAATCCTGCTCGAAGCGACAACCTTCCGCTTCGACGGATCGGACATGATGCCCGGCGCCATTGGTGCTGGCGCGTTCTGGACCGGCATGGTCGATTTCGTGAACGGCGCTTCCGCGCAGGAAGCGGCCGACCAGATCCAGGCCGCCTGGGACAATCTCTGATCAAGCATCGGCTGCGGGGCTAACTCCCCGCAGCCTTTCCGGCTTGGCGCGGCTCGCGCCTCGGATTAATCTTTTTCCATCGGGCTTTCCGATGGAGGAGCAACAATAGCCGCATCAGCGGCCAGTGAGGGGGCAGGCGGGGGATGATAGAACAGGTTCTTGGTGCCGTCCTGGCGGTGATCGTGGCCCTTGCCGCGGCAGTGGCCTATTTCTGGGGCAGCAATTGGCTGCTCGACAAGTTTCTTGTCGGCGATGCGTCCGCCGAGGGCTCGGTGCGGCAGGATCGGCTGCGCACCTCGATCCGGCCCTGGCTGTTTCTCGCCCCGGCGCTGTTGTTCCTGTCGCTCTATCTCGTTTACCCGGTTTTCGAAACCATCCGGCTGAGCCTGTTCAACGCCAATGGCTCGCGTTTCGTGGGTTTTTCCAACTATATCTGGGCGATAAACGACGCCAATTTCCGCCAGTCGCTGCTCAACAATTTCCTCTGGCTGCTGATCGTGCCGGCGCTCTCCACCGCCTTCGGCCTGGTCATCGCCGTGCTGGCCGATCGCGTCTGGTGGGGCAACATCGCCAAATCGCTGATCTTCATGCCCATGGCGATTTCATTTGTCGGTGCCTCGGTCATCTGGCGGTTCGTCTATGCTTATCGCGGCCCCGACCAGCCGCAGATCGGCGTCCTCAACGCCATCGCCACTGGCCTCGGTAATCCGCCGCAAAACTGGCTCACCATCATTCCGTGGAACTCCTTCCTCCTGATGGTCATCCTCATCTGGATTCAGACCGGCTTTGCCATGGTCATCCTCTCGGCCGCCCTGCGCGGCATCCCCGAGGAAACCATCGAGGCGGCGCGTATCGACGGCGCCAATGACATTCAGATTTTCTTCACCATCATGATCCCGCAGATCACCGGCACGCTGATCGTGGTCTGGACCACCATCACCATTACCGTGCTCAAGGTCTTCGACATCGTCTTCGCCATGACCGGCGGTCAGTTCCAGACCGAGGTTCTGGCCAACCTCATGTATTCGTGGATGTTCCGCTCGGGCGATTTCGGGCGCGGTTCGACCATCGCCGTGGTCATCCTTATCGCCGTCCTCCCGATCATGATCTGGAACATCCGTAACGCCAACCGCGAGCAGGGGACACGCTGATGAGCACCGCCACCACAGCCCCCGCCACCGAGGCGGCCGAGGAGCAATATCGGGCTTCGATCTGGTCCCGCATCAAGATCGGGCGGCTTGTCGCCAACATCGCACTGTTGCTGATCGTCGCGCTCTGGACCTTCCCGACCGCGGGCCTCCTGATCTCCTCGGTCCGCGATGCCGACCAGCTTGCTCTCTCAGGCTGGTGGACCTCGCTCACCACCTCCCAGACCACCGGTGCCGCCGCACTGGGCAGTGCCGAGGAACAGGTCGAGGAAAACGGGCAATACGTCATATCCGGAGATATTCTGGACGAATCATCGGGTCTGACCGTCAGCGCGGTGGGCATCACCAGCCGTGAACCGGGCGCTTTTGAAGTCGGCCAACCGGTGGAAATGCGCGATGGAGGGCAGATGGTTGTCGAGCCGGACGGCGCCTATCGCTGGACCTCGGCGACGCCGTTCGAACACGAGCGCGGCCCCCGCGTCTACTATCGCGCCAGCGAGCCGCCGCGCTTCACCCTCGATAACTATTGGTCCGTGCTCACCGCCAACGGCATCGGCCAGTCCTTCCTCAATTCCTTGACTGTCGCCATCCCCGCCACCGTCGTCCCGATACTCATCGCCGCCTTCGCCGCCTATGCGCTGGCCTGGATGAGCTTTCCGGGGCGCGGCGTGCTGGTCGCCATTATCGTCGGCCTCCTCGTCGTGCCGCTGCAGATGTCGCTGATCCCGATCCTGCGCTTCTACAATGGCGTTGCCGATGTCTTCGGCGGCGAGGCCAAGGGCTATCTCGGGGTGTGGTTGGCGCACACGGCGTTCGGCCTGCCACTCGCCATATTTCTTTTGCGCAACTACATGGTCGGCCTGCCGCGCGAGATCATGGAAAGCGCGCGCATGGATGGCGCCAGCCACTTCCAGATCTTCACAACAATGGTGCTGCCCCTGAGCTTTCCGGCGCTGGCCTCCTTCGCCATCTTCCAGTTCCTCTGGGTCTGGAACGATCTGCTCGTCGCGCTGATCTTCCTCGGTTCTCAAAACACCGAACTGGTATTGACCGGCCGCCTCATCAATCTGCTCGGCAGCCGCGGCAACAATTGGGAACTTTTGACCGCCGGCGCCTTCATTTCGATGATCGTGCCGCTGATCGTCTTCTTCTCCCTCCAACGCTACTTCGTCCGTGGTCTTCTGGCGGGCTCGGTCAAGGGCGGGTAAGTGGGCAGATAGATACCCGCTGCCCGAACATCTCACCAGCTCAGCGCCTCCCTCCACTGGGGGAAGGGGGCGCGTTCTGCAGTGTTTGTGCTTTTGCCGAAGCGTTACCCCGAGCTACCCTTCTCCCCTGGTGGGAGAAGGTGGATCGCCCGAAGGGCGAGACGGATGAGGGGGGCGCAGCACTGACCGGGGACACTGACGTCTGGAGTTGACAGCCGCGAGCCTCAAACCACCTCCACACTCTCCGCGATCGCCCCGCCATCAACCCCATCCGCCAGGTCGAACACGGACGGAATCAACGTCCCCGACACCGTCTTGCGCTCGCACTGTCGGATCACCTCGGCCACCAGCGCCCGTCCCGCCGCCCGCAGTGATGACCGCACATAGGTGATCTGCCCCTCGATGGGCGCGAGGTTGAGATATTGCAGCTCGTCATTCATCGAGGCGATCATTACGTCGCGCCCCGGCATGCGTCCCGCCCGCGTCACCGCCGAAACCCCTTCCACCGCCATCAGGATCGACGAATACATAAAGGCGGTGATTGACGGATCGGCCAGCGCCAGCTCGGTCAATTGGAACCCCGCCTCCACCATCGGGTGGGTGCCTTCGAGATAGGTCACCGTCTCGGGCGGCAGGCCATGGTCGGCCAGCGCATCGTAAACCGCCTGCCGGCGCGTCGTTGCATAAAGGAACCGCTCGTCGCCATTGATGAAGGCGATCCGCCTGTGCCCATTGGCGATCATCAGCTTAGTGAGATTGTAGAAATTGCCGTAATTGTCGACATCCACCCAGCCATATTCGCCCTGCCGTTCCTCGCGCCCATGCACCACGAACGGCACTCCCGCTTCGAGCAGGAAGCTGATGCGCGGATCGTTGGGGCGGGGCAGGTCGACGATGAACCCGTCCACGCTCCCGTCGCGCACATAGCGCTCATAGGTGGCAAGCTGGCGCCCCGGCGTTTCCGAGGTCATCACGATATCGTAGTGGTCGATGCGCGCCTCGCGCAAAACGCCAGCCATCACCTCCACGAAATGCGGATCGACGAATTTGTTGTCGTCGTCCGATTGCACCCAGGCGATCGAGTGGGAGCGCTGCGTCACCAGCCTCTGCGCATTGCGGTTGGGCGTATATCCCAGCCGCCGCGCCGTATCCACGATCTTTTCGCGCGTCTTTTCGCCCACATCTGTATAGCCGTTGAGCGCCCGCGAGATCGTGGTGATCGAAACGTCCAGCTCGGCCGCCAGATCCTTGATCGTGACGTTTCTGCTTGCTGAGCCGCCCTGCTTGCGCGAGCGGCGGGGTGGAGTGGTCATCGTCGTTTTTCCGGGCTCCTCCGACCCGTGGGGCCAACGCCCGGCAACCCTTGTCATGGATCGGTCACACTGGGCTTGTCACACATGCACAACATTGCGCACCCGAGCGCAAGTCCCGATTGACGGAGGCACGATAGCCGGCGTAAGCACGCAAAGCCAAAACGTTTTGGAAACAAGTCGTAAGGCATAATGGAGAGCTGGCCCGCCGCACGAGACCGGTCTCCGTCAGGGTCTTGAATTTTTGAACGCGCGCCGGCTCCGTCCGGCCGTTCTTCGCTTAGGGGAGTTCGCTCGGCGATGAGTTATTTTGCGCCCGAGTCCAGGCAGTATGTCCACCCGGAAGACATCTCGCCCGCAGCCCGTGATTGGTGGCGCGGCGCGGTGATCTACCAGATCTATCCGCGTTCCTTTCAGGACCACAACAATGACGGTGTGGGCGATCTCGTCGGCATCACCTCGCGCCTCGAATATGTCGCCGATCTCGGGGTGGATGCCGTCTGGCTGTCGCCGGTTTTTACCTCGCCGATGAAGGATTTCGGCTACGACGTCTCGAACTATCGCGACATCGATCCCACCTTCGGAACGCTGGAAGATTTCGATCGCCTCGTGGAAAAGGCCCACTCCCTTGGCCTCAAGGTCATCATCGACCAGGTGATCTCCCACTCCTCGGATCGCCATCCCTGGTTTGCCGAAAGCCGGCTGTCGCGCACCAATGAAAAGGCTGATTGGTATGTCTGGGCCGATCCCAAGCCCGATGGCAGCCCCCCCAACAACTGGCTTTCGATCTTCGGCGGCTCGGCCTGGCACTGGGACGGGCGGCGCATGCAGTATTACCTGCACAACTTTCTCACCTCCCAGCCGGACCTCAACTTCCACAACCCGGCGGTGCAGGACGCGCTTTTGGGCGAGATGCGCTTCTGGCTCGAGCGCGGCGTCGATGGTTTCCGCCTCGACACCGTGAACTTTTATTTCCACTCCCAGACGCTGCAATCCAACCCGCCCGTGCGGCCCGAGGATTACAGCGCCTCGACCGCTCCTGCGGTCAATCCCTACAATCTGCAGGAACATCTCTACGACAAGAGCCAACCCGAAAACGTCGAGTTTTTAAAGCGCGTACGCGCCCTGCTCGATGAATATCCCGGCTCGACCACCGTAGGCGAGATCGGCGACGCCCAGCATCAGCTCGAAGTCATGGCCCAATACACCTCGGGCAATGACAAGCTCCATATGTGCTACACCTTCGATTATCTGGGCGGCGAATACACTGCCCGCCATTTCGCCGAAGCGCTGAGGATGACAAAGGAAAAGGCGCCCGAGGGCTGGATCTGCCTTGCCTTTTCCAACCACGACGTCGTCCGCCACGTCTCGCGCTGGGCGCCGCACGGTCATGAGGGGCGCCTGACCAATCAGGCCGCGCTGCTCCTGATGACCATGCGCGGTTCGGTCTGCCTTTACCAGGGCGAGGAGCTGGGGCTCACTGAAGCCGAGATCGCCTATGACGATCTCGTCGATCCTTACGGCATCGAGTTCTGGCCCGAATTCAAGGGCCGCGACGGCTGCCGCACCCCCATGGTCTGGCACGCTCATGTCCGCAATGGCGGCTTTTCCGCCGCCGATCGCACATGGCTACCGGTTCCGGCCCAGCACCTGGCGTATGCCGTCGACCAGCAGGACAATGTCGCCAACTCGACGCTCTCGTTCTACCGCGCCGTGCTGCGCTTCCGTAAGGAGCATCCGGAGCTGGTCAAGGGCGATATCGAGGTGATCGAGGGAACCCCCGAAGGGGTATTGGCCTTCACCCGCTCGCTGGATGGGCGCACCCTGTTCTGCGCCTTCAACATGTCCACCGAACCGGTCGACTACGATCTGCCCGAGGGGCTGTCCCCCACCGATGCCGGCGCGCCCGGCTCGGATGGTCAGCTCACCGGCACTCGGTTGAGTTTCGGCCCGTTCGGGGCCTATATTGCAAGCATAAGCTAAAAGGAAACTGGGAGGGGACCATGTCTGACTTGAAGATTACCAATCTTTACAAGCGCTATGGCCATGTCGAGGTGTTGAAAGACATCAATCTCGACATCAAGTCGGGCGAATTCATAGTTTTCGTCGGCCCCTCCGGCTGCGGCAAGTCCACGCTTTTGCGCACCATTTCAGGGCTCGAGACCATATCCTCGGGCAAGCTGGAAATCGGCGGCCGTGTCGTCAATGACGTTGCGCCGTCCAAGCGCGGCATCGCCATGGTGTTCCAGTCCTATGCGCTCTATCCGCATATGACGGTCTTCGACAACATGGCCTATTCCTTAAAGCTCACCCGTACGCCCAAGGACGAAATCCGCCAGAAGGTCGAAGCCGCCGCCGATATGCTCCAGCTCCGCCCGTACCTCGATCGCCTGCCCAAGGCGCTCTCGGGCGGCCAGCGCCAGCGCGTCGCCATCGGCCGCGCCATCGTGCGCAACCCGCAGGTGTTCCTGTTCGACGAACCGCTCTCCAACCTCGATGCCGCCCTGCGCGTCGCAACCCGCATGGAGATCGCCAAGCTCAAGGAAACGCTGCCCGACACCACCATGATCTACGTCACCCACGATCAGGTCGAAGCCATGACGCTGGCCGATCGCATCGTGGTATTGAAGGACGGCAAGGTCATGCAGGTCGGCACCCCCATGGAGCTTTACGACCATCCCCAGTCCCTGTTCGTCGCTGGCTTCATCGGCAGCCCCAAGATGAATTTCCTGCACGGCAAATATGCCGAGGTCTATAAGGCCGCCACGGTCGGCGTGCGCCCCGAACACATGGAAATCGCCCCCAACGGCACGGGCAATTGGTCGGGCAAGGTGATCTATTCCGAAGATCTGGGCTCGGACAGCTACATCTATGTCGACATCGGCGAAGAGGAAGCGGTGATCATCCGCCAGGACGGCAAGGCTCCCTATCGTTCCGGCGATACCGTCTCGTTCCGCCCCAAGGGTGATCTCTACCACCTCTTCGATGCGTCCGGCGCCCCATTGAACGGCGGCGTTGCTACGCCCACGGCGGCATCTTCCGCGTCAGCCGAGCCCGCCAACCCGATGGAAGAGGGCACGCCCGACGCCGGAATCGTCGGCTCAGCCGGCGCCGTCGCTACCCCCGCTAAACCGGCGCGCGCCAGCTCGGCGACCAAATCGGCGACATCCAAGGCCGGCACGGTGAAGACCACCACCGCCCGAAAGACTCCTGCCAAGCCAAAGGCGTAAGCCCGACACGGCTACCGCAGGGCTGCCACTTCCTACCCTTCTCCCTTGGCGGGAGAAGGTGGCTCGCGAAGCGAGACGGATGAGGGGGCGCAGCGTTTACAGCCCAGCCAGGGTCGATGTTTGGCCGGACGTTGCCACGGGGCGCCCTTCTCCCCTGGCGGGAGAAGGTTGCCGCGAAAGGTCGGATGAGGGGTGCGCAGCGCCAATGGCGACAGCCCAGCGCCTGATAAACCCTATCGCACCACCAGGCTTGCCGGAATCGTCAGCGTCATCAGCGTCCCGCTCTCGCTCGCCGGATCGAGTCTCAACGAACAGGCATTGACCGCCACCAGCGAGCGCGTGAGCGTCAGCCCGATGCTTGATTGGCTCGGCTTGCGCTGCGTGCCGTCCGCCGCCACCCCATCGCGGAACACCACGAACCGCTCGGCCAGCGCTCCGGGCGCCTTGGCGCCATCGCGCACATGGATGGAGATCGAGCCGTCGTCCTCGACCTGTCCTGAAAGCACCACGCGGCTGCCTTCGCCCGCTTCGCTGATGGCGCTCGCCAGCATGTTGAGCACGGCCTGTTTCAGCGTCCCCGCGTCCACCCGCGCCATGGGCAGCCGCTCGCTGATCGCGCTGCGCAGCAGCACGCGCTCCTTGCTGGCCTGTCCGCGCACCCGCACCAGGCACTCGGCCAGAAGCGTGGCGATATCCACATCGGCCGGCCAAACCTGCATCTCGCCCTCGGCCAGCCGCACGAAATCGTCGAGCTCGTCGGCAAGGTCGCCGATCTCTGCGCTCGCTGAACGGATGTCGCGGGCATATTCGAGATAGCGCGGATTGGCGAGCGGTCCGAAGGATTCCGAAGCGATCAGCTCGGAAAATCCCGCGATGGTGTTGAGCGGCCGGCGCAGCCCGCGCGTGATCCGGCCCAGCGTCGCGGCGGGTAATGCGCCCTTGCCGGTGGCTGCGCCAGAGGCCGCCGCGCCGCCGAGCAGCCCGAAATAGCCTGAAACGATCCCCGCCCGGCCTTCCGCGAACAGCGTCAGCGTCTGCCCCGCCCGTGTGCCCTTGAGCGCGATCGCGGGCCGCACCCCGCCCGCATAGCGCGCCGGCAGGCTCAGGAATTGGCGCAGCGCTGATTGCTCTGCCCGCGCCACCAGCGCGGTGAGCGGTGCGCCCTCGCTCACATCGAGCCCGTTCGCCGTTCCCTTGACGAATGAGGTGACGATGCCCGCCCGGTCGGCGGTGACGAAATCGAACCCGGCCACCTTGGCCCAGAGCTGGGCAAACTGGCTCACTTCCGCCTCGCGCAGCGGCTCGATCTCGCTCGCCCGCGCCGAAAGCATGAAGCTCGGCTTGCCTTGCCAGGTCACGGCGTTAAGCCGCGCATTGACCGGCACCTTGGCGCCATCCTGGCGCACAAGATGGCTCACCGGTCCGGCAGGTTCGCCCGCATCGATGGTGGGAAAGACCGCCGCCAGCCCCAGGCCACGCAGTGTCGTGGCGTTCTCATAGCCCGTCAGGTCAACAAGCGCCCGGTTGGCGAAAAGGATGTCCTGGTCGCGGAAGATCAGGATGCCGATCGGCAACCGGTTGAGCACCAATGCTTCTTCCGAAAGCGGCACAAGCGCCCCGCGCGCGCTCGTTTGCCGGGGCAGGGGAGTGGGCGCTTCCTCCCTCGGCTCCTCGCGGCCGATCCGGTCGGTGAGGATGCGCGAGAGCTCCTCGAAATTATAGCGCGACGTCTGTTCCACCGCCTCCGAGGCCGCGTCCGGCTCCTCGCCACCCGTCTCGAGCGGCTCCTGGTATTCGGTCTTGGGCAGCACGAGCCCGCGCCCGGTCACCTGCCAGAGACCAGCCCGTTCCGCTCCCCGGTCTTGCTGGCCATCGGCGGCAAAGGCGGCTTCCTCCTGCGCCAGCGGATCGTCATTGCCCCAATCGGATTGCCCCGCGCTGGTGTTCGCTTCGACCTCAGCGTCATAGGCGATGGCCGCATAATCGCGGCCGGGAACCGGGCCGGGGAAGGACTCGTCATCGTCGGCTTCAAGCGGCTCGAAAAGCGTCTGGTGCTGGGCAAGCTTATCGACCAGTGCCGACAAGCCCTCCAGCGTGGGCGCCGCGTCCTGGCCGCTGCCATCCTCGTCTGCAGCCGGCGCAACGCTCACGGACTCGGTCGTTTCGACTGTCGGCTCGTTTTCCCGCGCCGCATCGAAGATCTCGGCCGCGATCGGGTCCACCCCCACCATCAGCAGGTATGGAGCGTCATCGTCCAGCCGCATCACCGTGCAGCGGCAGGTGGCCGAAAGCGGTTTGCGTCCGGCCAGAAAGTGCATGCGCGAAAGCGTGGGTTGCCCGACGAGGCCAAGCCGCAGGATTCGCGCGATCTGCCCTTTGACCGGAACCGCCGGCTCGCGTCTTTTGACTTCGCCGTCCGCCATCCGGGCGCCGAACAATCCGGCCGCCCTGTTGGTCCAGGCCGGCCGTTCCCCCTCGGCTGGCCACAGCCAGGCCGGGTGCGGGTCGTTTTCGAGCCGCTCCAGGATTTGGGCCTGTTCTGCGCTGGTCCGGTCGAGCGTCATGTCCTGTCCGTCTTGTCCAACCCAAGGGCGCAAAGCGCCCATGGTTGACGAAAACTTAAATATAGGGACTCCGCGCCCCGGTCCACGCCTTGCGTGCCTTCACCCCCGTCAAACCCCTCGAATGGTTAAGACGAGCGCGGGGGCAAAAAACCTTTTCCCCACGGACAAACCGCTCTTGTCTTTGCTTTCATCTCGCCCTATGTTCCGCCGCGTTTCGGGACGACGCCGCCACAAGCGTCCTTGATGTCCCCAACGCCCATGCCGTCGTAGCTCAGTTGGTTAGAGCGCTAGATTGTGGATCTAGAGGTCCCCCGTTCGATCCGGGGCGACGGTACCACCTTTCCCGCCACCCGCACTCCCGCCGCCGCAAACGCGCCTGCTTCCCCTGCGTTAACCTTTTGTTAACCCTATCGGTAAACTATTTGTGATGTGAGCAGTTTGGGGGCTCAGAAAGGACGTGCCGTGTACGACTTTGCTCCAAACGCTGAACTGGCCGAGGCCCTTGTGGGGCTGCCGGTTGCCGATGTGGAACGGGATCTGATTCTCGCAACGCTGCGGCAAACCAATGGCAACCGCACCCATGCCGCCGAAATCCTGGGGATTTCGGTCCGGACCATTCGAAACAAGCTCAAGGACTATGCCGATCGGGGTTTCGACATCCCGCATGCGGCATGACCGTCTCAGCCGGGGCGATCCAATGACCCCGGAGATGATCGAACAATAGCTCTGGCCCGGCGACGAGGTCGCCGGACCAATTTTCGTTCTGCTATTGGGCTGCGTTCACCCAGCCGGGCAATTCGCCGGGCGTGACGCCCATCAGGGCGATCATCAGCCCATAGGCCAGCGTGGTGATCACCACCACCGAGAGCAGGTTGAGCCACAGGCCCTGCCGCGCCATCTGCGGAATGGTCACATGGCCCGAAGCGAAAACCAGCGCGTTGGGCGGAGTGGCCACCGGCAGCATGAACGCCATGGACGAGGCGAGCGCGGCGGGAACGGTCAGTAGCAGCGGATTTTCGCCCAGGCTCACCGCCAGTGCCGCCAGCAGCGGAATGAAGGCCGCAGCCGTCGCCGTGTTGGAGGTGAACTCGGTCAAAGCCAGAATCACCAGCGCCACGACGAACACCACGGCGATCAGCGGCAGCGCACTGGCCGAAGCGCCAAGCAGGTCGCCGATCCACACATCCAGCCCCGTGGCCGTCACGGCGGCGGCAAGGCTGAGCCCGCCGCCGAACAGGATCAGCACATCCCATGGCAGCTTGCGCGCGTCATGCCATTCCAGCAGCGCGCCGCCCTCCCGGTCGCCTGAAGGGGCAACAAACAGCACCAGCCCGGCAAGAATGGCGATGGAGGTGTCGGTGAGCCCCGGAATGAAGTCGTCCAGCACCGTGCGGAAAATCCAGGCCAGCGCCGTCACCACGAACACGATGCCGACGCGGATTTCTGCCTGGGTCCATGGACCGATCTCGGCGAGCTGGGCGCGGAACAATTCCTCGGCGCCTTCGAGCTCCCCCTTCTCCAGCCGGATGGAGAATCGGGTCAGCACCAGCCAGGTGCCAAACAGCACCACAACGGCCACCGGCACGCCCACGATCATCCATTGGGCAAAGCCCAGATCATAGCCGTAGCTCTGGTTGAGCGCGCCGGCCAAAAGCGCATTGGGCGGGGTGCCGATCAGGGTCGCAACGCCGCCGATCGAGGCCGCATAGGCAATCGAAAGCAGCAAAGCCAGCGGGAACTGGGACGATCCGCCGCGCTCCTTGATCAACTCGGCCACCGAAAGCGCCACCGGCAGCATCATCACCGCCGTTGCCGTGTTGGAAACCCACATCGAGCAGAACGCGGTAGCGATCATGAAGCCGCCAACGATCTGGCGCTGCCCCGATCCGGTGCGCAGAACGATGTTGAGCGCCACGCGCCGGTGCAGGCCCGAGCGTTCCATGGCAAGCGCCAGGAGAAAGCCGCCCATGAACAGGAAAATGATCGGGTCGCCATAGGGGGACGTCGCCGCCCCTTGCGAGGTGGCGCCCAATATGGGCATAGCCGCAACGGGGATCAGCGCAGTGGCCGGAATGGGGACCGCCTCGGTGATCCACCAGATGATCATGAGGCTCGCAATGGCCACCACGCGCCACCCTTCGGTCGAAAGGCCGTCGGGGGCGGGAAGAAACAGCAGAGCAACAAAAACGACCAACCCAATGCCGATCGGAATCGGACGCATGGGAAAGCGGTCGCTGACTTTGGTATCCGTCTGGGTCATCAAGAATCTCGTCAGCTTAAGGGAATGGCGCCTCCCTTTGCGGATGCTGACGCTTGCGTCAATGCCTTGACCGACTTTTGCCCCAGGTGCGGACGCCTCTAGATGACGATCACTTTTGCGCCCACCGGCACACGCTCATAGAGGTCGATCACGTCCTCATTGGTCATCCGGATACACCCCGAGGAGACCGAGCGCCCGATGGTCCAGGGCTCGTTGGTTCCGTGGATGCGGTAGAGCGTCGAACCCAGATATAGTGCCCGCGCGCCCATCGGGTTGTTGGGGCCGCCCTCCATGAATCGCGGCAGTCCCGGCTGGCGCGCATGCATTTCGGCCGGCGGTGTCCAGCTCGGCCATTCGGCCTTGCGCGTCACCCGATGCGTACCGCTCCACTCGAACCCGACCCGCGCCACGCCAATCCCATAGCGCATCGCCTTGCCTCCATCGAGCACCAGAAACAGGAAGTGCTGCTCGGTATCGACCACCAGCGTTCCCGGCGCTTCGCTTGTTGCGTAGCTCACCACCTGGCGCAGATAGGCAGGGTTGATCGTCTGGCCGGCCTGGTAGGGGCGCAGGTGCTCGGGCGTTTGCGGCGTCTGCGTTGCCGCTGGCGCCCCGAACATGGCATCGAGATAGCCGCGATAGCCCGATTGCGCCTGCGCGGGGGCAATAAGCAGGAGAGAGGCCAGAAGGGCAGGGGCGATGCGGATCATCGGCGACTCGATTGCAGCGACAAGGGAACCCGATTTTTGCCCGCCCAGCGGCAAAGATTGCGTCAAACGGGGTGGTTAATCGGGTGCTCACCGCTATGGTTACCCGACTTTTGCAGGGAGCCGATTCCATGACCGACACCGCGCCCGTCCGCTGCCCCTGGGCCGGCAGCGATCCGCTCTATCAGGCCTATCACGACACCGAATGGGGCTTCCCGGTTACCAGCGATACCAGGCTTTTCGAAAAGCTCTGCCTCGAAGGTTTCCAGTCGGGCCTGTCCTGGCTCACCATCCTGCGCAAGCGCGAAAATTTCCGCGCCGCCTTTGCCGGTTTCGATATCGACAAAGTCGCCGCCTTCGACGAACCCGACATCGAGCGCCTGTTGGCCGATGCCGGCATCGTCCGCCATCGCGGCAAGATCGTGTCCACTATCAACAACGCCCGCCGCGCCCAAGCCTTGCGTGACGAGTTCGGCACGCTCGCTGCTTATTTCTGGCGCTTCGAGCCCCTCGCCGATGAGCGCCCCGCCGACCATTCCTGGGAAACCCTGCGCACCATCGCCACCACGCCGGCTTCGGTACGGCTATCGAAAGACCTCAAAAAGCGCGGCTTCACCTTCGTCGGCCCCACCACCTGCTACGCCTTCATGCAGGCCATGGGGCTCGTCAACGACCACATGGACACCTGCCACTGCCACGCCCCCATCGAAGCCCTGCGCGCCGATTTCGTGAGGCCATAAAATGAAACAGGGACAGGGGGGCGAGCGGTCCACCAGAATCACCCACCCACCAACGGTGTCACCCCGGGCTTGACCCGGGGCAAGGTATGCGCGCCGTTCTCGGTTCTTTTTCGACACTAAGGCGAAAAGCGACGGTTTAAACGCGGCAGGCGTTGCCTCCGCGCAAGGCGACTGCTGGACCCCGGGAATAAATCCCGGGGTGACACGCGGCGGTAACGTACCCCAACGCTTCCCTTGTCATTCCGGGACTTGTTCCCGGAATCCAGCAGCGGCCTCAGCCAAGAGCGCCGAGCTCATAAGGTGACTACGGCCTGGCATAGACCATCATCACCGTGGGCATACTTGGCGGGTCCACGATAGTGGGCAGCCCAATGTCACGGCGGATCGAGTTGGGCAGGTCGATCGGGCGGATCGTTTGCACCCGGCGCTTGCCGCGCACCATCGCCTTGATGGCCGCCAGCACCACCCGCCACTTGCCGTGTTCGGCAATAAGGGTATCCACGGAAATCCGCAGCACCGCGTGTTCGTTTGAAGCCTGAATATGCGACATAACTTTTCGTCCAGCCGCCACAGGGCGCACTGGCTCCATGTTGCTGGACGCGAAAGGAGGGACGATCAGCCGTCCCCGAACGCGACCAAGGGTTGAGGTTTGGTTGGAATCCGGGCGGCAGGACGCAAATGTGCTGTCGTCAGGATTGCTGATTTCTGGAGGTGTTTTGGAAGATCGAGCCTAAGCGAGCGACCCGATTACCGCGAGGTTATGTCAGGCTTTGAGGCCGTTAAAACCGTTGCGGGTGAGGCAGCGGGTCATGACCCAGCCGCGACCTTCAACACCACGGGTGAGGACGTGAGCGTATGCTGTCATATGACGTCTCCCGAAGGCTTTGGCGCCCATTGCAAGCACCGGTTGAAGGTACCAACCTCATAGCTCACGAATCCGTGACCGCCAACCCCTGATGTGGCGGGATGTCGCAGTTGATCGCCGCCTGTGGCGCTTGAGCAACACCGCCCGCTCGCCTTGTCTCGATTGGCCTTATCGTTTAGGAACTCCCCGTAACGCAAAACCCTCCGGTTTCCGCCGGGGTCAGGGACTTTTCACATGGCTAAGAACACTGCGCTCATCGAACCGCGCCTGCCGCGCGGCTTCGTCGATTCCGAACCGGGCGATCTCGCCGCCATCGAGCAGATGGTCGCGAAAATCCGGCATGTGTATGAGCGCTACGGCTTCGATCCCCTCCAGACCCCGTTTTTGGAATACACCGAAACGCTCGGAAAATTCCTGCCCGACACCGACCGTCCCAACGCCGGCGTCTTCTCGGTTCAGGACGATGACGATCAGTGGATGAGCCTGCGCTACGATTTGACGGCCCCGCTCGCCCGCTATTTCGCTCAGAACTATCAGGACCTTCCCAAGCCGTTCCGCTCCTACCGCCAGGGCTGGGTGTTCCGTAACGAAAAGCCCGGCCCCGGCCGCTTCCGCCAGTTCATGCAGTTCGACGCCGACACCGTCGGCGCCGCCGGCCCCGAAGCCGATGCCGAAATCTGCATGATGATGGCCGACACGATGGACGCGCTCGGGCTGGCGGGCAAATACGTCGTGCGGGTCAACAACCGCAAGGTGCTCGATGGCGTGATGCAGGCCATCGGAGTGACCGACGAAGCCCAGAAACTCACCGTCCTCCGCGCCATCGACAAGCTCGACAAATTCGGCCCCGAAGGCGTCCGCCTTCTCCTCGGTGAGGGCCGCAAGGATGAGAGCGGAGATTTTACCGAGGGCGCAGGCCTATCGGACGCATCCATTTCCTTGTTACTGGAATATGTTCAACTTAATGAACTCCTCGAAAAAATGTTTGATGAAGAGCTGGAGCGCTTTCCGTTGGACGAACAGCGCAAGCTCACTCCCGAAAAGACCCATGAAATTGCCGCCAGGGTAACGCTGAAGGCTTTGGATTTTGTCGCAGAGAATAACCCCGGCTCGTTGTCAGGGGTCGAAGAGCTGAAGGCGATGTCCGGTCTATTTTATGCAGCCGGCTACGGTCCCGACCGTATCAAGATCGACCCCTCCGTCGTCCGCGGCCTCGAATATTACACCGGCCCTGTCTTCGAAATCGAACTCACCTTCAAGGTCCAGAACGAAAAGGGCCAGGACGTCGTCTTCGGCTCGGTCGGCGGCGGCGGCCGTTACGACGGTCTCGTCTCCCGCTTCCGCAACGAGGAAACCCCGGCCACCGGCTTTTCCATCGGCGTTTCCCGTCTCGCCTCGGCTCTGAAACTCACCGGCAACCTCGAGGACCGGCCCGTAACCGGCCCCGTGGTCGTGACCGTCATGGAAAAAGACCGCATCGCCGACTACCAGAAAATGGTCGCCGATCTCCGCAACGCCGGCATCCGCGCCGAACTGTTCCTGGGTTCCTCCAAGAACATGGGCAAGCAGATGAAATACGCCGACAAGCGCAACGCTCCGGCCGTCATCATCCAGGGATCGGACGAACGCGAGCAGGGCATCGTCCAGATCAAGGATTTGGCCGAAGGCGCCGAAGCCGCCGCCTCCATCACCGACAACGCCGCCTGGAAAACCGAACGCCCCGGCCAATATTCGGTCCCGCGCGAACAGATGGTCGATTTCGTCAAGCAAATCCCCGCCGTCGCCGCCTGGATGAAGGCAAACGGGTGATGGCCGCCTCCCGCGCCTCCAAACTCACCCTGGACTCCGGGAATCGATCCCGGGGCAACAACGCTGGTTTCAAGACCCAGCGCTTCCCTGAACTCACCTTGTCATCCCGGAACCTGTTCGCGGAATCCAGCCCAATGCCTGCCAAACGCACGGCGGTCCGATAATGATCGCCAACCTTATTTCCCTTGGCCGGCCCCTCACCCCCGTCCCCTCTCCCCAGCGGGGCGAGGGGGGCTCTCGCCGCAGCGCCCAGCCTTCCTTCTCCCCGCCAGGGAGAAGGTGCCCCGAAGGGGTGGATGAGCGGCCTGCAGCACCGGCCAGGAACTCTGAACTTGCGTTTGTCCCATTCCCCTTCTCCCCGCCGGGGAGAAGGTGCCCCGAAGGGGCGGAAGAGCGGCCTGCAGCACCGGCCAGGAACTCTGAACGTTCGTTTGCCCCATTCCCCTTCTCCCCGCCGGGGAGAAGGTGCCCCGAAGGGGCGGATGAGGGGCCTGCAGCGCTCGCCAAACACTCTGCGATAGTTCGGGCCCCGTTACCCTTCTCCCCCGGTGGGAGAAGGTGGATCGCCCAAAGGGCGAGACGGATGAGGGGGGACAGCCTTTCGGTCCTGCGCCAGAGCTTGCGTGTGTCTTCTGCCACTGGAGCCCGCAATGTCCGCTAACACCCGCCGCGCGTCCCTCCACGCCCTCATCTCCGCCCCTGGCGTCACGGTCTCCACCCCGCCAATCCTCATCCCGCCCGCTGCTTATTTCGACCTCGCCGGCGAGGAACTTGGCGCGCGCATGATCCTGACCCAGGGCCCGGACGGTTCGGAATTCTGCCTGCGCCCCGATTTCACCCTGCCCATCGCTATCGAGCACATCGCGACCGGCGCGGCCACCCCCGCAGCCTATGGCTATCTCGGGCCGGTCTTCCGCCAGCGCGCCGATGGTCCCGCCGAATTCGACCAGGGCGGCCTCGAACTCCTGGCGCTCCCCGATGCCGACGCCGCGCTCGGCCGCGTCATCGCCTTCGCCCGCGCCGTGATCGACATCTACGGCGTCACCGCTCCCACCATCCGCATGGGCGATATCGATCTCTTCGAAACCATCCTCGCCGCCTGCGACATGCCCGATGTCTGGCGCCCGCGCATCCGCGCCCGCTATGGTCACCCCGAGGCCATGGCCGGCCTGCTCGATCGGCTGGCCGATCCTAAACCCCCTGCCGCCGGTCCCGCCGGCCTGGCCGAAGGCGACATCGCCGAATGGGTGCGCGAGCTGATGCTCACCAATGGGCTCAGCCTCACCGAAAGCCGCAGCCCCGAGGAGATCGCTCAGCGCTACCTCGAAAAGCAGGCGCTCGAAGCCGCCCATGTTCCCGGCCAGAGCATCGACCTCTTGCGCAACTATCTCGCCATCTCCGGCCCGGCCGATAAAGCGCTCGCCGCTATCGAAAGCCTCGCCTCGGCCACCGGGATAAATCTCGCCGCAGCTCTTTCGACCACCCGCCGCCGCTTGGCCCAGCTTCGCGATGGCCTCTTGGGCCATGTGCTGTTCGATGCCGGCTTCTCCCCGCGCCTCGATTATTACACCGGCATCACCTTCGAGGTGACCGGGGCAGGGGGGCTGGTTCTGGTCTCGGGCGGGCAATATGACCGCCTGCTGCGCCGCCTCGGCGCGCCCGAAGATATCCCCGCCGTCGGCTGCGCCGTCTGGGCCGATCGTCTCGAAGCGGAGGTGCAATGATGAGCACCATCATGCTCGCTCTCCCCTCCAAGGGCCGCATCCAGGAAGAAGCCATCGCCGTCTTCGAAAAGGCCGGCCTTCCCATCGAACGCCCCGGCGGCGCGCGCTCCTATCTGGGCGAAATGGCCGCCATGCCCGACGTGGTCGTCCGTTTCCTCTCGGCCTCCGAGATCGCCCGCGAACTCATTCGCGGCACCATCGACATCGGCATCACCGGTGAGGATCTGATCCACGAATCCGCCGAAACCGGCCCGCAACAAGTCGAAATCGTCAAGCGCCTCGGCTTCGGCCGCGCCGATGCGGTGGTGGCCGTTCCCGATAGCTGGATCGACGTCACGGCGATGGCCGACCTCTCCGACGTCGCCGCCGACTTCCGCGCCCGCCATGGCCGCTGGCTGAAGGTGGCGACCAAATTCGTCAACTTGACCCGCCGGCATTTCGCCCGCCACGGCATCGCCGAATACCGGATCGTGGAAAGCCTGGGCGCCACCGAAGCCGCCCCCGCCTCCGGCGCGGCCGATCTCATCGTCGATATCACCACCACCGGCTCGACCCTCCGGGCCAACGGCCTGCGCGTGCTCGAGGATGGCGTGATGCTCAAAAGCGAATCCCTGCTGGTCGTCGCCCGCAACGCCGAATGGCACGCCGGCAAGCTGGCCACCCTGAACATGCTCCTCCAACCCCTCGGCGCCGCCGCGTTCTCCTAAGGAAGGGACACCTCGGCGCGCGGCTATTTCGAACTTCTGATGCAGCGCTTACGTTTCTGCCGAGGACCTGCCACCGGCTACCCTTCTCCCCTTGAGGGAGAAGGTGGATCGCCCGCCGGGCGAGACGGATGAGGGGTGCGCTGAGCTTCAGCAACCACCACCGTGGCGCTTGAGATGCTGAGCCCCCTCATCCCCCGGCCCCTCTCCACTAGGGGAGAACAGGGCTCTTGGGACATGCTCCTGAGAAAACCAGCAACTCTGCGCTCGCGTTTATTCCCCTTACCCTTCTCCCCTGGTGGGAGAAGGTGGTCGCGAGGCGGTCGGATGAGGGGTGCGCTGAGCTTCAGCAACCACCACCGTGGCGCTTGAGATGCTGAGCCCCCTCATCCCCGGCCCTTCTCCACTAGGGGAGAAGGGGGCTCCTGGGACATGCTCCTGAGAGAGCCAGCAACTCTGCGCTCGCGTTTATCCCCGTTACCCTTCTCCCCTGGTGGGAGAAGGTGGCCGCGAAGCGGTCGGATGAGGGGGGCGCTGAGTCTCCGCACCCACCTCATTTCCGGAAAGACCTTCAAGCAGGCGCTGAGACGACGCTTCAGCGCCTGCCTCTCACCCCCTGCGCTCGTCCACCGACAGTGCACCCGCACCAAACGCGATGACGTAGAGCATGCCGCCGGTGATCGCGAGGTTCTTCATGAACGCGGTCATCTGGTTGGCATCGGCAAAGTCGGTGTGGAAGATCAGCGCCGAAAGCAGCGTGAAGGCGGCCAGCGCCGCTGCCGCCCAGCGGGCCCTAAAGCCGATGGCCAGCATCAGCCCGCCGACGATTTCGACGATGATGGTGGGCCAGATCAGAATGCCGGGCACGCCATAGGCTTCCATATAGCCCACATTGCCCTCGATGGCGGGAATCTTGTTGAACCCGGCAAGAATGAAGATAACCGCGAGCAGAATGCGCCCGGCGGTCGGAAGATAGGTCTGAAGCGACGTCATGATTGTCAGCGCCCGTTTTGATTTGCGATGACGAGACACTGCCTCAAACCACTCATGTGTAAAATCCGCCCGCTCCCGACAGATTGTTCGTTATTTCCGCACCAATCGCCACCTCCGATTGAGTTGCAAACCGTCGCGGTTCATGCCAGCAAGCGCGGCAGATAAATAAAGGCATCATCCCGGCGTTTCGCGCGAAAGGCCGGGATGATCGGCGCGCTCGGCGCCTCGTGGAGTAAAGCTTTCCGTGTTCGATATCTGGGTCCTTCTCGCCCTGGGCGGCGTTGGCGTCGTCGCCGGCTTTGTCGATGCCGTGGCGGGCGGCGGCGGCATGATCACCATTCCCGCCCTGATTTCGGCCGGCCTGCCGCCCGTCACGGCGCTGGCCACCAACAAGGCCCAGTCCATCGTCGGCACCACCATGGCCGCCTACACCTACTGGCGCAAAGGCTATGTCTCCCTGCTGTCGCTGGTGCCCTCCATGGCCGCCGCCTTCGCCGGCTCGTTCCTCGGGGCCATCGTGCTCAAGCAGGTCGATACCTCGGCGCTTGAAATCGCCGTTCCGGTGGCCATCATCGCCGTGGCGCTCTATTTCACCCTCTCGCCTTCGATCAAGGATATCGACGGCGCGGCACGGCTCGATTTTTCCACCTTCGTGCCCGTCTTTGCCTTCGTGATCGGCTTTTACGATGGCATTTTCGGTCCGGGCACCGGCTCGTTCTTCATCCTGGCCTTTGTCGCCCTTTTCGGCCTGTCGGCGGCGCGCGCCTCGGCCCACACGAAGGTGCTCAACGTCACGTCCAATTTCGCGGCGCTGAGCTTTTTCGTCTTTGCGGGCGATGTCATGTGGCCGGTTGCCGCCGTCATGGCCGCCGGCCAGGTGCTGGGCGGCTATCTCGGCGCCATCACCGGCATCCGCTTCGGCGCGAAAGTCATCCGCCCACTGGTGGTCGTGTTCTCCATTGCACTGGCCATCAAGCTCTTGTTCTTTCCCTAACCGGCCAGCATGTCCCAGGTCTGGTATCCAGCCAGACAGATCACCAATATCCCCACCGCATACATCAGCCCGCGCGTGGGCACGCGCTTGACCACCAGCCCGGCCAGCGGCGCGGCCATCAGCCCGCCCACGACGAGCCCTGCCACCGACCATGCATGATCGACGAGTTCGCCCGCTTCCTCCCAATGTCCCGAAAGCAGCGCGAACAGAAACGCCGCCGAAATGGACGAGGCCAGCAGGAATTCGGCGGCGTTGACGGTCCCGATCACATAGCGCGGCTTGCCGCCCGAGCCCACCAGGGTGGAGGTCACCACCGGTCCCCATCCGCCTCCGCCCGCCGCGTCGGCAAATCCACCGACAACGCCCAGCGGCGCAACGAAATGGGTCTTGGGGTCGAGCCCTGGCGATACGCCTCGGAACGCGCGATAGAGGATGAAGCACCCCATGATGGTCAGATAGGCGGTAACGAACGGCCGCGCCACGCTGCCATCGACGCTGGTCAACAGATACGCCCCCAGCACGCCGCCCAAAACACCAGCCGGTGCCAGGCGCCAGAACAATCTCCAGTCGATATTGCGATGCGCCACATGGCTGGTGGCCGAAGCCGCCGTGGTAAACACCTCTGCCGCATGCGCCGTCGCCGAGGCATAGGCGGGCGACACGCCGAGACTCAGCAGCACCGTCGAACTGATCACCCCATAGGCCATCCCCAGTGCCCCATCGATGAGCTGGGCCAGAAAGCCGACCACCGCGAACAGTATGAAATCCCCACCCATCAATGTCCTCCTCCGGTGTGTGGAGAAATGCTATCGAATAGTCGACCAAACAAGTAGTGTAATAACGAGAAAAATGTCACCGCCGAGCCCGAGCAACATAGAATGGATTTGCGCGCTCACGGTTCAAAGTTGGCATCTCGAGTCTCCGCCAGCGAAAAATCCCGCGCGGATGTCGGCTCGGCGCCCCATTGTGCGTCTTTACTCTGCACTCCCGCACACGTCGCGGGCAGCAGAGGAGATTGATCATGCCCTATATCGAAGGATTTGTTGCCGCAGTTCCCACGGCAAATAAGGACGTCTATCTCAAGCACTCAAGGGAAGCCGCCGAGTACTTTAAAAAGCTCGGCGCTACCCGGCACGTCGAATGCTGGGGAGACGATATCCCCAAAGGCGAGGTCACCGATTTCTTTGGCGCCGTGAAGGCCAGGGATGACGAGACAGTCGTGTTCAGTTGGGTCGAATATCCCGACAAGGCCACCCGGGATGCCGCCAGCCAGAAGATGTCGGAAGATCCAAACATGACCGGCATGGACATGCCGTTCGATGGCAAACGCATGATCTGGGGCGGGTTCACCGTCCTCATGGACGAGTAGCGAGCCTGCAAACCAAAAAGGGCAGCGCCGAAACGCTGCGGGAAGTTGGCAAACGAAAAGGGCAGCGCCGAAACGCTGCCCTTCCCGTTCGAGACCCGGAGAGGTCCCAATCCCGTACTTAAGGCGCGAAGAGCGCCCGGCCGGTATGGATTTCTTAAAAATCCATGCCGCCCATGCCGCCCATTCCGCCGCCGGCCGGCATTGCCGGAGCAGCTTCCTTGGGCAGTTCGGCAACCATGGCTTCGGTGGTGACCAGAAGGCCGGCAACCGAGGCTGCGTCCTGCAGGGCGGTGCGGACCACCTTGACGGGGTCGATGATGCCCATCTGGATCAGGTCGCCATATTCGCCGGTCTGGGCGTCGTAACCATACTTGTCGTCGCCGTTGTCGAGGATCTTGCCCACGACCACCGAGCCTTCGTCGCCGGCATTGTTGGCGATCTGACGGACCGGTTCCTGAAGCGCGCGGCGCACGATGGCGATACCGGCTTCCTGGTCGGCGTTGGCGCCCTTGGCGGAGAGGTTGGACGAAGCGCGCAGCAGCGCGACGCCGCCGCCCGGAACGATGCCTTCTTCAACGGCAGCGCGGGTCGCGTTGAGCGCGTCGTCGACACGGTCCTTGCGTTCCTTCACTTCCACTTCCGTGGCACCGCCGACGCGGATCACGGCAACGCCACCAGCGAGCTTGGCCAGGCGTTCCTGGAGCTTTTCGCGGTCGTAGTCCGAGGTGGTTTCCTCGATCTGCGCCTTGATCTGGTTCACGCGGCCTTCGATGTCGTCCTTGGAACCCGCACCATCGACGATGGTGGTGTTTTCCTTGGAGATCTCGACGCGCTTTGCGGTGCCGAGCATGTCGAGGGTGACGTTTTCGAGCTTGATGCCGAGGTCTTCCGAGATCACCTGGCCACCGGTGAGGATCGCGATGTCCTCGAGCATGGCCTTGCGGCGATCGCCGAAGCCCGGAGCCTTGACGGCAGCAACCTTGAGACCGCCGCGCAGGCGGTTGACCACCAGGGTCGCCAGCGCTTCGCCTTCAACGTCCTCGGCGATGATCAGCAGCGGACGCTGGCTCTGCACCACGGCTTCGAGAACCGGCAGCAGGGCCTGGAGGTTGGAGAGCTTCTTTTCGTGCAGCAGGATGAGCGGATCATCGAGCTGGGCGACCATCTTTTCGGTGTTGGTCACGAAATAGGGCGAGAGGTACCCACGGTCGAACTGCATGCCTTCGACGACGTCGAGTTCGGTCTCGGCGGTCTTGGCTTCCTCGACGGTGATGACGCCTTCATTGCCGACCTTCTGCATGGCGTTGGCGATCATCTCGCCGATTTCCTTTTCGCCATTGGCAGAAATGGTGCCGACCTGTGCGACTTCCGAGGAGTTCGAGATCTTGACGGCCTTCGAAGCGAGCTTTTCGACAACTTCGCCCACGGCCAGATCGATGCCGCGCTTGAGATCCATCGGGTTCATACCGGCAGCAACGGCCTTGACGCCTTCGTTGACGATGGCCTGGGCCAGAACCGTGGAGGTGGTGGTGCCGTCACCGGCGATGTCGTTGGTCTTGGAAGCGACGGTGCGCAGCATCTGTGCGCCCATGTTCTCGAACTTGTCTTCAAGTTCGATTTCCTTGGCAACCGTCACGCCGTCCTTGGTGATGCGCGGAGCGCCGAAGCTCTTTTCAATCACCACGTTGCGGCCCTTGGGGCCCAGGGTCACCTTGACCGCATTGGCCAGGATGTTGACGCCGCGCACCATCTTGTCGCGGGCGTCGGTCGAGAACTTTACGTCTTTGGCGGACATGCGAGTTTACTCCGAATGAAATAAGAAAAAGACGTGAGAAACGCTGAAAATCAGGCTTCGATCACGCCCATGATGTCGGACTCTTTCATGATCAGCAGGTCTTCGCCGCCGATCTTGACTTCGGTGCCGCTCCACTTGCCGAACAGCACGCGGTCGCCGGCCTTCACGTCAAGCGGGGTCACCTTGCCGCTTTCGTCGCGGGCGCCCGGGCCAACCGAAACGATCACGCCCTCGGAGGGCTTTTCCTTTGCGGTGTCGGGGATGATGATGCCGCCAGCGGTCTTTTCCTCGCTGTCGACGCGCCGGACCACAACGCGGTCATGCAGGGGACGGAAGCTCATGGTCGCTCCTTGGAACGTAGTGTTGAGATCGATTTCCTCCGCTGTTAGCACTCTTTGGAAGAGAGTGCCAACAGCATGGCCGACGAGATAGGGAGACGCTGAAGGGGAGTCAAGCGCGCCGAGGGCAAAAAATTTTGCATCGCCCTGCCGGGCTTGCTATGCGAGGTGCACCGCGACGGCGCGAGATCGAAACCCGCATCCAGGCGGCGCCCCTGCATTTGCACATCCCGGCTATCCTGGGGACAAAAGAAGACGATACAATGACTGCTCTCGCCCCCCACGATTCGCTTGCCGCCCAGTGGACGGCGCCGACCCTTTCGGTGGTCGTCCCCACCTTCAACGAGCGCGACAATATCGGCCCGCTGATCGAAAAGCTCGAGGCCGCCCTCGCCGGCATTGCCTTCGAGGTGATCGTCGTCGACGACGACAGCCCCGATGGAACCGCCGAACTCGCCAAGTCCATCGCGCTTGAAAAACCGCATGTGCGCTGCATCCACCGTGTCGGGCGCCGTGGCCTGTCCTCGGCCTGCATCGAGGGCATGGCTTCCTCGGCCGCCGAATTCGTCGCCGTCATCGATGCCGACCACCAGCACGACGAAACCATCCTGCCCCAGATGCTGCAAAAGGTCCGCGAGGGCGCCGATATCGCCGTGGGCTCGCGCTATACGGGCGAGGGGAGTTCGCAATCGGGCTTTTCCGCCGGCCGCCAGATGGGCTCGAGCATCGCCACGCGCCTTTCGGGCATCCTCACGGGCAAGTCGCTGTCCGATCCCATGAGCGGCTTTTTCCTCCTCCGCCGCTCCCTGTTCAGCCGGATCGTGCCCTCCCTGTCGCGGGAAGGCTTCAAGATCCTGCTCGACATCATCGCCACCGCCAACCGCACCTTGGGCGGCAAGCTGGCGATCGCCGAAGTGCCCTACAGCTTCCGTCCGCGCCATGCGGGCGAAAGCAAGATGAGCCCCCTGATCGTCGCCCAGTTCCTCGGGCTGATCGTCTCCCAGATCTCGCGCGGCTTTCTCCCCACCAGCTTCCTGCTGTTCGCCCTGGTGGGCGCGTCCGGGGTCGTCGTGCACATGGCGGTTTTGACCTTCGTTTTCGAAGGGCTCGATTTCAACTTCGCCAACAGCCAGTTGGTGGCGACCCTCATCGCCATGACCACCAATTACGTGCTCAACAACGAATTGACCTACGCCGACAAGAAGCTGCGCGGCGCCCGCTTCTGGACCGGGCTTTTGAGCTTCTACGTCGTGTGCAGCTTCGGCGCGATCGCCAACATCTCGGTCGCCAGCGTCCTGTTCGAAGCCAACCTCGCCAATTTCTTCATCGCCGGCATCGCGGGGGTGGTGATGAGCGTCGTCTTCAACTACGCCGTCACCCGCGTCTTCACATGGCGGTAGCAAGATGATTGCCGCATCCCAACCGGGCGAGGGGCTTTTGTGCCAGAGCGCCCGCGGCGTCCTGTCCTTCGCCCCCTTGGGGGAGAAGGTGGCCGCGAAGTGGACGGATGAGGGGGACGCGGCGATGGCCAAGCGTATTGGTTCTCGCGATAATGCCCCACACTGCGCCCGCTCCCCTGGCAGCGTTGCGGATTGTCGGGTTAAGCCCGACAATGACGACCGAGTGGGGCAGGGCGCCGCTGCAAACAAGCCACCTGTCATTTCGGGACGTGCTCCCGGAATCCAGCAACAGAGCTTATCCAGCCACATGCCCGGCCGCCCTATGACTCCCAACCCGACGTCTACCCTCTTACCTTTCGCCCCCTTGGGGGAGAAGGTGGCCGCGAAGCGGACGGATGAGGGGGAGGCGGCGACGGCCAAGCGTATTGGTTCTCGCGATAATGCCCCACACCGCTCCCGCTCCCCTGGCAGCGTTGCGGATTGCCGGGTCAAGCCCGACAATGACGACCGAGTGGGGAGGGCGCCGCTGCAAACAAGCCATCTGTCATTCCGGGACGTGCTCCCGGAATCCGGCAACAGAGCTTATCCAGACACATGCCCGGCCGCTCTATGACTCCCAACCCGACGTCTACCCTCTTACCCTTCTCCCCTGGTGGGAGAAGGTGCCCCGAAGGGGCGGATGAGGGGGGCGCAGCCTCGGCCCGACCCACAGGAGCCCATGATGCCCACTAACCCCCGCATCGGCCCCTTCACACCCCTCCAGGCCACCCTCATCCTCATCGCCGTCACCTTCGTCCTCCGCCTCATCGGCGCGGCGCTGATCGGTTGGGGCACGGGCGAGGCCTATTACCTGGCGTCGGCCCGCCAGTTCCACCTCTCCTATTTCGACCAGCCCCCCCTCTCGCTCTGGACCATCTGGGCAACGCTGCAATTGACCGGCTCGGAAAGCCTGCTGGTCATCCGCTTGCCGTTCGTTGCCATGTTCGCGGTCTCCACCTGGCTTGTGTTCGACATCACCCGCCGCATCCACACGCCGCTCGCCGGGTTCTATGCGGCGCTGATCGTCAATGCCTGCGTGCTGTTCTCGCTCTCGATCGGCTCGTGGACCCAGCCCGACGCGCCCATGCTGCTGTTCTGGCTCGCCACGATCCGCGTGCTGGTCGAAATCTTCTTCGGCGCCGGCGCCAGACGCCCCTACCTTTATTGGGGGCTCGCAGGCCTCTTCCTCGGCCTCACCTTTCTATCGAAATACCACGCCGCCTTCCTCGTCGCCGGCACCGGCTTGTTCGTGCTTTTGAATTCCACTCAGCGCCGCTGGCTCACCCACGGCGCCCCCTGGCTCGCCCTTGTCATCGCGCTGGCGATCTTTTCCCCGGTCATCGTCTGGAACGCCCAGAACGATTGGGCGTCCTTCGGCTTCCAGGGCGGCCGCGCCCTCGCCGAATCCGAATTGCGCTGGAACGGGCTCATCCGCATGATCTGGGGCCAGCTCCTCTATATGGTCCCCTGGCTCGCCATCCCGGCGCTCTATATCGGGGGCAGGGCGCTTGCCGCCGGCCCGCGCGGCCAGTTCCCCTCCGGCACCGTGCCGGGCGCGGCCGCGCTGTTCGCCTATATCGGCTGGCCGCCTATCATCTTCTTCACCCTCGTCGCGCTCTGGAGCGATACCCAGTTCCACTTCCACTGGCAGGCTCCGGGCTATCTCATGCTCTTCATGCTGATGGGCGCCTGGGCGGCCAACCGTGAGGGCAGGGGCGTGCGCATCTGGCTCTATGGCTCGGCGGTCGTCACCCTCGCTATCCTGACGCTGCTGGTCTCCCACGCCGCCACCGGCTGGGCGCGCACCGTCTTCCCCGGCGATTGGGAAGACCCCACCGCCCTCCAGCTCCCCTGGACCGAGCTGGGCGAAAATCTTGCCGATCGCGGCGCCTTCGGCCAGGGCGAACTGTTCGTCGCCGGCATCAACTGGATCGATTGCGGCTATGTCGACACGCAAGTCGCCGGCCGTCTCCCCTTCGCCTGCTTTGGCGACGACACCCGCAATCTCGGCTTCAATTTCGATCCCGCCGCTCACACCGGCTGGAACGCCTATATCGTCGACCAGACCGGCGACCCCGACCGCGTCATCGAAGCCTATGGTGACCGCTTCGAAACCATCGAGCACCTCGAAACCCTCACTATCTCCCGCAACGGCGTTGTGGAGTTGACCGACATCCAGCTTTTCTACGCCGAGGGTTTCGCCGGTCGGTAGCGCTGCGCAGCGAGCGCTGCTCGCCCGCCATGGCGTCTTTTGCGAGCAGGCAATGAAAACGAGAGCGGGTCACCCGCAATGAGCAGCTCAGCGCGGTGCGTGCAGCCGGAGGACACGACATTTCAAGCGTTCGGTATCTGTTTCTTGAGAGCGACGGTACGATAAGCGCTGCGTTCGCAACACTGCAACGCACCTTCCCTAACCTCTGCCAATAACCGCGCGCTGAGGAACCGGAGAAGCCACCATGAAGTACACCGTCTCGATCGAGATCGCGCTGCCACGGGAGAGGGTTATCCAACTCCTCCAGGACCCCGCGCAGCGCCCGAAATGGCTGCGCGGCCTGGTGTCGCACGAGCCGCGAAGCGGTGTGGAGGGGCAACTTGGTACCGTGTCGAAGGTCGTGTTCCAGTCGGGCCGGAAGACCATGGAACTCACCGAAACCATCACGCGCCGCGAGCCGGTCGACCTGCACGGCATCCCGTCAGACCGCGTCGTCCATTATGAGCGCGAGATCGTCGCGGACGGGATGTGGAGCGCCGCACGCGAGCATCTGTCTGAAACGAGCCCCCAGAGCACGCTCTGGGTGAGCGAGAGCGAATACCGGTTCAACGGTTTTATGCGATTGGCTGCTCCCCTGATGCGCCCTTTCTTCATCAAGCAGTCGCGGCAGGTGATGGAGGATTTCAAATCCTTCGCCGAGCACGGAACGGACGTCCGCAAAGCGAAAGCCTGACCGTACATCCAGCAGAGAGGCACTTCGTCCGCGGAACTATTTTGCCGGGGCAGGTCCATGCTGATTGGTGCGAGGCTGGGATGGCGGGTTAACCACCATAGCATCAGAAGGGCGAGAACAAGTTGTACCAAGACCGTGAGCGCCACTCCGCCCGAGCGGCCTACAAGACATTGATCTACAGGCCGCAGGCTCCCGCAAGCCAAGCAGCCGGCGCCGCGACGAAGCCGACGCCGAGCAGCAGTCAGGCGGCTGCCGACCCCGTTTCGGTCGTTCGCATTTGGCTTCCGGAACGACCGCTTCGAGCCCAAAGCAATCGTTGATCCAGGTGTTCCTTGAGTGTTGACATTGTCAACACGCCCCTATACGTTGACAGTGTCAACTTGGAGGGCTCATATGCCGACTGTTCTTATCACCGGAGGTCACAAAGGCCTCGGGCTTGAAGCGACACGCACCATTGCCGCGCGGGGCGGCTACGATATCATCATGGCGGGCCGAAACATCGGTGAAGTCGATGCCGCCGCACATGATTTGCGGAACCGCTACGGGGCCACCATCCGCACCCTCACGCTGGATGTCGCGTCGCTTGCTTCGGTTCGGTCCGGTGCCGACGCCGTCCGAAGTCTTGTTCGCGAGGGATCAGTTGCCCCTTTGCAGGTTCTCCTTCTCAACGCGGGTGCGCAATTCAGAGGGCCGATTGAGTATAGTGTCGACGGACACGAGTTGACATTCGCAACCAACTGCCTGGGGCATTTCCTCCTGCTCAATCTTCTTCAAGACCTGGTGCATGACGGCGGGCGCATCGTGTTTACCGCCAGCGGCACCCATGACCCCGACACAATGGACGGTAAGATGGTAGGCAAGGCCGTAGAGCCTGATGCCTATCGGCTTGCGAATGATGGCAGGATGGGAAAGCCTCTATCAGGAGGAATCCGTTATTCGACATCGAAACTTTGCACCATGCTTCATGCCTATGAGCTGGACCGACGCCTGCGCGCCGCCGGTTCCTCAATCCAGTCAATTGCCTTCGATCCCGGCCTGATCGTAGAGACCGGGCTGATGAGGACCGCTCCGTCATTCGCCCGAGGTTTGATGCGGACATCTGGTATGAAATGGATGCTTCGGCGCATGGGCGTCACTATGGGCAGCATCACCTTCTCGGGCGCATCACTTGCCAAGGTTGCGATTGATCCAGCTTTCGCGGCTGCATCAGGGAAGTATATCCAGTCCAAGAACGGTCAGTTGATCGAAGCGCGATCTTCTGTCATGTCGCAGGACAAAGGACGCGCCCACAAACTTTGGATGGACTGCGAGCAGATCGTTGGTATCGGGTGAAGGAGATAGGTTGAGCACGCGTGACAAGCTGATCACGGAGGCGGCGCGTCTTCTTGATGCCGGTGGAAATGCGGCCGTGACGCTGCGCGCGGTCGCACAGGCCGTTGGCGTGTCGCACAACGCCCCATACCGTCATTTTAAAGATCGCGCCGCTTTGTTGTCGGCAATCGCAGAGCGTGATTTTCATAGCCTCACCGACATGTTTAGATCCTCCCAGCACGCCGATGGTGCCCCGATTGAAAGGCTGACCCGCGCTTTGACGGCTTTCATCTGCTATGGTCGCGACAACCCTGCCCGATATCGCCTGTTGTTCGGTGATCCGGACATCAGATCTGCGGAGGGAACCCTTGAAAATGCGGCGCTCGAAACCTTTTCCGCATTCGAGGATCTTGTCAAAGCCTGCCAGAAATCAAGCCAGTTGCCCGGTGCGTCGGCAAAAGAATTGACAGGTCTAATCTATGCAGCGGTTCATGGTCTTATCGACCTGGAATCAAGTGGTCGCATGGGAGAGCGGAAGGGTCTCTCGGTTGCGGAAGAAGGTGTGGCGCTGCTCTTGAGATTGCTTGGTGCCGCTTCTCGCTGAATGTCGCTGCATGGACTTTGCTGAAGCTGCGCCATGCGAATCGCGGCTTCGTCCGCGAAGCAGTCGTCATGAGCTGACTGCGGTGATGGCAGCCCACCCCTAAGCCGCCCTTCCGCTTCCCACCCCAAAACGGTCGGTCTGAAAACGACCCCAGTTCGGTCGTTCAGGCTGAACTGTAGAGCGCTTGAGACCCGCCGTTCGTTCAGCTCCTGAAGTTCGGCTCAAAACGGAGCCATCTCCAGCCCGTCCGCTGCCGGAGTCTGAGCGTCGAAAGTGGACATTGACATTCAGGGTATCTAGCCCGTCGAGACCTTTCCAAGAACAGCTCGGGCTGGTTCATCCGGAATTGGCAAGGGCGTGTGCCCAACACGCTTCGACCAACTGCGATGTGGAAAAATTCCGGGGCACCGTGGCGCCCCGATTGTCAGCAACTTGCCATCACTGTCTGGGAAATCAAAGTTTCATCTTCTTGGTCAGTTGCACAGCCATATCAACGCGCTTTATCTCGCGTCGAAGTGGCGCGCTGTCGGGATAAGCCGCCTGCAGAATGCTCTTGAGCGTCAACAGCAAGTCGATCACACCCTGTCGGGTAGCAGCTGCCTTTTCGAAAGGGGCGTCGCTGGCGGTTGCGCGGTAATAGACGTCGAAGAACTCGGGGCCTTCAAGCTCCTTGGGACCTATCTCCAAGCTCATCCAGTCTTCGAGATTGGAACGCAAGGTATTCAGTCGGGTGTATACGCCCCATGGCCGCTGACCGGATGACATGACCGCCTTGATGATACTTCCGGCTTCAATATGGCCCGCAACACCCAGCGCACCTTTGGGCCGCCGACGCCTCGTACCCATGCTGAAACTGTAAGGGACTGAGGTAGATGTTGCGGTTGGAAAAATGGTTCCCCGCGGCCGTGCTCTTCGCAGGTCTTGTGGCGTGTGCGCCTTGGGGCTGGTGAAGGTGTCCCAGGAATTTGAGGATTCACCGGACCAGTCGCTTTCCACCAGGGGTTTTGGCATCGCGTCAATCGTGGCCAACAGATGGTCGAGGTTGTAGCCGTTGCTCACGTCGCTCGCGACATAGAGGTCGCAGTTATATGGAAAGTACATGCCGGGCCACGTGCTCTTTTTGACGTCCCATCCATGCTTAGCCGCCCACTCAGCGCGTTCGACCGAATTGGGTGCAATTGAGTAGGGCTCGTCGACCAGGATCATCTGCCCCGTCTTGATTTCAATCCATTCGGTTGGGTGATCGCTGTACGGCAATTTGCCGATGGCCTCCTTGTAGGACTTCCATTTCCGTGGGCGAGGCTGGAGCCCTGTATGCTCCATGAACCGCAGCGAACGTTGTGCTTCGCAAAGCGACTTCCGCGCTTGCTCCTGGCTGTCTAACACCATGTCGCGGATAAAGTGATCGGCAGCAACCATTCGTAGGGCTTCAAACCCACGGACCCGCTTCAACTCGGCTTTTCCGCAGATATCCAAGATTTCTTTGGAGAGTTCGATACGCAGGGTCTCGCGGCCAACGTGGTACTTGCCGCCCCTGTCCCTCCAATATGCAGTGAGCAGAACATAGGGCCGATCCAGAACGCTCCCTCCCGAAGGAAGCGTCCGTTGGGCATGACGAAAATTTTCACAGTTGGCGGCTTTCGCGGCCAGATCCAACGCGGTGAAGTACTTTACTCCCCGCCTTCTGCGAATTTCGGATGCAAGACTTTTTACGCCGCTGAGCGTCGTAGGACGCACGTCATCGATCAACATAGCCAATCTCCTGGCTCGATCTCAGCGTCACTCGCCAACCACTTTGCGAGCCCGGATGGATGTTGTCGGGTTCGAGTAATTACAGCAGTGCTGCCAGCAGCTTCGGAACGGCGAGTGCCATGCTCATGCCCAGAGCCCTGCTAATTTAGCGCGAGTCGAATGCCGCTTCAACCGATGGTGTTGCTTTATTCCTAGACCGAGCGACAGAGATCGAACGGTAGCTTTAAATAAATTCGGGCTCACTTGAATGACTACAGTGTGTGCCTTGGCGTTGGACAGGAGCGGCCAACTGAGTGTCCACTTTCCGAGACCGCCATTGAAAACCCGCCAGTCCGCTCTCCACCCCTAAGCCGCCCCGGCGCGTTCCCAGCCCAGGCGCTTGCGATAGATCGTCGAAGGGCTGATTTCGAGCGCCGCCGCCGCGCGGGCGATGTTGCCGCCGAAGGCGTCGAGCGCCTCTTCGATGATCCTTTGCTCCTGCTGCCACATGGGCAGCACCGAAGGCTGGGCCCCGCTTGCCGCCTGCTCGGCGCAATAGGCATCGCGCGATTCGATATCGGCGGCCAGCGCCATCTGCGCGCTCACCACCCCGCCGTCGAACATCACGACGATCCGGCGCACCAGGTTCTGGAGCTGGCGCACATTGCCCGGCCATTCTCGCGCCACGAACAGGTCGGCGACATCGGGCGCAAAGCCGGCAAAGCTCTTGCCTTCTTCCTTGCCGAACCGGGCAAGAAAGCTCTGGGCCAGCGGCATGATGTCCCCCGGCCGCTGCCGCAGCGGCGGCAGGTGGATGGGCAGCACGTGCAGGCGGTAGAAAAGGTCCTCGCGGAATTTCTTTTCGCTCACCAATTGCATGGGGTTGCGGTTGGTGGCGCAGATCACCCGCACATCGACGGGCCGGGACACCGATTCCCCCACCCGCGTGATCGTCCCGGTCTGCAGAAACCGCAAAAGCTTGGCCTGCAGCGCCAGGTCCATCTCGCCGATCTCGTCGAGAAACAGCGTGCCGCCATCGGCCATTTCAATGGCGCCCTTGCGGTCCTCATGGGCACCGGTATAGGCGCCCTTGACCGCGCCGAACACTTCGGCCTCCATCAATTCGCGCGGGATCGCCCCGGCATTGATGGCGATGAACGGCTTTTTGGCGCGCGGGCCGCGCTTGTGCAGCGCCTCGGCCGAAACTTCCTTGCCCGTGCCGCTTTCGCCGGTGATGAACACCGGCGCCGCCGAAGGGGCAACGCGCAAAATCTGGTCGTAGATCGCCCGCATCTGCGGCGTCGTCCCCACGAACCCTTCGAAGTCGGCGTGCCGCTCCTCGGCTGCCTCGCAAACGATCGCCCGCGCCTTGCCGTGCCGCTGGCCCAATTCACCCAGCCGTGCCGCCAGCACCGGTCCGGAAATCGGCAGCGCCAGATAGTCGTGCGCGCCGGCCCGCATCGCCGCGACAGCCATCGACACCGATCCGCCATCGGAAAGCGCGATGATCAACGCGCCGCCCGAGGCGCCCGCCAGCATTCCGAATGCGGCTTCCTCGTCGCAGCCCAGCCCTTCCAGGCTCCCGGTTTCGGCCAGGATCACGTCGAACCGCCCGGTCTTGAGGCTGCGTAGTGCCTGTTGCCCGCTCGTGCAGTGAACGAGCGCCACCGCATTGCCCCAATGGGCAAATATCGCCGCCATCGTCACGCGCGCCCGCTCTGCCGAACGCTCGATGAGCAACAGCTTCATATCTGCGTCCGATGGGTTTCCATCACGCATCCGGCCATCTCTCCTTACGGTAGGGGCTCAAGGCCACTATCAATCCGTTAGGGTAAACAAAGGGTTGGCGGTTGTGCTTTTTCACCTTCCCGCCAAATGCTAGAGCTTTATGAGAAAAGCCGAGTTGATTCCCTTGGGGGCTGGAGCCGCGTGCAGGGCTTGGTCTTTATCTTCATTGGCCTGTGTGGTGCCGCTCTGGGCGCCGCGGCCTATTTCGCGCTCGGCTTCACCCCCATCGAAGCCGGGCTTTTGGCGCTCGTCGTCATCCTCGGCGGCGTGTTGATTGAGGAACGTGCCGCCCGCCGCCGCGCCTTCGCCCGCCTCGAAGCCGGCGTCGAGGAAATGGGCCGCCTGCTCGCCACCGATGCCAAGGCCGGCCAGGTGCTCTCCCAGCGCGTCAACGCCATCGTCGATCTCGATCTCGGCCCGCGCCTCGATGTCGTGGAGGCCGATATGAGCGTGCTGGGCACCGTGGTGCGCCAGGTTGCCGAGGCCGTCTCCGAACTCGAAACCGCCCAGGCTTCGCTCGCGCCCGCCTCTAGCGACCGCGCCGCAAATCCCGAGCCCAGGCCCCGCCGCCCCATCGTCCCGCTCGACGATGTCCGCCGCGCCCTCGATGATGGCCGCATCGTCCACCACGTTCAGCCGGTCCTCACGCTCCCCCAGCGCAAGCTGCATGCGCTCGATCTCGTGCCGCGCCTCGAACTCGACGGCGAGCTGATCGACCCGCCCCAGTTCCTGCCCATCCCCACGGGGGAGGGCACCGTCATCCTGCGCCGCATCGATCTGCTGAGCGCCGAGGAGGCCGTCCGCATCGTCCGCCGCGCCCGGCTGGGGGGCGATCCGGTGCGTCTGCTGGTCGATCTCTCCCCCGCGACCCTGGACGACAAGCCCGCTCTCGAGCGCCTTCTGGCGCTGCTCGCCGCCAACCGCGCCGTCAATTCCGATATCGCCTTCGCGCTCGATTACCAGGATTGGACCGCTCTCTCGCGCCCGCAAGCCGATGGCCTTGCCAGCCTGGTCCAGCAGGGCGTCACCCTCGCTCTGCGCAATGCCACCACCCTGCGCCTCGATTTCGCCGGCCTTGCCGAAAAGGGCGTGCGCCACATCTCGACCTCCGGCGGCGGCTTTATCGCCAACACCTCCGCCTTGACCGATTTCCATTCCTCCGACATCAACGATTACATCAAGCGTTTTGGCATCAACCTCGTCCTCACCGGCCTCGAGGCGGAAAGCGAAGTCCTCGCGCTGCTCGATGACGGCATCCGCCTCGCCCAGGGCCGGGTATTGGGTGATATCGCGCCGCTGCGCCCCGACCTGCGCGACGATGGCGACGACTCCCTGCGCCGCGCCGTCTCGCGCTAAGGAGTTTTCTTTATGCCCGCTCTCACCGGCCCCACACCCGGCCTTTCCAGCCTCGCCCCGCGCTATCCCGGCATCCTTTCCGATGTCTGGGGCGTGGTTCACAACGGCATCACGCCGCACTGGAGCGCGGTGGAGGCGCTGGTTACCTATCGCGAGCAGGGTGGCCGCGTCGTGCTCATCACCAACGCCCCGCGCCCCGGCAGTTCCATCATCGCCCAGCTCGACGCCATGGATATCCCGCGCGAGGCCTATGATGCGCTCATCTCCTCGGGCGATGCCACGCGCGTGCTGCTCGAAAACTGGCGCGGCCGCACCGTCGCCCGCGTCGGCCCCGCCGTCGATGACATCCTGTTCGAAGGGCTCGATTTGACCTTTGGTTCCGATGAGCAAGCCACTGCCGTCGCGGTCACCGACCTCGATACCGATGACGACACCCCCGCCGACTACGCCGAGCGCATGCGCATCTGGAAATCGCGCGACCTGCCGCTGATCTGCGCCAATCCCGACAAGGTGGTCGAGGAGGGCGAGCGGATCGTCTATTGCGGCGGCGCCCTGGCCGATGCCTATGAGGATATCGGTGGCCGCGTGATGATGGCCGGCAAGCCCTACAATCCCATCTACGAGCAGGCCAAGGCCATGCTCGACGAGGCCGCCGGCCGCCGGTTCGACAAGCGCGACATCCTCGCCATCGGCGATTCGGTCCGCACCGACTCCGTCGGCGCCGCCCAGTTCGGCATCGACCTCTTGTTCATCACCGGCTCCATCCACGCCGCCGAACTCGACGCCTTCAACAACCCGCCCGCCAAGCGCGTGGCCGACCTCGTCTCGGTCTCCCGCGCCAACATGGTCGGCTTCATGCCCCGTTTGGCGTGGTAAGGTTTCGGTGAACGACACCCTTCTCACTCTCCCTTGAAGGAGAGGTCGGCTTGCAGCCGGGTGAGGGGGCCTTAGCCGCAAGCCCGAGCACCCCATGCCCGACCCCACAGCCTTCATCACCGCCAATCTCCCTGCAACCCCCGTTCCGGGCCTCCCCCATATCCGCCTCCACACCGCCACTCCCACCAGCGGCGTCTGGCGCCTCGCCGCCGATGGGGTACCGCCCTATTGGGCATGGCCCTGGCCCGGCGGCCTCGCGCTCGCCCATCACCTTGCCGCCCATCCCGAGCTCGTCGCCGGCAAGTCCGTCCTCGATCTGGGCACCGGCTCGGGCCTGCTCGCCATCGCCGCCGCGCTTGCCGGAGCGTCTTCGATCACTGCCGCCGACCCCGATTTCAACGCCATTGCCAACCTCAAACTCAATGCCACGCTCAACACCGTCACCATAGCCGCTTTACAGGCCGATATTCTCGATGGTTCACCCCCCGATACCGAGGTAATCCTCGTAGGTGACCTCTTCTACGATCCCGCCCTCGCCCTCCGCGTCACGGCCTTTCTGGACTGCTGCCTTGCCGCCGGCGCGGAGGTCTATGTGGGCGATATCGGCCGCGATCTCCTGCCGCGCAACAGACTGATTCCACTCGGATTTTACCCGCTCCTCGATTTCGGCGAGCCGCCCACCGCCACCCCGCGCCCCGCATGCGCCTACCGCTTTCAAACCCTCGGCACGCAAGCCGCTCTTGCAATCGAGCCGACAAAAAGGCAGGTTCCGCCTCTCCCGTAGACCTCTCCATCCAAGTTATGACCGCTGGCA
Source organism: Pelagibacterium sp. H642 (assembly GCF_031202855.1). Lineage (GTDB taxonomy): Bacteria > Pseudomonadota > Alphaproteobacteria > Rhizobiales > Devosiaceae > Pelagibacterium. The sequence continues at coordinate 783,333 of NZ_CP101829.1, read as the reverse complement.
CCAATTTTCATCGTCTCAACGGCCTTGCCGACGTTCCCTCCGCGCTTCGCGGCGGCGTCATCGCCATCGGCAATTTCGATGGCTGCCATCGCGGGCACCAGCAGGTCTTTGCCGCCGCGCGTGAGATGGCGGAGCAAAAGGGCGTTCCGGCCCTGGTCCTCACATTCGAGCCGCATCCGCGCGATGTCTTTGCGCCCCAGCCATTGCTCTTTCGCCTCACCTATGCCGACGCCAAGGCGCGGCTTGTCGAGGCGCTGGGCTTCGATGCTGTCGCGTTCCTTAAGTTTTCCCGCGATCTGGCTTCGGTCGAAGCGGCCGATTTCGTTTCGCGGTTCCTCATCGAAGCGCTTGGGGTTTCCGGCGTTGTGGTCGGCGCCGATTTCCATTTCGGCAAGGGCAGGGCGGGCACTCCTGAATTCCTTCTCGGCCAGGGCGAAGAAAAGGGCTTCTCGGTCGAAATCTGCGACATGCTCGATGAAGGAGAAGAGCCCGTCTCCTCCTCCCGCGTCCGCGATGCGCTCGCCGCCGGCGATGTCGCCGCCGCCAACGCGCTTCTGGGGTATCACTATTTCTTTTCCGGCACCGTGATCGAGGGCGACAAGCGCGGCCGCGAATTGGGTTATCCCACCGCCAACATAGCCGTTCCCGAAACCTTCGGGCTGGCCCAAGGCGTCTATGCGGTCAAGGTCCGGCTGGATGACGAAGTGTTCGACGGTGTCGCCGCCTACGGCAAGCCCATGTTCGACAACACCAAGCCGCCTTTCGAAACCTTCATCTTCGATTTCGATCGCGACATCTACGGCAAGACCCTCGAAGTGGCGCTCATCTCTCATGTGCGCGGCCAGATGACCTTTGCCGATCTCGACGCGCTGATCGCCGAAATGGGCCGCGACACCAAAGCCGCCCGAATTACCACCGCCCAGGCGGCCCCGCTCTCCGAGCTCGACGCCGCCCTGGGCTTTGTTTCTTAGCCAATAGACAGCACGGCGTTCCTGCCGAAACATTGCCACGGTTACCCTTCTCCCCTTGCGGGAGACTTCGACCCGTCCTGTGGCCAATCGTGCCCGTGGCACGATTGGAGGGGAGAAGGCCGCGAAGCGGTCGGATGAGGGGTGCCATCGGCAAAGCCGATGAGCGGAAGCCCGCTTCCCGCTCCGCTCCGGTCCAAACCCATTGGCAATCCTTCGCCGCCGCTGTTAAAAGCGGCACCAACATTCAGACCGACTGAAAATTTGTGCGAGTTCTAATGACCGACACGCAACCGGGCGCGACAACCGAGCGCGACTATTCCGACACCCTGTTCCTGCCGCAGACCGATTTCCCCATGCGGGCCGGCCTGCCCCAGCGCGAGCCCGAATGGCTCAAGCGCTGGGAGGATATGGACCTCTATAAGCTCCTGCGCGAGCAGAGCCGGGACCGCGAGAAATTCACCCTTCATGACGGTCCCCCATACGCCAATGGCAACATCCATATCGGCCACGCGCTCAACAAGACGCTGAAAGACCTCGTCTCGCGCTCCATGCAGATGCTGGGCTACAACTCGGCCTATGTGCCGGGCTGGGATTGCCACGGCCTGCCCATCGAGTGGAAAGTCGAAGAACAGTACCGCGCCAAGGGCAAGAACAAGGACGAGGTGCCGATCAACGAATTCCGCGCCGAGTGCCGCACCTTCGCCGAACATTGGATCGACATCCAGCGCGAGGAATTCAAGCGTCTTGGTGTCATGGGCGATTGGGCCAACCCGTATCTCACCATGAGCTACGACGCCGAAGCCACCATCGCTTCGGAACTGATGAAAGTCGCCATGAGCGGCCAGCTCTATCGCGGATCGAAGCCCGTGATGTGGTCGGTGGTGGAACGGACGGCACTGGCCGAAGCCGAGATCGAATATCAGGACTACGAGTCCGATGCGATCTGGGTGAAATTCCCGGTGGCGAAGGTGGTCGGCTTGACCAGACTTGCCGGCGTCGACGACAGCAATCGTTCCGCGGTAGAGGCAGAGATGATCACCGGGTCCGAACGTCGGACTCTGCTACAGTCTGCCTATGTCGTCATCTGGACCACCACTCCATGGACCATCCCAGGCAACCGCGCCGTCTCCTATTCCTCGCGCATCGACTACGGCCTCTACGAGGTGGAGACCGCCGAGAATGATTTCGGTCCCCAGCCAGGCGAAAAGCTGATCTTTGCCGACAAGCTCGCTGAGGAAAGCGCAAAAAAAGCCAAGCTAACCTTCAAGCGACTTTCCGATGTCAGCGCCAACGAACTGATCGGCATGACCCTCCACCACCCGTTGCGCGGGCTCGCCGGCGGCTACGAGTTCCTCGTGCCGCTCCTCGATGGCGAACACGTCACCGATGACGCGGGTACCGGCTTCGTCCACACTGCCCCTTCCCACGGCGCCGACGACTTTGATGTCTGGCAGGAAAACGCCCGCGATCTGCAGTCGCGCGGCATCGATCCCACCATCCCCTTCACCGTCGATGACGCCGGCTTTTACACCAGCGCCGCCCCCGGCTTCGGCCCCGATGCCGAAGGCGGGCCCGCGCGCGTCATCGACGACAAGGGCGAAAAGGGCGATGCCAATGACCGCGTCATCAAGGCCCTGATCGCCGCCAATAACCTCTTCGCCCGGGGGCGGTTGAAGCACCAGTACCCCCATTCCTGGCGCTCGAAAAAGCCCATCATTTTCCGCAACACGCCCCAGTGGTTCGTCTATATGGACAAGGACCTCGAGGGTAAAACGCTCACCGCAGGGACTCCTTCTCCCCTCGGGGGAGAAGGTGCCCGAAGGGCGGATGAGGGGGGAGCCACAGGCTCCGCCTCCGCGACCAACCTTACCTCTCCCTTCGGGGGAGAGGTCGGCGCGAACGCGCCGGGTGAGGGGGGCTTGGCCACGGGCACAGATACCCTGCGCACCCGCGCCCTTGCCGCCATCGACGCCACCAGATTCGTCCCTCCGCAAGGCCAGAATCGGCTCCGCTCGATGATCGCCGATCGCCCCGATTGGGTGCTCTCGCGCCAGCGGGCCTGGGGCGTTCCCATCACCGTGTTCGTCCACAAGGACAGTGGCGAAATCCTTAAGAACGAGAAGGTCAATCACCGCATCGTCGAAGCCTTCATGGATGAAGGCGCCGACGCCTGGTTCGCCGAGGGTGCCAAGGCCCGCTTCCTGGGCAATGACGTTTCCGATCACGAGAACTGGACCCAGGTCACCGACATCCTCGACGTGTGGTTCGATTCCGGCTCCACTCACGCCTTTGTGCTGCGCAACAAGCAGAAATGGCCGGACCTGAAATTCCCCGCGTCCATGTATCTCGAAGGCTCGGACCAGCATCGCGGCTGGTTCCATTCCTCCCTGCTCGAAAGCTGCGCCACCAACGGTTTCGCGCCCTATGAATCGGTTCTCACCCATGGCTTCACCATGGACAAGAACGGCTTCAAGATGAGCAAGTCCCTGGGCAACACCATCGCGCCCCAGGACATCATCAAGAAGTTCGGCGCCGATATCCTGCGCCTTTGGGCAGCGACCATCGACTATGCCGAGGATCACCGCATCGGCGATGAAATCCTCGCCAACACCGTCGAGATGTATCGCAAGATGCGCAACTCCTTCCGCTGGCTGTTGGGCAATCTCGCCCATTTCAAGCCCGAGGAAGCCATCGCCTTCGCCGACATGCCCGAACTCGAGCAGCTTATCCTGCACCGCCTCGCGGTGCTGGACGAGGAAGTCCGCGCCGGCTACCGCGCCTATGACTACAAGCGCGTGGTGACCACGATCGCCAATTTCATGAACCTCGAGCTTTCGGCCTTTTATTTCGATATCCGCAAGGACGCGCTCTATTGCGACCCGATCTCCTCGATCAAGCGCAAGGCCGCGTTGACGGTTCTCGATCAGCTATATTCCTGTTTGACCGCCTGGCTCGCTCCGGTGCTGGTCTTCACGATGGAAGAAGTCTGGCTCGAGCGGAACCCGGGCGACACCTCGAGTGTCCACGCACGGGTTTTCCCCCAGGTGCCGGCCGAGTGGCGCAACGATGCGCTGGCCGACAAATGGGCCAAGATCAGAACCGTCCGCCGCGCCGTGACTGCGGCGCTCGAAATCGAGCGCAAGAACAAGGTGATCGGTTCCTCGCTCGAGGCGGCCCCAGTGGTCACGATCGGCGATCCCGAGCTTGCCAAAGCCCTCGAAGGGCAGGATTTGGCCGAGATCTGCATAACCAGTGCACTAAACTGGCACCTAGACCCGTCGATCATCGGCACAAAGGCTGATCTCGACCCCTCTGTGCCGGTTCATGTGAGCTTTGAAAGGGCCGAGGGCTCCCGCTGCGCCCGCTCCTGGAAAATCACCCCGGAGGTGGGTTCGGACCCTGAATATCCCGACCTCACCCCCCGCGACGCCCAAGCCATGCGCGAACGCGCCGCAGCGGGGTTAAGTGCATGAACTGGCTGACGAAACCATCGGTCATCTGGAGCCTTGTCCCAGCGCTGGCGGTCCTTGTTCTGGACCGCCTGCACAAATATCTTCAGGTCGATCTCGCCGGCTGGACCGGCGGCGAGATCGTCCCGCTGACTCCGTTCTTCAATTACACCCTGGTCTGGAACACCGGCATTTCCTACGGTCTGCTCGGTGGCCTGACGCCTGAAATGTTGTTGCTTGTCATGGCCTTAGCCATGGTCGCGCTGGCTTGGTGGTGGGTCAAGGAAGACTCTCTTTTGACCCGCATCGGCATCGCCCTCGCCATCGGTGGGGCCCTCTCGAATGCAATCGACCGGATCGTCTGGGGCGCGGTGGCCGATTTTTTCCATTTCTTTTTAGGCACTTGGTCGTTTTACGTCTTCAACATCGCCGATGTCGCCATCAGCGTCGGGGTCGTGATGATGATCGTCGACGTCCTGCGCCCAAAACGTGCTATCGAGGCGAAATCGTAAATCGGCCAAATTCTGGCCTTAGGTCCGCCGATAGGCTATAACCCGCCGGAACAGACAAGATAATCAGGGCTTTTGAGGCGCCGATGCGTATGGTTGTAAACAGTGATGGCAGGGGTAAAGCTCTGTTGCGCCTGACATTTCTCGCCGCGATTGCTACTACGGCGCTCGCCGCATGCACCACTGTCGAAGGCACCAATGCGATGGTCGATCCTTTGACGTTCGAGCGGGAGGTGATGCGCACCACCCTTCAGGGCGTCGGCGTCGTTCCCACCGAGGAAAAGCCAATGATTTCGGGCGAACGCAGCCCGCTGGTCATCCCCGGATCGGGTGCAACCCCGCCCCCGCCAAGCCAATCGGCCGCAGTTATCCCTGAGGACTCCACTTCGGTTACTCTCGATACGTCGGGATTGACCACTGCCGATCTCGACGCCCTGCGCGGTGGACGTGTCGTTTCCTCGGGCGCAACGTCCGGACGGCCTCTGACCGAGGCCGAGGCGCGCCAGCTCGCCGCCCGCATGGCGTCCTATCGCAATGCGCAAGGGGCAGGTGAGCGCAGCATCTACCTGCCGCCCGAGAGTTACTTCCAGACGGTCGGTGGCCAACAAACGATCTGCCAGGCGCCCAACGGCGCGCTTGTCGCTCCGACCGACCCGAGCTGTCCGCCCGATGTGCGCGCTGCGCTCGCGGCTCAGCAGTAAGCCTCTCTGAGGTTTACGCTTTTGGTTTTCCGGCGAGGCCCAGGGGCCTCGCTTTGTTTTGGTATCTAAAAGAAGAAAGACCGCTCCAGATGAGCGATAAACCTCAACCCCCCGCTGGCGAACGCCTCGCCAAGGTCATCGCGCGCGCCGGTGTGTGCTCGCGCCGCGATGCCGAGAGCTGGATCACCGCGGGCCGCATCTCGGTCAACGGCAGTCCGGTCAAGACCCCGGCCTTCAACGTCATCGAAGGCGACACGATCGCCGTCGACGGCAAGCCCATTGCCCGTCGTCAGCCCACCCAGCTCTGGCTCTACCACAAGCCCGCCGGCCTGATGGTCACGGAAAAAGACCCCGAGGGTCGACCCACCGTGTTTGCTGAATTCGACAAGCTCGGATTGCCGCGCGTTTTGACCGTCGGCCGCCTCGATTTCAACACCGAAGGCCTTTTGCTGCTCACCAATGACGGCGGCTTGAAGCGAACGCTCGAACTCCCCGCCACCGGCTGGGTACGGCGCTACCGCGTCCGCGCCTTCGGCTCGGTCACACAGGAACAGCTCGACGGCCTGGCCAAAGGCATCACCGTGGAAGGGGTCGATTACGGCCCGATCGAAGCGGTCCTGGACAGCTCGACCGGCTCCAATGTCTGGCTCACAGTGTCGCTGCGCGAGGGCAAGAACCGCGAGGTCCGCAATGTTCTCGGCGCGCTCGGGCTTGAGGTCAACCGCCTGATCCGCCTGTCCTATGGCCCGTTCCAGCTCGGCGATCTGCCTTCCGGGAGCGTCGAAAAGGTCAAGACCCGTGTGCTCAAGGATCAGCTCGGCAAACGCCTCACCGAGAGCTCGGGCGCCGATTTTGTTTCCGAATCCGACGAAGACCCCACCCAGCCGCGCCGCCGTTCGCCGCAAAAGCCCGAAAGCCGCGCCACCGAGCGCGACCGCTTCGGCGGCCTGCGCAAGCGCCCCGAATCGCGTGGCAAACCGATGAGGGAAACCGAGGCACGTACCGTCCATTTCGACGACGGCCGCCCTTCACAAATCGTGCAGATGCCCGCCGAACGCCGGGGCAAGGGCGAGGATAAGCCCTTCGACCGCCGTGGCCGCGATGGCGACAAGCCGCGCCGCTTTAAAGACGACAAGGCTTTCAACGACCGGCCACGTAAGAATTTTTCCAAGCCGGTTCGTGATCGCGAGGAAGATGGCGAGCGCCCATTCAATAAGGGCCCGCGGCCCGACCGCGGCGGTGAAACCCGTCCCGCGCGCGGCCCTCGCCGCGAAGGCGGAGATTGGGGTGATCGGCCCAAGCGCAAGGATACCGATCGCCCGCTGGCGCGGCGCACCGCGCCGGGCAAGAGCGACAAGGCTTTCGGTGATCGTCCGCCGCGCCGTGATGGAGACCGTCCTTTCTCCAAAGGGCCACGCCGTGAAGGCGAGGAAGGCCGGCCTTCACGCGGTCCGCGCCGTGATGGGGATCGTCCGTTCTCCAAGGGTCCTCGTCGTGAGGGCGGAGACCAGGCGCGCCCGGCCCGGGGACCTCGTCGCGATGACGATAGGCCGTTTTCAAAAGGCCCCCGCCGCGAAGGTGGCGAGCGCAAGGGGTCGCCACGCGGCGGCAAGCCGTCCGGCCCGCGTCCTGATCGGCCGCGGCGCCCCCGCCGGAGCGGGGACGAATAGCCACGATGCGTATCGTTGCCGGCAAATTCCGCGGCAAGCAGCTCGACACCCCGAAGTCGGACGACATCCGCCCGACTTCCGATCGCGTGCGCGAAGCCGTGTTCTCGATCATTGGTAGCCGCATCGGTCCCAATCTCGATGGCCTCTATGTGCTCGACCTCTTCGCGGGCACCGGCGCCATGGGGCTTGAGGCGATCTCGCGCGGCGCCGCGCACTGCGTATTCGTCGACACCGGGATCGAGGCGCGCGGCCTGATCCGCGGGCATATCGAGAGCTTCGGCCTGGGCGGTCAGACCAAGCTCCTCAAGCGCGATGCCGCCGATCTCGGCCCCATCGAACGCCTGCGTCCCGCCGATCTGGTCTTCTGCGATCCTCCTTATGGCAAGAACCTGGGAGAAAAGGCAATCGCCAGCGCCCTGGCCGGCGGCTGGGTCGCGACAGAGGCCTTAATCCTCATCGAGGAGGACAAGGACGTGGTAATCGAGGCACCGGTCGGTACGCAGATCGTGGATCGCCGCGACTATGGCGGCACCGCCATCACTTTTCTCGAACGTACGGGCTGACATCCCCAAATTCGAGTGTCGCAGCCACGCCACACTTGCGCCGCACTTTGGCAAGCGGTAGGAACCACACGCGCGCCAAGGCTGTTGCGTCTTCACGTTACGCAAGCCGGAGCAGAACCATGGCAATCGTCATTCTTGGCGTCGTCGGCGCAGTGGTCGTCCTGGCCGCCGCTGTCACCGGCCTCCTGATTTCGACCGAGGCGGAAGTCGAGCGAGCGACAGATACTCATCCGCACGCCTGAATAAGCCTCAGAGGGTCAGCCGCATGATGTGGCGACGCGTACCCGCCCGGCCGATCTCGGCAAAGCCTCTCTTCTCGAATAGCTCCACAAATCCCATGAAGCGATAGCTTGGAGACTCCGGATCGACGGGGTAGCTTTCAATGATCCGGGCACCCTTCTCTTTGGCGTAAGCGATCGCTGCATCCAGCATCTGGCCCGATAGACCCGTGCCGCGATGGGCTCTGCGCACGAAAAAGCAGGTCACCGACCAAACGCCCTCTTCGCCGTCGTTCTGCTGCTTGGACAGCGAAACATGGGTCGAACGGGGCGCCACCGAGCACCAGGCGACCGGTTCCTTCTCAAGATATCCAACGATCCCGATGGGGAGGCGCCGATCGACGAAGGATTTGAGCGTTCGCTTGCGATCCGCGTTGGTGGCCTCTGTCCGGTCTTCGATCGGCCGCCAGGCCATGCACCAGCAATAGCTCGGTGCGCCCCTGCCCTCGAACAGGGCTTCGAAATCACTCCAGCTTGCCCGGGTGACGGGCTTGACCGCCAATCGCGACATTCGAAGATTCCTTCGTCTACCGCCGACCGAACAGGCGCTCCAGATCGCCTTTCTTGAGCTCGATATAGGTCGGCCGGCCATGGATGCATTGGCCTGAATGGGGCGTTGCCTCCATTTCGCGCAGCAATGCGTTCATCTCGTCGGGCCGCAGCCGGCGGCCCGAGCGCACCGAGCCATGACAGGCCATGCGGGCGATGATGGCGTCCATGCGTTCTTCGAGGACCGCCACATTGTCCCACTCCGCCAAGCCATCGGCAAGGTCGCGCACGAGGCCATCGATATCGGTTTGGCCGAGGAGGGCAGGGGTCTCGCTGACGGCAATGGCTCCCGGACCAAACCGTTCGAGATAAAGTCCGAGCTTTTCGAGGATGGGTGCGGCGTCTTCGAGCCGTCCGCAATCTTCCTCAGGCAGGTCGATGACCACCGGAATGAGCTGACGCTGGCTGGCGACCGGGCCGGAGCGCAGTTGATTGCGGAACTTTTCATAGACCAGCCGCTCATGGGCCGCGTGCTGATCAATAAGCACCAGCGCATCGCCATTCTGGGCGACGATATAGTTCTCGAACACCTGCGTTCTGGCGACGCCAAGCGGAAAATCCTGCTGTTCTGCCGGTTGCGTCTCGATCGGCTCGAACCGGGCGCTCGGCGCATCGAACTGGCGGATCTCGGCGGCCAGGCTGGACGAAAACGAGGGCTGCGCCGCAAAGGAGGGCTGCATCGGCCGATAGGTAGGCGCCGCCCCCGCCGGCTCTGCAAAGCTGTTGACCGGCTCGGGAGCGGTCGTTTCGTGCACAGGCGCCCGAAAGCTCGCCAATGCGGCATCGGCCACGCTGGAGGAGGCCCGGAAACCGGCGGCCGCCAGTGCCTCTCCGATGGCGCGGATCACCGCCCCGCGCACCGCGCCCTGGTCACGAAACCTCAGTTCGGCCTTGGTGGGATGGACGTTGACGTCCACCTCGCTCGGATCGATGGCGACGAACAGGGCGATCACCGGAAACCGGTCGCGATGCAGGAAATCGGCATAGGCCGCACGCACCGCGCCCAGCAGCACCTTGTCGCGCACCGAACGGCCGTTGACGAAATAGAATTGGTTGAGCGTATTGGCGCGCGAAAAAGTGGGCAGGCCCGCCAGCCCGCCGACCACGATGCCGCCGCGCGAAAAGCCGATCTGCTGCGCATTCTCGGGAAAATCGGCGCCTATGATCTGGGCAAGCCGGGCATGGACTGCGTTCTCACCCGTCTGTGCCGGCCAGTTGATCGGCTGCCGATCGGTGCCCGAGAGCACGAAATGAACGCCGCGATGCGCCATGGCGAGACGTTTGATCACATCGGTGATGGCCCCGGCCTCGGCCCGGTCGGATTTCAGAAATTTCAGCCGCGCCGGGATGTCGGCAAAAAGGTTCTTGACCTCGACGACGGTGCCCTGGTTGATCGGATGCGGTACCGGTCCAACCTTTACACCGCGTTTGACGCTGATCTTGAGGCCGGTTTCCGCCTGGGCTGTGCGCGAGGCGATCGAGAGATCGGAAACCGACCCGATCGAAGCCAGCGCTTCGCCACGGAACCCCAGTGTGCGGATATCGTCGAGCCCGTCGTCAGCGAGCTTCGAGGTTGCGTGCCGTTCTACTGAAAGGATCAGATCGTCTGCATCCATGCCATGCCCATCATCCTCGATGCGGATCAGACTCTTGCCGCCTGCGGCCGTGGTGACGGCGATGCGCCTGGCGCCGGCGTCCAGAGCGTTTTCGACAAGTTCCTTGACGACGCTGGCCGGCCGTTCGACGACTTCGCCGGCGGCGATCTTGTTGACGAGGTCGTCTGGAAGCTGGCGGATTGCCATGGGCACTGATTCTCCTTTCCGCCTATCCTAACGATGCGGACAGCCCCCGCCAAAGCTGATATGAGCCCCGACGTGATGACGACACCCGAAAATCCCATGGAGATTGCTTTCGCGCTCGCCCAGGAAGCGGCGGACCATGGAGAGGTGCCCGTGGGCGCGGTGATCGTGCGCGACGGCAAGGTGCTCGCCACCGGGCGCAACACGATGCGCGAAACGGGCGATCCGACGGCCCATGCCGAATTCAACGCCATCCGCGCGGCCCTTGCTGCCGATGGCACGGGGCGGCTATCCGACTGCGACCTCTATGTGACGCTCGAGCCCTGCACCATGTGCGCCGGCGCTATCGCTCACGTCAAACTGAGGCGGCTCTATTATGCTGCCGAGGACCCCAAGGGCGGAGCGGTCGACAATGGCGTGCGCTTTTTCGCCCAGCCCACCTGCCACCACGCACCCGAGGTCATCGGCGGTGTTTCGGCGTCCCGCGCCGGTGAGATGCTCAGGAAATTTTTTGCTGATCGGCGATGAAGCTCTCGATCCGCGCTTCCAGCTCGCGCTTGAAGCGGTCCTTTTCCGCATCGCCGGCTTTGACGATCTCGCGCACTCGCCAGTATTCATGCGCGCCCATATTGACGTGGTGCGGCCTGAAATAAAGGTCGGGCGGATAGGCGGCCAGCATGTGGGCGATAAGCTGATGCATCATGATCTGAGCCGAACCGAACCCCACATCGAGTAGGGTAGGCACATAGCCTTCTGGCCATGGCCGTGGATCGCCATTGACGTCGACGGCGATGAGGATATCGCTGCCTGCTGCCGCATGGTCGAGCGGCAGCGGATTAACCACCCCACCGTCGACCAGAAGCGTGTCGTGATAGTGAACGGGCCGGAACAGGCTCGGCACGGCAAGCGATCCGGCGACCGCCGGGGCGAGGGGGCCTTCGTGAAACGCCACCTGATGCCAGGATCGGAAATCGGTGGCGATGCAGGTGAAGGGAATTTTGAGCTGGGCGAAATCCTCCGCCATACCCGGTGGGGTGAACAAATCCACCACATGCACCGGATCGAGCTGGATCGAGATGCCCTCGCGGAAAATCTTGGCCATGGAGCGGACTTGGGTGGAGAGCAGCCGGCCGAACAACCCGTTCATCGTGCCCAGCATCTCATAGGCGAGCTCACGGATATCGGAGCCCTTGAGCCCCGCCGCCCAGCCCGAACCGATCAGTGCGCCAATCGAAGTGCCTGCGATCCGGTGCGGGACGAGCCCCATTTCGTCCATTGCTTCGATGAACGGAATATGGGCCAGTCCGCGTGCCGCGCCGCCGCCCAAGGCAATGCCGATCTTTGGATCGGTGATCGTCCCCACAGCTATCGACCTCCTGTTGGATCGCCAAGCTAGCCTAGCGTCGGCGGGTTGAGAAGGTGCTGCCGCTCCTTGTTGCCGGTGATGCTTAATCTGCTTGGCAACAATTGTAAAAAGGCGATAATTGGCGAGTGGATGCCGACGCTACACTTGCAAAGGGAATTTACGGCAAGTGATCGGCTCCCACTTTTTTTCGGCGAAACGGTTTTGGTGGGGAAAACCATGCCTAAAGTTTCCGACTTCTATTTCAAGGCCGCAATACTGTTTTTGATTGTCGGCATCGGGATGGGCATTCTAATGTCCATTTCGGGCAACCACAGCGCCATGGGCGCCCATGCCCATCTCAACCTCGTGGGCTGGGCGACGAGCGCGCTGTTCGGCGCCTATTTCGCGCTGGCACCGGCCAAGGCCGCACGGCCATTGGCGATGATCCAGTTCGGAACGCATATGGTGGGCGTGGTGATCATGGTCACCGCACTTTACTTCCTGCTCCAGGGTGCGACCGGCCTGGAGATGGTCGTGGCGCTGGGCTCGATTATCGTCGCCGTCAGCGTGCTGATGTTCGCCTATATGGTGTTCAGCCGCTAAGGCGTTGGGGAGGACGCTTGCGCCCTCCCTATTTCTCCAGAGCGCGCCAGCCGATGTCGCGGCGGCAGAACCCTTCCGGCCATTCGATGGCATCCACGGCCGCATAAGCCCGCTCGCGGGCCTGCGCCACGGTTTCACCAATCGCGGCGACGTTGAGCACGCGCCCGCCATTGGCCAGCAGCTTGTGGCCCTCCCGCCGGGTGCCGGCGTGGAATATGCGAACGGCTTCGCTGTCAAGCTCATCGATATTGCCGATCTCCGTGTTCTTCTCGTAGTCGCCGGGATAACCCTGGGCCGCCAGCACCACTGTCATGGCGACATCGCGCTTCCAGCGCGGCGTCACCGTGTCGAGCCGCCCGAGCGCGGTCGCTTCGAGAATGTCGAGGAGATCGCTTTCGAGCAGCATCATCAGCACCTGGCATTCGGGATCGCCGAAGCGGGTGTTGAACTCGATGAGCTTGGGGCCGTCAGCCGTTATCATCAGGCCGGTGAACAGCACGCCGGAAAAGGGCGTTCCGCGCGCTGCCATCCCCTTGATCGCCGGAGCGACGATTTCGCGGTAGGCGCGTTCGATCAGGGCGTCGGTCATCACAGGGGCGGGAGCATAGGCGCCCATGCCGCCGGTATTCGGCCCTTCGTCGCCGTCATAGGCACGCTTGTGATCCTGCGCCGGCGGCAAAAGCACCGTATGCTCGCCGTCGCAGATGGCAAAAAGGCTCGCCTCTTCGCCCTCGAGAAATTCTTCGATCACCACCTCTGCGCCCGCCGCCCCGAACGCACCGCCAAAGCAGTCATTGAGGGCCGCCTCGGCTTCCTCGGGCGTCGTGGCGACCGTCACGCCCTTGCCGGCCGCCAGGCCGTCGGCCTTGATGACGATCGGAGCACCGGTCACCCGTGCGTGTTCGAGCGCCGGTTCAAGGGCACCGAAGCGGGCATAGGACGCCGTGGGGATGCCCATCTCGTCGCAGAGTTCCTTGGTGAAGGCCTTGGAGCCTTCAAGCTGTGCCGCCAGCTTTGATGGTCCGAACACCGCAATGCCGGCTGCCCGCAGATCGTCGGCGATGCCGGCGACCAGTGGAACTTCCGGGCCCACGACGACCAGACCGATGCGCTCGGCAATGCAGAACTCGACGACCTTTGCGTGATCGGCGATATCGAGCGCGACATTTTCAGCGATCGTTTGGGTGCCGCCGTTTCCCGGCGCGACGAAAAGCTTTTCGAGTCGCGGGGACTGGGTCATCTTCCAGGCCAGCGCGTGCTCGCGTCCTCCCGATCCGATCAGCAAAACCCGCATTGACGCACTTCCCTTCGATATCCGGCAATTGAGGCCGCCCCATATCACGCGCGCCCCATGCCCGCTACCCTTGACGAAGCCCTGAGTCTCGGCCACCAACGGGTTATGAGCGATCAGCAAACCAATGCCTACGAGTTCACGGTCTCGGAAATTTCCAGCGCCGTCAAACGCACCGTGGAAGACCAGTTCGGCCACGTGCGGGTGCGCGGAGAGATTTCCGGATTTCGCGGGCAGCACAGTTCTGGCCACAGCTATTTCACATTGAAGGACGATGGCGCCTGCATCGATGCCGTCGTCTGGAAGACCAGCTATGCCCGACTGACCTTCAAACCCCAGGAAGGGCTCGAAGTCATCGCGACGGGGCGGCTGACGACCTATCCGCGCTCGTCCAAATACCAGATCGTGATCGAACAGATCGAGCCCGCTGGCGCCGGGGCGCTGATGGCGCTGCTCGAGGAGAGGCGCAGGAAGCTCCTGGCCGAAGGCCTGTTCGCGCCCGAGCGCAAGCGTCAACTTCCCTATCTGCCGCGCGTCATCGGCGTCGTCACCTCGCCCACTGGCGCGGTGATCCGCGATATTCTTCATCGCCTCGATGATCGCTTTCCGTCCCACGTGATCGTATGGCCTGTCCGCGTGCAGGGCGATACCTGCGCGTCCGAAGTCACCGCCGCTATCGACGGCTTCAACGCTTTCGCGCCCGATGGCCCGATCCCGCGTCCCGACCTGCTGATCGTCGCGCGCGGTGGCGGCTCGATCGAAGATTTGTGGGGCTTCAACGAGGAAAGCGTTGTCCGCGCCGTCGCGCGCAGCGCCATTCCGGTCATTTCAGCGGTGGGGCACGAAACCGACATAACGCTGATCGACTACGTCGCCGACCGACGCGCTCCGACGCCCACTGGCGCGGCGGAGATGGCCGTTCCTGTGCGCAGCGAACTCATCGGCTATGTCGAGGATCTGGGTTCGCGCCAGCGCATGGCGGCGCGGCGCATTGCCGCCAACCTCAAGGACCGCTTCCGGGCTGCCTCGGCCGGCATGCCTCGCCCCGGCGATCTGATCTCGACCCAGCGTCAGCGTCTCGATATGGCGACGGCACGATTGGGGTCGGCGCTCAGGGCCGAGCAGCACGCCAAGGCCATGGATCACCAGCGGATCGCTGGACGCCTCGCGATCGGCCTCCTGCGCGGACGTCTCGAAGCGGCCTCGAACCGGCTCGAAAACGCCGCCACGCGTGCCCGCCACGGCCTGCAAACGCGAGCCGGTCGCGCGCGGGTGGCCTATTCTCCCCTCGCGGGGCGCTTGCGTCCCGGCCTGCTCGCCACCCCGATCAGCCAGGGGCGCCGGCACCTCGAGGCAGCGACGGCGCGCATGGAACCTGCCTATATCCGCATCGTCGAAGCGCGCCGGGCGCGGCTGGACGGGATCGCCAAGCTCCTCAATTCGGTCAGCTATCAGCAAGTCTTGGCGCGGGGCTTCGCGCTTGTAAAAGACGCTGAGGGAAATCTCGTCCGCACATCCACTGACGTCAAACCCGGCGATACGCTCACCATCGACGTGGCGCAGGGCTCGATCGCGGCAACGGTGGCCGGCGCGCCGTCGATCCCTAAGCGCAAAGCTCGCTCTGATGAGGAAACCGGCACGCAGGAGAGTCTGTTTTGACGATGCCGGCAAAGGCAACTAAATTGAGGGCAAAGGAACCGAACGCATGAACATCCTCGATTCAGGCTTTTCGCCCTCGGAAGCCCAAATTCGTTACCTCGACGCCGATTACGTGGTGTTAAAGCCGGGCACCTTCGTGCGCTGCGCCATCACAGGCAGACCCATTCCCATCGAGGATCTGGCCTATTGGAGCGTCGATCGGCAGGAGCCTTATGCCAATGCCGAGGCGGCCTTTACCGCTTACAAGCGCTCGATCGGCGAAGCCTGATCAGCCGTCCTGCGCCGGGTCGAGCAGTTTGTGCAGATGCACTATGAAATAGCGCATCTCGGCATTGTCGACCGTCATCTGCGCCTTCTGCTTCCAGACCGCATAGGCAGCCGCATAGTTGGGATAGACGCCAACGATATCGACAGCGTCGAGATCCTTGAACTCGACGCCCTTGATCTGGGACAATTCCCCTCCGATCACGAGGTGGAGCAACTGCTTGGCCGGCGTTTCGGTCATGAGCTTTAGCCTATCGGTTTTGAGCGTCGGGTTGGGATTGCGGGCAGCCATAGACGACGCGCAGGGCGTCACGCAAGGGCGATAATAGCGAGGCGTCGGCGGTGGCGGCAAGCGCGGCATGGCGCGTGTCCGAACCGTTATAGAGCGGCGTGCCCAGGCAAACATCCTCGAACCGCGCGCCAGCTTCGGTAAGGATGATGTCGGCTCCCGCGATGTCCCAATCCTGAGCGCCGCGACGGGCCACTGCGGCATCGAGCGTTCCCGCCGCCACCTGCACCAGCCGATAGGCGAGCGAGGGATAGGCCGGGCCGGGAACATGGTCGACGCCGTGCGCGGCAAGCTCGTTGTGAACCGCAGCAGGCGCAGGAATGATGGGGGAGGCCGGTGCCGGGCCTTCAACCCGCATCGGGACGCCGTTGCGGCTGGCGCCGAGGCCCAGGCCGGCCACATACATCTCGTCGCGCACCGGGGCATAGACCACGCCGGCGATCGGACGCCCCACTTCCACAACGGCCAGCGAGATGGTCCAGCTATCCTCGCCCTTGATGAAGCCGCGCGTGCCGTCGATGGGATCGACGATGAAAACGCGTTGGCTCTCGAGCCGGGCTGGTGAATCCGCAGTCTCCTCGCTCAGCCAGCCATAGTCGGGGCGGGCGCCCCTCAGGGCGCCAATGAGGAAATGATCGACCGCGATATCGGCCTCGCTCACTGGCGAGGTGACGTTCTTGGTCCAGGTGCGCAATTCGGTGCGGAAAAAGCCGAGTGCAATGATCCCCGCATGGACGGCCGCCGATTTCAGCAGCTTGAGATCGTCCTCTATGCCTTGGGGAACAACAGCGGGCATGCCACTCCAGACCGGTTATTGGAAAAAAACCCTCTTCTGCCCCGCCCGGGCAGCATTGCGGCCTTTGTTATGCGTTTCGCCCGACCCGCGCAAGTCGAGCGGTTAATTGCTTCTTACAGAGGGTGAGATTCTGCTAACCCATTTTGAGACAAGACAAACTTAACCCCGTTTTTTAAGCCGATGATGAGAGGGCCCGACTAGAGTGGGAGCAACAAAACGAGAGCACCAAAAACAAAAAGCTCTCGAAAGTTGACAGGAAGGCTGAATATGGTTCTCGGCGTAATTGTCGATGGTTTTCCATCGACGCTTTTGAAAGATGCGGTCTATCCCCGCCATCTCAAGCACAACCCCGCCAATGACAACGGTCCGCGCGCTGAGGCGATGACCGTTACCGTCCGGCGCAAGCTCGACAAGAGCGGCGTCACGGTCAAGCTCAAGGTGCCGGTCGCCGAATATGTCGGGGTCGCCGTTTCGACCCGCATTTCCGAGGATGGCGAACTGATGAGCGCCATTGAGCTCATTCACTCGGACGAGGAATTCAACTATCGCATCTTCGAAGAAGCCGGCAATTCCAACGTGGTCGCCGAATGGCAGAACTGGGGGCGCAAGTTGCGTCTGCCGCTCTATATTCGCACCGGAGACGGTTCGCTCGTCGCCTACTCCCAGCAGATCGATGGGGTGATGGTCGGCACGTCAAGTTCGCGCCGCATGCTCTCGGCTGAAGCCGAGCGCCGCACTCGCTTCGCCCGCCGCCGCAAGCCGGGCGAAAAGATCGGCTGAACGATTTTCCTCTGACCTCCAAGTCCAGAGGCACTCCCCGCCACCGGCGGGGTTTTGCGCTTTTAAAGAAGGCTCGCGAGAACCAGGGCCGCGGTGAACGCCAGGCCCAGCCAGTGATTGGACTTGAACAGCATCAGGCTGCGCGCGCCGTTGGTGCGCTCGATGGTTATGACCTGCCAGGCAAGCATGGCGACAGGCACGAGAAACAGCACGAAAAATACCCAGCTTGCGCCGACCATCAAGGCAGCGAGTGCCCAGAGCGCCGCGGCCAATGCGTAAAATACCGCAACGAACGGACGCACACTGGCACCGGCCAGACGGGCCGTGGATTTGACCCCGATCAGCGCATCGTCTTCCACGTCCTGCAGCGCATAGATGGTGTCGTAACCGATGGTCCAGGCAATGCAGCCGAGATAAAGCACCACGGCGGGCCAGGCGAGAGTGCCGGTTTCGGTCGCCCAGCCCATCAGCGCGCCCCATGAAAAGGCGAGGCCCAGAAAGAGCTGCGGCCAGTAGGTGACCCGTTTCATGAATGGATAAATGGCGACCAGGGCAAGCGATGCGATGCCGACGAGAATGGCAAAGGTGTTGAACTGGACGAGTACCGCCAGCCCGACCAGCGATTGGGCGACCAACCACCCCGCCGCTTGCTTGACGCTGACCTGGCCGGAAGGAATGGGCCGCGAGCGCGTGCGGGCCACCTTGTCGTCGATATCGCGATCGACAATGTCGTTGAAGGTGCAGCCGGCCCCGCGCATGGCGATGGCGCCGATGAAAAACAGAACCAGATGCCACCAGTTGAAGCCGGTGTCCGTTGCAAGACTCACCAGGCCCAAGGCAAAAGCGCAGGGCCAGAAAAGGAGCTGATAGCCGATGGGACGGTCGAGCCGCGACATGCGCAGATAAGGTTTGGCCTGGGTCGGGGCATAGCGATCCACCCAATTGCCCTTGACCGCATCGGCGACGGTTCCGGTGTTCTCGTGCTGCATGGATGGCCTTTTGTGCCGGAGCGTTGTCTGGCACAAAGGCACTAATCGCTCTCAAGTTCAAGTCAACCACCTCTCATGCCCCGCACCCACAAGACCCTGCCGCGTCTCTTTCTCGAAGTCCCCTTGCTGACCGGTGCCGAAGTGGCGCTCGACAAGGACCAGACAAATCACCTGGTCAACGTGCTGCGCCGCGGGGCAGGGGACAATTGCGTGGTCTTCAATGGCCGCGACGGGGCGTTCCTCGCCGAAATCGTGCAGGTGAGCAAAAAGCTCGTTTCCCTGCGGCTTGTCGAACAGTCTGCCGAACAGACGCCGGCCAACGACCTCTGGTTCGGCTTCGCTCCGATCAAGCGGCTCGACTACGAAATCCAGAAGGCGACCGAGATGGGGGCGGGGATCATCCAGCCGGTGATCACCCGCTATGTTCAAAACCCACGGCTCAACCCCGTAAAGCTCAGGGCGCATACCATAGAGGCCGCCCAGCAATGCGAGGTCTTGAGCGTGCCCGAGATCGCGCCCGAGATCGGCTTCGACAGACTTCTTTTGGAATGGAACCAGACGCATGGCGACCGCACGTTGATATTTTGTGACGAGGCTGCCGCATCCTCTTCGCCGCTCGAGACGTTGAACGGGCTCAAGGGCAGGCGCTTGGGTCTGCTGATCGGCCCTGAAGGCGGTTTCGCCGATGAGGAACGCGACCGATTGCTGGCATCGGACTTCGTCGTGCCGATCAGCCTGGGGCCGCGCATCTTGCGCGCCGATACGGCAGCGGTTGCCGCTCTTGCGCTGATCCAGGCGGCGGCAGGTGATTGGTAGAAAGGTTTTTATCGTAAGGTTACGATAAAGGGTATTGATCTGGAACGAACGCCCGCTATTGTCGCGGGCTCTGGCATGGTCCTCATGCCTACGCATTACATTCCGAGGTACTTCATGGCCGAAAAGCCGTCGCCCACGATCGAATCGCGCTCCCAATTGATCGAAGCGATCTCTCGCGGCTCCAAGCCGAAATCGGAATGGCGCATCGGCACCGAGCACGAGAAGTTCACCTTCTATCGTGACGGGTTCAAGCCCGTGCCGTATGAGGGCGAGAACGGCATCGGCGCGCTGCTCGACAAGGTCCAGGCCGAAACCGCCTGGCTGCCGTACTATGATCGCGACAAGGTGATCGGTCTCAACAATCCCCTGGGTGGCGGCGCCATCTCGCTCGAGCCGGGCGGCCAGTTCGAGCTTTCGGGCGCTCCGCTCGAAACCATCCATCAGACCTGTACCGAAGCCAATGAGCACCTGAAGCTCTTGCGCAAGTTCACCGAACCCATGGGCATCGATTTCCTGGGCATCGGGGTGACGCCCACCTGGACGCTCGACGAAATCCCCGCCATGCCGAAATCGCGTTACGGCATCATGAAGCCCTATATGGAAAAGGTCGGCACGCTGGGCACCTCGATGATGTTCCGCTCGGCCACCGTGCAGGTCAATCTCGACTTCGCGTCCGAAGCCGATATGGTCAAGAAGCTCCGCGTCAGCCTGGCGCTGCAGCCCATCGCCACGGCGCTTTTCGCCAATTCGCCTTTCCTCGAGGGCAAGCCCAACGGGCTGCTCTCGTTCCGCTCCCATATCTGGCTTAACACCGACAAGGACCGCACCGGCATGCTGCCCTTCGCCTTCGAAGACGGCATGGGGTTCGAGCGCTATGTGGATTATGCCCTTGACGTGCCGATGTATTTCGTCATCCGCAACGGGCAGTACATCAACTGCGCGGGGGAAAGCTTCCGAGCCTTCCTCGATGGCAAGCTGCCTCAGCTTCCGGGCGAAAAGCCCACGCTCAAGGATTGGGAAGACCACCTTTCGACGCTCTTTCCCGAAGTGCGCATGAAGCAGTATCTCGAAATGCGCGGTGCCGATGGCGCTCCCTGGCAGGGCATCTGCGCGCTGCCGGCCTTCTGGGTGGGGCTGCTTTACGACGATGCCGCGCTCGATGCGGCCTGGGATTTGGTCAAGGACTGGACCGAAGAGGAGCGGCAGGCCCTGCGGCTCGGCGTGCCCAAGACAGCGGTCAAGACGCCGTTCCGGGATGGAACCGTGCTCGAGATCGCGAGGGAAGCGGTGGCCATCGCCCGCGCCGGGCTCAAGGCGCGCGACAAACACAATTGGGAAGGGGCGGACGAAGCGGTATTCCTCAAGCCGCTCGACTATACGCTCGAGGTCGGCAAGACACCCGCCGAACGGCTGCTCGACCTCTACCACAGCGAGTGGAGGGGCGACATTTCGCGGGTTTTCTCCGACTACGGCATGGCGAGGGCCGCGTAAGGCCGTGCCAAATCGCCCTCCGGCGGTGCCTTCGGGTCATCGCGATTTCAATAGACGGCATGGGGCGATGAACGCCTCGTGCTGTATTTGTTAGTATGAAGCTTCCATCGCCCCATGCGTCCGGGATTTTGGGCTTATGGCGGCTTCTCGGGCTGGGGGTTGTTGAGAGTTTTTAGTGGGTCGGTTGGTCGAACCGAAAAAGTGGGGACCACTTTTTCTGCCAACCTCCCGGCCGTCCCCTCGCTGCCCCTCCGGGTTTCCCCGGTGCGACGTGGGAGTGATTGGATTGGTGGTCCGCTCACACCTTTTATCCACATCCGGCCATCTGTCCGCTTTGGGCCTTCCCCACGGCGACCCGTGAGGAACCCGAACCGATCCCGCCCAAACGTTCGTAGCGCTTGCGTCCATATGCGCGGGGTCGTGGAGGGAGTATGGGGGAAGTGCAGAGGGCGGGGATAAGTTTTTGGCGCGGGTGTCTGTGGAAGCTCAGCGCCCCCCTCATCCCCTGCCATTCGAGCGTAGCTCTCATGGCCTTCTCACCTCCAATCGTGCCACCGGCACGATTGGCCAAAGAACGGTTCGAAGTCTCCCACCAGGGGAGAAGGGGGCTCTTGGGCGGCGGGATAACAAGCACGGTGTTAGTGTTGGTGTTTGTCCCTCTTAACCCTTCTCCCTCAAGGGGAGGGGCGATGGGGGAGCGTTACGGCTGGGGCTCAGGCGCTGAGTGTACTGGATCCCGGCTCAAGGCCGGGATGACGGGTTGGGGTGGGGTGAGGGCGGGGGATGAGCTTTTGAGGAGGGTGTTAGTGGAAGCTCAGCGCCCCCTCATCCGTCCGCTTCGCGGCCACCTTCTCCCACCAGGGGAGAAGGGTAGCCCCTGGCAGTCTCTCGGGAAAACATCAGCGCTCGCCCAAAGAGCCCCCTTCTCCCCTGGTGGGAGAAGGGTTGGGATGAGGGGGCTCAGCATATCAGCGGCCACCGGCGGTGATTGTTGAGGCTCAGCGCACCCCTCATCCGCCCCTTCGGGGCACCTTCTCCCTCAAGGGGAGAAGGAGTTCTGGGGAAGTGTTACGGCAAGAGTCTCTTCGCTTGTGGACTCAAGCCTCTCTGTCGTTATCGCCTTCGTCCCCGGACTTGATCCAGAGACGAAGGTGACGAGAGGGAGGCGGGAGAAAGAGCCGGGAGCGGCGCGCATACCTTACCCCGGGTCAAGCCAGGGGCGACACAGGTGGGGAACGGAGCAAGGGAGAGGGAATAGGAACGAGAGGAGAGAGGATACAGCAAGACCGAGAACGCCGCGGATACCTTGCCTCGGGTCAAGCCCGGGGCGACACGGGCGGAGAGGAGTAAGGCGGAGAGGAGAGAGGAGAGAGGAGAGAGGAGAGAGGAGAGAGGAGAGAGGAGAGAGGAGAGAGGAGAGTGAGTTGCTCACTCAACTACTCGGCTGCCGTGCTCTCCGTTGCTTCGCGGCCGTAATAGGAGCCGGGCAAATTGCCCATGCTTTCGACGATATGGGTCGCCAGTGCGTCGTAGATGCCGCCATAGGCATGCGAGGCGCGCAGGAGGGCGATTTGGGCGTCGTTCAAACGCGGCAGACCCTGATCCTGCGAGATCACCCGCATTCCTGGCTGCAAGGCGCTTTCGGGCAGGAAGCCGACGGCGAGATCCGAGAGCACCGCCGAGGAGATGGCGGTGGCGTTCGAGGATGTGTAGGCGACGCGGAAGTCGCGGTTGATCCTGTTGAGCGCCTCGACCGCATCGGCGCGCCAGGTGCAAAAGGACGGGCCGCAGGCCAGGGGGAGGGGATCGGAAGCCAGGGCCCGTCCGCCATGGCTGGCCACCCAATACATCTTTTCGGTGCGGAACAGCTCGCCGAATTCGTGCATCGTCCCTTGGGTGAACACGATGATGTCGTAACGCCCCGAGCGCATGCCGGACAAAAGCTCCTCGGAAGGCTGGCAGCGAACATCGACGGTGATGCGCGGATGGGTGCGCTGGAAGCTCGAAAGGATCACCGGGAGGAGCTTGACCGCATAGTCGTCGGGCACCCCGAACCGGATATTGCCGACAAGATCATCCTTGGAGAACATGTCGATGATCTCGGCATTGATCTTGAGCATGCGCCGGGCCCGCGCGTAGAGCGCTTCGCCCTCGGTGGTCAGCGACACGCGCCGTCCGTCACGCAGGAACAGGGGCTGGCCCAGCCGCTCCTCGAGCCGCTTGATCTGCATCGATACCGCCGACTGGGTCTTGTAAACCCGCCGGGCCGCCTCGGTGAAACTGGCGCAATCGGCGATGGCGCAGAAGGTCTGCAACTGATCGAGATCAAGCGGAGCAGCCATTGCCTTTTACCATCACGAATTTTGATCGATTAAATGAAATCTATTTGTTTGAATAATGGAAGGCAAGTGCCTACATACCGCTTGCAACAACGCAGCCGCCCATAAACTCTACCAGTCCGATAGAGGAAATGGGGTGATGGAGTAGATCATGGCCCTGTTCTCTTTCAAATCCCGCGCCGGCGCCGGTATGCGCCGTTCGACCCTGCGCTCGATGATGCAGATGGATGAATCCCTGCTCAGCGACATGGGGTTGACCCGCTACGATATCGCGGAAGCTCTTCGTCATGGCGGCGCCGCCGCCGGAGAGTTTCTGGACGCACGCCGCAATGCGCGTGCCATTCAATGGCTTCGGTGACCCCTTGCTGAAGCCCTGATCGGGCTCTTGGTGCGGCGTATTTTGCCGGTGCGTCCGCGCCCCTCCAAAGAGAGCCCGAAAGAAGGCAGGGCCTGATTTGCCTTTGGCCTTGTTTTCTAGCCCAGCCGGACCGCGTGCGGTCCGGCTTTTTTGTGCCCGGAAATCGCGCTCAGGCAGCTTAAGGCAGGGCTTCGAAGCCTTCCTGGAAGCCGGCGAGCGAGACGGGGATGCCGATTCCTTCTTCGGGCGTTCTGAAAACGATGAAGATGGCGTTCTCGCCTTCGGAGAGCTGGGTCATCAGCTCGTCGTCCATGACCACTTCGGCAACGCATCCATTGGGCAGGCAGCGCACGAAGGCAACGCGCCCAAGATCTTCCCCATCGATATTGAGCCCCAGCCCGTTGGGCAGCAGCACGCCCAGGGGCGCGAGCACGCGCAGCAGGCGCGCCTCCTGATCGGCGGTCTTGAGCGCGATCACGGAGAGGGCCACGTTGGGCTGGTCTTCGGCGGTGACGTTCTGGATCAGGGCGCATTGCTCTTCGAGCGCGCCGGGCACCAGATCGCAGCTCATCTGCCAATCGCCGTGCTCGGAGCGCACGGTTCCCTGCGCGCTAGCCGGTGCGGCAAGGGAAAAAGAGGCGATAAGGGCTGCGGCGAAAGTGGCGATGTGGCGCATGAAAAGCTCTTGTCTCCTGGCGGCCCGGACGTCGGGACGATTGCCTGATGTGTCGGGCAGGCTGGCGGTCCTTGTCAACATAAGGTCGCCAAACCGGTCACAAATCGCACAACTGGGGCGCGCTTAAGGCGCCTTTGGCGCAATTTGACGCACAAAATGTGCTCTCGGGATCAATTGCCTTGCTCGGAAGGATGTGGTTTAGCTGCCCGCAGAAAAATCTGCACCCCAGTCATGAGTCGGGAGCGGGCGCCATTTGCCACGTGGAGCGGACATGCTAGGGAGCGCAAAAAACAATTACGTTCAGGAGAAGTCCAGGTGACAGGATTTTCTTTCCGTCTGGTCAGAGCCTCACTCGCTGCGCTGCTGTTTGCGCTGATCCCGGCAATCGCTTCGGCCCAGGAGGCGGGCCATGCCGTTCCCGGTCAGATCGGCTTGCAGCCATCGGTGACCCCGATCATGGATTCGATCATCGCCTTCCATGACAATCTGCTTATGTGGATCATCACCGCGATCGTGCTGGTGGTGCTCGCGCTTCTGATCGTTGTGATCGTGCGCTTCAACCAGCGCGCCAATCCCGTCCCCTCCAAGGTCACCCACAACACCCTGGTGGAAGTCGTCTGGACCGTCGTTCCCGTCCTGCTGCTTTTCGTGATCGCCATCCCCTCCTTCGGCGTTCTGGCCGATCAGCAGACCATCCCGGACGGCGAGCGCCGCTATCTCGGTTCGCAGATCTTCGGCGGCGACCTCGAAGTGCCCGCGCCCGAGCTCACGATCAAGGTCACCGGTTACCAGTGGTACTGGGGCTATGAATATATGGACCAGGACGTCGACTTCGTCTCCGTGATGCTCAATGAAGAGCAGCGCGCCGAGCAGAAGCCCGATCAACCTCGCCTCCTGGCGGTCGATAACGAACTGATCGTGCCGGTCAACACCACCGTCCGTCTCCTGGTTACCGCTGCCGACGTGCTGCACGCCTTCGCCGTCCCGTCCTTCGGCATCAAGACCGACGCCGTGACCAGCCGGAACAACGAAACCTGGTTCAACGCTCGCGAGACCGGTATCTATTACGGCCAGTGCTCGGAGCTGTGCGGCAAGGATCACGCGTTCATGCCGATCGCCGTGCGCGTCGTTGAGCAGGAACAGTTCGATGCGTGGCTGGCCGCTGCCCAGGAAGGCAGCCTCGCCGATGCCAACAGCACGCTGCTGGCTTCGATCGAGTAAGCGGCAGAGAATAAGAGGTTAACAACATGGCACAAGCTCACGCAGCTCATTCCGATGCCGCACACGGAGTTCCCTCCGGCTGGAAGCGGTGGGTCTATTCGACCAACCACAAGGACATCGGCCTTCTCTACCTGATCTTCGCGATCGTGGCGGGCGTCATCGGCGGCGCGCTTTCCGGCTTCATGCGCTGGGAACTGGCCGAGCCGGGCATCCAAATCTTCCCGGGCCTCGCCCAGATGGTCTATGGCATCGACGGCAACGCCGCGCTCGATGCCGGCAAGCACATGTTCAACGTGTTCACCACGGCCCATGGGCTCATAATGGTGTTCTTCGTTGTCATGCCGGCCGTGATCGGCGGCTTTGCCAACTATTTCGTGCCGCTGATGATCGGCGCGCCGGACATGGCGTTTCCGCGCATGAACAACATATCGTTCTGGCTGCTGGTTCCCGCCTTCCTGCTGCTGCTCATGAGCCTGTTCATGGAAGGCCCTCCGGGCGCCATGGGCACCGGCGGCGGCTGGACCATCTATCCGCCGTTCTCGACCTCCGGCCAGCCTGGCCCGGCCATGGACTATGCGATCCTTTCGCTCCACATCGCCGGTGCGTCCTCGATCCTTGGCGCCATCAACTTCATCACCACCATCCTGAACATGCGCGCCCCTGGCATGACCATGTTCAAGATGCCGCTCTTTGCCTGGGCGGTGCTGGTGACCGCGTTCCTGCTGCTTCTGGCTCTGCCGGTCCTGGCTGGCGCCATCACCATGCTGCTGACCGACCGCAATTTCGGCACGGCCTTCTTCGATCCGGCCGGCGGCGGTGACCCGATCCTGTTTCAGCACCTGTTCTGGTTCTTCGGTCACCCCGAAGTGTACATCATGATCCTGCCGGGCTTCGGCATCATCAGCCACATCATCTCGACCTTCTCGCGCAAGCCCATCTTCGGTTACCTGGGCATGGTGCTGGCCATGGTCGCGATCGGTGCCGTCGGGTTCGTCGTCTGGGCGCACCACATGTACACCTCGGGCATTTCGCTCAACACCCAGCGCTACTTCACCGCCGCAACCATGATCATCGCGGTGCCCACCGGCATCAAGATCTTCTCGTGGATCGCGACGATGTGGGGCGGCTCGATCCGCATGACCACGCCCATGCTGTGGGCCATCGGCTTCATCTTCCTGTTCACCGTTGGCGGTGTGACCGGTGTGGTGCTGGCCAATGCGGGTGCCGACCGTGCGCTGCACGACACCTATTACGTGGTCGCGCACTTCCACTACGTGCTCTCGCTGGGCGCCGTGTTCACCATCTTTGCGGGCTGGTACTACTGGTTCCCCAAGATGTTCGGCGTGATGTACAGCGAACTGCTGGGCAAGCTGCACTTCTGGATCATGTTCGTCGGCGTGAACCTGATCTTCTTCCCGCAGCACTTCCTCGGCCTTGCCGGCATGCCGCGCCGTTACATCGACTACCCCGACAGCTACGCGCTGTGGAACAACGTCTCGTCCTGGGGTTATGTCGTGACCGTTATCGGCCTTGCGGTGTTCTTCTACTCGATCTTCGAGGCGTTCGCCCGCAAGCGTAAGGCGGCGGACAACCCTTGGGGTGAAGGTGCGACGACTCTGGAATGGACGCTGAGCTCGCCTCCGCCGTTCCACCAGTTCGAAACCCTGCCGCGCTTCAAGTAAGCCGGCGCCACAAAGAACCGACCCTTCGCAACCCGGTTCGCCGGGTTGCGTTTTAATTTCAAACCGGAGCCCGGCCTCACCTTGGCTTACGTTGACGACAACACCGAAACCACTTCCGTCCAGCTTGGCGGCCGCGTGGAGGATTATCTGGAGCTGCTAAAGCCCCGGGTGATGCAGCTTGTCGTGTTCACCGGCTTTGTCGGCATGCTCGTCGCCCCAGGCGGCATCAATCCGGTTATCGGCTTTATCGCCATTCTGTGCATCGCCATCGGGGGCGGTGCGTCTGGCGCGCTCAACATGTGGTACGACGCCGATATCGACGCGGTCATGAGCCGCACCGTGAACCGTCCGATCCCGGCCGGCCGCGTCAGCCGTGAAGATGCGCTGGTGTTCGGCCTCGCCCTGTCGGGCTTTTCGGTCGCCACGCTCGGGCTTGCAACCAACTGGCTCGCGGCGGGGCTGCTGGCCTTCACCATCTTCTTTTACGCCGTGATCTATACGATGTGGCTCAAGCGCTCGACGCCGCAGAACATCGTGATCGGCGGCGCCGCCGGCGCCTTCCCGCCGATGATCGGCTGGGCGGCGGTCACCGGCTCGGTCTCGCTCGATGCCGTCATCCTGTTCCTGATCATCTTCCTGTGGACCCCGCCGCACTTCTGGGCGCT
Organism: Pelagibacterium sp. H642; assembly: GCF_031202855.1. Taxonomy (GTDB): domain Bacteria; phylum Pseudomonadota; class Alphaproteobacteria; order Rhizobiales; family Devosiaceae; genus Pelagibacterium. The sequence goes on along the minus strand of NZ_CP101829.1, from coordinate 755,580 downwards.
GGCGCTCTACAAGAAGGGCGACTACGAAGCGGCCGGCATTCCCATGCTGCCCAATGTGGCCGGAGAGCGCGCGACGCAGAACCAGATCGTCATCTACACCGTTCTGCTGACGATCGTGGGCTTCGGGCCGGTGCTGACAGGGCTCGTGGGCTGGTTCTATGCCGTTCCCGCAGCAATTCTCGGAACGGTGTTCTCGGCTCTCGCCATTCGCGTGCGTTTTTCCGAAGGCGTAGAGATGAAGCGCCGCGCCCGCGTCCTTTTCACCTATTCCTTGCTGTATTTGTTTGTGTTGTTCGTAGCCCTGCTGGCCGATGTTGGCCTGATCAGATGGTTTGGAGTCCTGTGATGACCGTCGAACAGAACATGAGCCAAGAACAGCGCGAAGCGTTCATGAAGCGCCGTCGCAAGCGCTCCATCGCGATCGGCATCGCACTTGCCGTTCTGGTCGCCATTTTTTATGCGATCACCATCGCAAAGCTTGGGCCGGACGTGCTTGTGCGGGATCTTTAAGCCATGAGCATAGCGACCCCCGATCATAGCCAATCGTCCAATAAGCGCACGCTCGCCTGGCTCGTGGGTATGGGGCTATTCATGCTCGGGCTCTCTTTTGCCGCCGTGCCGCTTTACGACATCTTCTGCCGGGTGACCGGCTACGGCGGGACGACGCAGGTTTCCGATGGCAATGTCCGCGGCGTCATCGCCCGCGAGATGGGTGTGCGTTTCGATGCCACCATCGATCGCGGCATGCCGCTCCAGGTCGAGCCGGCCCGGATCGAAACAAACCCGATCGGCACGGTCAGCACCGTCGTCTACCGCGCGACCAATCTGAGCGACGAACCGCTGCAAACGACGGCGAGCTTCAACGTGACCCCCGATTCCGCCGGGGTCTATTTCAACAAGATCGAATGCTTCTGCTTTACCGAGCAGACCATTCCGCCTGGCGGCACGGTCGAGATGCCGGTTACCTATTTCGTCGATCCCGATCTCGACGAGAATTCCGAATTGCGTACAATCCGTGAGATTACGCTGTCTTATACGTTTCACGATTCCTAACGGGGGATAGACCTAAAAATGGCAGCCCATGCAAAGAACCATGACTACCACCTGGTAGATTTGAGCCCCTGGCCGTTCATCGGCTCGGTGTCCGCCTTCGTCATGGCCGTCGGCGCCATCATGTGGATGCATGGTGGCGTGCCCTGGCTGTTCGCCGCCGGCCTCGTCGGCGTGCTCTACACCATGTTCGCCTGGTGGGCGGACGTGGTGAAGGAGGCCGAAACCGGCTTCCATACCCCGGTCGTGCAGCTCCATCACCGCTATGGCATGATCCTGTTCATCGCCTCGGAAGTGATGTTCTTCGTTGCCTGGTTCTGGGCCTATTTCGACGCGGCCTTCTATCCCGACGAAATTGCCCAGGTTGGCCGTGTGGCCTTCACCGGCGGCGTTTGGCCTCCGCAGGGCGTCGAAGTTTTCGATCCCTGGCACCTGCCGCTGTTCAACACCCTGGTCCTGCTGCTTTCGGGCACCACCGTCACCTGGGCGCACCATGCGCTTCTGGAAGGCGACCGGCAGGGACTGAAGTGGGGGCTCGTCATCACCGTCCTGCTCGGCGCGCTGTTCTCCTGCGTGCAGGTGCTCGAATACACCCAGGCCCATTTCGACTTCTCGGGCAACATCTATGGCGCCACCTTCTTCATGGCGACCGGCTTCCATGGCTTCCACGTCTTCATCGGAACCATCTTCCTGCTGGTGTGTCTGATCCGCGCCTATCGCGGCCAGTTCACGCCCAAGCAGCACCTGGGCTTCGAATTCGCCGCTTGGTACTGGCACTTCGTTGACGTCGTCTGGCTGTTCCTGTTCGCCTCGATCTATGTCTGGGGCTCCTGGGGCGCGACGATCGCTCACCACTGATCTTGAGAAAGGCCGGGCCGCTTTCTGGCGGCCCGGCAAACTATATGCTTGAACGTTTCTGGGGGCCTTCTCCGCTCGCGACCGGCATTAAGGGCCGCGGTTCGCGCAGTGGCGAGGGCCATCTTTTTTCCGGCCCAGCGATAAGCTCCGGGCGCGGTGCCGCGGTGCCGCCGAGATTGGTCGGCGGGCTGAAGACGTTCAACAAACGAGGCGTTCACCAATGACCGAAGCGGTTCGCCCCCAGCGTCGCTGGAGCTTCAGCCAGATCAGTTTTGTGGTGTTGATGCTGGTGTTGATGGCGTTGTTCATCACGCTGGGAAATTGGCAGGTCCAGCGCCTGGGTGAAAAGGAAGCGTTGATCGCCGCTGTCGAAGAACGCTTCGATCAGCCCGCTGCCGCGTTTCCCGAGCAAGGGTCTTGGGCGGGCCTCGACGCCGAGGCGCTCGACTACCGTCCGGTTACCGCGACCGGCGCCTATGACCACGCCCGGACCGTACTGATTTTCACCAATCTGCCAGATCCGGTGGGCCGCTACGGCGGTGTTGGCTATTGGGTCATGGCGCCGTTCACGCTCGAAGATGGCGGCGTGGTTTGGGTCAATCGCGGCTTTGTTCCGGAAGCCGTTGCCGAGGGCTATGCCGATGGGGGTGATGGACCGCAGGGGACCACGACAATCGAAGGCGTGGCCCGCCGCCCGGAACAGCCCAACAGCTTTACGCCCGCGTCCGATCTGGATGCGCGCCGCGAATGGGTGCGCGATCCCGAGCGCCTTGCCGCCTTTCTCGACCCCGGCGTCCCGGTCGCGCCCGTAACCATCGATCTGGCGGCGGGGCCGGCTGGAGAGCTGCCGCAGGGCGGCGAGACGCAGATAACCTTCCCTAATCGCCATCTCGAATATGCCGGCACCTGGTACCTTTTCGCCGCCATCACCCCGGTAATGCTGGGGTTTTGGATCTGGCGCCAGCGCAAGTCCAGAAATCTTGCTCCTGAGGAAAAGGGCAATTAGGGTGCGTGCCGTGTCTCGGAGGTTTTTCATCTAATGCGGTATGTCAGCACGCGCGGCCAAGCGCCGACGCTCGGTTTCTGTGACGTCGTCCTCACCGGACTTGCGCGTGATGGCGGCCTCTATGTCCCGGAAAGCTGGCCGCAGTTCACCGCAGAGGAAATCCACAATTTCGGCAATCGTCCCTATCAGGACGTCGCGCTTGCCGTGCTGTCCAAATTCGTGGGCGACGAGATTGCCGCCGACGATCTCAAGGCGATGATCAAATCGGCCTATGCCGGGTTCAATCACCCCTCGGTGACGCCGCTGGTCGAACTCGAACCGGGCCATTTCGTCCTCGAGCTCTGGCATGGCCCGACGCTGGCCTTCAAGGACGTGGCCATGCAGTTCCTGGCGCGGGTGGTCGACCACATTCTCGGCCAGCGCGGCCAGCGCGCCACGATCGTCGGCGCGACTTCCGGGGACACCGGATCGGCGGCGATCGAAGCGTTCCGCGGGCGGCAGAATACCGATATCTTCATTCTGCATCCCAAGGGCCGCACCTCGGAAATCCAGCGCCGGCAGATGACGACGGTTCTCGACGAGAACGTCTTCAACATCGCCGTCGAGGGCACGTTCGACGATTGCCAGGCCATCGTCAAAGCCATGTTCAACGATCATGGCTTCCGCGATGGCGCGAGGCTGAGCGGGGTCAATTCCATCAATTGGGGCCGGATCGCCGCGCAGGTCGTCTACTATTTTTCAGCCGCCGTCGCGCTGGGGGCGCCTCACCGCAAGGTGACGTTCGTGGTCCCGACCGGCAATTTCGGCGATATTTTCGCCGGTTATGTCGCCAAGCGCATGGGGCTGCCCGTCGAAAAGCTGGTCATCGCCACCAATTCCAACGACATCCTGCGCCGCGCGGTCAATATCGGCCGGTACGAAAAGCGCGGCGTGACGCAAACCGTCAGCCCCTCGATGGATATCGAGGTCTCCTCGAACTTCGAACGCCTGCTGTACGAAGTGCTGGACCGGGACGGGGAAAAGACGGCGGGGCTTTTCGCTTCGCTGGCCCAGTCGGGCGGCTTTTCCATTCCCGAGAACGGGCTCGAAACGATCCGCGAGGAGTTCGGCTCGGGCATGGCCGATGAGACGGCGACCAAGGCGATTATCGCCGATGTGCTCAAGCGTTCCGGATATCTCATCGATCCCCATACGGCCGTGGGTGTCGCGGTTGCGCGGGGCTTCAATTTCGGCCACACGCCGCTGGTGACGCTCTCGACCGCCCATCCGGCCAAATTTCCCGAAACTGTGGAAGCGGCAACGGGGCGCCATCCCGAGTTGCCGGCCCACATGGCCGACCTCGGCCAGCGCGAAGAGCGCTTCACCGTGCTCGCCAACGAGGAAAACGCCGTTAAGGACTTCATCCGCGCCAATAGCCGCGCCTGGGAGGAATAGACTTTGACCGTCCGCACCACGACCCTCGATAATGGGATGACCGTTATCACCGACGCCATGCCGCATCTGGAAAGTGCCGCGCTCGGCGTCTGGGTCAAGTCCGGTTCGCGCAGCGAAACCGCCGATCAACACGGCGTTTCCCATCTGCTCGAGCACATGGCGTTCAAGGGGACCTCCACCCGCTCGGCCCGCGAGATCGCCGAAACCATCGAATCGGTGGGCGGGGACATCAACGCGGCGACCTCGATCGAGCACACCGGCTATTTCGCGCGCGTGCTCAAGGACGATGTTGGCCTTGCCGCCGACATTCTCGCCGATATCCTGCAGAATTCCGTGTTCGACGCGGCCGAATTGGCGCGCGAGCAGCGGGTGATCTGCCAGGAGATCGGGGCTACCCACGACAATCCCGACGATCACGTCTTCGATTTGTTCCAGGAAGCCGCCTATCCCGATCAGCCGATTGGGCGCACCATCCTCGGGACCGAATCCTCGGTGCGCGGGTTCAATCCCGATACGATCCGCGCCTATCTCGAAAGCCATTATGTGGGCGACCGCATGGTGATATCGGCGGCGGGCAATGTGGATCACGACCAATTGGTCGATCTCGCCAATGACCGCTTTCACGATCTAAAGCCCACCGGCGCGCCGGCACCCGAGAAGGCGCAATATGTCGGCGGCGAGTTCAAGGAAGTCTCCGACCACGAACAGGCCCACATCGTTCTGGGCCTCGAAGGGCGGGCGTACAATTCCGACGGCTTCTACGCCGCGCAGATTCTCTCCTCGATCCTGGGAGGCGGCATGAGCTCGCGCTTGTTCCAGGAGGTGCGCGAGCGGCGCGGGCTCTGCTATTCGGTTTACGCGTTTCACTGGGCATTTGCCGACAGCGGCGTGTTCGGAGTGGCGGCGGCCACCGGCGCCGAGGATGTCGAAGAGCTGTTGCCGGTGATGCTGGAAGAATTGCAGAAATCGTCCCGCGATATCACCGATGCCGAAGTCAGCCGCGTGCGCGCGCAGATCCGCGCCGGACTGCTGATGTCGCTGGAAAGCCCGTCTTCGCGCGCCGGGCAGCTTGCCCGCCAGCAGATTCTCTGGGGGCGCCCGATCCCGCTGCAGGAAACCGTCGATCGCATCAACCGCATCGACGCCGAGCGCGTGCGGCATGTGGCGGGACAGATCTTTGGTGATGCCAAGCCGGCCGTCGCCGGAATTGGACCGGTGGAGCGCATGCCCGACTATGATCGTATAGTGGCAAGCCTGAAATAAGGGGACCGGGCTCCCGTGTTCACCTTCGCTTCCATACGCCAGACCACACCGGAAATCCGTGGCGATGGCTTGCTGATCCGCTCGCCGCGGCAGAACGATTTCCAGGCCTGGCGCAACCTGCGCGTCGCGAGCCGCTCATTTCTGACCCCATTCGAGCCGCGCTGGTCCGAAGCAGAACTTTCCGCGCGCAGCTTCATCTCCCGGGTCCGGCGCAATCGGCGCGATGCGCTTTATGGGACCGAATTTTCCTTCTTCATCTTTACCCTGGTTGGCCGGCGCTCAACCCTGGTCGGCGGGTTGACGCTTTCCAATGTGCGCCGGCGCGCCTTCCAGAACGTGACATTGGGCTATTGGATGGGGGCCGAATTCGCGGGAAAAGGCATCATGACCCGATCGGTTGCCCTGATCTTGCCGTTTGTGTTCGACACCTTGGCGCTCCATCGCATCGAGGCGGCCTGCCTCCCCGACAATACCGCCTCGCGCCGGGTCCTTGCGGCCAACGGATTTCGCGAGATCGGTATTGCCGAGCATTATCTCCAGATCAATGGCGAGTGGAGGGATCATCTGCTGTTTGCGCTCACCCGCGAGCACTACAACGGTTTGGCCGGCTGATCCCGATCAGGCAACGCGGTTTGAAACTGTGACAATGCTTTTGAAACAGCGGCCAGCTTGATTGCCAAAGCCTAAGAAATCCCGCTACCACTGAATACCCGTTTCAGGATCGTTAATTTATGTCTTTCAATCCCGCCCGTTATTTCGTCATTCTCGCGATGCTGATCGCAGCATTGGCCGGAGCGACGGGCAGGGCGGCGGCCTTCGAAGTGGTGACGATCCCCGAGGGCATCAACGCGGTCAATCTCGGCGCGGCCATCGACGTGCTCCCCGGCGAGGAAGGCCGGGTGCAGATCAGCACGGCGCCCGGCGAGGACGGGATCATCCGCCGGATCGAGGTGATCTCGATCACCGAGGGCGCCAATCCCAATTGGGCGGTTTTCGCGCTGCGCAACGAAAGCGACGTGCAGATCGAGCGCCTGCTGGTCGCGCCCTATTTCCGCCTGCCCGGTTCGGGCGTGTTCCATCCCGATCTCGGCGCCGGCCGCATCACCGCGCTCACCCCCAGCCACGGCTTGCGGCCCGAGCGGGTGCCCGATTCGGAAGCCGACGTCTTCGACATCGTCATCGATCCGGGCGCGACTGTTACGCTGGTCGCTGAACTCACGTCCGAAACGCTGCCCGAGCTCTACCTTTGGGAGCCGGACGCTTATCGCGACTATATCAACTCCTTCACCCTGTTCCGGGGCACGGTGCTGGGGATTTCCAGCCTCGCGGCGGTGTTTTTGACCATCATGTTCGTGGTCAAGGGCAGGGGTGTGTTTCCGGCCACCGCGCTGCTCGCCTGGGCGGTGCTTGCCTATCTGCTCATCGATTTCGGCATTTTCGGCCCGCTGCTGGGTGTTTCGAACGCCGAAATCCAGCCCTTCCGGGCGGCGGCGGAGGCCGCCCTGGCCACGACCCTGTTCGGGTTCCTGTTCATCTATCTCAACCTGCACCGATGGCATTTCCGCTTCACGCATATGGCGCTGGGGCTGTCGGCCATATTCCTTGCGCTGTTTGTCTATGCGTTCTTCAACCCGGCGCTGGCGGCCGGCATAGCGCGGACATCGCTGGCGCTGATCGGGCTCATGGGGCTGTTCCTCATTCTGCTGCTCTCGATCAGGGGCTATGACAGGGCGGTGCTGCTCGTTCCGACCTGGGTGATCTATCTGGCCTGGCTGGTCTATGCCTGGATGGTGGTTTCCGGGCAGGTCTCCAACGATATCGCGCAATCGGCGGTATCGGGCGGTCTGGTCTTGATCGTGATGCTGTTGGGTTTCACCGCCGTCCAGCACGCCTTTTCCGACGGGCAGGTGTCGATCGGTGCGCTTTCGGAAGTGGAGCGCCGGGCGCTGGCCATGACCGGCTCGGGCGATTTCGTCTTCGACTGGAATATCGACCGCGACCGGGTCAACGTCTCCGAGGAGCTGGCTCTGCGCCTCGGCGAACGCAAGGGGGCGCTGCGCGGGGCCATCAAGCGCTGGCTCGACCGCGTGCACCCCGAGGACCGCGACCGCTTCCGCACCGCGCTCGACACCTTGATCGAACTCAAGCGCGGCAAGGTCAATTCCGATATCCGCATCGCCGGGTTCGACGGCAGCTATCGCGCCTTCCGCATGCGGGTCAAACCCGTGCTGGGCGGCGACAATCAGGTCAACCGCATCGTGGGCACGCTCTCGGACGTGACCGACGAGCGCGCCGCGCGCGACCGGCTGCTGCACGACGCCATCCATGACAGCCTCACGGGCCTGCCCAACCGGCAGCTTTTCCTCGACCGGCTGGAGCGTGCCCTGTTGCGCTCGCGTGAGTTCAACGAGGTCAAGCCCGCAGTCTTCCTCATCGATCTGGATAAATTCACCGATATCGACGAGCGCATCGGGCATATGGCGGCCGATTCGCTGCTGCTCGCCGTCTCCCGCCGTCTCTCGCGCCTGCTGCGTCCGCTCGATACCCTGGCGCGCATTTCGGGCGACCAGTTCGCCGTGGTGCTCCTGTCCGAGCAGTCGGCCTCAAAGATCGCCGACGTTGCCGAGCAGATGCGCAAGGCACTGCGCAACCCGTTCAATTTCGGCGATAGCGACATGACGCTCACAGCCTCGATCGGGATCACCATCTACGACAACAAGCCCGTCGATGCCGAAGACGTGCTGCGCGATGCCGAACTGGCCATGCACTACGCCAAGCGCCATGGCGGCGACCGCATCGAAGCCTTCCGCGCCGCGACGCGGTCCATCGCCGTTTATGCCCAGGCGCTCGAAGATGATCTCAAGGACGCGCTGGAGCGGCGCGATCTGCAGCTTCTCTACCAGCCCATCGTCGACATCCAGAATTCCAACAGGATCGTCGCGGCCGAGGCGCTGATGCGCTGGAACCATCCCGATCGGGGGCAGGTCAGCCCCAACGCGTTCATTCCGCTCGCCGAGCGGACCGGGCAGATCGAAAAGCTCGGCCGCCTCGCCTTCGAGGAAGCCGCCGAACAGGCGCGGCAATGGACGACGTCGATGAAGCTGCCCGAGGAGTTCTACATCTCGGTCAATCTCTCGGCGGCGCAGCTAACCAGCGAAACCTTGCTCAACGACATGCGCACGCTCGTGGCCCAGAACAAATCAGTCGCGCGGCACATGAAGCTCGAGATCACCGAAAGCCAGGTGATGGGCAATCCCGAGCACGCCGTCTATATGCTCGAAGCCTTCAAGGCCCTGGGGCTTGGGCTGGCGCTCGACGATTTCGGGACGGGGTATTCCTCGCTCTCCTATCTGCACCGCTTCCCGTTCGACACCATCAAGCTCCCCGCCCCCTTCGTGCAGATCCGCGACGATAGCGGCATCTCGCACACGCAGATCCCTATCATCGGATCGGTGGTGACGCTGGCGCGCGAACTCGATCTGTCGCTGGTGGCCGAAGGGGTCGAGACCGAGGATGAGATCGCGCGGCTCAAAAGCCTCAATTGCCGCTACGCCCAGGGTTTTGCCTTCGGCGCGGCGATGTCGGGTGCCGAACTCCAGCGCCGGTTGCAGGCGCAGATCGGGGGCTAGGGCCGAGAACCATCGACGTTAGAGCGTTCGGCGGGCGCTGCTGCTGGATTCCGAGAACAGCGCCAGCCTGGAACGCTGAATTTCGATTCGACCTATGCGTTGCCCGATGTCGGGCTGAGGGTCGCGCGGGTCACGCCCATAGCTGCGAGCGCGGCGTCGTACTTCTTTCTGGCCGGCACGGAAAACAGGAGATCGTCGGACCGGGCCGTGGTCAGCCAGCCATTCTGGCGCAATTCCTCTTCGAGCTGGCCTGCACTCCAGCCGCAATAGCCCAGCGCCAAAAGGCTGTGCCTGGGGCCTTTCCCTTGCATCATGGCGCGCAGAACGTCGAGCGTTGCCGTAAGGCAGATATCGCCATCGACGGGATAGGAATTGCCGTCCCGGAAATAATCCGAGGTGTGGAGTACGAACCCGCGGCTCGAATCGACCGGCCCGCCTTTGAATACGTCCTGGCGCATCATGCGGTCGGGAATGCGGATGCTTTCTTCTTCGTCGCCCAGCTCGAGTTCGGCAAGGATGTCGGAAAGATGCATGTCTTCCATGGGCTGGTTGATGACCAGCCCCATGGCGCCATCCTCCCCATGGGCGATCAGGTACACCACCGTTTCGGCGAACCGTTCGTCGCCCATATCCGGCGTTGCAACCAGAAACTGTCCTTTGAGCGTATCCATACTCAGCTCGCTTTCTGCCCGCCGCGTCTTCAGCCTAAAGTTTTTCCTGCCATATTCAAATCGTCTAAAGATCACGAAGCGATGATCGTTCGCCTCTTTCACCCGTTTGTATGCTGGACTAATGATCGTGCCCATGAAAAGAGCACTTCCCATCGCCCTCCTGCTGGCTTGCGCTGCCCCGGCCTCGGCCGCCGAAACCGATTGGGTGGAAGTTGCCCCCGAGGTTTCCTTGCGGCTGGTATCCGCCGATGTCGTTACCCCGGAGGGAACGGTGTGGATGGGGCTCGAGGTGGATATGCCCGCAACCACCAAGACCTATTGGCGCGTGCCAGGCGAATCCGGCCTGCCGCTCACTTTCGATACCACCGGGTCCGAGGGCATCGGGGAGATCGATATCGCCTGGCCCTATCCCAAGCGCGAGACCGCCGGCGGCTATCTCGATCACGCCTTTTACGGCCACGTTCTCATTCCCTTCCAAGTGGCCGTCGAGGGCGATGCCCCCAAGTTCGTCGCGGACGTAGCCATGGGCGTATGCTCGGACATCTGCGTGCCGGTCTCTACACGGTTCGAACTCGCGCCTGCGCTCGGTGCGCCCGACAGCACCAGCGATCTGCGAATCCGCCAGGCCCTGGCCAATGTTCCCTTGCCCCATGACGGGGAAGGCCTGCTCGGTAAGGCCTCTTTCGACGCACAGGAGGGGGCGATATTGGTCGATCTCGAGGACAGCCGGTTCGATCCTGCCTCAATGATCGCCGAGATCGCCGGGTCCAACCTTCTTTTCGGGGAGCCGGAACTCTCGCCGGATGGGGCTTCGCTATCGTTCCCGCTGCTGGGGCGGTTCGAGGCCGAAGACATGGCCGGCGCGCAGGCGCGGTTCACTTTCGATACGCCCGATGGCCCGTTTGAAATCCTGCGGCCGCTGACCATCGCCGGGAACCGGTGAGAGACAGCCGGCAGCCTCGACGCGCCGCCGGAATTCTCCTAAGAAGAATATATCCCGCAGCATAGGGCGACCGGGCCGGCAAACCTTAGTCTGGCCGTATTCCTCCTGTGTCTGCACGACCATTGCTTTTGTGAGGATTTCCAATGACCATCGAGCCCGGCCAGCCCATCCCTTCGGTGCCCGTCAAGCACGTCACCGAAAGCGGCATAACCGATGCGACGAGCGCCGATATTCTGGGCTCGGGCACCGTGGTTTTCTTCACCGTTCCGGGTGCCTTCACCCCCACCTGCCACCTCAACCATCTTCCCGGTTACCTTGCCACCGCCGCCGACCTCAAGGCGGCGGGGGTCGACAAGATCGTCTGCGGCACCGTCAACGACCATCATGTGGTCAAAGCCTGGGCCGAGGCGTCCGGCGCGCTCGGGACGCTCGAATTCATCGCCGATGGCCTGGGCAAGCTCGCGGCCGAACTGGGGCTCGAGCGCGATCTCTCCGCCGGTGGGCTCGGCGTGCGCTTTACGCGTTCGTCACTATTGATCCGCAATGGTATCGTTGAGGCCGTCAATGTCGAAGGTGCACCGGGCGAGGTGACCAGCTCCGGCGCTCCGGCTATGCTCGAAGCGCTGTCGGCCTAATAAAGAGAGAAGGGAAGGGCGCTATGGTTCGCACTGTCTGGCGTATCGCGACCGGCACGGCACTGGCAGTGCTTTTGGCCGGATGTTCCATGGGTTCGATGTTCGGCGGCAGCAGCGATGCAAGCTATGCCAACGTCAACGCCAGCCAGTCCCAGATCGCCCAGGCGGCGAGCGGCGTCATGCCGGCGATTGCCACCGAATGCCCACCCATCCGTATTCGGGAAGGCGCTGAATTCTATCGCTCATATGCCGGCAACCGCACGTCTGACCCGAGCGCGCTGCGCTACCAGGGGGTCATCGACCGGGTGTCGCGCAATTGCGTGGTCTCCAACGGGTTAATCACCGTGCGCATGGGTGCGGTGGGCAGGGTTATCGTCGGTCCGGCCGGCAGCGCAGGCAACATTACCGTGCCCTTGCGCTTTGCCGTGCAACGCGACGACCTGGCGGTGTTTTCCGAACGCTACGACATCGCCGTGGCAACCAGTCCCTCGAGCGCCAACGAATTCAGCCACACCATCGAAAACGTCGCCATTCCCTATGTGGGTGGCGAATCCATCACCATTTGGGTGGGTTTCGACAACTAGCGCTGTATGCCGAAAGGTGGGGAGCACTTTTCGTCGGCAGAGCTGCGCCACATAAAAGCGATTGACGGCGCCGGGGCTTTCTTTCATGGTCCCGGCCATCAGCGGGAGAGATCCCGGCCACCGAGCCGGGACGCCGAAGGAGCAACCGCCCCGGAAACTCTCAGGCAAAAGGGACCGCTGAGCTGCAAGCGTTGCCAGGAAAACTGGATACCGGTTTTCCGGTTCGGCAACGCGACAGGCAAAAACAGGGCCGTGCCGGGCTGCGCAAGCAGGACGTGCATCGGTCCGAACTCTGGAAAGCGGGAGCTTGAGCTCCCCACCGACGGGCGTAACTGGAGCGGCAAGGCTCCGGGAAATCTCTCAGGTTGACCGACAGAGGGGGCACCACGCTACGATGCGCTGCGCTTAGCCGCGTCGTCTGGTGCCGCCTATATGTTGAACCGGAGAGACCGACATGGCCGATGGGCCTTCAACCGACCTTCTCAAAACAGCGCTCTATGACCGTCACGTCGCTGCGGGCGGGCGGATCGTCGAATTCGGCGGCTATGCATTGCCCGTGCAATATGCCGGCATCGTCGCCGAGCACAATCACTCGCGCGAGGCCGCGAGCCTGTTCGATGTCTCCCATATGGGACAGGTCGTAGTCACCGGCCCCGATCACGCGACCACCATCGCCGCCCTCGAAGCGCTGACACCGGCCGATCTGGCTTCGCTCGCGCCCGGCGACATGCGCTATACGGTGCTGCTCAACGATCAAGGCGGCATCGAGGACGATCTGATCATCACCCGACCCGCCGAGGGACAGGCGCCCGATGGCGTGATGTTCATGGTGGTCAACGCCGCCCGCAAGCATCACGACCTCGACTTCATGCGCGCCAAGGCGCCCGCCGATATCGCCTTCGACCTGCGCGACGATCTTTCGCTCATAGCCCTCCAGGGGCCGCGCGCCGCCGAGGTGCTGGCAAAGCATACCGATATAACCGAAACGCTCGGCTTCATGCAGGCGGGGCCTGCAACCATCGGCGGCTTTGCGGTGAACGTCTCGCGCTCGGGTTATACCGGCGAGGACGGGTTCGAGCTCTCCATCGCCAATCAAGATGCTCCGGCGCTTTTCGATCTGCTGGTCGCCGATCCGCTGGTCGAGCCAGCCGGCCTGGGGGCCCGCGACAGCCTGCGGCTTGAGGCCGGCCTTTGCCTTTACGGGCACGATATGACTGACACCATCGATCCGGTCTCCGCCGGTCTGCTCTTTGCCATTGGCAAGCGCCGCCGCACCGAGGGCGGCTTTACCGGCGCCGACGCGGTTCTGGCGACGATTGCCGAGGGCGCAAAGACCAGGCGCGTGGGCATCCGTTTCGAGGGCCGCCAGCCCGTGCGCGAGGGCGCCGAACTGGTCGATGCCGATGGCAATGTGATCGGAAAGATCACCTCGGGCACGTTCGCGCCCACCGCGCAGGCCTCGATTGCCATGGGCTATGTGCCCGCCGAGATCGCCCGCGAGGGTGAAGCCGTGACGGCGTTGGTGCGCGGCAAGCCTATCGCCGGCACTATCGTCAAAATGCCATTCGTTCCGCAGCGCTATTTCCGCAAACCGGCCTAACCCACAAGGGGACCTCACCATGACTACCCGCTACACCACCGACCACGAATATGTCCGCACCGAAGGCAAGATCGGCACCGTGGGCATTTCCAACTACGCCCAGGAACAGCTCGGCGACATCGTCTTCGTCGAACTCCCCGCGGTCGGCGCGAGCTTCAAGAAGGGAGACGAGGTTGCCGTCGTCGAATCGGTCAAGGCCGCTTCCGAGATCTACGCGCCCGTGTCCGGCACCGTGACCGAGATTAACGAGGCGCTTTCCGACGAGCCCGGCCTCATCAATTCCGACCCTACCGCTGCCGGTTGGATATTCAAGCTCGAACTCACCGACGAGGCCGAACTCGAAGGCCTCATGGACGAGGCCGCCTACGCCGATCACACGGCATAACGTTACTTTTCCGGAGCCGCGATGCGCTATCTCCCCCATTCCGCCGCCGATCGCCAGCACATGCTGGCAACGATCGGTGCATCATCGATCGACGATCTGTTTGCCGCCGTGCCCAAATCGGTGCTGGGCACCTTCAGCCCCGATTTGCCGGACCATCAGCCCGAATTCGCCGTCGAGGCGCATATGCGCGCCCTGGCCAGCCGCAACCACGCGGCGGGCGACGGCCCGTTCTTCGTGGGCGCGGGCGCCTATCGCCACCACGTTCCGGCCACCGTCGATCACCTGATCCAGCGCTCGGAATGGCTCACCGCCTATACGCCTTACCAGCCGGAAATCTCCCAGGGCACGTTGCAGATGCTCTTCGAGTTCCAGACCCAGGTGGCGCATCTGACCGGCATGGATGTGGCCAACGCGTCGATGTATGACGGCTCGACCGCGACCGCCGAAGCGGTGCTGATGGCCCGGCGCATCACGCGCAAGAACAAGGTGTTTCTCTCGGGCGGCCTGCATCCGCAATATCGCGACACGGTGGTGACCTACCTCTCGGGCGAGGAAGGGCTGGAATGCCTTTCGCCCTCGCCGGAAGGGCAGGGCGACATCATCGACCATATCGATGACGACACTGCCGCCATCGTCATCCAGACGCCCGATTTCTACGGCCACATCCGCAACGTCTCCAAGCTCGCCGAAGCCGCGCATGCCAAGGGCGCGCTGCTGATCGTGGTGGTCACCGAGATCGTCTCGCTCGGGCTCCTTGAGGCACCCGGAGCGCTCGGTGCCGATATCGTGGTGGCCGAAGGCCAGTCGCTGGGCAACCCGCTGACCTTCGGTGGGCCTTATGTGGGGCTGCTCGCCTGCCGCGAGAAATTCGTACGCCAGATGCCCGGCCGGCTCTGTGGCGAAACCGTCGATGCCGATGGCGAACGGGGCTTCGTTTTGACGCTCTCGACCCGCGAGCAGCATATCCGCCGCGAAAAGGCGACGTCCAACATCTGCACCAATTCCGGCCTCTGCGCCCTGGCGTTCTCGATCCACCTTTCCCTGCTTGGGGAAAAGGGGCTCACGCGCCTCGCCAAGCTCAATCATTCGCGCGCCATCGCGCTCGCCGACGCCCTGGCCGGGGCAGGACTCGAAGTACTCAACGAGAGCTTCTTCAACGAGATGACGGTTCGCCTGCCGGTGCCCGCCGCTCCCGTCGTCGAGGCGCTGGCGGCCAAGGGCATCCTCGCCGGCCTGCCGGTCTCCCGGCTCGAGCCGGGCAAGCCCGAGGTCGAAAATCTCCTCATCCTGGCGGCGACCGAACTCACGACTGATGCCGATATCGCCGCCCTGGTCGACGCCCTCAAGGGAGAACTGGCATGAGCATGAACACCCAGGGGCGTCCGACCGCCCCGGCTGCCGATAATCTCGCCGTTTCCGGCGGCGCTTCGGCGCTGCTTCCCGCCGAGCCGCTGCTGTTCGAGATCGGCGATCGCGACCATTCGGGCGTCGATCTGCCCGATGTCGAGGTCTCAGACGATCGCCTTGGCGGGCTGCGCCGCAAGAGCGAGCTGGACCTGCCGGGGCTGACCGAACCGGAAGCCATGCGCCACTATGTGCGCCTGTCGCGCCGCAACTATTCCATCGATTCCGGCATGTATCCGCTCGGTTCGTGCACCATGAAGCACAACCCGCGATTGAACGAGAAAATGGCCCGGTTGCCCGGCTTTGCCGACGTCCATCCGCTCCAGCCCACATCGACGGTGCAGGGCGCCTTGGCGGTTATGGGGCAGCTCAGCCACTGGCTGATGGAGCTGACCAACACCGCCGCCGTATCGCTCTCGCCCAAGGCCGGCGCCCATGGCGAACTCTGTGGCATGATGGCCATCAAGGCCGCCCACGAGGCCAAGGGGCAGGGGCATCGCAAGATCGTCCTCGTCCCCGAAAGCGCCCACGGCACCAACCCTGCGACGGCCGCGTTCCTGGGCTATTCGGTCAAGTCGATCGACGCCAATGAGAACGGTACCGTCGATGTCGAGGCGGTCAAGGCCGCGCTCTCGGATGATGTCGCGGCGATCATGCTCACAAACCCCAACACCTGCGGGCTGTTCGAATCCCAGATCATCGAGATCGCCCAGGCGGTTCATGAGGCCGGCGCCTATTTCTACTGCGACGGCGCCAATTTCAACGCCATCATGGGCGTGGTGCGGCCGGGGGATCTCGGCATCGATGCCATGCACATCAACCTCCACAAGACCTTCTCGACGCCTCACGGCGGCGGGGGGCCGGGCGCCGGCCCAGTGGTGCTTTCCGAAGCGTTGTCACCCTTCGCGCCGGTTCCGTTCCTGCGCAAGGACGGCGAGACCATCGAGCTGGTAGAACATGTTCAGGGCGATGCCTTCGGGCGCCTGACGGCCTTCCACGGCCAGATGGGCATGTATGTGCGGGCGCTGACCTATATGCTCAGCCACGGCGCCGACGGTCTGGCCCAGGCGGCGCGCGATGCTGTGCTCAACGCCAACTACCTCAAAGCACGCCTGCAGGATCTGTTCTCGGCGCCCTTCAACGGCCAGCCGGTGATGCACGAAGTGCTGTTCGACGACGAGTTCCTGAAGGGCACCGGGGTGTCCACCCTCGATTTCGCCAAGGCGATGATCGATGAGGGCTTCCATCCCATGACCATGTATTTCCCGCTCGTCGTGCATGGGGCCATGTTGATCGAGCCCACCGAAAGCGAATCGCTTCAGACGCTCGATACCTTCGCTGCGACCATGCGGGAGCTGGCCGAAGACGCCAGGAACGGCAATGCGGCCCGCTTCACCTCCGCCCCCACCCGCGCCCCGCTGCGTCGGCTCGACGAGACGCGCGCGGCGCGCCAGCCGCGTCTGAAGTGGTCGGCGCCAACCGACGACCGTCAGGCCGCCGAATAGGTATACAGCCTCCCCGCGATGATGCGGGGAGGCAAAAACACCTTTTACGGCTCCGGCAAAGCCCTTAAACTTCGAGGGTACAAGTCGGAGGGCGTCGATGTCGAATATGAACCCCCACGTGCTTGAAACCTTCAGGTTTCAGGCCGAGGCCTGCCGAATCCTGGGCTCACCCTTCACCGCCACACTCTGTGATCTGCTCGCCGAAAGGCTGACCGATTCGTCGCGATTCGGCGCGCGCATCCTCAACTGGCCCGAATCGGCGCGCGCCGATGCTATTGCCCTGCGGGCGACCGGTGCGCTTCACGCGCTGGTGCGTTCGGGGCGGGCCCGCGATCTCGCCCAGCTTTATCCGCCCCTCGAGGCCAAGCCCGATCAGCTTTGGGACGCCATCGAGAAGGCCATCGAAAAGCACGACGATTTCCTGCACGATTTTCTCGACAGCCCGCCCCAGACCAACGAGGTGATGCGCTCCTCGCCGCTTCTGGGCATGTCGCTGCGGCTCACCGAGCGCCTGAAACTGCCGCTGGCGCTCTATGAGATCGGGGCGAGCGCGGGGCTCAACCTCTTCTTCGATACCTACCACTACCTGTTGGGCGATGATCGCGAGTGGGGCGACAGCAACGCGCTCGTTCATATAGAGAGCGAATGGCGCGGCCATGTTCCATCGCTGGATGCCGACCTGAAAATCGTCAGCCGCGCCGGTTGCGACCGCAATCCGCTCGATCCGCACAATCCCGATAGCGTGGAGCGGCAACTGGCCTATATCTGGGCCGATCAGCATAACCGCATCGGCCGTGTTTCGGCCGCGCTCTCAGCGGCCGCTTCGATGCCCTACGCGGTGGAGAAGGCCGATGCGGCCGATTGGGTAGAGGCGCGGCTGGGCGAAGCGCCCGAGCCCGGCGTGGCACGGGTCTTTTTCCACACCATCGTGTGGCAATATCTGCCCGAGGAAACCAAGGCGCGGATAACGGCTGCGGTCGAAGCGGCAGGCGCCAATGCGACGGCCGACAGTCCGCTGGTCTGGATGTATATGGAGGCCGAAGATCACCCCGCCGGCGCCGTGCTCAAGCAGACCGTCTGGCCGGGGGGCGAGCAGGAGACGGTGGGGCTATCAGACTATCACGGCCGCTGGGTCGATTGGGCATGAAAAAAAGGCGGCACCTAGCCGCCTTTTTCCTTGGATGAGCTGGGTGGGCCGGGATCAATCCAGCGCGGCGACCGCAATGATTTCCACGCGCAGATTGGGCGAAGCGAGGCGGGCCTCATAGCACGCCCGGGCCGGCGGATTGGCCGGATCGATCCACTTGTCATAGACCGAGTTCATCGCTGCGAAGTCTGCGATATTGGACAGCAGCACCTGCACCGAGAGCACCTTGGATTTCGTGCTGCCCGCTTCGGAGAGAAGAGCGTCGATCTTTTCGAGAACCTGGGCCGTCTGCTCCTCGATGGTCGCAAATTCGTCCTTGGCCACCTGACCGGCCAGATAGAGGGTGTTGCCGTGCTTGACCGCCTGGCTCATGCGCGGGCCGGAATGAAGACGTTCGATGCTCATGGTTCTCTCCTTTGTGAGTGCATAAAAAAGCGGGCCGCGCCGGGCCCGCTCTCGATTTGCGATTGCGTGCAGCTCAATTGAGCCGGCTGCCGACTTCCTTGATCGACTGGTCGATCAGATTGGCGCCGTTTTCCTTGGCCTGGTTGGCAAGCAACAGCCGCGCCGCTTCGATGGCGACGTCCGCCGAACGGGCCCGCACTTCGGAAAGCGCCTGAGCCTCGGCCTGGGCGATCTTGTCTTCGACGGCCCTGGTGCGGCGTGCCACCATGTCCTGGAGTGCTTCTTCCGCCTCTGCCGTCATGCGCTCGGCCTCATCCTTGGCCGCAGCGACGATCTCTTCGGCTTCGCTTTCGGCAGCCTTGCGCTTGCGCTCGTATTCGGCCAGCAGGGCCTGAGCTTCCTCGCGCAGCCGCTTGGCTTCTTCGAGATCGGCTTCGATCCTGGCGATGCGGGCGTCCAGGGCGCGGGTGATAAGGCCCGGAACCTTGAAGTAGATGACGATCGCAAAAAAGATCAGCAGTGCGATGAAGGCCCAGAAAGTGGCATCGAGTTCCATTTCCGATTACTCCTTGCTGACCTTGGTGACCGCTTCACGGGCATCCGCGGCCGAGACATTGCCCACGAGCTGGGCAACGACGGCCTGGGCTGTCTCGGTGGCGATCTCATCCACACTGCCCAGGGCTTCGGCCTTGGTTGCGGCGATCCGGGCTTCGGCTTCGGCCACCTTCTTGGTGAGATTGGCTTCGACCTTGGCGCGGGCCGCGTCGAGCTTTTCCTTGTTCTCGGCACGGGCCGCCTCGGCGATCCCGTGAGCGTTCGACCGCGCCTCGGCAAGCGCTGCCTCATAGGAGGCGATGGCCTGGTCCGTCTTCTGGCGCAGACGTTCCGCCTCTGCCAGATCGCCTTCGATCCGGTCGCGGCGTTCCTCGAGGATTTCACCGATCCGGGGCAGGGCGACCTTCTTCATAATGAAGTAGAGCGCAGCGAAGGTAATCGCCAGCCACAGAAGCTGGGAGGGAAAAGTGGTCGCATCGAAAGGCGGGAACACGCCCGTGACGTGCTCTTCGCCACCGGCGCCGACCACTTCGTGCGTCTCGCCGTCCGGAGACTCTTCGAGCGAGATGATGTTGGATTCGAGCGGCTCTACGGCCTCTTCGACTTCCGTTTCCTGAGCCTGGACCTGGCTAATCATGCGCTATCCGCCAATTGCAAAATTTGGTGGGCCGGCTGACGAGCCGGCACATGACGAGGCAGCCGAAGCGTGCTCCGGCCGCCTTTCATCGGACTGTTCGTGGTGAATTAGACCGCGAACAGGAGCAGAAGGGCAACCAGGAACGAGAAGATGCCCAGAGCTTCGGTCACGGCGAAGCCGAAGATCAGGTTACCGGACTGGCTGGGAGCAGCCGAAGGGTTGCGCAGGGCACCCGAGAGGAAGTTGCCGAAGATGTTGGCCACGCCGATGGCGGCGCCAGCCATGCCGAAACAGGCGATACCGGCACCAATGTACTTTGCGGCTTCAGCTTCCATTTTGTGATCCTTTCAAAGCCTTAGAACTTAACGAGGTCTATTGGAGATCAATGCGACGGATGGATCGCATCGTTGAGGTACATGGAGGTCAGCACGGCAAAGACGTAAGCCTGAACCGCAGACACCATGAATTCGAGAGCTGTAAGCGCGACGCCCATGATGAGCGGCAGCACGGCGCCCGCAATGCCCAACGCCCCAAGGGACGCGAGCGAGACGACAAAGCCGGTGAACACCTTGAGCGTGATGTGCCCAGCCAGCATGTTGCCGAAGAGACGAACCGACAGCGAAATCGGACGCGAGAGGAACGAAATGACCTCGATCGGCGTCACGATGGGAATGATGTAGCCCGGCACGCCCGAGGGCACGAAGAGCTTGAGGAATTTCGGGCCGTTCTTGATGAAGCCATAGGCCACGACCACCGTCATCACCAGCATGGCGAGCGCGAAGGTCACGATGATCTGGCTGGTGAAGGTGTAGAAATAGGGCACCATGCCGAACATGTTGCCGATGAAGATGAAGGTGAACAGCGAGAAGACGAAGGGGAAGAACTTCATCCCTTCGGTGCCCGCGCCACTTCGGACCATATTGGCCACGAATTCATACGCCATCTCGCTGGTGAGCTGCCAGCGATTGGGCACCAGGCCCCGGCGGCGGGTCGACAGGATCAGATAGGTGCAGATCGTCAGCGTCGTCAGCACCATGAACAGCGACGAATTGGTGAACGAGAGGGTGATGCCGCTGCCTTCGGTGCCGTCGCCGCCAATGGTCCCGAGGGTGAAGATGTCGTAGATGACAAATTGGTGAATCGGATCGTTCGCCAAGGTCTAAGCCCCTATCTCGCCCTTCAGTCCATATCATCCGCGTCTTGTGACGCGGTCTTGTTCGCATTCAGCTCCGCCACTACACGAGTGACGTTAACAATTCCAGCGGCAAAACCCACCATGAACATGATGAGCAGAGCCCATGGTGCCGTGCCGGCAAACATATCGATCAGGTAGCCGATACCCG
Organism: Pelagibacterium sp. H642; assembly: GCF_031202855.1. GTDB lineage: Bacteria > Pseudomonadota > Alphaproteobacteria > Rhizobiales > Devosiaceae > Pelagibacterium. The sequence continues at coordinate 734,526 of NZ_CP101829.1, read as the reverse complement.
AGCCAACCAGAATGGCTGCCACGAACTCGGCGCCGATGCGCAAACCGCGCGCCAGCGTCGACATGTCTCCCTGCCGGGACGCTTGCTGGGTGCCGTTGGCTGCAGCCCGCGCCTCCTGCGCCTTCCTGATCCGCGCCGCCAGATCGGATGTCTCCGACGGGGGCGGGGAAGGCGATTTTCCAGCCGGATTTTCGTTCGGATTGGTCACTTCAAACCACCGCTCCAGCCAGGCAGGACACCCGGCAAGAGGGTGCCTTCAAAGTCGCGCGCACCATAGTGGGGGCTCCCTATGGTGTCAAGCTGGTGTGATCGGCAAATTGTCGAGACATATCAATAACTTGATGCGCCACAGTGCAGGTGCGGCATTGCGTCAACACCCCGATTGTGGTCGCACGATGACGCCGAAGGGATTCTCTTAGCCGGTTGCCGCCAGGGCCAGGAGCCCGCCGATGATGGCGACGTTCGACATGAAGCCGTTAAACAGCGCCGCCCGCTGCGGCCCTTCCTTATCCCAGAAATTGAGCATCATGACCGTCGCGAGCACGGTGAAGAGGATCAGCCCCAGGGCCGATGCCGCCGCGAACAGGCCGAGCGCCAACGTGATTCCCAGCACGATCTGATAGATCGATCCCACGATCAGCACCAGCCGCGCCTGGGGCACGCCGCGCTCCTTCATGGCCGCGGTCATGGCGTCGAGCACCGGAAAGTGGCGCAGGCCGCCAATGATGAACAGTGCGCCCACGAGGATGCGGGCGACGATGATTGCCGTATCTGCCAATTCGGGTGTCATCAACTTGCCTCCAGGAAAGTTTCGGCGGTGCGCAGATCGACCGACACCAATTGGCTCACGCCGCGTTCGGGCATGGTGACGCCGAACAGCCGGTCCATGCGGCTCATGGTGATGGGGTTGTGGGTAACCACGACAAAGCGCGTCTCGGTGCGCTGGCGCATGGAATCGAGCAGGTTGCAGAACCGCTCCACATTGGCGTCGTCGAGCGGGGCGTCCACCTCGTCGAGCACGCAGATCGGCGCGGGGTTGGTCAGGAACACGGCAAAGATCAGGCTCATCGCCGTCAGCGCCTGCTCGCCGCCCGAGAGCAGCGTCATGGTCTGGGGCTTCTTGCCCGGCGGGCGGGCGATGATTTCGAGCCCCGCTTCGAGCGGATCGTCGCTTTCAACGAAAGTGAGTTCGGCCGTGCCGCCGCCGAAGAGCGTGGTGAACAGCTCGCGGAAATGGGCGTTCACCTTCTCGAACGCTTCGTTGAGCCGTGCGCGGCCCTCGCGGTTGAGATTGGAAATGCCGGTCCGAAGCTTGGCGATCGCCGCGATCAGGTCCTCGCGATCGGCCACCATCTTGTCGAGCTTGTCCTGAACCTCGGTGGCCTCCTGCTCGGCCATGAGGTTGACCCCGCCCAGGCGCTCGCGCTCGGCCTTGAGCCGGTCAACCCTCGCCTCGGTCGCCGCTTCCTCGGGCAGCGCCGATTCGGGCTTGATCCCGGCGGCTTCCGCCGTCCTGTCCGCAGAGATCCCCAGGATTTCCCCGATCTGCCGCTCGATCTGCTGCCGGGCGGCGATATTGCCCTTGAGGCGCTCCTCGACACGGGCCATTTCCGCGCGGGTGTCGGCAAGGCCTTCGGCAGCCAGCCGCGCCGCCTTGTCCGCCTCGCGGAAGGCGGTTTGCGCTTCGGCCAGCTTGTCCGAGGCCCGCTTGCGGGCGTGCTCGGCGTCCTCGATCTGGTCGTCGAGTTCGGCGCGCTTCAGGTCAAACGCGTCGGGCGTAGCGTTGAGTTCGGTGATCTGCGCTTCGATTTCTCCGCGCCGGCGCTTGAGCGTTTCGATTTGGCTCTGCGCGCCGGCCCGGCGGCGCTGCCAGCTTTCCAGCTCCTGTCCGATGCGGGAAAGCCGTGAGGTCCGCATCTGCGATGCGCTCTCGAACCCTGCCAGCCGCACGCGCGCCTGCTCGGCAGCCTCGCGCAGATTGGCCAGCGTCCGCTGCCGGCTTTCCGCCTCGCGGATGGCGTCGCCCTCGGCGCCCAACTCGGCAAGCGCTGCCTGTGCCTCCTCGGCGATGGCCGTGGCCTCGGCAAGGTTCTCCTCGATCCGGGCCTGGGATTCGGTCAGCGTTGCCCGGCGTGTGGAGAGTTGCGCGAGGTTCTTTTCGGCAGCGTCGAGCCCGGCCTGGGCGGCGGCAATGCCGCGCTGGGCTTCGCGCCAGGCGTTCCGGCGTGCCACTTCACTTTCCCGCGCGGTTTCCACCCGCGCCCGCAGCGTAGCGACCCGGCTTTGCGCGTCACCGCGCGCCGCACGAAGTCCGGCGATTTCGCTATCGAGGTCGGCCAGCCGGTTGCGCTGAGCCAGTCTTTGCGCGGCGGGAGTGGGCGCATCGGGCTTGGCGACGAAACCGTCCCAGCGCCACAGCCCGCCATCCCGGCTCACCAGCCGCTGACCGGGCTTGAGCGCACCCATCAGCCGCGCGCCTTCGGCGGCGTTTTCCACAAGCCCGATCTGGTCCAGCCGGCGCTTGAGCAGCGGAGTTCCCGAAACATGGGCCGAAAGCGGGGTGATGCCTTCGGGCAAAGCCGGATCGTCGCCGGCGGCCCCGGTCTGGGTCCAATAGAGCGGCGCAGCCGTGTCATCGGACGCTTCGAGATCGTCTCCCAGCGCCGCGCCCAGCGCCGTTTCCATGCCGGCAGCAACCTTGAGCGCGTCGACGATCGCCGGCCAGAGCGAACCGCCATCGACATTGAGCACCCGCGCCAGCGTCTCGGCCTCGCTTTCGAGCCGGTTGAGCTTGCCTTCGATATCGGCGAGCTCGGGCTGGGCGGCTTCAAGCGTCGCCACCGCCTCGGCGGCTTCGATTTCGGCCTGCTCCACTTCCGCTTCGGCAATGGCGAAGGCTTCGAGCACTTCGTCGAGCGCCGCCTGCCGCTCGGCGACAGTGTGATCGGCTGCCAGGCTGGCTTCGAGTGCCGCCACGTCCCGGGCGATATCGGCCTGCTGGGTCTGCAATCGCGCCACCCGCTGGCTCGCTTCCTCTGCGGCGCGGGTCGCCTGCGCCCGCTGCGCCCGGATCGAGGCCACGGCGTCGGCGGCTGCCCGTGCAGCGGCTTCCGCCTCGTCCAGCGCGGCGCGGGCCTCCTCGGCCTGGGCGCGGGCCATTTCGCTGGCCTCGCTTTCCGCTTCGGCCGCTTCGACCAATTCGATCCGCTCGCCTTCGAGCGTTTCGATCAACCCGTCGCTGTCGGAAATCAGCGCCGCTTCGCGCGCCACGTCGGTATCGATCTGCTTGAGGCGATCGTCGAGTTCGGCGCGTCGCGAATTGGCCCGCCGCAATTCCTCCTCGAGCTGCCCGCGCAGGATGGTCAGCCGCTGCAGCACCGCCCCTGCTGCGGCGTCGGCATCGCGCAGCGGTTGCAGTTCGGCGTCCATGGCCTCGACGACCTTCTTGGCCTGGTGTTCGAGATGGCTCGCTTCGGCCAATTGGCTGATCAGCCGGCCCTGCTGCGCCTCGGTTTCCTTTTCGGCATAGCGGGCCTTGACCCAGCGGATGTGGTAGAGCGTGGCCTCGGCCCGTCGGATATCGCCCGAAAGCGCGCGATACCGCGTCGCCTGCCGCGCCTGGCGCTTGAGGGTTTCAAGCTGCACCTCGACCTGGGCAATGATGTCGTCGACGCGCTCGAGATTTTGTTCGGCCGCCTTGAGGCGCAATTCGGCCTCATGCCGGCGCGAATGCAGCCCCGAAATGCCCGCGGCTTCCTCAAGCAGCGCCCGGCGCTGGGTCGGCTTGGCGGCGATCAGTTCCCCGATCTGCCCCTGCCGCACCATGGCCGGTGAACGCGAGCCGGTGGACGCATCAGCGAACATCAACTGCACGTCGCGGGCGCGCACTTCGCGGCCGTTGACGCGATAGACCGATCCCTGCTCGCGCTCGATGCGGCGGGTGATTTCGATGAGATCGGCGGTGTTGAACTGCTGAGGCGCGGTGCGGTCGGTGTTGTCGAGAACGACGGTGACTTCGGCCGAATTGCGGGCCGGGCGGTTGCCCGAGCCCGAAAAGATCACGTCGTCCATGCCCGAGGCGCGCATGGCCTTGTACGAGCTTTCGCCCATCACCCAGCGCAGGGCTTCCACGAGATTGGATTTCCCGCACCCATTGGGCCCGACGACCCCAGTGATACCGGGTTCGAGCACGAGTTCGACGGGATCGGTAAAGGATTTGAAGCCTAAGAGCTTGAGGCGCGAGAATTTCATTCACGCGCCCCGAAAAGGCGGTGACTAGAGGCGTTCCTCGATTTCGGCGGAAAGCGTCTCGTACGTGGCATTGCCTTCGAATTTCTCGCCGTTGATAAAGAAGGTCGGCGTGCCTTGCAGCCCCAGCTCCAGCGCCTGCTCGCGGGTTGCTTCCAATGCAGCCAACAATTCTTCGTCGGTCAAGATTTCCTCGAACCTTTCCTGTGTAAACCCGAACTGTTCGGCCACTTCGAAGATCGCCTGGCGCGGATTTTCGCTCGCGGCCCAAACGTTCTGGGTTTCCATGTAAGCGGAAAGCACTTCGTTGTACTGGTTGCCGGCAGCCTCGGCCACCATGAACACGGCAAGGTCGAGCACGTTGCGGCGGAAGGGACGGGCGATGAACCGGATGCGGCCGGTGTCGATATATTCTTCCTTGAGCTGCGGCAGCGCCGTCATGTGGAAGTTGGCGCAGTGGGGGCAGGTCGGCGACACATATTCGACGATCGTCACCGTGGCGTCGACGCCGCCCATGGGGCGGTCGGGAAGCGGCGGATTGTTGATCGGGTCGCCATTGATCGGCTCGACCTGCGAACCGTCATAGAGCTCGACCTCACCTTCGGCCGCCGGTTCGGTCTCGGTGACGACGTTGGCGGTAACCTCGGCTTCCGCGCTCGAGTCGCTGCATCCGTAGACCAGCGTTGCAAGGCCGACGCTGGATCCGGCGACCAACAGGCTTCTGCGATTGAGCGACAACGGCTTACTCCTTAATGGCTCAACGATCATGCGCGCACACTACACGGCAAGACTCCGGCGGCAAGGGGGCAAACCGTTCACATGGGGGTGAAAAATCGCCCGCGATCAATGTTTCCCCTTGCCCAGAACACCGCGCCCGAGCTTTTCCAGCGCCGCCCGAAGCTCCGGATCTTCGATATCACGGGTCTGTTCGGTGATCCGTCCCTTGGCCTGCGCGCTGAGTTCTCGCCTGGCCGGACCGGCCGGGGCTTGCGGCAATGACAGCGGGTTCAGCGACAGCCTCACGCTGCGGATCAGAAGATAGCCGAAATAGCGGTTGATCGCCATGGCGATCGCCGGCGCCTCATGGGGCAGCATCACCCTGTGGCTTTCAAGGCAGCGCAGATACAGCACCGCCCCCTCGGGGTCGGGGCGATCCTTGCGCGGCCACACCAGCTTGTCGGGCAGGGTGGCCCGATCCCAGGGCGCTGCGACGATGCTGGCCCAATTGACGATAAGATCGCGATTGGCAAATCCGCGCCGGCGCAGGGCGGGATCGAGCATGCCGTCGATGACGTCGCTCAATTGGACCGTGCGGTTCTTGCGCTTTGGTGGTGAAGATTTGCCGGCCATGCTTGCGCCAAGGTTTGCTAAGCTTATACCACCTCATTATGGCCCAGACCGCCCCCGCGCAACACTCTCCCTCTTCCGCCATCGATGCCCAGGCCGTGCTCGCCTGGTATGACAGGCACGCGCGCCTGCTTCCATGGCGCGTTTCTCCCGCGGACCGGGCAAGGGGCATCAAGCCCAATCCCTATTTCGTCTGGTTGAGCGAAATCATGCTGCAACAGACGACCATCGCGGCGGTGCGCAAATATTTCGCGGCCTTCACCGGCCTGTGGCCGACCGTTCAGGATCTCGCCGCCGCGCCGCTCGACGATGTTCTCGTCCAGTGGGCCGGGCTTGGCTACTATGCCCGCGCCCGGAACCTCCATGCCTGCGCCGTTGCGGTGGTGGAACGCCAGGGCGGGGTTTTCCCCACAAGCGCTGCCGCGTTACGCGATTTGCCGGGCATAGGGGACTACACCAGCGCGGCCATCGCCGCGATCTGCCATGACGAGCGCGTCGCTGTGGTCGACGGCAATGTGGATCGGGTGATCGCCCGGTATCTGGCGCTGGAAAGACCGGTGCGTGACGAAAAGCCGCTGGTGCGCGCCACGGTTCAGGCCGCGGTGCCCGAACGGGCAGGGGATTTCGCCCAGGCGATGATGGACCTCGGCGCGACCATCTGCGCCCCGCGCCGCGTCAATTGCCTCATCTGTCCGCTCGAGCCGGGCTGTGCCGGAACGCGCACGGCCAATCCGCTCGCCTTTCCGGTGCCTCCCGCCAAGGCGGAAAAACCGCATCGGCATGGCCACGCTTTCGTCATTCGCGATGACGGCAAGGTGTTCGTGCGCCAGCGCGGCCCCAAGGGCATGCTGGCCAAGATGACCGAAGTGCCCGGCAGCGCCTGGACCGACACCGCAGCGGCGGTTGAATTTCCTTTCGCCGGAGATTGGCGGGAGGCGGGGACGGTGGAGCACACCTTCACCCATTTCCATCTTACCTTGACGGTCTGGAAGATCACCGCCGATCAGCCGCTCGATGAGGGCTGGTGGGCCGATGAAACCCGGCTGGAAGAAGAAGCGCTGCCGAGCCTGTTCCGCAAGGTGCTCAAGGTTGGGGGCGTTGGAGAGGTGTAGCGGTAAGCCTCGCCGCCTGTGGGCAGATTGGACGAGGCGAAGCCGAGAACCCCGGCGAACGTTTTCGCCGCCCCGCCGGAGGGCCAGCGAAAGTCATAGGGCGGTTTTAGCCCGTCATGACTTTCGCGGTGCGGCCCGTGAGGCCAAAGAGGACGAGGCGAAGCCGAGGACCCCGCGCGACGTTTCGCGCGCCCCGCCGGAGGGCCAGCGAAAGTCATAGGGCGGTTTTAGCCCGTCATGACTTTCGCGGTGCGGCCCGTGAGGCCAAAAAAAAAGCGCCCCCGGCGTAAACACCGGGGGCGAGAATGCCTGACTGATTGGAGGTCGAAATCAGGCAGAAAGCTTGAGCATCGAGGCGCGAACGCGTTCGCGCAGATCGTCGAGGGGAGCCAGGCGGCCCCGATCCTCGAAGTGCCAGAAGGTCCAGCCGTTGCAGGCTTCAAAACCCTGCACCAGAGCGCCGACCCGGTGGATGGAGCCACTCTTGTCGTCGCTGACCAGCGAACCATCGACACGAACCACGGCAGAATAACGCCTGCCGGCGTCGAAAAGTTTCGTGCCCGGTGCAATCAGCCCCTGTTCGATCAACGAACCGAACGGAATCCTGGGAGCGGCGCGCTTGGGCACTGTGGTTTCGATCGCATGGGAATCGTGCGGTTTAATGGCCGCAATGCGTTTCAAAGCTGCGTTTATATAGGCGTTTTCGCGTTCGATGCCGATGAACCGCCGCCCCAGTTTCTTGGCCACGGCGCCCGTCGTGCCGGTGCCGAAAAAGGGATCGAGCACCACGTCGCCGGGTTTGGTCGTTGCCATCAACACGCGATAAAGCAGCGCCTCGGGCTTTTGCGTGGGATGCACCTTTTCGTCGTTCGCGTCCTTCAAACGCTCGCCGCCGGTGCAGATCGGGAACAGCCAGTCCGACCGCATCTGCGTGTCGTCATTGGAGAGCTTGAGCGCTTCATAGTTGAAGGTCGGCCGGCTCTTCTGGCTGCGCGAGGCCCAGATCAGCGTCTCATGGGCGTTGGTGAACCGGGTGCCGCGGAAGTTCGGCATCGGATTGGCCTTGCGCCAGACGATGTCGTTGAGCATCCAGAAGCCAAGATCCTGCAGCGCGCTGCCCACGCGGAAGATGTTGTGGTAGGACCCGATCACCCAGATCGCGCCGTCCGGCTTCAAAATCCGTCTCGCGGCGGAAAGCCATTCGCGGGTGAATTTGTCGTAGTGCGCGAAGCTTTCGAACTTGTCCCAATCATCATCGACTGCGTCGACCTTGGTTTGGTCGGGGCGGGTAAGCCCCTCTTCGAGCTGGAGGTTATAGGGGGGATCGGCAAAGATCAGGTCCACCGAGGCCTCGGGCAGCGCATTCATATGCGCGATGCAGTCACCAACCAAGATCGTGTCGATGGGCAGGTGGCTCTCGAAAGCCTCTCCGACGCGCTTCCGCGCCGCTGAACCGGTACGCAACATACTGATAACCCTAACGCAAAACTAATGGAGCAGTTGTACGGCGTTAGGGTTAAGTGGCGGCTAAACGGTACGGTTAACGAGGCGTTAGCGGACCCCGGCCGGCGTGACCGACCGGGGAGGGACGGGCTCAGTTTTCTGCATCGAGGAACGGGATGACCGTCTCCGCAAGGCGCGGATCGGCGCCGATATTATAATGGGTGGCGCTGTGGATCACTGCAAAGCGGTTTGGCGTCATGCCCGATCCGTCCCAGCCGGCATCTGCCTGGCCGCCGCCCAACAGTTCGAAGAACGCCGCTGCGTGGGCGATCTTGACGGCGTCATAGTCGGCATAGACCAAAAGCGTGGGTGCGCTGATGTCGCCGACCTCGCCGGACCAATCGTAGTCATTGCCGATGAACCCGCCCATCTGCTCGAGCAGGCGCGGGAAGTTGTCCGGATCGGGCGCGACCTCCGCATAGGCCTGATAGATGGGGGAGGCCATCATGCCTTCGGCGAGTTCGGGGCCCATCGCCTGCATGCCTTCGCGGTTGTAGTCGTGCCAGCCGGAAAAAGCGTAGGGGGTCGAAACGGCCACCAGCCTGTCGACGACTTCGGGATGATCGATCGCCGTGCGCAAGGCGACGCCGGCGCCGAGCGAATAACCCATGATATCGGCCTTTTCGTGCCCGAGATATCCGATGAGTTCGGCGATGTCGGTCGCCATCGCTTCCCAGGTCATCGGCCGGTCGAAGGGCAGCGTATGGCCATGCGCCTGCAGTTCGACACCGATCACTTGCCGGCCCTCGGCCAGTGCGGTGAGCACCGGGCCGAAACTTTCTATCGTCATGAGCCCGCCCTGGAGCAGGACGAGAGGTTCTCCCGTTCCGTAGACGGCATAATAGACCTCGACGCCATTGACCGGGGCGTAGCCGCTTTCCGTAGGCGTAGGCATCGTCTGGCCCTCCGTAGCTGATGATGGTGATTGAGCAAAGCCAGGCCCGCCAAAGGCGAGACCGGCGGCGGCGATAACGCCGAGCAGGGGCTTGAACATGGTATCCTCCTTGGAACTTGCGTGCCGATGAGGTGTCCATGCGGCCTCATCGATACCAGGACGCACAGGAGGCCTCCGTACCGACAAGAGCGCCGATTATTTCAGAGAGGGTTGCCGCTACCGGCGTGCCGCCAGCACCGGCGCAAAGCTCATGCGGTGGAGGTCGCAGGGGCCATGGGCGGCCAAGGCTTCAAGGTGCATGGGGGTGGAGTAGCCCTTGTGCTGGGCGAAATTGTAGTGCGGCACGCCGCAATCCATCACGTGGCACATGCGGTCGCGCACCACCTTGGCGACGATAGAGGCGGCGGCGATCGAAAGACTCTTGCCATCGCCGCCGATGACGAATTGCCCGGCACAGGAAAGCCCCTCGGGAACGTCGCGCCCATCGATCAGCGCCAGGTCCGGCTTGACCGGCAGGGCATCGAGCGCGCGGCACATGGCCCAAAGGGTCGCGCCGCGAATGTTGAGCCTGTCGATCACTTCGACCGAAGCAGAACAGAACCCGACCTGCGCGCTGGCCATGATCTGCTCGAAAAGCTCTTCGCGCTTTTCTTCCGTCAGCTTCTTGGAGTCGTTCAGCCCCTCGGGGATCGCGTTCCGATCCAATACGACCGCTGCCGCGACCACCGGTCCGGCGAGAGGCCCGCGTCCCGCCTCGTCGATTCCAGCCACCATCGTGCGCCCGCCCGCAAGCGCGGCAGCTTCCAGCTCATAGCTGGGCACGTCAATGATGGTGGTCTGCGAATCAGTCTTCGGCATGCCGCTAGGGTGCCGATTTTCGTCTGGCGATAAAGCCCTCAATCGCGCCGGATGGTCACCCATTGCTTCCGCCATGCCGGCGCCTCGAAGGGTTCCGGCCAGTATTCGGTGATCCTCACGATCCTGTCATCGGCACATTCGAAGATCGAAACCGCCAGCGCGGTGATCTTGCCGTCCGATATTTCGGTTTCCGTGATCGCATGGCCGCCATTGCCGATCACCCGATGAACCTTGAACGTCCATTTCCCATGCGCGGGATAATTGGCGTTGATGGCGATGAAATCCTCGGCCGAACCGATCACCTCGCCCGATTGCGGCCAGACGATCTCGATCGTGTCGGCAAAAAGCGCCGCGGCGAGCGACCATTCATTGGTGCCCATGCGCCACCAGAATTCCTGTGCCAGCGTCGCCGCGTCCGTCATTTCACATCTCCCGTCAGAACAGGCTCAACTGCGCCGTTTCCTTTTGCGGGTGAACGAACAGATCGGTCCGCAGCGGCGTCATCGCCTCATCGAGACCCAGCCGCGCCCGCGCCTTTTCGAAGCGTTGCTGCATGAGCACGGCATAGGGCCCTTCGCCTGTAAAGCGCGTTCCGAAGCGCGGATCGTTGTCGCGTCCGCCCCGATAGTCGCGCACCAGATTCATCACGTGCTTGACCTTGTCGGGGTAGTTCTTGAGCAGCCATTCGCGGAAGATGTCGCGCACCTCGCCTGGCAGGCGCAACAGGATCATCGATGCGGTGGAGGCCCCCTGCGCCTTGCCGGCATCGAGAATACGCTCCAGCTCATGATCGTTGACGGCCGGGATCATCGGCGCGGCCATGATCCGCGTCGGAATGCCGGATTCAGAGAGCAGCCTGATCGCCTCCAGCCGGCGCGAAGGCGTTGAGGCGCGCGGCTCCATGAAGCGGGAAAGCTTGTGATCCATGGACGTGACCGAAATCCCCACCGACACCAGCCCGAGCTTGTTGAGCTTGGTGAGAATATCGAGGTCGCGCACGATCAGCGCCGATTTAGTGACGATCGTCACCGGGTGCCTTGCTTCGAGCAGCACCTTGAGCACCGAGCGCATCACCTTGTATTTGCGCTCGAGCGGCTGGTAGGGGTCGGTATTGGTGCCGATGGCGATCGGCTTGGGCTTGTAGCGCGGATTGGCCAATTCGGCCCGCAGCAATTCGGCCGCGTTCACCTTGATATAGATGTCGCGCTCGAAATCGATGCCTGCCGAATGGCCGAGATAGGCGTGGGTCGGCCGCGCGAAACAATAGGAACACCCATGCTCGCAGCCGCGATAGGGATTGATCGAGCGGTCGAACCCGATATCGGGCGAGACGTTGCGGGTGATGATCGATTTGGCGCGCTCGATATGCTCGCGCGTTTCGAAATCTTCCTCCGGCTCGGGCTCCCAGCCATCAGCGAACATCTCGCGCTTATGGACCTCGAACCGGCCGCCCTCGTTGGAGGTGGCGCCGCGGCCGCGCAGCTTGGGCGAATCCAGCATGGGCCGGCTCAAAAGGTCCATGTCCCGCGTGCCGAACAACCGACGCCGCGCTTCGCCATGTCCCGAATTCGCACCAAGATCAGCCATCGTCGCAGCTCCGCTTGCCTCATCAGGACAAGCCGAATCGCGACTTGTCCGTTCCATGAATCTTTAACGACTCTTAAGGAACAAAACAAGAACAATCGGGTGGCAGCGTCTTACCGAGCGTGAGCAGCAAAAGTGATTTTCACTTTTGCGGTTCGCGAGCGCGACCGCCAAAAAGTACCCTATTCGTTCAGCCTTGGCATCACTTCGATGAAGTTGCAGGGCACGTGCCGGCTGTCGAACTGGTATTTGAGAATCGCTTCCCAGGCATCGCGGCAGGCGCCGCGCGAGCCGGGCAGGCAGAAGACGAAGGTGGTGCCGATCAGCCCCGCCGTCGCGCGCGACTGGATGGTGGAGGTGCCGATGGTGGTCGCCGAATATTGGTGGAACAGCACCGAAAATCCGTCCATGCGCTTGGTAAACAGCGGTTCGATCGCCTCGGGCGTCACGTCCCGGCCGGAAAAGCCAGTCCCGCCGGTGGTCAGAACCACATCGATCCCCTCTTCGGCGACCCACGCCTTGACCTGCGCAGCGATGGCCTCGCGGTCGTCCTTGACCACGGCGCGTTCGAAAACGCGATGTCCACAGCCTTCGATCAGTTCGGTAAGCAGCGCCCCCGACGTATCGGTTTCCAGCGTCCTTGTGTCCGACACCGCCAGCACCGCGAAGGTGACCGGAACGAAGGGGTGGCTCTCATCGATCTTGAAAGGAAACATGGCTCAACCTGCCTGTGGCGCGGGAGTGGAATCATCGATTTGCACGCCATTTTCATCCGAACGCGGATCGAGCGCCACCGTTTCGCCGGTGACGATCCGCTCGGACGGCATGGGCTGGAACGGCGCCCGGTCTTCGGCCGGCGCCGCTTCGCGCGCCTGCATGCGCAGATAGGCGGTGACCGCGAGAAGGCCATGGAACAGCACCGGAACGGCGAACATGGCGGCGGGGCCGAACATCTGCATCATCTGCGAGGCGACGATCGGCCCCAGCATCTGGCCCGAACCCAGAACAACGAGCATGCCCGAGGCCACCTTGGCAAAGCTCCCCTCATCGGCGAAGTCGTTGGCATGGGCGACGGCGATGGCGTAAAGTGAATAGGCGGCCAGGCCATAAAGCGCGAAGAATGCGTAGAGCAGGGCGTTCTCGCCCGGATTGACGACGATGGTCAAAATCCCCGCCGTAACGCCGATCAGCGCCACGCCCATCATCACCTTGCGCCGGTCGATCCGGTCCGAAAGCCGGCCGAGCGGCACTTGGGCGATAGCGCCCGCGACGATGGCGAGACTCATGAGATAGGCAATGGCCGCCGTCGAAAATCCGCGCTCGATGCCATAGACCGGCGCCAGCGTGCCGAAGGCGCCATTGGCCATGCCGATGGAAAAGGCGGCGACGACGGCGATGGGCGAGGTCTTGTAGAGCAGCCCGACATCGAGGCTCACCGCCTGCAGCGGCGCGGGCTGGGGCGTGCGGGTCACCGCCGTGGGCAGCACCGCCCCGATATAGGCAAGCGCCGCGAGAACGAATGGGATGTAACCGGCAACGCCTGTCGCCGCGATGATCATCTGCCCGGCCGTCGAAGCAAAGAGCGTGACGCTCACATAGATGGAAAAGGTCGTCCCCCGGCTCTCATTGTCGGAGACCTCGTTGAGCCAGCTTTCAACGACCATTGCCGCGCCGGCAAAGCAGAAGCCGGAGAAAATGCGCAGGAAGATCCACGCCCAGTCGTGGATGAAAATGAGATTGAGCAGGATCGTCATGCACGCGACCGCCGCCATCACCGCATAGGAGCGGATGTGGCCCACCTGCCGCACGAGATGGGGCACCGCGATGGAACCGGAAATGAACCCGATCGACCAGCCCGTGCCGATCAGGCCCAGCGCCAATAGCGAGAACCCTTCTTCCGAACCGCGTACCGGCAGGATCAGTCCATGCATGCCGCCCGCGATCATCAGCAGGGCCGAGGACAGCAGAAGGGCGAAGATCTTGATGATTTGCGACATGGGACCTTGATTGGCTCTCTTGATTAAGGGCGAGACTAGCGCGTCTTTTCAGCACTGCCTACCGGCCAAACGTGACGGGGCGCCAATTCGTTCGCCCGCTCCTCAAATTTGCCTGGCGCCGCTTGTCACCTCTTGTAAACGGGTCTAGCGATACCCTGGTATTCCGCCCTTTTCGGGCCCATTCTGCCTCGAAAGCATTGCCGGTGTCCAAACCTCTTCAATCGCCCTCCGCATCCCAACCGGCTTCGGTTCCCCAGCCGCGCCGGTCGGGGGTGATGATCGGCATCGGGCTCAAGATCGCTTCGGTTTTCATCTTTGTCGCCATGAGCGCCATCATCAAGGGCGCCGAAGGGGTGCCGGTGGGGCAGCTCATCTTTTTCCGGTCGGCCTTCGCGTTGATCCCGGTCTTCGTGCTCCTTGGCCTGCGCGGGGAGCTCGTCTCGGGCTTCAAGACCAGCAGGCTGGGCGCTCACATCTTCCGCGGCGTCATCGGCACGGCGGCGATGCTGCTGATCTTTTTCGCCCTGACCCGGCTTCCCTTGCCCGAGGCGACGACCATCAACTATGCGACGCCGCTGTTCATCGTCATCTTCTCGGCGGTTTTCCTGCACGAAAAGATCAGGCTGTTCCGCTGGACCGCGGTGGTGGTGGGGCTGGTGGGCGTCGTCATCATAATGTGGCCGCGCCTCACCTTCTTTTCGGGCGGCATGACCGGCTGGGGCCCGCAGGCCGAGGGCGCGGTGGCCGCCTTCGTCGCGTGCATGATTTCGGCCACCGCCATGCTCACGGTCCGCAATCTGGTCAAGACCGAGCGCAGCTCGACCATCGTGATCTATTTCTCGATCGTCTCGGCGGTGATCGGGCTGGCGTCGATCCCGTTGGGCTGGGTGCCGCTCAGCATCGAGGAGGCGCTGATCCTCATCGCGGCGGGCATCGCTGGCGGGGTGGCCCAGATCCTTCTGACCGAAAGCTATCGCCACGCCGACATCACCACAGTCGCCCCTTTCGAATATTCCTCGATGATCCTCTCGATCGCCGTCGGCTTTCTGGTGTTCGGCGAAATCCCCACGGTCGAAATGCTGATCGGCGGTACGATCGTCACGGCCGCCGGCATCTTCATCATCTATCGCGAGCACAGGCTCGGGCTCGACAGGGCCAAGGTGCGCAAGGTGTCGAGCCCGGCATAGCGCTGGCTATCTGAACATCAGCGAGTGATGCACGCCGGCGCCGGCTTGGGCGCCGTCGCCCACGGCCAGCGCGATCGAGCCGGCCATGCGGGCGGCATCGCCGCAGGCGAAGACGAAGGGCACGCTGGTTTCCTTCATTTGATTGGTCGCGATGTGGCGGCCGATGGGCGAATCCTCGAAATCGCAGCCGAGCTGCTCGGCGAGCGGGCTGGCGGGCTCGATCCGCGAGGCTACGAACAGGCCATCGAAATTCAAGACGCGTCCATCCTCCAGCTCGACATCGGCCTCACCGCTGATGCGGACGATCTTGCCCGTCTCGGTCTTGGCGCAGCGCTGATCGAGCATCTGCGTCTGCTCGTGATTGGGCTCGAACGATCCGTTGATCAAAAAGGTGGTGTCGCCCCAATCGGGAAGCATGGTGCCTTGGTGCATGGACAATTCGCCCACACCGATCACTCCGATCCGCCCTTGGTTGAGTTCGTAGCCATGGCAATAGGGGCAATGGAAAACGTGCTTGCCCCAGCGCTCCTTAAGCCCTTCGATCTCGGGAAGCGCATCGGAAACACCCAGCGCAAGGACGAGCCGGCGCGCGGTGACGGTTTCGCCGCCTTCGGTTTCGATCGCAAAGCCGCCATCGATCTGGCGCGCGGCGGTGGCTTTGGTTTCCCGCCACTCAAGCGTGGGATAGGCCTCGAGCTGCTCGCGCGCCTTGGCCGCGATCACATCAGGAGGCGTGCCATCCTGGGTCAGGAATCCATGCGAATGGCTGGCGAAGCGATTGCGCCGCTCGCCGGCGTCGATCACCAGCACGCGCCGTCGTGCCCGCAGGAGCTGAAGGCCGGCGGCCATGCCCGAATAGCTGCCGCCGACGATGATGACGTCATGATCCATGGGAAGAAACTCCGTAAGCTGAACGATGAGCCGGTCCATGCTGAACCGTTATATCGTAACGGTATATTATGTAATTTCGTAAGTTACAATATATTTGAAAAGCGCATAAGACCCTAACGGCACTCGAAGCCGATTGGCTCCGCTGCGGGCTATTGGCCCAGCGCGGTCTTGATCGAGAGCAGGTCCTGCCAGGCCAGCCGCTTGGCGGCCGGTTGGCGCAGCAGATAGGCCGGGTGGAGCGTGGCGACGGCGCGCATGGTGTGCGCGCCGATGGTCAAATCCCGCCATTGCCCGCGCAGGCGGGTGATCCCGGTATCGGTTTCAAACAGCGTCGAAGCCGAAGCGCCGCCCAGTGCGACCAGCACCTTGGGCGCCACCAGCTCAATCTGCCGGTAGAGAAACGGCAGGCAGACGGCGACCTCGGAGGGGGAGGGCGTGCGGTTCCCCGGCGGACGCCAGGGCACTGTGTTGGCGATATAGACCTTGGTGCGGTCCAGCCCGATCGCGCCCAGCATTCTGTCGAGCAATTGCCCCGAGCGCCCGACGAACGGCTTGCCCTGCAGATCCTCGTCGCGCCCCGGCGCTTCGCCGACCAGCATGATGTCGGCCTCGGGGTTGCCGTCGGCAAAGACGAGATTGGTCGCCCGAAGCTTGAGCCCGCAGCCGTCGAAATCAGCCAGCATCTCGCGCAACTGGTCGAGCGTTCCGGCACTCGCCGCCAGCGCCCGCGCCTGGTCGGGGTCCGCATCAGTTGCCCCTGCTGCCGCCGCCGGGGCAGGGCGGCCGACGGGTTGCGGCGCGGGGGTGGGCAGCACCCGGCGTACCGACGCAGCGGGCTTGATCGCGGACTGCGCGAACCGGTCCACCGGCACCTCGCCCACGGCAATATCCACCCCCGCTGCGACGTACCAGTCGAGCGCGGCCAGAATTTCCTCGCGATTTAGCTGTCGATTTGCCATGGCGATCCTTGTTATGTCACACCGGCGCAAAGCCTGCCACCTCACTCGGGATGCCAAACGATGACCGACGCGATCGAACGCGAGACCATGGAAACCGGCGTGGTGATCGTCGGCGCCGGCCCCGCCGGTCTTTCCGCCGCCATCGCGCTCAAACAGAATTCGCCCGATCTCGAAATCGTCGTCGTGGAAAAATCCGCCGATATCGGCGGACACATCCTTTCGGGCGCCGTCATGGATCCCGCCGGGCTCGATGCGCTCATCCCCGATTGGCGCGAGCAGGGCGCGCCGGTGGGGCCCGCGGTCACCGAGGACAGTTTCGTCTACCTCACCGAAAAATCGGCGATCACCTTTCCCAACCTGCTGATTCCGCCGATCATGAAGACCAAGGGTGCGGTGATCATCTCGCTGGGCGATCTCTGCCGCTGGCTGGCCGAGCGTGCCGAGGCGCTGGGCGTGGATATTTTCCCCGGCACCGCCGCCGCCGATTTCATAACCGGCGAGAATGGTGAAATCCTCGGCATCGTCACCGGCGATATGGGCATCGCCCGCGACGGCACGCCAAAACCCACCTTCACCCCCGGCATAGAACTGCGCGCCAAATACACCCTGATTGCCGAAGGCGCGCGCGGCTCGCTTGCCAAGCACCTGATCCGCAAGTTCGGGCTCGACGAGGGCCGCGCGCCGCAGAAATACGGTCTGGGCATCAAGGAAATCTGGGAGATCGATCCGGCAAGGCACCAGCCTGGCAAGGTCGAGCACTTCATGGGCTATCCCCTCGACAGCGCCACCAGCGGCGGCGGGTTCTGCTATCACGCCGGCGACAACCGCATCTATCTCGGGCTGGTCGCCCATCTCGACTATGAAAACCCCACATTCTCGCCCTATGACGAGTTCCAGCGCTTCAAGCGCCATCCCCGGATCGCCGGGCTCCTTGAGGGCGCGACCTGCATCTCCTATGGGGCCCGGGCACTCACCTCGGGCGGCTGGCAATCGATCCCTAAGCTCGCCTTTCCAGGCGGCGCGCTCATCGGCTGCTCGGCGGGCTTCATGAACGTGCCGCGCCTCAAGGCCATCCACAACGCCATCCGCTCGGGTATGGCCGCCGCACGGGAAGTCGCCGCCGCCATCGCGGCCGGCCGCGCCAACGATGCCATCGAGACGCTGGACGAGGCGGTGCTCACGAGCGGCATCCGCAACGATCTCTACCCTGTTCGGGCGGTAAAGCCGCTCTGGTCCAAGCTCGGGATTTACGTCGGCGTGGGGCTGGCGGGTGCCGACATGTGGGTGTCGAGCCTCGCCAGGCGCTCCCCGCTGGGCCGGCTGGTTTTTGACAAGCCCGATTTCGCCAGGCTCAAGCCGATCTGCGAAGTGACCCCGATCGCTTACCCCCGCCCGGACGGCAAGACCACCTTCTCGCGCTCCGAATCGGTTTACCGCGCCAACATCGCCCATGACGAGGACCAGCCGGTTCACCTGCGCCTCACCGACCCCGACATTCCGATTCGCGACAACCTGCCCAAATATGGCGAGCCCGCGCCGCTTTATTGCCCGGCCGGCGTCTACGAGGTGACCGAGGAGGGGGGAGAGCCGGTTTTCCGCATCCACGCCCAGAATTGCGTGCACTGCAAGACCTGCGACATCAAGGACCCGGCGCAAAACATCAACTGGGTCCCCCCCGAAGGGGGAAGCGGCCCCAACTACTCGGGAATGTGATGCCTCCCGCGCTTGCAGCGCGGGCGCGCTTGCGGGAAAAGATCACGTTAACCGATACGCCCAACAATCGACAATCTTGCCGCGTTTGGCTATCGAACCGAGGGTATAAGGCCCGCAAGCGAGGAGTTCGGGAACAATCGTGCTAAACCTCTTCAAACGGCCGATCCACGTACTGATCGTTGCCGCGCTTTCCATCAGCGTTCCGGTATCTTCGCCCCTGGCGCAGCAGGAAGTGCTGCAGACCGCCCCCGGCGGCAGCGCGGTGGGCAGCTATCTAGCCGGCCTCGCCGCCCTGGACGCCCTCGATGCGGACCGCGCTGCATCGCTGTTCGTGGAGGCCGCCCGCGCCGATTGGGACAACGAGATCTATTCGAGCCAGGCTTTCCTCGCTTACCTCCTGGCTGGAAACATTTCCGAAGCCGCCTCGATGGCCCAGCACGTGCTCGACCTCAACCCCGATGACGAGCTGGCGCATCTGGTGCTGGGCACGGTGGCCCTCAAGCAGCGGCGCTATGCTTCCGCCGACCAGATGCTGTCGCGCGTTCCCGAGGCTTCGCTGATCGGCATCATCGGCGGCATCACGCGCGCCTGGGCCAAGGTGGGCGAAGGCGATCTCGCCGCCGCCAACGACATTCTCGACAGGGTGGCCCAGGGCGGATTCGACGAATTCATCGTCTTCCACCGCGCCATCATCGCCGATGTGGCCGGCGATCGGGAAACGGCCATCGAACTTGCCCGCCAGGCCTATGAGATCGACCCGCTCGTGCCCCGGATCGCCGAGGCCTATATCCGCATTCTCGGCAATGCCGGCCGGTTCGAGGACGCTCAGGCCGTGCTCGACCATTTTGCTTCCCAGGGCATCGAGCATCCTGTGGTCGACGTCCTGCGCGACCCCATCGCCGAGGGCCGCCGCCCCGGGCTTTTCGCCGGCTCGGTGCAATCGGGCGCTGCCGAAATGCTGCACGGGCTGGGCACCGCGCTGGCCCGCGATGGCTCGCTCCAGCTTGGCGTCGGGTTCCTCCAGCTCGCCACCTATCTCGACCCCGAAGCCTCGATCATTTCGATCTCGCTGGGCGAACTGCTCGCCAGCGCCGGCCAGTACGATACCGCCGACGAGATCTTCTCCGCCGTGCCGTCCGATTCGCCCCTCTACGTGAACGCGCTGGTGCGGCTTGCGGAAAATTTCGACCTGCGCGGCGACCGGGACGCGGCGATTTCCCGCCTCCAGAACATCACGCGTTCTTACCCCGACAATCAGGAAGTCTTCGGCATTTTGGGCGACACCCTGCGCTATGACCAGCGCTGGGAAGAAGCCGCCGCCGCCTATTCGGAGATCATCGAGCGGCTCGATCCCCCACGCCGCAACGATTGGCGCTTCTTCTACGTCCGCGGCATCGCCTATGAGCGGGCCGGGGAGTGGGATCTGGCGGAGGCCGATTTCCTCCAGGCGCTCGAGCTGTTCCCCAACCACCCTGACGTTCTCAACTATCTGGGCTATTCCTGGGTCGATCGCGGCATGAACCTCGAGGAAGCGCTCGGCATGATCGAGCGGGCCGTCGAGCTTGCGCCCATGAACGGCTACATCGTCGATAGCCTTGGCTGGGCCTTCTACAAGCTCGGGCGGGTCGATGAGGCCGTCGAGGTGCTCGAAAAGGCGGTGCAGATCCTGCCTGCCGATCCCGAGATCAACGACCACCTAGGGGACGTCTACTGGACGGCGGGGCGTGAGCGCGAGGCCATGTTCCAGTGGCGTATCGCCATCGATGTCGATGAGGATGGAGTGGTCACCGAGCGGGCGACGCCCAAATTGCTCAACGGGCTCGACCCGGACGCGCCGATAGAGGATTGATGCGCGAACCGCTCAGCGAGCCCGCCCCGGCCAAGGTCAATCTTGCATTGCACGTCGTGGGCCGGCGCGAGGACGGTTTTCACCTTCTCCATACGCTCTGCGTCTTTACCGAACTGGCCGATCTGGTGACCGTCACGCCAGCCCGGCGCGACCGGCTGACGCTGTCGGGCCCGTTCGGCGCCGACCTGCCCAATGGCCGCTCCAATCTCGTTCTGCGGGCGCTGGAAAAATATCGCGCGCGTTTCCCCGATCACCTGCCAGAAGGCATCGAGATCCATCTCGAAAAGCACCTGCCCGTCGCGGCCGGGCTGGGTGGCGGCTCGGCCGATGCGGCGGCGGTGCTGCGCATCCTCGCCCGTATGAGCCAAACCCCGCCCGCCGATGCCGAGCTTTTCGCCCTGGCGGCAACGCTGGGGGCGGATGTGCCCATGTGTCTCTTAAGCCGCCCCTGCGAGGTTGGCGGCATCGGCGAGGAAATCATCCCCCTGCCGGATTTTCCTCAGATGCATCTGGTCCTGGTCAATCCGCTCGAGGAAGTCTCCACCCCGGACGTATTCCGCAAGCTCTCCAAAAAGCACAATCCGCCAATGCCGGACATGCCCGATCCGATCGAGCGGGCTGCGCTGCTCTCGCTCTGGCTTGCCGATACCCGCAACGACCTCGAAGAGCCGGCTACCCAGCTGGTACCAGCCATCGGCACCATCATTGCGGCCATCGCCACAACGCCGGGCTGTGTCACCGCCCGCATGTCCGGCTCGGGCGCCACCTGTTTCGGCCTCTACGGCAGCGCCGCCGCGGCACACCAGGCCGCCCACGATCTGCGGGAAACATTCGCCGGCTATTGGGTAGCGGCAACGCCGCTGCTGGATGCGTGACCGGGTAGAGGCCGAGCCAGGTCTACCAGCCGCCGCCACCACCGCCGCCACCGCCACCGCCGGAAAATCCGCCACCGCCCGTGCCCGACGAACTCGAAGCCTGGGGCTGGGAGGCGATCATGGCCGCACTCAATCCGGTGGCGACCCCGCCCATGGTCTGCGCGAAACTTCCCGCCGAGAAATTCCCGCCGCTATACCAATGCGGAGAGTACCCGGCCGGCGCATCCCGGACCGCGCTGCGGGAGAGGTCGTTCTCGAACCGTTCCGACCACGGCTTTTCTACCCCCAGCGCCATGGCATAGGGGAGGATGGTCTCAAAGCGGGCGACGCTCATTTCGGGTTCGTCCTGGAAGTTGAGCCGCTCCTTTTCAGCCGTATCGAGATACATCCTGAACCCCTCGATCTCATCCATCACCTTGCGTCCATGCACGGTGGGTGCGCGCATCAGGATGCCGAAAAGCAGGGTGACCGCAATGATGGTGATGGCTGCAACGAAGGGAAAGTCGATCCAGCGGGCGTCGAAAACATCGACGGCGAAGGCGCCCGCATTGAACAGAAAGATGCCCACAATGGCCGCTGCCAGAAACCGCCCGATACCTCTCCCCTGCCAGAGGGTGCGCGCGCCCAGCCCGACGCTCGAAAGAAAAATCGCGGCAAAGGCGGTAACGAACACGAAGACCGGATCGAGAACGCCCAACAGCACCATGATGACCAGGCTGGCGAGCCCGATCGCCACCCCGATGATCGTATAGACCAGATGGTTGTTGAAATAGACCTGGCGGTTCTCGGCCTCGAGCGCACCGATAAAGGCGGAACGGGTTTTGTTGAGACGGGGGCCGGACGTCTTGTCGATCGTCACCGGGCTCATGGATTTGAGATCGTTAAATATCACCGCCTCGCCGGGCGGCAACGTCTGTTCCGGCTGTTTGCCGGTAACCGTCAGCGTCGTCTTCTTTCCCGCCTTGCCGATTTCGACCAGCTCCTTGACCGCCAGGGACACCAGCGCCGCCGAAAACGCCGCCCAGCCCGAGTTGCTCCAGCCCATGCGGTGGACGTAGTGGACCAGCGCGGGGGAAAAATCCTTGGGCGGATAAAAGCGCGGGATGATGACGCCCTTGGCCGGATCGCGCCCAATGGCGTTCCATGCCAGCCCATTGTAGGCGACGACGATCAGCAGCAACACCAATGGAACCACATAGTCGCGGTAATCCGAAAGCCACAACAGTGCGGCATCGGTGCCTTGCGGCGGAACCAGAACGCCTTTTTCGAACGCCACCGAAACCGTGAGGCCCTCGCGCGGCGCCAGCGGCCGGGTGAGGGTGAACCGGGCTTCGTTGTCGCTCAACCGCTCGTTTCGTGCGTCCGCTCCCGCTCCGCCCTGGCTGCCCGTATAGGCGTTGAGTTCGGTAATCTGTGCGCCGTTGGGCAAGCGCACCAGGGCAGTGGCCGCGAGGATCGGAAAATCCCAGTAATTGCCCGTCGCATTCCAGTAAAATTCGTCGTGATCGGCGAACATGCGCGCCGCCCGATCCATGCGATAGGTGATCTGGTACTCGTGAATGCCGGGGCGGAGCAGGGCGTCTGCCGACCCGATCCGGATCCGCTGTCCGCCATCGATGCCCTCGACCTCATAGGGCTCGCTCGCCCCGTTGCGCATCACCGAGATCACCTCGAACGGCAGCCGGATCGTCCGGCCATCGGGGGTGGCAAGGCGTGTTGGCACATCGCGGAAAATGCCGCGCCTTATGCTGTTGCCTTCGGCGTTAACGGTGATCGTCTCGGTAATGGTAACCGAGCCATCCACCGCGACCTCGAAGGTCACGTCGAACTGCCGGATTTCCTCTCGCGCCAGCACCGGGCCGGCGGTAAGGACGAGCAGCAGGGCGAAAAGCAGTCGCACCATTGCCGTCAGAATTTGACCTGCGGAACGGCGCGATCGGCTTCGTTCTCCAGCTCGAAATATTCGGCCTTTTCGAACCGGAACGCGCCGGCAACCAGATTGGAAGGGAACGATTCCACGGCGATGTTGAGATTGCGGACCGCGCCATTGTAATAGCGCCGCGACATCTGGATTTCGTCTTCCACCGTCTGGAGCGCGGTCTGGAACTCGATGAAATTGGTGTTGGCCTTGAGGTCGGGATAGGCCTCCGCCACGGCAAACAGCCGCCCCAGTGCACCTGACAGAAGCCCTTCGGCGTGACCGCGCTCGGCGGGCGATCCGTTCTGCGCCGCCTGCACCGCGGCACGCGCATCGGTCACCGCCTGCAGCGTCTCGCGCTCATGGGCCATATAGCCTTTGACGGTTTCGAGCATGTTGGGAATGAGATCGGCGCGGCGCTTGAGCTGCACATCTATCCCCGACCAGCCCTCCTCCACAAGCTGCCGGTTCCGCACCAGCATGTTGTAGACATAGATGGCGTAGCCGATAACGGCCACGGCCAAGATCAGGATAATCCATTCCATCGCCGCACTCTTTCGCCCGCGTCCCCGATGCGGGGAGAGTGGCACCATGGGCGCGTAAGATCAACGGGTTGGAACGACCGGCTTTAGGCTGCTCCGCCGCCGGCGGTTTTCAGCCACGCCTCGCCGCAGGCCTTGGCCAATTCGCGAATGCGCAGGATATAGCTCTGCCGCTCGGTCACCGAGATCACCCCGCGCGCGTCGAGCAGGTTGAAGGTGTGGCTGGCCTTGATCACCTGCTCATAGGCCGGCACCGCCATGGTCTGGCGTTCGCCATCCACTCCCTTGGCAAGGATCGCCTTGCATTCATCCTCGGCGTCCTTGAAGTGCCGGAACAGCATCTCGGTATCGGCGGCCTCGAAATTGTATTTCGAGAACTCCTGCTCGTTTTGCAGGAACACGTCGCCATAGGTGACTTTTTGGTCTCCATCGCGGCCGTTGAAATTGAGGTCGTAGACGTTTTCGACCCCCTGCACATACATGGCCAGCCGCTCAAGCCCGTAGGTGATTTCCCCCGGCACCGGCGAGCATTCGAACCCAGCCACCTGCTGGAAATAGGTGAACTGGCTCACTTCCATGCCGTCGCACCAGCACTCCCAGCCCAGCCCCCAGGCGCCCAGCGTGGGGCTTTCCCAATCGTCCTCGACGAACCGGATGTCATGCAGCTTGGCATCGAGCCCGATCGCTGCCAGCGATTGCAGGTAGAGCTCCTGGATATTGGCCGGCGAGGGCTTCAAAATCACCTGGAACTGATAATAGTGCTGCAGCCGGTTGGGGTTTTCCCCATAGCGCCCGTCCGTCGGCCGTCGCGACGGCTGCACATAGGCCGCGTTCCACGGCTTGGGCCCCAGCGCGCGCAAGGTCGTCGCCGTATGGAACGTCCCGGCGCCCATCTGCATGTCATAGGGTTGCAGAATGACGCAGCCCTGATCCGCCCAGAACTTCTGCAGTGTCAGGATAAGCCCCTGGAACGAATTCCTGGGGTCCATATGGGGCGAAACGGCGTCGGTCATTGTCGATCGTCAAATCCTACAAGTGAAGCGGCGCGACCGTAGTTGGGGCTCGATGTGCGGTCAAGCGGTCGCGAGATTGCTTGACTTGTACAGGTCTGCGTACATATATAGCTCTCGCAACGCAGGAGCCACCAATGTCGGTGATGACCTATTCCGATGCCCGGGCCAACTTCAAGGATGTGATGGATCGCGCCATCAACGACCATGAGGAGGTGGTGGTGACCCGCCGCAAGGGTGAAGCTGTCGTCGTGGTGTCGCTTGAAGATTGGTCGGCGATCAACGAGACGCTGTATCTTTTGTCGACCCCCGCCAACGCTCAGGCCCTGCGGGAGTCCATTGCCGAGCTCGACGCCGGCAAAGGTACCGAACGCGATCTCATCAAGCCGTGAGGCTGGTCTTTTCCACCGGCGCGTGGGACGATTATCTGCACTTCCTCGAGCACGATCTCGAACTACTGCGCAAGATCAACGATCTTTTGGAGGAATGCCGCCGCCACCCGTTCAAAGGAAGAGGAAAGCCCGAACCGCTCAAGGGCGATCTCACCGGCTGGTGGTCGCGCCGCATCACGCGCGAACATCGCCTCGTCTATAGGATATCGGGTTCACGGGAGTCGCAGGCTCTCGAAATCGCCCAATTGCGCTTCCACTACTGAGGTTTATTCCTTCCCCGGCCGGTAGACCCCATCCTCGCCGCGCTCGAGCGTCACGACGCCTCCCGATTTCACCTCGGCCTTGTTGCGCTCGATCTGCGCCCGCCGCCGCGCTTCGGTCTGGGCATCGTCCTCGGCGAATTTCTTGCGCCAATCGCGCAGGATCGACCGAACGCCCAGTCCGATCAGCAGCACCACCAGCAATGTGACGAGAAAGCTCAGCGACATATCACAGCCCCAGACGTGACCAGAGCGCCCGGTCCTCCACCCGGGCCAGCAACTCGCCGGCCAGATCGGGCGAAAGGCTCGCGGAGAGCCCGAAGCTCGGAAGCTGGATCAGCCCCTTCTTCTGGCTGATCGGCTTGACCTGGTAGTCCTTGCCGAACCGCTCGCGCAGCGTGCCGTGCAGATTCCCCAGCGTATCCACCAGCCCCATCGCCACGCCGCGCTTGGCCGTCCAGAATTCGCCTGTGAACACCTCGTCATCGGGCAGGGCGATCTTGCCCCCGCGCCGCGCCTTGACGTAGTCGATGAACACTTCGTGGATATCGAGCTCCATCCGCTTGATCCGCTCGATATCCTCCTCCTTCTCCGGCAGGAAGGGATCGAGCGTCGATTTGTTCTGCCCTGCCGTATAGAGCCGGCGCGTGACGCCAAGCTTTTCCAGCGCCTCGACGAACCCGAACCCGGCATAGATGACCCCGATCGAGCCCACCAGCGAGGAGGGGTCGGCGATGATCTCGTCGCCGGCCGTCGCGATGAAATAGCCGCCCGAAGCGGCCGCATCCTCGACGAAGACCAGCACCTTCTTGTCGTTTTCCGCCGCAAGCTGGCGGATGTGCTCGGCGATCAGCCGCGATTGCACCGCCGATCCGCCCGGCGAGTTGACGACGATCGCCACCACCGGCGCTTTCTTGATCGCGAACGCCTTCTTGAGCATCGGCGCGACGCTGGCGATGTTGAGCCGGCCGGGTTTGAGTTCGTGGGAAATCACCCCCTGCAGCCGCACCACGGGAATGATCGGCCCTCCATTGCCGAACAGCCTTTTATACCAGGGACGCTTGGGGGCGTCGGTTTCGGTGTCGGCCAATGCGGTCATGATCCTCTCCAGCGGGGCTTTGTCGCTTCCATTTAGGCATTGATTTCTATTCCTGCCAGTCCAGCCGCGCCTCTCCGCGCAGGATCGATCGCACCGGTTCGGCAAACCTGTTGCCGCTTTCCCCATGCACCACCAGTGGCGGCAGCAGCCGCATGGGCGCGCGCGAGCCTTTTCGCCCCCGCACGAGAACGCGGCTGGCGGGCTGGCCTGGGCGGGATGCGATCGGTAGCACGTTTATTGCGCCCATGCGCGCATCGAACGCGGCCAGAAGTTGCGGCAGCACCTGGGCGAGATGGATGAAGATCACCTCGCCCTTGGCATGGGCGCACGAGACCGCCGTGCGTATCCAGCCACCCACTTCGCCATCCGTGTGCCGCGCCGCCGCCCGGCCCGGATCGGGCGCCTGCGTTCCGGCCTCGAAAAACGGCGGATTGGCGATCACCACGTCGAAGCTGTCGGTGGCCAGTCCCAGCGCCCGGCGTTCGGCTCCTGTGGCCGTGGCGTTGATTTCCAGAACATGGGCGCGGTCCGAAAGACCGTTGGCGGCGATGTTTTCCGTCGCCAGCGCGGCCATGTCGCCATTGTTTTCGACAAGCGTTGCCGAAAGGGCATCCGAATGAGCGAGGGCGCAGAGTGCTGCCACCCCGGCGCCGGCCCCCAGGTCGAGCAGTCGATGCGTCCCCTCGGGCACGCTGGCGCCCAGCAGCACCGAGTCGAGCCCCGCGCGAAATCCCTTTTCGGGCTGGATTATCGACAATTTACCACCAAGAAACGCATCCGCCTTGCGCTCTTGGCGTTTTACAAATCCGGGCGGCTGGTTTACCGACATAGGCGCAACAGTCCTGCTGGTGTTCGGGCCAGTATTAAATCACTGCGTCAAGGCGGGCCAGCGCGCGCCTTACTGGAGAATGTAGGCTCATGGCGGTTGAGAATCTGGCGCCCAGACCCGTGGACGATGCCTCGGCTGTGATCGATCACCTGACCGGGGCAACCGCCGCAGGCATGGAGGCGGTCAATCGCCTGATTCTGTCGCGCTCCGATAGCCCGGTGGATATGGTTCCCGAAGTCGCCAATCACCTGATCGAGGCCGGCGGCAAGCGCCTGCGCCCCATGCTCACCCTGGCCGCTTCCGCCCTGTTCGGCCGCGCCCGCGGCAATGAAATCCGCTTCGCCGCCGCCGTCGAGTTCATGCACAACGCCACGCTCCTGCACGACGATGTGGTCGATGAGAGCGACATGCGCCGGGGCCGCCCCGCCGCCCGCACCATCTGGGGCAATCAGGCCTCGGTGCTGGTGGGCGATTTCCTGCTCGGCCAGGCATTTTTGATGATGGTGGAATCGGGCGATCTTGAGGCTCTGGGCGTGCTGTCCCGCGCCGCCGCGATCATCGCCGAGGGCGAGGTCTTCCAGCTCGCCAAGGCCGGAGATCTTTCGACGACGCCCGAAGACTACGAAAAGATCATCCACGCCAAGACCGCGACACTCTTTGAAGCGGCCACCGAAGTGGGCGCCATGGCCGGCGGAGCCGACAACACCGCCCGACTGGCTCTGGCGAGCTATGGCCGCGAGCTGGGCATGGCCTTCCAGCTCGTCGACGACGTGCTCGATTATGGCGGCGCGCGCGGCGCCCTGGGCAAAAACACGGGTGACGATCTGCGCGAGGGCAAGATGACCCTGCCGATCATCCTCGCCCTCCAGCACGCCACCGCCGCCGAGCGCCGCACCATCGAAACCGCGCTTGGCAACGCCAACTCCGGCGATGCCGAGCTGGCCGAAATCGGCGCCATCCTCACCAGTTACGGAACGTTGCGCGACACCATGGCCAAGGCCGAACGCCACGCGGAAGCCGCCCGAGCTGCGCTCGCCGACATCCCCGCCTCGCTCGAGCGCGATATCCTCTTCGGCGTCCCCGAATTCTGCACGGCGCGGGCTTACTGAGCCATGACCGGGGCAGGGCGCACCGATACTGCTTCGCGCCTTATCCATGCTTCGTCCGAACTCGTCTACGCCGCCATGATCGATCCCGACGCGCTTGTCGCCTGGCTGCCGCCGGAGGGCATGCGTGGGGTCATGCACGCCTTCGATGCCCGCGAGGGCGGCGGTTATCGCATGGAACTGATCTATGGCGATCCCGCGCCAGCCTCGGCCAAGAGCACTGAGAACTCCGATATCGCCACCGCCCGCTACGGCGCCCTCGAACCTGGCCGCCGCGTCGTCCAGTACATCGATTTCGATTCCGAGGACGATGCCTTTTCCGGCACCATGACCATGACCTGGTCGCTCGCACCCGAGGGTGAGAGCACATTGGTGACCGTCACCGCAGAAAACGTCCCCTCAGGCATCTCGGCAGCCGACCACGCCGCCGGCCTTGCCTCCAGTCTCGCCAATCTGGCGCGGTACGTCGAATAATTTCCCAATCGTCTGTCGGGTGTACGCGCTATGGAACGTCCTGGCTTGTGACACGTCCAACGCAAGGGAACAGCAATGTCGTTTCAGGGATACCTCAACACCATCAAGACCAAAACCGGTCTGGGGCCGGACGATTTCATGCGCATGGCCGACGCACGTGGCCTGTCGGAAAACGGACGCCTCAAACCCGGCATCAAGGCCGGCGCGGTAGTCGAATGGATCAAGTCTGATTTCGACCTCGGCCACGGCCACGCCATGGCCATCTACGCCCTGCTCTCGGGCAAACGCGCACCCGAGGCATAGCGCAGGTCGCGGCATGGGCAGTAATCGCTCTCCGTTGAAGGTCCCGCACCTCTCCCGCACCGCCGGCAGTCTTCCGGATTGTCGGGTCAAGCCCGACAATGACGAACGAGAGGTGGAGTGCCGAAAAACGTTTGATGTTTTCATTCACCTCCTCCACCCCCACCGTGTCCCCGGACTTGACCCGGGGCAAGGTATGCGGGCCGCCCTCGGCTCTTGCCGCGGCACCGCCCCACTCTCGTCGTCTTCGGGCTCGACCCGGAGACCCGCAAGACCTCCACGCCCTCGGCAGGAGTGTGTCCCCAAACCTCTCCCGCACCGCTGGCAATGCTGCGGATTGCCGGGGCTTTCGCTGAAAGCGAAAGGTCGGATGAGGAGTGCGTCGAGCTTCAGCAATCACCATGGTGACTGTTGATATGCTGTCCCCTCATCCGACCGCTTCGCGGCCACCTTCTCCCACCAGGGGAAGGGTAAGAGGAACAAACGCCAACACGGAGCTTGCGGGATGCCCCAAACGCTCCCCCAAAGAGCCCCCTTCTCCCCTGGTGGGAGACTTCGAACCGTCCTTTGGCCAATCGTGCCGGTGGCACGATTGGAGGTGAGAAGGCCATGAGAGCTACGCTCGAATGGCAGGGGATGAGGGGGGCGCTGAGCTTCCACAGACACCCGCGCCAAAAACTTATCCCCGCCCTCTGCACTTCCCCCATACTCCCTCCACGACCCCGCGCATATGGACGCAAGCGCTACGAACGTTTGGGCGGGATCGGTTCGGGTTCCTCACGGGTCGCCGTGGGGAAGGCCCAAAGCGGACAGATGGCCGGATGTGGATAAAAGGTGTGAGCGGACCACCAATCCAATCACTCCCACGTCGCACCGGGGAAACCCGGAGGGGCAGCGAGGGGACGGCCGGGAGGTTGGCAGAAAAAGTGGTCCCCACTTTTTCGGTTCGACCAACCGACCCACTAAAAACTCTCAACAACCCCCAGCCCGAGAAGCCGCCATAAGCCCAAAATCCCGGACGCATGGGGCGATGGAAGCTTCATACTAACAAATACAGCACGAGGCGTTCATCGCCCCATGCCGTCTATCCAGTCATCGACCGAGGCCCAAGGACCGTCGGGCATCTCCGCATGCGCCAATGGACATTTTCCCGCTCCCCTGCTACCCGTTCGGCCCGCACGAATTCCAGTTTCCAAGGCCCCGACCATGCCCGAATTGCTGCTTGAGCTTTTCTCCGAGGAAATCCCCGCGCGCCTGCAGCGCCGGGCGGCCGAGGACCTCAAGAAGGCCGTTACCGATGCGCTGGTCGAAAAGGGGCTGGTCTATGAAAGCGCTGGCGCCTTCGCGACCCCGCGCCGCCTCGCCCTGACGGTCACCGGCCTGCCCGCCGCTTCGCCGGACACCCGCGAGGAGCGCAAGGGCCCCAAGGTCGGCGCGCCGCAGCAGGCGATCGATGGTTTCCTGCGCGCCGCCGGGCTCGAAAGCATCGATCAGGCCAAGGTCCAGTCCGATGAGAAAAAAGGCGATTTCTACGTCGCGGTGATCGAAAAAAAGGGCGCTCCCGCCCTCGACATCCTCAAGGACGTGCTGCCTTCGACCGTCAAATCCTTCCCTTGGGGCAAGCCCATGCGCTGGGGCAGTGGCCGGCTCGAATGGGTGCGCCCGCTACGCGCCATCACCGCAACCTTCGGCCCCGAAGGTGAGGAGCCCGAAATCGTGTCCTTCGAACTCGATGCGATTTCCGCGGGCAACACCACATTCGGCCACCGCTTCATGGCGCCCGATGCCATCAAGGTCCGCCGCTTCGACGATTACGTGCAGGCGCTCGAAAAGGCCAAGGTCGTCCTCGATATCGACCGCCGCAAGGAAATCATCAAAACCGACGCCGAACAGCTCGCTTTCGCCCAGGGGCTGGACCTGATCGTCGATGAAGGCCTCCTCGAAGAGGTGGCCGGACTGGTCGAATGGCCGGTCGTCATGATGGGGACGTTCGACGAAACCTTCCTCTCCGTGCCCGAGGAGGCGATCATCGCCACCATCCGCGCCAACCAGAAATGCTTCTGCTTGCGCGATGCGGCGACCGGAAAGCTTGCCAACAAATTCATCCTGACCTCCAACCTCATCGCCGAGGACGACGGCAAGACCATCGTCGCGGGCAATGAGCGCGTCATCCGCGCCCGGCTTTCCGACGCCAAATTCTTCTACGAAACCGACCTCGAAGCTCCGCTCGCCGACAATTTGCCCAAGCTCGAGGACGTGGTCTTCCACGCCAAGCTCGGCACCCAGGCCGAGCGCGTCGCGCGCATCGAAAAGCTCGCCGCCGAGATCGCCCCGCTGGTCGGCGCCGATGTGGAAGACGCCAAGCGCGCCGCCCGTCTTGCCAAGGCGGATCTTCCCACCGGCATGGTCGGCGAATTCCCCGAACTGCAAGGCCTGATGGGCCGCTATTACGCCCTGGCTCAGGGAGAAAAGCCCGAAGTCGCTACCGCCATTGAGGAGCATTACAAACCCCTCGGCCCCTCCGACCGCGTGCCGTCCAACCCAGTCTCGGTCGCCGTCGCCCTGGCCGACAAGCTCGATATTCTCACCGGCTTCTGGGCCATAGACGAAAAGCCTACGGGCTCGAAGGATCCGTATGCGCTGCGCCGCGCTGCGCTCGGTGTGATCCGGATAGCGCTGGCTGCTAAAATGCCGAGTGGACTGCGTCCTCTTGTGACGGATCATTTAGGCACTATTCCAAACCAGAATGCCCGTGACCGCGATGTAACCACCGAACTGATGGACTTTATGGACGAACGGCTCACTGTACAGTTACGTGATGAGGGAATCGCTCCCGACATCGTGGTGGCCGTGCGGACCACAGGCTCCCTCCTAACAGGTTCGTCAGTTGTGGACATGGTCAGCAAAGCCCAAGCTTTGGGCTCGCTCCTCGATACCGAAGACGGCAAGGCGCTTCTCGCCGGCTATAAGCGCGCCGCCAATATCCTCGCCGCCGAGGAAAAGAAGGACGGCAAGACCTATACCGGCGACATCGACTCCGCCACCCCAATGGCCCCGGAGGAAAGTGAACTCGCATCGCTCATCGGGATGACTCATGACGGCGTCGCCGCCCGCTTGGCCAAGGACGATTACGCTAGCGCCATCACGGCCCTCGCCGGCCTTCGCGCCCCGGTCGATGCGTTCTTCGACAAGGTGCTGGTCAACGACCCCGACCCGGCGATCCGCGCCAACCGCCTCAACCTCCTCGCTCGCCTGCGTGACACGATGCATCTTGTCGCCGATTTCGGTAAGGTGGCAGGGTAGGGAACCGGTCGAACGAAACTTGGTTATCTAAGCCCCTGCCACACGGAGCATCCCATGAGCGTCGGTCTTCTCGCCCTTCTCGATGACGTCGCGGCCCTTGCCAAGGTCGCCGCTGCTTCCCTCGACGATATCGCCGGCCAGGCGATGAAGGCGGGCGCCAAGGCCGCCGGGGCGGTCATCGACGATGCGGCGGTCACCCCGCGCTATGTCCACGGCTTTTCCGCCGATCGCGAATTGCCCATCGTGGGCAAGATCGCCCTGGGCTCGATCAAGAACAAGCTGATCTTCCTGCTCCCGGCCGCGCTGATTCTTTCGTTTTTCCTGCCTTGGCTGATCAATCCGCTGCTGATGATCGGCGGTGCCTATCTCTGCTACGAGGGTGCCGAAAAGCTCTACGCCATGATCGCGCCGCACGCGGCCCATGGCCATGAGCAGAAGGTCGAGCCTGCGGCGGCCAACGCCCAGGCGCTGGAAGAAGAAAAGGTGGCCGGTGCCATAAAGACCGACTTCATCCTCTCGGCCGAGATCATGACCATCGCCCTCTCGACCATTCCCGCCGGCAACGTGGTTTATCAGGCCGTGATCCTCTTCGTTGTCGCCATCGGAATCACCGCCGCCGTCTATGGCGGCGTGGCGCTGATCGTCAAGGCCGACGATTTCGGCGTCTACCTCGCCAAGAACGGCCGCACAGGCTTTGGCCGCGCCTTCGGACGCGGCATCGTCAAGGCCATGCCCGGCTTCATGCAGACCCTTGCCATCGTGGGCACTGCCGCCATGCTCTGGGTGGGCGGCGGCATCATCGTCCATGGCTTGGCCGGCATGGGCTTTGATTGGCTCGAGCACGTGATCCTCGATATCGCCCATGTGGTCGAAGGCGTGATCCCGGCCATCGCCGGGGTCCTCCACTGGCTCACCGAAGCGTTCCTCTATGGCGTCCTGGGCGTGATCCTGGGCTTCATCCTCATCCCAGTCGCCGAACACGTCATCGCGCCGGTGCTGGGCATGTTCCGCAAGCAAAAGCCGGCGGCGCATTGATCAGCCGGCGGCAGCCTTTCCGTTCTTCTTGAACGGCGCCATACCTTCATTGGCCAGCCGGTCGGCGCGCTCGTTGAGGTCGTGGCCGGCATGGCCCTTGACCCAGTGCCAGGTCACCGTATGGCGCTTCACCGCCTCATCGAGCGCCTGCCAGAGTTCGACATTCTTGACCGGCTTTTTGGCGGCCGTCTTCCAGCCATTCTTCTTCCAGGAATAAAGCCACCCCTGAATGCCGTTCTTGACGTACTGGCTGTCGGTATAAAGCTCCACAGCACAGGGGCGCTTGAGGGCGTTGAGCGCTTCGATGGCGGCGGTCAGTTCCATCTGGTTGTTGGTGGTATCCGCCGCGCCGCCCTTCAACTCCTTGACATGCCCGCCATATTCGAGCACCGCCCCCCAGCCGCCGGGGCCGGGATTGCCCGAACACGCGCCGTCGGTGTGGATGACGACGGTTTCGCTCAACGCCCGCTCGCCTCTTCGAGCTGGCGCAGCACGCGGGGGATGTTGAAGGCGATGTTTTCTTCCGCCGTCACCGCGATCTCGACATTGACGTCGAACCGGTCGGCAAAGGCCTCGATGACTTCCTCGACCAACGCTTCGGGTGCTGATGCGCCCGCCGTGATCCCCAGCGAGGAGATGCCTTCGAACAGGTTCCAGTCGATATCGTCGGCCCGCTGCACCAGCACCGAAACCTTGCAGCCGGCCCGCTCACCCACTTCGACCAGCCGCATAGAGTTCGATGAATTGGGCGCACCCACGACGATCATCGCGTCCACCTTCGGCGCCACGGCCTTCACCGCTTCCTGCCGGTTGGTGGTCGCATAGCAGATGTCTTCCTTGTGCGGCACGGCGATCTGCGGGAACCGGCTCTTCAAAACCAGCACGATGGCGCTGGTGTCGTCCACCGAAAGGGTGGTCTGCGTCACGAGCGCAAGGTTGTCGGGATCGCGCGGCGTAAAGGCTTCGGCGTCCTCGACCGTTTCGATGAGACTTATCCTCCCCGGCGGCAACTGGCCCATAGTGCCGATGACTTCCGGGTGGCCCTTATGACCGATCAGAACGATATCTCGCCCTTCTTCCGCATGCCGCTGGGCCTCCACATGCACCTTGGTGACCAGGGGGCAGGTGGCGTCGAGATAGAACATGTTGCGGTGCTTGGCCTCGGCCGGCACCGATTTGGCGACCCCATGGGCCGAAAAGATCACCGGCGCTTCGGTTTCTTGCGGGATTTCCTCGAGCTCTTCGACAAAGATCGCGCCCTTGGCGCGCAGGCCATCCACGACGAATTTGTTGTGCACGATCTCGTGGCGCACATAGACCGGCGCTCCATACTTCTTGAGCGCCAGATCGACGATCTGGATAGCCCGATCGACGCCCGCGCAAAAGCCGCGCGGCGCGCACAAAAGGATGTCGAGGGAGGGCTTGTCGGTCATGGCATTCACATGCGTGCTGGCACCGCCCAAGTCAAGCCACCATCATGTGACCTTTTGCAACCGGCAAGCCCAGTTGCCGGAATTGGCCGTCGCAGGCAATATGACACCGATTCAGTTGGGATTTTTCTTTTGGTGGCGCCCTCCCATCAGATGTTCGCGATCGCCCCGGCTCAGGGAAAACCCTCTCTGAGCCGCGCACAGGCACGGCTTTTGGCGGGCAAGGCGAAATGGCTCCATGCCGTTGCCGAGGCGGGGCTGGACGTCGTTCCGACCATCGTCATCACCCGCGCCGCCTGGGATGCACTGCAATCCGAGCGTAAGGCCGGCTCCGATGCGCTGCGCAAGGTCTGGGTGAGCACGCTCTTCAAGCTTGTGAGCCCCGGCTCCCGCCCGCCCGAGCTCGTTGTCCGCACGTCCGCGCCCCACTACATCACCGGCCTCTCTCCAGCCCGCACCGACATTCCCGCCCCCGCCAACGCGCTCGAAGCCGTCGATCCGCGCGGCGCTTTGGGCAAGGCGATCACCGCCGCTTTTGCCAGTTATGGGCCCGACCCTGCCGGCTGGGCCGCCGAGGCCGAGCGCGAGATGCGCGACAATCAGGTGGTGATCGTTCAGGCGACAGCCACGGGAAAGCTCGAGCGGTTCGTCACCCGCAACACGGCGTCCGGGCGGTTGGGTCCGGTGGCGATGCCTGGCCAGGCTCTCCCCGATCTGCCGCCCAATACCACCGATCTCATCAGGGTCGTCGATGCCGTGTCGGGCCAGCACATGGCCTGCCTTATCGCCATAGAGGCGGGACGGGCCGTGTTCCTGTCGGCGCGCCCGGTACAGGTGAGCGCCGGCGCGCAACTCGAGGCTTCGGTCGAACGCGTCGACGCTAAGGTCTGGACGCCGGGCGAGGCTGTTCAGCGCTTCAACCCCGCGCAATTGCCGCAACTGCTTCATCCGCGCCTGACGGATCAGGACAGGGCGGCGCCGGTCGCGTCCGGTCTGGGCGTCTCCCCGGGCGCAGCCAGTGGCGAGGTGGTGTTCACCGCCGACGATGCCGCCCGCTGCAAGGCGCGCGGACGCCATTGCATTCTCGTGGTCATGGAGACCGGCCCAGGCGATATCGAGGGCATGAAGGCCGCAACCGGGTTCGTCACCGCCCGCGGCGGCATGACCAGCCACGCTGCTGTAGTTGCCCGCATTACCGGCAAGCCTTGCGTCGCCGGGTTGCGGAACCTCCAGATCGATGTCGAAAACGGCGTCTGCAAGCTTGGCGACATGATCGTTTCGGCCGGCGAGCGCATCACCATCGATGGCTCGGAAGGCGCCATCTATGCCGGCGCCTTGCCGCTGTCGCGCCCTCATATCGGCGGCGCGCTCTCGCGCCTGCTCGATTGGGCTGACGATAGCCGCACCATCTCGGTGCGCACCAATGCCGAAACCATCGAGGCGGCGCGCACCGCGCTGAGCTTTGGTGCCGAGGGCATAGGGCTGGCCCGGTCCGAGCATATGTTTTTTTCCGGCGATCGCATGCGTGCCCTGCGCCGCCTGATCCTTTCGGAAAACGAGGAGGACCGCGCCACGGCGCTCG
Organism: Pelagibacterium sp. H642; assembly: GCF_031202855.1. GTDB lineage: Bacteria > Pseudomonadota > Alphaproteobacteria > Rhizobiales > Devosiaceae > Pelagibacterium. The sequence continues at coordinate 698,228 of NZ_CP101829.1, read as the reverse complement.
AAGGCCTGGTCGATTACCAGGCGGCCGATTATGCCGCACTGTTCCAGACCATGCAGAACAAGCCGGTCACCGTCCGCCTGTTCGATCCTCCGCTGCACGAATTCCTGCCGCGCAGCGAGGACGATATCGAGGATACGGCCCAGGCGCTCGGACTATCATTGAAGGCACTCAAGGCGCGTCTGCAGCGGCTCGACGAGGTCAATCCCATGCTGGGCCACAGAGGCGTGCGGTTGGTGATCACCTATCCGGAAATCCTGGCCATGCAGATCCGCGCCCTGGTGGCTGGCGTCGAAGCGGCCATGGACAATCAGGATCTGCCGGTCAATCTGGAAATCATGGTGCCCTTCGTCACCTCCGCCCGCGAGGTCGCCTGGGTCAAGCAACGGATCATGGATATCGCCGCCAATGCTCCGGTGTTCCGGCGCGGCGCCAATCTGGCTATCGGCGCCATGATCGAATTGCCGCGCGCCTGCCTGCGGGCCGGTGACATCGCCAGGGACGTGGATTTCATCTCTTTCGGCACCAACGATCTGACTCAGACCACCTATGGCATCTCCCGCGATGATGCGCCGGCGTTCCTGGCCACCTACCATCGTCGCGCGCTTTACGATGTCGATCCGTTCGTCACCATCGACCAGCGCGGCGTGGGCGAATTGATCCGCATCGCCATCGAGCGGGGCAGGGCGGTCAATCCTCACCTGAAGGTCGGCATCTGCGGCGAGCATGCGGGCGAAACCAATTCGCTGCGCTTTTTCGCCGGGCTCGAGGTCGATTACGTCAGTTGCTCGCCCTACCGCGTGTCCGTCGCGCGCATGGTGCTGGCCCAGGCGGATGCGTCAAATTAACCAACCTGGTCAGGTTGGTTTCCACTTCTCTGCCGCATTCTGAACTTTTCCGCGCCGTTTTACCCGTGTTTACACCTTTCTAACCTTAATAACCGATCATCGAAATTGTCGGTATTTGATCGGGTTAGTGTTGCACAACTGCATCGCGAGCCAGATCATCTTCGGCACCGGAACGATGGCGTTATTCATCAAGGGTTTCCGGTGCTCGGTGTAGCGCCGGCGGGTCAGTGGTTGTGGCGTAGAAAAAGCGTTAGTATGGCGTACGGAATCTCCCCGGTACGTGCCGGTCGGGCGCGTGCCTCGAGCAGAATTTTGAAAGCCGTAGGGGCAGTGGCACTTTCCGCCGCGGCATACGGGTTTTCGGTTCCCGGCACCGGTGGCTATCGCGCCGTCGATCCGCTGACGGACCTTCCTCCCGCACGGGCGGCGTCTCTCGATTATCAATCCGGCGAACCGGTTATCTCCGGCACTGTCGCGGCGCTGTTCGAAACGCCGGTGTTCTCGGGTGTCAATCGTACCGACAAGACCGACCGTGCACGGCCCGAAGTCAATCTCGTCGCCTTTTCCCAGGCCTTCGACGCGGTCCGCCTTTCGATCGCCGCAGCGCGCGATGCCGGCAATCCCTACGTCTCCCAGAGCTCGAGCGTGATGGTCGCCGAAAACGAAGAGACGCCGGAGGAAGGCCCTCGCATCTCGGTCGCCGCGGCCGATCCCGGCACGATGCGCACCGACGGCTTGGCGGCCATCGATGCCTTTGCCGACGGCGCCGATGTCGATCCGACTATCCCACGTCCCGCTGCCATTCCCGAAACCTTGGCCTATGGTCGGTCGACGACTCCGGCCACGGATTTTACGCCCAAGCACACCTATTCCGAGCGTGAGCAATGGTGCCTTTCCACGGGCATTTATTTCGAGGCGCGCGGCGAGAGCTATCGCGGCCAGGTCGCGGTGGCTCAGACCATCATGAACCGCGTCGAGCACCCCAACTATCCCGACACCATTTGCGGCGTGGTGTACCAGAACCAGCATCGCCGCAATGCCTGCCAGTTCTCATTCGCTTGCGACGGCATTCCCGATCGCATCAACGAACCTTCGGCCTGGGCCAAGGCGCAGGAAATCACCCAATCGGTGCTCAACAGGGAAATCTATCTGACCGAAGTTGCCGACGCGACCCACTACCACGCCACCTATGTGCGTCCTCACTGGGCCCGCAACATGGACAAAGTGACCCAGGTGGGCCTGCACGTCTTCTATAAATTCAAGGCCGGCTGGCGGTTCGGGTAGCTCAATAGGTGCGGTAGCATGAAGCGAACGAGCCGCTCACCGAACAGGAGCGGACGCCGCGCTCGTTGACCGCATTGACCACCAGCCCACCGCCCATCGGATCGCGCCCGAGCGAAAAAATCGAAAAGCCCGGTCCGGGCGGCTGATGGTACGGCCAGTGATAATGGCCTTCATCCTCATAGACGCGGGCAACCTCGATCCCCGGATAGAGCACATGCGGGGACGCCAGGCCGTCGCTCGAATAGGTGCCGGTGGAGGTCGTTGCGATATTGACCTCGGTCACATGGCCATAGCCGACCTTCCGCACGACGGCCGTTGAGATCGGCTCGAGAGAAACCTGATCCGAATAGGCGATCTGATATTGCCGGTCATCGAACTTGACCAGCATGGAAAGCGGCGGAGGATCGGTGTTGATCAGCCCGTCGGCGCGCACCGTTCCGGCACCCAGAATTGCCGCCAGCATCAGCAATGCCACTGCGCCCACGCGATAGTGCAGGGCGATGGTCCGGCTCGGCCGTGGCTGACGATCAAAGCGCATGAGACGACTCCCCGTTTCGCGGCGTCTTAACGCTTTATCAACCTTTCCGATCCGTTAACGCAAAGCCTCCCGCGCGCTAGGGTTAACAGGTGAAATGAGATTAAAATTGTAAGAGCTAGAATGGATTAGGAATGGCGCATCGAGGCCTGCTCCAGATGCCCTTCTCCCCTTGAGGGAGAAGGTGGATCGCCCGAAGGGCGAGACGGATGAGGGGTGCGCCGAGCTTCCTGATCCACCGCATTCCAATCGAAGCTCAGGAACTCCTCACCCTAGTTCCAGCCCTCGGGGAGAAGAGGCGTAGCGACGCGTTCAGTGAGCCCGTTAAGCGCTCAAGCTCTCGAACACCGCCACGAACTGATCGTGCGCTTGCTGGGTCGGCCACGGCCGGATCAACCGATCGAACCCGGGCAGGTCAAAGCCCGCCAGTGTCGGTTCACCGAAGAACTTGCGTGCTTCATCGGGCGAAAAGCCCGCCAGATTGACAGCCTCGAAGAACGCGGCCTCGCGGTCGGCGCGCTTGATGAGCTTGCCGAGTGCGGCCGGCGCGATGGCCGGTAGGCCGAAGCGGACATGGATGGCGCCCAGCAAGCGGGCCTCGACCTCGCGATAGTTGCCCCCCATCGCGGCTTTGAAAGGGGAGATGATATCGCCCATCACATATTCGGGCGCGTCATGCAGCAGCGCATAGAGTCGCCCGCGATCGTCCATCTCGGGCTCCATTGCCGAGGCGATCTCGAACACCAACACCGAATGCTGGGCGACCGAAAAGGCATAATCGCCCTTGGTCTGCCCGTTCCAGCGGGCAACGCGCGCCAGGCCATGGGCGATATCGGAAAGCTCCACATCGAGCGGGGAAGGATCGAGCAGATCGAGACGGCGGCCCGAAAGCATGCGCTGCCAAGCGCGGGATTGTGCGCGTGCCATTGTGCCCCCGATTTGCCCTTATTGATCTTGGGAATCGCTGCCCGATTGCGCAAAATCGTAACGCGCCCATTGGGGCAGGGCAAGCGAGACTGGCCCGCCATTGACGGAGGCCGCGTTCGGATCGCTCACCTTGTCGATCCGCACGATCGCCACCGCCGAGCCATCCACCACATCGCCGATCGTGCCCACGCTTTTGCCATCGAGCATGATGGCATCGCCGCGCGCCCCCGACGCGATACCTGAAACGATCGCCGGCCGCCGCCGCGCGGTGCCGCGATGCTGCATGCGCGAGACGACCTCCTGGCCGACATAGCAACCCTTCTTGAAATCGACGCCGCCCAGATGATCCATGCCGATGTCGTGCGGAAATCCATCTTCCGCATCGAAATCGGGACCCATCTCGGCAATGCCCGCCGCGATCCGGGCGCGCGCTTGTCCGTTCCCTTCGCTCCAGCCCTCCGCTTCTGTAATCGGCGCGATAACCCGATAGCCCAGTCCTTCAGCCCGCCCGTCGCGATGGACGATGCCTGTCTGCGGTGCTTCGGGCGACCAGCCGACCGCGTGCGTTTCGGCCAGCGACTCGATCTCCATCTTGGCGCGCAGCCGATACATCCTCATGCGCTTGAAGAAGTTCTCGGCGACCGGCGCATGCACATCCACCCAATGGGCGCCGTCCGCCCATCCGATCAGCCCCTCGGCGAGGATCTTGCCCTGCGGCGCGAGCAGGGCGAACCAGCGCGCCGGGCCGTTTTCTTCCAGCACCGGCGGCGTCAGCACGTCACCCAGCAGCCGCGTCGCATCAGGACCGGAGAAGCGGAATGCCACGCGATCGCCGCGCTTTTCGATTGTCATGTGAGCGTCCCTTGCCGTTGCGGCTACCTATGCCATGAGTCGCATAGGTAGCCCTCATCGCCAAACGATCAAGTCCTAGGCCAGTGCCATCAGCGATGCGTTCCCGCCGGCAGCGGCCGTGTTGACGCTGGTCGAGACTTCATCGACCAGAAGGTCGATGGCAAAGACCGCTTCGCCGCTCGCCAAACTCTCCGCCTTGGCCCCCTGCACGGTAACGATCGACCCCTCCCATTCGGCCACGGCGCAGGCGATTTCCCTCACATCACCTTCAACCATCACTGCTCGTGCCGCGCTGGGGCTCAGGTCCTCGACCACACTGACTCGCTGCGCCAGGTCTTCGGGAAGACGTTTCATCAGGCTTGCAAGCTCAGCTCCATGCCGGACCAGCACACTGTTGCCGGCAGCCAGCCCTGCCGCCAGCCCATGCGCCAGTCCCAAGATGCTGTGGGCGCAAACCAGCACTGTGCCCTTGGGCTTGGTGCGGTAGGTGTTGCGTTCGCCCACCGGGCCGTCGAGTTCGGCAAAGGCATTGATTGCGGGATGGTGGCCATAGGCCAGAACCTGCTCGGCCACCTTGCCGTGCCCAAGCCCGCGTACCCACTCGGCCAACGTCAGCAGGGTCGGGCCCGGCTCACGGCCCGGCAGGCCCCAAACGGTTTGGCTCGTCGTTTCGACCAGCCGCCGCAGGTAGAGCGGCCCGCCCGCCTTGGGGCCGGTGCCCGAAAGCCCATGCCCGCCAAAGGGCTGCACGCCCACAACGGCACCGATCTGATTGCGGTTGACATAGATATTGCCCACTTCGATCGCCGAAGTGACCTCGGCAATGGTGCTATCGATGCGCGTATGCAGCCCGAAGGTCAGCCCATACCCCAGCGCATTGATCTTCTCGATCAGCGCGCCGAGCGCCCTGCGCTTGAAGCGCACCACATGCAGCACCGGCCCGAACACCTCGCGGCCCAATTCGGAAATATCATCGAGTTCTATGATCGTCGGCGGAACGAAGGTGCCGTGCTCGGCCTCCCGCGGCAGCGGCAATTGCGTGACGGCATGCCCCTTGTCCCGCATGGCCGCGATATGCGCGTTGATGCCGTCCCGCGCCTCGGCGGTGATCACCGGCCCCACATCGGTGGCCAGCCGGTCCGGATTGCCGATGGTCAACTGAGCCATCGCCCCCTTGATCATCTCCAGCGTCTTGTCGGCCACCTCCTCTTGCAGGCACAGCACCCGCAGGGCCGAACAGCGCTGCCCGGCACTGTCGAAGGCCGAGGTCAGCACATCGAGCACTACCTGTTCGGTTAGCGCCGAGGAATCCACCACCAGCGCGTTCTGCCCGCCCGTCTCGGCGATCAGCGGCACAGGCGCGCCATTGAGAAGCGTCCGCCCCGCCAATTGCTTCTGGATCAGCCGCGCCACCTCGGTCGAGCCGGTGAACATCACCCCGCAAATCGCCTCGTGCCCCACCAGAGCCGCGCCGATTTTGCCGTCGCCTGGCGCAAGCTGCAGCACGTCGGCGGGAATGCCCGCCGCATGCAGCAGGTCCACGGCCAGTTGCGCGATCAGCGGCGTCTCTTCGGCCGGCTTGGCGATCACCGGATTGCCCGCCGCCAGCGCCGCCGCGACCTGGCCGGTGAAGATGGCCAGCGGGAAGTTCCAGGGCGAAATGCACACCACCGGTCCCAGCGGGCGGTGGGTGTCATTGGCGAAGCTCTCTTTGACCTGCTGACCATAATAGCGCAGGAAATCCACCGCCTCGCGCACCTCGGCGATGGCGTTTGTCGCCGTCTTGCCCGCCTCGCGCATGGCGAGCGACATGAACAGCTCCATGCGCGCTTCCATGGCTCCCGCCGCCCGATGCAGCATGGCGGCCCGTTCGGCCGGCGCCACCCCCGCCCAGGCCGGAGCGGCCTTTTGCGCCCGCGTCACTATCGCGCCGATCATATCCTCGGTAGGTTCGATCACCTCGCCCACCACATCGCGATGGTCGGCGGGGTTCACCGCCTTGCGCGCAACCCCGCCTTTCTCGTCCGCCCGAGCCTTCCAGTCGCGGCTCAGGCTGCCGCACAACTGCTTGTCGAGCCCGCGCAGCGCCTGCTCATTGGCAAGATCAAGCCCGCGCGAATTGCACCGGCCTTTGGCGAGTATATTCCTGGGCAGGTCGATCTGCTCATGCGGCGCCCCGAGCGGGGAAACCTGCCGCGCCTGTTCCACCGGATCGGCAATCAACCTCTCGACCGGAATGTCCTCATCGGCGATCTGGTTGACGAAGCTCGAATTTGCCCCGTTCTCCAGCAGCCGCCGTACCAGATAAGCCAGCAGCGTCTCATGGCTCCCCACCGGCGCATAGATCCGGCACGGGCGATTGAGCTTGTCCTTGGGCACCACCTGTTCGTAGAGCGGTTCGCCCATTCCGTGCAGGCACTGGAACTCATAGTCCCCGATTTTGAAGTCGGCCCCGGCCAGAGTGTAGATCGTCGCCATGGTCTGTGCGTTGTGAGTCGCAAACTGGGGGAACACCAATTCCCGCGCCGCCAGCAGCTTTTTCGCGCAGGCAAGATAGCTCACATCGGTATGCACCTTGCGGGTGAACACCGGGAAATCGGTCTGCCCATCAAGCTGCGCCCGCTTGATCTCGCTGTCCCAATAGGCACCCTTGACCAGCCGCACCATGATCCGATGCCCCGAACGGCGCGCCAGATCGATGATCCAGTCGATGACGAACGGGCAGCGCTTGGAATAGGCCTGCACCACGAACCCGATGCCGTTCCAGCCGTCGAATTCCGGATCGGTCGCCAGCGCTTCGAGCAGGTCGAGCGAGAGTTCGAGCCGGTCCATCTCCTCGGCATCGATGTTAAGCCCGATGTCATAACCCTTGGCCAGCCGGGCCAATTCCTTGAGGCGCGGCAGCAATTCCCCCATCACGCGCGCGTATTGCGCCCGCGTGTAGCGGGGATGGAGCGCTGAAAGCTTGATCGAAATGCCCGGACCCGCATAAGGTCCGCGCTTGTTGGCGGCCTTGCCGATGGCGTTGATCGCCCCGACATAGTCGGCCATGTAGCGATCCGCATCGGCTGCCGTGGTCGCCGCTTCCCCCAGCATGTCGTAGGAATAGCCGAACCCCTTGGCCTCCCAATCCCTGGCATGCTTGAGCGCTTCCCCGATGGTCTGGCCGGCGACGAATTGCTCGCCCAGCATGCGCATCGCCATCTTGACGCCGGCGCGGATCACCGGCTCGCCCGAACGGGCAACGAGCCGGGAGAGGGCGCTGGAAAGCCCTTTTTCATCCACCGGCGTCACCAGCTTGCCGGTCACCACCAGCCCCCAGGTCGCCGCGTTGACGAACACCGAGCGATCGAGCCCCAGATGCTTCTGCCAGTTGCCCGGCGCGATCTTGTCGGCGATCAACAGGTCGCGCGTGGAATTGTCGGGCGTGCGCAGCAGCGCCTCAGCCAGGCACATCAGCGCAATGCCCTCCTGACTCGAGAGCGCATATTCATGCATCAGCCCCTCGACGCCCGCCCCGGCGCCCTTGGCCCGGATGGCCTTGACCGCCTTTTCGGCAACGCCCCGGATCGCCTTCGCCTGCTCGGCGGAAACCGCTGCCGCCTCGATCAGCGGCGGCACCACTTCGGTTTCAGCCAATCGATAAGCGGAGGTGATCGCCTCGCGCAAATCGCTGTCGCGAGTAAGCTTTCGATCCGAAAACTGCGCAAACGGTCGAGGGTCCGACATAGGTGTTTCAGGCTCCATAGGCATAACGGCAATTTCGCGAAGCTAGAGAAGTTCCGCCGGATAACCACTGTTCAAAAAAAGCCATTTCCGTAGAATATACGGGATTGCCGCCAAGGATTTGAACATGTCTCAGCTCGACCGCACTGACCGCCGCATTCTCAACGAACTCCAGGCGGATGGCCGCATCACCAACGCAGAACTCGCCGCCCGCGTCGGCCTGCCGCCCACCTCGATGAGCGATCGTTTGAAGCGCCTGCAAAAGGCGGGCTACATCACAGGCTTTACCGCCCGCATCGATCCGCACATGGTCGGGCTGGAGCTTCTGGTGTTCGTCGAAGTCTCCCTCGACAAGACCACCCCCGACGCCTTCGACAAATTCTCCAAAGCCGTCCGTCTGGCACCGGAAGTTCTCGAATGCCACATGGTGGCCGGCGGTTTCGACTATCTCGTCAAGGCCCGCGTCACCGACATGGGCCACTACCGCGCCTTCCTCGGCGACGTGCTGCTCAACCTCCCCGGCGTTTCGGAAACCCGCACCTATCCGGTAATGGAAGAGGTCAAATCCGACGGACCGCTGCCAATCTGAATTGCGGCGTCCCGCTTTCCTCTCTATCTGTGTGCCATGAGCGACGTCACACCTCCCCAGATCGGCCCGGTGATCCAGCAGGCGCGCAAGGCGCGGCATCTGACGCTGGAGCAGCTCGCCCGGCTGTCGGGGGTTTCGCGCTCCATGCTGAGCCAGATCGAGCGCAGTGAAACCAACCCCACCTTCGCCGTGGTCTGGAGCCTCACCCAGGCGCTCAACATCGAATTTTCCGATCTGGTTTCCGGCGATGCGGTGGCGCGCAAATCGGCGCTGATCGATGTCGTCCCCGCCGATCATGTCCCCCTGATCGCCTCGCCCGATGGCATGTGCCGGCTGAAAATTCTTTCCCCCCCGGCATTGGCCGGCAAGACCGAATGGTATTTGGTCGAGATCGATCCTGGCGGAGCGCTGACCAGCGCGCCCCACGCCCCGCGCACCCGCGAGCACTTAACGGCGCTGACCGACGGGCTGGCCGTCACCAGCGCCGAAACCACCACCGCGCTCACCGTCGGCGAAGTTGCCCGCTATGCCGCCGACGTTCCGCACGCCATTTCCAATACCTCGGACGCTGTGGCGAGCGGCTGGCTGGTCGTCCTTTACAACTGATCCCGCAACGCTTGCCGCTTCACGCGCATTCTCCAACAGCGTTGACACGAAATCCGATATATTGGAAATTGCATCCAGCAAACAGGAGTGACCACCATGATGGACGGCTTTGCCAGGCATCTCAGCCGCACGCTCGATGAGATTCGCAATGAAGGGCTCTATAAATCCGAAATGGTGATCGGTTCGCCCCAACAGGGCGAGGTGACCGTCGGCGGCCGCACCATGGTCAATCTGTGCGCCAATAATTATCTCGGCTTGGCCAACGATCCTGAAGTGGTCGAGGCCAGCATCCAGGCGCTTGAAAAGTACGGCTCCGGCATGGCCTCCGTGCGCTTCATCTGCGGCACCCACGAACTGCACAAGGAGCTCGAGCAGGCCGTAGCGCGCTATCTCGAAAAGGACGACGCCATTCTTTTCGGCTCGTGCTTTGATGCCAATGGCGGCATTTTCGAAACGCTGCTCGGTCCGGAAGATGCGGTCATCTCCGATACCCTCAACCACGCCTCGATCATCGACGGCGTGCGGTTGTCCAAAGCCAAGCGCTACCGCTTTTCGACTTCGGACATGGACGATCTCCGCCTCCAGCTCCAGGCCGCCGATGATGATGGCGCGCGCTTCAAGCTCATCGTCACCGATGGAGTGTTCTCCATGGATGGCTATATCGCCAAGCTGCCCGAAATCTGCGACTTGGCCGAAGAATACAAGGCCGCTGTTCTGATCGACGAATGCCACGCCACTGGCCATCTGGGTGAAAAGGGCAGGGGAACGCCCGCCCTCACCGGCGCCGGCAACCGCGTTGACATCATCTCGGGCACCTTCGGCAAGACGCTCGGTGGCGCCATGGGCGGCTTCATCGCCGGCCCGCAGCCGGTGGTGGACCTGCTTCGCCAACGCGCCCGGCCCTATCTGTTTTCCAACGCCCTGCCGCCCTCGGTCGCCGCCGGCGCCATAAAGGCCATCGAGATCGCGGAAAAAGCCGACGATCGCCGCGCCAGGCTCGAGGCGCACACCACCCGTTTCCGTACAGCCCTGACCGAAGCGGGCTTCGATCTGGTTCCGGGTAAAACCCCCATCATCCCAGTCATGCTCTACGACGCCGTCAAGGCGCAGCAGATGGCCAAGGCTCTCCAGGATCGCGGCGTCCTCGTCTCGGCCTTCTCCTTCCCCGTGGTCCCCAAGGGCAAGGCCCGCATCCGCACCCAGATGTCGGCTGGGCTCTCGGAAGACAACATCACCTTCGCCATCGATGCCTTTATCGGTGTGGGGAAAGAGCTTGGGGTGATTTGATGCTGAAGCTCTGCGCCCCCATCCCCGGCCCTTTTCCCGCCAGGGGAGAAGGGGGCTTCCTTGACTGCTCTCGAGTTTCCAGCCGAAACGCTGCCACGGTCTACCCTTCTCCCCTGGTGGGAGAAGGTGGCTCGCGAAGCGAGACGGATGAGGGGGGCGCAGCGCTTGCCCCCTATACCATTGCCGGAGAATACCCATGCCCCGCACCATGAAAGCCCTCGTCAAAGCCAAGGCCGAGCCGGGCCTGTGGATGGAAGAGGTTCCTGTTCCCGAGATCGGCCCCGACGACGTGCTGGTCAAGGTCGCCAAGACCGGCATCTGCGGCACCGATCTGCACATCTACAAATGGGACCAATGGGCCCAAAGCGTCATTCCCGTGCCCATGACAGTCGGTCACGAATATTCGGGCACCATCGCCGAACTGGGCGCCAATGTGCGCCACCTCAAGCTCGGCCAGCGCGTCTCGGGTGAAGGCCATGTGATCGGCTTCAAGTCCCGCGCGAGTCGGGCAGGGCGCTTCCATCTCGATCCCGAGACCAAGGGCGTGGGCGTCAACCTCCCCGGCGCCTTCGCCGAATATGTGAAGATCCCGGCCTTCAACATCGTGCCCTTGCCCGACAGCGTCGATGACGAACTCGCCTCGGTCCTCGATCCGCTGGGCAATGCAGTCCACACCGCGCTCGCCTTCGATCTGGTGGGCGAGGACGTGCTGATCACCGGCGCCGGCCCAATCGGTATCATGAGCGCGGCGGTCGCCAAGCATGTAGGCGCCCGCCATGTCGTCATCACCGACCCCAACGACAACCGGCTCGAACTCGCCAAAAAGACCGAGCCCACCGTCATCACCATCAACACCTCGGAAGACCTGCGAGCGGTAGCGCAATCCCTCGGCATGAGTGAAGGCTTCGACGTGGGCTTCGAAATGAGCGGCGCCCCGGCCGCCATGGCAAGCCTCACCGAGCATCTGGTGATGGGCGGCAAGATCGCCATGCTCGGCCTGCCGTCGAAACCGTTCGAATATGATTTCGCAAAGATGGTCCTCAAGATGATCACCATCAAAGGCATCTACGGCCGCGAAATGTTCGAGACCTGGCACAAGATGCTGGCCATGCTGCAATCGGGCCTCGATATCCGCCCGGTCATCACCAACCGCTTCCCGGCCGACCAGTTCGATACCGCCTTCCAAAGCGCCATTCAGGGCGGCGCAGGCAAGATCGTACTTGATTGGTAGACCTGCCATGACCAAATCGTAACGTCCGCGCCGCAATTTCTCCCTATAGGGTGGATCAACAGGTGGGGTATCCGCTTTTATGATCCACCGCGTGGCCGGAAACCGATTTGATGACTGAAGCTTCCCCTCCGAAAGTCCGGCGCGCTCTGATGCTGGTCAATCCCAATGCGCGCCGGGGTAGCCAGGCCGTCGAGCCCATCGCCAAGCGGTTGCGCTTTCGCGGACTCGACGTCACCGTGGAGCGCTTCAAATCCCCTGACGAATTGGCCACCGACATTGCCCGCCGCCGCCATGAGGTCGATCTGGCCATCGTCTGCGGCGGCGATGGCACCATGAACGCGGCTGCCCCGGCCATCATCGAGACCGGCCTGCCCATGGGCATCATTCCCATGGGCACCGCCAACGATCTTGCCCGCACGCTGCATATTCCCGAAAGCTTCCAGCAAGCCGCCGACATAATCGCCGACGGCCATACCCGCGCCATCGATGTGGGGGTGGTCAATGGCCGCCCGTTCTTCAACGTCGCCAGCATCGGGCTTTCGGCCCAGCTCGCCAACAAGCTCTCCCCGGACGTCAAACGCCGCTGGGGCAAGCTCGGCTATGCGCTGACGGCGCTGCAACTGGTCACCACGGTGCGCCCCTTCTCCGCTGAAATCGTCTCAGGCGACGAGGTCACCAAGGTCAAATCGCTCCAAATCGCAGTGGGCAACGGCCGCTATTATGGTGGCGGCACCGTGGTCGAGGCCGACGCCAAGATCGATGACGGCACGCTCGATCTCTACAGCCTCGAAACCGGCGACGTGCTGAAACTCTTTTTGATGCTCCGCGCCTTCCGCAATGGCACGCATGGCACCTGGACCGAGGTTCGCACGGCAAAGGGCGATGGCTTCGAAATCCGCACCCGCCGGCCTCAGCCGGTCAACCTCGATGGAGACCTCGTGACCGAAACCCCGGCCCGCTTCGAAATCCGCCCCAAAGCCATCACCGTCTTCGTGCCGCCCAGCTACGCCTATTCCTGAAGCCTTGCCAAAGACGGCGCTTGTCTGTCATCCAAGGCCCTGACCACCGGATACGGCAATGCCCAGACCCAAGCTCCATTCCGACGACACCATTCTCGCCGCCGCCCAGCAGGTGCTCCTCACCCGCGGCCCGTCCAGTTTCACCCTGAGCGATGTCGCCAGCGCTGTCGGCATATCCCGCGCTGCGCTCATCCAGCGCTTCTCGGACAAGGCGACCCTGCATCTCAAGGTCATGGAGCGCTCCACCCAGGAGGTGCGCGATTATTTTGCTGCCGCCCCCAACGATGTTGGGCTTACTCCTCTCTGGACCATGCTCAAGGACCTGATCGACGGCATGGGGGCAGGGGATGGCTTTGCCGGTTACCTGCTGCTCGAATGGAGCGATGTGGTCGATGACCGCCTCAACGCCCTGGCGCAAGAACGCAACCATCTCGTCCGAGCCGCCATCCTCGAGCGTCTTCCCGCTGGTCCGCACGATCCCGAAACCGCCGCCGGCCTCATTCAATCGGTGATCCAGGGCGCCACCATGCAGTGGCTGATCGACAAGCCGGGTGCGCTCAACAGATTCGTCATCGACCGGACCCGGCACCTGCTGCAAATCCTCTATCCCGATCACGCATTCGATTGACGACGCCGGATATCTGACCTAAGTCAGATATTATGTCACTCGATCCCGTCGCCCGCTTCCGCCGCTTCTCCCGCGCCGTCACCTCGGAGGTCGGCGCCCTCGATACGTCGTTCCTGGGGCGAGGCCGCCCCCTCGGCTCGGCGCGAGTCCTGAACGCCATCGGCCATGGCCGCACCGACATAGCCGAAGTCCGCGACTATCTCGGCCTCGATTCCGGCCTCATGAGTCGCCTGCTGCGTGGCCTCGAGGATGAAGGGCTGATCGAAACCCGCCCCGATCCCGCCGACGGCCGCCGCCGCATCGCCGCGCTCACCCAGGCAGGCCAGCGTGAATTCGAGGCCTATGAGGATATCTCCAACACCCGCGCCAAAGCCCTCCTCTCCCGCCACCCGCACCCTGAGGCGCTTTTGGCTGCCATGGACCTTGTCGCCTCCGCCCTGGGCCGCGATCGCATCGTGTTCGAAGAAGTCGATCCCCGCTCCGAACCCGCCCGCTATTGCCTCGGCGAATATTATGCCGAACTCGCCCGCCGCTTCGAAAACGGCTTCGAGGTTTCGCTGTCCCGCGATCCCGACGCCAACGACATGATCCGCCCACGCGGCAGCTTTCTCGTCGCCTTTTCCGATGGTCTGCCCATCGGCTGTGTCGGGCTCAAGGGCGGGATCGATTACGCCGAGGCCAAACGCCTCTGGGTCGCGCCTTCGGCCCGCGGGCTCGGCCTCGCCAAGCGGCTTATGGCCGCCACCGAGGACGCCGCTCGCGAACTGGGACACACGATCATCCGTCTCGACACCAACCGCGCCCTCCCAGAAGCCATAGCGATGTATCGCAAATCCGGCTGGACCGAGATCGACCGCTACAACGACGATCCCTATCCGGACTTTTTCTTCGAAAAGCGGCTCTGAACCCTCCGGGCTTGAATATAACCGTCATAACGGTTATAAATAAAGGGTCGCAGGAATAGCCTGCATTCTGAACCTCCTGATGCCCCATGACTTCCGCAGTTCTCACCCGAACCGCGGCCGCCTCACCGCGCGCCGCTGCACCTCCGTTCGCCCTCGATCTCGACCGCGCCGCGTTCGAGCGCCTCAACGCGCGTTCGGCCCGACCCATCGCCTATCGCGATCTCTTCACGCCCCACGCCGATCTGCCCAAGCCCCTGCGCCGTTGGGCCGAAGAGCAGGGGGTGGAGTTGCGCCGTCTCACCCTGCGCTCGCGCGAGCGCGGCACGCGGTCTGAAAAATTTCTCTTCGCGCTGCCCGACGGCTACGCCATCGAAACCGTGCTCATCCGCCGGCATGATGGCTTCACCGCCTGCGTCTCCTCCCAAGTCGGCTGTGCCTTCGCCTGCCGTTTCTGCGCCTCGGGGCAGGCGGGTTTGAAGCGCAATCTCACGTCCGGCGAGATTGTCGAACAGGTCCTGCGCCTCGGCCCCAAGGTCAACCGCATCGTCTTCATGGGCATTGGCGAACCGCTCAACAATTACGAAAACGTGCTCAAGGCCATTCGCATCCTGCGCGACCGCGCTGGCATGGCGTTCCCCACCTCGGGCATCACGGTCTCGACCATCGGTATTCCCAAGGCACTCAAGGCCCTGCGCGAGGAGCATCTGAAGCTCAATCTCACCATCTCGCTCCACGCCACCACGCAGGAAAGCCGCGCCGCGCTGATCCCCGGCAGCAAGAAGCACGACATCTCCGAAGTCGTCGCTCGCGCGCTCTCCTGGGCCGAGCGCCACAACCGGATCGTGACCTTCGTTTATCTCGTCCTGCCGGGAATCAACGACACCCGCGCCGATCTCGACCGGCTCTGCGCCATGTTCGTCGGCCAGCCCGCCCGCATCAATCTGATGCGCTGGAACCCCGTCGATGGCATCGCGCTGGGCCGCACCGATGACCGCACCCTCGCGCTGTTCCGCGCCGGCCTCGAACGCTCCGGCATCCCCATCGTCGTGCGCGACACCCAAGGCCGCGACATCACCGCCGCCTGCGGCCAACTCTGGCTGCGCGATGTGCAGGGATTGCCGGTGGCCAAGCGCTAGGGACAGCGATCAGGCGGTCGAATTTAGCAGGCGCTTCCCAGCCACGGCGTTCTCCCGAAGGACACCACCTCTCCCCTCGTCGTCTTCGGGCTAGACCCGGAGACCCGCAACGCTCCCACGCAACTCAGCAGGAGTTTGTTTCCACACCCCTCGAGCCCGAGGGTGACGAAGGAGAGGGTGGAGAACGTGACCACTCCTCATCGGAAGTCCCACCGTCTCCACAAACAAATCCCTGTCATTCCGGGAGTGAGAAGCGATTCGGCCTTGGCCGGAGGCAAAGCTCCGGTGGAGCTTTGGCAGCGCACGAACGCCTTGAGACCTACGGTCGAAAGGCCCCGGAACCCAGCAGCCGAACCTCGCCGGGCCGCCGAGGCTGAGTTGGCAGTCAGCCCCTACTGCAAGACGCGATCCAGGGAATACTCGCCGTTGCTGATTCGATACCCGCAACGTGCAAGCCGACGCTTGCGTCGGCGCCGACAAAGTTGCGCGAGGAAACCGGATCGGGGAAGCCCCTACTGCAAGACGCGATCCAGGGAATACTCGCCGTTGCTGATTCGATACCGCAACGTGCAAGCCGACGCTTGCGTCGGCGCCCGACAAAGTTGCGCGAGGAAACCGGATCGGGGAAGCCCCTACTGCAAGACGCGATCCAGGGTGTATTCCCCGTTGCTGATTCGATCCGGAATGTTGCCGATCAATTGCGCCACGGCCTCTTCGCCATAATCGCGCACCAGGGTTGCGATCGCCGCGAAAAGCGCCGCATGGGCCAGCGCTTCGGTGTCGATTCCATCGGTGTCGGCCGCATTCCAGGCATCCGCCAGGTATTCGAGCGCGATCTGGCGCTCTTCCTGCTCGGCCTCGATGCCGGTGGACTCGGTGGGAAACGGAAAAGTGGTGCGCGTGGTCATGGCCGCTAGTTACCACGCCTTTATGGCGCTGCTAAGGGGAAATGACCAATTGGTTAACGCGGCGCCCCAAATTGGGGAAATCTCACTCGGCGTAGCGCTGGTGGATGTCCCGCGCCAGGGTGTCGCCTTCCGCCAAAAGCCGGGCGATCGCCGTCTGCGCCGAGGGCGTGCAGCTTCGGTAGAATCGCGCATAGGCTTCGTAACCGGCGTTGAACGCCCCGGCCAGTCTGGCGCGCCGGTCCTCGTCCGGCTCATCGAGTTCGATCAGTTCAGCCATCTGCCCACGCCAGTCGGTGGTGACGTCGCCACAGAGCGGGGTGAGCATGTAAAGGCTACCCAGGATTTCCGACAGCCGCTCCATCTGCGCCTGATAGGGCGGATCGACGGCCAAGACGGGCAGGGGGGCAATCGCGATGCACAGCGCCACTCCGAGCGCTCGGATTCGCCTCATGGCTCTATGCCCGTAAGGCCCAGCGTCCTGGCGCAGGTTTTGATGATTCGGGCCAGGCCCGCCGTGGTGCGATAGGCTTGGACCTCGTCCACATGCACCCACTCCCAGTCGGTGATTTCCGGGCTGGTGATCGGAGCCGAAATCGGGCAGCGCGCCGCAAATACCGCCAGCCTGTAGGTTTTTTCCGCCTCGCCGACCGTTTCGACGAGGACCTCGATGGGGTCGGCGACGATGAGCCTCGTTTCCTCGAACAGCTCGCGCTGCACGCAATCGATCGGCGTCTCGCCAGGCTCCATCCGCCCGCCGGGAAAGGTCCAAAAGCCCATGAAAGGAGCGTAGGCGCGCTGGATCAGCAGCACCTCGTCTCCGTGGAAAAGCCCGATAGAACAGGCGTCGGGCTTCATCTGGCAGCTGCCTTGTCTATATTGGGCAATGAACGGGAACGATGAATCATGTGCGGTCGATACGCGGTTACCTTGCCTGATGAGGCGATGCGCCAGATCTTTATGACGGACAACCTAATTCACTCCGTTCCGCGCTACAACATTGCCCCGACTCAACCCGTCATCGCCATCTGGAACGATGAGAGCCGGCGCACGGCCAAGCTCGCGCGCTGGGGCCTTGTGCCCCACTGGGTCAAGGATCCGCGCGAGTTTCCCCTGCTGGTCAACGCCCGGGCCGAAACCATGGCCGAAAAACCCGCCTTCCGCGACGCGGTAAGGCACAAGCGCTGCATCCTGCCGGCCTCGGGCTACTATGAGTGGAAGACGCTGCCGAACGGTAAAAAGCTGCCCTACTACATCACGCACCAGAGCGGCGAGCCGATCGCGTTGGCCGGACTTTATTCGAGCTGGATGGGCCCCGACGGGGAGGAGATCGATACGGTGGCGACCATCACCGTTCCCGCCGGCCCGGATGTTGAGCACATCCATGATCGCATGCCCGCCATCATGCGGGGCGAGCAGATCGACCAATGGCTCGATGTTCGCAATGTAAGATTTCGTGACGTCGAATCGTTCGTGGTCCCGCAGCCGCAAGGAACGATGGCCTCCCATCCGGTCTCGATACGCGTCAATTCCGCTGTCAATGAAGGCCCCGATCTTATCGAGCCGGTCAGCGAGAATCTCCAACCCGAGACCAATGACAAGTCCATGACCGTCAAGGGAAAAAAGTCGGCGCAGCTCGACCTTTTTTGACATCGATGCCCGGAACCGGTTCCTCCATTGTCCGTTCTGGGGGCAGGAATTTTCGCCAGCGGTCGCCGATTTGGCACATTCGCACTCGATCTTTTCGTCAAGCCTTGTTATTTCTGCTTCGTGGCACCAGCTAAGGTGCCCCGAGGTCAGGCTGGAGAACGGCAAATGGTAAAACACACTGCATGGGCACGCCTGACCGCGTCCGAGACCTCCTGCGTACGATTTAATCTCAAACGTACCGGTCTCATGTGTCGCTCCTGGATGTGGCGCGTAGCGCGACAATAGAGCGCTTCCAGAAAAAGTGGCCGCCACTTTTGCGGTTCGGAAGCGCGACTGACGGAAGTCGCCGCCCGCCCCGTCACAAGACCCTCACATAAGACTGTTAGCACCGCCCCTGGGCTGGGCGGCATCGCATTTCGCAGAGTGTTTCGATCATGACCAAGCCAATCGTTATTTCAGTTGCCGGTGAACCCCAGGGTGTCGTTGTTCCCAACGGCACGGACTTCCGCTTCATGGCCGTTAAGCTCGGCGTGTTCCCGCTCGATGGCAAGATTTTCGAATCCATCGAGGCAGCGCGCGCCGCTGCCGAAGCGGTGGTCGAGGACGCGGCCAGCCTTGCCGGTTCGTTCAAGCCCGCCGATGGTGGCGATGAGGGAATGGTGGCCTGACCGGGTTCTCCGCCAAAACTTGATCAGGGTGCACCCGGTCTGGCACAAAGACACCTGCCTTTGCAGTAAGGAGTGTGCCGTGCGCCAGACCAAACCCCGATCCGGCTCTATCGCCGCAACGCTTGTTCTCGGTCTCGCGCTTGTGCCCTCGGTCGCTTGGGCCCAGGAGGCAGAGATCGAAATCTCGGGTTTCGAGGCAACCGATTCTGCCCTCGACGAAGCCGCGTTGGCCGCCATTCTCAATGGCGATCCGGACGCCGATCTCGATGGGCTCGCCGCGCTGGACGCGCTGACCATAACCATCGACCGGCTGGAGGCCGTTGCGCCCGACGGCACCGTGACGGTGCTTTCCGAGCTGGTGCTGGCCAATGTTGTCGACGGCGTCGCGGGCACGGCGGCCATCGATTCGATTACCGTCATCGAAGGCGAAGAGCTGATCGGCGAGTTCGGGCTGGTCACGATCTCCGATCTCGATATCGGCGCCATCCTCGCCCTGAGCGGTCAGACCGCCCCGCTCGAAACCGATGCTTTCGTCCCCGTCTTTTCCAGTTTCAGCTTTTCAGGCGGTCATCATGAGACCGACGAGGCCAAATGCGCATTCAATGCTACCCATCTGGGCTCATTGAGCATCCACCCGCAGGAGTTGGCGGCCATGGAGGCGCTGGCCGAAGCGGGCGATGATGCGGAAGGCGAAGCCTTTCTCACTTTCATGTCCAGCTTCCAACTCGATGGGTTGGAGTTCGGCGGCTTCCGGTGCAAAGGCCCGAATGCAGATGGGCGTCCGATAGATTTCCAGATCGGCGGCGTGACGGCGGGCAATTTTACTCCCGGCCTTTGGCCTGAAATCGAACTCGCCGATCTTTCCGTCACGGGCTTCCAGGATGGGGAGCCGGCCCTGGTGAGCATCGCTTCCGCGCGCTGGGGCGCCACAGATTACAGCCATCTGCTGCAATTGGAGGACCTCGATCTCGAGAGCGCGAGCTTTGAAGCCGCTCGCAGGACCATGCCGCATATCTCGGGCTTTTCGATTTCCGGCGTCGAAATGGACGTTGCTGACGGAAGCTCCGGCGAGCGCATCGCCTTAAGCCTGGGCGAAATGAGCGTCGATGTGGGCGAATGGTTCAACGGCCTGCCGACCAGCATTTCCTTTTCCATCCAGGATCAGGTGATGAATTTCCAACTCGACCACCCGGCCGAGCAGGAATTCATTGCCCTCATGGGCCTGGCCTCTACCCCGATAGACTATAGCGGCGCCATCTATTGGGATCGTGAGGCCGAGACCATCGAGATCGACTCCATGTCCTACACATGGGGCGATTTGGGTTCGATGACCGCATCTGTCACCATCGCCAACGCCACCGAGGCGCTGTTCTCCTACGACGAGGCTGAAATGCTCGGCGCGGCGCTGCAACTGGGTCTTGCCTCCTTCATGACCGAAGCCACCGACACCGGTTTCATCGACCTGGTCGCCGAAGTCGCGGGCTACGCCGACGGGTTGTCAGTCCGGGAATCGCGCACGCAATTGGCCAAGACCGCGTCCGAGGACTTGACCACCGATGCCCCCGAGCTTCAGGCGCTCTGGCAGCCGGTGGTCGATTTCATCCAGACCGGCGGCAGGCTGGTCGTCGAAGGCCGGGCGGCCGGGGAGGGGGCGGCGGGCCTTTCCACCTTCATGCTGATGGAAACCGATCCCGGCCAGTTTCTCGAAGCTTTCGACATCTCGGTCACCAACTCGCCCGTTCCCGAGGAGGGGTGAGTCAGGCCCAGATGTTGAAATAGCCCAGCGCATCCCCGATCGAATCTTCTTCGTAGCTCAGATGTGAGAGCAGCACCCGCTCAAGCGCGTCGTTGATTTCGACCGCGGCAGCGAAATTGTCCTGATTGGGCTCGCGCACCAGCGTGTTAAGCGCGCCGATCAGCTTGACCAGCAGCGCATGGACCACCTCATGCTCGGCGGCAAGCCGGTCGGTAACCTTCTTCCAGGCCTCACCCTTTTGCGACAGCACCGGGAAAAAACCAGCGTCCTCGATCGAATGGTGCGTATGCACCACCTGGCAATGCTGGCCGCACAAATTCCCGAACCGGCGGAAATTGGTGACCATGGTCAGAGCCTCGGCTTCCGCCTCGACCTCTTCCGCCGTCTTCCTGCCCTCCATGATCTCGTCGATCATCGTGCGCAGCACCTTGGTGTTCTGCCGCAGATGATCGTGGATCGCCTTCAAATGCTGGCCGTAAACCTTCTGTTGCGGCGTCGTATCGAGCTTGGGCGCGCGCGGGCGCGTGGAATCGTCGAGAAAAGAGATGTCGAGAAGCATGGGAATCTAGGGCCTGTGAGGTTGAGCCCCAATCTATGCATTCCCGCCCCGATTTCTACCCCAGCAGTTTTCCCGGATTGAGTATCCCTTTGGGATCGAGCGCCGATTTGATCGCCCGCATCATCTTGAGCGCCACCGGATCCTTCACCGCCTTGAGCAGTCCCGTCTTGAGCTGCCCGATCCCGTGCTCGGCCGAAACCGATCCGCCCAACTCGCGCACCACTGCGTAAACCACCTCATGCACGGCCTCAGCGCCGTCCATGAACGCCTTGGGGTCCGCGCCCTCCGGTTGCGAGAAATTGAAGTGGATATTGCCATCCCCCAGATGTCCGAACGGCACCGGCCTGATCCCCGGCACCATCCGCGCTGCGGCCTCGCTCCCGCGCGCGATCAGCTCGGGTACTGCCGCCACGGGCACCGAAACGTCGTGCTTGATCGACGCCCCCTCGCGCGATTGCACCTCGCTCATCTGCTCGCGCGCCACCCAGAACGCCTGCCGTTGCGCCAGCGAATCCGCAATTACCCCATTGGCGACCAGCCCGGTCTCGAACATATCTTCGATCGTCTCGGACAGTGCTCCGCCCCGGCCACCCTTGGGCACCGAAATCTCGGCAAGCACATACCACCCCGACACCGCCGCCGTCGGGTCCTGCGCGATCATGCCGTGCTTTAGCTGAAACTCGAACCCGATCCGCGGCATCAATTCGAACGCCGTGAGCGTATTGCCCGCCCGCGCCCGCAATTGCGCGAACACCTCCAGCGCCGCCTGTGGCGAAGCCACATTGAGAAGCGCCGTCTCGTATGTCTCGGGCTTGGGATAAAGCTTCAGCGTTGCCGCCGTGATGATCCCAAGCGTTCCTTCCGAACCCACCAGCAGGTCCTTGAGGTCGTACCCGGTATTGTCCTTCCGCAGCGCATTGAGCCCGTTGTAGATCGACCCGTCGGCCAAAACCGCCTCGACCCCGAGGCACAATTCCCGCGCATTGCCATAGGAAAGCACCTGCACCCCGCCCGCGTTCGATCCCAAAACGCCACCGATCCGCGCCGACCCCTGCGAGGCGATATAGAGCGGAAACATCATCCCGGCTGCCTCGGCGGCCTCATGGGCCTCCTCAAGCGTCGTCCCCGCGTCGAGCGTCATATGCCCCGCCGCCGCATCCACCGATCGCACGCCCCTGAGTCGGGAAATCGAAACGATCACCTCGTCGCCATAAAGCGGCACCTGTCCGCCCACCAGCCCGGTGTTGCCCGCCTGCGGCACGATATGCACGCCCACCTCGTGGGCCCATTCCATCACCGCCTGCACTTCGGCCACCGTGCGGGGCAGGGCGATCGCCTGCGCCTCTTTGTGGAACCGCCGGCGCGGTTCGGAAAGATAGCCCGCTATCTCGGCCGGCTCGGCCAATACGCTCTCGGCGCCGAGAAGCTGGATGAGGGCCGGAACGATCTGGTCTCTGGAAAGCGTCATGAAAATCCCGTCTTCGAATCCGCCCGCATTATCGCATGCGGCAAATGGCACTGGCCAGATGTTCCAACCCCTGTGGCACCTTGCCCGTTCCTATCCCCTGTGCCAAAACCGGCGGTAACGAAACCGATACCGGAGAACACCATGGCTGGTTTGATGGAAGGCAAGCGCGGGCTCATCATGGGCGTCGCCAACAACCGCTCGATTGCCTATGGCATCGCCAAGGCCCTGCATGGGCAGGGAGCGGAAATGGCCTTCACCTATCAGGGCGAGGCGCTGCACCGCCGCGTCGAACCGATCGCCGCCGAGTTCGGCTCCGATCTGGTCCTGCCATGCGATGTGACCGACCCCGACGCCATGGACGCGGTGTTCAACGTGCTGAAATCGAAATGGGGCAAGCTCGATTTCCTCGTCCACGCCATCGGCTTTTCCAACAAGGAAGAGCTCGAGGGCCGTTACGTCGACACCACTCCGGGCAATTTCGCGCTGACCATGAACATCTCGGTGTTCTCTCTGACCGCGCTCGCCAAGCGCGCCGAGGCGCTCATGGAAGATGGCGGCTCGATCCTGACGCTCACCTATTACGGCGCCGAAAAGGTCTTGCCCAACTATAACGTCATGGGCGTCGCCAAGGCCGCGCTGGAAGCCTCGGTGCGTTACCTCGCATCCGACCTCGGCCCGCAGAACATCCGCGTCAACGCCATTTCCGCCGGCCCCATCAAGACGCTTGCCGCCTCGGGCATTTCCGATCTGCGCGAAATGCTCAAGTGGAACGAAGAGAACGCTCCCCTGCGCAAGAACGTCACCATCGAGGAAGTCGGCAATTCTGCCCTCTATCTCCTCTCCGATCTTTCAACGGCGGTGACCGGCGAAGTCCATTATGTCGATTCCGGCTACAACATCATCGGCATGAAGGCCATGCCCAAGGATGCACCGGCCGGCCAATAAGCCTTTCGGGGCGCGGGTACCGCGCCCTTCATTCCGAATCGTTTGGAACTGCCATGCACCAGGTCACCTGGCCCGATTTCTACTTCGCGCGCCACGGCGAAACCGACTGGAACCGCGAACGCCGCTACCAGGGCAGCCGCGATATCCCGCTCAACGAAACCGGCCGCAAGCAGGCCGATTCCAACGGCCACCTTCTGCGTTTCCTGCTCGAGGAAGCGGGGGCCGATCCGCGCAAATTCCATTGGTACGCCTCCCCGCTCAGTCGCGCCCGCGAGACCATGGAACGCATGCGCGCCGCTTTCGATGTCGATCTGCCCGAGGTGATCTACGACCAGCGGCTGGTCGAAATTTCCTTCGGCGCCTTCGAGGGCATGCTGCACGACGAGATCGCCCGTGAACGCCAGGCCCTGGCGCCGGGCCAACGCGATGCCAGCTACTGGACCTTCCGTCCCGACAATGGCGAAAATTATGATGATGTGGCCGCGCGCCTCCTCGATTTCGCGCGCGAATTGACCGACCATTCGATCATCGTCGCCCATGGCGGCGTGCTGCGCGTCCTCCGCCATCTTGTCGAGGGTGTCGAACGCGCCGAAGTGCTCAACTGGCAGCCGCCTCAGGGCGTCATCGCCCATTTCGTCGGCGGCGGCATGACCCTGCACGCAGCGCAAAAGACTTGGTGAGCTTGTGGACGACAATCCGCTGACCCGCCCGGGTCCGGCCCATCCCGACATCACCGATCCCGATATCGCCCGCCTCGTGGCGACCTTCTACGGCCGCGCCCGCGAGGACGAAGTGCTTGGCCCGATCTTCAATCGCGCCGTTGACGATTGGGACCACCACATCGCCCAGATCACCGATTTCTGGTCCTCGATCATGCTGCGCACCGGCCGCTACTCCGGCCGCCCATTGAACCCCCACTTGCGCCTGCCCCTCGAAGACATCCACTTCGACCGCTGGCTGGCCCTGTTCGAAGAAACCGCGAGCGAGATCTTCAGCCCAGAGATCACCCACGAATTCATGATCCGCGCCCGCCGTATCGCCGACAATTTCGAACTCTCCATCGGCACCATGCGCAGCGAAATCAGAGCACCGCGGCACTCGCGCTGACGTAGGGGATTCGGTCTGGCATGGAGTGTGCCCTCAAACCTCTCCCGCACCGCCGGCAGCGTTGCGGATTGTCGGGTCAAGCCCGACAATGACGAACGAGAGGTGGGAGTGCCGAAAAATGTTTGATGCTTTCACTCACCTCTTCCACCCCCACCGTGTCACCCGGGGCTTGACCCGGGGCAAGGTATGCGCGCCGCCCTCGGCACTTGCCGCAGCACCGCCCCACCCACCTCGTCGTCTTCGGGCTGGACCCGGAGACCCGCAAGGCCTCCACGCCCTCTTTGCAAAAAACTTATCCCCGCCCTCTGCGCTTGCCCCATACTCCCCCTCACGACCCCGCGCATATGGACGCAAGCGCTACGAACGTTTGGGCGGGATCGGTTCGGGTCCGTTGGGAGTCGTCCCAGCGGAGGCAGAAACGTTCCCAGCGCCAGCCCACGGTAAGGCCGAGGGTGTACTGGCGAAAGCCAGCGGGGATTGGCCCCAGCATGAGAGGACGACCAGGCCCAAAACCCCGGACGCATGGGGCGATGGTCGCTTCATACTAACAAATACAGCACGAGGCGTTCATCGCCCCATGCCGTCTATCCAATCATCAGCCGAGGCCCATGGCCGTCGGGCGCTTGCTCGTGCCCTTGGCCACCGTGCCGAACCTCGTGGGGAGAGGAGAGCCGGCAGGCCGGTGAGGGGACAGCCTCTCCCAGGGACAACCGCAGAAATCACCACAACCTCCTCCCATCGAACGATTGACCCGCTTTCCCGCGCTGCCTAGAACACACTCACCAATTTCGGGGCTTCCCAATGAGCGACAATACCTTCGGCCACCTTTTCCGCTTCACCACCTGGGGCGAAAGCCACGGCCCCGCGCTCGGGGTGGTCGTCGATGGCGTTCCGTCCAATCTCCCCATCAGCGCCGAAGTGATCCAGCGCGATCTCGACCGCCGCAAGCCCGGCCAGTCGCGCTACACCACCCAGCGCCGCGAGGCCGATGAGGTGAAAATCCTCTCCGGCGTTTTCGAGGACGAGCGCACCGACGGCCTGCGCACCACCGGCACGCCGATTTCGCTGCTGATCGAAAACACCGATCAGCGCTCCAAGGACTATTCCGACATTCGGGATAAATTCCGTCCCGGCCACGCCGATTACACCTACCACCAGAAATACGGCATCCGCGACTATCGCGGCGGCGGCCGCTCCTCGGCGCGCGAAACCGCCGCCCGCGTCGCCGCTGGCGCCGTGGCGCGCCTGGTGATTCCGCAGGTTTCCATCCGCGCTTCCCTCGTCCAGATCGGCCCACACAAGATCGACTATGCCAATTTCGATTGGGATCAGGTCGACCAGAATCCCTTCTTTTGCGCCGACTCCAAGGCCGCCGAGACATGGGCGGAATATCTCGACGGCATCCGCAAGGCCGGCTCTTCGGTCGGCGCCGTGGTCGAAGTCGTTGCCGAAGGCGTGCCCGCCGGCTGGGGTGCCCCGATCTACGGCAAGCTTTCCGCCGATATCGCCTCGGCCTTCATGTCGATCAACGCCGTCAAGGGCGTCGAGATCGGTGAGGGCATGGGCGCGGCTGAATTGACCGGTGAGGAGAACGCCGACCAGATGCGTTCGGACCGGCCGCTGCCCCAATTCCTCTCCAACCGCTCCGGCGGCATTTTGGGCGGCATCTCGACGGGCGAGCCCATCGTTGCCCGTTTCGCGGTCAAGCCCACAAGCTCCATCCTCACCCCGCGCCAGACGGTTACCACCGACAATGAGGATACCGACATCATCACCAAGGGCCGTCACGACCCTTGCGTCGGCATCCGCGCCGTCCCCATCGGCGAAGCCATGATGGCCTGCGTCCTCGCCGACCATTTCCTGCGCCATCGCGGCCAAACAGGACGCGAAGGCGGAGTAGGTTTCTCCCAATGAGTTTCACGAAAGGTCCCCTCACCGGATCAACTCACGGCTGCCCGGCCTTCACCTCTCCCTTGGGGAAGAGGTCGGGCTTTGCGCAGCAAAGGCCAGGTGAGGGGGCCTTGATCCGTGCCGGGAACAAGTCCGCATGACCAGTGAATCCGACCGCCGCGTCGAAACCGCTCTGGCGGCCATGAAAAATGGCGGCATGGTCGTGGTCATCGACGATCACGACCGGGAAGGGGAGGGCGACATCATCGCCGCCGCCTCGACCATCACGCCCGAGCAGATGGCCTTCATCGTCCGCCACACCTCCGGCATCGTCTGCGCGCCGATCTCAGGCGAGCGCGCCGCAAAGCTGCGCCTCGATCCCATGGTCGCCGTCAACGATTCGGCTCACACGACCGCTTTCACCGTCTCGATCGATTTCAAGCACGGCACCACCACCGGCATCTCGGCCGATGACCGTACGGCGACCGTCCGGGCGCTGGCCAATGGCAATATCGGCGCCGAGGATTTCTCCCGCCCCGGCCATATCTTCCCGCTCATCGCCCGGCGCGGCGGTGTGCTCATGCGGTCTGGTCATACCGAGGCGGCGGTCGATCTGTGCAAGCTTGCCGAGTTGCCCGATGTCGGCGTCATTTGCGAGCTCGTCAACGATGACGGCACCGTCACCCGTGGCCAGCAGGTTGCCGATTTTGCGCAAAAACACGATCTGCCGCTGATCTCGGTCGCCGACCTCATCGCCTACCGCCAGCGCCGCGAAAAGCTCGTCGAGCGCGTCGCGAGCTTCGATATCGAAACCATCGCCGGCCGTGCCATCGCCCACGCCTATTCCACGCCCTTCGATCGCGTGCAGCACCTGGCCCTTGTCTTCGGCAACCCCAGCCCCGCCGAGGCTACCCCCGTGCGCCTGCAGCGCGAGGATATCGTCGCCGACGTCTTCGGCGGCGCCTCCAAGCTCAACCAGTCCATCGAAGATCTCGCCCGAACCGGCGGCGTCCTCGTCTATCTGCGTGAGGGCACGGCTGGCGTTGCTCACGATAGCCAGGCAGCGCTTGCCGAGCGCGAGGACCACGCCTCGGCCCGCGACCGCGAAGCCGAATGGCGTGAAGTCGGCCTTGGCGCGCAGATCCTGCGCGATCTGGGCATCACGGCCATCCGTCCCCTCTCGTCGCGCTCGCGCCGCTATGTCGGGCTGGAAGCGTTCGGGATCACGATCTCGGAATAGCGGGTTTTCGCCGCGGCCGCGACCGCCGGAAGGTGCGCGCCACCGATCCGGCGGTTCGTTCCTCGAACATGGAAAGCAGGCTGTCGAGCCAGCCCCAGTGCCGGCGCAGCCGACGCACCAGCCGCAGGGCGAGTTTGGAGGACCCGATCAGCAAGAAGATCGCCACCGCCATCATCGGAATGCCGAACGGCAGCGGCGTCGGCGTGATGATGGCGCCGGCCAAAAGCAGCACAAGGGCAAAGGGGACCACGACGATCCGCAGCATTCAGCCACTCTCGGGTTCAGCCGCGCCTGAAGGCGGCGAGTTGCTCGATATTCCCGTCACCGCCCTTGAGCGGAGAGGGCATCCGAGCGACCAGTATCCATCCAAGATTTGACATTTTTGCGATAACCGCCGCGATTGCCTCTTCCACATGCGGTCCAGCCCGCACGATGCCGCCCTTGCCGATATGGTCGCGCCCCACCTCGAATTGCGGCTTGATCAAAAGCACCGCTTCGGCCCCCGGCAGGCAAAGCGCCGACGGTGCCTCGATCACCTTGGTGAGCGACACGAAGCTGATGTCGCAAACCAGCATCTCGATGGGTTCGGCAACTAACTCCGGCCCCAGATCCCGGGCATTGGTGCCCTCAAGCGAAACGACATTGGGCAGCGCAGCCACATCGGCATGCAACTGCCCATGCCCGACATCGACGGCATAGATCTTGGCAGCTCCCCGCTCCGCGAGCACCTGCGTGAAACCGCCCGTGGATGCACCGAGATCGAGACAGACTTTTCCCCGTGGATCAAAGCCCGTGCTATCAAGCCCGGCAATCAGTTTGAGGGCTGAACGTGAGACATATGCTGCGGCAGGATCATCGAGCGCTATGACGTCGCTTTCGGAAACCTGCTGGTTGGGCTTGGAGGCTGGATGTCCGTTGATGGTGACCGTGCCGCGCAAGATGGCGTCCCGCGCCCGCGCTCGGGAGGGAACCAGCCCTCGCTGCTCCAGCGCAATGTCGAGCCGGATGCGGCTCATGCTTCGGTGAGCCGTCTCACCTTGTCGAGCGCGGCATCGGTGTCCTCGCCCCAGGCGATGGTGCCGAAGAATTCGCCTTCATCGTCGATCATGAACACCGAGGCCGTATGATTGACGAGATATTCGGTCGTGCTTTCGGATTCGACCTTTTCGGAAAAAACGCCGTAGGAGCGCTTGATCTGCTCGGTTTGGGCTTCATCGCCCACGAGCCCCATCACATCCGGCCCGAAATTGGAAAGATAGGCCTTGGTGTGCTCGAGCGTATCGCGCGCCGGGTCTACGGAAACGAAAATGATGCGCAGCTCGTCGTCACTGAGCCCGAGCTGTTCCTTCCACCCTGTCGCTTCGGCCAGCGTCGTCGGGCAGACATCGGGGCAATAGGTGTAGCCGAAGAACATCAGCGTCGGCGTACCGACCAGATCGTCCTGGGTGAACGTCTCCCCACTCGCCGTCGAGACCATCTCGAACGGCCCGCCGAACATCGAGCCGGACGGCGTGATTGGGCGGGTAAAGAAGATCACCGTCGCCGAAATCGCGGCGAGGGCCACCAGGGCCCACAAAACGATGCGCACTTTTGCCAGCACGGCCTGAATTCCCAGCTATTGATCCAGCGGCTCGACGCCGGTTGGAGTTCCATCCCTTGCCAGCGTGATCTTTTCGATCCGCGCCTCGGCCTGCTTGAGGAGGGCTTCGCAATGGCGCTTGAGCGCCTCGCCGCGCTCATAGATCGCGATCGATTCCTGCAGCGGGGCCTTGCCGCCTTCGAGCTGCGCGACGATCTTTTCAAGCTCGTCCAGCGCCGCTTCAAAGCTCATATCGGCAATGTCGGTCATGGCTGCTCCCTTAGTGTTCGTTGTGTTCGGGTCCGGCTTCGCCGGTCAGCAGCATGCCTACATGCGCCGATACCCCCGAGGCAAGCCCGCCCAGGTCGTAGCCGCCTTCGAGCATCGAGACCATCCGGTTTGAGCAGCGCTTGGCGGCAATGTCCATCAACTTTCCCGTGAGCCAGGCATAGTCGCTCCCCACCCATTCGAGCTGGGCCAGCGGGTCGCGGCGCTCGGCGTCGAACCCGGCGGAAACCAGAATCAGGTCCGGCGCGAAATTGTCGAGCGCGGGCAGGATGCGCTCCTTGTAGGCCGCGCGCATCTCGGCGCCCCCGGTCCCCGCGTCGAGCGCTGCGTTGACGATATTGCCGACCCCGGTTTCATGCGGCGCCCCGGTCCAGGGGTAAAGCGGCATCTGGTGCGAGGAGGCATAGAAAACGCTTGGATCGTCCGCGAATATATCCTGCGTCCCATTGCCGTGATGCACGTCGAAATCGATGATGGCGATCCTCTCGGCCCCATAGAGCCGCTGCGCCTGCCGCGCTGCGATGGCGATGGTGTTGACGAGGCAAAACCCCATCGAGCGCTCGCGCTCGGCGTGATGTCCCGGCGGACGGGAAAGCACGAACGCGTTGTCCGCCTCGCCCAGCACCACGCCCTCGACCGCCCGCAAGACCCCGCCCAGCGCGGTGGCCGAGGCATCGAGGCTTTTGCCGGAAACGAAGGTGTCGGCATCGATCTGCCCGATCCCTTCGGCGGGCCGTATGTCGCGGATGGTGTCCATCACCTTGGGGCTGTGCACCAGCTCGGCCAGTTCCAGATCGCCGGCAGGCGCCGCTTCGCGCGCAAGTCCGGCAAAGCGCGGGTGGCTCAGCGCCTTGGCCGCCGCCTCCAGTCGCTCCTGGCGTTCGGCATGGCCCTTGGGCGTAAGGTGCGCGGCGCCATTGGTCTGGCTGATGAGAAGCGTGGTCATTTGGGCCTCGGCTAGCGTCTCTTCTTGACGTGGCCCGGACCGCTTGTCAAACACCCTCGATGGCTATTGAACGCACCGATCCCCAGACAGTTCAGGAGGCCGCCGCATTGCTGCGCGCGGGGGAGCTCTGTGCTTTCGCCACCGAGACGGTCTATGGTCTGGGCGCCGACGCCACCAATTCCGATGCCGTGCTCAAGATCTACGAGACCAAGGGACGCCCGCGCTTCAACCCGCTGATCTGCCATTGCGCCGATCTGGAAATGGCCGAGCGCTACGCCGTGTTCTCGCCCCTTGCGCGGGAGATCGCGGAGATCTTCTGGCCCGGCCCGTTGACGCTCGTCTTGCCCGTCAAACCCGGCGGCGGCCTTTCCGACCTCGTGACCGCCGGCCTCGATACCGTGGGGCTCCGCGTTCCGGCACACCCCATGGCGCGCGATCTGATCGCCGGATTGGGACGTCCCGTCGCCGGCCCCTCGGCCAATCCTTCGGGAAAGCTTTCCCCCACCACCGCCGAGCACGTGCGCGCCGCTTTCGGTAGCGCGGTTCCCGTGCTGGACGGTGGCCCGTGCTACAGCGGGGTTGAATCCACGATCCTCGCGGTCGAAGGCGACAGAGTGACCCAGCTCAGGGCAGGGGCCATGCCACGCGAGAATATCGAAGCGGCTCTCGGCAGGCCTGTCGCCCAGGCCTCGCATGACGCTGCCATCACCGCGCCAGGCATGCTCAAAAGCCACTACGCCCCGGGCGCGGCCTTGCGGCTTGATGCCAATGCCCCGTCTCCGGGCGAAGCCTATCTCGCATTCGGTGAAGCTCCGGCCCATGATGGCCCACTCCTCAACCTCTCGCCAGAGGGCGACCTGCGCGAAGCCGCGCGCAATCTTTTCGCTTTCCTCGCCCGTCTCGATGCATCCGGCGCCAAAACCATAGCCGTGGCGCCCATCCCGCATAGCGGCTTGGGCGAAGCGATCAACGACAGGCTCGAACGCGCCGCCGCGCCGCGCGGCTAATCGCGGACCTTATAAGGCTTCTGGTCGCGCCAGAACCGCATCAGGCTCTCAAGGTCGGGATCGCCGCCTTCGGGCAGGACGACCCGCAGGTTGACGTAAAGATCGCCCTTGCCGAACAGCCCCTTGCCCTTGAGCCGCAGCGCCTTGCCGGTGTCAGGGCCCGGGGGCAGGTTCAGTTCCACCGCGCCGTCGATCGTGGGCACACGCACCTTGGCCCCAAGCACGGCCTCATAGAGCGTGATCGGCACATCGACCCGCAGATCGTTGCCGTCGCGGCGGAACTGCTTGTGCTTGGCGAATTTGATGGTGATCAGCGCGTCGCCCGGCTGTCCGCCGAGCGGGGAGGGGCGTCCCTGGCCGCGCAGGCGGACCTGCTGGCCTTCTTCGATGGGAGAGGGGAGCTTGACCGAAACCGTTTTGCCCGAAGGCAGCGTCACAGGCACCGAGCCACCCTTGTGGGCATCTTCAAGCGAAACGGCGAGGTTGACGACAACGTCTTCGCCCGCCGGCGCACCGCCGCCCGTCGAGCCGGTGAACGGGTCCCATCCCGCACCGCCCGCGCCCATTCCGCTGCTGAAATGGCTGCCGCCGGCTGAGCGCCTTGCGCCACCGAAGCCGCTCATGAATTCCTTGAGAATATCCTCGGCATTAAAGCCCCCGGCACTGGCGCCTGCCCGTCCGCCGCGCATGCCTGAAGGGTCGAAGCCGCCGAACCCGGCGAACTTCGGATTGCCGTCGGCATCGATCTCGCCGCGGTCATACTGGCCGCGCTTGGTCTTGTCGGACAGGAAGTCGTATGCGGCCGTTACTTCGGCGAACTTTTCGTGCGCCGTCTTGTCGTTCGGGTTCTGGTCCGGGTGCAGCGTCTTGGCCAGCTTGCGATAGGCGCTCTTGATCTCCTTCTCGCTGGCGCTCTTTGGCACCCCAAGTACTGTGTAAGGGTCGCGCATTCGCTTAAGTCACCTTGAAAGGGCGCCCCGGCGGTCGGCCGGTGGCGCCACGTCCTTTCGATTCCATGATTTGCGGGCAGTTGAAGCGCCGCAGGTTTGCGTTCTATATGGCCACGCACCCCGCTATTGTCCAGAAGGGATGGATTTGTCCGTCATGGCCTCGCTGACCGATCTGCTCTTTGACGATGCCCACAAGGGTGACATCGATCCCATGGAACTCTTTCCTGTCTGGCTCGACGAGGCGCGGGCCAGCGAGATAAACGATCCCAACGCCATGGCCGTCGCAAGCGTCGATGAAGCCGGCTTGCCCGATATCCGCATGGTCCTGCTGAACGGCTTTTCCCTGGCGGGCTTTGTGTTCTTCACCAATTTCGAATCGGCAAAGGGGCGTGAACTGCTCGCCCATCCCCGGGCCGCCCTCCTGTTCCACTGGAAGAGCCTGCGCCGCCAAGTGCGCGTGCGCGGCATCGCACAAGAGGTTCCGCCCGCCGAAGCCGATGCCTATTTCGCGACGCGCCCGGCCCAATCGCGCATCGGTGCTCACGCCTCGGACCAGTCCCGCCCACTCGAAAGTCGTCAGGTGCTGGTGGACCGGGTCGATGCCCTCACCGAACGCTTTTCGGACGGCGATATCCATCGCCCGGCGCATTGGTCAGGCTTCCGCATCATTCCCCTGCAAATCGAATTCTGGAAGGATGGGGCCTTCCGCCTGCATGACCGGGTTCTTTTCTCCCGTCCGGCGCCCGATGCGCCCTGGGGCCGCACGCGGCTTTATCCCTAGCCTATGCGCATTCTGGTTCGCACGTCCAAGCTCGCCATCTGGGCCCGGCGCCTGGCGCTCTTTGCCACCGCGCTGATCGTTATTTCCACCACTCTTCATGTTATCGGTCAGGTCGCTTCCGACGTGTTCGAGATCAGCCTGATCATCGGGACGCTCTGCGCGGCGGCCGCGTTCCTCGTGGGCCTTGCCGCCTATATCCGCCTCTGGTTCACCGGCGACAGGGGCTGGGGGCCTGCGACTGTCGGGTTTGCGCTGGGCCTTCTGTGCCTGGCTCCCGCAGCGGTCACGGCGGCGCTGGCCGAGCTCTACCCGTCCACCGCCGACGTCACCACCGCCCTGTCCAATCCGCCGCAAT
Organism: Pelagibacterium sp. H642; assembly: GCF_031202855.1. GTDB lineage: Bacteria > Pseudomonadota > Alphaproteobacteria > Rhizobiales > Devosiaceae > Pelagibacterium. The sequence goes on along the minus strand of NZ_CP101829.1, from coordinate 664,564 downwards.
TGCGTATGGCCAACCCTGGTCAATCCCAGGTCGATCCCGAGACGGTGCTGATCTCGTTTCCCAATCTCATCACCCGCATCTACCGCATTCCGCCTCAAACGCTGTTCTCGCTTGGGAAGGCTCTGGCGCGCGCCAATGGCTGGGAGGTGATCGCCTCAACCCCGCCCACCGCCGAGCAGGCCGGTGAGTTCAATGCCCTGCGCCGGTCGCTTCTTGGCTTTGAAAACGAGATCGCTTTTCGCGTGGTGCCCAACCCGATCGGTGCGCTCATCGACCTGCGGGCCGCCTCGGTCGATCCCGTGCTGCACGATCTGGGCGACAATGGCCGCGCCATCGAGAGCTTTCTTCTCGCGCTCGATGATGCTGTCTCGGTTCACATCCAGAACAACATGGCCGAAACCGAGGCCGCGCCGGTCGATCCCGGACTAGTGCCTGAGGGCGAGACGGGTGCCCAATAGCCCGCGCTCGAGCAGGATTTCGCCGCGTCTTTCGAGATATTCGGCGTGTGAAAGCAGTGTCCGCCGCGCCGCGATCGCCAGCTTGCCCTTGAGCGCCGGATAAATCGCCCGCGTCGCCGCAGATAGCGTCGTCGGCCCTCGCCGCAGGACGTCGAGCAACTGCCCATTCCGCATCAGCCGGTGCGCCTTGAGTGCGCGGGCAAAACCAGGCCCGTCGGCGATTTCCCCGCCATGGGCCGGCACATATCGCGTCTGCGGCAGCGCTATCACCCGATCCAGCGAGGAAAGATAGTCGCTCAGATCCCCGTCGGGCGTCGCCACGACGGTCGAATTCCACCCCATGACGTGGTCGCCCACCAACAGATGGCTTCCGCCTTGTGCCGCAAAGGCCAGATGGTTGGCGCAATGGCCGGGCGTCGCCACGACCTCGTAGCCGATACCGTCGATCTCGATCACCTCGCCATCGGCAAGTGTCCGATCGGGCACCAGCGCGAAATCCCCGGAGCGGCCAAAGGGATTGAACTCCAACCGCTTGAGCGGCCGCGACAGCCGGTGCGGCCCGCCCGACCAGAGCGGCGCCCCGGTTTTGGCCATCAGCCGCCGCGCCAGGCCGCTATGGTCGCGGTGTGTATGGGTGAGAATCACCGCCAACACGGCCCTTCCATCGATGGCTTCGAGCAACGCCGAAAGGTGAACGGGGTCATCAGGGCCGGGATCGAGAACGGCAACCGCATTGTGGCCGATCAGAAAGCTGTTGGTGCCGGTAAAGGTATAGGGGCTCGCATTGGGTGCCGTCACCCTCACCAGTCCGGGCGCTATCGTCACCGGTTCGCCCGTCTGGGGGTCAAAGTCGGTCGAATAGGGCGGGGAGGCGGGCATTGCGCACGCTCGCATGTCTGGCTAGAACAAAGGTTTCTTGCTTCGGCTTTAACGCAAAGGGACAAGTTATGGCCACGACTTTCGCCACTTCCAACACGCTTCTCGGCCTTTACCAGCCCCGCTCGCAAGCCGCACGCCTGGTCTCGGCGGTTGCGGTTGCCTTCCTGGGTTCGGTGCTGCTCACCATTTCGGCCAAGATCAACGTACCAGTCTGGCCTGTGCCGGTCACCCTTCAGGCTATGGCCGTTGCGGCTCTTGCCGCCGCGCTGGGTGCACGCCTGGGCGTGGCCACCGTTGCGCTCTACCTCGTCCAGGGCCTTGCCGGGCTTCCCGTCTTTGCTGGTGCCGGCGCCGGACTGCCCTATCTGATGGGCCCCACCGGCGGGTTCATCCTGAGCTGGCTGCCCATGGCTGCTATCATCGGTTATGCCGCTGACAAGGGCCTTTCTCGTAAGGTTGTCCCTCTGTTCCTGGTGATGACCGGTGCCGCCATGTTGAGCCTCGTCGCCGGTTTCTTGTGGCTTCTGGCGCTTTCTGGTCAAGCGGGCTGGATTGACCAGAGCAATGTCGTGCTGTCCGCCTATAAGGGCGCCATCGAGCCGTTCGTCGTCTGGGATATCGTCAAGATGGCCTTTGCGGCGTTGACCGTGGTCGGCGGCTGGGCCCTGCTCGAACGCAAATAAGCACCAGCACCAATTTTTTCCGGGGGCCGGTCGGGCGACCGGCCCTTTTTGTTTTTGCAACCGGGTCAGGGTTCTCCCCGTTGAATTTGCAACAGGCAAATGACGGTTACAGGAGAAAAAAATGGATCCCTTTCCCTATCCCTGGTTGTTCGCGGTTCTCGGCGGTGCCATCATCCTCGGCATCGCGATTGCCTACGGGGCATACAAATCGTCGAAAGCCACGCCGCGGCAGAAAGATGCTGCCGAGCATGGTGCTCACGAAATATACCATAAGGACCAGAGTAAGAATTGAGTGACGACCAACGCCGCGTTGTCATCGTCGGAGCAGGCTTTGGCGGCCTGAGCGCGGCCAAGACCCTCGCCCGTGCCGGTGTGCCGATAACGCTGATCGACAAGCGCAACCACCACCTCTTCCAGCCGCTGCTCTACCAGGTCGCGACGGCCATGCTCTCCCCGGCCGAAATCGCCGTGCCCATCCGCTCGGTCCTCTCGCCGGGCAAGGGGCGCGCCATCGAGATCATGATGCAGGAAGTGGGCGATATCGATACCGATAGAAAGATCGTCCATTGCGTGGGCGGCGATGAGATCCCCTATAGCGCGCTGATCGTCGCCACAGGCTCGAAATACACCTATTTCGGCCATGAGGACGAGTGGGCGTCCTTTGCCCCCGCGCTCAAATCCATTGACGATGCCGTCAACATCCGCCGCCGCGTGCTGCTCGCTTTCGAGCGTGCCGAAACCACAAACGATCCGGCTTTGCGCGAAAGGCTGATGACGTTCGTGGTGATCGGGGGCGGTCCCACCGGCGTTGAAACCGCTGGCGCGCTGGCCGAGTTGGCCAAGGCGACCCTTGCCCGCGATTTCACCAATATCGACCCCCGCGCTGCCCGCGTCGTGCTGGTCGAGGCGGTTGGCGGCCTGCTGGGCGCTTATCCCAAGCATTTGGGTGCCTATACCGAGCGTAAGCTGACCGATCTGGGCGTCGAGGTCCTCACCAATTCGCCGGTCAAGAAGATCGACGAAGAAGGTGTCATGGCGGGCGAAACCTTCATCGCCACCTCCAACGTCTTCTGGTGCGCGGGGGTGGAGGCCACACCGGTCGGCAAATGGCTCGGTGTCGGTACGGAAAAGAACGGCACCGTCAGCGTGGGCGCGGACCTGCAGGTTCCCGGCCTGCCGGGCGTCTATGTCATTGGCGATGCCGCCACCGCCCATGACGCCGACGGCAAGCGGCTTCCCGCCCTCGCGCCCGTCGCCAAGCAGCAGGGCAAATATGTCGCCGAGTCGATCATCCGTGCCCGCCAGGGCCGCTCACCGCAAGGCCCGTTCCGCTATCGCGACTGGGGCACCATGGCCACCATCGGCCGTTCGGCCGCGGTGGGCAAATTCGGCAGGTTCGAACTCACCGGCTTTCCGGCCTGGATGATGTGGGGCGCGGTCCATATCGCCTATCTCGTGGGATTCCGTAACCGGATCAACGTGCTGGTCAACTGGCTCTGGGCCTGGATCACCTACGCCAAGGGCGCGCGCCTCATCACCGGCCCGGAGGCTGCCACGACCCAGTCGATCGACAGCCGCAAGGCTATCGATGAGGAGTTGGACAAGACGGTCGCCAACGTCCAGCAATGATGGTTTGGCGCGGAGCTCCGCGCCATTGCCTCATTCGTGAAAGGTGAAGGTCGCGACCTCGCAGACATTGACGCCGGCTTGGATCGCTTCGGTACCGTCGGCAAAAACCGCTCTGAAATCATAGCGGCAATAGCCGCTGCCATCATCGATGTTCATGACCACCGAATTGCCGGCTGGGAGCACCGAATCGCCCAGGATGTCTTCTTCCCAGGTCGGCGCATCCACCGTCGAAGCATAGAAATACATCATCGTTTCGGATGTGGCGTTGACGATCTGGACCCGGCGGTCATAGCTCTGAGCCCATGCCGTCGCAGCCGTTGAGGCGACGGCCAGCGCGACCGCACCTGCAAGCAATCTCTTCATTTTCGAATGTTCCCCCCATAACTCCCGGTCCGGGAGCGCCGGCTATTCTAACGCGTCGTCTGAAGGCTGCGAAGAGGGAAAAACAAAACCCGGCTTCGGTTGTCCGAAGCCGGGTCTGAAGTGGTCGGAGTAGGGTGATTCGAACACCCGACCCCCTCGTCCCGAACGAGGTGCGCTACCAGGCTGCGCTATACTCCGATATCGTCGTCGGCAGATGCCAGGCGAAAGTCGCCCGGCACGTTGCCGTCGTTTCGGGGCGTTATATAGTGCGTCGTGCGCCTGTTCAAGCCCGTTCGACAGTGTTGCGGCGCACGGGCAAACAGTGTAGGACCAACCCGCTTTTGGGGCGTCGCCAAGTGGTAAGGCATCGGTTTTTGGTACCGACATTCGCAGGTTCGAATCCTGCCGCCCCAGCCAACCTTTCCAAGAGCCAAATCATCTCCCCGCACATCCCGCCCAGGGATAGGGTCGTTGGCGTCTATGGCGCGAAGTGGTCGCTTCTTCCCCTATAGCCGGAACTTATGGGTGCGCGACGCGATTCTATTTTCCCATTCCCGCGCGCTTCCCTAGCTTGCTGTCTGAACTTTTGCGCAGGCGCCCCGCCGCCTGCCGATCGATGCAGGTACAGGGTACGAGAAGAGATGAACAAAACCGCTTTAGTTGTTTCCGCGCATTCGGCCGATTTCGTGTGGCGTTGCGGTGGTGCGATCGCACTGCATGCTTCGCTTGGCTATAATGTCACCGTGGTTTGCCTTTCCTATGGCGAACGGGGGGAGAGCGCCAAGCTCTGGAAGAACGAGGGCATGACCCTCGACGTCGTGAAGTCCGAGCGCCGCAAGGAAGCTGAAAACGCGGCCAAGGCGCTCGACGTTCACGACATCGAGTTCTTCGACCTGGGCGACTATCCGCTGGAAATGACCCGTGAAGCCAAGGACCGGCTGGTGGGCGTCATGCGCGCTGTCCAGCCCAGCTTCATGATGACGCATTCCAAATACGACCCCTACAACACCGACCACATGTATGTGTCGCAGTGGACCTTGGAATGCCGCGCCATCGCCCAGGCCTGGGGGCACAATCCGGGTGAGAAGATCCTGGGCGCGCCCCAGGTCTACCTGTTCGAGCCGCACCAGACCGAGCAGATGGAATGGAAGCCCGATACCTTCCTCGACATCACCCCTGTCTGGGACAAGAAATGGGCGGCGATTCAGTGCATGCAGGGCCAGGAACACCTCTGGCGCTATTATGAGAACGTGGCGCAGAATCGCGCCAATCATTTCATGCGCAATTCCGGTGGTCAGTCGGGGGGCCGCAAGGCCCAGTATGCGGAAGGCTTCCAGTCGATCTTTCCCCGCACCGTGGATGAACTTTGATGAGCGTCGTCGTCCAGAACATCGAGCGGGCCGATCCCGCGATCATCGCCGGACTGGCCGAATGCGGCGTTGCCACCGTGCATGAAGCGCAGGGGCGCAAGGGGCTTTTGGCGGCCTATATGCGGCCGATTTATTCGGGCGCCCGGCTTGCCGCTTCTGCGGTCACGATTTCCGCACCCCCTTGCGACAACTGGATGGTTCATGTGGCCATCGAGCAGATCAAGGACGGGGACATTCTGGTGCTCGCACCCACCTCGCCATCCGACGCCGGCTATTTCGGCGATCTTCTGGCGACCTCCGCGCTGGCCAGGGGGTGTAGAGGTCTGATCATCGATGCCGGCGTGCGTGACGTGGCCGATCTCGCCGCCATGAAGTTCCCGGTCTGGTCCAAGGCGATCTTCGCCCAGGGCACCGTCAAGGAAACACTCGGATCGGTGAACGTGCCGATCGTCTGCGCTGGGGCCTATATCAATCCGGGCGACGTTATCGTGGCCGATGACGACGGGGTTTGCGTGGTGCGCCGGGAGGAAGCGGCGCAAGTGCTCGAAGCCTCCCGCAAACGCGTCGAGAACGAGGAGGCCAAGCGCAAGCGCCTGGCGGCCGGTGAGCTAGGCCTCGATATCTACGGCATGCGCGAGCGCCTTGAGCAAAAGGGTCTCAAATATGTCTAAGGCCGGTACGCGCGTCATGTGGATGCGGGGCGGAACTTCCAAGGGCGGCTATTTTCTCGCCTCGGATCTGCCCGCCGATCCCGCGGTCCGCGACGCGTTGCTGCTTCGGATCATGGGCTCGCCCGATCCGCGCCAGATCGACGGCATGGGCGGAGCTAATCCGCTCACCTCCAAGGTGGCGGTGGTCAAGCCCTCGACCCGGGACGGGGTCGATGTCGATTACCTCTTCCTGCAGGTGTTCGTCGACAAGGCAATCGTCACCGATGCGCAGAACTGCGGCAACATTCTTGCCGGGGTCGGCCCGTTCGCCATCGAACGCGGCTTGGTTGCGGCCGCCGATGGCACCACGGATGTTCGCATCTTCATGGAAAACACCGGTCAGATCGCGACGGCCACCGTGTCCACCCCCGGCGGCGTCGTCGACTATGCCGGTGAAGCCCGGATCGATGGGGTGCCCGGCACTGCGGCGCCCGTTCCGATCGTCTTCGAGGATACGGCAGGCTCAAGTTGTGGCGCCCTTCTGCCGACGGGCAATGCGGTCGATACCGTCAATGGCGTCGAGCTAACGCTGATCGACAACGGCATGCCCTGCGTGATCCTCGATGCCGCCGATTTCGGCATCAGCGGCACCGAGACGCCGGCGGAGCTCGATGCCGACCAGACATTGAAGGCGCGGCTTGAAGAGATCCGCCTGGCCGTCGGGCCGATGATGAATCTGGGCAATGTCTCGGAGAAGTCTGTGCCCAAGATGACCCTGGTGAGCCCGGCGGCCAACGGCGGCGCGATCTCGACCCGCAGCTTCATTCCCCATAAATGCCACGACGCGATCGGCGTCTTGGCCGCCGTCAGCGTCGCCAGCGCGTGTCTGCTGCCGAGTGGCCCCGCCGCCAGATACGGCAAGATCGAACCTGGGGCCGACAAGTCGATTTCGGTGGAGCATCCCACAGGGGAATTCACGGTGATCGCCCGGCTCGACGGGAGCGGTGAACTCGCATCTGCTGGCGTTCTGCGCACGGCGCGCAAGCTTATGGATGGCTACGTATTCTAACCCGTTGGCGTCCGGTGGCCGAACTGTCCACGCACGGAATCGAGGAATTGCCTCTGCATGGGCGTCGGGCGCCAATTGCTGCGCATCGTAAGCCCGATGGCGCGCCGGCTGTCTTCGATGGCGATCGGCAGGGCGGTCATCAGACCGTTTTCGATTTCACCGATCGCCTGAAGGCGCGAAACGACGCCAAGATAGGGTCCTTGATGGAGCAGTTCCCGCATCAGGATCATCGAACTGGTTTCGACCATGGTGAAGGGCGGTGGAAGGCCAGCGCGTTCGATCTGTGCATCGAAGTGCCGGCGCGCCGGCGTGCCCGAAAAGGGGATCACCCAGGGAAAGTCCAGCGCTTGGCGCAAATCGGGAGCGACTTCCCCGGCGAGCGGGTGACCAGGCCCGGAGACGACGACCACCTCGTCCTCAAAGAGATGCTCCTGGACGATATCGGTAACCGGGGGCGGGGTCCGCAACGCGCCGAGCAGCAGATCGATCTCTGCCCGCAATAGCCCCCCGAGTAGCGTTTCGTACGGGCCCTCCACGATCCTGAAATTGACCTGAGGGTATCGACGCTGGAACTGGGCCATGGCTTTGGGCAGCAGAAAAGCCCGCGAAAGCGGCATGCCGCCGATCGTGATAGTAAGGCGAGCGTTCCCTCCCGCCTCTTCAAGCTCCATTTGCGCCTGGGCCAACTCGGCAAAGGCCAATTGCGCAGCCTGCGCGAGTTGATGTCCCACGCGCGTTGGAACAACCCCGAACTGCGTGCGCCGAAACAGCGGACGGCCCAGTTCCTGTTCGAACTGGGTTATGGCCCGGTGCACGGTAGGTTGCGTAATGCCTAGGTTGCGGGCAGCCAGGCTGAAATTCTGGCTATGGGTCAGTTCGATCAAGGCCTTGAGACGCGCCGTGCTCGCCGTAAGGTGGAGGCGCGCGCCCAAGGGGATCGCCGCAGCATCGAGCAGCCCCAAAGCCCGCTCGATGCGGGCAGTCAGGATGGCGCCGCTCGGCGTGGGGAAAATACCTTTTGTGGTGCGGTCGAAAAGCGGCTGGCCGAAACCGGCCTCAAGCTTCTTGAGCGCGTGGGTCGCGGCCGGCTGGCTGATATTGCATCGCGAGGCGGCGGTGGTGATCGAGCCGGTTTGCGCAACGGTCAGCATCAGCCTCAGATGCCGCAGGTTCAGCTCCGGAATGACCAATGTGTTTGCCAGGCTTTCTTGGAAAGAGGGGGCGGGCGCACCCGCCCCTCACGCTGTCACAGAGTTTCGGGCCAGTAAAGCCGCGTCGGGTTAGTGACGAGCAGCGCCTCGAGTTTGTCGGCGCCGGGTGCGATGATCTTGAGCAGGTCGACCAGCTCGCCATCATCGGGCATGTTCTTTTTGATATTGGGATGCGGCCAATCGGTGCCCCAAAGGACGCGATCGGGAAATTTCTCGACCAGCAGGCGGCCATATTCGGCTGCGTCGTGGAATGGCGGTCCCGCGCGGGAGATGCGTTCGGAGCCGCAAACTTTCACCCAGAAACGCTCGTCTTCCATGAGCTGGAGCAGCAACTGGAAGGCCTGCTGTTCCACGCCTGCGCTGGCATCGACCCGCCCCATATGGTCGATCACGGTCACGATATCGAGTTCCTCGAGAAAGGGGGCGAGATCTTCGAGCCAGTGAGAATCGAAGTGGACGACGATGTGCCAGCCGAGCGGCTTGATCTTGGCGACGATTTCGCGAACCGCGTCCTTGTCGGCCGCTTCTCCCAGATGGGCCACGAAGTTGAACCGAACCCCGCGCACACCCGCTTGGTGGAGCGCCCGCAATTCCTCCTCGCTAACATCCCGCTCGACCATGGCGATGCCGCGATAGGCGCCGCCACCCGCCAGGAGCGCATCGACCATGGCGCGGTTGTCGGTGCCGTGGCAGCTGGCCTGCACGATCACCGAGCGCGACAGGCCCAGATGCCGGTGCAGCGCGAACAGTTTTTCCTTGGGCGCGTCTTCGGGGCGATAGGTCGCCGCATCCGAATAGGGGAATACGTTGCCCGGCCCGAACACATGGCAATGGGCATCGCACGCGCCCTCGGGAAGAACGAGGTCGGGCTTTTTGGGGTTGGGGTGGGGAGGAAGATTTTGCGACATAGGCTCTTTCTCGATAGTCTGGCACGGCCGGTTCCCGGTCGCATTGACCAGGAACCGCCTTGCTGCTCTAAAAACGCGACTTGAACTCGCTTAGTTGACCTGGGCTTGCGCCGCCGGGCGCGGAGTGGCGGTGACCATGCGGAACATCGTCACTGCCACGAACACGACCCCGATGACCCGCGCGCCTACCGTCACCGGATCGGTGGCATCGACCGGGGTCGGCCAGCACACCAGCAGCGCGCCCGCGATCAGCAGGCCCCGTTCGAGCCAGCTCATCGGCCGCACCATCCAGCCCGCGAACGCCACCGAAAGCACGCCCACGGCAATCGTGGCGAACACCATTCCGAGCGTGATCTGGACCGGCGTGCCGATCATCAATATGCCCGGCATGGTCACGAACAGGAACGGCACGAGAAGTTTGACGAACCCCAGCCTGATCGATTCCGCTGCCGTCTCGTTGGCTCCGGCGCCCGAAATCGAGGCGGCGGCATAGGCGGCCAGCGCCACGGGCGGGGTGATGGCCGAAACGAGCCCGAAGTAGAAGATGAACATATGGGCCGAGATCGCAGGCAGGCCGAGCTGGGTGAGCGCCGGCGCGATCAATACGGCCAGCAGCAGATAGGCGGCCGAGGTCGGCAGGCCCATGCCCAGAACGAACGAGGCCAGGGCAGTGAGGATCAGGATCAGCCAGATATTGCCCGCGCCGACCTCGAGGATCAGGCTCGAGAGCATCAGCCCCAGGCCCGTGAGGTTGAGCACGCCGATAACGATTCCCGCGGCGGCAACGGCGGCGATGATGGGAACGGTCGAGATCAGCGTATCGCGGCACACCAGCACCAGGCCGATCGGGCCCAGCCGCGTATCCTTGCGCCAGGGGCTGATCGCCAGCGCCAGCACGATGCAGAACACTGCGGCGCGGGTCGGCGTCATGCCCAGGCTCATCAGCACGATGATGCCGATTAGCGGGACCAACAGATAGCCGCGGGTCTTGAGCGTTTCCCAAAGGAATGCCATGCCCCCAGCCGTATCCCGCGCCAGGTTCAGCTTGCCCGCCTCGAGCCGCACCGCGATAAGCAGCGCGAAGACGTAAAGCAGCCCCGGCACCAGGGCGGCGAGCGCGATGGTCGAATAGGGCACGCCGATGATCTCGGCCATGAGGAACGCGGCGGCGCCCATTACCGGTGGCAGGATCTGTCCCGCTGAAGAGGCCGCGGCTTCGATCGCGCCAGCCAGCTTGGCCGAATACCCCACCCGTTTCATGAGCGGAATGGTGAACGTGCCCGTGGTCACCACATTGGCGACTGCGCTGCCGTTGATGGTCCCCATCAACGTGCTCGAAACGGCGGCAGAAAGCCCAGGGCCACCCTGCACGCGTCCGGTCAGCCCGCGCGCGATGTTAACGAACACCTCGCCGGTGCCCATTTTCATCAGGATCATGCCGAGAAGGGCGAAAAGGAAGATGTATTCGACGGCAACGCCCATCGGCACGCCGAAGAAGCCTTCGGTGGAAAGGAACAGCGTCGAGGTCAGGCGGGCGAGGTCATAACCGCCATGGCCGTATTTGCCGGGGATGACATAGCCGAAATAGGCGTAGATCAGTGCCACGACCGAAAGGATCAGCAGGGCCCAGCCCAGCGTCTTGCGCACGAGGACGAGGGTGACCGCGAGCAGCCCGAGGAAGATGTACTGGTCTATGGGCGTCGACATCGCGCCGCGCATGATGATGTCGTAATAGGAGGTCCACAGATGCGGACCCGGAATCAGCGCGATGAGCGCAAGCAGGTAGAGCGCGGCGCGTCCAGGGGCGGATCGGATCTGCAATGCCGCAGCCAACAGGCCGGCCGAAGCGGCCAGTGAAAAGAACGTGGCGCGCAGGATCAGCGCCGTGATGCTCCCGAAATAGGCGCCGTGAATGACCAGCGCCGTTACGCCCACCGCGAGCACGGCGTATAGGAAGGAAACGATCGCCGCTTCTTTCCCTGTTCCATGCTCTTTCGGCAGCGCGAGCTTGTTGTGGACGTCGGACAGGAACGACATGGATGTTACTCCCGGTGAGATTCAGGCAAAAGCGGCGCACCGCTTTTGCCCTTCGCAAGCGCGATTGAGTGGCGGAATTACTGTGCCAGCTCGTCGAAATAGAGCTGAGCGCCCTGATGAAGCGGGATCGGCGTGTTGACCGCGGTTTCAACGCTGATATTGGCCGCCTCGGGGTGGACCTGCGCGAGCTGGTCGAGATTGTCGAACAGTGCCTTGGTGATGGCGTAGACCTGTTCGTCGGTCGCGAACTGGCTGGTAAAGAGCGTCGCGGGATCGTTGATCACCAGCACCGGTTCGGACTGGTCCTCATAGGTGCCCGCCGGCATCTCGTAGACCTGATAGAAGGGGAATTCCGCCAGCATTCCGCCGACGGCTTCCTCCTCGATCGGGATCAGCTTCATGTCGCGCTGGGAGCCCAGATCGATCAGGGCCGCGGTCGGGGCACCGGCCAGCACCACGGTGGCGTCGAGCTGGCCGTTCATGAGCGCAGCCGTGCCTTCGGTGTAGGAGAGGAACTGCGCGTTGGCCGGATCGAAAACGCCATAGGCTTCCATCAGGCGCTGCATCAGCACGGCCGAGTTGGAGCCCGGAGGGCCCATATTGACGCGCTTGCCGGCGAGGTCCGCCATGGTTTCGATGCCGGTGTCGGCAGTCGTCGCGATCTGGAGCACGGCCGGGTAGAGATAGGCCATGGCAGCGACGGGCAGGGGTTCTTCGAACGGACCTTCGCCCACGCTCGCTTCATAGAGCGTCGAAGACGAGGAGAAGCCGAAGGTCATCTGGTCGGCGGTCACGCGGCGGATGTTTTCGACCGAAGCCCCGGTCACTTCGGCGCGCGCCGTGGCGTTTTCCATGTTCTGGTTGATCACCTCGGCCATGCCGGCCCCGATGATGTAAAACAGCCCGCCGGTGCCCCCGGTGCCGATGGAAATACGTTCCTGGGCGAGGGTGGGCGTGGCCATCAGGCCAAGCGTGAGCCCGACGCCCGCGAGCATTTTGACTAACTGCATTTTAGGAGAACCTCCCAAGTTCAATGATGGTGGCATTATGCCGCGTGGCCCGATTTCTGGTCGTGGCCGTGCTTGGCCAGAGCGCGGAAGCTGGCAAAGCTGGCTTCCACGATCTGGTTGACCGCCGCTTCGCGGTCGTTTCCGTCCACCGCGCCATCTGAAAGGCGGGTGACGCGTTCGGGGTTGATCAGGGCGTAATAGAGCGCTCCGAGCAGAAACTGGCTGCGCCAGACAAGGCCCTCGCGATCGGCATCGGGAAGGCACTCGGCAATGGCATCGAGAAAGGCGCGGCTGGTGGTGTCGAAGGCACCGGCGATGATCGTGCGGGCATCTTCGTTGCCTTCCGCCGAAAGGACGGCTCGCATGCGGGTGAAATCCGCCCCGCCGCCGTCGAAGTCCGATGAGGAGGAAAAGGCCGGGATCACATAGGCGCGAAGGATCGCCATGAGGCGCTCATCGGCATCCTGAATGCGGCGGGCTTCGCCCAGCAATTCCATACGCCGGTGGTTCATCGGTTCGGTGTGGCGCTGATAGATCTCGCGCAGCAGCACGGCCTTCGAACCGAAATGGTAGGTGAGACTGCCGACATTGGCATCGGCGGCCTTGGCGATCTCGCGCATTGAAACGGCATTGTAGCCGTTCGACGAAAACAGCCGGACCGCAGCGGAAAGCAGCGCTTCACGCACATTGGCTCGAGACAAGGCTTCCTCCATTCGTACATTCGTACGATTTATTTGTACAAATGTACAAATCGAACCGGAGAGTCAACCGTGATGTTGCAGCGGCCACAGGCGGGAAGAAGCGGGGCAAGGGGGATATGGCGGCGGCAGGCTCTTCATGCCTCACATCCCGTGTCACAAGTTTTCATCGGAAATGCGAGGTGACGGATCGGTCTGGGCGGCAGAGAGCATATAAATGTATATATATACTGCTAACGAGCTAAATCGAGAAACATATTTACTTACATTTGCTATATATATTAAATTAGTTTTCACCTGTATTTCTGGTGCACGTAACTAACTTCTGCGATCTCGGCTGTTATGGAATCGCCCGCCGTCGCGGTGTGCTGAGCGCGCTCTTCGAGTAGTAAGCTTAAGAGTATTGTTCTGTTCTACATGACTGCCTGAGGGGCTCAAATGAAGATCGAGCTGGATCACCGTATTCAAAAAAGGAATTCTGCAGATCCTGGCTTCATTAGGAAGAAACACAGGAACACGCCTGTAATTTCTGTAGTTATTCCTGCGATGAACGAGGCAAGGAATTTGCCGCATGTCTTGCCGCTCATTCCCGGTTGGGTGGATGAGGTCGTTCTGGTGGATGGAAACTCGCAAGATGACACCGTCGCCGTCGCGCAGCGATTGATGCCAGACATCGTTATTGTAGGGCAGGACAGGCCCGGCAAGGGGGCTGCGCTGATGTCGGGCTTTCGCGCCGCAAGAGGCGAAATCATCGTGATGCTCGACGCGGATGGCTCCACCGATCCCCGCGAGATACCGGCCTTCGTCGGCGCGCTGCTTTCGGGCGCAGATTTCGTCAAGGGCTCTCGCTTTTTGCAAGGTGGTGGCACGCTGGACATGGAGTGGTACCGGCGGTTGGGCAATTGGGGGCTCGTAAAGCTCGTATCCCTGCGGTTCGGCGGGAATTTTTCCGATCTTTGCTATGGCTACGCCGCCTTCTGGCGCGACGTTCTCGACCGCATGTCGCTTGATGATGCCGTGGGCTTCGAGATCGAAACCAGCATGAACGTTCAGGCGCTGCTCTCCAATCTCAAGATCACCGAGGTCGCCAGCACCGAGCAGCGGCGCATCCACGGCAAAAGCAACCTGCGTACAATACCGGATGGATGGCGTGTGCTGACAACCATCATGCGGTTGAGCGGCCGGCCGCAAAGGGAACTGCCAGGCCTGGACGTCGCAAAGTCTCAACAGAACTGACTGCTGGGCCCGGGGATGTCTGAAATGGAGAAGGTTTCAGTCGTCATCTGCACCCACTCAACTTCCAGGCTGCCTCTTATGCGCGATGCGTTGGCATCGGTTCAGACCCAGACGCGCCCCGCCCATGAGATTATCGTCGTTGTCGATCACAACCAGACAGTGGCGGACGCCCTGGCGTCCGATGACACCAATGTCCGGGTGATCTCCAATACCGGCCCCCAAGGCTTGTCCGGCGCGCGCAATTGCGGCGTCGCGGCGGCCACCGGCGACATCATTGCCTTTATCGACGATGACGCGCGGGCCGCCCCCGATTGGCTTGAAAAGCTTCTTGAAATCTATCGTACCCGCGATGTTTTGGCCGTCGGCGGCTACATCGAGCCGGTTTGGCCAGGTGGGCGCCCCAATTGGTGGCCGGAGGAATTCGACTGGGTCGTGGGCTGCAGCTATCGCGGCCAGCCCAAGACGGCGGCTTCGGTGCGAAATCTCATCGGATGCAACATGTCCTTTCGCCGGGTGGTATTCGACGTTTGCGGCGGTTTTTCCGAAACCTTGGGACGTATCGGTGCCGATGGCGGCGGATGCGAGGAAACCGAACTTTGTATCCGGGCCCAGTCGGCATTTCCGTTGAGCCGCATACTTTATGATCCCGCCGTCCGCGTCAGGCACCGGATCGATCCCGAGCGCGTGAGCTGGCGCTATTTTGTCAAGCGGTGCCGTGCGGAAGGACGCTCGAAAGCGCTTCTTGCTGCTCGGCTGGGCGGTGGCCAGGGCTTGAAGACCGAAACCCGTTACGTCAGGCGCGTCCTGCCCGCGGGCGTCCTCAAGGGATTGGCCGGCGGGTGGGACGGATTTCTCCGGGCCGGCGCCATCATCGCGGGATTTGCCATCACCGCCACGGCCTATGCTCTCCCGCGCCGAACGCGGAGCAAAGCTGAAGCGGAAGCACCCCCTTTTGCCCCCATCAAGGTCACCCAGTTCGACCTTGCCGAACCGATCGGCGAGCTTGCGTCTGACGACCCCGGAAACGGGCGAATTTATGGAGGTGCCTTCTGCCTCGTGCGTGAACATGACCGGCCGCTCGGCATCGTGAAATTTGCTACCCATGGCCGCCCCGTCGAGGCAAGGGAGTTTTCCGTGCTCTTGCAGCAGGCGCGCGCTGGCGATGAGGCTTCGGTCCAGCCGGCGAAAGTCCTGTTCCATCCGCCAACCGCCCGCGTCGTCGTCGCCACCCGCGACAGGCCCGAGATGCTGGCGAGATGTCTCGATAGCCTGCTGGTCCAGGCCTATCGCCAGTTCGAGATTCATGTGGTCGATAGCGCCCCGGCGAGCAGCGCAACCCGGGAGTTGATCGCGCAGAGATATGCGGGGACCAATATTTGCTACAGGCACGAAGCCAATCCGGGGCTCGGCTTGGCGCATAACCGGGGGATCGCCGGAGCCCGGACCGAGATCTTGGCGTTCACAGATGACGATGTTCTCGTCGATCGCAACTGGCTCGCTGTCATCGGCAACGCCTTTGCCCGCGATGCGCGCATCGGATGCGTGACCGGCCTGATCCTGCCGGCCGAACTCGAAACCCGCGCCCAGTGGTGGACCGAGGCGCATGGGGGCTTCAACAAGGGCTTCACCCCCAGGCTTTTCGATCTCGAGTTCAACCGTCCCAAGGGAAGCCTCTTTCCCTATGCCCCAGGTGCTTTCGGTTCGGGAGCCAACATGGCGTTTTCCCGGGCTGCGCTCGATGCCATTGGCGGTTTTGACCCGGCATTGGGCGCGGGGACGTTGGCGCGTGGAGGCGATGACCTGGCCGCCTTCACCGCGACGATCCTTGCGGGATTCCAACTCGCCTACGAACCGGGAGCCATCGTCTGGCACCATCATCGGCGCACCGAGGAGGGTATTGCAGGGCAGGCTTATGGCTATGGAGTAGGCTTGGGCGCGTATCTCACCAAGACCCTGTTCGATCACCCCTCTTCGGCACTGGCTTATGCACTCGGGCTTCCCGCTGCCCTCGTCCACATCCTGGGACCCGGATCGTCCAAGAATGCGCGACTGCCTTCGGATTACCCATCGGCTCTCAAATGGGCCGAGCGCCGGGGAATGGTCGCGGGATTTGCCGCCTATTTCCGTAGCCGCCGCGCCGTGGCCCGGCGTGCAGGCCGCGAACGTCAACCGCCCCTGATGTCGCAACGCAGTGCTTGAGGAGGATCAGTGACAGTCCCGATCCTGATGTACCACAGCATTGGAAACGACTGTTCGGCGGGCTATCGGCGCTGGATGGTTACGCCTGATCGGCTGGAAAGCCAGCTCAGGGCCGTTCGCTCGCTCGGTTATCGATTTGTCACCATCAGGGAGCTGGCCCATATCAGGCGGAATGGAGGCCTTTACGGGCATCGTCTCGCTGTCGTCACGTTCGACGACGGCCTTGCAGATTTCCTGTCCGGTGCCGTGCCTGTTCTCGAGCGGCTGGGGGTGCCGGCAACCCTGTTCGTCACCACCGGCTATGTGGGTGAAACCGCCCGCTGGCTTGCCGGGCTCGGGGAAGGTGACCGCCCGATGCTGGCCAAGTCCGATATACAGGCCCTTGCCCGTTCAGGCATCGAATGCGGGGCGCACAGCCATACTCATCCGCAATTGGACCTGCTCGATCCCGCGGCCGCTTCCCGCGAAGTGCTGACCAGTCGGGATCTGCTTGGCGATTGGCTGGGTTCGATGCCCAGGAGTTTCGCCTATCCCCACGGATATTACACGCAGGCGGTTCGCGAGATCGTCGCCCAGGCGGGCTTTTCTTCCGCCTGCCGGGTTGCCCATGCCCTGAGCCGGCGGGAGGAAGATCCCTATGCTCTTGCCAGGATCATCATGACCGAACGCATCGACCAGCCGGCACTTGAAAGAATGCTGCGCGGGCAGGAAATCGGTTACGCGCCCCCAAGCGACAGCCTCCCCATCCGCGCCTGGCGCCTGGTGCGGCGGATACAAGGCCTTGCCAGACCGGCGGCATACCTTCCATTGCTGCTTTGCACCCATCCCCACGCGCACACTTTTGCGGATCTGATATCTGCTGTATAACCATGTCGCGATGACACGACCCTCAAGTGGCGATCCGTGGCCAAGATTTTCAATGATGCGGTCTTTGAAGAGTGGCAGGAGCTGGTCCAGTCATGGGAGCGGACCGAGCGCCAACTCGCCGAATTGAAGGCTGCGCCGGATCAATCCCAGACGCAGGAGCGCGAAGCGAAACTGCATGATGAACTTGCGCGTTTGAAGTCCGAGATCGACGGGCTTGTCCAGCGCATGTCCAACGGCCGCGACCGGAGTGGGGAAGAAATGCTCGTCGTCCTGGTCGACACCAAGCCGGAACGCACCTCGTTTGCCTCGATGGTCCGCGAACGTCTCGCCCGCCTGCCGGGAAGGCGATAAACCTCAGCGTGGCGGCGCGGCCCTCTCCGTGGAAGGCTGAAACACGATGGCGTCGGGACCGACGAAAGCGATCTCGACATCGGGCGAGGCGAGAAGCGCCTCCACTACATCGGAGAGATCGGAGTCGGGCAGCGGGTTCATCGCCTCGAAATAGGCGTTCTGGCTGCGCGTGAAAATGGCATAGGCCGGGCCGTCGTGATTGTGCAGCCAGTCTCCCAGAAGTCCCGCCGGGTCCGAGCTGAGCGCGGCCGCAATGGCTGGCAGTTCCTCGGGAAGCGGCACGTAGATCATGTTCTCGTAGTTCTGTAGCTGCCTCGGATAGGTGCTCGCGCCTTCGATCAAGAGGGTATTGGGCTCGGAGGTCTCATAGAGCCATCGGGCGGCGGCAACCTCGCTGTCGGAAAAGCGGTACTGAGCGTCCTTGCCATTGTTGGCGAGAATGAAGGCCGCCGATCCACCCATCAGCAGCAGTGCCAAGGCGAGAGCCTTGAATGGCTGCAACCGGCTTTTGGGCGCGGGAAAAACGAGTGCAGCGGCGAAAAAACTCAGGAACGGCAGGGCGAAGAAATAAACGCGAAACAGAACCTCCCCGCCATATGACGTAGCGATGGCCAGCGGCAATGGCGCCAGGGCCAGCATCGCGGCAATCCCGTCCCGATACCCGCGATGAAAGCGGATGACGCAACCGGCGATCGCCGCAAGGCCGATGGTGGCGACGATGGCTCGGCCGGCCAGTGATACCAGGCGTTGGCTTTCACTGACACTGTTCCAATCGATCACGGCGCCGAACGTGTCCTCGCCGACCGCTCCGAACTCGGCGACAAGCATGGAGAGCATTTGCCCCATGAACGGATCGGCCACGAAAACCAGCCACAGGACCTCGGCGGCAATTGCAAAGAGGGCAAACCCGATAGCAAGGCGACCGAGCAGGAAAAGCCCTGACAACATCGCGATCAAAAGGATTGGCGTGAGCTGATGGCTGGCGACGATAGCAACGATCAGCGAGAGCACCACACCGATGGCCGTCGCTTTCATGGCCGGGGAAAGGGCTCGGGGCAGCACCGGCATGCGGCGCGTCGCCCAAAGCCTCAGCCGCCATATATCAAAATACAAGGCCGGCGCGTGAGGCGAGGGCCTGGGAGGAATGGCGGCAAGGGGTCCGAGACACAGCGCCAGGACGATGAGCAGCAGCAGAAACGCCGTGCCTTGAGGGGAAAAATAATCCTGCCCGACCCAATTGCCGACCACGAAAATGGCCGTTGCCGTCCAGACAAGGCGGAGATCGGTTGACAGGCACCGAAAGATGTAAGGCAGGACCAAAGCGTAGAGCAGATTGAGGCCCAGCGGGAAGAAGCGGCCGATCTGCGACATGGCGATCGGATCGAGCCCGAACAGCTTTCCGAGCCCGGCAAAGACGAGAAAAAATCCCGGCCAATTGTGATAGGCGGCAAGATAGCGCGACCACGGATCGATAGAGCCCGTGCGCTGGATGTATTCGATGACGCCCAGATGCTTCCATGCCCAAGGGTAGCGCAAATTGTCGTAAACCAGCGCCGGCGTTCCGTGCAGCAGAACGACAAGCATCAGGATCAGGGCCAGCGGCGTGAGGCGCCGGGTGGGTTTTTCCCCCAGCGCGATCACGAACCCGCCCGCGATCAATCCCACCGATAGGGCCATGGTCCAGGGCAGGGCGGTTATCAGCCCAAGCCCACCGATCTCGTCCACCGAAATCTCCGGCAGGCTGATTGCCCACAGAACCATCGCCGCCAGCAGGCATGCCCAAGGCAGCAAGGTTCCGGCCAATGCGGCCCCATCGTTGAACCCGAAGGTTTGCCGCGCGCCTGAAAATGGCAGGGACGGCTCGTGAGAAACGCTGCTCATCGTGCCTCCAGGTATCGCTTGACCTGCTGGAGGGGCCAATCGAGGTTGACCGCGCGCCAGGCATGGTTGGTTGCGTAGGCAGCGTCACAATCAAGGTTCCGCGCCAAATGATGGATCCAGGCCAGCAGCACCATCTCGCCCCTGAGGTCGTCCTGCTGCAGCCAGTGCCCGCCCGTGCCTCCGGCGGCAAGCCAATCACGCTCACTGGCCGACCATGTGCCGCCGTTCAATAGATCATGGACGACCGGCCCCAGTTCCTGATCGCGGACCATCATGCGCGTCGTGAGCGCCAGGTGGCAGATGTCGAGGCCCGCAGGGGCGTCCCGGCGCATATGCGACCAGCCCACAATCATGCTCACATGTGGCCGATCGGATGCGCCGGTTTCGAGCAGAAAGCTTTCGGGGACCAGATTGCAATGGGCGACACCCAGATGAAGCTGCCCGCTGGACCAGAATTCGAGCATATGGGCTTCGAGCGCGGCCAGCGCCATGTCGGCTCGAGAGCGATGCCGGCGCTCCAGACGCCGGATCGTCGCCAGCGGGCGGCGGATCCAGGAGTCCGTCCAGGCCACCGAAACGCTCTCCAGCGAGGCCGTCGCTGCATGAATCCGCCCGATAGCCTGCGCCGCCGTCGCCAGGCCGGGAGACGGATCGTCCTGTTCGAGCAAATCCACCAGGGTCAGCCGTTCCGTCCCGGCACGCCAACCGGATCCCGGCGCAGGCGGAAGCAGGTGCTTCAGCCGCGAGAGGCGAGGATCGGAATGAAGCAGGCCGAGATTTTCCTTTTCACCATCGAGCGCCGCGCTTGCCCTACCCTCGATAGCGGTCACCCTATTGGGCGCGCCGATCATGGCGCGAACGATCCGGCCCAACCCGCCCGAGAGGACGACCGCCACGTTGAGCGCCCGGTTCAACCCGAATTTCGAGATGATGCCGATAAGGATAACGATAACCGATGCCGTCTGGGCCAGAAGCCAGGCCATTGCCATGCCGGCTCCGCCCATTTCCGGCACCAGGAAAAGCCCGAGCGAAAGGGCAAGCACAAGGTTCAGCCACTGCACGCCCAGCATCGCGGGCAGCCAATCCTTGGCGCGCGCCACGGCAAGGAAGATCGTCTCCAACGTCCAGGGAATGCACGAGAGCGCCAGAAGCTGAAGAATGACGGTCCCTTGGCCCTGGTATCCGGGCCCGAAAAGCGACATCAGGCCCGGCGCCAGTAGAGCGATGGCGACCGAAACGACCGTTATCGGGAGCACCGCCTGGGCGATGGCCTGTCCAGCCAGCGATGCGATCCGTTCGCCTGCGACCACGCTTTCGGCCAGCAGCGATATACCCATCGAGTGCCCCATCATGTAGATCGAATATGCGATCAACCAGCCGATATAATACTGTGCAGTGGTTTCCGGTCCGGCGTGGTCGAGGACGATCAGCGGCGCCGCGGCGATGGCGATGGTGGGGGCAAGGCCGGCGAGATAGTCGACGCTATAGAAGCGCGCCATCGCCCCGAGCGTGGGCAACGGCCTCCCCTTGGCCGCTCGTTTGGGCAGCAGCTTTGCAAAGACCAGATAGCTCCCCACGACGACCGCCGGGATGACGGGAATGATCCAGGCGGTAAGAAGGCCCAGGCCATTTGCGGCAAACAGCGATGCGCCGGCCAGCGCGCCGATCTTGAGAGCAGACGAGCTGATGGAAAAGACCGGAACCCAATGCGCGGCCCGCAACGCGCTCAGGGTGCTTTCGAGCAGTGAATAAACAGCCCATGCGGCAACGATCACGGCAAAGAACACCGAGAGCGCCCAGGACGCTGAAAGAAGTGCGAGCTCGTCGATGAACCAGCCGGCAGTCCGGGCAAATATCAAGCCCGCCAGAGCCCCCGGAATGGCACCGATGGCCAGGGCTCCGAGCACCAGGCGCTCGGAACCCGGTCCGGTGCCGGGTAGAAAGCGCTGCAGCACATTGTTGAGGCTTAGCCGCGTGATGACGGAGATGGTCATGGCGGTATTGATCAGCACGCTGCCGATACCGACCGCTGCCTGGTCGAGCAGGCGTCCGGCAAGCAGCCAGAACAGAAGGCCAAGCGCCGAGGTCACCACGATGCTCGTCATCAGGGCATAGGCATTGCGGGCCAGGGACGAAGCCATGACCGCGTCAAACATGTGGAAAAGGCGCTCGGATATGGCAGTCAGCAGCGCTCTCTCGCCGGTTTCGCGCTGAATGCCGGGCCGGGGCATCATTGCCCCCTTTGCCAAATTCGGACGTAGTCGATCAGGAACTGAGCGGGAAAGCGCGTGGTTTCGTCGGGCGCGCCGGGCCAGGTGCCCCCGACGGCCAGGTTGACGAGCAGATACATCGGTTCCCTTGGAATGACGGACGCGTCGGTGAACCGCCAGAGTTCGACCCCGTCGAGATACCAGACGATCGCGTCCGCAGACCATTCAAGCCCATAGACGTGGTAGCCCTGCGAAAGATCGCTCACCGTGCGCGAACGGTTGACGCTGCGTCTCTCCCCGCTGCCGTCCTGATAGTGAAGGTGCATTTCGACCACGTTGGGACGGTGCCCCAGCACCTCCATGATGTCGATTTCTGGCAGCGAGCGATGCGTGGAAGGCAAAAGCCATATGGCCGGCCATAGGCCCTGTCCGGCCGGAATGCGCGCGCGCACCTCGACATAGCCGTAGGTGAATGAGAACCGATCCGGGCCGGGGCGCTCCTCGTAATAGCGGCCCGTCGTAATAATTCCCGAAGTATAATCAAATATACGATCATCGATCCCGCGCACCGATTGTTCGCGGGCCGTCAGCTCCAGTGCGCCGTTGCGCCCTGCAATGTTGGCGGCTGTGTACCACTGGTGGTTCTGGTTACCCAGATTGGTGCAGCCGCCATCCTCCCACCAATAGCAATGGGTCCATTTTGAGCCGTCTAGCCGGCCCGTGCCGAACTCATCGGAGAACACCCGGACCCATCCGGTCCCGCCGCTGATCGGCCCGGCCAGGGGGCTTCCAGACGCCGATGGCGGACTTTGCGCCGGGACGTTGGCCGCCGTTACGGGCGCTTGCGCCGCAGGCGTCCCCGTCCGCATGACCGTTGCCAGCGGCGTGCACGAACTTGCGATAAACAAAAAGCTCAGCAGCAAAACGCCCGTAAAAAGGGGAAAGTTTTGCATTTCAACTTCGCCCCTCAAGCAAGCATGATTACCGGACGTGTTTTATGTTTAATAAGGAGTAAACCATATTCAATCGGGGAAAGAAACAGACTCCGGCGCTCACTAAATCCAAAGATTGAGTGCGCCAGCGAGAATGCGAGTCTGCATCTGATGAGGAACGTTAGCCAAGGTCGAGGCATTGGGAGTGAACACCCATCTCCCGAGGCCTCACATGACTCTTACCCTCACCGTGAACGGACAGGACCGCGCGCTCGATCTTGATCCGCGCACCAGCCTTCTAGACGCCCTTCGCGATCATCTCGACCTTACCGGCACCAAGAAGGGCTGCGACCACGGCCAATGCGGCGCCTGCACCATCCTGGTCAATGGCCGCCGCATCAATTCCTGCCTCACGCTGGCGGTGATGCATGAGGGCGACGACATCACCACCATCGAGGGATTGGGCACGCCCGAGGCGATGTCGCCGCTCCAGGCCGCCTTTGTCACCCATGACGGCTATCAGTGCGGCTATTGCACGCCGGGCCAGATCTGCTCGGCCACCGCCATGCTTGGGGAGATCGAAGCGGGCTGGCCCAGCCATGTCAGCGAGGACCTGCTGGCCGATCCCGAGCTGACCGAAGCGGAGATTTCCGAGCGCATGAGCGGCAATATCTGCCGCTGCTCGGCCTATCCCAACATCGTCGATGCCATTCGCCAAGTGGGAGGCAGCCGCGATGAGGCCGTTTGATTACCAGCGCGCCGAAAGCATCGGTGCCGCCGCCGGCCTGGCCCGAGATGCCCGCAACGCCCGCTTCATCGCCGGCGGCACCAATCTTCTCGATTTGATGAAGCTGGAGATCGAAACGCCCCAAACGCTGATCGACATCTCTCGTCTGCCCCTCGACACCATCGAGGAGACCGACGATGGACGGTTGCGTATCGGCGCGCTGGTCACCAATGCGGATCTGGCCGCC
The DNA here is from genome assembly GCF_031202855.1 of Pelagibacterium sp. H642. GTDB lineage: Bacteria > Pseudomonadota > Alphaproteobacteria > Rhizobiales > Devosiaceae > Pelagibacterium. Next base: position 640,949 of record NZ_CP101829.1, on the reverse strand, counting down.
GACCACCGCGTGCGCCGCGATTATCCCGTGCTCTCTCGCGCTCTCCTGGCTGGTGCCTCGGGCCAATTGCGCAACAAGGCGACGACGGCTGGCAATCTGCTGCAGCGCACCCGCTGCTATTATTTCTACAACCCCGCCATGCCCTGCAACAAGCGCGAGCCGGGTTCCGGTTGCGGCGCGCTGGAAGGACACAACCGCATCCACGCCATCCTGGGCGCAAGCGAACACTGCATCGCCACCCACCCCTCCGACATGGCAGTCGCCATGATGGCGCTTGAAGCGGAGGTCGAAATCCTCGGCGGCGGCACGCAAAGAACGATCGCGCTCGAACAATTCTATCGTCTCCCCGGCAATACCCCGCATATCGAAACCGTGCTCGAGCCGGGCGACCTTATCACCGCCGTCGTGCTCCCGGCGCCCATTCCCGGCCGGCACAGCTACCGCAAGGTGCGCGACCGCGCCTCCTACGCCTTCGCGCTGACCTCGATTGCCGCCATCGTCGATTTCGATGGTACGACGATCCGTGACATACGGCTGGCCTTTGGCGGTTTGGCGCCGATGCCCTGGCGCGACCGCGATATCGAAGACCTGCTGCGCGGCAAGGCGCCCTCCGATGCGCTATGGGACCAAGCCGCCGATACCCTGCTCGCCGACGCCCGAGGTTACGGCGAGAACGACTTCAAGCTCGCTCTGGCGCGACGGACGCTCGCCGCCGTTCTCGACCAGGCCTGTAACGGAGGGCGCTGAGATGGAAATGACGCACAAAATGGATGCGCCGGTCGCCGATAGCCTTCTCGACAAGACCGGCCGGAACATCATCTCAAGCCCGATCGACCGGATCGAAGGCCCGCTCAAGGTCACCGGCACGGCACGTTATACCGCCGAGTTCAAGTTCGACGGCATGCTCCATGGCGTGCTGGTGAGCGCGTCGATCGGCAAGGGCACGGTGACCGCCATCGATACGGCCACCGCCGAACAGCTCCCGGGCGTGGTCAAGGTGATCGTCGATTTCGAGACGTTTCTGCGCAACCCGGCCCAGGGTCTGGCCACCGAAGCGCCCGCCCAGGGCGTGCGGGAGATCAGCCATTTCGGCCAGCCCATCGCGTTGGTCGTGGCCGAAAGCTTCGAGGCGGCCCGCCACGGCGCACTGGCCATCGATGTCCAGTACGCGACAGTGCCGGGACGTTTCGATTTCGCCGCCCGGCGCGATACCGGCGAACTCAAGGAAGGGACCGACCAGAGCCAGGGCAATATCGAGGCCGCGATGGAGGCAGCCCCCGCCAGGATCGACGGCATCTGGACCACGCCGTCCCAGAATGCGTCCGCCATGGAGCCGCACGCCAGCACCGCGTTCTGGGAGGGAGATAACCTCACTCTCTATGGTTCCTACCAGATGCTGGCCAGCGACCGCGAGCAGCTTGCCGATGCGCTGGGGCTCGATCCCGAAAAGGTGCGGATCATCGCCCATTACATCGGCGGCGGGTTCGGCTCCAAGCTCGGCATCAGTGCCGAAAGCGTCGCCGCGGCGCTCGCTGCCCGGCAGCTCGGCCGCCCGGTGCGGGTGGTGATGACCCGCCAGCAGGTCTATGACGCCACGGTCCGCCGCTCCAACACCGAACAACGCGTACGCCTGGCCGCCGACCGGAATGGCAAGCTGACGGCTGTAGGCCACGAAACCTGGACAGCCAATCTCGATGGCGAGAATTTCTCCGAGCCCGCCAGCGCTTCCACGCAATTCCTCTATGGCGGCGAGGCGAGACGGTTCGGCAATTACATCGTGCGCATGGACCAGGTGCTTTCCGCCTCCATGCGGGCGCCCGGTGAAGCCGCCGGAATGCTGGCCCTCGAATGCGCCATGGACGAATTGGCCGAAAAGCTTGGGCTCGATCCGGTCGACTTGCGCAAGCGCAATATCCCCGATCGCCATCCGGCCAAGGACATTCCCTATTCCAGCCGTTCGCTTGCCGAATGCCTCGATATCGGCGCCGCCGAATTCGGCTGGTCGGCCCGCAATCCCCAGCCGGCGAGCCGGCGCGAGGGCGAATGGTGGATCGGCATGGGCATGGCCGCCGCCGCTCGCTCCAACATATTGCGCAAATCGAGCGCCCGCGTGACCCTGACGCCCGAGGGCAGGGCGGTGGTGGAAACCGACATGACCGATATCGGAACCGGGTCCTACACCATCCTCGCCCAGATTGCCGCCGAACTTCTGGGCCTGGACGTCGACAAGGTCGACGTCCATCTGGGCGACACAGCCCTTCCGCCCGCCCCCGGTTCAGGCGGCAGCGTCGGCGCCGCAAGTTCGGGCTCTGCGGTCTATCTCGCCTGCGAAAAACTGCGCCAGACCATCGCCGGAGAGCTCGGCTGCACGCCCGAGAGTCTGGTGCTCTCGGACGGCATGGCGCGTTCGGGCAACGTCTCCCATCCCTTGGGCGAATTGGCCGCAACTCCGCTCGAGGCCATGGGGATCATCGAGCCGGGAGAAACCGGCAAGGCGTTCGTCCAGGCCGCGTTCGGTGCCCATTTCACCGAGGTCGCCGTCAATGGCTATACCGGCGAAACCCGTGTGCGGCGCATGGAGTCGACCTTCGCGGCTGGCCGCATCCTCAACGAAAAAACCGCCACCTCCCAATGCATCGGCGGCATGGTGTTCGGCATCGGGGCGGCGCTCACCGAAGAGCTCATGTATGACAAGCGCTTCGGCCAGATCGCCAATCGCGATCTCGCCGAATACCATGTTCCGGTCAACGCCGACGTGCCCCAGCTCAAGGTCAGGTTTCTTGAAGAGCGCGACTATGCGGCCAATCCGCTGCTCGCCAAGGGCATCGGAGAATTGGGGATTTCGGGCGCCGGCGCGGCGATCGCCAACGCCATCTACAACGCCGTCGGCATCCGCGTCCGGGACTACCCCATCACCCTCGATAAGCTGATCGACAAGCTCCCCGATCCGCAAGGCGAGGGCACGCGCCCGCGTTAACACAAGAGCACCATGCCCGAGCCGGGGAACGTTCGCCGCTCTGCTCCGGTTGACGGGAAAGCCACCTCAAGCGCAGGAGCCTCCCATGAGACGCGATGTCGTGCCCGGTGCCCGATTTCCCGATTTCGTCCTCCCCGACCACACCAAGACGCCGCGCCGCCTTTCCGATCTGCAGGGCGACCAACTCATGGTCGTCATCCTCACCCGCGGCTCCTTCTGCCCCAAGGACCGCCAGCACATGCTCGAACTCGTGCGGTTCCACCCCCAGTTCGTGGTTGGCTATACCCAATTGGTCACCATCACGACCGACGATTGGCACACGACAAACAACTACCGCCAGCAGACCGCCGCACCCTGGCCCTTCCTCTACGACCAGCAGCGGATCGTGCAGAAGGATCTCGACATCAAGGAATACACCGATACCTCCCATGACGTGATGATCCCCCACACCATCGTCCTGGGCCGCAACCTCGAGGTCTTCAAGATCTACAACGGCTACTACTACTGGGGCCGCCCCGCCATGGCCGAACTCCACGCCGACCTGCGCGAACTGGCCAAAAACACCTATGCCGATTGGGACATCACGCAACCCGAACTGCGGGAGAAATGGGAAAAGGGCGACAAGTCCGATTTCTACCCCTACGGGCCGACCTCGATTTCCATGGAAACCCTGATGCTCCAAATGGCCGGCGCCACCGACCAATACGCCGGCCCGGCCGAGGAAGAATAAGGCAGGACAGAGGGGAAGCATAGCCCGCCCCATTGTCTCGATATTGTCATGTCCGCTCCGTATGGGGCGCCATGACTTCGATTTCCCTTGACAATCTGAGCAAGACGTTCGGCGATGCCGCTGCGGTAAAGGACGTCACGCTCAATCTTCCCAGCCGATCCTTCACCGCCCTTCTCGGCCCCTCGGGATGCGGCAAGACCACGCTTTTGCGCCTCATCGCCGGCTTTGAGCAGCCGACCGCCGGCAGCGTCGGGTTCGACGGTGTCACCATGGCCGACCAGTCCACAATGGTCCCGCCCGAAAAGCGCAATCTGGGCATCGTCTTTCAGTCCTATGCCCTCTGGCCGCACATGGATGTCGCGGCCAATGTCGCCTATCCGCTCAAGGGCCGTGGGCTGGGCCGCGCCGAAATCGAAAGCCGCGTCGCCGATGCCCTCTCCATGGTCGCGCTCGATGGCTATGCCGGCCGCAGCGTCGATGCGCTTTCGGGTGGTCAGCGCCAGCGTGTCGCCCTGGCGCGCTGCCTGGTGACGGGCACGAGCATCATCCTGCTCGATGAACCGCTGGCCAATCTCGACGTGCATTTGCGCGCCGCCATGCTCGATATCTTTGCCGATATCCACCAGCGCACCGGCGCCACCATCGTTTTTGTCACCCACGACCAGTCCGAGGCCCTGGCCCTGGCCGATACCATCGTGGTGCTCGACCGGGGCAGGGTGCAGCAGATCGGCTCACCCCAGGAAATCTATGCCCGCCCGGCCAGCGCCATGGTTGCAGGCTTCGTGGGGCGCGGCACCCTCGTCGACGCTCAATTGCGCGACGACCTCGCCCGCATCGGCGACGCCACCATTCCCGTGCGCGGCGGGGGGAACGGCCCGGTCAGGCTGCTGATCCGTCCCGAAGCCGTGCACCTAGCCGATTCCGGCCTCGCCGCCACCGTCCAGCGCGTCCGCTTCACCGGCGCCAATTACGAGACGACGCTCGTTCTGGGCTCAGGCGACACCATCGTCGCCGACCTCCCCGAGCGCCTCGATCCCGGCACTGTCGCCAAGCTCGCGATTTCCGACGCCTGGGTGGTTCCCACCTAACGCCAGGGCAGCACTCCGGCCGGCAGGCGCGGCGCCAGCCGATCCAGCGCCAAAAGCAGCACGACGACGACGGCGATGGTAACCACCGCCACGGCCGAGGCCTGCGCCGAAAGCCCGGCCTCATCGAGCGAAAACAGGATCACGCCCAGCGTCTCGTTGCGGCTCGACCAGAGCAATGCCGAAACTGTCAGCTCGTTGAAGGCGCTCATGAACACCAGCAGCGCTCCGGCGGTCGCCGCCGGAGCCGCCAGCGGCAGGGTGATGGTCAGAAGCCGCCGCATCCCGCCGGCCCCCGCCGCCGCGGCAGCTTCTCCCAATTGCGGCGGTATCTGCCCCAGCGCCGCATCGACGGGCCGCACCGCCAGCGCCGCAAAGCGCATCAGATAGGCAACGAGAATGATCCAGGGTGTGTTGTAGAGGCTGCCGATCAGCGGCAGCGGCCGCAGGAACAACAGGATGCAGGCGATGGCCAGCACGATCCCCGGCAGCGCATAGGGCAGGTCGAGCAGCCCGTGCAGCGCCTGCCGCGTCCGCATCGGTATGCCGCGCAATCCCAGCGCCACCGGCACGGCAAGCAGCGCCAGGATCAGCGCCGCGAGTCCCGAAAGGTAGAACGAATTGGTGAACGCCCGGATGGTGGAGGCCTGCCGCGCCAGCACCTCCACATAATTGTCCAGCGTTATCGTATCGAAGCTCAGCCGCACCCCATAGGTGGGCACCAGCGAGGTGGTCAGCAGCGCCAGCATCGGCAGAACCAGCATCACCCCGATCAGCAGCAGGCCGACACCCGCGACCGGCCACCGCCACCCGCCAAGGCTCAACCGCAGCGGCGCGCCGCGCGTGATGGCAAAGCTCTCGCGCTTTTGCGCCAGCGATTGAATGGCGATCCCCACGATCGCGATCGCGGCGATCAGCAGTGACAGCATGGCGGTCTGGGCCAGAACCGTCGGCCCGTTGCTGGCCAATTGCTGGTAGATCAGCGTTGCCAGCGTCAGATAGTTGACCGGCAGGCCCAGGAAGGCGGGGATGCCGAAATTGCCAACGCCCGAAACGAAAGCCAGCGCCAGCGCGGCAACGAAATAGGGGCGCATCAGCGGCAGCGTCACTGTTGCAGCACCCGCCAGGGCCCGGCCCCCGCCGCCCGCGCCGCCTCGAAATAGTCGCGGGGCAGGGCGGTCAGCCCGGCCCGCAGGGTGATGAAGACGATGGGCGCATGCTGGATGCCGTAGAGCAGGATGATTCCGCCGCGCCCCAGCAGCGGATTGGGCGTCCCCGGCGCCGGAGCCAGCCCAAACGTGCCCAGCAGCGCGCTCGACGGGCCCAGAAGCTGCATATAGGCCAGCGCCGTGACCTGCGGCGCGATCATCAGCGGCAGCAGCAGCATGAAGCCTTGCAGTCGCCGGAACGGCACATCGGTGAGCGCCACGAAAAACGCGAACGGCGTGCCGATCAGCAGCGCCAGAATGGCCCCCATAACGGCGGTATCGAGAGTGTTGAACATGGCGCGCTGGGTCGAGCCGCGCATCAGCCGCTCGACCAGCGGGGCGAAATCGAGCCCCGCATCCCCCACCAGCGCCGTAGCCATCAGCCGCCCCAGCGGCAGCGCCGCCAGAACCCCGACGGCCACGATGGCGAGCGCGATTGGCGTGAACCGAGCCACTCCGGCAATGCGCCCGGCCGTTGCCGGCCGGGCAGCTCTATGTGTCAGCGGCAGGTCCAACCGGCTTACTGGCCGAAGATTTCGCCGAAGCGGTCGCGGTTGGCCTGTTCGTTGGCCAAAGCATTGGCCGCGTCATAGTTCAGCACGTTGATTTCCGAACGGTCCGGATAGCCCTCGGGCAGCGCCATGCCGTCGCGGGCCGGGATGTAGCCCTGGCTCACCGCCAGTTCCTGGCCTTCTTCGGAAAGCAGGAAGTCGATGAACAGCTTGGCGTTTTCCTGGTTCTGCGAGGACGCGAGGATCGCCGCCGGCTCGGTCACCGCCGAAACGCCCTCGGTGGGGAACACGAATTCCACCGGCGCACCATTGGCCGCTTCGCGGATCGGCATGTAGTCCACGATCATGCCATAGAGCTTTTCGCCGCCCGACACCGCCGTCAGCACGCCGCCATTGCCGCCCGAAGCCTGGGCACCGTTCTCGGCGAGCGCCGTGTAAAAGTCCCAGCCTTCGGGCAGGTTCTCGGTGAGCGTCACCGTGTGGATCAGCGCCGCGCCCGAGGTCAGCGGGCTCGGCATGGCGATCTGGCCCTGCGCTTCGGGCTTGGTCAGGTCGTACCAGCTTTCCGGGATCATGGTGGCGGCGGTGTTGTAGACGATGCCGGTGGTGATCAGCTTGGTCGAGAAATAGGCGCCGTCTTCGTCATGCAGCCCTTCGGGATAGGCGCTGACATCGGCTTCGGGGTAGTTGAGCAGCAGGCCCTCGGCCTTGAGCCCTTCCATGGTCACGACGTCGGCGATCAGCAGCACGTCGGCCTGCGGCGTTCCCGCCTCCAGTTCCGAGCGGAAGCGCGCCATGATCTGGGTGGTTCCGTCGCGCACCCACTCGACGGTGATGTCGGGGTATTGCTCCATGAACGCGTCAGCGGTCTGCTGCGCGTCGGTCTGGGGCTGGCTGGTATAGAGAACCAGGCGGCCTTCCTGAGCCATGGCGGGGGTAAGGGCGGTCGCCAGCATCAGGCCGGCGGTGATGATTGCGCGCATATCTGTCTCCAGCAAAATGGCACCGCTTGAGTTGGGTACGGCGCCGATGGGCGGCGTTTAGCCCCCCTCGGTAACGATGCGATGACACCCTTGTCGGGAACGGCGCACCCCGTGCGTCCTCGGGATATGATGTGCACTCAACCCCGGAGCCTCCCTCATGGTCCCCACCATTACCGCGTTTGAAAACTCGCCCGACGGCGGCCAGGGCCACGCCCGCGATATGCGCGTCCGCTGGGCGCTCGAGGAAGTGGGCCAGCCCTATGATGTGCGCCTCGTCTCCTTCGAGGCGCTCAAGCAATCGCCGCACCGCTCCCTCCAGCCCTTCGGCCAGATCCCCACTTACCAGGACGGCGATCTGATCCTCTTCGAATCCGGCGCCATCGTCCTTCACATCGCCCGCAACCATCCCGGCCTGCTGCCGGACGACGCAAACGCCCAGGCCCGCGCCGCCGCCTGGCTGTTCTGCGCCCTCAACACGGTCGAACCGCCCATCGTCGAGCGCGAACAGGCGCCCTATGTCGAACGCGGCCAGAGCTGGTTCAACGCGGAACGCCTCACCTTCCTCGATGATCGCGTCCGCATTCGCCTTGCCGATTTTTCTGCTCGGCTGGGGGACGCCGAATGGCTCGAAGGCGCGTTCAGCGCCGGCGATCTGATGATGGTCATGGTGCTGCGCCGCCTGAACGGCTCGGGGCTCCTCGAGGAGTTCCCGAACCTTTTCGCCTATGTCGCGCGCGGCGAAGCCCGCCCCGCCTTCCAACGCGCCTTCGAGGCCCAGGCGGCAGTAGCAAGGGCCGCCCGGAAGGACTAGCGCACGAACCCGAGCGGCAGCGTAAAGGTCCACTCGCTCCGTCCCGCCGCCGGCGGAATGGGCGGGAAGGGCGCCGCGCGGCTCACCGTCGCCAGCGCCGCCTGATCCAGTACGGCATTCCCGGTGCTCCGCACCACGGTAGCACCCGCCACCTGTCCGTTGGCCAGCACGGTGAACCGGACGACCGCTTCCCCCGTCGCCCCGCGCCCATTGGGCGGGTAGCGGAACGCACGCGAGAGTGCGGAAGCCACCTGTCCGGGGTAGTTGGAAACGGCGGCGTTCCCGGCTTGGCTCGCTGTTCCCCCGCCTGTCGCTGTGGAGGTGCCCGTCTGGCTGCCCTGCGCCGCGCCTTGCGTGGTGTCCGCCTGTTCCGTCCCGCCATTGCCCGCCGAAGAAGGCGGCTGGGGCTGGGGCTGCGGGCGCGGCGGGGCAACCAGCCCCTCGGGCCGCTGCGGCGGCGTGGGCGGGGCCTCGATGGCGGTTTCGGGTTCGAGGATTTCGGTTTCCCTCGCCTCAACCGGTTCGGAAAACTCGGCGGTCAGTGTTTCCGGCTCCAGCGCCTCGACCATCTCCGGCTCGCTTGCTTGAATCTCAACCTCTTCCGGTGCGACCGGCTCTGCCGTCTCGCTCTCGAGCGCCACCACCACCATATCGGGCTCCACCGCCTCTGCCGGCAGTTCCTCGGCCATTTCCGCTTCGGTCGGCTCAAGCGCTTCTACCGGCTCGACGGGCGCCGGGGCGGTCACTGGCTCGGGCGTCAGTTCGTCCACGACGTCTTCGGTCTCCGCCGTCAGCACCGCCTCCGGCCCACCCGCCGACATCGCCGTCTCGAACGCGTTCCCCAGCACGGCGACATCTCCCATCGCCCCGCCGGCGATTTCGATTTCCCCGGTCCGGCTGGTCAGCGCAAACAGCAGCGCAAGATGCACCAGAACCGAAAAGACGATGGCGATTGTCCAGGCGCGGATCGACACTATTGCGCCCTCTCGGTAACGAGCACCACATCGGCAAGCCCCAGCGCCCGCAATTCCCCGAGCAGGTCGATCAGCATCTCTGCCGGCAAATCGCGATCGGCGCCCAGCCGCACCGGCTCGCCTTCAGCCGGCGCGTGGCTTTGCGCGAACGCCTCGGCCGAAATCGCCGCGCCGTTCCACGTCAGCGCCCCTTCGGCATCGGCATAAAGCGCCGCGGTGGGGGGCGATTGCGGCGCTTCCTCGGTGGTCGAAAGGTTCACATCCCCCTCGATCGGCGGCGCAACGGTTCCCGCCACCAGAAAGAAGATCAGCATCAAAAACACCACGTTGATCAGCGGTATGGTGCTTTCGCGCTTGGTGGGGCGCTTGGGTTGACTGATTTTCATGGCTCAGCGTGCAATATTGACCGGCAGGGCGGTCACCCGCCGCAGATGCTCCAGCGCGTCGACGAGCTGCTGGGTGGAAACCCCGCTCCGGGGCAACAGGGTGATGGCTTCGGCGCCCAGCCCCGCAAATCGCTCCAGCCGCGCCTCGACTTCGCCGGGCGCGGTCGCCTCGCCGTTGATGTTCCAGCCTCCTGCCTCGTCGATCCGCACCAGGATGCCCGGCGCCGCCGCACTGGCCGATGGCCCGGCGCGCCCGCCCTGCAGCTCGATTTCCGAAAAGCGCGAAAAGGTCGAGCTGAGCATGAAAAACAGCAGCAGCAGGAAAATGACGTCGATGAGCGAGGTCAGCGATAATGGCCTGCGCCTGCGGGCTCCGCGTTCAATGCGCATGGGCGAGCTTGGCTGGTGCCCCCGCACGGCCCTCGGCATGAAGCGCGGCAACCGTCACCGAACCGGTTTCGGCAATCTCGTTCAGCCATTGGGTGACGAGGTCTTCCAATGCCGCCCGCTCGTTGTCCACCCGCGTTTCGAGCATGGTGAGGAGGATCGAAACCGGCATGGCCACCGCAAGCCCCACGGCAGTGGTCAGAAGCGCCACCCAGATGCCGCCGGCCAGAACCGACGGGTCGACCGCCGCGCCCGCCGATTGCATGGCCTGGAACGCCTCGATCATGCCCAGAACCGTGCCGAACAGCCCCAGCAGCGGCGAAATCTGCGCGATCGCGTCGAGCGTGCGGAAGCCCTTTTGCAGGTCGTGCAGCTCGCGCCCCGCCACGCGGGTAGCCTCGCTCTCGACCGTCTGCGCATCGGCACCGTCGAGCCTGGCGGTCATGCCCGCTTCGAGCGAGCGCGAAATGATGGAGCGCGAGTCCGCGCAAGCCGCCAGCGCATCCCCCGGCCGCCCGGCCCGCCAGAGCGTGACTGCGTTTTCAGGGCGCCCGAGCCGGCCCAGGCCGCGCCGCCAGAACTGGAACAGTTTGAGCGCGATCAGCGCCACCGCGAAGACCGATAGCGCCAGTAGCAGCGCGACCACCGGCCCGCCGAGTGCGAGAATGCCCCAGATGGCATCGATGGCGTCGTTGAGTTGGTTTTCCATGGTCAAAGTCCGAACGTGATGCCCGAGCGGCTTTCGGTCGTGAGTGCATCAAGGCAGATCGAAGCGTCCTCGGGGCCCTCGCAAGCCGCGACATCGTTGATCAGCACCCGCCCGATATCCTGGCAGCCCTCGCCCGGCAGGGTGAATTGCAGCACCTTGGTGCGTCCGGTCGCCATCTCCCCGAAATCGAGCGCCAGCATGCGCGTGACCAGCCCTTGGCCGTCAAACAGCACGACCTCGAAGCTCAGCCTTTCGATCGGCGCATCGAGCCCGTTCTGACCGACGAAGGTGGCGCGGCATCCGTTCTCGGCGGCTTCGGTGGCGTTGAGGTCCAGGGACAGGGTTCCCGCCTGCGCCTGAACCGGCGCGGCCATCGCCGCGAGCGCGGCCACAGCCAGCGCCAGACAGCTTCTGTTCATTGCGTTCATTCCTTGTGCCGTTCGATGGATTCGGAAGCGATCCAAAACATGACTCTTTTGTTCATAAAAACTCAACGCGACAATGTGTCAAGAGCAAGCCATTGATAACTTGCGACAAAAAATTGTTGACTCTTGAAGTCATAATTAAATAGCAACTTCGGCGACACAAAACCGACTGGATGTTGCTGCAATGAAAACACACTCTGTCACGCTGGGCGGGTGCCTCACGGCCCTCGTGCTGGTCTCGGCTCTCCCCGCCTATGCGCAAGAGCAGCAGGACATTCTTCTCGATGAGGGAACCATCCTCGACATGCTGGTCGTCCAGGCCGCTTCCGATGAGTTGCGCCAGGCCCTGGGCGTGTCCAACATCACCTCCGAAGACCTGCTCAACCGGCCCGTGGCCCGCGATATTTCCGAAATCGTCCGCACCATGCCCGGTGTCAATCTGAGCGGAAACACCTCCACCGGCCAGCGCGGCAATCAGCGCCAGATAGACCTGCGCGGCATGGGGCCGGAAAACACCCTGATCCTCATCGATGGCCGTCCCGTCCTTTCGCGCAACGCCGTCCGCCCCGGCCGCCGAGGCGAGCGCGACACGCGTGGCGATGCCGGCTGGATTCCGCCCGAACTCATCGAGCGCATCGAGGTCATTCGCGGCCCCGCCGCCGCCCGCTACGGTTCGGGCGCGGCCGGCGGCGTGGTCAACATCATCACCCGCCAGCCCGAACAATTGACCATGCAGGTCTCCACTTTCCTGCAGATCCCCGAGGATTCCGATGAAGGCGGCTCGCGCCGCGTCAACGCGCTGCTGGCCGGCCCGGTCAATGACATGCTGACTTACCGGCTGACCGCCGGGGCGAGCTGGACCGATCCCGATTCTCCCGACATCAACGAGGAGGCCGCCGAGGACGAAGACGCTCCGGCTGGCCGCGAAGGCGTCGTGACCTATGATTTCGGTGCCCTCTGGAGCGCCCAGCTCGATGCCAATCACAGCGTCGATCTCGACGTTTCCTGGAGTCGCCAGTCAAACATCTTTGCCGGTGATACGCTTTTAAGCAGCCCCACAGATCTCACCGACGCCCTGGCCGAAGACGGAGCCGAAACGAACACAATGGAGCGCACCTCGGTCGCGCTGACCCATTCGGGCACCTATGATTTCGGCGTGTCCGAAAGCTTCATCCAGTGGGAAAACACCTTCAACCGGCGCCTCAGCGAAGGAACCGCGGGCGGGGGCGAGGGCGCCATCAACACCGAGGAAGATTACCGCGTCGGTATCCTCGACAACATCATCGCTAAGACCGAATGGGACATTCCGCTCTTTGTCCTGCGCGACCAGACCATAACTCTGGGCGCCGAATATCGCGGCGAATTCCTCGAATCCTATACCGAGCTTGCCGACGGCACGATCGAGGATTTCGAAGGCCGCTACCAGGAAGCCCACATGCTCGGCCTCTATGTCGAGGACAACATACTGGTCACCGACCAGTTGACAGTTACCCAGGCCTGCGCCTGGACGTCCATGACAGCTTCGGCACCAACTATTCGCCCAGCCTCAATGTCTCCTACGCCATGACCGACGAAATCACCGTCAAGGCCGGCATCGCCAGGGCCTTCAAGGCGCCCACCGTCTACCAGCTCAACCCGCTCTATGCCTGGTCGACCCGGGGCAGGGGCTGCCCCACCGGCTTCCCGGGCCCCTGCGACGTGTTCGGCAATCCCGATCTCGAGCCGGAACACTCGCTCAACATGGAAGTCGGCGTGGCCTACGCCAATGACGATGGCTGGCAGGCGAGCCTCACCTATTTCCATAACGAGTTCGACAACCGTATCGAAGCCGTCTACGTCGATGACCCTTCCTATCCGGGCAGCTTGTTCCGCTGGGGCAATTCCGGCTCGGCCACCGTCCGGGGGCTTGAAGGCAACCTCGTCGTTCCCCTGCACGAGACCGTGAGCTGGTCGACCAACTTCACCGCCATGCTCGAATCGCGTGAGCACGAATACGACCAGCCGCTCTCGCTCATCCCCGATTACACCATCAACAGCTCGCTACGCTGGGAAGCCATGGAGAATCTGGGGCTCACGCTGTCGGGCACCTATTATGGGGAGATCCAGCCCCGTACGGTCGACCACAACAACGATCCCATTCCCGAGGAAGAGCAGATCGGCCGCGATCCCTATGGCGTCGTCAGTTTCGCGCTCGACTACCAGATCAACGACAACGCCCGCCTCACCGCCGGGGTGAACAATCTGTTCCACACCCAGCTCTACCGCACCGGAGAAGGTGCCAACACCTTCAACGAACCTGGCCGCTCCTTCTATGTGGGCCTGACCGGATCGTTCTAGGCCGCTTACGAACCTCCAAAGCCCCCGTTCCCAGCCTTGGGAGCGGGGGATTTCTCCCCATGCGGCCTCAAGGCGCATTCATTTGCGCGCCGGCCCAAGCGAGAACCCCTTGAACGCAGCCATGCGAAAAGGGGCAAGCCGATGCACAAGATGGTTCCGATCCTTGTCGGTGGCGCCGTGCTCGTGGGCGGGGTGTTGCTGAACATCTTCTACGAGCCGGTCGTCGTGCAGCAGTCTCGCCCCGAGCCCGCCGCCCCGCCGCCTGCCGTTGCGAACGTCGCCACCCAGCCGCCGCCGGAAACCTTCGCTCCGGTGTTCGAGCCCTGCGCCCATTGCCATCAGGTGGGCGAGGGGGCGAAAAACTCCACCGGCCCGGTCCTCAACGCCATTCTCGGCAAGCCCGCCGCCAGTGGCGATTACCCCTATTCCCAGGCCATGCAGGATGCCGATCTCGTCTGGGACGAAGAAACCCTCAAGGCCTTCATCATGGCCCCTGAAACCGTGGTTCCCGACAGCCGCATGTATTTCGGCGGTGTCCCAGAGGAGGAAGCCGAGGCCATCATCGAATTCCTCAAGGCCCCCAGCGCCGATCAATCGCTATAGGCATAATTCCACGTCGCTGCCTCGATTAAGGCGTGCCGCTTGTCCTCTCGTTAGTTATGTTATATAACATAATCACATTATGGGAGGAGAACCATGAACGCTCAGGCCGTGTCGATTCGTCCGATTCGGATGGGAACGATGACCGCGCATGCTCATCCGCGTTCCGACGGCAGCGTTCTGATCCGTTCCGACGAAACACTGGCGGCCTATCCGCGCTCCATCGTGGATGCGATCGCTCAATGGGCGGAAAAGACCCCGGACGCTTTGATGGTTGCCGATCGCGACGGCGGCGAGGATTGGCGCCGGCTGTCCTATCGCGAGGTTATGGACGCCATTCCGCCGCTGGCACAGGCGCTGCTCGATGCCGGCCTTTCGCCCGAACGCCCGCTGGTTATCCTTTCGGGCAACGAGATCGAGCATCTTCTGCTCGGCCTGGCTTCCATCTGGGTCGGTATTCCGTATTCCCCCATCTCGCCGGCCTATTCGCTGATCTCCACCGATTACGGCAAGCTCAGGCACATTGCGGGGCTCCTCACGCCGGGCATGGTCTACGCTTCCGATGGGGCCCGCTTCGCCCCGGCCGTCGCTGCGGTCTTTGCCGAAGATGTGCCCCTCGTCGTCAAATCCAACCCGCCCGCCCGTGGCAACACGCGCCTCTTTTCCGATCTGGCGAACACCTCCGTCACTCCCGCCGTCGCCGCCGCGCACGAGAACATCACGCCCGATACGGTCGCCAAGGTGCTTTTCACCTCCGGTTCGACCGGCATGCCCAAGGGCGTCATCACCACCAACCGCATGATGGCCTGCAATCAGGAGATGATCCGAACGGCGTTGGCGTTCTTGAAGGACGAGCCTCCGGTAATGCTCGATTGGATGCCGTGGAACCACGTCGCCGGCTCCAGTCACAACACCGGCATCGCCTTTTACAATGGCGGCAGCTTCTATATCGATGACGGCCAGCCAACCCCCGAAAAGATCGGCAGGACTCTTCGCAACCTGCGCGACGTCCAGCCCACGATTTCAACCAATGTTCCCAAGGGCTATGAATTCCTCGTCGCCGCCTTCGACGAAGATCCGGAAATCCGCCGCAACTTCTTCGCCAGGATGAAGCTCGTGCAATACGCCGGCGCCAGCCTCTCCCAGCACGTCTTTGAAGGCCTCGACCGCTCCGCCCGCGCCGAACTTGGCCAGCGCGTGATGATCATCACCGGATACGGCTCCACCGAAACCGCCCCCTTCGCCTTCACCACCACCTGGCCGGTGGAAGAGGCCGGTCATATCGGCCTCCCTGCCGCCGGTATCGAGGTCAAGCTGGTCCCCAATGGCGACAAGCAGGAACTGCGGTTAAAGGGGCCCAATGTCACACCCGGCTATTGGCGCGATGCCGAAAAGACCGCAGAGGCCTTCGATGAAGAAGGCTTCTACTGCATCGGCGATGCAATCAAACCCGCCAATCCCGGTGACCTCTCCAAGGGCTTCGTCTTCGACGGCCGCGTCAGCGAGGATTTCAAGCTCTCCACCGGCACCTGGGTCAACTTCGCCAATGTGCGCAAATCCGTGATCGCCGCCTGCGCGCCGCTGATCCGCGACGTCGTCCTGACCGGCGCCGACAGAAACCACCTCGGCGCCCTGATCTTCCCCGATCTCGAAGCCTGCGCCCGCCACGCCGGCGTTCCGGTCGGTACAGACGCCGCAACCATCCTCGCCCACCCCGCAGTCGCCGACAAATTCGCCCAGAGCCTCCGCGATCTCGCCCTCAACGCGACCGGCAGTTCCAACCACGTTGCCCGCGCCCAAATCGTGGCCGTCGCCCCCGACATCGACAAGGGCGAGGTGACCGACAAGGGTTCCATTAACCAGCGGGCCGTCCTCGCGGCCCGCAAGGATCTGCTCGAAGCGCTCTACACCGACCCGGTCCCCGCCGGCGTCCTCGACCTGCCGCGAAAAGGAAAGTGACAATGAGCAAGGGATTGCGCCTCAATTTCGATGACGCCTGGCTCCTCGGCGGCGCCCGCACGCCATTCGTTGATTACCGCGGAGCGCTGTCGGACATCTCCCCCATCGACCTCGGCATCAAGGCCGCCCGGGCCGCCATCGAACGCACGGGCGTCAAGCCGGGCGACATCGAAACCACTGTCGCCGGCTCCATGGCCCAGGCCTCCTTCGATGCCTATATGACCCCGCGCCACATCGGCCTTTATGCCGGCGCGCCCCAGGATGCCCCGGCCCACCTCGTCCAGCGCATCTGCGGCACCGGCCTCGAAGTCATCGCCCAGGCGGCAGACGCCGTCTCGCTCGGCCGCGCATCCCTCGCTCTCGCCGCCGGCACCGAGTCGATGAGCCGCAACCCCATCGCCGCCTATACCCACCGCAACGGCTTTTCCATGGGCAAGGTCGAGTTCAAGGACTTCCTCTGGGAAGCCCTCTACGACCCCGCCGGCTGCGTCACCATGGGCGACACCGCCGAAAACCTCGCCAGGCAATACGGCATCGATCGCGAACGCGTCGACCGCTACGCCGCCCGCAGCTTCGAGCGCGCCATCGCCGCGAGCGAGGTTCTGGCCGAAGAGATCGTCCCGGTCGTCTCCGAAACCTTCGAAGCGGAAAACCTCGACAAGCGCGGCATCAAGCTCCCGCGCGGCGTCGAGTCGGTGGACGTTGACAGCCACATCCGCCCATCCCCCCACGAAGTCCTCGCCAAGCTCCGCCCCGCCTTCGGCGGCGTCCAGACCGGCGGCAATTCCTCGGCCATCGTCGATGGGGCAGGGGCCGTCCTCGTCGCCTCCTCGGCCTATGCAAAGGCCAACGGCCTCACCCCCAAGGCCCGCATCCTCGCCTCGGCCGCAATCGGCGTGCCGCCGCAGATCATGGGCATCGGCCCCGCGCCCGCCATCCGCGCCGTTCTCGAAACCGCCGGTATGAGCCTTAGCCAGATCGCCCGCATCGAGATCAACGAAGCCTTCGGCGCACAGGTCCTCGCCTGCGTCGAAGAACTCGGGCTCGATGAAGCCAGGCTCAACGTAAACGGCGGCGCCATCGCCATCGGCCATCCCCTCGGCGCCACCGGCATCCGCCTGGCCCTGAGCCTCGCCCTCGAACTCGCCCGCTCCGGCGAGCGTTACGGCATCGCCTCCGCCTGCATCGGCGGTGGACAAGGGATCGCCCTGCTCATCGAGAACCCGGAGGCCAACTGATGGAGATTTCCGGCAAGACCGCCATCGTCACCGGCGCCGCCTCAGGCCTGGGCGCCGCCACCGCCCGCGCCCTTGCATCCGCCGGCGCCAAGGTCGCCATCTTTGACCGCGACGCCGACAAGGCAAACGCCGTCGCCTCCGAAACCGGCGGCGCAGCCTTCGCCTGCGACGTCGCCGATCCTGCCGGCGCCCAGTCCGCCATCGATGCCGCCATCGCCGCCCTCGGCACGCCCTCGGTCCTCGTCAATTGCGCCGGTATCGGCACCGCCGCCCGCATCGTCGGCCGTGACGGCCCCATGCCACTCGACGCCTTCGAGAAGGTCATCCGCGTCAACCTGGTCGGCAGCTTCAACATGATGCGCCTGGTCGCCACCGCCATGCAGGCGCTCGATCCCGACGCCAACGGCCAGCGCGGCGTGGTGATCTCCACCGCCTCCGTCGCCGCCTACGAAGGCCAGATCGGCCAGGCCGCCTATGCGGCGTCGAAGGGCGGCATCGTCTCGCTGACCCTCCCCGCCGCCCGCGAGTTCGCCCGCTTCGGCGTCCGCGTTCTGACCATCGCGCCGGGGTTGTTTATGACCCCGCTGCTCGAAGAACTCCCCGACGAAGCCATCGAAGCTCTCGGCGCCTCCATCCCCAATCCCGCCCGCCTCGGCAAGCCCGAGGAATTCGCCAATCTCGTCCTCGCCATGGTCGGCAACGACTATCTCAACGGCGAAGTCATCCGCCTCGACGGCGCCCTGCGCATGCAGCCGAAATAGGAGCGGTGATGTTTTCGAACACCACGAAAATCGAAATCCAGTTCGGCGATTGCGACCCCGCCGGCATCGTCTATTACCCGAACTATTTCCGCTTCTTCGACAACGCCACCGCCGCGCTGCTTTCGGCCGCCTTTGATATGCACAAGCGTCACTGGATCGAAAAACACGGCATTCTCGGCATCCCCATGGTCGATACCGGCGCGAAATTTTCAAAGCCCTCGCGCTTCGGCGATATCGTCGAAATCCGCTCCGAAATTACCGATCTCGGACGCTCCAGCTTCTCGGTCCGCCACACCCTCTTCAAGGATGGCGAACAAGCCATCGAAGCGCATGAAAAGCGCGTCTGGGTCGGTCGCGACCCGGAGAACCCCGAAAAGATCAAATCCCTGCCGATCCCCGACGACGTCCGGGCGGTGCTGAGCCAGCAAGAAAGGACGCCGCGATGAGTTTTTCCGACGAGGTGATGACCGTCGAACAGAAGGGCAAGATCGCCCATTTGACCCTCAACCGCCCCGAAAAGCGCAACGCGCTCAACGACGCCACCATCGAAGCGCTGGACGCCTTCTTCTCCGCCGTCCCCGAAACGACGCGCGTGGTCGTCGTCAGCGGCGCCGGCGGGCATTTCTCCTCCGGCCTCGACCTGTCCGAACAGGTCAAGCGCCAGCCGCTCGAGGTCATGGCCCATTCGCGCAACTGGCACCGGGTGATGGAGCTCGTTCAATACTGCCGCGTTCCTGTCGTCGCCGCCATGACCGGCGCGGTGATGGGCGGCGGGCTCGAATTCGGCGCCGCCTGTCACGTCCGCGTTGCCGAGGAAACCGTCCAGTTCCGCATGCCCGAGGGCATGCGCGGCATCTTCGTGGGCGGCGGCGGCTCGGTCCGCATCGCCAAGCTGATCGGCGGCGACCGCCTCACCGAAATGATGCTCACCGGCCGCACCTATTCGGGCACCGAGGGCGAACGCCTCGGCCTCGCCCATTATGCGGTTCCCGAAGGCCAGGCCCTGGCCAAGGCCTTCGAACTCGCCGAGCGCATTGCAGAGAATTCCCCCACCATCAACACGATGATCGTCAACGCCATCGCCCGCATCGGCGCCATGCCACCCGAGGCCGGGCTTTACGCCGAAAGCCTCACCGCCGCGCTCAGCCAGACCGGCCCGGACGCCGAGGAAGGCCTTCGCGCCTTCCTCGAAAAGCGCAAGCCGCAATTCGGCTAGGTTTGCGCAACGCTCCACGAATCCGGCTATGCTGGCGCTGAACCGAACAGAAGGGCAGCGCCATGCAGTTTCTCAAAGTCGACGATGCCGTCCTGCATTATCAGGTGATCGGCGGCCCCGAAGGCGCGCCGGCGATCGTCTTCGCCAATGCGCTGGGCACAGATTTCCGCATCTGGCGCGACGTGATCGTGCGTCTGGCCGGTAGGTTCACGATTCTGACCTATGACAAGCGCGGCCATGGCCTGTCGCAAACCGGCGAGGGGCCGGTCACCATCGCCCGCCACGCCGAAGACCTGGCGGCCATCATGGATGCTGCCGGCATAGGCTCGGCCATCGTCTGCGGCCTCTCGATCGGCGGGCTCATCGCCCAGCAGCTCTATGCCGATCGCCGCGATCTCGTCTCGGCACTCATCCTTTGCGACACCGCCGGCAAAATCGGCGATGCCGATCTTTGGAACCAGCGCATCGCCGCCGTCGAAGCCAAAGGCATAGCGGCGCTTTCGGACGGCATCATGCCCCGCTGGTTCACCGCCGATTTCCGCTCCACCCGCACCGACGAACTCGCCGGATACCGCACCATGCTCGAACGCCAGTCGCCCTCCGGATATATCGCCAGTTGCGCCGCGTTGCGTGATGCCGATCTGCGCGATCGGGCCCGCCAGATCGGTGTCCCGACCCTGTGCGTGGTGGGCGAGGAGGATGGTTCCACCCCGGTCGATACGGTGACCGAGCTGGCCAAATCGATCCCCGGCTCGCGCCTGGAGATCATCAAGGGCGCCGGGCACATTCCCTGCGTCGAGCAGCCCGAAATGCTCAGCGAAATCATCCTCGCCTTCATCCAGGGCCTGCCGCAGCGGCCGACGCTCAACTAAAGCGTGTCCAGCAAAGCATGTCCCCGGCTTGGCCGGGGATGGGAACGGTCCTGGGCTCCAGGCGGATTGCTGCACGTTAATTTTTCCGGCCCCGCTGCAACTTTTTTGAGGTTTGCCATTTCTTGGCCCTGATGGGACCACGATTTCCGGAGACGGATTGAGCGCTTGGAGTGCTTTCGGGAACAATGCGGGACGGTAAACGTCCCCGGTTCGAAACGCGCGATCAATGCTCTAATGCCAGGCGTAGTCACATCGGCGTCGTAGGGACATTATAAAAACATCCTCGGCGTCAGGGAGGAATGCCACAGCGGAGGATGCCATGGCAGAGTTCGAATACCGCGGCTTTCGCGTCAGGACCATTTTCGACAAACATTGGCAGATCAAGGTTTGGCCGCCGCTCCGGCCGGCGCGGCTGATCGAGCGCGTGCGGGCCAGCCGGGCCGAAGGCGAACATGCCTGCCGTAACCGGGCCACGGCGGCCATCGACGCCTTCATCGAGGAGGCGCGCCCGCCCCGGCACACGCACGCCGAAGGCTAGGGCCTATTGCTGGCGAACACGTCCCGGTGACACGGCGAGTCGGCAACGTCGATACACGCTTTCCGGGGCTTGTCCGGAATCCAGCAGCAGCACTTGCCAGCACCGCGAATGCCGATTGATCCCGGACCCTAGGGCAGCACCATCGGCGCGCTGGGCGAGCCGAAGGCGTTCTCGTCCTCGTCGGCAAAGACATAGGCGCCGCCCTCGATCTTGCCGATCAGCTCTTCGAGCCAATTGTAGTTGCAGGCGGTGTTGCTCGTCCAAAAGCTCAGCAATGCCTCCACATGCGGGGGCAGGGCGCGGTCGCCGACGAAACGCGCCGTGCTGTTGGCATGTTCCACGTCGGCGCGCTGGGCGGCGAGTTTTTCCAGCCGCACACGCAAATGCTTGAGCACGGTCGCCCGCGGTAGCGCCGACATCAGAACCAGCCCAGCGCAAAGCATGTCGGGCCGCATCTCGGGAACCGTCAGTGCCTTTTCCATGAGCCGGTGGAACTCGGCGTCGCCCGCATCGGTGATGGCATAATCGGTTCGCGCCGGCGCGGTCTCCGTCGCGGGCATCTCGAATTCCTCGAGCAGCCCTTCCTTACCGAGCTGCCGTAGGGCGTGGTAGATCGATCCGGTCTTGGTGTTGGCCCATTTGTCCGCGTCCCAGGCCATCAATTCCTGGCCGATCAGATATCCATGCGCGCGACGATGCGCCCGCACGAAGGCGAGAACCAAAAGGCGAGTTGCCGACATAGTCTATTCCTCCCAGTTGCCCATTCGGGCTTAGCCCCCTGCCTCTTTGCCGGGCTCCGGGCCCGTGGGCAGTCGATTACTAAGAGTTACTAGGCTTTGATCCAGATGAACAGCGGCTGAATGCTCAAATCAGAGTGCATTCAAGCGCTATCGACTATTGTCTAGCTCCATCAGGCAACGCACAGACACCGCTAGGGGGTATCGCAAATGTCGCTGTCGTCCCGTCTCACCCTGCCGGCCGTTATCGGCGGAATCTTCCTCGTCTTTGCTTCGGGTATCTTCGCGCCGCCCGCTCAGGCGCGCGGCTATACGGTCGAAACATCGGCCCAGGTAACGGGCGTCGCGTCCTGGGACCACCTCAACGTCCGCCGCTGGCCGGCCCATTATTCGGCGCAGGTCGGCCAGCTTCGGCCCTGGACTTCGGTTTGGGTCGAACGCTGCATCGAAGTGGACAATTCCTCCGATTGGTGCCTTGTCCAGCGCGGCCCGACCCGCGGCTGGGTCAACTCGCG
This sequence comes from Pelagibacterium sp. H642, assembly GCF_031202855.1. Classification (GTDB taxonomy): domain Bacteria; phylum Pseudomonadota; class Alphaproteobacteria; order Rhizobiales; family Devosiaceae; genus Pelagibacterium. Next base: position 618,989 of record NZ_CP101829.1, on the reverse strand, counting down.
TTATCTGTCCCCGCGCTAAGCGGGCGCCTCTTTCTCCTCTGACCTCCTCCTTGACTTTCCCCACGTCCTGCGGTCCATCAAGGCACGCATTCGTGGGGATTTTTTTTATGATTGCCAATCCTGTTCTGGCGCAATCGGTGCGCGGAAACTGGGTGGAAAACCGCCATCGCGGCGCCATCTGCGTTTCCGACGCAAAGGGCACCATCCTCGCTTCAGTGGGCGATGTCTCGGCCGAAATCTTCCCCCGTTCGGCCATCAAGGCGATGCAGGCCCTGCCCATTTTCGCAACCGGCGCCAATGCCAGCTTCGGCCTCGGCGCGCCGGCCATCGCATTGAGCTGCGCGTCCCACAATGGCGAACCGGCCCATACCGAGCTCGCCGCTTCAATGCTCGCCGCCATCGATCTCGATGAAACCGCGCTCGAATGCGGCGCGCATCCGCCCATTGATCCGGCCGCCCGCAAGGCCCTGTTCGCGCAGGGCGGAAAGCCCAGCCAGCTTCACAACGCCTGCTCGGGCAAGCATTCGGGCATGCTGGCCGTCGCCCGGGCTTTGGGCGAGGAACCCAAGGGGTATTCCAGGCCCGGGCACGCCGTCCAGCAACGTGTGCGCCGCGCCGTCGAAGAGGTGCTCGATCACCCGCTGACCGAAAGCAAATGCGGCACCGATGGCTGCTCCATCCCCACCTGGGCCGCTCCCATCCACGCCTTCGCCAGGGGCTTTGCCCGCATGGCGACGGGTGAGGGGTTGAGCCCGGAAACGACTAAGGCCGCCGGCGAAATCTTCGATGCCGCCACCCGCCATCCCTTCCTTGTGGGTGGCACGGGTTCGTTCGACACCGAAGCCATGGAAGCCTTCGGCGGACGGCTGATGCTCAAATTCGGTGCTGATGGCGTCTATTGCGGCGCATTGCGCGATAGCGGCATCGGCTTTGCCCTCAAATGCGACGATGGCTCGGTGCCCGCCGCCACGGCCATGGCCGCCGCCCTGTTGCTGTCCATCGCCGAACCGACCCCGCAACAGGACGAAATCCTCGAGCGCCGCGCCCGCCAGCGCCAGCGCAACTGGACCGGCATCGAGGTCGGATATCTCGAAGCGACGCCCGAGGCGCGGTTATCCCTATAGCACCCGGTTGTCGCGCACCGCGACCTGCGGATAGCGCTCCGCCTCGGTGGCCAGGTCCGCCGAAACGACATCCCACCAGGCATTGCCGGTGATCGCCCCCTGCCGCGCATCCGTGATGGTGTTGCCCACCACGCTCGCCGCGCCGGCTTCCGCCGCTACGCTGACGACGATGCCGAACTCCACATCGCGCACCAGATTGCCGCTGATCGTCACGTCGCGCAGATAAGGTCCCCAGCCGGCAACGATCCCCGTGCCCGGCACGGCTTCGATCACATTTCCCGCAATGATCGCATCGGCCTCCGCCGCAATGCCATAGGGGCTGTCGAGGTCGGGATTGACCTCCGATCGCGGGTAGAGATTGCGCACTATATTGCCCGTGCACGCGGCCAGCCGCCCGCCATCGTTGAAATTGGTCATCGAAATACCCGCCGCCGCGCCGTCGATGATGTTGTTGGCGATAACCGAGCCGGTGAAGGCGAACTCCGAAAAAATCGCCACCTCGCCGCTCGCAATGCATGTGTTGCCTGTGATCTGCGTGTTGTTGGTGGCGTTGAGCCTGATCGCCGAAAAAGCGCAATCGGAGATGTGGTTGTCCGCGACGATCACCTCGTCGGCCTGGAAAATGTTGATCCCGTTCCCGTTCTGCCCATTGCCGCCATCGGTCCAGTCGATCCCGCTGATCCGGTTGCCCGATACGATCGTGCCATCGGCACCCGCTTCCCCGCGCCACACCCTGATCCCGCCATTGGCGCAATCGGTGACCGTATTGCCGCTGATCGACACCCCGGCGGCGTCATAAACGAAAATCCCGGTGTAGGCCGATCCGCTCACCCCACAATTCTCAACCCGCCCCGAACTGGCCATCAACGTTATCCCGTTGAGCCCCGTATTGCCGATCGTGCAGTCCCGGATCGTGACGCTCTCGCAGCTCGAAACGTGCACCAGCCCCCCGTGCCACAGCTCTCCCCCCGCGCCATTGCCATCGAGCGCCAGACCCACGAGGGAAATATCGGACTGCCCCTCCGCCAGCAGCAGAGGGTCGGCTCCGGCGTGAACCAATATCGTCGCGCCGGGCACGCCCGAGAGCATGAACCCCGACGGCAGCCGCAATTGCCCAACCCTGTAGCGCCCTGCGGGCAGGAACAGATGCCCCGATCCGGCATCGATCGCCGCCTGCAACCGCTCGGTCTGGTCGAACTCGGCGTCGGCGATCAAACCAACGTCCTGCGCCAGTATTTTTACGGGGGCAAGCAGGCCCGAAACCGCCCCCATCGCCCCCCAAATCATGACCCTGCGCCGCGTGATGTTCATGGTCCGCTCCGTTTCCATCAACACAGCGGTCAATCTGCGCTTCAATACCAGCAATTTTCATCCTTAGGGTGAATCCTTGTCCTCCCCGCTTTGTGCCCGCTATAGATGAGCTCCTTGAGTTGAATCGGAACTTGCCCATGCTCGTCAGCGACGCCGTCTACCTCGGAACCAGCACGCGGCCCGAATATCTCCACCTCGAATATGGCAACCGCCACGGCCTGATCACCGGCGCCACCGGCACCGGCAAGACGGTGACGTTGCAAATCCTGTCCGAAGGCTTCTCCCGCGCCGGGGTTCCCGTCTTTTGCGCCGACATCAAGGGCGATGTCGCCGGCCTCGCCAAAGCCGGCGAAGCCCAGGATTTCCTGGCCGAACGCGCCGAAAAGATCGGCTTTTCCGATTACGCCTTCGAGGGTTTCCCAACCATCTTCTGGGACCTGTTCGGCCGCCAGGGGCACCCGGTCCGCACCACGGTTTCCGAAATGGGACCGCTCCTGCTCTCGCGCATGCTCGAGCTCAACGACACCCAGGAAGGCATCCTCAACGCCACCTTCAAATTGGCCGATGACGAAGGACTTCTTCTCCTTGATTTCAAGGACTTACGGGCGCTTCTGACCCACGTCGCCGAGCGCCGCGCCGAGCTGTCCGCCCGCTACGGCAACATCTCCACCGCTTCGGTCGGCGCCATCCAGCGCGCCCTCCTGGTGCTCGAGCAGCAGGGGGCCGAGAACTTCTTCGGCGAACCCGCGCTCGACATAGCCGATCTTATGCGCACCGACGCGCAAGGCAGAGGATACATCTCGATCCTCGCCGCCGACGAGCTCATGCGCTCCCCGCGCCTTTACGCCATCTTCCTGCTCTGGCTGCTTTCCGAGCTCTTCGAGCAACTTCCCGAAGTGGGCAACCCCGACAAACCCAAGCTCGTCTTCTTCTTCGATGAAGCCCATCTGCTCTTTGACGAGGCGCCCGCCGCGCTGCTCGACAAGATCGAGCAGGTCGTCAAGCTCGTGCGCTCGAAAGGCGTCGGCGTTTATTTCGTGACGCAGAACCCCGCCGACGTCCCCGAGCCGGTCCTCGCCCAACTCGGCAATCGCATCCAGCACGCCCTGCGCGCCTATACGCCAAAGGAGCAGAAGGCCGTCCGCATCGCCGCCGAAAGCTTCCGTCCCAATCCCGAATTCGATACCGCCGAGGTCATCACCCAGCTCGGCACCGGCGAAGCGCTCGTTTCCGTGCTTGAGGAAAAGGGCATTCCCTCGGTGGTCGGCCGCACCCTTATCCGTCCGCCGTCCTCGCGCATGGGGCCGCTGACCGTCGACGAACGCGCTTCGGTGCTGGCGGCGAGCCCGCACGCCGGACGCTATGAGGCGGCCAAGGACCGCGAATCCGCCTATGAGATCTTGGAGGTCCGCGCCGCCCAGGCTCTGCGCGACGCCGAGATCGAAGAGGCGCGCGAGGCGCTCGAAAAGGAACAAGCACGCTCAGCCCCCCGCCGTTCAACGCGCCAGACCCCCATGGAGGCCGCGTTAAAGAGCTTCGCACGCACCGTCGCGCGGCGGGCCGGCGAATCCCTTGTCCGGGGCATTCTCGGCTCGCTCACGCGCGGAAAGTAACGATGGGTAGGATCACCAGCGTCGCCATCTTCGCCGATTGCGGCGCCACCGCGCATCAGGCGCTTTACCGCCAGGCCGGTGAAACCATCGCCCGCCATGGCGCGCACCTCCATTGCGCCGCCCGCAACGGCCAATGGCCGCGCGCGCTGATCGATTCCGCCCTGGCCTCGGGCGGCCGCGTAACCGTTGCCACCGGACCCGCGCCGCGCGGATTGACCGTCTCCCAGGGTGTCACCGTGCTCAACGAGGCGTCCGACCAGGCCGCAGCCATTCGGATCATCCAGGCATCGCAGGTGGTGATCGGCATGCCTGGCGGCATCGATACAGCCGGCGCCCTCTATGCCGCCTGGGCGGCCGCCGGCGGCGCGCAGAGCAACCGTCCCGTGGGCCTGCTCAACCACAACCGGGCCTTTGAGGTGGTAAAGGGGTTTGCCGGCGATGTCGCCTCTGTCGGGCGCGGCAATATCGATGGCTTGATCCAGGTCGCCGAAACCTTCGACGACCTCTGGAACCGCCTCTCGCGCCTGGTCTAGAGCGTGTCCAGCAAAAGTGGAAACGGTTTTGCGGTTCGGACACGCGACAAAACAAGGACTTAGAGCATTGAAGCGATTCGGAGAAAAGCGGAAATGCTCTAGAAGCCCTAAAGCGGCCTGTCTTCCCGCTCGAGCAGCGCCTTATGCGCGAGAAACGAAACGATATTCTCGCCCCGCCGCTCGATCGGGATAGCGCGCCCATCGTCCATCGCCACGCGGCCTCGACGCTCTGGGCCGACATAATGGGGAAGCGCCGAAATATAGCTCGACGTCCCGCTCTCCAGCCGCGCCGCGATTCGCTCTTCGAGATAGAGCGGGCTCATGGGCTTGACGATCACCTCGTCGATCCCCGCCTGCACGCAGCGCCGCCGCATATCCGGATCTACGGTCCGGGTCATGGCGATGACCTGCACGCGGCGCGACACCAGTTCGCTATCGCTACGGATGGCCAGCGCCACTTGCGCGGCGTCCGTACGCTCGAGTTGATAGTCGATGACCAGCAGGGCCAACGGCGCGATGCGCATGTAGTCCCTCAGCGCCCGGCTGTCGCGAAATTCGCGCACCCGCCAGCGGTGCCCCCGCCGCAGCGTGGCGCCGAGCACGGAGGCCAGCGCAGGGCTGCTCGAAAGAACGGCGATGGTGGGAACCGGCAGCACGCGCGCTTGTCTCCATGGGTGACAACTCGATGGTTACCGGAGACTTAACATAGCGGTTTGGGAGTCGGAAGTCGGGCGCGGGGGTAACCTTAAAGCATATGGCCCGCCTGTGGACAGGCGGGCCATAAACAAGAGCAACCTATTGTTTATTTTTACGAATTGGCTTCGTAAAGCTCGGCGACATAGTCCCAGTTGACCAGATTGTCGAACCAGGCTTCCAGATATTTCGGACGCGCGTTGCGATAGTCGATGTAGTAAGAGTGTTCCCACACATCAACACCCAGCAGCGGCACGCCGCCATGGACCAGCGGGTTTTCCCCGTTGGGGGTCTTGGTAACTTCGAGCTTGCCGTCCTTGATGGCCAGCCAGCCCCAGCCCGAGCCGAACTGTCCGCCGGCTGCGGCGATGAAGTCCTCGCGGAACTTGTCAAAGCCCCCCAGGTCGGAATCGATCGCCGCCTGCAGCTTGCCGGGCAGGGACTTGCCGCCGCCATTGGGCTTCATCCACTTCCAGAAATGGATGTGGTTGTAGTGCTGGCCGGCATTGTTGAAGAGACCCTGGTTCTTGCCATGGCTCTCCTTGACGATCTCTTCGAGGCTCTTGCCCTCGAGGCCCGAGCCCTCGAGCAGCTTGTTGCCGTTCGTCACATAGGCCTGGTGGTGCTTGTCGTGGTGAAATTCCAGCGTTTCCGCCGACATATACGGCGCAAGGGCGTCATAGGCATAGGGCAGGTCGGGGAGCGAAAAACTCATGGGAGGGCCTCCTTAGTCTCAGTGAAAATTCAGTAAGCTTGGCTAATTTTCCAAGCCAATGCTTCTTATATACCGCCCCGCGATCGAGCGCGCAACGGCAGGGAGTGGAAACTTATGCCAATCGGGCGCAGCGCAACGCAAAAGCATAGACGATCGCGGTCTCCTTGATCCGCTCGAAGCGTCCCGAAGCGCCGCCATGTCCTGCGTCCATGTTGGTTCGCAGATACAATGGATTGTCGTCCGTCTTGGTTGCACGCAGCTTCGCCACCCATTTGGCCGGCTCCCAATAGGTGACACGCGGGTCGGTCAATCCCGCCAGTGCCAGGATCGGCGGATAGTCCTTGGCCTCCACATTGTCGTAAGGCGAATAGGATGCAATCCGCTTATATTCCTCTTCCGAGGTGATCGGATTGCCCCATTCGGGCCATTCGGGCGGGGTCAGCGGCAGCGTGTCGTCGAGCATGGTGTTGAGCACGTCCACGAACGGCACCACGGCCACCACGCCGCCCCAGAGGTCGGGCCGCATATTGGCGATGGCCCCCATCAGCATGCCGCCGGCCGATCCGCCCTCGGCAATGATCCGCCCCTTGGCCGTATAGCCTTTCTCGATCAGCATTTCGGCCGCCGCGATGAAGTCGGTGAAGGTGTTTGTCTTGTGCGCCGCGCGGCCGTTCTTGTACCAGCGATACCCCTTGTCCATCCCGCCGCGAATATGGGCAATCGCATAGACGAAGCCGCGATCGACAAGCGAGAGCACCGAGACCGAAAATCCCGCCGGCATGGAATGGCCATAGGCGCCATACCCATAAAGCAGGCACGGTGCGCTGCCGTCGAGCGCCAGCCCCTTGCGGTAGAGCAGGGTGACAGGCACCTCCTCGCCATCGGGCGCGGTGGCGAACAGCCGGCGCGTTTCATACTGTGCCGGATCGTGCCCCGAGGGAATTTCCTGCTCCTTGCGCAGCACCCGCTCGCCGGTTTCGAGATCCATGTCGAAAACCTGCGAGGGCGTGGTCGGCGAGGAATAGGAGAACCGGATGGTCGCGGTCTCGAACTCATATCCTCCGATCAGCCCGAGCGAATAGGCCTCTTCGGGAAACGCGATCGTCTCCTCTTTGCCATCGCGCAGGTCTCGCACCACGATGCGCGGCAGCCCATCCTTGCGTTCGAGCCGGATGAGGTGGTTGGCCAGCAGCTCGATATCGAGGATCAGCCGGCCCGCCTCGTGAGGCACGAGATCGGTCCAGTTATCGACCCCTGGATCGGAGGCCGGCGCGGTAACGATCTTGAAGTCCTCGGCCTCGTCATCATTGGTGAGGATATAAAGCGTGCCGCCGCGCTCCTCTAGCGAATATTCGGTGTTCTCGTGGCGCTTTTCCACGCAGAACGGCGCGCCGCCCTTTTCCGCATCGATCAGCCAGATCTCCGAAGTCTGATGGTCGTGCGCCGAAATGGTGAGGAACCGGCGCGATTGGGTCATGTCCACGCCGACGAAAAAGCCGGGGTCCTTTTCCTCATAGACGATCTTGTCGTCCGCCTGCGCCGTTCCCAGCACATGCTCGCGCACCCGGAAGGGACGGTGGTTCTCATCGAGCTCGACATAATAGAACCGGCTCGAATCATTGGCCCACACCGCGCCGCTGCCCGATTTCTCGATCCGCTCCTCCCGGTCGGCGCCGGTTGCGACGTCACGGATATAGATTGTGTAATATTCCGACCCATTCCGGTCCGCCGCCCAGGCAACCATCGTATGGCAGGGCGAATGTTCGGCCCCGCCGAAGCCGAAATATCCTTCGCCCGCTTCGGCGTTGCAGTCCAGCAGCACGGTCTCTTCGCCACCCTCGCGCGGCGTGCGGACGATCAGTGGATATTGATCCCCCTCCCGCGTCCGCGAGGCGTAGGCGAACGGCCCGTCGGGGGAGGGGACCGAGGCGTCGTCCTCTTTGATCCGGCCCCGGATTTCCTTGTAGATCGTCTCGCGCAGCGCCTCGGTGGGTTCGCCCAACCCGCGCTCGTACCAAGCATTCTCGGCTTCGAGATAATCCCTGATGTCCTGCGGCAGGACGACCGGATCGGCCATTACCTCGCGCCAATTGTCGGCCCGCAGCCAGTGGTAGGGATCGTTTCGGGTTATCCCATGCCGTGTATCGGAATGGTCGCGAAGCGCGGCAACTGGCGCGTTGTCGTTCATGAAATAGCCTTTTGGATCCATTATTGAGTTCAAATCCCGATCATCTCCTCCGGGAGATGACGACTCATCGAACTGTACGCCCGCAGTAAGCAACAGCCACTCGCCAAAGGCTACCCTTCTCCACCAGCGGAGAGGTGGGCTCCTGGGGGAGCGCCGAGGGCATTCACAAGCTCTGCCCTCGCGTTTGCTCCTTACCCTTCTCCCCTTGAGGGAGAAGGTGGCCGCGAAGCGGTCGGGTGAGGGGTGAGGGGTGCGCCGAGCTTCCTCACACGCCCTCGCTCCCGCCGAAGCTCAGCGCACCCCTCACCCCGGCCCTCTCCCTCAAGGGGAGAGGGGGCTCACTTGGCGGAGTCGAAGCTTTGCCGCGATGCTGCCTCAAGCTCCCCTTCTCCCCCGGTGGGAGAAGGTGCCCCGAAGGGGCGGATGAGGGGGGCGCTGAGCCAGCCACACCTTTCAACATCAATGCCTGCCCCTGCTTCCCTTCTCCCCTTGAGGGAGAAGGTGGGCCGGCGAAGCCGGATCGGATGAGGGGCGCTGAGCCTCAGCAATCACCACGGTGGCTGTTGATATGCTGGCGCCCGCCCCACTACTCCTCCGGCTTGAAATCCAGCGCAAGCCCATTGGTGCAATAGCGCAATCCCGTAGGCGCCGGGCCGTCGGGGAAAACGTGCCCGAGATGAGCATCGCAATTGGCGCAGCGGATTTCCGTGCGGCGCATGAAATGGCTGCGGTCGTCCACTTCCTTGATCGCGTCTTCGGAAACCGGCTGGAAGAAGCTTGGCCAGCCCGAACCCGATTCATACTTGGCTTCCGAGGTGAAAAGCGGCACGCCGCAGCATATGCAATGGTAGATGCCGTCGCGCTTTTCGACATTATAGGCGTGCGAAAAGGCGCGTTCGGTGCCGTGCTCGCGGGTGACGTGATATTGTTCGGGCGTCAATTTATCGCGCCATTCGCTGTTGGATGTTTTGAGCGTGTCGTTCATCGTGCGCCATCCTTATGGGTATGAATTTGTCACTATAACGGGCCTGGTCCCATGTGGTGATCACAACTTATAGGGTCAACACTGCGTTCCCATGTCCGGTTTTGGTTGAGCTTGCAGTGAGGGACGTTAGTGTTTGCTCACTGATTCTCGCTGGGGATTGGAAACGCATACAGTCTGGGGGCTCGTTTGGGACCAAGTCTTGATGTCATCGTTGCGCTGATTGCGGTCGCGCCCTTCGTTGCGGCGCTGTTTGCGCCCTGGATCAAGACGTTCACCGGACCGTTGGCCGGCTGGATCCTCGCGATCGTCCCCGCCGCGATCTTTATGACGTTCCTGAGCTTTATCGGCCCTATTTCGGAAATGTCGGTGATCCGCGCCGGGCTTGAATGGATTCCCGCCTACGGCATCAATTTTTCGTTCTTCGTCGATGGCTTGAGCCTCGTTTTCGGCGTGCTGATCTCGGGCATCGGCACTTTCATCGTCATCTATTCGGGCGGTTATCTCGCCGGGCATCCGCATCAGGGGCGGTTCTTTTCCTATATCCTAATATTCATGGGCTCGATGCTCGGCCTGGTTCTGGCCGATAACGTCTTCACCCTGTTCGTCTTCTGGGAACTGACCTCGATCGCCTCGTTCCTTCTGATCGGGTTCGATCATACCCGCCAAGCCGCGCGCCGCGCCGCCATTCAGGCGCTGGTCGTCACCGGTGGCGGCGGGCTGGCGCTTCTGGCCGGGCTGATCGTCCTCACTCTGATTACTGGCCAGAACAGCCTCGTGGGCATGCTGACCACGGCGGGAACGGTGCAGGAAAGTCCGTTCTATATGGTGGCCCTGTTGCTGGTCATCGCCGGCGCCTTCGCCAAATCGGCCCAGGTGCCGCTGCATTTCTGGCTTCCCAACGCCATGGAGGCGCCGACCCCGGTTTCCGCCTATCTCCACTCGGCAACCATGGTGAAGGCCGGTGTTTATCTGCTGGCGCGCATGAATCCCGTGCTCGGCGGCACCGAGCCCTGGTTCTGGATTCTGACTCTCTTCGGTGGAGCGACGCTGCTGATGGGGGGCGTTCTGGCCGTGCGCCAGACCGATCTCAAGCAGATGTTGGCCTATACCACGCTGGGTTCCCTCGGCCTTCTCGTTCTGCTCATCGGCTTCGGCACCAAGGAGGCGATCCTGGGCGCCATCCTGTACCTATGCGCTCATTCGCTGTTCAAGGGCGCCATGTTCATGATCGCCGGCACCATTGATCACGGCACCGGAACGCGCGACATCACCGTGCTGGGCGGGCTCAGGGAAGCCATGCCGGTAACGTTCGTCGCCGCCATTCTGGCTGCCATCTCCATGGCGGGCTTTCCCATCGCCATCGGCTTTCTCGCCAAGGAGGAGATGTATCTGGCGCTGACCGGTGGTGTCTGGCCTGATCTGCTGTTCCTCGCGGTGCTGGTCATCGGCAATGCCCTGATGATGGTCGTCGGCCTCATCGTCGCCTTCAAGCCGTTCCTGGGCGATCTTCGCCCCACGCCCCATACGCCGCATGAAGGCTCGCTCAGCCTGTGCATCGGCCCTGTGGTGCTTGCGGTCCTCGGCGTCATTGCGGGCCTCTTCACCGATTGGCTGAACCTCGCCGTCCTCAACCCGACCGGCGGCTCGATCTATAATGCCGATGTCGATGCCCATATTTACCTGGCGTTCGACCTCACCAATCCCGCCGTATGGGCGTCCATCGTCACCTGGGCGCTCGGTGCCCTGATCTTCTGGCAAGCCGACGCGGTCCGCTCCACCTTGCGCCGCACCGGCGAGGCGATCGGCTGGACCTTCGACATCGGGTTCGATGCCGCCATGTTCGGCCTTGTCCGTTTCGCCGATCGGGTGACCCGTTTCCTCCATCACGGCCGTCTGGAATGGTATGTCCTCGTGATGTTCGTGGTGCTGGCCGTCTCGCTTTCGGCGCCATTGATCATAACCGACAGCCTTCCGCCCATTCCGCAATGGCCGACCCTTGCGTTCTACGAATGGGGCATCATCGCCATTGCCGCCATCGGTCTGGTGACGGTGCTCGGGGCCAAATCCCGCGTCACGGCAATCGTCGCCCTCGGCATCCAGGGCTTTGCCGTCGCCGTGATCTTCATGCTGTTCGGCGCGCCTGATCTCAGCTTCACCCAGTTCATGGTTGAAACGCTGACAGTGATCATCATCGCCCTGGTCATGACCCGACTGCACCTCGATCAGTCCGATCGCCGCGATCTCGAAACCGCCATTCGGGACGGCGCCGTTGCGCTGGCGGTGGGTGCGGGCATCACCCTGCTTTTGCTGGTCGTCCTCCAGAGCGACCTCGATCTGGCGCTCTCCGAGCTCTTCCGGGCAACCAGTACGCCGATCGCCCACGGGCGCAACATCGTCAACGTCATCCTCGTCGACTATCGCGCCATCGATACCCTGGGTGAAATTTCCGTGGTGATGGCGGCTGGCCTTGCCATTCTGGCGCTGATCAGGCTGCGCGCCCGGTCCAGCGGCACCGAGCATCTCGCCCCCCCGCCGACGCAAGAAAGGGAGCACGACATGAATACCGTCATCTTCCGCACCGCCGCGCCCGTGCTGACGGCACTCATGCTGGTGTTTTCCGTGTTCGTCCTTCTGCGCGGCCACAATGAGCCCGGTGGCGGCTTTATCGGCGGGCTCATCGGCGCCTCCGGCCTTCTGATCTATGGCATCGCCATGGGCGTCGAGGCCACCCGCAAGGCGCTGCGCGTGCATCCCCTGTCCCTTGCCGGCCTGGGTGTCGTCCTGGCCGCGATTTCGGGGCTGATGTCGCTGGCGGCCGATGTGCCGTTCCTCACCGGGCTCTGGTGGATATTCGAGATGGACGGCTCGGAAATCGCGCTCTCGACCCCGCTGATTTTCGACATCGGCGTCTATGCTGTCGTGGTGGGAGCCTTCGGCACCATCGGGCTGGCGCTCGAAGGCGATGAGGGAGAAGACTGATGGAAGTTGCGCTCGCCGGCCTCATCGGCCTGTTCTTCACCATCGCCGCCTATCTGCTGCTCTCGAAAGCCATCATCCGCATGCTGCTGGGCGTGGCCATCCTGGGCAATGGCGTCAATCTTTTGATCTTTACCGTTGGCCGGCTCACCGCCGAAGTGCCCCCCATCGTTCCCGACGGCCAGTACGTGCCGCTCGATGGGTCGGCGAACCCGCTTCCCCAGGCCCTGATCCTCACCGCCATCGTGATCAGCTTTGCGCTGCTCTCGTTCCTGCTGGTGCTGGGTTATCGCGCCTATCAGGAGCTCGATGCCGACAACACCGACAACATGCGTATCGCCGAGCCCGAAGACGCTCCGCGGCCGCCCCTGAGCTATTAGTGCGTATGCAGCAAAAGCATGTCCCCGGCTTGGCCGGAGATGGAAACGGTTTTGCGGTTCGGAGACGCGACAAAACAAAGGATTAGGCCCAAGGATTTGATGCAATCAAATTCTGAACGGCGCTAGGCAGGTTGGATAGATGGCGACAGCCGGTACCTCATACGATTCCCTCGAACTCCCCCCCGCCATGATCGAGGTGGCAACCTCGGCCGCCGATTGGGTGGTGGTCTGGCCCGTTGCCCTCGCCCTGTTCGGCGCGGGGTTCCTGGTCATGCTGCGCGGCCAGCGCGGCATCCAGTTCCCTTTCGCCGTGGCGGTGATCCTGGCGATCATGGTCTCCAATCTCTATCTCCTGGTCCGGATCTTCGAGACAGGTCCGGTGGCCATGACCATGGGCAAATGGCTGCCGCCCTTCGGCATCACCTTTGCCGCAGACATGACCAGCGCCGTCTTCGCGCTCGCCGCGTCCTTCGCCGCGCTGATCGTCGCCTTCTACGCTCAGACCGAATTGACCGAGCGCGGTCACCGCTTCGGGTTTTATCCCATGCTGCTCTTGCTGCTCTGCGGCGTCAGCGGCTCGTTTTTGACCGGCGACATCTTCAACCTCTATGTCTGGTTCGAGGTGATGTTGATTGCGTCCTTCGGCATGCTGATCCTGGGCGGACGCCGGCTTCAACTCGATGGCGCCATCAAATACGGCTTCCTCAACTTCCTCGCGACCACCTTTTTCCTGATCGCAATCGCCTATCTCTATGGCCTGACCGGCACGCTGAACTTTGCCGATCTGGTCGCCAAGGCCGCCGATATCCCCATCGGTCCGTTGACCGCTGTTGCGCTGCTGTTCCTCTTTGCTTTCGGCGTCAAGGCCGCCGCCTTTCCCGCCAATGCCTGGCTCCCCGCCTCCTATCATACGCCGGCGGTCTCGGTGTCGGCGATCTTTGGTGGTCTGCTCACCAAGGTCGGCGCCTATGCCGCCATCCGCATTCTCGTCATGGTCATGCCTGACGGGCACGCCAATTTCCAATGGCTGATCGCCGTTGTCGCCTTCGCCACGCTCATCCTGGGCCCGTTGGGCGCCCTCGCGCAGGTCAATCTGCGCCGCGCCATCGGCTTCCTGGTCATTGGCGGCATCGGTGCCATCTTTGCCGGCTTCGCGCTGGGCACCATGCACGGCATCGGCGGCGCGGTCTTTTACGCCGTCCACTCGATGCTGGCCATCACCGCGTTCTATCTCCTCGCCGGCCTGATCGAGCAGATGACCGGCACCACCGATATCCGCAGGATGGGCGGCATCTACGCCGCCAACGCGCCGGTCTCGATCCTGTTCATTGCGATGGTGTTCATCATTTCGGGCATGCCGCCCTTCCTCGGGCTCTGGCCCAAGATACTTCTGGTGGAAGGTGGAGCGCGCGCCGACAATTGGTGGCTGGTTTTCGCCCTGCTCGCCAATTCCTTCCTGACGCTGATCGCGGCCAGCCGGCTTTGGGCCCACATCTTCTGGCGCAATGGCCAGGAGGGCGAGCGTTCCGAACAGCCCAATCCCGATCTGCACCCCCTCGAGCGGGAAGAAACCGTCTTTGGCCTTGTGCCCACCATGGCGCTCATGGCGGTCATCGTGGTGCTGGGCCTTTTCCCCAACTGGCTGTTCAGCGCCTCGGGCATCGCCGCGCGTGATATGCTTACGCCCGAACGCTATGTCGAAGCTGTATTCGCCGAGGTGCCGCAGCCATGACCTTCGTTTTTCTCGTCGTCACGCTTTCGATCGTCTGGGCCGCCGTCACGGGAGGCTTCACGGTCCTCAATCTGCTGCTGGGCGCCTTTGTGGGCGCCATAGCCGCGCTTTTCATCCGTGATCGCATTGGCCGGCCGCACCTGGCCAGCCGGTTCGGCCGCATTCTCTCGCTGGCCCTGCTGTTTATCGCCGAACTGGCGCTGGCGGCCTGGAGGGTGGCGATCCTCGTGATCTCCCCCAACATGCACAAGCGCCTTGCCCCATCGATCATTGCCTATCCGCTCACCGTGACCAGGGACGTCGAAATCACGCTGCTCGCCAACCTGATCACGCTCACGCCGGGCACGCTCAGCGTCGACGTCTCGGAGGACCGCAGCGTGCTCTACATCCACGTCCTGGAAATGCACGACCGCGATGAGGTCATCGCGTCAATCAAGAACGGGTTTGAGGCCCGGATCATCGAGGTATTCCAATGATCTCAGGTCCCGAGTTCCTGCATCTGGCGACAACGATATCTCTGGGGATTCTCAGTCTCGCATTACTTGTGACAATTTACCGCATCATCGTCGGTCCCAGTCTTCCCGACCGTATTCTGGCCCTCGACATGCTCATCGCGGTGGCGATCGGCTATATCGTGGTCATCGCCTTGCGCACGGGATTCACCCTTTATCTCGATATCGCCATTGCCCTGGGGCTGGTGGGTTTTCTCTCCACCGTTGCGTTTGCCCGCTTCGTCCTGCAGCGTTGGGAGATCGATAAGATGTCGCGTGAGGACCATCTCGAGGAGGCGCGTAAATGATCGTCGAAGGCCTTTATTATCTTGCCGGAATCATGCTCATCGTCGGCGCGATCTTCAGCTTTCTCGCGGCTTTCGGCATCGTGCGGCTGCCTGATCTGTATACGCGGATGCACTCGGCGTCCAAGGCCGGGGCGGTCGGCTCGGGCCTGGCCTTGCTGGCCATCGCCCTGGTCAGTTTCGATGGAGCTGTGATCCTGCGCGCGCTGCTGGGTATCGTGTTCTTCATGCTCACCGCGCCTATCTCGGCGCACTTGCTTGCGCGGGCCGCCTATATTGCCGGTTATCGGCCTTCGGCCGGTTTCTCTGTGGATGAGCTGGAAAAAAGTGGCGAATTGCCAAGTAAATGATGTTTTACCCCAAATTTTGCCAAGTTGTGCGCCAATGCTTGCAAACGGTAAAGAACAACAGTAAGTGATCCAGAATGGATCATCCGGGAATTGTCCGGAGACCGATTAATTAGCCCTCATACGCAAGAAGGGATTTGCGATGACCGCTCTGGCCCCCGCCGAGAACAAGGTCGAGCTGGACCTTGTCGAATACAGTACTGATATCGTTGCAGCTTATGTAAGCCATAATGCCATTAGCCCGACTGATCTTCCGCGCCTGATCGCGGATGTCCATGCAGCCCTCAAGGCGCTGGGCACCGAGGAAGTCGCGGCGCCGGCCGAAGAAAAAAAGCCCGCCGTTCCGGTCCGCAAATCGGTGACCCCCGATTATATCGTCTGCCTGGAAGACGGTAAGAAGTTCAAGTCGCTCAAGCGCCACCTGCGCACCCACTACAATCTCTCGCCGGAAGAATACCGCGAGAAGTGGGGTCTGCCGGCCGATTATCCTATGGTCGCGCCGTCCTATTCGGCGACCCGCTCCAAGCTTGCCAAGGACAACGGGTTGGGCCGCAAGGCCGGCTGATCCGTTCTCCGAAGACTGTTTTTGTTCAAGGGCCGCATCCGCGGCCCTTTTTCTTTGTCCAGCGCCTTGTTGTCCCCGCCTGACCGAACTGACGTAAAATAGTCGCCCGCAACTTATCCCCGCGTCCGCACTCTCCGTTATAGGAATTATATCCTATATTATGAGAGAGTGGTCCTATGACGATCTGGATTTCCAACGCCGCGCGGCATCATCGGGAGCTGCTTTCGCCAGCGCTGCGGCGCGATTGCCGGTTGGTGGTGCTGACGGTGGCTTCCGCGACCGGTGTTCGCTATTGCGATTTCTTCGCCCGCTCGCGCATGCGCCTGCACACGGCCAGCGCCCGGCAATTGGCCATGTATCTGTGTCACACGCTCCTGGGGCTGACGCTGACCCAGGTGGGCCAGTTCTTCGGCCGCGACCGCACCACAGTGGCCCATGCCTGCAAGCAGGTCGAGGATGGCCGCGACGAAGGCAGCCCCGCCGATGCCCGCATCCTGGCCCTTGAAGCCGAGATCACTCGGATGTGCGGTGCGGGTGTCCGCCAGGCAAGCGAGGTGCACCATGCCCATGCGTGACCAGGAAAACGCCGCCCTGGCTCTCTTGGGACGGGGCAGGGGAAGTGAGCCGGCCTATCTCGACTCGCATCATCTCGAGGCGGCCCATCGCGTGCAGACGTTGTTCGAAAGAAGCCGGTTGCGCCCGCGCACCACCATGCATTACGGGCCGCGCGTGGGTAGCGATGCCGGCCATGCCAACGACATCGGCGATATGGCCGTCGACGCCCGCCGGCAGTTGGCCGGTCTTTATCGTGCCCTTCCGCCTGATTGCGCCGATCTTGTCATCGACATCTGCGGCTTTGAAAAAGGGCTGCAGGAGGTCGAGACCGAGCGTGGCTGGCCGCGCCGCAGCGCCAAGCTCGTCCTGCGCATCGCCCTGGAAGCCGCCGCCCAGCATTTCGGCCTCACCCCGATCGCCACCGGCGTTGCCACCACCCGCAACCGCTCCTGGCTCGCCGAGGGCGCCCGCCCCAACGAGTTCGGCTAGACCCGAACGCCATTCCGCTCCACCCCTCGTCGTCTTCGGGCTTTACCCGGAGCCCCGCAAGGCTTCCGTCTCCGCGAACTCATGCAAGGCGCCCGGAATGTCTCGGCAAACAGCCCTAGCTGGCCTGCGCATCGGCGCGCAACCGCGCCACCATTGCCGCCAGCCCGTTGGAGCGCTGCGTGGAAAGATGCTCACGCAGCCCGATCGAATCGAGGATCGGCATGGCGTCGGTCGCCGCAATATCGGCGGCGGTGCGGCCCGAATAGAGCGCCAGCACGATGGCGATCAGCCCCTTGACGATCATCGCGTCGGAATCGCCGCGGAAGGTGAGGATCGTGCCGGCATCGCCCGGCGCGCTTTCGGTCACCAGCCACACCTGCGAGGCGCAGCCATGCACCTTGTTATCGGCCGATCGCTCCTCATCGGTCAGCAGAGCCAATCCCTGACCGAGTTCGATGATGTAGCGGTAGCGGTCCTCCCAGTCATCGAGGAAAGAGAGGTTCTCGGCGATCTCGTCAAAGGCAGGCGTCGTCTTGTTCATGCCCGCTCTTTAGACCCTGCGGCGCGGCAATGAAAGGGGCAGGGGCTAATACGCCCAATCGGGCCGGGGCGGAGGGAACGCGGCTGCGCCGGAAGATTGCGGTGCCGGTGCCTCGACGATCTCGACAGGCGCCGGCGCAGCGGCAACCCGCGTCAGCACCGACCTTCCCACGGTGCATTCGAGCGTGTCGCAGCTTTCGGGCAGCAGCACTTGGCTGGCGGTCTGGGCGCCCTGGCTCACGAGCTGCTCGCCCGTCGAGCGCGCGGCTTCGCCCACATCCATCCCCACGGTCGGTGCCATGACGATGAAGGCGGCGGAAAGCCAGAAAGCTGAGCGGATCAGGAACATGCCGAATACCCTTGGTCGTCCTTTTGTTCAGGACAGCTTAGGGAAACAGCCTAGCGCCGCGATGTGAAGCATTATTGGAAAACTTGGCTAAAATTTTTAGCAAATGCCGCCGGTCCGGGCACGGTCGCGTTAAGCAACACTCTGTTTACGCTACCCCCAGAAATCGCCCTCGCGCATTGCCTGATTCCCCGCTCCCTGCTGCCAAACGCCTTGGGACTTAAGGGTGTTTTAGGGCTTGGGTGGAAGTGTGGCGCAAGCGGCGGGGAACATCTCCCCAAAGCCTGGTCACAGCGTATCGTGGCCCCAAGAGTAGAGCGTTCATGCGTAATCCGTTTGCAGTTTTGAGTGTCGCGAGCCAGTGGGCGCTATCGGGACGTCCGGCCGATGGTGCGGGCGACGCACGCCGCAAACCCATCACGCTTGCACTCGCCGCCGCGATTGCTCTCGCCGCTCCCTTGTCCATCGGTCTGTTGCTCGGCGCCAGTCTGGTTCCGCTCATCTGTGCCATCGCCGCCACCCTTGCGATTGCAGCGCTCGTCGCCCTCCGCGTTGGCGTGTTGGCGACACCGCCGCGCAACCAGACGCAAAGCCTCGCCGCCTTGGCCGAAACCATGTTCGGCGCGGTGATCCGCTACGATGCGGAGGGCGTACCCACCTTCGTTTCCGCCTCGGCGGGCAAATTGCTCGGTTGCCGGCGCTTCGAACTCGATGGCTCAGGCCTTTTCGAGCGCGTCCACGTCATGGACCGGCCGGCCTATCGCAAGGCCATTTCCGACGCCGCCAACGGTGCCGCTCCAGCGACGATCGAGCTGCGCCTGCGCCGCGATACCGCCGAGCCCGGTGCCAGTGCGCGCTATCTCTGGATCGAACTTTCGCTCGCCCCGCTGCTTATCGCCCCCGAGGCGTCCGCGCCTTGCGAAGTGCTGGGCGTCCTGCGCGACATCAGCGCCCGCAAGGATGCCGAGCGCCAGCTCGAAACCGCCCGCAAGCAGGCCGAGGACGCCTCGCAAGCCAAGTCGCGGTTCCTCGCCACCATCGGGCACGAGTTGCGCACCCCGCTCAATGCCATCGTCGGCTTTTCCGACATGATGAGCGAAGGCATTGGCGGCACGCTTTCGCCTACCCATGCCGAATATGCCGGCCATATCAGCCGCAGCGGCCATCACCTGCTCGACGTGGTCAACATGCTGCTCGATATGTCCAAGATCGAAGCGGGCAAGTTCGAGGTCCAGGCCGAACTCTTCGCCCCCCATGACCTGATCGAGCCCTGTCTGCAGATGGTGGAAAAGCTTGGCCGGGATCGGGCGATCACCATCGAAACCGCCATCCCCGATCGGCTGCCCCAGATCGTGGGCGACGAGCGCGCCTGCCGTCAGATTCTCATCAACCTGCTGTCCAACGCCGTCAAATTCAGCCACGATGGCGCCAGTGTCTCCCTTTCTCTCAAGCGCCAGGGCCGGATGCTCAACATTTCGGTCACCGATTCGGGCATAGGCATGCATCGTGAGACGGTCGAGCGGATCGGCGAACCGTTCCTCCAGGCCCAGGACACCCTGTCGCGGCGCTATGAGGGGACCGGGCTGGGCCTCTCGATCGTGAAGGGCCTGGTGTCCCTGCATGAAGGGCGGCTGGAAGTGGTCTCCGAACCGGGCGTGGGCACCACGGTCAGCGTGCTGCTGCCCATCGATGGTCCCTCGCGCGCCATGCGCACGGCGACCATCGAGCACCTCTACAAGACCAGGCGTGACAGCGACGAAGAAAAATGGCTCGAAGACGAAAGAAGAAGCGTAGCACAATGACGTCAGCTCTTGCCCAGATTCCCTTGGCAGTCGGCGCCAGCGCGGCGGGGCTGGCAAGCCGCGCCGCTGTCTGGAGCGCAAACCAGTTCCTGCGTTCGCCGGTCGCTGCCACGGGGCTCATTCTGGTGTCCGGCCTGACGCTCATGGCCGCCACCAATGCCGTGTTCCTGCAGGAGGAGCGTCACCCCGCGCCGCTCTTTGTCTCCGGCGCCGCAAATTCGGCCCCGATCCGCCCCGTCGTGGTCGAGCCCGAATCCATTCCCCAGCGCCCCGCGCCCGAACCGGCCGCCGAGCGCACTCCAGCAGAACCCGCGCCTCAGCCACAGCCCGAAGCCTCGGCGGAGCCCGAACCCGCCGCCCAGGCCCAAGCTCCGGCCATCGGCAATCAGGACATTGCCGAACTGCAGGAAAAGCTCCAGGCGCTCGGCTTGTTCAACGGCACGGTCGACGGCTATTACGGCCCCAACACCGCCGATGCCATCCGCGCCTTCGAATCGCGCTTCAATCTCCCGCGCACCGGCGCCGCCACCCCGCAGGTCATCGAAGCCGTGCGCAACGCGCCGCTCCAGACCTCCGAGGCGCCGGCCCCGGCGCCCTCGCCATCGGTGGCCGCCGAACCCACGACCGATGAGATCGCACCGCTCGTTGCCCGGATGCAGGAAGAAGCGGCCTCGGCGCCTTCCGAGCCCGCCGCCCAGCCGACCCAGGAGCGCCAGACGGTCGCCGATATCTCGCCCGATGTCCCCGCCCCGGCACCGGCCCCCGCCGAAGCCGCCGATCCGGACGTTCCCCCGGCGCTCGATCGTGATCTGGTCAGCGACATCCAGCGCGGCCTCAGCCGCCTTGGCTTCCTGCAGGCTCCGGTCAACGGGGTCGCCGACGAGGCCACGGCTCGCGCCATCCGCCAGTTCCAGATCTTCAACAATTACCGGCCGACCGGGGAGGTTTCTCCCATGCTCCGCCAGATGCTGGTCGAAGCGGGCGCCTACCTCTAATCCGGTAGGGGAGGGACCATGCAGCAATTGCGGTCAGACATCTGGTGCGCCGCCTTCGTGCGGCGCCACAACGACCAGGGCAATTTCTGCGTCGTCTCCCGGCGCGGCGACGCCATCGCCGGACAGGTTTGGATCGAGGTCGATCACCTCGATGGCACCGTCTCGCTCTTCACCCCCGCGCCCGGCGCGCTGCTCGATTCCCCGCCCGCCGATCGCGTTTTTCAGAAGCGCTTCAGCCGCACCGACCCGCTCACGGTCAAGGACCGCATCTCCCGCGAGATAGAGTTCGACCAAGACCTCTGGGTGCTTTCGCTCGACTTGCGCGGCGAAGATATCGGGGTGGATGTGGTCTAGGATCTTTGATCCGGTAACGCGCCGGCTCGGCACAGCCCCGATGGCCGTTAACCCGCCTTGCGGCTCGATTTCAGCCTGTCCAGCGCTTCCAGCGCCCGTTCGCCCACGCCTCCGCCGCGCTGGGCGGCAGGCGTCCGCCGGCTCGGCTCGGTGACACGGCCGTATTCGGGCTTGCTGAGTTCGCCGGCCTTGGCGTCCCCGCGCCACACGCTCATCACATAGACCATCGCGGACACCGATACGTCCTCGAACAGCCTCGCAAACCCGGCAAGCGTCTTGGATCGGTCCTCGTCATGGCTGGTCGCGTGGATGAGCACCTTGAGCCCGTCATAGGACGTGCACCCGAACGCCCGCAGCACAACGAACAGCGCCGCTCCGCTGGTGTCGTGGGCAATTTCGGCGCAGCGCAG
Source organism: Pelagibacterium sp. H642 (assembly GCF_031202855.1). Classification (GTDB taxonomy): domain Bacteria; phylum Pseudomonadota; class Alphaproteobacteria; order Rhizobiales; family Devosiaceae; genus Pelagibacterium. The sequence continues at coordinate 597,540 of NZ_CP101829.1, read as the reverse complement.
CTCATCGAGCCCGGTGATCTGGTGCAGCAGCCGCGTGATCTTGGGCCGCCGGTTATCCGAAAACAGCTTCATCAGCGCGCCGGTGAATTCCTCGGTCGCCACCGATATCTGCTCGAATGTGCGCATCATCGGCACGTGCGGCAGGCTGCGCCTGCCATAGGCCTTGAGCACGTTGATCCGCCCCTCTTCGGGCAGGTCGAAGAACACGCCCGTCAAAAGCGCCGCATCGAAATCATCCCGCCGGGCCAGGACGGCGGCGACTTCGTGATCCATCTCCGCCGACCGGGTGAGTGCCGTCAGATACGCCCCGCGTGGCGCAATCGCGGTGTTGCCCGCCAGCGCGCGATAAACCTTGCGGCTGTTGATGGGAAACAGGCGCGCCAGAATGGCGCCGGACAGCCCCGGCCGCCGCGCGATGGCGGCGATCACGTCGATATTGCCCTTTTCGATCAGCCGGAACAGCAGGTCGTCCGAGAGCGTGGGCGCGCTTTCCAGATGCGCGATCAGCCCGGTGCCGAGGTTTTCGTAAACGAGGATTTCCAGCGACGGGGTGAGATTTTGCGCGCTGGCGAGAATGCCCGCCGCTTTGGTCCGCGCCTCCGGCGCTGCCGTGGGGAACAGCCGCTTGGCCAGTGCCTCGAACTGCTCGGCTTCGGCCGCCAGCGGCTTGGCTCGTCGGGCATAGGCGTCGCACGCCGCGATCAAAAGGGTGTTGGCCCGCTCGGTTCCACCCGTCTCGATCAGCAACTGGAAGGTCTCATATGGCTGAAAGCCGATCATTTGGTCGACTCATTCCCCCGGTCCACAGTCATGTGTCCCACATTGATCCAGATTCGTTAGCGGACTGTTAACCTTGACGAAGTCTTAATGGGCCCTGTTCGGATCGCCCGGAACGGCATAGGGTCGCTTGGGGGCTCGCCCGGGGACGAACGGAAAAACGAGGCCATCGATGGGTACGCTGTTACACTTCAGCCCCAAGGTCCCGCGTCCGCTGTCGGTAGCGCCGGCGTGCGGGCCTGCGGAGGTCATCTTGTTCACCGGCGTGCGCTATGAGCGCGGCGCCGTCGCCACCACACCCAAGCCGACCCGTAGATTGAAGCGGACACGCAAGGGCTGAGGGCGTTGAAACACTGGTTGATTCGCGGCGCTCTGGCCGCCACGACGCTTGTTTTGCTTGCCGCCTGCACCACGCGCCCCACGGGCGATTTCGGCCGCGCCCAGCCCGGCGTGCTTCATGACGAGATCCTGCCGGCCATCGGCCAGAGGGCCGCTGCGTACCGGGGCGAGCCGGTTTCCGATTTCAACCTCACCGATCAGGAACGCGAGATGCACGATCGCGTCTGGCGTTTCCTCATCGCGCCTCACGCCCATGACTGGTTCTACGACAGCGCCGTCGAAATCCAGCGCACCCGGCTGGGGGCCAATCTCGATACGCAATTCGTCGTCGATCGGTACTACGCCTATCTGCGCGGCACGGATTTCCAATCCTCCCGCGTGCGCTACAGCAGGGTCGCCAACGATATCGAAATCGATATCGCCACGATCCCCGGAACCTTCGCTGCCATCTGCCGGGTGCTCGAGGTCGATCGCCAGCGCGCCATCGCGGTCGCGAACGTATCCCTCGCCGCTCCCGATGCGCCCGCCGAGGTCGAGGCGCGCCGATGGGAGAACCAGCAAAAGATCGCCTGGTTCACCCGCGCTCTGGCCTATCGCTACGCATCCTATTCGACCGCGCTCGAACGCCTCCTGGTCGAAACCCCGCACGAGGAAGCCCGCATCGTCGATGCCCAGCTCGCGCGCATGGAACCCTACGTCACCCGCGCCCGCGCCGGCGATTTCTGCCTCACCGGTAGCGGAGGAATGGTCTTCAAGGACACGGGCCTCCCCTCCCGCTACCAACTGCCCCAACCCGCCACACTCGTCCGCAAATAACCGACACCGCCGCCTACCGCACCCACCCCACCCATCATTCCGCCGCGCTCGCTTCCGAACCCAGCCACAGCGCTTCCCCACCCCCACCGTGTCACCCCGGGCCCGGGGCAAGGTATGCGCACCGCCTTCGACTCTTTCCTTCGCGCAACCTCAGCGCACCCCTCATCCGACGCTTCGCGGCCACCTTCTCCCTCAAGGGGAGAAGGGTAGTCCTTGGCAAGCTCAGTCGGAAACCAGCGAACGGGCTTTGCTCCAACGCCAGCAGCACCCTTCCTTCTCCCCTTGAGGGAGAAGGTGGATCGCCCAAAGGGCGAGACGGATGAGGGGTGCTCTGAGCCAGCGACACGCGCAATCGCCTGAACCTCATACCCGCACTCCCCACCTCGTCGTCTTCGGGCGCGACCCGGAGACCCGCAAGGCCCCCACGCCCTCAGAAGAAGTGTATCCCTACCGGATCGTCCCGCAATCCAGCGCCGCCAGCGCCTCGCGATAGCGCTCGCGCATGGCCGGATGCGGCGGGGCCAGCCGCACCACCACGGCGGCGTCGTTTCCACCGGCCTCCACGATCAACAGCCCTTCGTCGATCTCGAAGCGCTGTTCCGCCAGCAGCCGCGTCTGCGCCGGATTGAACAGCCCCATGTCCAGCAGCGCACCCGATCCCGACCGGTTGGTGGTCGAATAGATGACATGCCCCTGCCGGTTGAAAACCGCCACCGACCAGAAGGCGAGGGGCAATTGCCCGTTAACGATCCCCGGACCATCCTCCAGCTCCAGCCGGCACACCGCATAGAGCAGTTCCGGGTCGAGCCCGAGAGGATTGGGCTCACCCGGCGCCAAATCCTCGAGCACCACCAGCGTTTCGAGCGGCGCGGCCTCCTCGAGCCGGTTCCAGATGTCGTGCGTGGCCGCATTGGGCAGTGTGAGGATGACGATCAGATGGATCACGCCCCCCAGCACCAATCCGCCGATGATCCAGAAAAACAGTCGGCTCATGGACACCCGACTCTCTCGATCGATGGCATGGCATCCACCGTCGTGTTGCCGCCCGAAAACACCACGGCGTCGTAAAGCGTCAACTGAAGCTGAAACGGCCCGCCGGGCTCGATTTCCAGCCAGTTCTGCGGCGCCAGTTCAGGGCTGATGCTGGCAACCAGCGCGCCATCCCCGCTGCGCGCCAGCCGCTCGCTGTGCAGCGCCATCAGCTCGGGCGAAGCCGCGATGTTGACCCCCGCGAGATCGGTCGCCGCCAGTGTCCAGAAGCTCGCCCCCGGAACGCGCCCGCTCACCCGGTAATGGCAGTTCGCATTGAGCGGTTCGCCCGCGTCGTCGGTTTGGGCGACAAACCGGATACCCTCGGCATAGCCGAGCTGGAGATGGCCGGATCGGGCGAGATAGGCCCGCGTATAAGGGTCGGGCAGCGGTTGGCCCACCTGCGGCCATGCGGCCCACGGCCCCACCCGCACCGCCGCGAACAGCCGGCCGTCGGTCAGCGCGTAATAGCTCGCGCCAAACCCCACGGCAATCGCCACAGCGAGGCCCACCAGCAGTCGGAACAGCAACCCCAAGACGTCAGAGACTTTCGTTATTCGAGGGCAGGGCGGCCTGGTTGAGCGCGCCGCCGGCGCCATTGGCGAGTGCCTCGCGCATTTTCTCGGACAGATCAAGGAGCTTGATCGCGGCGGCCGGGGCCAGGGTCGGTGCGCGTTCGGGCGCGGTCTCTTCCCCGTCGCCGCCCTCGGCATCGGCAATCACCAGCGGCCGCGGTTCCATGTCGACGCCGAACAGCGGTTTGACCTCGATATTGGAGTGCGCATAGGCCATGAATTTCTGCCAGCTCATCGCCGGCAGCGTGCCGCCGGTGAGGTTGTTCATGGCCTCGTAATTGTCGTTTCCGTACCAGACCGAAGCGACATAATTGCCGGTATAGCCCACATACCAGGCATCGCGATACGAACTGGTCGTGCCCGTCTTGCCGGCGCTGGGCACGCCTTCGACCACGGCTCGCCCGCCGGTGCCCTCGTAATTGACGGCATTGAGCACGTCGTTCATCGCCAGCACCACCTGCTCGTCCAGCACGCGCTCGCGGCCCTGGTCGGGATTGGCTTCATAGACCACTTCGCCCCGCAGCGTGGTGATGCGCGTGATGCCGAACCCAGTGGCCCTGTAGCCGCCATTGGCGAACACCGCATAGGAGGATGCCATGTCGAGCGCGCTCACCGAGGCCACGCCCAGGGCCAGCGAGCGGGTCACCGGAAATTCGTTCCGGATGCCCAGCCGGTGCGCCATGTCGGCGATCGGCTGGCGGCCGGTCTCGATCGACAGCCGCACCGGAACGGTGTTGATCGAGGACGCGACCGCCGCCCGGATGGTTGTCGAGCCGCGATAGGAGCGGCCATAGTTCTGCGGACACCAATTGCCGATACAGACCGGAGCGTCCGAAATGGCATCGCGCGGCGTCATCCCGAGCATCTCGAACGCGGTGGCGTAAACGAAGGGCTTGAAGGCCGATCCCGGTTGCCGGTTGGGCGCGGTGGCGCGGTTGAACTGGCTCTGGCCGTAATCGGTGCCGCCCACCATGGCCCGCACCGCCCCATTGTGCTCCATCACCACCATGGCGCCCTGGCTCACATTGTAGGCCGCGCCCTGTTCGCGCAGCACCGAGATGATCGCGTCCTCGGCGTGGGTCTGGAGGTCCGGATCGATGGTGGTGCGCACCACAAAGCCCAGTTCGGGGCTGTCGCCCACGATCCGCTTGGTCTCGAGGAAAGCCCAGTCGAGGAAATAGTTGGGCGAATTGACCTCTTCGGAGCGGTCCACCGGCTCGGCCGGGCGCCGGCGCGCGGCGGTCACTTGCCCTTCGGTCAGATATCCGGCGTTGACCATGTTGGTGAGCACCACATTGGCCCGCCCGCGCGCCGCCGCGATATCCACATGCGGGGCAAAGCGCGTCGGCGCCTTGTAAAGCCCCGCCAGCATGGCCGCTTCGGCAAGGTCGATATCCTGGATCTGCTTGCCGAAATAATATTCGGCCGCCGCCACCACCCCGAAATTGCCGCCGCCCATATAGGCGCGGTCGAGGTAGAGCTTTAGGATTTCGTCCTTGGAATAATTGGCTTCCAGCCAGAACGAGAGGAACAGTTCCTTGATCTTGCGCTCGATGGTGCGCTCGTTGGAGAGGAACAGGTTCTTGGCCAATTGCTGGGTGATTGAGGAGCCGCCCTGCAGGCTCGAATCGCCTTCGGCGTTTGAGAGAAGGGCCCGGACCGTGCCCCAGACGTCGATGCCGAAATGCTCGTAAAACCGCCGGTCCTCGGTCGCCAGCGTCGCCCGGATCAGAAAATCGGGAATCTCGGACAGCGCCACCGAATCGTCGGCGCGGATGCCACGGCGCCCGATCTCGTTGCCGTAGCGGTCGAGGAAGATCACCGAATAGTCCTCGGCCCGGTTGAATTCGCCCGAAGCGGTTGCATCCATGGCCGAAAGCGCCAGCGCCACCATCAGCACGGCGCCCATTGCTCCGAAGCTGAGCGCATCCGACGCAATTTCGACCAGAAAACGGCTTATGCCGCGAACCGAGAACAGCGAGAAGAAGTCCTGGATCTTGGTATAGACCCGGCCCGTGGACCGCATGCCGTCATAGAGGAACGAGTCGAGCCAGGCATCGGCCTCGAGCAGCCGGTTCTTGCCCTTGGAGCGCTTCTGTTTGCTGTAAAACGGGTCTTGCACCGTGGGCCCTTCGGTTCTGCTCGCTCGTCAACGCGCGTCCGGGCGCGCTGGATCCCGGATCGGTTGTATTGTAAGGCTATCGTTGCGGATCGGCACCACAATTTTGTGTAAAGCCTTCCAATTGAGTTAAGGCCCGCTTAGTCAGGTGCGGCCGGATGAAATGAATGTGGAGTGGGTTTCGCCCATGGCCTTTTGGGATGAAAAGCCGCTCGAAGCGATGACCACCGAAGAGTGGGAAGCGCTCTGCGACGGCTGCGGCCGCTGCTGTCTTTTGAAGCTCGAAGACGAGGACACCGGCCAGATCTATGCCGCCAATGTGCGCTGCAAACTGCTCGACGGTGAGACCTGCGCCTGTTCCGATTATCCCAACCGGCAGGCCAAGGTTCCCGATTGCATCAAGCTCACGCCTGAAAAGGTCGGGCAGATCGCCTGGATTCCCAAAAGCTGCGCCTATCGCCGCATCGCCGAGGGCAGGGGGCTCGCCTGGTGGCATCCGCTCGTGTCGGGCGATCCCAACACCGTCCATGCAGCGGGTATTTCCATACGCAATCGTACGGTTGCCGAAGAGGATGCCAACACCGACGATTGGGAGAGTCACATCATCGATTGGGTCGATTGGGAGCCCGAAGAATAGGCTTTCGCAGAGCATTTCGGTGATCGCCATATAGACGTGTCGATCATCCGCACATTGGCCGGTCTCGACCCCGATATGCACGGTCGTGCGCTATGAATGCTTTCTGAACATTCGATTCAGGGCCGGTTCCAACGCCCGGCTCTAAACCTGATCCTGCAAGAGACATCCGGCGGCAGCAGCACCCGCCAGTCAACCAGGAGACGGAACATGATCAGGAAATTCGTTATCGCAGCCACCCTCGCCGCCGCCAGCTTCGGCGCTGTCGCCGCACCCGCCGCGGCCAACGATATCTTCATCAATCAGTGGGGCTGGAACCACTCCGCCGGCGGCCATCAGTCAGGCTGGGGCAACAAGATCGGCATCCACCAGAACGGCTGGCGCAATTCCACGTCCAACAACCAGTACGGCCACGGCAACACCGCCGCCACCGGCCAGGAGGGCCGCCGGAACAGCGCCGAAACCTGGCAGTACGGCAACAACAACCAGGCCGGCGTCGGCCAGTTCGGCTCCAACCACACCTCGATCCTGACTCAGGACGGCAATGGCAATGTCGCCGCCGGCGTTCAGGTCGGCAATGGCTGCTCGGCCAATGTCGATCAGTACGGTTCGGGCAATGTCGCGGCCTTTGTTCAGGTCTGCCCTTGATTTAAGCTGAAATCTCCGCAGCCGGATCGGGCCTTCGGCCCGGCCGGCGGGAAAAGGAGGAGCCCATGATCGGCACCATTACACGCAACAGGATTTATATGCTCTCCGCCGCCGCCTTTGTCGCAATCGCTGCCATCGGCACCGCCAGCTATGCCGGTTCCGCCGACAGCGCCGCGGGAACCACTCGGCCCGTACCTTGCGAAGTCGTGGCAACGGAAACCGGCGGCGGAACAAGCCTTGAAGCGATTTACAACGCCCAGGGGCCCGTCAGCGGCACCTACCGTTTTTCGGTCAAAACCGTTGGCGGTGCCGGTAGTACCAATATCAATCAGGGCGGTGGCTTTTCTGCGCAGACGGCCGGCCCCATCTCGCTCGGACGCGTGAGCGTCGGCAATGCGCCCAGCTACGACATCTCCCTGACTGTCGAAGTCGACGGCCAGACATTCAATTGCCTCAACCCCAATGGGCAGTGGATATGAAAAAAGGCTCCGGATGGTCCCGGAGCCTTTCGTCTATTGAAGCTGACGCAATGTCAGTCCGCTGAGAATGCAATCGCCCTCCAGCACGAGTCCCGCGTCCCCCGGCGCGAAGTCGCAGGAAATCGGCGTCTCGATGCTGCTGCTGCCATCGATCTCCTCGATCACCAGCGAAGCCTCACCGGCAGAATAGGTGCCGCTCATCGCCGGGTCGGACGCCGATGCGTCAAGAACCAGGCTCGGCCAGGCTGCAAACGATCCGTCCTCCCCGAAGAGGAACGTCAGTACCTGCGGTCCCTCGCTCTGGGCGACATATCGGCCCGGCGCGAGTCCCTCGGTGGCCGCCCTTGCCGCGGCATCGCCTTGCTCCTGAAGCTCGGTAATCTGTGCTTCGAGCGCCGCAACCTCCTCGCCGCGATCCGATAGCGTATCGGCCAGGGAAGAAGCCTGGGCCTGCAATTCGTCGCGCTGGGCCTGGGCGTTCTCGATCTGGGATTGCAATTGCGCACGTTGGGCTTCGAGATCGGCGACCTCCGTTTCAAGGCTTTCGCGCTGTTCCTCGAATTCGGCCTGGCTGGCGCGAAGTTCGGCCAACTGGTTCTGCGCGGCGGCCTGGGCTTCGCGGGCCGCTTGAACTTCCGCCTCGATTTCCGAGGCCGCGCTCGTTGCGTCCGCCGCTTCCTGGGTGAGCTGTGCTGCCGTCTGGCGCAATTGCGCCTCTTCGGCCCGCGCCGTTTCCAACCTGCTGCCCACATCGGCAAGCTCGGCGGTGCTTTGTGCGATCCGGTCCTGAACCTCCGAGAACGATTGCTCGGCTTCCGCCAGATTGGCTTGCAACTCCTCGATCCGGCCCTGCCTCTCGGCAAGCGCGTCGGTCGTGGTTTGCAATTCGGTGTTGGCGGTTTCAAGCGCCTGTTGCGCGTCTTCGCTCTCGCTCACGATGGCGTCGCGCTCGCTGGCAAGAGTATCCCGTTCTTCGGTCAGCGTCGCAATCTCGGTTCTCAGTTCGTCCAGCGTCGCCCCGGATTCTTCCATGGCGGCGAGGTCGCTGGCCAGTTGATCGCGTTCGGAAGTCAGCGCGTTGACCGCGTTCTGCAGGCTTCCGCTGTTGGTGGAAGAGGTGAGCCAGAGCACCAGGAAGGCCAGCCAGCCGACCACGGCCAATCCGCCGAGGACCAGCACCAGGGAGTTGCGTTTGGGGGCAGTGGCTTCGGTATCATCCATAGCAAATCCTTTTTGCCGCGCGGGGCTAATGGGTAAGTGAGGGCGAGGCGTGAATCGGTTCCCGACACGGACAACAAGCGACGCAGGGCCAGAGTTCCCTCAAGCCTCCGTTACGGCCTCCGCCGCAATCTTAACGCCAGATAAACGCCGCCTTCCGTGTCGGTTCAGCGCCCAGGCGCCAATCTGTTGTCAATGGCGCTCAAGCGTCGATCAACCAGATGGAGCACGAACATGGCACGCAACAAGATCCTCGCCGGCATCGCCCTGGCTATCGCCCTCACCTCCACGGCGGTTCCCGCCCAGGCGGGGCAGATTTCCATCAATCTCGCGCCCCGCGATGCCGAACAGCACCGCATGTTGCAGGCAGGGCTCGGCCTTTACGCACTGGTCAATGAAATCGAAAGCGGCTCTATCCGCCAGAACGGCATCGGCAATATCGCCGGTATCATGCAGGGCGGCGGCAACAATCTCGGCATCGTGCATCAGGAAGGCAACGGTCATAACGGCACGCTCGACCAGCAGGGCGGCGGCAACAGCTATGGATTGTTCCAGTTCGGTGAGGGCACTTCCGCCCATGTCCGCCAGAGCGGCGGCCAGTCCGGTCTCGGCTTCGTTTTCGGCTGGTAGGCTATTTGCCCTTGGCGGCCATGTATTTCGCCCGGCTTTCGGGGTCGAAGTTCTCTAGCGTCGCGCGCAGCATGGTGCGCGGCATCGCCGCCGCATGGCGGTCGAGAAAAGCCAGAAGCTGCGGGGTATCCGCACCGATGGCACGCAGCATCCATCCGCAGGCCTTGTGGATCAAATCCTCGGGGTCCTCGATCAGAATTTCGGCAATGGCCAGCGCATCGTCGAAATCCTTGCGCCGGATAAAGGCGAAGGTGGCCAGCATCGCCGTGCGCCGCTCCCAGATCACCGGTGAGCGCGCCAATTGGTAAAGGATGTCGCGCGGCCGATCGACCAGATGCTCGCCGACCACGTTCCAGGCGCCCAGGTCGACAAGGTCCCAATTGTTGATCCTGTCGTGACGGCGCAGGTAGAGGTCATATAACGCCTGCCGCCGCTCCTCGCTGGTCTTTTTGGCGCGATACTGCTTGGCCATGATCGAGACGGCCCCGGCACGATGCTCGTGAATATCGCTTTCGAGCAGGATTTCGATCTCGGCCGGATCCATGTCGATGAACTGCTTGGCGGTGTCGAAGACATGCCCCATGCGCACGCCCATGAAGATATCGCCCTCGCCATACTGCCCTTCGCCGGTCTTGAAGTAGCGCTTGTACTTCTCCTTTTCCGCGTCCGACTGCAGCGTCGCCAGAACCGCCTTGAACGCTTCTGCGGTGGGGCTGCTCATGATGGGCTCGTCAAATCCGCCAGCAGCTTGTCGAGCGCCATGAAGCTGATCCCCATGCCCTCGGCCATGCCGGTCTCAACCGCCGAGTCGCGCTGGGCCTTGGATTCGAAGAGAATTGTCTGATGCATGCTGGTCCGGTCGCCATCGGGATGGAAAGCGATGGTCACCAGCATCTTTCCCATGCCGAAATCGTCATCGAAGGTTTCGGTCGCCATCAGCCTGGACGGCGGCTGAACCTCGTGAAACGTGCCCGTCATGCCCATGCTCGCGCCATCTGGCCCCGACCACACATAGCGATAGACCCCGCCAGCCCTGAGGTCAATTTCGCATGTGGCGAGTGACCATCCCTCCGCGCCCGTCAACCACCGCCGCACCAGATCGGGCGTCGTGTAACAGTCAAAGACAAGGTCGACCGGGGCATCGAAGATGCGCTCGACGACGATTTCAAGATCGGTCGGCGTCGAGACTGTCAGGCTGGTCGCAAAGCTCATCAGTTCCGTTCCCTTTTACGCTGGCTTTTGAGTTCTTCGAGCAGGTTGTCGAGCCGGGAAAAGTTAGCCTCCCAGACCTGGCGGTATTTCTCAAGCCAGTCCGTTGCCTCCTTGAGCGCCAGCCCCTCGATCTTGACCGGACGCCGCTGCGCATCGCGGCTGCGCGACACCAATCCGGCGCGTTCGAGCATCTTGATGTGCTTGGAAATGGCCGGCTGGCTCATCTCGAACGGCTCGGCCAATTCGGTGACCGTCGCTTCGCCTTCGAGCAAACGGGCCAGCATCGCGCGCCGGGTCGGATCGGCAAGCGCTATGAAGGTGGCATCGAGGCGTTCGGAATCCGTCATAATATAACCGTAAAGTTTGATAGCTTTATGGTTATTAAATTGCGCGCCAAATGTCAATGTTCGACCCGGTAGAAAAATCGATAGCGATTGTCGGTATGGTCAGCCCGCCGCCGTCCTAGCAGCATCAACACGCTCATCTGAGGAGACAGAAATGACCGCCCAACCCGCCAACGACAAGGAACTGGTTCTCGACCGGCTGATCGATGCCCCGCGCGATAAGGTCTATCGCTGCTGGACCGATCCCGAACTCGTCACCAAATGGTTCGCGCCCGCGCCCTGGACCACCCCGCGCGCCGATCTCGACGTCCGCCCCGGCGGATCGTGCACCGTCACCATGGCCGATCCCGACGGCAACGAATACCCCAATCCCGGCATCTATCTCGAAGTCGTGCCCAACGAGAAGCTCGTCTTCACCGACGCATTCAGCGCCGGCTGGGAGCCGACCGACAGGGCCTTCTTCACCTGCGAGCTGACCTTCGCCGACGAAGGCGGCAAGACACGCTACATCGCCCGCGCCAAGCACTGGACGGTCGAAGCCAAAGAGGAGCACGAGAAGATGGGCTTCCACGAAGGCTGGGGCATCTGCACCGACCAGCTCGAGGCCCTCGCCAAGACGCTGTGATCATTTCACGGAATGCTCGAGCCACGCTACAGCGTGCTCGAGCATGCCTTTGGCATCCACGAGCACGCACCGTGCATCTCCCACGAACCCCTCACGTCCCCGGCCGCCTTCCAGGTAAGTGGTGACGATGGTGGTGAAATAGTCGACGCCATCGAGCTGCGGGCATACGGCATCGGCCGTATCGAACTCCTCACTCATCCGCCAGACCACGCCCGCCGCCGTCGCAAACGGCACCTCGCAGCGTTTGATCCGCTTGTCGGGCAGCCGCGCCAGATGCTCGGCGTGATGGATCAGCGTCATGGTATCGAGCGGCGCGCCGATCATCAGCACCTTGCCGTCCGCCTCGACCAATTTCGCAAGCGGCGACCCCGGACCATAACCATAGTCGAGCGGATGATCCTTGGTCAGCCAGTCGGCCCGCGCGCCGATCGCCGTCATCGAGGCGCCGGGATTGGCGCTGCGCTCGGCGCCCGGCGTGGTCCGCAGGAATTCGGGAAATATCCCATTGTCCCGCACCGCGCGCGACCTTCGGGCGTCGTACCCGCCAACCTTGTCGCGCCATTCCTGTGGCACCCGCCCGCCGTCGTCGAGCAGCGCCTCGTAGCGTGCGTCCCAGTCGGTATAGGCCATCACCGTGCCCGCCTCGCCAACGGCTTCGCGCAATGCATCGATCAGCGTGTCGGGCCCATTGATCATCTCGCCCACGGCGCTCACCGCGGCATGAACCATGACGATGTCGCCATCGCCGAGGCCAAGGTTACGAAGGTCGGAGGAAAGGTCGGATCGGGAGAGGAACATCGCGGCGCTCACGAGAGAGTGAACGCCAGCTTAAGCGCCAGTGGCCGATAAGCCAACGTGCTTAACGCGCTCTTAAAGTCCTTGCTGCATTTTATGGCGCATCGAGTTGAGTAGCGCAGGCACATCAGGCTGTCCCACGGGGGCGAGGACAGCGTCTTGCCATAAAGTTGTGGCAGGGTGGGCCGGCGATTGGAACCGGAGAAGGTCCGTCCATGCGTAACAGAGCCCTTTCAGCCAACATTCCCACCTTGTCGCGCCGCAGCCTGCTTGCGCTGTCGCTGGCCGCGGGAACGAGCGCCCTGCTGCCGCGTCCGGCGCAGGCCAATGTGCAGAATTTCGTGGCCTCCATCTGGTCCGAGGCTTCCGCGCGCGGCGTCTCGCGCGCCATCTTCGATCAGGCTTTTGCCGGATTTGCGCCGTCGAGCCGTATCATGGACCTGACACGCAGCCAGCCCGAAATGGTCAAGACCACCGGCCAATATGTGTCCGATGCGGTGAGTTCCACCCGCATCTCCACCGGCCGGAGCATGCGCGGGGAATGGGCCCAGACCCTGGGTGTGGTGCAGCAGAACTGGGGCGTCCAGCCGGAAATCGTCCTGGGCATCTGGGGCATGGAGACCAATTACGGCTCCTATATGGGCGGCAACAATGTGGTGCATGCGCTCGCCACGCTCACCCACGGCAATTACCGGTACGATTTCTTCAAGAACGAGCTGCTGACCGCTCTGCAGATTCTGCAGGCCGGGCACGTCGCCCCGGCCCAGATGGTGGGATCGTGGGCTGGCGCCATGGGGCACACCCAGTTCATGCCGTCGAGCTTTATGGCCTATGCCGTCGACTATAACGGCAATGGCAGGCGCGACATCTGGAACTCGGTGCCCGATGCCTTGGCTTCGGCCGCCAACTACCTCAAATCCCATGGCTGGCGCCCCGGCGAGACCTGGGGATACGAAGTCCAGCTCCCCGGCAATTTCGATTATGGCCGCGCCTGGGATGTGGGCCGGCAATCGCTGGGAGCGTGGGAGGCCATGGGCGTGCGGCGCACCGGCGGGCGCACCTTCCCGCGTCCGTCCGACAATGGCAGGATTTTCATGCCGGCGGGCGGCAGCGGGCCGGTTTTCCTGCTGCTGCACAATTTCGATGTCATCAAGCGCTACAACAATTCCGACAACTACGCCCTTGCCGTCGGCCATCTTGCCGATCGCATCCTGGGCGTTGGTCCGTTCGCGCGGCCGTTCCCTGCCAACGAAGTCGGGCTTACCCGCAGCCAGCGCGAGGAATTGCAGGCCCTGCTCAATCGCCGGGGCTTCAATGTCGGCACGCCCGACGGGGTAATCGGGCCCAAGACGCGGTCGGGGATCATCGCCTTCCAGCGCTCGGCTGGCCTTTTGGCGGACGGGCATGCCTCGGGCGCGCTGCTTTCCGCACTCCGCTAAGTGCTTGATCGGGTTAGGACTGCGTAACCATAGGACTCGGTGAAATCCCGTAACGGCGGCTTACGCGTTACACTTGTCCCCCTGGCGCGTGTCCAGCAAAACTGGAAAACGGTTTTGCGGTTCGAACACGCGACGGAATAAAGGCGTAGCGAGAGATGACGCAGGGGATATCCCATGGTTGTGGACACGCTGAGCGATGAGGAAGGGCGGCTTGGCGCCCTTTATCGGCATGGCCTGCTGCGGGCGTGGGATTTCGAGCCCCTTGAGCGCATCGCCCGGATTGCTCAGGCGGCAATCGGCGTGCCCATGGTCACCATCTCCATTCTCGATCGCGAGACAGAAACCGTGCTGGCCGCATCCGGCTGGTCATCCAAATCCGTTGCTCGAAACAACTCCCTGGCCGCTTTGGCCATTGAGAGCCATGATCCGCTGGTCATCGCCGATACACTGGGCAATGACCGCGCCGCCGGACGCTCCTCCGGTCCGGACGGTCTCGTGCACGCGTATCTTGGCGTTCCGCTCGAAACCATCGACGGATATAATATCGGCGCGCTTTCCATCATGGACACTCAGCCGCGGGAATTTAGCGACCACGAGTTGACGATCGCCCTCAATCTGGCTCGGCTCGCCATGTCCCACCTGGTTTCGCACCAGCCCCAGGACGTCGATTTCTTGACTGGCGCACTGACCCGGCATTGCTTCCAAGCCGAAGTGGAGCGCGAATTCGTACGCGCCACCCGCTATGAACGTCCTGCCGCCCTGATGTTCCTCGATATCGACGGGTTCGGGGACGTCAACACCGCCCTGGGGGCGGAGATGGCCGAAGAAGTGCTCAAATCGGTCGCCAATCGCGCCGCCGAAAGCCTGCGCTCGGTGGATACCTTTGGCCGGATCGCCGGGGAGGAGTTCGGCATCCTCTTGCCCGAAACCCTCGCCTATGAAGCGAGCCAATGCGCGGAGCGCTTGCGCGAGGAGATCGAACGGCTCCGTTTCCGCCATTCCGGCGGCGTTCTGTCGGTGACCGCAAGTTTTGGCATCGCGCCGCTGGCGCCGGCACTGCGCTCCGCCGTCCAATGGTTCGCCCAGGCCGATATCGCCCTTTACGGATCCAAGCAGGCCGGGCGCAATTGCGTGACGTTTGCGCCGCCAGCCAAACCCGGCAGTTTCCCCGGCACCGCCGAACCGGCCGAACGGGTAACCCCCCGTTTACATTAAAAGCACTCTTTGGTCCGGCTGGCCCGCCGCCCTGCGGGCTTCATGGTTTCGCCTCACCTGGCGTATAAATTTGAGGCTCAACCAAAGCCCGAGGGAGTGTGGCATGGGCGCAAAACCGGGCCGCAACGCCAAAGCGTACGTCCTGCGTCACAGGCGGGCCTTCACCCTCGCCGAACTGATCGCCGATGGCATTGTTCACGGGGTGGGGCTGGCCGTGGCCCTAGGCGCGGGATCTGCCCTTTTGACAATGGCGATCATGCACACCGCGCCCGATCAGGCTCTTGCCCTCTCGGTTTATGTCGGCTCCTTCGTCATCCTCCTCACCGCGTCCATGGCCTTCAACCTGTGCCCGACCGGTCCACTCAAGGCTTGGCTGGCCCGCATAGACCAGGCGGCGATCTTTCTGTTCATCGCCGGCACCTATACGCCGTTCTTGACAGCCCTTGGCGATGTGCCAATCGCCGACAGGCTGCTGATCTTCGTCTGGGGCGCCGCGCTGGTGGGCATGGCGCTCAAACTCCTCGTTCCCCAGCATTTTGGCCGTCTCGCCATCCCCTTTTATCTCGCCATCGGCTGGAGCGGGGTGGTCGCCTTCCACGCACTGGGCGCTGCGTTGCCGGTTACGGCGCTCTGGCTCATCGTCGCGGGCGGCATCGCTTATTCGGCCGGCATCGTGTTCCTGCTCTGGGAGCGGCTGCAATTCCAGAACGTGCTCTGGCATGCCTTCGTGGTGGTGGGTGCAACGCTGCACCTGATCGCCGTTTTCGAGGCGATGGTGCTCAGCCGGATGTAATCTTTATCGGGGCAGGGGAATAAACCGAAATCTCATCCGTTCGCTGGGTGTAAACGGCCAATGGCCAGCCACCCCACAGGAGGTTGAGATGAAAACCCGTCTTCTTTTGAGTGCTTCCCTACTTGCCGGCGTTTCGCTGTTGGCGCTGCCCGTGCAGGCCCAGTCGAGCTCCGACATTCGCCGCGCCTGCGAAAGCTTCGCAAGCAACCCCAGCCAGGGCAATGCACAGGCCCTGTTCGGCACCAATGCCAGGGCCGCCGACGATTTCTGCGATGATCGCGGCTTCGACGACGATTGGGATGATCGCGGCGATGACGACTGGGATGACCGCGATGACGATTGGGACGATCGCGATGATGATGATGACGACGACGATGATGATGATCGCGATGATGACTGGCGCGATGACGATGATGATGACGATGACCGGGATGATCGCGACGACGACGATGATGATGATGACGATGATGATGATGATGACGATGACGACGACGATGATGACGACGACGACGAGGATTGATCGTCACTGATCACCGGGTCGGCCCTCCCGTCACTACGGGAGGGCCTTTTCGTATCCGGCTCTAGCAATTGGGGAACTGAACGAGACCGTGTCCGAACACCGGGTCGCGTCCCGGAGCGCCCAGGTCGATGACGGTATCGATCAGATCGTCGGGGGCATCGGCCAGTGCAATGGCCGCCGTCACCAGTGGGGAGGCAAACGAGGTTCCCGATTGCGGCGTGCCGCCCTCCGCCGTCGCCGTCCATAGCTCCACCCCGGGCGCTGCAAAATCCACATGTTCGCCATGGACGGCCTGCCTGTAGACCTGCCGTTCCACATCGATCGCGGTGACCCCGATCACCCCCTCCTGGGCTGCCGGAAATTGCGGCGGAGCGGCGGGGCCGCGATTGCCGACCGCCGCGACCACGGCGACGCCCTGCGCCATCAGCGCCTCGAGCGCTTCGGCAACCAAGGCATTTTCTTCGCCCGCCAGGCTCATGTTGAGCACGTCGATTTCGCGTTGTGACATGGCATCGATGGCGCGGATCACGTCGAAGGCATCGGCCGAAATGGCGCCGAACTCTCCCCGATGAAACGCTCCCGCCGCGATCAGTTCGGCCTGCGGCAACGGTCCGGGAGTCGCGCTGCCCGGCTGCCCGACCATCAGCGCGGCGACCGCGCTGCCGTGATCGGCCGGAGCCGGCTGGCGATCCGGCGAAAGCGCCGAGAAAACCTCGATCCGGCCGCCGTCGAAATGGGCGAGCGAGTGATCGACCGGCGTGTCGATCATTCCGATGCGCGGCGTCGCTTCGCACATTCCGGTGCCGCTCCACCCCACCATCTCCAGCGCCGCGCAGCCATCCTCGGTGCAGGGCAGGGACTGCAGCGAGTAAAGCGTGTTTTCGACCGGTGCCGCTTCAGCGATGAGATTGTTCAGACTGGCGCGAGCCTCCTCGATCGGCATGTCTTCGGGCAGGCCCAGGCGGGTCACGCTGCGGGCTATCAATCCGACCTCACTGGTCGAAAGCACGGTGAACCCCAGCGCCTCGATCTCCTCGAACGATACGTCCTGCGGCAGGGAGATCAGGAATTCGGGATCCGGTTCCGGGCGGCTCGGCGGAGACGGGGGCGCGACCGGCACCACCGGGGTGGGGGGCGGGGCAGGGACCGGAGCCGGGGCGACGATCACGCGCCGGATGACGTCGTCATCGTCGTCATCGTCGCGGTCATCGTCATCGTCATCGTCGTCATCGTCGTCATCGTCATCATCGTCGTCGTCGTCATCATCATCATCATCATCATCATCATCATCATCATCATCGTCATCATCGTCCTCCTGAGCCATGGCGGCGGAGATGAAGCCCGATCCGTTCCAGATGGCAGGCGCGAGGGGCTGGAGCCAGAAGAGCGAGAGGACAAGCAGCAGGAGAAAAAGGCGGGAAGACATTGAGCCTCACTTGCGAAAACGGATGTGCGGCGATAACGGCCCGCGCAGGCAATTATTCATGCAGATGTGAGAAAAGTGAACCGGCGATGGAATAAGTCCCGTTCCATTGCGTTTGCGCATCGATGAACCCAGGCGGGAGATATCCGTGTCGGCCGATATCGGCGATCAGATCATTGCGATTCTGCCTCGGCTGCGCGCCTTTGCGCTTTCGCTCGCCCGCTCGCTGCCCGATGCGGACGACATGGTGCAGGCGGCATGCGAGCGGGCATTGCGCGCCAGGGAGAGCTACACGCCCGGCACGCGGCTCGATGCGTGGATGATGCGCATCATCCACAATCTCTGGGTCGATACCTACCGCAAGCGCCGCCGCGAGGTTCTCCAGGACGTCAGCGACCCGGAAAACGACAAGCCGGGCGAGGATGGCAGAACCCTTGTCGAAAGCCGCTCCGAACTCTCGCGCACATGGGGGCTCATCGCCGCCATGCCCGAGGAGCAGCGCAGCGTCCTGACCCTGGTGTGCGTGGAGGGCCTGAGCTATCGCGATACGGCGGAAATTCTCGATATTCCCGTCGGAACAGTCATGAGCCGGCTGGCCCGGGCACGCATACGATTGGCCGAGGACCTGGCCCGGCCTGGCGCCGTGGCCGCAAGAACGGCGGAAACAGGACGATGAAACCTCAAGAAGTGACCGATGAAATGCTGATGGCCTATGTCGATGGAGAGCTCGACGCCCAAACCGGTGCATCCGTCGCCGCCGCCATTGCCGCCGATCCGGCTCTCGCCGAACGCGCCGACCTGTTCCGCGCGAGTGCCGAAGCTGCGCAGTCGGCCTTTGCCGATGTCCTTGCCGCCCCGCCGCCCGCCGGTCTCCTCGCGGCCGCACGGAAAGATGCTGCCCCCGCTAGCGTTATTGCTTTCCCACGCCGCTCCTGGGTTCGGGCAGCGCTGCCGCTCGCCGCATGCCTGTTGCTGGCGATCGGCGCCGGAGGTGGCTATCTGTTCGGACGTTCGGTCGAGCCCGCCGACCCCTATGCCGCCCTTGCCTCGGCGATAGCGACAGCGCCCGCCGGAACGCCGACTTCGCTGGACGGCGGCGAGATGATGGTTCTCGGCTCTTATCCCATCGAAGAGGGCCTCTGCCGCAGCTTTGCGCTGGAGGGAGAAAACCCCTTGAGCGGCGTCGCCTGTGACAGGGGGGCGGGCTACGCGGTGGAAATGACCATCGCCGGCGCCTCGGGCGATGGCTTTGTCGCCGCCTCCGACCGTATCTCGGCCAGCATCGACGCCTACCTTGATTCCGTGGGCGCCGGCGCCCCGCTCGGCCCCGATGAAGAGGCCGAGCGGTTCGGACAGCCTTAAGCGACCAGTCCCTTGGTCAGTTCCAGCGCCTGCTTTTCGAACAGCCGCCGATAGATGCCGCCCTCGCGCCGGATCAGCGCCATGTGGTCGCCTTCCTCGACGATCTTGCCCTTGTCGAACACCAGGATCCGGTCGAGCGCCCGCACCGTCGACAGCCGGTGGGCGATGACCAGCGTCGTGCGCCCGGTCATCAACCGCTCGATCGCCTGCTGGATCAGCAGCTCGCTCTCCGAATCCAGGCTCGAGGTCGCTTCGTCCAGGATCAGGATCGGCGCGTTGGCAAGGAACGCCCGCGCAATCGCCACGCGCTGGCGCTCGCCGCCCGAAAGCTTGACCCCGCGCTCGCCCACCAGCGTCTCGTACCCTTTGGGCAGCGTGACGATGAAGTCGTGAGCATTGGCCATCCTGGCCGCCTCGATCACCTCGGCGCGGCTCGCCTCGGGCCGCGCATAGGCGATGTTGTCCGCCAGCGTGCGGTGGAACAGGATCGGCTCCTGCTGCACGATGGCGATCTGGCTCCGAAGGCTCGACTGCGTGTGGTCGGCGATGTTCTGCCCGTCGATCAGGATCCGGCCGCCATTGACGTCATGCAGGCGCTGGATGAGCTTGACGAACGTCGTCTTGCCCGATCCCGAGTGCCCCACAAGCCCGACTTTCTCGCCCGAAGCGATATCGACCGAGAAGTCCTTGTAGAGCGGCGTCGTGTGGCCTCCATAACGGAAGGTGACGTTGTCGAACGCGATCGCGCCGTCTCCGATGCGGATCGGTTCGGCGCCGGGCTTGTCGGCAATGCCGTAGGCCTGCCCGTCCATCTCCACCAGTTCTTCCATGTCGTTGACCGAGCGCTGCAGGTTACGGATATGCATGCCCACGTCCTGCAGATAGGCCTGCAGCACAAAGAACGAGGTCAGAACGAAGGCGATATCGCCCGCGCTCGCCGCTCCCTGCTGCCAGAGGATCAGCGCCACGGCCAGAATGGCCGCGCGCAGCACCAGAAGCGTCGCCACCTGCACGGTGCCGTTGATGTTGCCCCGGTTCCAGGTGCGGCTGGTGCGCGAGCGCCACTTGTTGACCACCCAGTCGAGCCGGGCTTCTTCGCGCGCTTCGGCGCCGAACGCCTTGACCACGGCATTGCAGCTCACCGCGTCCGCCAGCGCGCCGCCGGTCCGCGTGTCCCAGCTGTTGGAAAGCGTCGCGGCCGGGGCGACGAAAGTCACCGTCAGCACTGCCGTCAGCACGATATAGGCGAGCGAACCCAGCCCGATCACCAGCCCCATCAGCGGCCAGAACGCGGCCAAGAGCACAGTGGTGCCCACCAGCATCACGATCGAGGGCAGCATGGCCATCAGGATCGTGTCGTTGAACAGGTCGACCGCCCACATGCCGCGCGACATCTTGCGCACCGTCGAGCCGGCGAAGGTGTTGGCGTGCCAGTCGGTCGAGAACCGCTGCACCCGGAAGAACGATTCGCCCACGATCTCCTTCATCATCGAAAGCGTGAAGGTGATGATGCCGCGGAAAAAGAAGAACCGCAGGATCAGGGCGCCCAGCCCGAGCGCGAGCAGTATGGCAAATGCCGAAAGCGCGGAGGCGAGCGAGGCCTCGTCGCCGGTCGTGCCGCTGGCGACGGCATCGACGATCTGGCCGGCGTAATAGGGCGTCAGAACGTCGGCGAGGGTCGCCGCCACGATCAGCATGCTGATCAGCGTCAGCCGAACCGGCTGCCGGCGCCAATAGCGCCACACGAAGACGAAAACCGAGCGGAAGACATTGCTCCGCGAAAGCTTTTTTCTCGAAGTCATTGCGAATGCCAGGCGTTCGGGCGCACTGGTCCTTAAGGTGTGGCAACGGCCTCAGGCGTCCGTTGTCCGAATCATAAAAGGGAAAATAGGGCCGATATCGCCGGTGCGGGGACGTCGGCGGGTGCGGGGTTTCCCAGAGCGCTTCCAGCAAAAGTGGAAACCGGTTTTGCGGTTCGGAAGCGCGAAAAACAAAGACTTAGCGCGGGAAATCCAATGCACTACCCATGGAGGGCGCGATCAATGATGACAATGCAACGCCTCCGTGAGTTCGAGAGAAGGGACGAGCCTTATAGCGAAGAGATTTCGCTTCGCCAAGACCTCCGATCACGAAAATGTCACTCGAGCCTCGGTTACACCTTGGCCGGCGCCACGTCGGTCCGCTGTTCGGCCTCCACACTCGATGTGGGGCTCACCGATGCCTTGGCCAGTTCCCGCTCGCGCAGCCAGATATAGAGCCCCGATCCGATGACGATCGGGCCGCCCACGAACAGCCAGACGGTTGGCGGCTGGGAGAAGATCAGCCAGCTCGACAGCGTCATCCAGATGATCTGGCTGTAGGCGAACGGCGCCAGAACCGAGGCCGGGGCATAGCGATGTGCGATGATCGAAATCTGATGCCCGGTCATTGCCGCCGCGCCGACGCCCAGAAAGATCAGCCACGCCACTGGCCCCTCCGGCCATGTCCAATTGGCAAGCGCGAAGGGCAGCAGGCACAGCGTGCCGACCAGCCCCGCATAGAGCTGGAGGCTGTTGGTGGTTTCGGTTGCCGTCAGCTTGCGCGTGAGGATGAAGTAGAACCCGGCCGAAATGATGCTGCCCAGCGAGAGGAACACGGCCCAGTGGAAATCGGCGCCCCATGGCTGCACGATGATCAGGATGCCCAAAAACCCGACGACGATGGCCAGCCAGCGTCGCCAGCCCACCTGCTCGCCCAGGAGCGGCACCGATAACGCGGTGATCAGCAGCGGCATGCCGAACATGATCGATGAGGTTACGGTGAGGGGCAGGTAGAGCACGGCAAAGAAGTTGAACGCCGTCATCCCGAGCAGGCCGAACCCGCGCAATATCTGCAGGACCGGACGGCCCGTACGAAAGCTCGCGAGCCCGAACCGGGGCAGCAGCAATCCGGCCATGAAGGCAAATTGCAGCGCATAGCGCCCGAACGCCACCTGCGCTGGCGGCATCCCCGACACCGCCATCCATTTGGCGCAGGTGTCGCAGATGGCGAAAAAGATATAGGTGGTCAGTACCAGCCCAATGGCGAAAAGGCGGCGATCCTGGTGCCCGGTGGCCGGACTGGACATGGTGGGGCTTTCGAAACGAGAGAACGCCGCACCAATAGGGGAGCGGCGCTAAGGTTTGGTTTATTCGGGCAGGATGCGCACCGCGCCGCGGTCGGCGCTTGAGGCAAAGGCGGCATAGGCCTTGAGTGCGGTGGTCACCTTGCGCTTGCGCGGGGCCGCCGGCTTCCAGGCCGCTTCGCCCTTGGCCTCCATGGCGGCGCGGCGGCGCGCCATCTCGGCGTCCGAGACAAGAAGGTTGATGGTGCGATTGGGAATGTCGATCTCGATGGTATCGCCCTGTTCCACCAGCCCGATCGCCCCGCCATTGGCCGCTTCGGGCGAAACGTGCCCGATCGACAGGCCCGAGGTGCCGCCCGAGAAGCGCCCGTCGGTCAGCAGCGCGCAGGCTTTGCCCAGCCCCTTGGATTTGAGGTAGCTGGTGGGATAGAGCATCTCCTGCATGCCCGGCCCGCCCTTGGGGCCTTCATAGCGGATGACGACCACGTCGCCTTCCTTGACCTTGCCGGTCAAAATGCCCGAAACCGCGTCGTCCTGGCTTTCATAGACCACGGCCTTGCCGGTGAATTTGAGGATCGAGTCATCGACCCCGGCGGTCTTCACCACGCACCCGTCAATGGCGATATTGCCCTTGAGCACCGCCAGCCCGCCATCCTTGGAAAAGGCGTGTTCGGCCGAGCGGATGACCCCTTCCTTGCGGTCGAGATCGAGTTCGGTCCAGCGGTTCTGGGTCGAAAAGGCTTCCGTGGTGCGCACGCCGCCCGGTGCGGCCATGTAGAACTGGCGCACGCTTTCCGAATTGGTGCGCGAGATGTCCCAGCGGTCCAGCGCATCGCCGATGGTGGCGCTGTGAACGGTGGGCAGTTCGCGGTGCAGCAGGTTGGCGCGGTCGAGCTGGCCGAGGATGCTCATGATGCCGCCGGCGCGGTGGACGTCCTCCATGTGCACGTCCTGTTTGGCCGGAGCGACCTTGCAGAGCACCGGAACCTTGCGGGAAAGCCGGTCGATGTCGTCCATGGTGAAATCGACCCCGCCTTCATAGGCCGCGGCCAGGATATGCAGCACGGTATTGGTCGAACCGCCCATGGCGATATCGAGCGCCATCGCGTTCTCGAACGCTTCCTTGGTGACGATCGAGCGCGGCAAAACACTTTCGTCGTCCTGCTCGTAATAGCGGCGGGCCAGGTCGACGATCAGGTGGCCCGCTTCAAGGAACAGGCGCTTGCGGTCGGCATGGGTGGCGAGGGTGGAGCCGTTCCCCGGCAGGGAAAGTCCCAGCGCTTCGGTCAAACAGTTCATGGAATTTGCGGTGAACATGCCCGAGCACGACCCGCAGGTGGGGCAGGCGGCTTCCTCAATGGCCTGGACTTCTGCGTCCGTATAGCTGTCGTCGGCGGCGACCACCATGGCGTCGACGAGGTCGAGCGCCTGCAGCTTGTCGCGATGGACCACCTTGCCCGCTTCCATCGGTCCGCCCGAGACGAACACCACGGGAATGTTGAGCCGCATGGCGGCGTTGAGCATGCCCGGCGTGATCTTGTCGCAGTTCGAAATGCAGACCATGGCGTCGGCGCAGTGCGCGTTGACCATGTATTCGACGCTATCGGCGATGACTTCGCGGCTGGGCAGGGAATAGAGCATCCCGTCATGGCCCATGGCGATGCCGTCATCGACGGCTATCGTGTTGAATTCCTTGGCAACGCCACCGGCCCGCTCGATCTCGCGCGCCACCATCTGCCCCAGATCCTTCAGATGCACGTGTCCCGGCACGAACTGGGTGAAGGAGTTGACAACGGCAATGATCGGCTTGCCGAAATCGCCGTCCTTCATGCCGGTCGCGCGCCAGAGGCCGCGGGCACCGGCCATGTTGCGGCCGTGGGTAGTGGTTCTCGAACGATATGCGGGCATGAGGTCACCTGTCGGCGAAAGTCATTGAAATCCGGGCCGTTTCCATTCGGCCGGTGGATGCGTTCCTCCCCGCTCCATAGCGGTGGGACATCCTCGTTTCCCTATGTCTACGCCTCCTGTCGCCCGATGTAAACACAGACCGTAACGCCCGGTACGGTTGTGGCATGTTGCCGTATCGCCCCGATCACGCAATAAGGAGGCGGTTTTGGGTTTTGAGCGGGGCGGAGGTCTTCATGTCTTGGCTAACGGCACTCCTGGTACTGGTTGCGGTTATCGTCGTCGCAATCGGGGGCGGGATTCTTTGGTGGAACACTCGGGTCAAAACGCGGACCCCGCAATTTGGGACGACGCCGGCCATCCCCGAACCGCAGCCCCAGGGCGCCATTCCCATGCTCAAGATGCCTACGGCGCGCGGCTGGCAGCATGGGGCTAAGCCCAAGGTGGCCACGGGACTCAAGGTCGCGGCCTTTGCCGAAAACCTCAAGCATCCGCGCTGGATCTACGTTCTGCCCAATGGCGACGTGCTGGTGGCCGAATCCGCGACGATCCCGCGCAAGGTGCGGGGCTTTATGGATTACGCCACCAACCGCACCATGAAGCGGGCCGGGGCCACTTACCCCAGCGCCAACCAGATCACCCTCCTGCGCGATGCGGATGGGGACGGGATTCCCGAAGTGCGGGAAATCTTCCTCTCCGGCCTGCACCAGCCCTTCGGCATGGTGCTTGTCGGCTCGACGCTCTATGTCGGCAATTCCGATAGCGTCGTGGCATTTCCCTATGAAGAAGGGCAGACCAGCATCACCGCCAAGGGCCGGACCATCTTTACGATGAAGGATGGCGGCCACTGGACGCGCAACCTCATCGCCAGCGCCGATGGCAGCAAGCTCTATGTCGCGATTGGCTCGCTCTCCAATATCGCCGATGAGGGGTTCGAGGCCGAGGAAGGGCGGGCCTGCATCGTCGAGATCGATCTTGAAACCGAGCAGAACAGGGAGTTTGCCGGTGGCCTGCGCAACCCGGTCGGCATGGCCTGGCATGACGAAAAGCTCTGGACCGTCGTCAATGAACGCGACGGGCTGGGGGACGAAACGCCGCCCGATTACCTGACTTCGGTGCGCGACGGGGGATTTTACGGATGGCCCTATGCCTATTGGGGCGACATCGTGGACGACCGCGTGCAGCCCCAGCGCGCCGATCTCGTCGAAAAGACCATCGCGCCCGACTATGCGCTGGGCGGCCATACGGCATCGCTGGGCCTGTGCTGGCTCGATGCAGGCCGCTTGCCGGGGCTGCCCGCCGGCATGGTGATCGGCCAGCACGGATCGTGGAACCGGTCCAAGCTCTCGGGCTACAAGGTGATCCTCGTCCCGTTCCAGGAGGGGCGCCCGGCCGGTGATCCGATCGATGTTCTGACCGGTTTCCTCTCCGCGGACGAAAAATACTCCAATGGCCGCCCGGTGGGCGTCACCATCTCCGGTGACGGTGCGCTTCTGGTTGCCGACGACGTCGGACATGTCGTCTGGCGCGTCACGCCGGCATAGCGGGAACCAAGCTCAACCACCATCGTTCCCGACCGATGAACGAGACGAGGTGGTCATGAAAGACTGGTGGAAGGATGCCGTTTTCTATGCGGTGGATGTGGAGCGGTTCTGCGATGGCAATGGAGACGGCATCGGCGACTTTCCGGGGCTGACCGAAAAGCTCCCCTATCTGGGGGAGCTTGGTGTCACCTGCCTTTGGCTCCTCCCCTTCTATCCCTCCACCAATCGCGACAACGGCTACGACGTCACCGACTATTTCTCCATCGACCCTCGCTACGGCAGTTTTGACGACTTCATCGCCTTCACGCGCGCGGCTGGCGAGCAGGGGATAAGAGTCATCACCGACCTGGTGGTCCAGCACACCTCCATCGAGCATCCCTGGTTCCGGTCGGCCCGGCACGACAAGCAGTCCCCGTTCCGCGACTATTACATCTGGACCGATCATCCGCCCGCCACCCCGCCTGGACGCGGCCCGATGTTTCCGGGCACCGAAACAGGAGTGTGGACCTATGACGAGATCGGCGGGGCCTATTACCATCACCGGTTCTACGATTTTCAGCCCGGCCTCAACCACGAGAACCCGGCGGTCCGCGACGAGGTCGAACGGATCATCGATTTCTGGTGCAGCTTCGGGATCTCGGGTTTCCGCATCGATGCCGCATCGCACCTGATCGAGCGGCCGCTCGATACCGAGAACCAGATCGATCCCACCCATGCCACGCTGCGGCACATCTACAAGCACACCACCGAGCGCAAGCCCGATGTCGTCCTGATGGGCGAAGTCGATGAAGATCCGGGACAATTGGCGTCCTTCTTCGACGGCGAGCAATTGAACATGATGTTCAATTTCTACCTCGACAACTACCTGCTGCTTGCCCTGGCGCGTGAGGATGCGCGGCCGGTCAGCCACGCCATAAATTCCCTGCCGCGCCCGCCGGCCAATGGGCAATGGGCCAATTTCCTGCGCAATCTCGACGAAGCCGATCTCGAGCGGCTCGAGGATGAGGAAATGGAGGATGTCCTGGCCCGGTTCGCGCCGCAAATGGCGATGCGCATTTATGGCCGGGGCATCAGGCGGCGCCTGGCGCCGATGTTTAAGGGCAACGTTGACCGGTTGAAAATGGCATATTCGCTATTGTTCTCGATGCCTGGGGTGCCGGTCATCCCCTATGGCGACGAGATCGGCATGGGCGACGATCTCGAGTTGCCCGAGCGCGAGGCGGTGCGGACCGCGATGCAGTGGTCGAGCGGCAAGAATGGCGGGTTCTCCTCGGCCGCTCCGAGCAAGCTCGGCGTCAGGACAATTGCGGATGGACCTTATGGCTACGGCAAGGTGAACGTCGAGGCTCAGCGGGAGGATTCCAAATCATTGCTCAACCACATTAAACGCTTGGCCCAACTGCGCGTTCAATACCGTGAATTGGGGTCTGAACGCTGTGAGTTCATCGACACCGGAACAAATGCGGTTCTGGCCCATCGTTATGGGGCCGCACAGAGCGGAATCCTGATGCTGCACAACCTCTCGGGCAACGTGCAAGCCCTTGATATCGCTCTCGATACCGCGCGCTATGGCCACGCCGAAGTGGTGCTGGGCGAGGGCGTGTTCAATCTCGAGGCAGGCCGCCTCGAGATTGAGCTTGAACCCTACGGCATACGCTGGATAGCCGCCGGTTAGCCGCTACAACACCTTGGAAACATTGAGAAATCCATTTCGCTCCCGATTGGCCGCCGTAATGGATTTCTCCGACCCCATCGCCACCACATGCCCATTCCGCGCCACCTCCTCGAGGAGGTCCGCAGCCGCCGAAAAATCGGCTTCCGAGGCCGACAAAACCTGCTCCCGCCGGGCCTGGCGGTACTCGTCGGTGACCCCGGTGAGGGTACGGACGAGAGCCGTGTAACCCTTCGCATCAGGCAGCATATACGGGTCGAGATCGCCGATTGTGCCGATGATCGACCGCTCTATATCGGACTTGTTGACACCCTTGCGCAAGAAGGCTGGCGCGGCGTCGTAGACGTCGAGCGTCGCCACCAGATTCGGGTCGCGATAGGAGCCGAACGCATAGGTGTCCGACAGGGGATTGAAGCTCGCGAACCCACCATAAGCACCGCCTTCCACGCGCACCTTGTCCCAGAGGTAAGAGGTGCCCAAGAACTTGGTGATCACCGACAGCGCCCCTGAAGGTTCGTGCCCGAGCTCTTTGAGGTTCACCCCCTTGGCGACGTAATTGACCTGCGCCGGGATGGTCAGGCCCTCATTGGCTGGGGCGGGGAGCGGCGACCAGTCGGCGCGGGCGAAGGCGTGACGAGGAAGCCCCTTGAGGAAGGGTTCGAGTTCCCCGGCGAAGGCCGGCCAGGCCGAACCGTCGGTGGTGACGTTGACGATGGCGGCGCCCGCGTTGACCAGGTGCTTGCGGATGTCTTCGAGGGCCGATTGGACCGAGTGCCAATCGGTTTCGATCCGCGCGGCGAGATCGCGCAGGAACAGGAGTTGGGTGATGCCGCCAGTCTGCTCGCCCAGCCAGTCGGCTTCGTGGAGCGCCGAGCGGAGGCGGGAGAAGACGTATTGATGACCGGCCGGAACCAGCGAGGCTTCGGCGCGGGCCTTGTCCTCGGCGACGATCTGGCGGATGCGGTCGCGATTGTCGAGGCGGGCGTCGGTCAAAATGTCATTGACGATGGCCAGCATCTCGCCGGTCTTGTCGCTTACCGCCTTGGCGCGGACCAGCAGATAGGCGGCGGCTTCATTGCTCCCCAGGATGGGGGAGGTGAGGCGCGAGACCGCGACGCCGCCGGTCGAACGCCCGATGCGTTGGGTGAGGGCGACGAAGTCCTCTTTCGACGTACCGGTCTGTTTGAGCGCCCGGGAAAAGATCGGGAGATAGGGCAGCAACTCACGCGGCAGGGTTTTGAGATCGAAACCGAGATCGAGATAGACGATGCCGTTGGTGGCAAGGTCATGGAACAGCGTGCGCACGCCATCGACGGCCAGTTCCTCGGTGGGAATGGCCGCGCCCTGGCGCGGCAGGTCGGCGACGGTGAGGGTCGGGATCTTCGCCAGATCCTCGGGCCTGTCGGCGGCGTTCTGGAGTTGCTTGAGCTTGCGCGTGGTTTCGACGGCGGCCGCGATGTCGTTATCGTTCATCGCGGTGCGGGCGGCGTCGAGACGGGCACGCTCGGCGGCGTCCTCGCGCTCGGCCTGGCCGCTGTCGGGACGCAGCACGAGGGTGGTGCGATGTGCGTTGTCGAGCAGTTCGGACCGGATCATCGCTTCGATGACCTTTTCGCCCGATGCGATGCGCGCCTTGAGAGAGGAAAGCGCGTCTTCAAAGCGCAGGCCGTCCAGCGGGTTGCGGCCATAGAGCCATTCCGATAGCGCGCCGAAGAAATAGATCAGCCCGCGCGGCTGACCGCCGGTGTTCTTTTCGCGCAGCTCGAATTCGAGGGAATTGAGGGTGGCCTCGATGGTGGCGTCGTCGATGCCGTGCTCGGCCAGATGGGCGAGCGTGTTGAGGATCAGGGTTTCGACCTTTTCGGCATCGTCGGCGGAGGTGTTGCGCAGGCCGAAATTGAGGACGGGCTGGGCCAGCTCCATGCCGGTCGAGATCACCGCTTCGCCCAACCCGGATTCGGTGAGGGCCTTATGGAGCGGCGCGGCGGAATTGCCGACCAACGCGCGGCGCATGACCGTGCGGGCGAGCTGGGTTTCGATATCGCCACTGGGCTCGAGCATCCAGTTGAGGGTGACGAAGCTCGAACGTGGATTTTCCGTGTCGGAAGGATAGGTCTTTTCGATGTGGCGCGGCTCGGCAAAGCGCGGCTGGGGCGGAATGGCGGGCGCCCTCTCGCCGCGCTCGAAACGCGAAAGCACGGCGTCGAGCAGTTCGAGGCGCTTGGCCGGATCGTCGTCGCCATAGAAAACGATATGGGCGTTGGACGGATGATAATAGCGGGTGTGGAAAGCCTTGAACTGCTCATAGGTGAGGTCGGGCATCACCCTTGGATCACCGCCGGAATAATTGGCGTAAGTGGTGTCGGGAAAGAGCGACTGCAGGGCATAGGCGTAGTTGACCTGGTCGGGTGAGGACATGGCGCCCTTCATCTCGTTGAAGACCACACCCTTGAAGATCATCGGCTCGGCCGGGTTTTCGACCTCGTAATGCCAGCCCTCCTGCTGAAAGGTCTCGCGCGAGAGCAGGGGAAAGAACACCGCGTCGAGATAGACTTCGGTGAGGTTGTAGAAATCGGCGAGGTTCTGGGACGCCACCGGATAGACGGTCTTATCCGGGAAGGTCATGGCGTTGAGGAAGGTATGCAGCGAACCCTTGAGCATTTCGACGAAGGGCTTCTTGACCGGGAATTTTTCCGAGCCGCAGAGCACGGAATGTTCAAGGATATGCGGCAGGCCGGTGGAATCTTCGGGCGGGGTGGCGAAAGAGACGCCGAACACCTTGTTCTCGTCATCGGCGATGAGCGAGAGCACTTCCGCCCCGGTCTTTTTGTGCCGGTAGAGCCGCGCCAGCGCGTTGACCTCCCCGATCTGTTCTTCGGTCAAAAGGTCGAAAGCGGCGTGATGGGGCATGACGGGCTCCTCTTTGGCGGGATGTGTCGCTAACACTTAAGAGCCCTGCATGGCGTTGCCAAGGCGCTGCCACTCAGTGAGCGGCAGCCGAGGCATTTGCGGCGCGATGGTTGCGTAGGGCGAGAAAGACGACGACCGCGAGCAGGGCGATGATCGCGGCGGCGGTGAGCAGCACGATGCCATGGGCATCGGAGAAGGCGGCGCGGCCGGCCTGGATCAGCAACTCGCCATCGGCGCCCAGGCGTTCGGCGGCGATCATGGTTTCGCCGATGGAATTGGCCGCGCCTGCCTCCACACGACCGGCCAGGACGGCGGGGATGCGTATGGCATTGGCGTAGACCGACGAGAGCAGGACCCCAAAAATGGAGATGCCGAGCCCGGCGCCCAATTCATAGCCGGTGCTTTCCAGCGCCCCGGCGGCACCGGCCTTTTCGGCCGGGGCGCCGCTCATGATGGCGATGGACGAGGCGGTAAGCCCAATGCTGAGTGCGAGGCCGAGCACAGCCATGAGCGCGATCACCTCCCAGCCGGGATTGTGAAAATCGCTCAGCCCCAAACCGGCAAGGCTTGCGCCGGCGACGAGCAGCGAGAGGGACGCCACCGGCCTTAGGCCCAGGGTGGCGGTGATGTAGCCGGCGATGGGACCGCCGATGGCGGTGGCGGCGACCAGCGGCATCATGAACAGGCCCGCTTGGAGCGGCGAATGGCCAACCACGAACTGGAGCTCCTGGGCAATGGTCAACTCGACACCGGCCAGCGCGCCGGAAACGACGATGGCCATGACGATGCCCATGGTGATGGCTGGCCGGGCGAAGAGCCCCAGATCCAGCATCGGCTGGCGCGAGCGCATCTGCTGGCGGGCGAACCAGCCGAGCAGGGCGAGACCGGCGGCAAGGCTGGCGAAGGTGACGAGCAGATCACCCGACGGCTTGAAGCCGGACTTGATGGCATAGACCGTGGCGATGAGGCCGGCGATCAGCACAAGGACCTGCCCGATGCTCCAGCGGCCCCGGCCTTGCGGCGCGGTGCGCGGCACCGTGAAATAGGCAAGCGGCCAGACCAGCAGCATGATCGGCACGTTGACGAGGAACACCGAGCCCCACCAGAAATGCTCGAGCAGGAACCCGCCGGTCAACGGACCGATGGCGGCGCCGGCGGCCCCGACTGTGCCCCACAGCCCGAAGGCGATGCCGCGCTCCTTCTCATCCTCGAAACTCTGGCGGATGATGGCGAGAATGTTGGGCATGATCATCGCGGCGCCGATCGCCAGGAAGACCCGTGCGCCGATGAGCGCTGCAGCCGAGGGCGCGAAGGCGGCGGTGGCGGAGGCGACTAGGAAGACGGCAAGGCCGGTGAGCAGCATGCGGCGGTGGCCGATGCGATCGGCCAGCGTGCCCATGGGGACGAGCAGACCGGCCATCACCAGCGGATAGATGTCGATGATCCACAGGATCTCCGTGCCGGTGGCGCCCAGCGCCAGGGTGAGGGAGGGAACGGCGATGTGCAGGATGGTCATATCGATGACCACCGGGATAAAGGCCAGCATCACGGCAAGGAGAACCAGCCATCGATTGCGGGGGGCAGACATGAGAACCTCTAAGCGGTAGCGATTTGCATTGTCGGACTGCGGGATATATAAAACCGTCCAGACGGATTGAAAAGAGGCGAAATGGGCAGAAAGCAGACAATCGACCGGGACGCATTGCTGGACGCGGCCGAACGCGTGGTGATGCGGGAGGGTGCGGGGCAGCTCACCATCGACGGGGTGGCGGCCGAGGCGGGGGTCTCCAAGGGTGGGGTCTTATACGCGTTTCCCACCAAGGACGCGCTGATCGACGCCATGTTCGGCCGCGTCTTCGCGGCGGGCGACAGGATCGCCGAGGCGGTGGTGGCGCGCTCGGGCGACACGCCCGAAGCCCGCATAAGCGGACATGTGGAGGCCAGCCGGGACGCCGCCGACACCATGACCGAGCGCAGCATCGCGCTGATCGTCAATTTCATGCGTTCGCCGCAATACCGGGCCAGCGCCAACGAATATTACGGCAAGCTGCTGGGGCAGCTCGATACGTCCACGCCGCGCGGACGGAAGGTGCGGCTGGCGCTCCTGGCCGCCGAGGGGGCGTTCCTTTTGCGTGGCTTCGATTTCCATCCCATCGGCGAGGACGAGTGGCGGGATATCCACGACGATATCCTCGACCTATTGCTGCGGTGAGTCGTGGGTTTGCATTGAGGCTGGTGGCTCTGGCCGGGGCTACCGCTGGATTCCGGGAGCAAGTCCCGTACTCCATCGGCAGGCTATTGATGAGGAGACTGTCGGTTTGGCCCTCAGGCTTGTTCGAACCTGGCCCTTGCCTCGGCAACGGCTGACTGGTTTTCGGCGGCCCAGTCGGCCAGCGCGTTGATCGGGCCGAGGAGGGATTTGCCCAGATCGGTGAGGCCGTAATCGACGCGAGGCGGGATGATGGGGGTGACGGTGCGCTCGACGATGCCGTCCTTTTCCAGCTCCCGCAGTACGGCGGTGAGCGATTTCTGGGTGATGTCGCCGATCTCGCGCTTGAGTTCGGAAAAGCGCATGGGGCGGATCGCCAGCATGGACACAACCAGGACGGCCCATTTGCTGCCAATGATGATGAGCAGGTCCCGTGCCGCGCGGCAGTCGGGATGTGCTCCGTCGAGATGGATCGGTTTCGCCAAGGATACCTCGGTATCGAAAAAGTGCCGTCTTGCGTCGGCGATTACATGCTGTACCTAGGGTTCAGTATCCAATCGATACCACAGTTGCCAACCGATACAAGCACTCATGGCGAGAGCAAAGATGAAAACGTGCCTGTTTGCGCGGGTGTGTTCGCTCGCGCCGGAAAGGACCAAATGACCGTAAATCTCAAGATCATCATCGGCAGCACGCGGCCCGGACGCGTCGGCCCGACAATCGCGCGCTGGGTGGAAGCGTTCGCTTCGGAACGGGAACAATTCGACGTCGAACTCGTCGATCTGGCGGAGGTCGGGCTGCCGCTGCTGGACGAAGCGGCAATACCGTTTTTCGGGCAGTACCAGCATGAGCATACCAAACGCTGGAGCACGATTGTTTCGCAGGCCGATGCGTTCGTCTTCGTCACACCTGAGTATAATTTTTTCCCGCCCGCCAGCCTTGTGAACGCCATCCAGGTGCTGCTGGCCGAATGGGGGCGCAAGCCGGCCGGGATCGTGAGCTATGGCGGGATCTCGGCCGGCTTGCGGTCGGCCCAGGCACTGCGCCAGCTTCTGGGCAACGTCAACGTGCACGCCCTGGCGCAGATGGTGCCGATTCCGAACTTTGCCGAGTTCATCGGGGAGGACGGGGTGTTCCGTCCCAACCAGCCGATGGAGGAAGGGGCCGCAGGCATGCTCGAGGAGCTTCATAAATGGGCGGCGGCCCTCAAGCCGTTGCGGCAGGCTGAGGCCGGGGACGGCGCCCATACCGAGGCGGCGTAGTGCTGCGATTGGAAACCGCTTGATCTCAAGTGGACTTGAACTTTTATAAGGCTGCTCCTTGGTAAAAACCGGAGCGCCTTATGTCCGTTACAGAACCAAATGAAACCCTCACCCAGCAGGAGCCGGACGCGCGCGCCTGGCTCGCGCTGGCTGTCCTCACCGTGCCGATCTTCATGGTCGCCATCGACATGTCGGTGCTGTTTCTGGCGCTGCCATCGATTGCCGCCGATCTGGCGCCCACGGCGACACAGCAACTCTGGACGCTCCATATCGGCGACCTCTTGAGTGCCTCGCTCGTCCTTACGGCGGGCACGCTGGCGGATCGGATCGGGCCGCGCCGGCTTTTGGCGATCGGCATGATCGCCTATGGCAGTTTTTCGCTGCTGGCGGCGTTTTCGCCCAACGCAGAGACCCTGATCCTGGCGCGCGGGCTGATCGGGATCGCCGCGGTCACCGTTGCGCCGGCAACCATGGTGCTGTTGCGCCATGCTTTCCCCACCGACCGGCAGTTCGCGACGGCAGTGGCGGTGTTCATGGCCGCGTTTTCGGGAGGCGCCGCATTCGGGCCGCCCATTGGCGGAGTGTTGCTCGAACATTTCTCCTGGGGCGCCATCTTCCTGGCCAACGTGCCCGTAAGCATCCTTGTCCTGGCGGCGATGCCGCTTCTGCCCGCGATCGGAACGGGCAAAGGCGGACCCATAGATCTCTTGAGTGTAGGCCTCTCGCTCGCGGCCATCGCGCTTCTGGTTTATGGATTGCAGGAAATGGCGGCGGCGGGTTTTGCCTGGTCCTACGCGCTGATGATCGCGACCGCGGTGTTGATCGGCGCGGTATTCGTGCGGCGGCAACTGAAGCTTTCCGAACCGATGTTCGACATGCGCCTTTTCGCCAATCCGGGCTTTGCGGCGGCGTTGACGATGCTGCTGCTGTTCCTGATGGCGCTGGGCGCCTGCTACATGCAGTTCGCGCAATACCTGCAATCGGTGCTGGGCTTTTCTCCGCTGGAGGCGGGAGTGCTGCTGACCATACCGGCAGCGCTGCAGGTCGCGTCGACGGTTCTGGCGCCGCGCCTGCTCGACTGGATGCGGCCGGCGACCGCCATTGCTGGCGGGGCGGTGCTCGCTCTTGCCGGCGCCATCATCGTTCTGGTCGGTATGTCGCTGCCGCGCGAGGTGGCGAGCGTGGTTCTGGTGCTGGGGGAATCGATAACCTCGGTGGGCGGCGGTCCGATCTTTGCGCTCAGCGCCGGAATCATCATCGCCAGCGCTCCCGTTAATCGCACGGGTGCGGCAAGCGGCGCGCAGGAGGTGGCGGGCAGCCTCGGCAATGCGCTGGGGTTGGCGGTGGGCGGGAGCCTGGCGGTGATCGTCTATCAGGCGTCGCTGACGGTCGGGCCGGACGCACGGGAAGCAATCGAAAGCGTGGGTCGGGCCGTGGCGCTGGCCCAAACCCTGCCCGGCGCCGAGGGACGGGCGTTGCTCCAAGCAGCGCGGCATGCCTTCACCGACGCCACCTGTACGGTCTATCTCTATGCCATAGTTCTCTATCTCGGCTTTATCGCCGTAACGTTGGGAGGGCTGCGAAACGTACGGCTCGACAACGCGCCGGCCGGTTGAAGGAGAGGGGAGCATGCCCGAAGACGTTCTCACCATCACCCAGGTTTCGCGGCGCTCCGGCGTCGCGGCCTCGGCGCTGCGCTATTATGAGGAACGCGGACTGATCGCCGCCGAACGCATCGGGAGCGGCAACCGCCGCTTTCCGCGCCATACCCTGCGGCGGCTGGCCTTCATTGTCTTCGCGCAAAAGCTCGGCATGACGCTCGACGAGATAAAGGCCGAACTCGACAAGCTGCCGACAGATCACGTTCCCACCGGCCGCGACTGGTCGCGGCTGTCCGAGCCCTGGACGTGCCGGATCGATGCGCAGATCGCCCAGCTCAAGCGCCTCAAGGAGGGGCTTTCCACCTGCATCGGCTGCGGCTGCCTGTCGCTCAAATCGTGCAAGGTGCTCAATCCCGACGATGCCGCATTCCAGGGCGGTTCCGGACCACGCTATTGGATCGAAGACCCTCGGGGAGAGCAATAATGTCCAAACTGCGCAAATTCACCGCCGATCGCCTTGATTGGCAGTCGTTTCCAGGCAAGGCCATTGCCATTGCCCAAGCGGTCGCCGAGGAGGACGGCGGTGACCTCAGCGCGTATTTTGCAAGGCTCGGCAAGGACGAAACCGCCGATCTGCCCGTCCCCTACGCTGAAATATGGGTGGTGATGAGCGGCGCGCTCACCCTCCACTCGGGCGGGGAGACGTTGACGGCCGGGGCGGGGGAGGTGCTTCACGTGCCGGCGGATACGCCGGGGGAGGTGGTGGTGGAGGCCGATACCGAGCTGGTCTGCGTGTCGGTGCCTGCCCATTGAAAAAGGGCGCCTCGTAGGCGCCCTTTAAAGGTTGGATCAGAACTCGGACCAGTCGTCGTCCTTGACGGCCGCGTTGCCGTGACTGAGGTAGGTCTTGGCGGCGGTGCGCACGTTCTGTTGCAGGCTCTTGGCGCCGGTGGCCGGAGCCGGTTCGGATTCGCCCTGGCGGCGGGTTTCGGTGAGCGTGAAGACATCGACCACACGGTCGAGTTCGACCGCCTGGCGTTCGGTCTGCTCGATCGAGGCGTTGATTTCTTCGACCAGCGCCGCGTTGTGCTGGGTCATCTCGTCCATCTGCCGGACCGCGACATTGACCTGCTCGATGGCGGCGGCCTGTTCCTGGCTGTCGCGGGCGATGCCGTCCATGAGTGCGTTGGTGGCGCGGATGGCTTCGAGCATTATCGAGAGCTTGCCGGCGGCTTCGGCCACGAGCTTGGTGCCGGCATTGACCTCCATGGCGCTCTGGTCGATCAGCGCCTTGACCTCGCTGGAGGCTTCCGCCGAGGACTGGGCGAGGCGCCGCACTTCCACGGCCACCACGGCAAAGCCCTTGCCCGCCTCACCGGCGCGCGCCGCTTCGACCGAAGCGTTGAGCGCCAGAAGATTGGTCTGGAAGGCGATGTCGTCGATCATCCCGATGATGTTGGAGATCTTGGCCGAAGAGGTGGTGATGCGCTCCATGGCGTGGTTGGCGTCGGTCATCACCTGGCCGCCTTCCTCGGCGGCACGGGAGACGGCGTTAGCCTTCTCGCTGGCATTGCCGGCCTTCTTGGCGTTGTCGACCACGGTGGTGGCGAGCTGCTCCATGGCGGCCGAGGTTTCCTCTATGGTCGCCGCTTGCTTGATGGTGCGCTCGGAGAGGTCGTTGGCGCCCGAGAGGATCTCGCTGGTCGCCAGTTTCAGGGCGTTGGAGGTCTCGCGGAGTTGGCCGACGATCTCGCCGAGCTTGTCGGCCACCGAGTTGATGTCGGATTTGAGCTTGGAGAAGGCGCCCTGATAGTTCCCTTCCATGCGGCGGGTTAGGTCGGTATTGGCGAGGGCGCCCAGAACCTGGCTGGTTTCGTCAAGGCCCTCATCGACGGTCTCGACCAGGGTGTTGACCGAGCCGGCGAGCGCGTTGAGCTCGGCATCGGGGAACTTGGCCGGAACGCGCTTGGAGAAATCGCCGGCGATGGCGGCATCGACAACATCGCCGAAAGCCTGCTGCAGCTCGGCCATCATTTCGGTGCGGGCCTTCTGGTCGGCGATGATGCGGGCGGCTTCGGCCTCGGTCATCTCGGCGACCTTCTTGCCGTTCTCACGGAACACCTCGACGGCACGGGCCATGGTGCCCAGTTCGTCGGCACGACCGGTGCCGGTCACTTCCACGTCGAACTGGTTGTCGGCGATCTGGACCATCTGGGCGTTGAGCGCGTTGATGGGCTTTGTGAGGCTGCGCGAGAGTAGCCAGCCGGCAACCGAGAGGAAGGCGATGATCGCAATGGCGATGCCGCCGCTCGTGATCACGTTGTTGGTGTAAATCGCGTCGATGTCGGTCTGGAGGACGCCGGTGCCGATGGCCCATTCCCAGGGCGCGTAATTCTGCACATAGGTGAGCTTGTCCACTTCACCGATCTCGCCGTTGCCGGAGAAACCGAAGGTTGTGAAGATCGAGCCGTTGAGACGGGCGCCGTCGGTATATTCCTCGATGAACCGCTTGCCGTTGGAATCGGTGCGGTCGCGCATGTTGGTGTCCACGACGTCGGGGTTCTGGTTGACCACCATGATGTAGTCGTGGGTCACGGCGAAGACGTAGTCATCGCCCGAATAGTTGATCGCGGTCAGAGCGGCCTTGGCCTGCGTCTGGGCCTCCTCGAGCGTCAATTCGCCGGATTGGACACGGGCGTTGAAGCTATCGAGCATGGAAACGCTCGCCTGGACGACGCTCTGGATCTCCTGCTTTTTAAGCTCGATCAGATTGCGGTGGGTGCTGGAAAGCTGGAAGCTCGCAAGTGCGACGAGGCCGACGACAAACATTACGAGCAAAAACGACATGCGGCGGCCGATGCTGCCGGTGACGATCTTGAGCATAGTCAAACTCTATAAATGAGCCGTATGGCTCCGAACGAAGATTAGAGTTCGACCGATGGCCTCGGACGACGATATCGACCGAAGCTGGCCCGCCGAACCCCGCGAGCCTCCCCCGCGACGCAACGTGGAGCAACTTCGTTAAATTAAAGACAAGGCAACCGGCACAATGGTGCTGAAGGCGTAGCTAAAGCGTGTCCAGCAAAAAGCATGTCCTCGGCTTGGCCGGGAATGGGAACGGTTCTGCGGTTCGGACACGCGACAAGTCCTCGCTTCTAGGCGCTCAGCGCCAGCGCGGCATGATTGCTGCGCTTGATGCCGAACATGCGCTCATCGGCCCGCTCGAGACTCTCCGGCAAGCTCAACCGGCCACCGGGGCGCCATTCGGTGATGCCCACGCTCGCCGATACCGGTACGTCCCGACCTTTCCACTTGAGAGGCGTAGCGGCAAGGGTGTCTGTGAACCGTTGGGCGATCCGTACCGCCTCGCTGCGGTCGATATCGGGAAGCAGGGCGCAGAACTCGTCGCCTCCTAGCCGGGCAAGGATGTCATCGGCGCGCAAAAGGTCTCGGGTGAGATTGGCGATATGGATCAGGGCGGCGTCGCCTGCTGCATGGCCGTACCGGTCGTTGATCGACTTGAACTTGTCCAGATCGATCATCATCAGCACCGCGCCGGTGTTCGTGTGCCGCGCCGATTTCTCGCAGATCAACATTTTTTCGCGCAGGCCGCGCCGGTTGGGCAGGCCGGTCAGATCGTCGCTGGTGGCGAGCTTGATGAGGTTCGATCTCATCTGATCGACCACCATGAGAAGGAAGCCCAGATGCCAGATGCTGCCGCCGATGATGGCGCAAACCAGAAACCAAGCGGCGAAATCATAATAGGAGTCCGTCGAAAGCAGGCCGAAAAGGCGCAACGTATTGGAAACCGCTTCCCCACTTTGCCCGAGGATGGCGATCGCCGGGGCTGCGATAGCCACGCTTGCTCCCGCCGAACCCCTGCCATGACGCCAGAGGGTGGCGACCGCCATCGCCAGCGGGACGATTTGGCTGATCGCGGCGATGATGTTGATCGTGATCTGGCTGTATCCGAATGCGGCCAAGGCGGCCCATGTGGTTGCAAGAACTGCGCCGACCACGGCGGCGCTGAAGCGCCGGCCGTAAAAGACCTCGAGTCCCTGCCACATGATGGCAAAGCTGCCGGCGACGAGGGCCAAGCCCATGTTGGCCAGGCCGCCCGCACCTCCCAGAAAGAGTAATGGCCCGCTGCAGCAACTCATCAGCAATCCGGCGAGCCAATAGCGGGCGGCCTTTATGGAAGGATGTTTGTAAGCGAAGAGCAGCCAAACGACGGCAAAGCTTGCCGAGTTGAGCAGGATGATGACGTACAGGGTAACGAAGTCGAGTTGCATGCTGTGCCGGAATCCAATTCCTTGTCCCGGTCCGATAACCGAGGGGCGCGGAGCGATCGCCTGATTGGAGTACAACCGATCTGGCGAGCAGAACCCTAACGGCAAGCGTAAGCTTTTATCTAAGTGCGAAACGGGGGCAGAGGAATGCACGCCGGCTGCCACGGTGAACGCAAACAACATCGTGAAACTGTATGGACTTGGGCCGCCCCGGCCATCACATTGTGGGCAATGCAAAAAGTGGGAGCGTGAGAGTATGGCGGGACGACGGCTGGTCGCAACTTTGATGGCGCTGACGGGAGCAGTGGCGCCCATGGCGGCAATTGCCCAGCCTTCGCCCGAGCGCTGCGCGGCCATCGGGCCGGCCACCGAACGGCTGGCATGCTATGATTCCCTGTTCCGGTCCGATCAGTTCACGGGAGGGGACGAGGCCGAGGATACGCCCGCCCAGGGCATGTGGGCGAGCGGGGTGGAAGTGTCCCAGATCGAGGGGACGGAGCTGCCCTTTGCCACACTGCAATCGGAACAGCTTATCCCGGCCATGCCGCGCGGGCGGGCGCCGGCGCGGCTGACGATCCTTTGCCAGGACGATGCGCCGGTGGTTCAGTTCGCCTTTGCCGGCCAGTTCATGGGCACGCCCACCTCTCAGAGCGGGACGATCACGCTGCAGTACGACCGCCAGCCGCCGCGCAGCCAATCGCTTCAATTGAGCCCCGACCGCATGGCGATCGGGTTCTACGAGCCGGACGCGGCGCGGGCGGTGATCGACCAATTGCTGCAGACCGAAAGGCTCTATGTGCGCGCCACGCCCCAGGCCCAGCGGTCGGTGACCATCAGCTTTCTGATGGAAGGAATCGAGGCAGCGATCGAGCCGGTGCGGGACGCCTGCGGGGTATAAGATTGCTTCACATTAGTTTGACAGTGCGTCTATAAGATTCAGGAACACCGAACGGTTCGGCGGCGTTACAACGCAAACGCCGTTGCTCCGCAGCGGCGATTCCTCACAGACCAAATCCATTTTCGATAGGAGATTGCTCATGGCGGCGCGGTACAAATCAGACGCGGGCCGGGCTTCGATTGCACGGATCATTGCCGGGAGCGCCCTCGCGGCCGCTCTCATGCTCTCAACGAGTCTCGCAACGGCGCAGGTGACGCCGGTCGAGGTTCCCCAGGGGCAGAACGACCTCTTCTCCTCTCGCGTTTTGACCACTGCCTTGTCAAACCCCTGGGCAATGCGCTGGGGGCCCGATGACCAGATCTGGGTGACCGAGCGCACCAGCGGGGAAGTGACGCGGATCGATCCGACGACCGGCGCACAGCAGCTTCTTCTCACCATCGAGGACGTCTACACCGGTCCGCAGCACGAGGGCCTGCTCGGCCTGGCGCTGCACCCCGAACTGCTCCAGGACACCGGCAACGATTATATCTACCTGTCCTATACGGTGAACAACGGCACCGCCGAGGAACCCGATCCTTCCGCGCAGATCGTGCGCTATACCTGGGATAACACTCTCCAGCAGCTCGTCGACCCGCAGATCGTGATCGAGGGTCTGCCGGCCTGGAACGACCACAATGCCGGGCGCGTCGTGATCGGGCCTGACATGAAGCTCTATTATTCGATCGGTGAGCAGGGCGCCAATTTCGGCCGCAATCTGCGCCGTCCGAACATGGCTCAGGTTCTGCCGACCGCCGAAGAGGTCGAAGCCCAGGATTGGCACACCTATTCGGGCAAGATCCTGCGTATGGAACTCGACGGTTCGATCCCCGAGGACAATCCCGAGATCGAGGGCGTCCAGAGCCATGTCTATAGCTATGGTCACCGCAACCCGCAGGGCATCAACTTCGGGCCGGACGGCACGCTCTATGAAGTCGAGCATGGCCCGGCGTCGGACGACGAGTTCAACATCATCCAGCCGGGCGGCAATTATGGCTGGCCCAATGTCGCCGGGTTCATCGACGACCAGGCCTATACCTATATCAACTGGAGCGAGGCGCCCGAAGGCGTGGACACCAACACCGATCCGCTGCCCGACGATGTGCCGCAATTCGCCGAAAGCGATTTCGAGGGCGAGATGGTCGATCCGATCGCAACCTATTTCACAGTCGAGGATGGGTATGAGTTCGGCCAGATCTGCGGCTATATCTGCGATCCCACCGTCGCGCCCTCCTCGGTGCTCTATTATGAGGCCGGGGAAGACGGCATTGCCGAATGGGACAATTCGATCCTGATCCCGACTTTGAAGCACGGCACGCTCTATGTGCAGCACCTGACCGAAGACGGCCAGGAAGCCGATGGGCTGCCCGAAGCCTGGCTTTCGACCCAGAACCGTTATCGTGACGTCATCGTTTCGCCCGACGGGCGCACGGTGTTCATCGCGACCGACGCCTTCGGTTCGGCGGCCCAGAAGTTCGGCGAAGGGCTCAACACTTCGGTGCTGCACAACCCCGGCTCGATCCTGATGTTCACCTATGGTGAAGAGGGCGGTTCGCTGGGCGTGACCACGGGCAACGATGCGGGCGCCACGGCGACCGGCGGTGGCGAGAACGTGCAGGAATGGGAAGATCCCAACACCGGCAACGAAGCGCCTGCCGAAGGCGAAGAGGCCGCTGGCGACGAAGCTGCCGCTGCTGGCGTGACCGAAGAGTCCGATGTGACCGAGGTCGCCAATCTCGGCGCTCCGAAATACGCCGCCAACTGCGCCATGTGCCACGGCCCTGCTGGCCAGGGCGGCGCGGGCGCGGTGCTCGCCGGCAATGGCGAACTGGCCGATGCCGAATTCGTCGCCAACACGATCGTCCACGGTTTTGGCTACATGCCGGCTTTCGGCAATCAGCTCAGCGACGACGACATCGCCCAGATCGGCACCTTCATCCGCAACAATTGGGGCAATGATTTCGGTGTTCTGACCACTGAACAGGTTGCTGCCGCGCGCTGATCGCTGCGAAGATATTGAGAACAGGAGAGAGGCGGGAGCGTATCCCGCCTTTTTTTGGTGCGGTGTCGGAACTGGGGGTGCCGGTGCGTCCTTGTGGGGTCAAGCACAAGGAGAACCATCATGAGTACACTCAAGGACAAGGCCTCCTCCGCCATGGTCGCCGTCAGCGATATCGACCGGGCCAAGGCGTTCTACAGCGACACGCTGGGACTCGAACTCGAAGAGGACGGTATGGGCGGCGTGCTGGTCTACAGGACCGGCTCGACCCATCTGCTGGTCTATCCGTCCGACTTCGCGGGGACCAACAAGGCCAATGCGGTGGTGTGGGATTGCGGCGAGGATATCGAAGCGATCGTTGCCGATCTGCGCGGCAAGGGCGTGCGCTTTGAGCACTACCCGGAGATGGGCGCCGACTATGCCGATGGCATCCACCAGACCGACAATTTCCGCATGGCCTGGTTCAAGGACCCGGACGGCAACATCCTGCATTTGAACAGCGCCTGAGGGCGGCTCAGGCGGCGGCGGGGCTTCCCCGCCGCCAGCGGCGCTTGGATGCGGCGACGATGACGCGCTGCATGACGATGAAGCCGAACAGCAGGCCGCCGATGACGATCTTGGTCCACCAGCTCGAGAGCGTTCCGTCGAAGACGATATAGGTCTGGATCATCCCCTGGATGAACACTCCGACCAGCGAACCGAGCATGAAGCCAAAACCGCCCGAAAGCAGCGTTCCGCCGATGACCACGGCGGCGATGGTATCGAGCTCGACCCCGACGGCGGCCAGAGGGTAGCCCGAGGAGGTGTAGAGGGAATAGACGATCCCCGAAACGCCGGCGAGGAAGCTCGAAACAGCGTAGATGCCGATGGTGGTGCGGGCGACGGGGACCCCGAGCAGGGCGGCGGACTGCGGATTGCCGCCAAGCGCATAGACATAGGACCCGAAGCGGGTGCGGTGGCAGACGATGGTGCCGACCAGGAACACGACCAGCATCAGAACGCCGTTGAAGGTG
Organism: Pelagibacterium sp. H642; assembly: GCF_031202855.1. Taxonomy (GTDB): domain Bacteria; phylum Pseudomonadota; class Alphaproteobacteria; order Rhizobiales; family Devosiaceae; genus Pelagibacterium. Next base: position 554,107 of record NZ_CP101829.1, on the reverse strand, counting down.
AGGCGTCCGCCGCCGGGCATGACGTAATAGAGCTGGCGGATCCAATCGTAGAATCCGTGATCGACCGAGATGGAATCCTGGGTGAGCAGGAACGTCGCGCCGCGCGCCAGGAACATGCCGGCCAAGGTGACGATGAAGGGCGGCACTTCGAGATAGTGGATCATGGCGCCCATGGTGGCGCCGAAGGCGGTGGTGACCAGCAGCGTCAACCCAAAGGCGGGCAGCGGATGGATGCCGGCTTGCGTCACCAGCACGGCGATCAGCACCGAGGAAAAGGCGATGACCGAGCCCACCGAAAGATCGATGCCGCCCGAAAGGATCACGAAGGTCATGCCAACCGCCGCGACGCCCAGGAAGGCGTTGTCGGTCAGAAGGTTGCCCAGGACGCGGGTGGAGAACAGGGCCGGGAACTGCATCACCGCCAGCCCATAGGCGAGGACGAAGATGGTGATGGTGGCGACGAGCGGCCAGTAGCGCGGGTTCATCTTGGGCTGGCCTCCGAAGGCTTGGCCGCAGGGCGCGGGGCGCGGGAGCGGGTGGCGAAATGCCAGATGCGGCTGGCGAGAGGCGACTGGACGATAAGGATGACGATGATCAGCGCCGCCTTGACCAGCAGATTGAATTCTGGCGGGAAGCCGGAAACCAGGATGCCGGTGTTCATGGCCTGGATAATGAGCGCGCCGACGACCGACATGGGGATCGAGAACCGCCCGCCCATGAGCGATGTGCCCCCGATCACCACGGCGAGGATGGCGTCGAGTTCGAGCCAGAGGCCCACATTGTTGGCATCGGCGCCACGGATGTCGGCAGCGGCGATGATACCGGAAATGGCGGCGCAAAAGCCGGCGAAGGCATAGACGCCGACGAGCAGTGAGCGGGCACGCAGGCCCGCATAGGAGGAGGCCGAGCGGTTGATGCCGACCGATTCGATGAACAGGCCCAGCGCAGTCATGCGCATCACGGCGGTGGTGACGGCGGCGAGTACGACCATGATGATGATGGGAGTGGGCAGGCCCAGGATGGAGCCCGAGCCCAAAAAGATCAGCCCCGGATCGTTGAAGGTGACGATGAAACCCTCGGTGATGGTCTGGGCGATGCCACGCCCGGCGACCATGAGGATCAAGGTGGCGATGATCGGTTGCAGGTCGAGGACCGAAACGAGGACGCCGTTCCAGAGGCCGCAGAGCAGGCCCACCCCGAGCGCGGCGAGGACCACCAGGATCAGCGCGTTGCCATCGCCCTGGACCATGGTGGCGGCGACGGCGCCGGAAATGGCCATCACCGCGCCCACGGATAGATCGACGCCGCGCGTGGCGATCACCGCCGTCATGCCGATGGCGAGGATGGCGACCGGGGCGCCGCGATTGAGGACGTCGATCAGCGAGCCGTAGATGCGGCCGTCGCGGATGAAAAGGTTGAAAAAGCCGGGAAAGAGAATCCAGTTGATCAGCAGGATCGCGGCGAGGGCGATGAATTGCGGCTTGATGAGCGAGCGGGTCATTGCGCGGCCTCCGGCTCGCTGGCGATCATTTCCATGATGGCGGTGGTGTTGATGGCTTCGCCCGTCAACTCGCCTGCGATGGCGCGGTCGCGCAGGACGAGGACGCGGGAGGAATAGGCGGTGATCTCTTCGAGCTCGGAGGAGATGACGAACAGGCTCATGCCCTCGTCGCACAGGCGGTTGATCATGCGGATGATCTCGGCATGGGCGCCCACATCGATGCCGCGCGTGGGTTCATCCAGGATCAGCAGCTTGGGATTGGTGGCCAACCAGCGGGCGAGGACGACCTTCTGCTGGTTGCCGCCCGAGAGGAATTTGACCGGCTGTTCCGGGCCGGTGCAGCGGATATCGAGGGCCTTGATGAAGCGGTCGGCGAGTTCGGCCTGCTCGGCGCCCGACATGGGGCGCATCCAGCCGCGATGGGCCTGCAGCGCCAACATGATGTTCTCGCGCACCGAGAGATCGCCCACAATGCCGTCGAGCTTTCGGTCTTCCGGGGCGAAGGCGAAATCGAGCGCGATGGCGTCGCGCGGCTCGTTGAGGCGGGCGGGCTTGCCCGCGACGGTCAATTCGCCCGTATCGGGTTTGTCGATGCCGAACAGCAGCCGGGCCATTTCGGTGCGGCCGGAACCCAGGAGGCCGGCAACACCGACGATTTCGCCCTTGTGAAGGTCGAGATCGAAAGGCGCGGTCTTGCCGGCGAGGGAATAATTGCGAAACGCGGCGTAGAGCTCGCCGGGCTGGCGGGTGGCGCCGATGCGCATGGCGTCCTCGTGCTCGAGCGCTTCGCCCAGCATCATGGTGACTAGATCCATGCGCGAGAGCCCGGCGATGGGGCGCGAGCCGACGCGGCGGCCGTTGCGCAGCACGGTGACGCGGTCGGAGATCTCATAGACCTGATCGAGGAAGTGGGTGATGAAGACGACCGCCAGCCCGCGCGATTTGAGCTGGCGGATGATGGAAAAGAGGATTTCCACCTCGTGGCTGTCGAGGCTCGCGGTGGGTTCGTCCAGGATCAGCACCTTGCCGGAAATGTCGACGGCGCGAGCGATGGCGACGATCTGCTGGATGGCGACCGAATAGGTGTCAAGCTGGGCGCCAACGTCGACATCGAGATCGTAGCGGGAAAGGAGGTCGCGGGCGTCGCGCTCCATCCTGCGGGTGTCGACGAAGCCCATCCGCATGGGCTGGCGACCGATATAGAGGTTTTCGGCGACGGTCATATTGGGGAGGAGATTGACCTCCTGATAGACCGTGCCGATGCCCAGTTCCTGCGCGTGGCGGGTGTCGCGCGGATGAATGGGGCGGCCCTCGAGGGTGATGGTGCCGGCATCGTGGGTGTAGGCGCCGGTGAGAATCTTGATGAGGGTGGATTTGCCGGCGCCGTTTTCGCCCAGCAGCGCGTGGACCTCGCCGGGGTAGAGCTCGATGCCGACATTGTCGAGAACCTTATGGGAGAGGAAAGACTTGTCGATTTGCGCGGCGGCGAGGAGGGGGCTGGGTTCGGGCATTGTTTCAATCTTCGTCGCGGTTCGAGCAATTTGCGATTTGCGGCGGGTGAGGCGCTCGGCGCAATCTCAGTGCCCTCTCATCCGACCGCTTCGCGGCCACCGTCTCCCACCGGGGAGAAGGGTAGTCTGTGGCAGCGTTTCGGCAAGAGCCTTGGGCTGCAAGAGTCGGAGAAGCCCCCGACCCCTCTCCCTTGAGGGGAGAGGGGCCTTGGGCAGGCGTTGCTATCCTTTGATCAATACCCCAGATCGCGGCGGCGTTCGGCTTCGCCTTCGGGGTCGTCCTCCTGGGTATAGAGCGTGGATTCGGTGATGATGAGCTTTTCGGGCTCGACGCCGTCGACGAGATAGGCTTCCAGCGCATCGAAGCTCGGGCCGGCCATGTTGGGGGTCAGCTCCACTGTGGCGTTGGCTTCGCCGGCGGCCATGGCGGTGAAGATATCGGGCACGGCGTCGATGGAGACCACCAGAATATCCTCGCCCGGTTGGAGGCCGGCTTCCTTGATGGCCTGGATGGCGCCCACGGCCATATCGTCATTGTGCGCGTAAAGGGCGCAGATATCCTGGCCGCCGCCTTCGGCGCGCAGGAACCCTTCCATCACCTGCTTGCCGAGCGCGCGGGTGAAGTCGCCGGTTTGGGAGCGGACGATCTCGATATTGGGGGAGTTGGCGATGGCTTCCTCAAAACCCTGCTTGCGGTTGATGGCCGGGGAGGAGCCGACGGTGCCCTGGAGTTCGACCACGCGGCATTCCTCCTCGCCCACGGTTTCGACCAGCCACTCGCCGGCCACGCGGCCTTCGAGGACCTGATCGGACATGACGGCGGTGAGGTAGAGGTCATCGGGGGCGTCGATGCCACGGTCCATGAGGACGACGGGGATTTCGGCATCGCGCGCCTCGGTCAGAACCTCTTCCCAGCCAGTGGCGACGACCGGTGCGAGCAGGATGGCATCGACGCCCTGGGCGATGAAGGAGCGGATGGCGCGGATCTGGTTTTCCTGGCGCTGCTGGGCATCGGAGAACTGCAGATTGATGCCGCGTTCCTCGGCTTCGGCACGTGTGACCGAGGTTTCGGCGGCGCGCCAGCCCGATTCCGAGCCGATCTGCGAAAAGCCGATGGTCATGCCGGAAAGGCCGTCCTGGGCGATCGCCGCCGAGCCCATCATGGCGACAGTGCTCACGCCCAGCGCGAGCTGCTTTAAGAATTTCATTGATTTTCCTCCTTTGGCGCCGGTCCCGAAGCCTCCCTCCGTTCCGGCTCGCGGAGGGAACAATTGCATATAGTATTACTATATGTAAAGGCGGAAAGTTGGTGTGAGGAGGGTGTGGAAAGGGATGGAGGGGGGAGTGCAGGGCTCGGAGGCTTCCCGCGTGTACATAAGTATGACTAAACGGTTACGGGTTTATCGGACCCCCGCAGCTCGCGATTTTGCCGTGCGGGCTCGATCACTCTGGCCGGAAGGTCAGCGGGACAGGTCGCGAACCGGGCGGACGTGATCTTCGAACGGCACGTGGCGGCGCCGGAATGTGGCACCCTCGTCTATTGCCGGCTTGCTGATCCGGTCCATCCGAAAATGTCGGAAAGCCTGGCGCGCCGGATCCCAGGCCACAAGATACCAAAGCGGCGGCAGGATCAGCATGGCTTGCGGTTCGACAATCCTGTTGGTCACCGCCCCTTTTGCATCGCGATACCGCAATCGCAATTGCCGCCGCTGAAGGAAGGCGGTCTCGAAAGCCGGGAGCAGCGCCGGGTCGATCGGGCCCAAATCCGAGATGTCGACCAGCGGCGAAAGTGGCCCGACATAGAGGCAATCGAGAAACCGGCGCAGGTCGCGCAGCTTGTCCGGGGGCAGGGCCTGCTCGACCTTGGACAGTCCGGCATCGGCTAGGCTCGAGAAGGGCAGGATTCCGGCAGCGCGCATGGATGCAACGCTGATGAGGAGCGCGAAAACCTCGGCGACGGAGAGCCGTGCCGTGGTCTGAACCGATTGCGGATCGAGTTGCAGCCCGCCGCCACGCCCGGGTTCGGAATGAATGACAAAACCCATATCGCGCAGTGCACCGATGTCGCGCAACACGGTGCGCCTCGACGCGCCGACCGCTTCGGCGAGGTCAGCGACTGTCGCGGTGCCCGTACGGCGCAGGCTGCGCACGATGGCGTCTTGTCTAATGCGGGATGTCATTGGGCGATGCTGCTACGGAATGGTGTCAAAGTTTGTCACCATTGGACCCTAGGCAGTGGTCTCACCTGTCAGCAAGGAGAACGAACCATGCCCAATATGATCGACTTTCCCAAACCCAGCCTTGTCCCGGTCAACGGGGTGGTCCTCGAAGTCTTCGAGGCAGGTCGGGAGAACCGGGGAAAACCCATCGTGCTCTGCCATGGTTGGCCCGAGCATGCCTTCTCCTGGCGTTACCAAGTGCCCGCCCTTGCCTCGGCGGGCTACCACGTCATCGTCCCCAACCAGCGCGGTTATGGCAAATCGTCCCGTCCAACCGAGGTGACGGACTATGACATCGAGCATTTGTCGGGCGATCTTGTCGCGCTCCTCGATCACTATGGATACGACGATGCCATTTTTGTCGGCCACGATTGGGGCGCGATGGTTGTCTGGGGCCTGACCCTGCTTCATCCAGGGCGGGTCAGCAGGGTAATCAATTTGAGCCTGCCATACCAGGAGCGCGGCGCAGTTCCATGGATCGAGAGCATGGAACGGGTCCTTGGCGACGATTTCTACTTCGTTCATTTCAACCGATATCCCGGTGTGGCGGACGCCATCCTGGACGCGAACGCGTTCCGGTTCCTACGCAATCTCTACCGCAAGAACGTGCCGCCTGCGGAGCCGGCACCGGGAATGACGATGATCAACCTCGCCAAGGCCGAAACACCCTCGGGAGAGCCAGTGATGAGCGACGGTGAACTGGCTGTCTTGGTTTCCGCCTTTGAAGCCTCGGGATTTACCGGCAGCATAAACTGGTATCGGAACCTTGACCGCAACTGGCATCTGCTGGCGGACGCCGATCCGGTCATCCAGCAGCCCACGCTGATGATCTATGGCGACCGGGATACGGTCGCGAAATCTGGAAACCTGCAGCAATTCGTGCCCAATGTGGATGTCATCAGCTTCGATTGCGGTCACTGGATTCAGCAGGAACGGCCGGAAGAAACCAACCGGGCGATCCTAGAATGGCTGCGACGACAGGGTGCCGCACAGCCGGGAGCACGGCGCTGACGTCAGGGCTGCGGCCGCGCAAGCAAGATGACGCATTGGCCTGGGGGCGGAATGGTGTAAAAGGCTCGCGACGCAGAAACCGAAGGATGCCGGGGCATGGGCCTTGTGCGCGACATCGGCGGGGAAATCGTAAAGGCGCTGGCGGTGTTGGCGCTGGTGTTCCTCTCGTTCGCGCATCAGCCGGTTGCCGTGGCCCAGGTCGATGACGGGCCGCAATGGGCGGTGGCCGATCTTTCCTTCTGCGGGTCGGCGCCTGATGACGGGGATGCGGGACATGCACCCTGTCATGCGTGCCGCGCCGGCATCGCCGATCTGCCGCCGGCGCCCTGCGTGGCCGAGCCTGCCTATGTGGCGCTCGGGGAGGCGGGATTCGAGCTTTCCGACGATCTCGTCGTTCTCCAGCAGGCCTATTCTTCGGCCAATCCGCGAGCGCCGCCGGCACTGGTCTGACTCGCAAAGCTTTTCAGACCACATTCTTGCTGGAGATCGAAATGATCAGCATTCTTTCCCGCGCTGCCCTGGCGGCAGCCACCGTTTCCGTATTCGCGGCCCCGGCCTTCGCCCATATGACCTTCCAGAACGGCACCTCGGCGCCGGGCGAAAGCTTCCGCGGCGTGCTCATCCTGCCCCATGGCTGCGACGGCGCGCCGACCGACAGGGTGCGCGTCAATATCCCCCAAGGCTTTGCCGATGCACAGGCCGAAGCCAAGGAGGGCTGGACGCTGGACGCGGGCGAAGGCCATATCGAATGGTCGGGCGGTTCGGTTGCCGATGACGCCGTGGAGACCTTCGCCTTCACCGGCACCTTCGCCCAGGACGCGCACGAGGTCGATATCGTCTTCCCGGTCGAGCAATATTGCGGCGACGTGGCCCTTGGCTGGGATCCGGTGGTGAGCCTGGGCGAAGGGGGGGCGGATGCTCATGCGCATGCGCAGGACGGCGTGACCGTGGGGGATCTCACGATCTCCGGGGCATTTACCCGCGCGACGCTGCCCAACGCGCCGGTCGGCGGCGGCTATGTCACCATCACCAACACTGGCGACGAGGCCGACCGGCTGCTCGATGCGCAATCCTCGTTCTCGCCGGACGTGCAGATTCACAAAATGGCGGTGGTTAACGACGTGATGCAGATGTCGCAACTGCCCGATGGGCTGGAAATCCCCGCGGGCGAGACGGTGACGCTGGAGCCGGGCGGACTGCATCTGATGTTCATGGATATCTCGCAGCCCTTCGTAGAAGGGGAAACCGTGCCGGTGACGCTGAGCTTCGAGCGGGCCGGAGACGTTGAAATCGAACTCGCGGTCCAGGCGTTCGGCGCCTCGGGTATGAGTTCCGGACATGAGGGGCACTGAACCATGCTCAAGACGATACGCACTGTTTTGTGGACGCTGGTTGCCGTAGCGGCGGTGGGCGCGGGCTGGATCTGGTACACCTCGCCATCGGGGCCCGGTGGAGCCGGGCAGCAGGGCGGCTCGGTGACCCAGGCGCTGGCCGGTGCCCAGGGGCGGTACGGGGCCGGCGACTACCAGCTCGTGACCCATGAGGGCGAGGCGGTGGACGACAGCGTGTTCGTGGGCAAGCCGTCCATGGTGTTCTTCGGCTTCACCCATTGCCCCGACGTATGCCCGACCACGCTCGGCGACATGCAGCACTGGTATGCCGAACTGGGGGCGGATGCCGACAAGGTCGATGCCTATTTCGTCAGCGTCGATCCCGAACGCGATACCCCCGAGGTGCTGGGCGAATATGTGAGCTGGGTTTCCGACCGCATCACGGGTCTTACGGGTGAGCCGGCCGACATCGAGAAGATGGTTGATGCCTGGGGCGTAATGGCCGAGCGCGAGCCGCTCGAGGGCGGCGGGTACAACGTCAACCACACAGCCTCGGTGTTCCTGCTCGACGAGAACGGCGATTTCTTCGGCACCATCGCTTATGAGGAAGGGTCCGAGACGGCGTTGGGCAAGCTGCGCAGGTTGATTGGGAGCTAGATCAAAATCCCGCCCAGGGCTGCGACGATGACGACCAGCCAGGGCGGGGCTTTCCACACCATCAGCAATGCAAAGCACACCAGCGCCAGCGCGAAAGCGCCGGGGCTGGTGATGGCCGAGGTAAAGACCGGATCATAGAGTGCGGCGCCCAGGATGCCGACCACGGCGGCGTTGGTGCCGGCCATGGCGGCGCGGGCCCAGGGGCGGGCGCTGAGTTGGTTCCAGAACGGCAGGACGCCGACCAGCAGCAGGAAGCCGGGAAGGAAGATGGCGGCGAGCGCGATGGCTGCGCCGGCAACCCCGTTCGGTTCGGGGCCGAGGACGGCGCCGAGATAGGCGGCGAAGGTAAAGAGCGGGCCGGGCATGGCCTGGGCGGCGCCATAGCCGGCCAGGAACGCATCCTCGCTGACCCAGCCGGGCGCGACGGTTTCCGCTTGCAGCAGCGGCAGGACAACGTGGCCGCCCCCGAAGACCAGCGAGCCGGAGCGGTAGAAGGCATCGAACACGGCGAGGGACTGGCTGGTGGCCGAAAGGAGCGGGAGGGCGAAAAGGAGGACGAAGAACAGCGCGAGCGCTATGAACCCGGCCAGCCGGCTGACCGGAAAGGCGACCGGGCCGGCTTCGGGCAAGGGGAGATCGCGGCAGACCGTGTAACCTGCGACGGCGCCGAAGACGATGGCGGCGATCTGGCCGGCAGAGCCGCCGAGCGCGACCACCAGAAGGACGGCGAGGACGGCGATGGTGGCGCGCTGGCGGTCGGGCGTGAGCGATTTCGCCATGCCCCAAACGGCCTGGGCGACGATGGCGACGGCGACGATCTTGAGCCCGGTGAGGATGCCCGAGCCGATCGGGCCATCGATCATGGCGGCGCCGAATGCGAAGGCGACCATGAGGAGGGCCGAAGGCAAGGTGAAGGCCAGGAAGGCGGCGAGAGCACCCAAGGGACCGGCGCGCATCAGCCCCAGGCCGAAGCCGACCTGGCTGGAGGCGGGACCGGGAAGGAACTGACAGAGCGCGACGAGATCGGCATAGGCCGCCTCGGTAAGCCAGCGGCGGCGAGTGACGAACTCGTCACGAAAATACCCAAGATGGGCAATGGGCCCGCCGAAGGCGGTGAGCCCGAGCTTGAGGAAGGCAAGGAGAACTTCGACGGCGTTGCCGGCTGGTCTGGATGGATCGTCGGTGTGCCCGGTCATCGGCGTCTCCCCTGTGCAGGCGATGTGTGCGTCAAAAGGGTCGGCGCTGGCAAGGGGCGGGGGGTTATGTCATTGAAAGTTCATGAAAGGCGGCGGTCGGGAGCAGCGCAGCGACCGCGAGGCTTTGGCGCGCGCCCGGTAGGCAGTCGTAAAGGGCTCTCGTCATTGCGATCAAGAAATCCCATATGCGCGGTGCGGCAGGGAACCCATGAGGATATGGCCGGTTGTGAGCAGGGCCGGAAATCGGCGATGGGTGATGTTTCGGGCCGTTTGGGACGAGCTAAAAGGATTATGGCACTGAAATGAGCGTGGCATTCGTCAAGGAAGAAAGCGCGGAAGCGGCGTCGGAAACCGTCCTGCCCGACCGTCCGATTTCCATCTATCCCAACCTGGTGACCCAGGAGGGGCTGGCGCGGCTGAACAAGGAACTGGCCGAGGCCCAGGCGGCTCTGGAGGCGGCCAATGGGCTCGACGACATCAACGAGCGGCGGCGGCAGGCCGCAGTGCCGTTGCGTGATGCCCGATATTTCGCCGAACGCGTGCGCACGGCGCAGCTCGTTCCGGCTCCCGACACCAATGATGTGGTGGCGTTCGGGCATAGGGTGACCTATGAGCGCGAGGACGGCCGGCGGCAGAGCTTCCGCATCGTCGGAGAGGATGAGGCCGACCCGGCGACGGGCTCGATTTCCTATGTGTCGCCGGTCGCCGCGGCATTGATGGGCAAGGCCGTGGGGGACGTGGTGGCGCTCGGCGAGCACGAGCTTGAAATCCTCGCCATTGCCTGAGGGGCCCTGGCGGCTGCCGGATCAGGCCGGGGCCAGGAACATGGCGTAGGCGGGGTTTTCGCTTTCGTCCCAATGGGGATATCCCAGGGTGTCGAGATAGGCTTCGAACGCGTCGCGTTCGGTAGGCGGGACCTGGACACCGACAAGGACGCGGCCATAGTCGGAGCCGTGGTTGCGGTAGTGGAACAGGGAGATGTTCCAGTCCGGGGCGAGGCCTTCGAGGAATTTGAGCAGCGCGCCAGGGCGCTCGGGGAATTCGAAGCGGAAGAGCAGTTCGTTTTCCAGCCCCTCGACGCGGCCGCCGACCATGTAGCGGATGTGGAGCTTGGCGACCTCGTTGTCGGAGAGATCGAGGACGGTGTGGCCGTGCTCGCGCAGCATGGCGATGATTTCGGCCTTCTCGGCCTCGCCGCGCTTGAGGCCGATGCCCACGAAGATGTGGGCGCTGTTGCCGGGGGCGATGCGGTAGTTGAACTCGGTGACCGCGCGGGCGCCCAGCAGGCGGATAAAGGCGCGGTAGGCGCCGGGTTTTTCCGGGATGGTGACGGCCAGGACCGCTTCGGCGCGCTCGCCCAATTCGGCCCGTTCGGCGACGTGGCGCAGGCGATCGAAATTGATGTTGGCGCCCGAGCAGATGGCGACGGCGGCGCCTTGCGTTTGAAGCGATGGCGCGTGCTTGCGCAGGCCGGCGAGCGAGACCGCGCCGGCTGGTTCGGCTATGGCGCGGGTGTGCTCGAAGATGTCCTTGATGGCGGCGCAGATCTCGTCGGTGGAGACGGTGACGATATCGTCCAGCGTGTCCTTGAGGATGTCGAACGTCTGCTCGCCCGCCTGCTTGACAGCGACGCCGTCGGCGAAGATGCCGACCTCGTTCAGCGGCACGGGGCGGCCCGCAGCGAGCGCGGCTTTCATCGAGGCGGCGTCTTCGGGTTCGACGCCGATGATCTTGATCTCGGGGCGCAGGAATTTGGCGTAAGCGGCGACACCGGCTGCAAGACCGCCGCCGCCGATGGGGAGGTAGAGCGCGGCAATGGGGCCGCCGTGCTGGCGCAGGATTTCAACGCCCATGGTGCCCTGGCCCGCAATCACCTCCGGATCGTCGTAGGGATGGACGAAGGTGAGGTTTTCCGCCTCGCACAGCGCCAGCGCGTGGAGGCGGGCGTCGTCGAACGCATCGCCATGGATCACCACTTCGCCGCCCAGGCGCTTGACGGCTTCGACCTTGATCGAAGGGGTGGTGGTGGGCATGACGATGACCGAGCGTAGGCCCATGCGGGTGGCCGAATAGGCGAGTCCCTGGGCGTGATTGCCGGCCGAGGCGCAGATGACGCCCTTGGCCTTTTCGGCCTCGGTGAGAGAGGCGAGCTTGTTATAAGCGCCACGCAGCTTGAAGGAAAAGACCGGCTGCAGATCCTCGCGCTTCAGGAACACCGGGCGGCCGAGCTTGTCGGAAAGCGGGCCCATCTTTTCCAGCGGGGTTTCGACGGCGGCGTCGTAAACCGAGGAGGAGAGGATGGCGCGGATGATATCATGCATGGTCGGGGCCTTCGGTGGTTGGCTCCTCTTAGCCCGGAAGCGGCTGTGTGTCACCGGGCGGTCATCGGGCGGCAATAGGGTGCGAGCGATGATGAGAATATCGATCTTGGCGATTGTGGCCGGACTGGCGTGGGGCAGCGGTGCCTTGGCGCGGCCGATGGGCGCCGACCTGGATGCTGTGACGCTGGAAGACGGTACCGGGGAAACGGTGCTTCTGGGCGAGCTTGTCGAAGGGGCGACGATCCTGCACTTCTGGGCGACATGGTGCGCGCCCTGTCGCGAGGAACTGCCCGAGCTGCAAGCCTTTGCCGAGGCGGAGGGGCTGGGCGAGCGGCTGGTGCTGGTGTCGGTGGATACGGCCGAGTACGGGCGCGTGGCGGCGTTTCTCGATGATCTTGGCGTGGGGCTTTCGAGCTGGCGGCAAGTCGAGGGGAATGTGGGGAGCGTCTTCGCGATATTGGGCTATCCGAGCACCGTGGTGGTCGATGGCGCCGGAGAGGTGCTGTGGCGGCGGCAGGGCGCGGTGGATTGGGGCGATGGAGTGGAGGCTGGGGAAGTGACCGATCTGTTGGAGGAATGATGCTCTTGTCGTTGAGCGATCCAATGGCCAATTGGTATTCCCTACCATGGAGACCCCAGATGAGTTTCGACCTGCCCAAACCGATTGCCGCCTATATCGAGGCGGGAGCTAATCTCGATGCCGACGCTATGGCAGCACCGTTTGCCGATGATGCGACAGTGGACGATTCCGGTGACGGACATCAGCCAGAAGGCAAGGAAGAGATCAGAGCCTGGATCGAAAACAACACAGTCGCGGTTAAGGCGATTTTTTCTCCAACCTCGGCGCACGAACAGGCGGGACGCTGGATTCTGGCAGGACCGGTGGCCGGGAACTTTCCCGGAAGCCCGGTCAATCTGCAATTCAGTTTCCAATTGCGAGGGGACAGGATTGCTGCACTGACCATCAGGTAAGCGAAGCGGGGCTCTCGCACGAGCCCCGCTTCCACCTCAGTGCTGATGGCCGGCGTGGCTGTGCTGGGTGGCGTTGGCGGATTCGATTTCGACGGCGGTGTCGAGGTGGACGTCGCCGAATTCGATATCGATGTGGAAATGTTCGCCTTCGACCAGCGGCTCGGTGAGGCCGTTGAGCTGCAGGGCAAGGCCGTTGGGCGAGAGGAGCATTTCCGAACCGGCCGGGATCGGCATTTCGGGGATCGGCACGTAGGAGAGCTCGCCGCCCGAATTCTGCAGGCCGACCAGTTCCACCGACTGGGCAAGCTCGGTTTCGCCGCCGGTGAGGGTTACATCGGCGTCGGACGTGTTTTCGATCTCGACATAAACCAGAGCCGCGGACCCTTCGGTGGCGTTGGTCCAAGCGTGAACGGCGCGGATGCCGTCGGCTTCGGCCACATGATCGTCGTGTTCCTCGTGATCGTGATCGCCATGTTCCTCGTGATGCTCTTCGGCATGCTCGTCGTGAGTTTCCTGGGCAAAGGCCGGCGTGGCTAAGAGGGCGAGGGAAAGTAGGGCGGCTCTGATCATGATCGTGCTCCAGTTTGGCTCGTCGCGCCGTTCCACGGCGCTGAATGTTATAAACTAACTGCGCAGATCTGTAACCACGGGTCGTGACAGCGCGATGAAGGCAGGAACCAAGGCCAGGATGACGGTGAGGCTGACGAAAGCGGCAACGAGGTGGAACTCGGGCCACGAGAGGGTGGCGTTGACCAGGATATCAGTCTGCTGGGTGACGATGCGCGAGATGACGTTGGCGGCAAGATAACCCACGGCGATGCCGCCGATGGCGCCGACAAAGATCAGGGTCGCGGCATACGACCAGACCACAGAGAAGACGAAGCGGGCCGGTGCGCCGAGCGCCCGCAGCAGCGCAAGGCGGCGGGCGAAGAGGCGCGTGAGGATGACGAGCCCGGCCAGCACGCCGGCGGTAACGAGGATTTGGGTGACGATGGCCATGACGCTCATCACCTGCCGGACATCGCCCATCAGTGAATGCAGGCCCGCCAGGACGGCGCCGGGGAAGAAGGCCATGGTTTCCGCTGTCTGGAAACGGGCGCGCAGCGCGTAGTTGGCGTAAAGCTGTTCGGCGGACACCAGAACGGCGGGGGTGCCGGGGAAATAGTCGGGATCAAAGGGCGGGCCGAGCTGGTCGGCATTTTCGGGGGCGTGGCCATTGGCAAGGCCGTGGATTTCCCAAACCGCTTCGACCGGGACGATGATGGCGCGATCCCAAGGCGAACCGGTGGGCTGCATGCGGCCCACGACCCGATACTCGAAATGGTCGTGCGCACCTTCCTCGACGGCATCGCCGACCCCATGCTGGGGGACGAAGATATCACCGATTGCCAGATCGACGCGGGCGCCGATGACGGCATCGGCATGGGCGGCAAACATCTCGCCCTCCGCCAACGTCTCGGACATGTGGGTGACAAATTGTGCGGTGGAACCGACGATGGGGAAGGAATCGTAGCTGTCGCCAAAGGCGATGGGCGCGGCGAGCGACACATCGGGGGTGGTGGCGATCTCGTCATAGATATCGCCCGAGAGCAGCGGGACGTCGGACGGCTGGAGATAGACGGCGGCGAACAGCATGGTGATCTCGCTGCCGGGGGCGGAGATCACCAGATCGAACGGATCGGCGGCGCGGGCCGTGCCCTGGCGCAGGCCGCGCTCCTGGGCGATGAGCCCGACGCCGATGCCGACGGAAATGGCGATCAGCGCGATGAACAGCGCATTGGTCCAGCGGAAGCGCCAGAGCATGGCGCGGACCAACGAGAACGGACGATAGCCGAAAAGCACCAGCCCGCCGACGATCAGGGCGGGGAGCAGGAGGACGATGAACACTACGACATCCTGCGCGGCGACGGGCATCCATTCGATGGAGCGGTAAAGCGGGGTGAGAGGATTCATGCCGTTTTGTCCGAGGCTATGCGGCCGTCGATGATTTCGATGACGCGGTCCATGCGGGTGTAGACGGCGGGGTCATGGCTGACCGCGACGAGGGTTTTGCCGGTGTCGCGCACCAGGGAGACGAGGTCGTCGACCAGGGCGTCGGCTGTTTTGCGGTCGAGACTGGCGGTCGGTTCGTCGGCGAGGATGATGGCCGGATCGGCGGCAAGGGCGCGGGCGATGGCGACGCGTTGGCGTTCGCCGCCCGAAAAGCTTTCGACGGTACGCGCGCCATGGGAGATGCCGAGACGGTCAAGGACGGAGCGGGCCCGCTCGGTGATGGCGGACTGGCGCGAGCGGCTGGCATAGGCGCCGGGCAGGGCGGCGTTTGCGGTGGCCGCGAGTTCTTCGAAGAGAAGGAAATCCTGGAATACCATGCCCACGGTGCGGCGGCGGAATTTGGCGCGCGCTTCGGATGAAAGCGGGAGAAGATCGGTATCGCCCCAGCGGATCGTGCCGGTGGCGTTCTCGGTGAGCCCTGCGAGAGAGAAAAGGAATGTGGACTTCCCCGCGCCCGAGGGGCCGCGCACGCCAAGACATGTGCCGGGCGTGAGGGTGAGCGCGGGGACGCTGAGGAGCGTGCGGCCAGAGGAGGCCTTGACCGCAAGGTCGGTGATGGAAAGGCCGAGGGTCATTGTGTCTCGCGGGTACCGGAGCGTGGAGTCGTCGGCTGGCTTGGGGGACAGGCCTGTTTAGGGCGGTGGGGCGCTGGCTGCTGCTGGATTCCGGGGACAAGCCCCGGAATTACTGTGTTTGGGGCAGCCCTGGTGTTCCGGTCGGACTCAGTTGCGACCGGAGCACCGCGTGGTGGCTCAGGCGCGTTCCTGCACCGCGTCCGTGAGCCGGACGCGGCTCACAAAGCCCAGTTCGGGGTCGGTATAGGTGCCCAATTCGAGCGTGCCACGGGTCACGATCTTGACGTTGAAGGGAATGACATCGACCACGCGCTGGGCGTAGACCGCGAGAATGTCGTTGGGCCATTCGGCTTCCGACGAGCAGAACGGACAGACGGCCATGGGACGATTGGTGAGCACGTAGAATTCGCTGTCGGCCTTGAGCGGGGGCGCCATGAAGCCTTCGATGGCGACGCGCTGGCCTTCATGCTCGAGAGCGAAGGGTGTGAAGCTCATGTCGTTGTTGTAAAGCTCGCGCAGCCGCACCTGCGGCTCGGCGGCCATGGCGCGGGTGGCGATGAAAGGGGCGGCGACGACGGCGCCGGTGGCGGTGGCGAAGAATCCGCGACGGTTCATTGACGATCTCCTTTGCCTTTGTGTTCGGGTTGGCGAAGGTTTAGCAGACGGGTTGCCAGCCAGTGTGACAGTTGGATGAAAAAGGGGCCGGCGAGCCGGCCCCTCCGGATTTCGTGAACCGAGAAGGCTTATTCGGCCGAACCGAAGACGGCGTGGTTCATGACGTGGAAGATCATTTCCTGATCCATGGTGCCACCGAAGAGGTGCGCCCAGGGACCCTTGGCCCAGAGGCCAACGTCGACGCCCGAGTGCGATTCCGAGGAGGCCGGGATGAGGGCCTGCTGCAGGTAATCGGGATCCTGAGCTTCTTCCTGGGTCAGCTCGGGACGCGAGCCCGAATAGGTGCCGTCTTCCTGTTCGACCAGGACCGAACCGGCGCCATTGCCGAAACCGACAACGGTGTAGGGCAGGCCATCAGCAGCCAGAACCAGCTCGTCCGAGTGTTCCACTTGACCGCTGGCCACGTCGTAGCACAGGCCGGTGATCGGGGTGCCGCGGCCGCAATAGCCGTTGAAGACGATGGCGTGTTCGTGGTCACCAGTGACGATGATCAGGGTGTCTTCGTCGTCGGTCATTTCGTCGGCGGCGCGAAGGGCCTCGGCGAACGCCACGCCGTCGGTGAAGGTGCGGTGAGCGTTGCCGCCGTGGCTGGCGTGGTCGACGCGGCCGGGCTCGACCATGAGGTAGAAGCCTTCTTCATTGGCCTGAAGCGCTTCGATGGCGGCCGATGTCATGTCAGCGATCGAAGGTTCGTTTTCCGGACGATCGTGCTCGTAGCTCATGTCCGAATTGGTGAAGAGGCCGAGAACCGGCTGGCTGAGGTCGGCCGAGGCGAGTTCCTCGGCATTGTGGACGACCTGGGCGCCGAACTGGGTGGCGCGGTCGATGAGGTTGACGTCGTCCGTGCGGTTGCCGGTACCGACGGGGATTTCGGTCCCCTCGGGAGCGAAGGCGCGGGCGCCGCCGCCAAGGGCGATGTCGATCACGCCGGCTTCCATCTGCTCGACGAGCTGGGTCGCGATGTCGGTGCAGCCTTCAGGAGCTTCGCTTTCCCAGTTGCGGTTGGCGGTCTTGGCGTAGACGGCGGCGCCGGTGGCGTGGGTGATGCGGGCGGTGGAAACGACGCCGACGGACCGGCCGGCGTCCGAAAGCATTTCGGAGAACAGGCGCAGCGGAACTTCGCTCGAGCAATCGTCGTGGATGGCGGTTTCGTCGAGGTTGATGGTGTTGAAGACCTGCTTGACGCCAGTGTTCATCGCGCCGGCGGTCGGCGCGGAGTCAGGGGTCTGAGCGTTGATGTTGTAGGTCTTGATGATCGCGCTGTTGGGGTACAGATCATGCGGCAGGTTGTGCTCTTCACCGAGCAGACCCTGCTGCTGACCTTCGAACAGGCGGATGCCGTAATTGGTGCTCACGCCCATGCCGTCGACCACGAACAGGATCACGTTCTTGGCGGTGTTGGTGTTGGGCTCGAGAGCGAGGCGCTCGGCGATCAGATCCTGACCGGCGGCGAAGTAATCGCTTTCGGCCTGCGGCAGGTCCTGGGCGATTGCGGTGGATGCGCAGAGCGCGATGGCGAGGGAAGACACTAGCGTCCGACGAAACATGGTTGCCTCCATGGGGTTTCGGTCGGCGGGACGCTATTGGCGTTGTGTGACGGTCAGGTCACCCGTCGGTGACGGTTCCATGACAGTGGATAACTAACTCTGTGACGCGCGATCGCGGCGCAACTCGGCCACTTCGGCGCGCAACGCGCGCACTTCGGCCAGGACCAGCTCGGTTTCCGAATGGATCGCGGCGCGGTCGGCTTCGGCGGTCGATTCATGCTCTTCCTGCATGGCCGAGACGATGACACCGATGAAGAGGTTGAGGACCGTGAACGCGGTGCAGGCGATGAAGGGGACAAAGAAGATCCACGCTTCGGGGTGAACTTCCATGACCGGGCGCACGATGCCCATGGACCAGCTCTCGAGCGTCATCACCTGGAAGAGGGTGTAGAGCGAAGCGGGGATGGAGCCGAACCATTCGGGGAAGGTCGCGCCATAGAGCTTGGTGGCCATGACGGCGAAGACGTAAAAGACCAGCATCAGCAGCACGAAGATCGAGCCGATGCCGGGGAGCGAGGCGACGAGGCCGCCGATCACCTTGCGCAGCGAGGGCACGACGGAGATCAGGCGCAGGACGCGCAGGATGCGCAGGGCGCGCAGCACCGTGAACGGGCCCGAGGAGGGGATGAGCGCGATGGCGACGATGACAAAATCGAAGATCGACCAGGGATCGCGGAAGAATTTGAGGCCGTGGGCGTAAAGGCGCAGCGCGATCTCGACCACGAAGATGACGAGGATCGCAGCATCGAGGGCCATCAGGGCCGGGCCGGCGACGGCCATGACCTCTGGCGAGGTTTCCAGGCCCAACGTGATGGCGTTGATGATGATGACGGTGATGATGAACTGCTCCCAGCGGCGGGAGGAGAGGATCAGGGCGAGCTTGCCGCGCATGGCCGTTGGAAGCCTCAATATTGATTGCGCGGAGAGCCAAAACGGATTTGACCGAGCCGGTCAAGAGGCACCGCCGCCGCACCCGGTGCGGCGGCGGCAATGGTCTTATTGGGTGGCGCCCTGCACGGCGAGCTCGGTTTCGGGCAGGGCCCAGGCGATCACCGCGTCGCTGACGGGGGTTTCCATGAAATGGTGGCCGCCCGGCGCGATGGCGATGAACTGACGCCCGCCGACCTCGTAGGTGATCGGCGTCGTCTGGCCGCCACCGGGAAGTTCGGCGCTCCAGACCGTTTCGCCCGTCTCGATATCGATGGCGCGGATCAGACCATCTGTCGCGGCGGCGATGAAGATGAGCCCGCCGGCCGTGACGATCGGGCCGCCATTGTTGGGCGTGCCGATGGGGATGGGGAGCATGGAGGGAATGCCCCACGGCCCGTTCCTGGTCGCAAGCCCCAGGGGGACGTCCCAAAGGGTTTCGCCGGTTTCCAGGTCGATGGCGCGGATGCCGCCATAGGGCGGGGTGGAGCACAGAAGCCCCGTCCATTGGCGCCATCCGGCATTGACCTCGATGGCATAGGGCGAACCGAGCTGGGGGCCGGGGCCTTCGGCGCCGCGCTCCCATTCGGGCTCGAAGATGGCGCGGGCGCCCATCTCGTCTGCCTCCTCGCGCGGGATCAGGCGGTTGAAGTTGGGCATGTTGTTGTAATTGGCGATCATGATGCCGCGTTCGGTGTCGATACCGAGCGAACCCCAATCCTGCCCACCATTGTAACCGGGATATTGAATCCAGTGCCCGTCCGAGGTTGGGGGCGTATAAATGCCCTCGTAATTGGCCTGCTGGAACTGGATACGGCACCAGAGCTGGTCGAGCGGGGTCATCCCCCACATGTCCCGTTCCTCGAGCGGTTCGAACGCCAGGGTGTGATAGGCCGAAAAGGGCTGGACCGGGGAGATGTACTCCGGCTCCACCCCACCCTGGGGCACCTCGCGCTCCTCGACCGGGAACAGGGACTCGCCGGTCGCGCGGTCGAGGATGTAGATGTCGCCCTGCTTTGACGAAAGCACGATGGCCGGAACCGTGCCCTCGCCGGTGGGAAAGTCGACCAGCGCGGGCTGGGAGCCCAGATCATAGTCCCACACGTCGCGATAGACGGTCTGGAAGTGCCAGACATCGTCGCCGGTGGTCACATCGACGGCGACCAGGGCGGTGGCGTACTCGTTTTCAAGCTCGGAGCGGTTGGAGCCATAATAATCGACCGCCGAATTGCCCAGCGGCAGGTAGACCAGGCCCAATTCCTCGTCGGCGGCGGCGATGGTCCACATATTGGGCGTGCCGCGAGTGTAGGTCTCGCCCTCCGCCGGCTCGGTGCGGCTGTCGGGGTTGCCCAAATCCCACGCCCAGGCCAGTTCGCCAGTGACCGCGTCATAGCCGCGGACGACGCCGGAGGGCGCATCTTCCGCCTGTCCGTCATTGACCTGCGCACCCATTACCGCGATGCCGCGCACGATGGTGGGCGGTGAGGTGACCGAATACCAGCCGGGCACGGTGTCTCCGATGCCCTCCTCGAGATTGACTTCGCCGCTGAGGCCGAAATCGGGGCAAGGCTGGCCGGTCTGGGTATCGACGGCGATCAGGCGCGCATCGAGCGTGCCCCACAGGATGCGCGTGGCGCAAAGCTCGTCGGGATCGGCGCCGGGAACCTCGAAATAGGCGGCACCCCGGCAGGTCGCGCCATAGGGAATGGCGTCGGTGGGGACTTCGGGATCGTAGCGCCATTCCTCGAGCCCGGTGGCGGCGTCTATAGCCACCATTATGCCCATGGCGGTGCAGTGATAGAGATCGTCGCCGATCTTCAAGGGCGTGTTTTCGGGCGAGTAGCTGCCCGCGTCATCGCCTTCGCCTTCGGGCAGATCGCCCGAATGATATTCCCAGACCTGGACGAGCTGTTCGACATTGTCGGCACTGATCTGATCGAGGGGGGAATAGCGGGTGCCGTGATAGGTGCCGCCATAGGCGGGCCAGTTTTCGCCGACCTCCATGACCGCCAGCGGGTCGCGGGCCTCGACGCCGGTGGGCGTGGTGGCGCCCGGCGCATCCTCGGCCGGAGCGGGCGTTTGCGCCTGGTTTTCGGCAGCCGGCGCCTCCGTTGCCGCCGTGGCGGGCTCGCCGGGTTCGGCCTGGACGGCGGGCGCCTGACCGGCGGGGACTTCGCCGGGCTGCTCGGGCAAGACCTCGGTCACCGGTTCATCGGCGTCCTCCACCGGAGCGGGCACGGGCTCGGCCTCGGTTTCTGTTTCTGTTTCCGTTTCGGCGGGAGCGTCCTGCGCGACGGCGGTGCCATCGCCGGAGAAGTTGAGGACCGCGATCGAGGCGGAAAGCGCCAGCATGCCGGCGACGCCGGCGGCAACGGTGCCGCGCGGCGTCGAATAGCGGCCTCTGAGGACCGGGATCAGCGCGAGGACGAGGACGAGAACCACTGTGGGCGCCACGAGGCGCGGAACCTGGGCCCAGCCATCGAGGCCGACTTCCCAGATCGCCCAGGCAACGGTGCCTATGAACGTTACCAGATAGACCCAGACCGCCAGCATGGAACGGCGGAAAAGGAAGAAGGCGGTGAGCAGAAGGCCAAGGCCGGCAAAGATGTAATACCAGGACCCACCCAGGGCGGCGAGCCAGATGCCGCCGCCGAAAATCGGCAATCCGAAGATGAGAACGATGGCTCCGATGACCATTGCGGCCCAAAAGCCGAAGCCGCGGCGCGCGCGATGCGTGTCCTGCATGGTTCCCTCCGTCGGTGAAATGGTTAGGGGCACAATCCCGACGAACGGCGAGGGTTCCAAGAAAAAGGCGAACTTGTGGTGGGGGCGAATGCCTTGTCCCTGGCGGGATGCCGAGGCTGGGAAAGCGCTGCGCTGGATTCGGGGAATACGTCCCGCAATGACAGGGTGGCGGGTGCTCCCAATCCTTCGTTGTCATTCCGGGGCGGGCACGAGGGTGACGAGGGGTGGGGACGGGCCTCGGGGTATCGGCTTTGCCTAAGGGGAGGACCGGGTACGGGGTGGAAGGTCAATCCATGTTACGGGCAGGAACGTCGCCTGGGCGAACCGGTTTGATCGAGATCACCAATAAGGGAGTTCCCCCAATGAAACCGCTTTCTCTTGCCGCCCTGGGCCTGGCCGTCGCGCTTTTGGCCCCGGCCGCCGGGGCCTTCGGCCAGGCCGCGACCGAAACCCCCGCCGCGCCGATGCCGGTTACCGATCCGCAGGAATTCGCTGACATGGCGGCCTCGTCCAACATGTTCGAGATCCAGTCGAGCGAACTGGCGCTCGAAACGAGCGAGAACGAGGAAGTCATCGCCTTTGCCGAGCAGATGGTGGCCGACCATACGGCGGCGGGCGAGAACATGATGGCCGCCGCCCAGGAGGACGGGGTGACCCCGGCCGATGCCATGAACGAGCAGCACCAGGCGCAATATGACGAGCTTGCGGCGGCCGATGCCGCCGCGTTCGACCAGGCCTATATCCAAGCCCAGGTGACGGCGCATGAAGAAGCCATCGCCCTGTTCGAAGGCTTTTCGACCGAAGGCGAGGAAAGCGCGCTGCGCGATTTCGCCACCGAAACCCTGCCCACACTCCAGATGCATCTCGAGCATATCCAAGCCATGAGCGGCATGTAACGCGGCTGGCCAACGCCTCCTCCCGAGACCCGGCTGCTCAGGCGGCCGGGCCTTTTTCATATAACTTATCCCCGCGTCACGGTGGTGGGGTATGGTTGTGGCACGGTGAGATTGGTGCGGCCGGCAGCAACGGCCCCTCCACGGTGCTTCCGGGTGCTGAATGCTTCAGCAAAAGCGCCGATCTCACCGAACCTTTTCAATTCAGCGGGGATCGGAGCGATGACCGAGGCGGCGGAGCCGGACTGGGCGCGGATACGCGCGGAATACGAGGCGGGGGAGGTGCCCATCGACGACCTCGTCGCCACCCATGCAATCAAGCGCAACCAACTCAACTATCACCGGCGCAAAGAGAACTGGACATTGCGAAATCCAGTGACCGGCAAGCGGGGACTGCTCAAGCGCATGCTGTCCCTGATCGAGCGCCAGATTGCCCGGATGGAGCATAAAATGAACGAGGAACCCATGAGCGCGACCGAAATGCGGATGCTCGAATCCATGACCAAGGCGATCGACAGGATCGGGGCCATGGAGGTGGCGGAAAAGAAGGCACGTTCGGGCAGGGTGCGCATGGACCCCGAGCTCGAAGCCATTCGCGAACGTCTCGTCCAGCGGATCCAAGAGCTTGACGTCGAACAATAGGCTGCCGCCCCTGACCGCCGCCCGGAAGGCGGCGATGGTGAAGCGGGCCGAGAACCTGACGCCCGGCGAGGCTGAACAGTTCAAATGCTACTGGACCATCTGGAACCATAAGATGCAGCGGCCGCCCGAGGGCGACTGGACGACCTGGCTGATGCTCGGGGGGCGCGGGGCGGGCAAGACCCGTGCCGGAGCGGAATGGGTTCGCCAACTGGTGGCCGCCCCGCGTCCGGTTTCGCCCATCGCGCTGGTGGGCGAAACCATGGCCGAGGCGCGCGCGATCATGGTCGAGGGCGTCTCCGGGATCCTCTCGGTCCATCGCCGCGCCGAGCGGCCGCGCCTGGACAAGGCGCGCGCCGTGCTGGTGTGGCCAAACGGGGCCGAGGCCTGGCTGATGCCGGCCAACGACCCGGAACGGTTTCGCGGGCCGCAATTTGCCGCCGCCTGGTGTGACGAGCTTGCGAAATGGCCCAAGGCCGAAGCGGCGTGGGACATGCTGCAATTCGGCCTGAGGCTGGGCAGGAGGCCGCGTCAACTGGTGACGACCACGCCCAAGCCCACGCGCCTGCTCAAGCGTCTGATGGCCGATCCGAACACCGTGGTGACGCGCATGGCCACCAAGGCCAACCGGGACAATCTCGCCCCGGCATTCCTCCAGGCCGTGGTGGCGCGCTATAACGACACCGTTTTGGGACGGCAGGAGCTTGACGGCGAGTTCGTCGAGGAGATGCCTGGCGCGCTGTGGAACCGGGCGCAGATCGAGGCGGGGCGGATCGGGGAAGCACCCGATCTGAGCCGCGTGGTGGTGGCCGTCGACCCGCCGGTGACCGGGCGCAAGACGTCCGATGCCTGCGGCATCGTGGTGGCGGGGCGCTGGGGCGACCGGGCGGTGGTTCTGGCCGACCGGACGGTGAAGGGCACCTCGCCCGTGGGGTGGGCGCGCGTGGCGGTCACCGCGTTTCACGAGTTCTCCGCCGATGCGATCGTCGCCGAGGTCAACCAGGGCGGCGATCTGGTGGGGCAGGTGCTCGGCCAGGTCGATGCCGGCGTGCCGGTGCGCGCCGTGCGGGCCAGCCGGGGCAAATGGGTGCGGGCCGAGCCGGTCGCGGCGCTCTATGCCCAGGGGCGGGTGAAGCATGCGGGGATGTTCGCCGACCTCGAGGACGAGCTGTGCGCCTTCGGGCCGGACGGGCTGGCCGAGGGGCACTCACCCGACCGGCTGGACGCGCTGGTGTGGGCGGTGACGGAATTGCTGCTGCGCGAGGGGCCGGTGCCGAGGGTGCGGGTGTGAGTTCCAGTTTACATTCGGCACCGGCATGGTATTTGGTAACGCTGGCAGTTGGACGGGGGTACAATGGCGCCGAAAAAGCCGCTACTTGAGCAGATGCGGCTGAACCCAAGGGCAGATTGGGACATTAACGCAATACGAAAGCTTTGCGGCGAGCATGGCATAGAGTTGCAGCCGCCATCCAACGGTAGTCATTACAAGGCTGTGAGCCCCTATTTGGCTGGGCACTTGACGATACCATATAAGAGGCCGATCAAGCCTGTTTACATCCGCGAACTCGTGGAAATGGTCAGCGCGCACGAAGCGGCCAAACAGCAGATAGAAAAGGAGTGACGCGATGGAATATCCAGTAGTCATTCGCCCTCTGACGGAGGACGAAGGCGGTGGCTATCTCGCCGTGTTCCCTGATTTGCCTGGGTGCATGGCCGACGGCGATACGCCTGAAGATGCGCTCAAAAATGCTCGAGACGCTTTGGCTGAGTGGATGGATACCGCGAAAGCGCGCGAAGGCTTCGTGATACCTGAACCAGGTGCGCGAGCACGCTATGCGCATGAAGAGCGCGTCGCCATCCGGGAAGCCGTTGCCGCTATTGCCAAGAAATATGACGATCTCGATGGCGAAATCGCCCACCTGCGTACGCGGGTGGAGGAGATCGAAGAGATGATGGAACACAGCCGAGCCTGGTCCCGCTTCGAAAGCTTGGTCGGCGCCGGTTCGGCGATCGCCAGGAAAAGTCCAAGAAGGCTTTTAACGCGTCAATAGATTAAACCCCGCCCATTCGGCGGGGTTTTTTGTCGCCCAAACTTATCCCCGCGTCACGGTGGTGGGGTATGGTTTGGGTACGATGGGGATGCTGCGGCGGTCCTCGAAAGACAATCCAGACAGGGAGGAAACCATGGCCAACTGGCTTGAACGCCTGCGGGGTGGGCGGACGCGTGCGCCGATCGAGACCAAGGCGGCGCAGACGCTGTTTACGCTTTCGCCGCTCGGGATCGGCGGCGGGGCGCGGAAAGGGTTTGTGGCGCTTGCCAATGAGGGATTTGCGCGCAATCCGGTGGTCTATCGCTGCGTGCGGCTGGTGGCCGAGAGCGCGGCGCGGGTGCCGCTGGAGGTGCATGACGGGGAGCGGGTTCTGAGCGAGCATCCGCTGCTCGACCTGCTCAGAAGACCCAGTCGGCGGCAGGATGGGAAGGCGCTGCTCGAAAGCGTGTTTTCCTATCTGCAAATCGCGGGGAACGCCTATCTCGATGCGGCGATCGTGGAGGGGGAGGTCAAGGGGCTCTATGGGCTGCGGCCCGACCGGATGGCGGTAATCGCGGGCAAGGATGGGTGGCCGGTGGGGTATGCCTACACCGCTGGCGGCAAGACGCAGCGGCTGATGCTCGATACCGAGCCGGTGGTGCGGGTGTTGCATCTGAGCCTGTTCGATCCGCTGGATGACCATTATGGGCTGGCGCCGCTGGCCGCCGCGCAGGGGAGCCTCGAGACGCACAACGCGGCAACGAGCTGGAACCGGGCGCTGCTGGAGAACGCCGCGCGGCCATCGGGGGCGCTGGTTTACAATGCGGCGGCGGGGAACCTGACTGAGGATCAGTACCAGCGGCTCAAGGGGGAGCTCGAGGAGGGGTTCACCGGGGCGCTCAATGCGGGGCGGCCCATGGTGCTCGAGGGCGGGCTGGACTGGAAGGCGATCGCGCTGACCCCGCGCGACATGGATTTTCTCGAAGCCAAGAATGCGGCGGCGCGGGAGATCGCGCTGGCCTTCGGGGTGCCGCCGATGCTGCTGGGGATTCCGGGAGACAACACCTACGCCAACTATGCCGAGGCGAGCCGGGCGTTGTGGCGGCAGACGGTGATCCCGCTGGTCAACGCGGTGGCGGGTGCGCTGGGGCACTGGCTGTCGCCGGCGTTTGGGGGCGTCGAGTTGGTGGCCGATTTCGACATGGTTGAAGCGCTGGCTGCCGATCGGGCCAAGGATTGGGAGCGGGTGGGGAATGCCGATTTCCTCACCGATGACGAGAAGCGGGAGCTGCTGGGGTTTGGCAGGCGGTGAGGAACTTGGCCGGCGGGGTTTGATGCGGAAGCTCAGCGCCCCCTTCACCCCCGGCCCCTCTCCCACCAGGGAGAGGGGGGCTCTTGTCGCGGGCGTGGGGACAACCTTCGGCGCTGTGAGGCGTCGGACGCGGTGAAAGGTCAGCCTCGCGGCTGACGCATCGGCGGTGCCGATGCGCACCCCTCACCCCCAGCTCCTCTCTCTCTCAAGGGGAGAGGGGGCTTTCTTGGCAGTGTTTCAGGTCTTGCAGAAGCGCTGCTCCGAGCGCCGCTTCTCCCCTTGAGGGAGAAGGGGCGATTGGCACGAGTGTTGTGGGGAAGCCGCAGGGCTGAGCGCGGCGTTTGGTAGGCGCCGGCGCTTCCATGAACACCAATACCCTTCTCCCCTTGTGGGAGAAGGTGGGCCGGCGTAGCCGGCTCGGATGAGGGGGCGCTGAGGTTGCAGCAATACAGGGCTGCGGCGGTCTTCGAAGAGGAAATCGAAAATGGACGAGATCATTTCAACGGTGCTCGCCAAGGGGGACCTGGCGCATCTGGCGCTGTTTATGTGGGCGAGCGGGGCCAGTACGGCGGCGCTGTTGCTGTTGCGCGAGCTGGCTGCCGCCAACAAGCGGTACAACGCATTCGTCACCGAAATCGCCCACCTCAATCGACTGTTCAGGGATAAGGACTGATGGGGAGACGCAAGACGGGCAAGAGTTCGGGCAATGAAGCGACCCAGGTGTTCAGGCAATTCGCCTGGAACCTGGCGGGAACGCTGGCGCGCCGGCCGGCCAAGGCGGCGCAGGGCAAGCCGGAGACGGCGCGATGAACGTCGCCATCGATGCGGATGGGCGGTTTTCGGGCTATGCGTCGGTGTTCGGGCGGGTCGATGGGGGCGGGGATATCGTGATGCCGGGGGCTTTTCGCGACAGCCTCCGGGCGCGCGGGGCCGACAGGGTCCGGCTGCTGTTCCAGCACGATCCCAAGGAGCCGATCGGGCTCTGGGACGAGATCGTCGAGGACGGGTTCGGGCTGAAGGTGTCCGGGCGGTTGCTCGACGGGGTGCCGAGGGCAGCAAGCCTGCGGGCGCTGATCGCGCAGCGGGCGATCGACGGGCTGTCCATCGGGTTCCGCGCGGTGCGGGCGACCCGTGAGGGCAGGACGGGGACGCGGCGGCTGTGGGCCGTGGACCTTTGGGAAATCTCCATCGTCACCTTTCCGATGATGGAGGCGGCGCGGATTTCCGCCGCATCGGATCTGGCCGCAACGCTCGGGGCGGCGACGAAACTGCTGAGAACGCAGTAGAGCTTCGGCTATCAATTCGCGAAACATAAAGGAAAATCGATGACAAAGACTATCGAACCGCGCCTTGAGAACAAGGCGGCGGCGATGCCGGCTGCGGGGGACGTCAATGCGCTCTTTGCCGAATTCATGTCGGCGTTCGAGGATTTCAAATCCACCAACGACCAGCGCCTCGGCGAACTGGAAAAGCGCGGGAGCGCCGATACGCTGCTTGAGGGCAAGCTGGATCGGCTCAACGCCATTCTCGATGGGCACAAATCGGCGCTCGACCGTGTGGCGGTGGAGAAGGCACGGCCGGCGCTCGAGGGCGGGCGGCGCGTCGAGGGCGACGAGTATAAGGATGCGTTTTCCGCTTATGTGAAGCGCGGCGAGGAAAAGGCGCTGTCGGTGGGGGCCAATCCCGATGGCGGCTATCTGGTGCCGGCCGAGACCGAGACGGAAATCGCCAAGCTTTTGACGGCCGTTTCGCCAATGCGCGCGATTTGCGGCGTGCGGCAGGTGTCGAGTTCTGTCTACAAGAAGCCGATCACCGTGACCGGACCGCAGGTCGGCTGGGTGGGCGAGACGGCGGCGCGCAGCCAGACCAGTTCGCAGGTGATCGACGAGCTGACCTTCCCCACCACCGAACTCTACGCCATGCCGGCGGCCACGCAGGCGTTTCTGGACGATGCGGCGGTGGATGTGGGCCAGTGGATCGCCGAGGAGGTGAACGCAGCCTTTGCCGAGCAGGAGACGGCGGCGTTCATCACCGGAGACGGGGTCAACAAGCCGTCGGGTTTCCTGAACGCTCAGGCGGTGGATGAAAGCGATTGGGCCTGGGAGAAGCTGGGCTATGTGGCGACGGGCACCGATGCCGGTTTCGATGTGGGCGACCCGTCCGACAGCCTGATCGACCTCGTTTATGCGCTCAAGGCAGGGTATCGCCAGAACGCGACCTGGCTGATGAACCGGCGCACGCAAGGGGCGGTGCGCAAGCTCAAGGATGCGGATGGGAACTATCTCTGGCAGCCGGCGGCCTCCCCCGAGGGGCGCGCGAGCCTGATGGGCTTCTCGCTGGTCGAGGCCGAGGACATGCCCGATATCGACACCGACAGCTTTTCGATCGCGTTCGGCGATTTCCGGCGTGGGTATCTGATCGTGGATCGGCAGGGGGTCAATATCCTGCGCGATCCGTATTCGGCCAAGCCTTATGTGCTGTTCTATACCACCAAGCGCGTGGGCGGCGGGATTGCGGACTATGATGCGATCAAGCTGCTGAAGTTTGGGGTGGCTTAGGCGGAACGCTGGCTTAGGCGCATTTTTCGAGCGCTGCGCCCCCCTCATCCGTCTCGCCCTTCGGGCGATCCACCTTCTCCCACCAGGGGAGAAGGGTAGCGCTGGGCAAGTGTTTCGGCAGAAGCACAGACGCTGCAAGGAGAATCCCCTTCTCCCTGGTTGGAGAGGGATGGGGATGAGGGGGCTGAGCTTGCCGGGGGAAGCGGCGATCCCGTTAGACCGGGGTGGCTTAGGCGGAACGCTGGCTTAGGCGCATTTTTCGAGCGCTGCGCCCCTCTCATCCGTCTCGCCCTTCGGGCGATCCACCTTCTCCCATCAGGGGAGAAGGGTGGCGCTGGGCAAGTGTTTCGGCAGAAGCACAGACGCTGCAAGGAGAATCCTCTTCTCCCTGGTTGGAGAAGGGATGGGGATGAGGGGGCTGAGCTTGCCGGGGAAGCGGCGATCCCTTTAGACCGGGGCGGCGTAGGCGGAACGCTGGCTTAGGCGGCGGCGCAACCTCAGCGCACCCCTTATCCCGACCCCTCTTCCTGAAGGGAGAGGGAGGCTCCCTTTGCAGCCGTGTCGTTTGCCGAAACGCTGCGGCGGGCCCTCCCTTCTCCCCTTGAGGGAGAAGGTGGGCCGGCAAAGCCCGGTCGGATGAGGAGTGTGCAGCGCTTCAATGCACGCTGCTGTTTGAGTTCGGCACCTGCACTATTTGGAGCAAGTGCCTGCCTTTTCCTTGGCTTGGCACTCGTTGCAAAGCTCGCCGCTCGAAGGCTTCGTATCGCGTTGATCGTAGTCCGTCGTCGGCCAGTTCGAGCAGTTCCGACACCAGTGCCAGGTGTCTTTTCCTCTGCGCCGTCTGTAGGGCATCTCCGCCTTGGTTGGGAGTGCCGAACCTGGCAAGCGCTTGGAAAACCGAAATCGGGATGAGCCACAACCGGGTTCGTCCTTAGAACCCAACAAAATCAAAGAGAACAACAATGACGTCATACCTTCTGGCGGGGCCCGCGCAGGAGCCGGTTTCGCTTGGGCAGATGAAGGCGCATCTGCGCGTCGAGGATGAGGCCGAGGACGGGCTGATCGAGGCGCTGATCGTGGCGGCGCGGGTGCATGTGGAGAGCATGACCAGCCGGGCGCTGCTGGAGCAGAGCTGGCGGGTGGTGCTCGACGACTGGCCGGAAAACCGGGCGATCCGGTTGCCGGTGTCGCCGATGATCTCGCTGACGGAAATTCGCGCTTATGACGTCGAGGGTGGCGCGCATCGGATCGGGCCCGAGCAGTTTCTGCCTGACGGGCAGGCCGTCCCGGCGCGGATCATCTGTCCGGCGGCGATCGAGGGCGCGCCGGTGCTGCGGCGGCGCATGGGGGTCGAGATCGACTATCTCGCCGGGTTCGGGACCCAGCCCCAGGATGTACCGGCGGATCTGGTGCAGTCGATCCAGACGCTGGTGGCATACTGGTACGAAAACCGGGACGCGGTGCTGGTTTCGGGCGCAGGGGCGGCGGTGCCCGCCGGGTTCGAGCGGCTGGTTTCCGCCTATCGCCGGGTGCGGCTGTGAGGGGCGAGGTGCCGCCGGTCGGCACGCTGCGGGACCGGGTGCAACTTCAGCGCCGCGAAATGGCGCTGATGCCCGATGGCGGGCACGAGACGCTGTTTTTACCCATCACATCGGTGTGGGCGCGGGTGCGGGCCCGCTCGGCGCGGATCATGCGCGAGGGCGACGGGCGCGCGGCGACATCGACCCACGCGGTGACGATGCGGTTCCGCAAGGATGTGAAGCCGGGCGATAGGATCGTCTATCGCGGGCGGGCGCTCGAAGTGGTCGAGGCCGAGGATATCAACGGACGGCGGGCGTATCTTTCGTGCCTGTGCGTCGAAACCGCGATGGTGGGTTAGATGGCGGCGCTTCAGGATATTCAGAATGCGCTGGTTTCGGCCTGGGCGGCGGATGGGCCGCTCAAGCTTTTGATCGGGGAGGGGGCGATCTTCGATGCGCCGCCGCGCGGGATGCAGCCGCCTTACGTGACCATCCTGCGGCACGATGCGGCACCGCGCGATGGGGATGATGCGCCGGGGATGGAGCATCGGCTGACGGTCCATTGCTGGAGCCCGCAGCCCTCGCGTTCGGCTGCGCTGCAGATTGCGCATCGGATCGAAACCGTGGCGATGCGCGGGGTGCTGGAGGCGGGGGACCATGCGGTGACCCATCGCCGGCACGTTCGGACCGAGACAGCGATCGATTTCGCCACCGGCCGGGCGCGGGCGGCGGTGGAGCTGCGGTTTTATTCAGAGCCGATGGGGTGAACTACAGGCGCGGGCGTGTGACGCAGGCTCAGCGCCCCCCTCATCCCCTGCCATTCGAGCGTAGCTCTCATGGCCTTCTCACCTCCAATCGTGCCACCGGCACGATTGGCCAGAGGACGGTTCGAAGTCTCCCACCAGGGGAGAAGGGGGCTCTTGGGGCGGGCGGCGGTGCTTTCATGGCGTCAGGTGTCTCGGCGGTTGTCAGCCTTGCGGCTGACGCATCGGCAATGCCGATGCGTACCCCTCATCCGCCCCTGCGGGGCACCTTCTCCCCAGCGGGGAGAAGGAGGATTGGCGCGGGGCGTTGGCGGAAAGAGCCTCCCTCTCCCCTCGAGGGGAGAGGGCCGGGGTGAGGGGGTGCGCGGCGCTGGCCTCGAGCAATGGCATTTCGATTTTTCAACATAGGAACAATCAATGACGGCCCAGAGTGGCAAGGACATGCTTTTGAAGCTCGATCCGGAAGGGTTGGGGAGTTTTGTGACGGTGGCAGGGCTGCGGACCAAGCAGATCGCGTTCAATGCGGCGAGCGTCGATACGACCGATGCCGAGAGCGCCGGGCGGTGGCGGGAGCTGCTGGAAGGCGGGGGGATCAAGCGGGCGGCGATCTCGGGGTCGGGGATCTTCAAGGATCGAGCCTCGGACGCGCAGGTGCGGGCGCTGTTTTTTGCCGGGACGATCCGC
Source organism: Pelagibacterium sp. H642 (assembly GCF_031202855.1). Classification (GTDB taxonomy): domain Bacteria; phylum Pseudomonadota; class Alphaproteobacteria; order Rhizobiales; family Devosiaceae; genus Pelagibacterium. The sequence goes on along the minus strand of NZ_CP101829.1, from coordinate 522,467 downwards.
GACTGGCAATTGATCCTGCCCGATTTCGGGACGGTCCAGGGGCCGTTCCAGATCGTGGCGCTGGAATTTGCCGGCGATCATGCGGGCGAGGTGACGTTCGAGCTGGCGCTGGAAAGCGCCGGCGAAATCACGTTCAGCGCGGTCTAGGGGGTGGAAATGGCCAATATGCAACGGGGCGAGATCGACGCGGTGATCGGCGGAGAGACGCGGACGCTGTGCCTGACGCTGGGCGCGCTGGCCGAGCTGGAGGCACGGCTGCAGGCGGGGGACCTCAACGGGCTCGTCGAGCGGTTTGCGGCAGGCAGGGTTTCGGCGCGGGATCTGACGGCGATCCTTGGGGCCGGGCTGCGCGGGGCGGGCAATGCGGTGAGCGATGACGATTTGGCGCGGCTGTCGATCGAAGGTGGATTGAAGGGGGCGGCGGAGATCTGCGTGCGGCTTTTGAAGGCGACGTTCGGGGAGGCAGCGTGAGTGGGTTTCCGTGGGACGCGGCGATGGCGGTCGGGCTGGGAGTGCTGAAACTTTCGCCGCGCCAGTTCTGGGCGATGACGCCGCGCGAGCTGGCGGCGGCGCATGCGGGGCTGACCGGACGCGGGGCGGGAGCACCGCTCGATCGCGGGGCGCTCGAAAGGCTGATGGCGTTGCATCCGGATGGAGAGTGAGATGGCTGAACTGTTTGGCGAAGCATTCGAGGCGGAGATGGTGGACGTTTCGGTGGAGCTCGAACGCATCCGCGATCTGGGGAGCGCGGTGGGATCGTCGCTGACGCGGTCGCTGCGCGGGGCGATCAGCGAGGGGCGGTCGCTGCGGACACTCCTGGTCGATATCGGGCGGGCGTTCGCGGATGTGGCGCTCAAGGCGGCACTGCGGCCGTTCGGTGATCTGGTGGCCGGGGGGATCGAGAGCCTGTTCGCGGGGATCAATCCGGCGCTGGCGCCGGTGAGGCCGTTTGCCAAGGGCGGGGTGCTTTCGGCGCCGACCTATTTTCCGATGGCAGGGCAGTGGGGACTGGCCGGGGAGGCGGGGCCTGAGGCCATTCTGCCGCTGCGGCGCGGGGCCGACGGGCGATTGGGCGTGGCGGCGGGCGGCGGACAGGCCGTGACGGTCAATTTCAACGTGACGGCGAGCGATGCGCGCAGCTTTGCGACGGCGGAAGCGGAGGTGAGCGCGATGTTGCTCAGAGCCGTGCGGCGGGGGACGCGGGGGAGTTAGTTTTCCGGCGGTGGTGATTGCCGAGACTCAGCGCCCCTCATCCGACCGCGTCGCGGCCACCTTCTCCCCAAAGGGGCGAAGGAAAGGTTGGCGCGGGGGCTTCGGCCTGGTGGGTTTGTGTGGAAACTCGGCGCCCCCCTCATCCGTCTCGGACCTGGCGGTCCGATCCACCTTCTCCCACCAGGGGAGAAGGTGGCGCGTGGCAGCGGGATGGCAAGGACGCCGACGCTGCTTGGGAGCACCCTTTTGCGCGAGAATTCAAAAGGATTTTCAATGGCTTTTCATCAAATCCGCTTTCCGCTCGATATTGCGCTGGGGGCGCAGGGTGGGCCGGAGCGGGCGACCGATATCGTGACGCTCGCCTCGGGGCGCGAGGAGCGCAACAGCCGGTGGGCGCATGCGCGGCGGCGGTACAATGCCGGTTACGGGATCAAATCGCGGGCCGATATGGCGGTGGTGCTCGAATTCTTCGAGGAGCGGCGGGGGCGGTTTCATTCGTTTCTGTGGCGCGACGCGCTCGATTGGCAAGCGGTCGATCAGGAGATTGGGATCGGGGATGGCGAGCGGAAAGCGTTCCAGCTCGTCAAGCGCTATGGCGCCGCGTTCGATCCGTATCTGCGGCCGATCACCAAGCCGGTGGCGGGAAGCGTGAGCGTTGCCGTCGATGGGGCCGAGGTGGCGTTCGCGGTGGATCTGCTGACCGGGGTGGTGACGCTGGAGGCGGCGCCGGCCGAGGGCGCGGTGGTGACGGCAGGGTTCGCGTTCGATGTGCCGGTGCGGTTCGATACCGACCGGCTCGATATCGAATTGAGCGGGTTCGATGCGGCGGTGGCGCCTCATGTTCCGGTGATCGAGGTGATCGGGGAATGAGGCGGTTCGGGGAAGGATTTGCTGCCCATATCGCGAGTGGGGCGACGACGCTGTGCTGGTGCTGGAAGATCGTAAGGGCAGATGGGGTGGTGCTGGGGTTCACCGACCATGACGTCGCGCTCGCATTCGGGGGAACGAAGTATCGGCCGGCGCATGGGCTCGATGGCGGGGAGACGGTGCAGCGGCTGGGGGCGCAGACCCAGACCTCCGAAGTGCTGGGAGTGCTGCATTCGGCGGCCATCTCCGAGGACGATATCGCGCTGGGGCGCTATGACGGGGCGCGGGTGGAGAGCTGGCGGGTCAATTGGCGGCAGGTGGACGAGCGGGCGCTGATCCGGACCGATACGATCGGGGAGATCACGCGCGAGGATGGCGTGTTTCGGGCCGAGCTGCGCTCCGGGCAGCATGCGCTGAACGTGCCCAGGGGGCGGCTTTACCAGCATGTGTGCGATGCGCGGTTGGGGGATGGGCGATGCGGGGTGGATATCGAGCAGGCGGAGTATCGCGCGGATGCGGTGGTGACAGGCAAGTCCGGCGCGGCGAGCGTAACGGTGAGCGGGCTCGACGGCTTTGTCCAAGGGTGGTTCGGCCAGGGGATCGCGCGGTGGACGTCCGGCAGGCGGGTTGGAGTTGAGGACGCGGTGGTGCGCCAGGACGGGGAGAGGTTGGGTTTCGACCGTCCGGTGGAGGATTGGGTGGAGGTGGGCGACACGCTTACGGTTTACGCCGGGTGCGACAAGCAGTTTGCGACATGCGGGAAAAAATTCGGCAATGCCGTCAATTTCCAGGGATTTCCGCACATTCCGGGCAATGATTTCGTGCTGCGCTATCCGGGGAGCGGAGATCGTCTCGATGGCGGCAGGATCGTGCCGTGACGCGGGGCGAGGCGATTGCCGAAGAAGCGCGGAGATGGATCGGGACGCCCTACCGGCATCAGGCGGCATTGCGGGGCGCGGGGGCCGATTGCCTGGGGCTGGTGCGGGGTGTGTGGCGGGCGCTTTACGGCGGCGAGCCGGGGGCGGTGCCGGCTTATGGCGCCGATTGGCGCGATCCTGGGATCGGGGATGCGCTGGAGGTGGGGGCGCGGCGGTATCTGATTGCGAAAGAGGGATCGGTGGAGGCTGGGGATGTGGTGCTGTTTCGGCTGATGCGGCATCTGCCGGCGCGCCATTGCGGGGTGATGGTGGGGCCGGAGCGGTTCGTGCATGCCCAGGAGCATCTGGGGGTGGTCGAGGTGGCGATGGGGGAGAGCTGGGCGCGGCGGGTGGCCGGGGTGTTTCGGTTTCCGTGAGGCGGAGCGATCAAGCTAACACCAGCAAGAAAGGTATAATTCATGGCGACACTTGCGCTTTCATTGGCTGGGCAGGTCGTGGGCGGGGCGATGGGGGGGCCGGTTGGCGCGACGATCGGGCGGGCGCTCGGGGCGTTGGCGGGGAATGCGGTCGACAATGCGCTCTTCGGGGAACGGCCGAGCCGGGCCCAGAGCGATGTACGGCTGACGGGATCGAGCGAAGGCGGGCCGATCCCGCGAATCTATGGCTGGAGCCGGGTGTCGGGGAATATCATCTGGGCTACCGAGCTGGAACGGATCGCGGCGGAGAGTTCCGGGATCAAGGGATTCGGGCGGAGCGCCGAGGAGGGTGCGATCGCCGCGAGCTTCGCGCTGGCGCTGTGCGAGGGCGAGGTGGCCCATCTTGGGCGTATCTGGGCGGACGGTAAGGTGCTGGAAACCGACGGGCTCGATATCCGGTTCTATCGCGGCACGAACGATCAGGAGCCGGACGGGTTCATCGTGGCGCGGCAGGGGGCGGCGCCGGCTTATCGCGGCATTTGCTATCTGGTGTTCGAGCGGCTGGATTTGACCCCGTTCGGCAACCGCATTCCCAATATCTCGGCGGAGATCTGTCGGCCCGTGGGGGATTTGGAGCGCGATATCCGCGCGGTGTGCGTGATCCCGGGCTCGACCGAATTCGGGTATGATCCGAAGCCGAGGGTGCGGGTGCTGGGGCCGGGGCGCAGCGAGGCAGAGAACTGCCATCTGAGTGGTGCGCGATCGGATTGGGACATCTCGATCGACGAGCTGGTGGCGCTGTGCCCCAACCTCGAACATGTGGGGCTGGTGGTCTCCTGGTTCGGGACCGATCTGCGGTGCGGCGAGTGTTTGGTGGAACCTCGCGTCGAAGGCCGGGACAAGGAGGTCAAGGGCACGCGTTGGTCCGTCGCCGGGATCGGGCGGAGCGCGGCCAATGTGGTGAGCACGCATGAAGGCGGGCCGGCCTATGGCGGGACACCCTCGGATGCGGCGGTCAAGGCCGCGATCGCCGATCTGAAGGCGCGCGGGCTCAAGGTGACGCTCTATCCCTTCGTGATGATGGATATTCCGCATGGGAACGGGCTGGCCGATCCCTATACGCTCGGGGCGGGGCAGCCGGCCTATCCCTGGCGGGGGCGGATCACCTGCCATCCGGCGCCGGGGGTTCCCGGATCGCCGAATGGCACGAGCGCGGCCGCCGGGCAGGTGACCGCGTTCATGGGCAATGGGTATCGCGAAATGATCCTGCACTATGCACGGCTGGGCCGCGATGCGGGCGGGATCGATGCGATGCTGATCGGCTCGGAAATGCGGGGACTGACCTGGGTGCGCTCGGGAGTTTCGAGCTTTCCGTTCGTCGACGCGCTGCGTGAGCTGGCAGGGGAAGCGCGTGCCATTGTGGGGGCGGCGACCAGGATCACCTATGCGGCGGACTGGTCGGAATATTCGGGACTGCAACCGGAAAATGCGCCAGGGGACAAGATCTTTCATCTCGACCCGCTCTGGGCCGACGACAATATCGATGCGATCGGTATAGACAACTATATGCCGCTGGCCGACTGGCGGGACGGGGAGAGCCACAAGGATGCCGAGGTGGCGGGCTCGATCCATGATCTCGGCTATCTCAAGGGCAATATCGCGGGCGGCGAGGGGTATGACTGGTTCTATGCATCCCAGGCCGATCGGGAGGCGCAGGTGCGCACGCCGATCAGCGACGGTGCGCATGGGGAAGATTGGATCTGGCGCTACAAGGACCTGGAAAATTTCTGGAGCCAGCCGCATCACGACCGGATCGGGGGTGTGCGGAACGAGACGCCGACGGCGTGGGTGCCGTTTTCTAAGCCATACTGGCTGACCGAGCTCGGATGCGGGGCGGTGGACAAGGGGCCAAATGCGCCCAATGCGTTTGGTGACCCCAAGAGCACGGAGGATGCGCGGCCGCCCTTTTCGAGCGGGACGCCCGATCCGCTGGTCCAGCGGCAGGCGCTCAGGGCGTGTCATCACTATTGGCGCGAAGCGGCGCACAATCCGACCTCGCCTGTCTATGGCGGGCGGATGCTCGACACCGGCAGGATTTATCTCTGGTGCTGGGACGCCCGGCCCTATCCGGCGTTTCCGGGGATGGCAGAGGTGTGGTCGGACGCGGCCAATTACGAGACGGGGCACTGGCTGAACGGGCGCCTGGGATCGGCAGGAGCCGATGAACTGCCCGCCGCCATGGCAAAGGATTTCGGCGTGACGGTGAGCCGGATCGACGCAAAGCCGCCGCTGGTGCGGGGGTTGGGTGTGGAGGCGGTCGCCAGCTTGCGCGATGCGTCGGCAAGCCTCGTCGAGGCTCTGGGGCTGGCGGTCCTCGATACGGACCAGGGCATCGCGTGGCGGCGCGGGGATGCGCGGGAGGTTGCAACGCTTGCGCGTGAGGATCTGGCGGTGACCGATGGGGCGCTGCTGTCGCGCAAGCGGAGCGATCCGGCGGAAATGGCCGGGCGGTTGACGCTCAATTACTTCGACAGGGACCGCGACTATCAGACCGCTTCGGTGCTGGCGGTTTCGCCCAAAGGCGAGCGCAATGCGGGCGTGGAGACCGGGCTGGTGCTTGACCCCGCCGATGCGCGGGCGGTGGCCGAGGGGATGCTGGGCGCGATACGACGGGCCGGGGACACGCTGGAACTGGCGCTGCCGCCGTCGCTGATGGCGCTGGAAGCGGGGGATTTGATCGGCGTCGATGGCGTGGCGGATGGGCCGTTCGTTGTCGATGCCGTGCGGGACGGGGCGATGCGCAGCGTATCGGCCTCGGCGCGTGGGGAAACCGTGGTGGGAACGATTGCCGCTCCGCCACGGCGCGTGCCGCAGATGCGGCCGCCAATTCCGGTGACGCCAGTGATTGCGGTGGCGCACCTGCCGGCGGCTGATGGCGGCACCGAACTGGTGGCGGCAGGATTTGCCGAGCCGTGGCCGGGAAGCGTCAGCCTGCGCCATGCGGGGACTGGCAGCGAGCTTGGAGTGCTCACGGTGCCGGGTACGCTGGGCGAACTGACGCTGGAATTGGGGGAAGGGCCGCGCGGCGTTTGGGATCGGGCCGGGGAACTGGAGGTGAGACTTTATGGCGGGCATCTGGCATCGGCGGAGCCGCAGACTGTGCTGGCTTCGGCGAACCGGCTGGCGGTTTTGACCGATGCGGGGCACTGGGAGGTCGTCGGGTTCGAGCGTGCGGAGCTTGTCGGACCTGCGATCTATCGGCTGACGGGACTGCTTCGCGGGCTGGACGCGACGCGATCCGAGGTGGCTGGGGTCGGCAACCGCGTGATGGTACTCGACCGGCACTGCCTGCGAGTGGCGGCCCCGCACGGGGCTTTGGGCGATCGGCGGGCGTTTCGGGCCTATGCAGGGCTGCGGGATGCTGAAGGCGTTGAGCTTGGCGTGGACGTGGATATCGGCACGGCTCTGCCGCTGGCGCCGGTGCATCTCAAGGCCAGCCGCAATGCCGGCAGCGGTGACGTGGTGCTGAGGTGGATGCGGGGCAGCCGGATCGGGGGCAATGCCTGGACGTTCGCGGACGTGCCGCTCGATTTCTCCCCGGAGCGGTATCGGGTGACGATTGCCGATGGGGAAACGGTGGTGCGGGTGGTGACGGTGGGAGAGGTCGGATTGATCTATCCGGCCACCGAGCAGGTCGCCGATTTCGGAGCGCTACCCGCGACGTTCGGATTCGCCGTCGAGCAGATCAGTCCGGTGCTGGGGCCGGGCCATAGGGCACAGGGAGTGTTTTCATGAGTGAAACCGAGCGGCTCGGACTGCCGCTGATCGCGCCCGAGCAGGCGCAGAAACATGTCACGCACAACGAAGCGGTGTTGTTGCTCGACGCACTGGTGCAATTGCGGCTGGACGGGCTGGCGGAAACCGTGCCGCCGGAGGAGCCGGCGGGGGCGGTGACGTATGCCATCGGGGCCGGTGCGACGGGCGTCTGGCAGGGAAGGGACGGGGAGGTCGCCGCCTGGACCGAAGGCGGATGGCGGTTCGCGACGCCGGCGGAGGGTTGGCTGGCCTGGGATAAGGGCGCGGGGCGGGCGGTGGTGTTCCGCGCGGGCGGCTGGCGGCCGCTGTTGCATGGCGTCGATGAGCTTGGGGTGGGCACCGACCCCGACGGAACCAACAAGCTGGCGGTCCGCTCGGAGGCGGCGCTGTTTACGGCCGTGCCGGCGGGCGAGGGCGGCAATGGCGATGTGCGGCTGACGCTCAATAAGGAAGCGGAGGCTGACAGTGCTACGGTCATTTTCCAATCCGACTGGTCGGGCCGGGCCGAGATCGGGCTGTCGGGCAATGACGATTTCGCATTCAAGGTCAGTGGTGACGGGGCGGCTTTCACGACGGCGATGACGCTGGCGGCGGGCTCTGGCTTCGCGACGTTCGGCAGCTTTGCCGGGTGCGCGGTGAGTTTCCCGACCGTCGCCGGCGGTGTTCTGGCGACGTCGACCGGGTATGTGGTGCCGGCGCCCGAGAGCGGGACTTCGGATGAGGTTCTGACGATCTCGGGGGGATTTGACGGGGCGGTGCTGATCGTCACCGGCTCGACAGGGCGAACGCTGACGTTTCGCGACGGGGCGGGAAATTTGAAGCTCGGGGGCGACCGCGTGCTCGACAATTTCGAGGACAGCCTGATGCTGGTCAGGCGCGGGGGCGACTGGATCGAATTGTCCTTTTCAGACAACGGCTAACGGCGTTCGGCGCACGGCCCCATCCAAACACAATCACAAGGAGAAAACGCCTATGCCGGCTTCGCGCTGGACCCGTTGCCTTGCGCAGATTTTGAAACATGAAGGTGGGTTCGTCGACCATCCCTCCGATCCCGGCGGCGCCACCAATATGGGGATCACCCACAAGACGCTGGCCCGCTGGCGGGGAATCGAGCCCTGGTGGGATTTGCCCAGGAGCGAGGTCGAGGCGTTGGGGCGGAACGAAGCTTCGGCGATCTACAAGGCGCTCTATTGGGAGCGCTGCAAGGCGGGATCGTTGCCGGCGGGGGTGGACCTGGCCGTGTTCGACTACGCGGTCAATTCCGGACCCGACCGCGCGGTGAGGACGCTGCAGGCGCTGGTGGGCGTGGTGCAGGACGGGTTCGTGGGACCAATAACCCTCGCCGCCGTGCAAAAGCGCGACCCGCGCGCGCTGGTCGAGGCGCTTTGCGACCAGCGGATGGGCTTCCTGCAGCGGCTGACGCACTGGGCGGCCTTCGGGCGCGGCTGGACGAACCGGGTCGCCGATGTGCGCGCGGCAGCGCTCGCCGATATTGCGCTTCTTCTTCCTTCTCAACCAACCGATGGAGTTTACGACATGGCCTTTCTCGATGGCTACAAGACCTACATTGTCGGCGCGCTGATGCTGGCGGCCGGCATCGCGCAGGCGCTGGGGATCGAGGTTCCCGCTTTCGGTGAGTATTCGGGCGCCCAACTGATCATGGAAGCGTTCGCGGTGATCTTTTTGCGGCGGGGGCTCAAGAGCGAGTTGGGGAAGGTGTGAGCTGCCAGGTCGCCAAATGGGGAAACAGCTACGCGCTGCGAATTCCCGCCGCCATGGCGAAACGCTCAACGTGACCGAGGGATCTAAGGTCGATCTCTCGGTGGAGGGCGGTGCACTTATCGTGCGGCCTGCGCGCGGGCGCATCAGACTTGCCGACCTCTTGGCCGACGTCAGCCAAGACAATCTGCACAGTGAAACGCCCACCGGTAAAGCGGTCGGCAATGAAATCTAGCCGTCCCTACGTACCTGACCGGTACGATGTCGTCTGGCTCGATTTCGATCCACAGCCGGGGCGGGAGCAGGCTGGCAGGCGGCCTGCTTTCGTGCTTTCGCCAGCGAGCTACAACCGGTTGACCGGGTTGTCCGCGGTTTGCCCGATGACCAACCAGGTCAAGGGCTATCCTTTCGAGGTGCTGATGCCGGAAGGTACAAGGTGGGCGGGGCCATTCTCTCCGATCACTTGAAGTCGCTCTCCTGACGGGCGCGAAACGCCGAGTATATCTGCGCCTGCCCCGAAGTTGGCGATGCAGTTCTTGCGCGTGTCAACGCCCTGCTCGAGGGAGAGTGACCAACGTTCATTTGCAGTTCAGCAATCGATCGCTAAAACTGGGCGTATGAAAAGCACCCTCCTGATCCGACTCACATCGCTGGTCCTGGCCTTGAGCCTCCTGTCTCCGCTGGCAGCGATGCCTGTTGCGGCGCAGGGGGCGTGCTGGGACAATTCCGCCATTCAAGCGGCGCTGGCCGAGGGGCGTATTCAGCCGGTAGCGGCGGTGCTTTCGCGCGAGGGGATCGATCCTTCAACCGAGGTGCTGAGCGTCAAGGTGTGCGAACAGGGTGGCGGCCCGGTTTATGTGCTTGCGGTGCTCGAAGCCAATGGGCAGGCGCGCAATCTGACACTGAGTGCGCAATAGATAAAAAGAGCGGGCGGGCAAATATGCGTATCCTTGTTGTCGAGGACGACGAAAATCTCAACAGGCAGCTTTGCCAGGCGCTGACAGATGCCGGCTATGTCGTCGATACGGCGACCGATGGCGAGGAAGGCCATTTTCTGGGCGATACCGAGCCCTATGACGCGGTGGTGCTCGATATCGGGCTGCCGCGCATGGATGGGATTTCCGTGCTCGAAGCCTGGCGGCGCGAGAACCGGATGATGCCGGTGCTGCTGCTGACCGCGCGCGATCGCTGGAGCGACAAGGTTCAGGGCATCGATGCTGGCGCCGACGACTACGTGGCCAAGCCGTTCCATATGGAAGAAGTGCTGGCGCGGCTGCGGGCGCTGGTGCGGCGGGCGGCAGGGCACGCCTCGAACGAAATCACCGCCGGACCGGTGCGGCTCGACACCAAGGCGGGCCGGGTGACCGTGGACGGGCAGGCGATCAAGCTGACCAGCCACGAATTCCGCCTGCTCGCTTACCTCATGATGCACCGGGGCAAGGTGATTTCGCGCACCGAACTGACCGAGCATCTTTACGATCAGGATTTCGACCGCGATTCCAACACCATCGAAGTGTTCGTTGGACGTTTGCGCAAGAAGCTGCCCGAGGACCTCATCCAGACCATCCGGGGTCTCGGCTACCAGATCCTCGCGGATTGATGAAGAAGGGCTCCATCGCCTTCAGGCTGTTCTGGCTGTCGGCCGGGTGGCTGGTCGTCGCGCTGGTCGCGACCGCCTTTCTTTTGACCGAGCTCTATTCCCAGGCACTCGATCGCGACCTCAACGAGAGCCTCGATTTCCAGATTTCCTCGCTGGTGGGGCAGACGCTGGAAGAGGACTCGCCGGCCTCGAGCGAGATCGGGCTTTCAGATACGCGCTTTTCGCGCCCGACCTCCGGCTGGTACTGGCAAGTGCGCGATGAAGCCGGAGCGCTGGTCAATTTTTCCCCCTCCATGGTCGGAACGGTGCTGCCTGAACTGGCCGGCGCTTTCAACGCGCAAGGCACGCGGTCGGGCCTTATTGCCGACGATTACGGCCAGACGCTTAGGGCGGTGGAGCGCTGGATCACGCTCGATGAAATCGGGCGGTTCGTGATCACCGTCACGGGAAATTATTCCGACGTGGAAGGTCGCGTGGATGCCTTCCGGGGGCAGGCGATCATCGTTCTGGCGGTGGTTGGGATCATTCTTGCCGCCATGAGCGGCATGATCGCCCGCTTTGCCCTGCGGCCCATCGAGCGGCTGCGCGAGGCAATCGAGGCGGTGCGCGAGGGCGACAGACCCACCGTGGAGGGCGCATACCCCCAGGAGATCGCGCCGCTCGCCGAAGAACTCAACGAATTGCTGCGCTCCAACACCCAGATCATCGCGCGGGCGCAGGCCCAGGTGGGCAATCTCGCCCATGGACTCAAGACGCCCCTTGCCGTGCTGCGCAACGAGGCCGATGGCGGCAAGTCCACGCTGGCAAAATCGGTACTGCACGAAACCGACAATATGAGCCGGATCGTTGCCACCTATCTCGACAAGGCGCGGCTCGCCGCGCGTTCGAGCGTGGTCGGCAAGCGCGCCGATACGCGGGCGGTGCTCGAAAGGCTGGGGCGGGTCATGGCCAAGCTCAACAAGCAATGCGATCTTGCCGTGGATCTGCCCAAATCTGTGCCCTGGTTCCGGGGCGACGAAAGTGATCTCGAGGAGATGGCGGGCAATCTTCTCGACAACGCCTGCAAATGGGCGCGTTCGGAAGTGCGGCTTTCGGCGCGGGAGAGCGGGGAGTCCGGGAACCGGAGCGTCACGATTGTCGTTGAAGACAATGGACCGGGTCTGACGGACGCAGAAGCGGAGCAAGTGTTGCGCCGCGGTGTCAGACTGGATGAAAAAACGCCCGGGAGCGGGCTGGGGCTCGATATCGTCAAGGAACTGGTAGACATCTACGGCGGAGATTTGACGCTGAGCCGATCGGCCCTGGGTGGTCTTAATGCTACCCTGCGGCTGCCGGCTGCTCGAACAGGGGCCCGGACATAGGGCTGAGAAGTGCCCGAGCCGAACGCAATTTGGCCTCAATGGCCGACAAGAGAAACCGACGAGGACCGGAATACGTCCGTTATTGAAAGGTATTGCGAAATGAAAATGTTGAGGGCCATTGCACTTGTTTCGCTGGCGCTGGTGGTGGCGGGCTGTAGCCGCACGACGACGTTCCAGGCGCCCAGCCAGGTTGCCACGCCGCAGCCGGCGGTCCTGACGCCTGCGCCCGAGCCCGTACAGCCGACCGACTCGACGCCGATCCAGCAGGCGCGTCTCGATCCGGGCAGCTATGACTATATCGACGGCGCCGCGCTCAGCCAGCTCAGCACCGCCCAGCGCAGCGCAGCCAACGATGCTCAGTTCTATGCGCTCCAGTTCGGCCGTCCCGGCGCCCCGCGCACCTGGTCCTCCGGCGGCGCCTCGGGGCAGGTTTCGGTGGGCCCCTATGTTCGCGTCAACAATCTCGATTGCCGCGAATTTTCCCATCGCGTGACGCTCAACGGGCAGACCTACACCCGGTCTGGCACGGCCTGCCGCGAAGTCGACGGCGCCTGGAGCGTTACGGCTTAAATCCGATCCGTACCAATACAGATATCGGGCGTCGCGATTGCGGCGCCCGATTTTTTTAAGGCGCCACAAAGATTTTTTTACCGCCTGCGTCTAGAGTCGGAGCTTCGATTCCTCGCTCCCAACTCAGCTCGAATTTTCATGCCTCTTGCCGACAAACTTCATGGCGCGAAGAGTTCACAGCGGATGCCCGCTGGTGAAGACAGCCGGATGAATGCCGCGCGGGACGCATTTCTGGGCGCACTCTCGGGCGTGCTGGTGGAACCGCCGGTGTTCCATTTCTTTGCCGGAGCGATCGAACGCGATGCTGCCAGTTCGATATGGGCCTGGATGGCGCGCGACATCGCCCAGGCCGAGGCGGCTCGGTTGGGTGATGCCATCGAGGCGGGCGCCGATCCGCTCCAGGCCTTCGATGAGGTGCTTCCGGACCTGCTCGGTCGGCTCAAGGAGAACGCAGCGGCCGAAAAAGAGGATCGCGAACTCGAACGGCGCAACTCCATGCAGTTGGGCGGCGAAGAGGCGCGCAGGCGATTGCCGAGCGTCATCGTGGCCATGCGCCGCCGGCCTTTGCTGGTGCAGGCGGAGCGGTTCGGCGTGGCGGTCGGGACCATTGCCGATGAAGCGACGCTGGCGGCCGCGCTTCAGTCGATCTCGATCACCAACCCCATAACTCACGCGCTGTGGATGCAGGCGATGGTCGGCCAGATGGCCAATCCGAGCCGGGCCATGGCAGCAGCGGTGGTCATCGCAGGCGGAAATTCGGAAAGCCGCATTACCAATGCCGGCTATTCACCGCTTGTCGAGGCCGTGCTCAGCCATGCCCAAGGCCAGATCGGCAAGCTGGCGGGTCAGTCCAATCTCTTTTCCGATATCGATTTCGTCTGCAGATCGATCGACCGATTTCACCGCCTTATGCGCGCGATCAACTCCACCCTGGAGATCGAGCGACGGTCGGTATGGGGCGCGATCATTGCCGATCTCATCGGCAAGCTCTCGGAGCGGCTCGAACGGCCGATGAAGGAAATCACCATCAATGTGAGTCAAGCCCTGCGCCGGCCGCGCGACGGCAACGACCGGGTCGATGCCGATCAGATTCTTGCCGCGCTGAACGGGCTCTATCTGCTCACGACAGTGCGGCAATCGCGGGATTCGCTGGCGGTCAATGCGTTGCTCGACCAGGCCTGGACCGAGACCGGGCAGGCGGTGGAGGTGCTGGTGACCCGGGCACTCGATCACTACCGCGCCAATCCCGGTGACGCGGCGGCGCGCGAACGGGTTGAAGCAGGGATCAAGATGGCCGAAATCCGTTTCAATGCGGAGTATGCCGAGATTCTGCGCCGGGCCCGCGACAACGCCGAACGGCGGACCGCACCGCTATAGCGATCGATCGAAGCGGGCAGGGATGGTCTTTTGCCCATCTCGGATATAGACAGTGCCGTCGTCGGATATGCGGCCTTCCACCAATGCGCGCAGGGCGCCGGGCTCTCCCGAAAGAATGACGCCCACGGCATCGAGCGGGGAATAGTGATCGGTGTTGGCGAAGACGAGGCAACCGGGATCGAACCGGCGCGGTTCGTCCGATACCAGCGTCTTCTGCACTTGCGCGCTTGCGAACCGGTGTTCGAGATAGGGCGGAACGCTCTCTGCGGCATGCCGGTGAGGAGGATGGGGCGCATCCGAGGGCACGAGCGCGCGGGGCAGGACGCAGCGTTCGGCACTCAGGGCGGTGGCAAAGGCGGGATCGAACTGCCCTGCCGCTATGGCGCCGGCCAATTCGAGCGGCGTGAGTGCGCCCCCGGGCGGAAGCGGCTTTCCCGAGGCCAGCGCGGCGAGGCTGCCCCAGCCGCGCGTGCGGGGCGCATCAAGCACGCGCGTGGCACCGGGCGCCACGAAGGCGGGTGGCTGGTTGGACCGGACGGGCCCGGCAACGGTCAAGGCGCCGTCCGGAGTTTCGAATATTGGGTCGATCTGGGGGTCGTCCGCCGGCCGGTCCAGGCCGCCCAGCGCGACTTCCAGTGCGATGCGTCCATGATCGACGCACCCGGCAAGGCTGGCATAGCCCGCGGCGCTGCCAGCGAGCACGATGCGGTCGAGCGTTCCGCTGGGGGAGAGGCGCTGCGTGCCTCCGGCCCAGGCAACCTCGCCGCCAGCTTTCACCCAAAGATCGAGATCGGGCTGCCAGCCGCCTGAAACGATGAGGCGGTCGCAAACGGCAGGATCGTCGGCAATGGCACCGGTTTCAGCATCGGCCGTGACAACCGCGAGACCTCGGCCCGATGGCATGGCGCCGGCGACGGCCACGCCCCAACCGAGCCGATAGCCGTAGGCCTTGCAGAATTCGATGAAACGCGTTTGCGGATCGATGCGAGGATCGGAAGTGCGCAGGATCTCCTTGCCGCTGGCCGCGCCCAGCAAAGCCATGCGGTAGCCGACATTGGTGGCGGTGTGGATGAGCGCGTTATCCCCGGGCCAGACATTGTAGCGAGCAGCCATGCGCCAGGCAAAGCTGGCCTCGACGACTCCGGGGAAACGGTTGCCGGCAAAGATCGGTATACGGCCAGCAGCGCCGGTGGCGAGCACGACGGTTTCGGCGGAGATGGAGATACGCTCGGGCTGGGGAACCGCGCCGTTTCGGATGACACGGACGGCCTCGATCCGGTGATTGCTCAAATCGAAAGCCAGGGTGCCCAGAAGCAGCGTCACCAATCCCGACGATCCGATTTTTGTGGTGAGTTCGCCGATCATATCCTCGGGTGCGGGTTCGCCATCGGCCTTGCCGAAGAACACCGACAGCCCGCCCAGGGTGGCTTCCTTTTCGACGAGGCAGACCCGTAGACCGCGTTGGGCCGCGGCAAGAGCAGCGGAAAGTCCCGCCACGCCTCCGCCCACGACGGCAACGTCCGTGGTGATCGTGCGGGTAGCCGGCGCATCGATCCAGGCTCCCGGATCGGCTGACCCGGAACGATAGACAAGCCCAAGAGAATCGCGGCGGCGCATGAGGAGCCTGAGTACGGATGCGGGCCTGTCCGGTCTTGGACCAAGGGTTAACAGCGACGCGCCGTCTATCGCCGGGCAAAGGGCCATGGGCATGGCGAGATCGGACCGATCCTCCTGGCCCGCAGGCGCGATGGCGGGTGCGGTATGTTCATCGAGGGCGATGGGATGCCCCGCGAAAACGCCGGCCGAGCCGACCCCGCTGGCGAGCAGCGCCGACAATACCGTATCGCCCTCGAAACCGGCGATGGCGTAACCGTTGATCCGGAAGCGCAGGGGGCGCGACCGGTCGATCACGGGACGGGAGAATTCGGGCGGCAACTGCCCACCGAGCCGGGCCGGCTTGCTCATGCTCCACCCCCAGGAAGATGTCCCGGCACCACTTCGGCGATATCGCGGCGCGGCTGCCTGCGGTCCGCGCCATGCGCGGCTGCCCACTGGGCGTCCGTACCGGTCGCTTTTTCCGCAATGATGGTGGCAACAAGCGGCGCCAGAACGATATCGAGCGGGCCAAGGCCGGCGATGATGAACAGCCGCCCGCGTCGGGTCGGGCCCAGCACGGGAGCGCCGTCATGAGTAGCGAGACGCCGGAAATGCGCGCGGGCCGCAAGGCGGGGGGCGGGATCGAACGGCAGGGCCGCGGCGATGCGCGCTATCCCCAGCGTGTCGTCGTCCCGCGCCGCCGCGCGGACGATTCCATCGCCGGCCTGGGCGAAGATCGCGCCGCTATCGAGGTCCATGCCCACCCGGTAGCGATGGTGGCGCTGGGGCGCGGTTTCGATGCCGATCCATTGCTCTATACGGGCGAAATGGGCGATTTCATCGGGTTCGAGCCAATCGATGATCGCCGCGTCATCGGCCAGAACGACCTGATCGATCGTCGTGGTCCCGAAGCTCGCGCTGCCGTCGCGCTTGAGCTTGAGCGCGCCCGTCGAATTGACCAGGGCGACGTTGACCGAGGCGAGCCAAGCGGGGGCGGCGGAAAGAAGAAGCGAGAGATTGAATGCCCTGACGTCGCGCAGGGTGAGAACCGAAGCGGAGGCGGTTCTGACGGGCGGGTCGATGGGAAAGCCGAAGCCGTCGGCGGTGCGATAGATATGGCCGAGCGCGATGGCGGCATCCGCCGAGCGGGCGCTGAGCTGCATGTCGATTCGCTCGCCGATACCCGGAGCAATTCGCATCAGCCGCCGAACGGCCGGGCGAGTGTAGGCGCGCAGCAGCGACCACGTCTGCGGACGGGCGATCGGCGCGAGCGTGAGGGAAGGGACGGCACGCAGGAGGTGTGGATTGGGGGGTGGGCCGAGGAGCACAACGGCTCGTGAGTGGTCAGCAGCCAACAGGCCTGCTAGAAGCCAGGCGAATGGCGAGGCGCCGACCACGGCAATGGTTTTCGATTGCTCGGTCATAAGCGTCGGGCCGGCCTTTCAACCTGCCGCGCGGCGGATAGCGGGTGCGTCAAAAACGCGCCAATTCCCTGACTGCAATCCGCGCGGGATTGGCCTATAGAAACGGTATCTCATTGGTTTTCAAGGGTTAGCCTCACACTTGTTCTGGATTTTCGCGATATTGCTGGTTCTCGTCATCATTGGCGTGCTGATCCTCGGCCTGCGCGGCGTCGGCCGAGCCAGGGAAACGGCGGAGACGACGGACGCCTCGCACGCCTTTTTCCGCGACCAGCTCGACGGAATCGATGCCGATCTTGCTGCGGGCCGGCTGTCCGAGAGCGAGGCGACCGCCGCACGCGCCGAGCTGGCGCGCGAGGTCATCCGATATGAAAAGGAAAATCCCTCCCCGGCCAAGCTGGGTGGGGGCAGGGCCATTGTTCTTGCGGCGCTGCCCGTGGTCGCGGCGGTCAGCCTGGGGCTTTACGCGTGGATCGGCCGCGCCGATCTGCCTGCGATGCCGCTTGCCGGCCGGGACTTGCCGGCGGAGGCCGAACTCGATCTCGAAGCGGCGATCGCGACCGTCGAGGCGCAGATGGTCCAGACGCCCGATGACGTGCGCGGCTGGCTGGTGCTGGCGCCGATCTATATGGAGCAGGGGCGTTTTGCCGAGGCCGCCAATGCATGGCGGCGCGTGCTGGCGCTCGAGCCCCCGACCGCCGATCGGCAATCGAGCCTGGCCGAAGCCCTGATCATGGACAACAACGGCGAGCCGACCGACGAGGCGCTTCAATTGCTGCGAAGCGCCGTGGCGGCCGATCCGACGCACATCCGCTCGCGCTTCTATCTCGCAGGTGTATTGACCGGAACCGGGGAATACCAGGAAGCCGTTTCCCTGTGGCAGGAATTGCTGGCGCTCGGCACAGGCGAGGAGGCCTGGATCGGCACCGCGCGAGCCGGATTGGCTACTGCTCAGGCCGGGATCGAGGGCGAAACGCTGGGCGACAGCGAGCCCGATGCGACCATGGACGTGATGATTCGCGGCATGGTGGATGGATTGGCGGCGCGGCTCTATGATGAGGGCGGCACCGCCGAAGAATGGGCGCAGCTCGTCCGCTCGCGGCTGGAGCTTGACGGCGAGGACGCGGCGCGCGAGGACCTCGAACGCGCGCTCGCCGCACTTTCGGGGCAGGACCGGGTTGCGCTCGAGGATTTCGGGCGCGAGATTGGATTGACGGAGTAGAGATGGCCTGGACACGCAAGCAAAAGCGCCTTGGCATCATAGCCGGGCTGGGCCTGGTGCTCGCGCTGGCGGCGGGATTGATCCTGACCGCGCTGCGCGACCAGATCGTGTTCTTTTATTCGCCCACCGAGATCGCCGAGTCGGGAATTGCCCCGGGCACGCCCATTAGGCTCGGCGGGCTGGTGCTCGAGGGAAGCTGGGAACAGGAAGGCGAAAGCAATACGTTCGTCGTCCATGACGGAGCCGGTCAGATGACCGCCCACTATACCGGCATCCTGCCCGACCTGTTCCGCGAAGGGCAGGGCGTGGTGGCCGAAGGCAGCCTGCAGGCTGACGGGAGCTTCCTGGCCACCAACGTGCTGGCCAAGCACGACGAAAACTATATGCCCCGCGAAGTGGCGGATTCCCTGCAGGAGCAGGGCGTCTGGCAGGGCGAGGAAGGATAATCGGCCATGACCATCGAGCTGGGACATTTCGCGCTTATTCTCGCTTTCGTTCTCGCCATCGCGCAGGCCGGCATCGGCTTTGCGTTCTGGCGCGGAAGCGAGCTGGTCCAGCGTTTCGTGTCCCAGGCGGCGGTGCTGCAGTTCGCGCTGGTGGGGCTGGCCTTTGCCGCGCTCGTCCAGGCCTTCGCGGTTTCCGATTTTTCGCTGGAGCTTGCGGTGGCCCATTCCCACTCGCTCCAGCCGATGCTCTACAAGATCACCAGCGTCTGGGGTAACCACGAAGGCTCGATGCTGCTTTTCGTGCTGATCCTGGTTCTGTTCGGCGCTGCGGTGGCCGCCTTCGGGCGCAACCTGCCGGGCGATCTCAAGACGCTGGTGCTGGCCAATCAGGGCCTGATGGTGGCCGCGTTTTCGGGATTCGTGCTCTTCACCTCCAATCCCTTCTGGCGTGTCGATCCTGCGCCGATTGATGGGACCGAGCTCAATCCGGTGCTGCAGGATATCGGGCTCGCGATCCATCCGCCGCTGCTCTATCTCGGCTATGTCGGTTTTTCGATCTGCTTTTCCTTTGCCGTTGCCGCGCTGGTTTCCGGCCGGATCGATGCAGCATGGGCGCGCTGGGTGCGGCCCTGGACGCTGGCGAGCTGGGCGTTCCTGACCCTTGGCATCGCCATGGGCTCGTACTGGGCCTATTACGAGCTGGGCTGGGGCGGCTGGTGGTTCTGGGATCCGGTGGAAAACGCCAGCTTCATGCCCTGGCTGTCGGGCACCGCGCTGCTCCATTCGGCCATCGTCATGGAAAAGCGCAGCGCGCTCAAGATCTGGACGATCTTTCTGGCGATCATCACCTTTTCGCTCAGCCTGCTCGGCACGTTCCTCGTGCGCTCGGGCATTCTGACCTCGGTGCATTCCTTTGCGTCCGACCCGACCCGCGGCATGGTGATCCTGACCATGCTGGGCCTGTTCATCGGCGGCGCGTTTGCCCTCTTTGCGCTGCGTGCTTCGGCCTTGAGGCATGGCGGACTGTTCGCCCCGATCAGCCGCGAAGGCGCTCTCATCCTCAACAATCTGTTCCTTTCGGCGGCAACGGCCGGCGTGCTGATCGGCACGCTCTATCCGCTGGTTCTCGAATCGCTGACCGGCCAGCGCATTACCGTCGGCGCGCCGTTCTTCGACCTGACGTTCGGGGCCCTCATGGTGCCGCTGTTGCTGCTGATCCCGGTGGGCCCGTTCCTGGCCTGGAAGCGCGGTGACCTCGTCGCCGTCGGGCAGAGGCTGATGGCGGCGATCATCGCCACGGTCGTGCTGACGCTTTTGGTCTTCGGCTTCATGGGCTTCCCGGTCAGCCTCGCGCCTATCGGGCTCGGCATCGGCATCTGGGTGATGGTAGGTGCGATCGCCGAACTGGCCGATCGTGCCGCGATCGGCCGCGTCAAGCTCGGCCAGAGCTGGGCGCGGCTCAAGGGACTGCCCCGGACCGCGTGGTCGACGGCGATCGCCCATTTCGGCGTCGGCGTGTCTGTCATCGGCATCGTCTGCGCAACGGCGTTCCAGACCGAGATCGTAACTTCCATGCGTCCCGGCGAAGCCATGGAAATTGCCGGTTACACCGTAACCTATGAGGGCGAAGCCCAGGTGAGCGGCCCCAACTTCACTGCCGAGCAGGGCAGCTTCACCATTACCTCGCCTTGGGGTGGGGAACGCGCGCTGACGTCGGAACGCCGGGTCTATGCAGTGAGCGGCACGCCGACCACCGAGGCGGGTATCCGGACCTACGGCTT
Source organism: Pelagibacterium sp. H642 (assembly GCF_031202855.1). Classification (GTDB taxonomy): domain Bacteria; phylum Pseudomonadota; class Alphaproteobacteria; order Rhizobiales; family Devosiaceae; genus Pelagibacterium. The sequence goes on along the minus strand of NZ_CP101829.1, from coordinate 502,185 downwards.
TAGCCAGATGTATGTGCAGTTCGGCGAGCGGTTCGGTGCTGACGGACGCGTGGTGCGCCTCTGGCACAAGCCCTACGTGCTGCTCATCTGGCTGGGCGCGGTCATCATGGCCGGGGCCGGCTTCCTTTCCCTCAGCGATCGCCGCATGCGGATCGGCGCGCCGGCTGGGGCTAGGAAACGGGCAGCGGAGGCGGCGGAATGAAGCGTCTCGTTGCGGGATTGCTGATGCTTGCGGCGCTCCTTGCGCCCATGGCGGCGGGGGCTGTGCAGCCTGACGAGGTTCTGAGCGATCCGGTGCTCGAAGAACGGGCGCGTTCCATCTCGGGAAACCTGAGATGCCTCGTCTGCCAGAACCAGTCGATCGACGATTCCGATGCCGAGCTGGCGCGTGACCTGCGGGTGCTGGTCCGCGAGCGGCTGGTGGCTGGGGATACCGACACCGAAGTCTATGATTTCGTGGTGGCGCGCTATGGTGAGTTCGTGCTGCTCAGCCCGGTCTTTGCCGGCCATACGATCATTCTCTGGGTCGCCACTCCCATTCTTCTGATCGGTGGGTTGATCGCGCTGGTCGTTTGGGCGGTGCGCCGCCGAAAGCCCGTGCCCGCGCCTGAGGGGCTGTCTGCCGAAGAGGCCAGGGCGCTCGAGAAGCTTCGCAAGAGCTGAGCGGTCCTCATGCGATGGGCCAACCGGCGGGGCAGTGCGCCCTGCCGCCAACGGCTTTTTCAAAGCCACACTTCCGCCCGCTCCATTACGAAGTTTTAATGTAGGCGCAACTGCGCGGAAAGACGCGACTTACTACATACACCGCAACACCAAACCCAAGGTGTGTATGAGAGAGGACTTTTCCATGGCCAAAATGCTTTCTACACCGACCCGCAAGCTGGTCGCCGCCTCCGCGCTGGCGATGGTTGCGGCTGCCGGTACGCTCGGTGCCGGTTTCGTAAACACGCAACCCGCCCAGGCTCAGCAGGTGGGCACCGAGGTCGGCAACCCGCCGATGACCGGCTTTGCAGACCTCGTTGAATCGGTTTCACCGGCTGTCGTTTCGGTCCAGGTGAGCGTCGAAGCGCCCATGCAGCAGATCCAGGGCGGTCCGAACTTCCAGTTCGAATTCCCCGATCTTCCCGAAGACCACCCCCTACGCCGCTTCTTCGATCAGTTCGAGGAACCGTTCAACGCGCCCAACGACCGTCCCAACCGTCCGCGCGAATTCATGCAGGCGATGGGTTCGGGCTTCATCATTTCGCCCGACGGTTACATTGTGACCAACAATCACGTCGTCCAGGACGCCACCGAAGTGTCGGTGCTGCTTGAGGACGATACCGAACTGGCCGCCGACGTGGTGGGCACCGATCCGCGCACCGATCTGGCTCTGCTCAAGATTCATGAAGAGCGGGACGATCTGCCCTTCGTGGAATTTGCGACCGATGAAGCCCGCGTGGGCGACTGGGTCGTTGCCGTGGGCAACCCGTTCGGTCTCGGCGGCACCGTGACCGCCGGTATCGTCTCGGCCCGTGGCCGCGACATCAACGCCTCCTACTATGACGACTTCCTCCAGATCGACGCGGCGGTCAACCGCGGCAATTCGGGCGGCCCCTCCTTCAATACCGAGGGCAAGGTCGTCGGCGTCAACACCGCCATCTTCTCGCCCTCGGGCGGCAATGTGGGTATCGCGTTCGCCATTCCCGCCCAGCTTGCCCAGAGCGTGATCTCCCAGCTCCAGGAGAATGGCTTTGTGACCCGCGGCTTCCTTGGCGTCTCGCTGCAGGATCTCAACGAGGATCTTGCCGACGCGCTCGGGCTCGCCAACACCAATGGCGCACTGGTCACCGAGCCGATCGAAGGGGCCCCGGCCGCTGATGCCGGCATCGAATCGGGCGACGTGATCGTCTCGGTCGATGGCGAGGGCGTTGAAAATGCGCGTGAGCTTTCGCGCGTCATCTCCCAGCGTTCGCCCGAATCCGATGTGGTGCTCGGCGTGATCCGCGGTGGCGAGGAACTCGACATCACCGTTACTCTGGACCGTCTCGAGGAAGAGGAAGCCGCGCCCGAAACTCCCGCCGAGGAGGAGCAGGCCGATCCTGAGGCGACCAACTCCTATATCGGTGTTGCCGTTGCTCCCAATCCCGATGGGGAAGGCGTGGTGATCGAGGACGTCGATCCGCAGGGCCCGGCCGCCGCGCGCGGCGTCATGCCTGGCGATGTGATCGAACAAGCCAATGGCGGTGCCATTTCCCAGCCTGAAGACCTCGTTGCCGCTCTCGATGCGGCGCGCGAGGAGGGCAAATCGGCGATCTCGCTGCGCATCTCCCGCGATGGCGTCGCACGCTTCGTGGGCATCCCGCTCGAGGCCGAAGAACAAGAATAATAACGATCGGGGCCGGGCTACGCTCGGCCCCGATGCTGTTCCTGTTCGCTTGCCGGTGAGGGTGTATCGCCTCGCCGGCAGTTTGGGGCATCGGGGGCGATCCATGAAAATCCTGGTCATCGAAGACGATCGCGAAGCGGCGTCCTATCTCATTCAGGCGCTCGATGAATGCGGCCATATCGCCCATCACGCGAGCGATGGTGAGACCGGCTTCGCCATGGCCTCAGGCATGGAATACGATGTCCTGATCGTCGATCGCATGCTGCCGCGCCGCGATGGCCTGTCGATCATCGAATCCCTGCGCGCCGAAGGCGACCAGACGCCGGCGCTGATCCTTTCTGCGCTCGGCGAAGTCGACGACCGCGTGACCGGATTGCGCGCTGGCGGCGATGACTATCTGGTCAAACCCTATGCCTTCTCCGAACTTCTCGCGCGCATCGAAGTCATGGCGCGCCGTTCGGCCCCGAGCGAGGCGGCGACCTCCTATCAGGTGGGCGATCTCGTGCTCGACAGGCTTTCGCGCAAGGTCGAGCGAGGCGGCGAGCAGATCGTGCTGCAGCCGCGCGAGTTCCGCCTTCTCGAATATCTGATGAAAAATGCGGGGCGGGTCGTCACCCGTACCATGCTGCTCGAAAACGTCTGGGACTATCATTTCGACCCCCAGACCAATGTGATCGACGTGCACATGTCGCGGCTGCGCGCCAAGGTGGATAAAGGCCATGAGCGCCAATTGCTGCAGACTGTGCGCGGCGCGGGATATGTGATCCGTGAGTGACGCGCCACAGCGCTCATTTCGCCTTCGCAACCTGTGGCGGACGACCACGGTTCGCCTCACGGCGATGTTCATCGCCATCTTCGTGGGCTTTGCCATCGTTCTTCTGGCTCTGATCGCCTATCAGAGCACCATCCAGCTTCAGCGCGAGCAGTTCCGCAGCGTCGAGCGCGAGATTGCGCAAATCCGCTTACTGTCGCGGCAGTCCGGTATCCGCGCCGTTGCCTTTGCGGTGCAGCGGCTGGCCGACCGACCGGGGCCGGGGATCTACTATCTGGGCGACCCTACCGGCGTCATGATCGCCGGCAACGTCACCGATTTTCCTCCGGCGGTTCTCGCCGAACCGGGACGGTTCGAGCTTGCCTATGAGCGCGGCCGCGAGATTTATGGCGGCCCGGAAGAGCAGGTGCCGACGCAAGGGACGGCGATTGTCGAATCGCTGGAGCTTCCCAATGGCCTGCGCCTGGTGATCGGCCGTGATGTGGGGGAGCGGCGGGGCTTTAATGCCATCATCCTGCGCACTTTTTTTGCCGGCACGCTGGGGATCATCCTGCTGTCGGTGCTGGCAGGGGGCTTTACGGTCCGCTACGTGCTGCGGCGCATCGACGGCATAACGGGCACCTCCAACAAGATCATCTCGGGGAATTTGTCCGAGCGCGTTCCTGTGACCGGCCGCAATGACGAGTTCGACGCGGTTGCGACGAGCCTTAACGCCATGCTCGACAGGATCGAGCGGCTGATGGTTGGGCTCAAGGAAGTAAGCGACAACGTTGCTCACGACCTCAAGACGCCGCTCACGCGCCTGCGCAACAAAGCGGAAGCGGCCCTGCGCGAGAACGCCGATCCGGCTGCCCAGCGGGCCGCGCTGGAAACGACCATCGCCGAATCCGATCAGCTCATCCGCACCTTCAACGCCCTGCTATTGATCGCGCGGGCCGAGGCGGGGACGTCGACCGGAGCATTTTCCGACATCGACATCAGCGAGGCCGCCGCCGACGTCGCCGAGCTTTATACGCCCGTCGCCGAGGACGCCGGTATCAGCCTGCAGACACGGATCGAGCCGGGAATCCGCATGCAGGCAAATCGCGAACTCATCGGGCAAGCCCTTGTGAATCTTGTCGAAAACGCCATAAAGTACGGCAAGAACGCCGAGGACGGGGGCAGCATCACGCTGGCCGCGAAGCGCGAAGCCGGGAGGATCGTCATTGAAGTCGCCGACACGGGCCCCGGCATACCGGAAAGCGAGCGCCAGCGCGTGTTCGAACGCTTCGCGCGGCTGGAGGCCAGCCGTACGGAAGCGGGTGCCGGGCTGGGGCTTGCGCTCGTTTCTGCAGTCGTGCGCCTCCACGGTGGCACTGTCCGGTTCGAGAACAATGAGCCGGGTGCAAAAGCGGTCATCACTTTTCCTCTCTAGCGGGACGGTGAGACTATGACGTCACTTGGCCAAAAACTGCGCCCGCTGCCAGGCGGTGCTGACGAACGCGGCTGCTCCGATGTGCTCGCTGCCCTGAACGATCCGGAGGACCGTGCCGCCGTTGAAGCGGCGGCATCGACACTCGCTCCGATCTTTGTGACAGCACCATACCTGCGTGACCTGGCGGTACGGCACGCGCAATGGTTCGCTGGCGCGCTAAGGCGGGAGCCCGAAGAAAGCTTCGTGGCGCTGATCGAAGACATGCGCGGCGCCGGCCGATCAGCCGACGAGGCGGAGGTCGCCCGGCGTCTGCGGGTCGGCAAGGGCAGGGGGGCGCTCCTGTCTGCGGTGGCCGAGATCGGTGGCGTATGGTCGGCCCGCGAGACCACACGCTGCATGTCCGACCTCGCCGATGCCGCGCTTGAGGCAGCCATCGACTTCCTGATGGCTGAATCGGCTCGAGATGGGAGGTTGGCGCTGCCGCCCGAGAAAGCCGATGCCGCCCATTCCGGCCTCGCCATCTTCGCGCTCGGCAAGCATGGCGGGCAGGAACTCAACTATTCCTCCGATATCGATATCGTCGCCTTCTATGATCCGCATCAGGGGGTGCTGCCGTCCGATGCGGATCACAACAAGTTCTATGTTCGCATCGTTCGCCGATTGGTGGCGATCATGCAGGACCGGACGGCGGACGGATATGTCTTCCGCACCGATGTGCGCCTGCGCCCCGATCCGGGATCGACGCCGGTGGCGATCTCGGTCGATGCGGCGCTGGGCTATTATGAATCGCGGGGACAGAACTGGGAGCGCGCTGCCTGGATCAAGGCGCGGCCATGCGCCGGCGACCTGGCGCTCGGCAACAGGTTCCTCAAGGAACTCGTCCCGTTCATCTGGCGCAAGCATCTCGATTTCGCGATGATCGCCGACATCCAGGCGATGAAGCGCCAGATCAATATTCACCGCAAGGTCGGCGCCGAGCGCGTGCTGGGGCACAACGTCAAGCTCGGGCGCGGCGGTATCCGCGAGATCGAGTTTTTCGTCCAGACCCAGCAATTGATCGCCGGCGGCCGCGACCCCGACCTGCGCGTGCGGCCCACGGTCGAGGCCCTTGCGGCGCTGGTCGCCGGCAAATGGATCGGGGAGGATACCGCGCAGGATCTCGAGCAGACCTACTGGTTCCTGCGCGCGGTGGAAAACCGCCTGCAGATGCTGCGCGACGAGCAGACCCACGTGATGCCGGAAACCGAGGACGGTGTCGCCGAGATCGCCCTGCTGATGGGTTATGAAACGCGTGAGCAGTTTGAAACCGATTATCGGACCGCATTGTCGCGCGTTTCGGATTATTATGCCGAGTTGTTTTCGGAAGGCGAGAGCCTTTCGGGCGAATTGGGAAATCTCGTCTTCACCGGTAGCGACGATGATCCCGATACGCTGGAAACTCTGGCTGGTCTGGGATTTTCCAACCCTGCCGCTGTGTCAGCAACCATCCGCAAATGGCATTATGGCGGCTATGCCGCCACGCGTGCCGCCAAGGCGCGCGAGCATCTGACCGAACTCATTCCGGGGCTTCTCAAGACCTTTGCCGAGAGCGGCAATGCCGATGTGGCTTTCTCGCGCTTCAACGATTTCCTGACGCGCCTGCCGGCGGGCGTCCAGATGTTCGCGCTGCTGCGCAATCACGCCTATCTGCGCCAGCTTTTGCTCGATTTCATGTCGTCCGCCCCTCGGCTGGCCGAGGCGGTGATCCATCGCGCCCATGTGGTGGATGGGCTGATCGATCCATCCTTTGCCGGCTATATTGCGACTGCGGAGTCGCTGGTCGCCAGCGTCGATGCGTTCCTTGCCGAGGCCCGCAGCTTCGAGGATCTGATCGACAGGGCGCGCATCATCGGTCAGGAACAGAAATTCCTGATCGCCGCCGGTCTGGTGGGCGGCGCGCTGTCGGCTGAACAGGCGGGGCGGCAGTTCACTGCTTTGGCCGAAACGCTGCTTGCGCGCCTATTCGCGGCCGTCCGGGAGAATTTCGCCGAACGTCACGGCGCGGTGCCCGGCGCCCGCGTTGGCCTGTTGGCTTTCGGCAAAATGGCCAGCCGGGAAATGACGCTGACATCTGACCTCGACTTTATTCTGCTCTATGACGTGCCCGAGGGAAGCACGGGGTCGGATGGCGAGCGGGCGCTGGACGTTTCGACATATTTCACGCGCCTGACCCAGCGCCTGATCGCCGCTATTTCGGCACCCACTGCCGAGGGTGTGCTTTACGAGGCGGATATGCGCCTGCGCCCCTCGGGCAATGCCGGACCCTTGGCGACTAGCCTCAGGCGCTTCCGCGCGTATCAGCGCGACGAGGCATGGACCTGGGAGCATTTGGCGCTGACCCGGGCTCGGCTTTTCATCGGTGACAGGGACCTGCCTCAGACGGTCGAGCGCGAGATTGCCGAGATCATGGCTTTGCCGCGCGATCGGGCAAAGATCGTCGGCGATGTTCTGGATATGCGTGCCCTGATGGCCAGGGAGCGCCCGCCGCGGCATCCTTTCGATCTCAAGCTCCACCAAGGCGGGTTGGTCGATCTCGAATTCATTGCCCAGACCGCTCAGCTTCTCGAAGGCGAAACGCTGGGCATCCCCCAGGCTCCACCGGCCGGCGTGCTGCTGCGGCTAAGCGAAACGGGAATTTTGGCCAAAGGCGAGCGGCTGGCCGAAATCCACACGACCTATAGCAACATCCTGCAATTGATGAGCGCCTGCCTCATCGATCCGCTCAAGGATGAGGGATGGACGCCCGCGTTTCGGGAATTGGTGGCGCGGCGCACCAATTATCCGGACTTCTCGCGCCTTGAGGCCGACATAGCCGCGATGCGGGAGGAAGTGAGCGCGACTGCGGCGCAGTTCTATGCTCAAATGAAGGGCTAGGCCGCAGCCCGGTCGGGCATGATCGCGACAGGTGCTTGCGGGATTTCCCCGCCCCGCGCCAAGGGGAGCGATATGGCCACGGTGGTGCCGATCCCTTCGAGTGAATCGATGGCCAGCCTTCCGCCGCTGTGTTCGGCAATGGCGCGGGCAATGGCGATCCCCAGGCCGATGCCTGCATGCTGGCGGGCGAACGCAGCGTCCGAGAGGGCGAAGGGCTGGGAGAGCCGCGACATCTGCTCCTCGGTCATTCCGGTGCCGGTGTCGGTGACTTCGAGCACGACCCCGTCGCCGGCCGGCCAGGCGGCTACCCGGATGAGCCCGCCCTGGGGCGTGAAGCGCAAGGCGTTGTCGATGAGGTTGGCCAGCATGCGATCGAGATAGTGTCGATCCGCCGAAAGCCAGCCGCGCGCCTCGCCAGCGATTTCGAGCCTCACGCCGGCTCGCGCCGCGCGGGTTTCGAACCGCGCCGAGCACCCGGAAAGCAGGTCTCTTAGCGATACGGGCTCGCGCTTTAACGCTTTGCGGCCACCTTCGAGTTCGGCGTATTCGAGGATTTCGGCAAACGAAGACAGCAGCTTTTCGCCGGCGCGCTTGATGTCGGCAACGTAGGATTTGTATTTGGGATCGCCCAGCGGGCCGAAGGTCTCGAGCCGGATCATGTCGGCGAAACCGATGATGTGATTGAGCGGGGTACGAATGTCGTGGGAGAGATGGGCCAGAAAGCTGGTTTTGGCACGGCTCGATGCTTCCGCCCTTATCTTTTCTTCATGGTAGCGCCGGGCAAGGCTCTTTTGCTCCTCGCGGATGGCGCTGAGCATGCGATCGGCGGCCTTGCGTTCGGTGATGTCGGTCACGATGGTCACGAACCCGCCCGAGGGGCAGGGGCGTTCGTCCAGCATGATTACGGTTCCGTCGCTGCGTTCGACTTCGACGACACGCTGGCGGGCCACATCGAGAACCGGCCGTGCGGAAATCTTGCCTGAGATGGTTCGGCTGACGGCGGAGTAGGGGGTTCCCGGTGTCGTGCAGATCGATTGCAGCCGTAGCAGGCGGCCAAAGGCGGGGTTGGCGCAAACCAGGCGCCCGTCCTCTCGCCAACGCGCAAGACCGTAGGGTACGGCCTCGATCGCCGGAAGCATGAGGCGGTTCACGTTGTTGACCGATCCAGCGTTTCGGCCTCGATCGCGGAACAGAAGGAAAAGCCCCGCCAACAGCGCGGCGATGATCCAGCCATGGCTCAGGATCAGATTGTCGAGGATCTTGCCTTTCGGAACGAAGACGGAGATCTGGCCAGCGCCGTCGGCCAAAGGCGCGGCGGCATGGATGTAGTCTGCGAGGCTGAAGGGATCGCTCCCCGGCGCAGTGCTGAACACGACCGTACCCAGGCTGTCGCTGACGGCCAGATGGGCGTCGCTGGCCAGCGCGGGTGGAATGGCGATCGTGTCTTGCGGCAGGGCGCCAAGCTGCTCGGGACTGATCTGCGTTGCCGCAAGCGTGGCTATAAGTGCCGCTCGGTCCCTTAAATCCGCCTCGGTGCGCACCATGTCGAAAGCGAGGAACGATGCAGCCGATGCTATGGTGACGACGAGTGCGGCAAGAGTGGGCAATGAGAGTTCGGGCAGTGCCAAAATCCGACGGGTGGCACCTGATGGCTGTGCCTCGAGTCCCTTTCCGCTGACGCCGGATGTCTCCGCCGATCCCATGTTTGAACCAGCCGGTTTTCGCGGCTGCCCCCACCGATTGAGTGATGCTAAGACTTTGAATCAACACATTGACTCTTGTCCATAGGCATTTTTTGCCGCCTGCCGCTTGCCTGGAAATTGTAGAGTCGGCAGAGTCACTTAGCGCCTGTGAAAAATATTTCCGCTTTGTTAACGGTGCCACTGCGCGGCGATCTTCGGGCGGCTTCTGTCATGCCAGTGCCATGCGACTCGCGCTCGAAGGTGGTAATCCGATTGGCTCGCGAAGCGCTCTCCCGGTGTCGGGGGCGGCTCCGTTGGGCCGTCCTTGTCTCAGGCGTGGGCTTGACGATCGCCGCCGGCGAATTTATCAAGTTCAGGCTTGCTAAATTATCTGACCCATTTCCGTCTGCGCATGTGGGAAGGCGCCGACGGTGATGCCGTTTCTCTTCCCTCGGGTAATTCCGATGTTCCGCTGGTTCGAAAATCTCCTCAACCCGTATCCGCCACAGCCGCCCGCGCAGCCGCCGAAATCCATCGTCGCGTTCTGTCTGCACTACATGCAGGGCGTCAAACTTCCGCTCGCCATCATGGCGGTGCTCACGACCCTGGTTGCCCTGGGCGAAATCGCCTTGTTCGGCTTTCTCGGCAGCGTCATCGATTGGCTGTCGGGAGCGAACAAGGAGACCTTCCTTGCCGATGAGGGGCCGACGCTGCTGTGGATGAGCCTGTTCGTGCTCGTCGTGCTGCCGGTGCTCGGACTGCTCTCCAATCTCATCATCCATCAGACGCTCTTGGGTAATTTCCCCCAGCGTATCCGCTGGATGGCGCACAGGTACCTGATCCGCCAGTCGATGAGCTACTTCCAGGACGAGTTCGCCGGCCGGATCGCCACCAAGGTGATGCAGACGGCATTGGCAGTGCGTGAAACGGTGATGAAGTTGCTCGACGTACTCAACTACGTCGTCGTGTACTTCATCGGCGCGGTAGTGCTCGCGGCGATGAACAACATCTGGCTGGCGATCCCCTTTATCGTCTGGATCGTCGCGTATGGCGGGCTCATCTATTACTATGTTCCCAAGCTGGGCCGCATTTCCGAGCGCCAGGCGGATGCGCGCTCGATGATGACGGGCCGCATCGTCGACAGCTACACCAATATCGCGACAGTCAAGCTGTTCTCCCATTCGAGCCGGGAGGAGAGTTATGCCCATGAGGCGATGGATGATTTCCTCCAGACCGTCCACGCCCAGATGCGTTACGTCACCATCCTCAACCAGGCGATCACCGTGCTCAACGCGCTGCTGTTGTTCGCCGTGGGCTTCGTCGGCATCCAACTCTGGCTCAACGACACGGTGACCGCGGGCGCGGTCGCGGCTGCGGCCGCCATCGTCATGCGCTTTCAGGGCATGAGCCAGTGGATCATGTGGGAAATGTCGGCGCTGTTCGAAAACATCGGCACGGTGCGCGATGGCATCAATTCGCTCTCGCTCCCGGCCATGGTCGCCGATGAACCCGACGCGCCGCGGCTCGAACGGGTCAAGGGCGAGATCGCCTTCAAGGATGTTGCCTTCAACTACGGCAAAAAGGGCGATGACGGGTCCACCAAGGTGATTGAAGGGCTGAATCTGCACATTCGCCCGGGCGAGAAGATCGGCCTTGTCGGACGGTCGGGTGCGGGCAAGTCGACCGTCGTCAATCTGCTGCTGCGCTTTTATGACCGTCAGAGCGGGCATGTGTTCATCGACGGCACGGACGTTGCGTCGGTGGCCCAGGATTCGCTACGTGCCAATATCGGAGTTGTGACCCAGGATACTTCGCTGCTGCATCGTTCCGTGCGCGACAACATCAAATATGGCCGGCCGGATGCGACCGACGAGGAGATGTATGCGGCGGCTCGGCAAGCCGAGGCCCATGATTTCATCCTCGGCCTCGTCGATGCCAAGGGCCGCACCGGTTATGACGCTCACGTGGGTGAGCGCGGCGTCAAGCTTTCCGGCGGGCAGCGGCAACGCATTGCGATCGCGCGCGTTCTGCTCAAGGATGCTCCGATCCTGGTGCTGGACGAGGCAACGTCGGCGCTCGATTCCGAGGTTGAAGCCGCCATCCAGAGCCAGCTCGACATGCTCATGGAAGGCAAGACGGTGATCGCCATCGCTCACCGGCTTTCGACCATCGCGGCGATGGACCGGCTGATCATCCTCGAGGAAGGCAGGGTGGTCGAGCAGGGCACGCATGCCGAACTGGTGGCTGCCGGCGGCACATATGCCCGCTTGTGGGCGCGGCAATCGGGTGGTTTCATCGATGCCGAGGCCGAAGAGGTTGCTGCACAATGAGCGTGGCGGGCAGGCTTAAAGATATATCTTGATATATTCTGGAGAGGTCTTATTTTGACGGATATGAAGCAAGACTCTCTCAGCCTGCCCGCGCGCATTTCCCGCGTTTTCGAAACATGGATCGATCCGTTCGGCCGCAAGGGTAACGTGCAGCCGCCCGACACGATCTGGGCATTTCTCTGGTACTATATCAGCCAGGCCAAGGCCCCTTACCTGGCGGTTCTTGCTTTCACGGGCCTCACCTCGCTGTTTGAGGCCCTGTTCTTTTTCTACATGGGCCGGCTGATCGACCTGCTCGAATCCAGCGATGCAGCCGGTGGATGGACCGGCTTTATTGCTGCGCATGGCACTGAACTGGCGGTGATGCTGGGCGTGGTCGTTGTCGGCCGTTTCATCGCGCCGGCGCTCCAGGCGCTCGTTGAAGAGCAAACCATCGGGCGCGGCTTCACCACCATGGTGCGCTGGCAGACCTATGCCTATGTCTCGCGTCAGTCGATCCGGTTCTTCAACGATGATTTCGCGGGCCGGCTGGTCACCAAGGTTTCCCAGGCCGCCCAGTCGCTCAACGATTTCGTCGCCAGCGTCATTCAGATCGGCTGGGCGCTGACGATCTTTGCCGGCACGACGATCTTCCTTTTCGCCCAGCTCGACTGGCGCATGGCCGCGCTGGTGGTCATCTGGATCGGCACGGTGTTGGCCATGGCGCGCTATTTCGTGCCACGCATGCGCAACCGCGCCGCCGAAAACGCCGAGAATGCCTCGGTCCTCAATGGCCGGATCACCGACAGTTTCGCCAACATCCAGACGTTGCGCTTGTTCGGCAGCGCCGAGGATAACGACACCTATGTCAAGAAGGGCTTCGAGCGGTTCCTGGCTTCTGCGACCCGTCTGGCTCGGCTGGTGAGCGGGCTGCGCGCCGTCATGGGTCTTTTGAGCGCGGTTATGATCCTCGCTTTCGGTGCGCTTTCGATCCACCTCTGGACGACGAATGCCATAACCGTGGGCGCAATTGCCTTCACCCTCAGCCTGGTCCTGCGCCTCAACATGATGCAGATGCGCCTTATGGGGCAGCTCAACGGCATGATGCGCCATTTCGGCGTCGCCCAGAACGCGATGGAGACCATCGCCCAGCCGCTCGATCTCACCGATGCGCCCGATGCCAAGCCGCTGCAGGTGACCGAAGCGGCGGTCAATTTCGACAACGTCAAATTCCACTATGGACGCGAGAGCGGCATCATCGAAGGCGTTAACCTCTCCATTGCACCGGGAGAAAAAGTGGGGTTGGTCGGCCATTCGGGGGCCGGCAAGTCGACGCTCGTCAATCTCCTGCTGCGCTTCTACGATGTCGAGAGCGGCCGTATTCTGATCGACGGGCAGGATGTGTCCAAGGTCACCCAGGAATCCCTGCGCGCCAATATTGGCGTCGTCACCCAGGATACAGCGTTGCTGCACCGTTCGGTCCGGGCCAACATCATGTTCGGCAAGCCCGATGCCTCCGAAGAGGAGATGATCGCGGCCGCCAAGGGCGCGGAAGCCCATGAGTTCATCATGCAGCTCCAGGACCATCGCGGGCGGTCCGGTTATGACGCCCAGGTCGGCGAGCGTGGGGTCAAGCTGTCGGGCGGGCAGCGCCAGCGCATCGCCATTGCGCGCGTGCTGCTCAAGGATGCGCCGATCCTGGTGCTCGACGAGGCCACATCGGCGCTCGACAGCGAAGTCGAAGCGGCGATCCAGAGCCAGCTCGATCGGCTCATGGAAGGCAAGACGGTGATCGCCATCGCCCACCGGCTTTCGACCATCGCGGCGATGGACCGCCTCGTGATCCTCGATCACGGTAGGATCGTGGAAGAGGGTCCGCACGAGGAGTTGCTGGCGCGCGGCGGCCACTATGCGCGGCTCTGGGGGCGGCAATCCGGCGGCTTCCTCGATCTCGAAGACGCCGCCGAATAGCCAAGCTAAAGCCAGCGGCGGGTGTGCGTCAGGTAATGCGCATAGGTCGCGCCAAACTTGCGCATGAGATATGCCTCCTCGCGTGTGACGACCACGCGGTCGAGAACCAGCCACAGTACGGGCAGGGCAAAGAGCCCCCATTCGAGCGCAAAGATCAGCGTCAGCCCGGTGTAGGCCAGAAGGAACCCCACATACATCGGGTTGCGCGTAAAGCTGAACGGCCCGTGCGACACGATGGTTGTCGTTGGCTTGAACGGCTCGGCATGTGTTCCTGCGGCCTGCATCACGCGGTAGGCCCAGAAATCCAGCCCCAAACCAAAGACCACAAGAACGATGCCGGCCAAGGTGTTTAACGACATGAGCGCTGGCGCGGGAAGAATGGCGATGGGAAAGAGCCAATCGAGGATCACGGCCACGACGAGAAACAGCACCGGATAGGTCGGTGGCAGGTGCGGCAGCCCCGGATTGTCGCGTTCGGGCTCGGGCATAGTGTCCTCCTGCGCGTTTGCTTGCGCCGATTTCTCTTTTAGCGCGAGATGAGGGTAGAGTAGAAGGCTTTCGGATGGGCGTTCGCCGCTCACGACAATCAGCCCCAAGCACCAGGAGGAGAACGCCATGGCCGATGTCCACCCCAGGACTGCTGCAATCGATTACAAGACCATCGACCTTGGCGGACGCTTCACGCTCACAGCGCCGGAACGCGGTTGGCGCGGGGACATCCACCTGCCTGGCGACGTGCACACCGCCTTGCTCGAAGCAGGCGAAATTCCCGATCCCTATTTCGGCCAGAATGAAGATGCGGTCGCTTGGGTGTACAAAACCCCGTGGACGGTCGAGCGCGCTTTTGATGTGCCGGCCGATATGGCCGACGGCTTTCTTACGCTGACGCTTTCCGAAGTCGATTGCCTTGCCACGGTGCTGCTCAATGGGGAGGCGATCGCCGAGACGCAGAACCAGTTCATCCGCTACGATATCGACGTCACCGGCAAGGTTCGGCCGGGCGAGAATACGCTTACCATAGCGTTTGCCGCCGTTCCCGAAGTAGCTCAGGCTCGCGCCGACGCGCACGCGTTTGCCATTCCCTATGCGGCGATGAACCAGAAGGTGGCTCACCTCAATTTCGTGCGCAAGACCGCCTGCCACGCGGGCTGGGACTGGGGCATCTGTTTGATGCCCATCGGGGTCTATGGCCGGATGGAGCTGCGGCGTGTCGCTCTCGCTCACACCGAGAGCGTGCAGGTCGATCAGCATCACGAGCACGGAGCGGCGGCGCTGGAAATCAAAACCCGCGTCCATGCCTTCAGCGACGGTGAAATCACCCTCATCCATACCTTCGACGGGCAGGAAATCGGTGGTTCCGTTGCCGTCAAAAAGGGTGAGAACCTCTTTACTCACATGCTCGTCGTCCACGATCCGGAACTGTGGTGGCCGAGCGGGCAGGGGGGTCAGCCGCTCTATGATCTGAGAACCGATGTCGACGGTGAGGTGACCGTCCGCAAGATCGGCCTGCGCAAGCTCGAATGGGTGGTCGAGCCCGACGCCATCGATCACAGCTTCAAATGCCGGATCAACGGCCGTGACATCACCATGATGGGCGCCAACTGGATTCCGGCCGATGCCATTCCCTCGCGCATCACGCCGGAAACGGTCCGAGATCTCCTCGAAAGCGCCAAGGCTGCGAATTACAATATGCTGCGTGTCTGGGGCGGAGGCCAGTACGAGCCGGATTGGTTCTACGATCTCTGCGACGAACTCGGCCTGCTGGTCTGGCAGGATTTCATGTTCTCCTGCATGCCGTACCCGTCCGACCGCGCTTTTTTGGCTGATGTTGCGACCGAGATCACCCAGCAGGTGCGTCGGCTTTCCCACCATGCCTCGATCGCCCTCTGGTGTGGCGACAACGAGGTGATCGGTTCGCTCAATTGGTATCCGGAAACCCGTGCCAATCGCGACCGCCACCTCGCCAACTACGACCGCATGTCCAAGCTCCTCTCCGACATCGTCGCAGACGAGGACCCCCAGCGGCGCTTTTGGCCCTCTTCGCCTTCGCTGGGTTATATGGATTTTGCCGATGGCTGGCATGTGGACACGCGCGGCGACATGCATTTCTGGGACGTCTGGCACTCGGCCAAGCCGTTCGAGCACTACCGCACCGTTCAGCCGCGTTTTGCGTCCGAATTCGGCTTTCAGTCCTTCACCTCGATGAATGTCATCGAGACCTTCACGGAGCCTGGAGACCGCAATCCCTCCTCGCCCGTGATGGAAACGCACCAGCGCAACGATGGCGGCAATGCGCGCATTCTCGAAACCATGTGCCGCTATTTCCGCTTCCCCAAGGGCTTTGAGGAGATGGTGTTCCTCTCCCAGGTCCAGCAGGGGCTTGCCATCAAGACGGCCATCGAGTTCTGGCGCTCCACGAAACCGCGCTGCATGGGTACGCTCTATTGGCAGATCAACGACATCTGGCCCGTGGCGAGCTGGTCCAGCCTCGACTATGGCGGGCAGTGGAAGCTGCTGCACTACCTCGCCAAACGCTTCTTCGCGCCGATCACCATTGTCGCAGTGCCCGAGGGCGGAGAGATCGTCATCAAGGGCATGAATGATGGGCCGGCAGCCGCCGATATCATTCTCGACGTGTCGCTCGTTGGAATGGATGGCCAGGCCAAGCCCCTGCATAGGCTCGACATTTCCCTGGGGCTTGAATCTGCATCCGAACTGGTTCGCGTACCGCTGGAGACCGTTGGAGAGGATCGTTTCGTTCTGCTCGAATGGCGGGACCGCGATGGAAATCTGATTGGGACCAACGATTTTTTTCCGCGCGCCTACAAGTACTACAATCTGCCCGCCGCGCAGGTCAGCGCCGCCTGGCATAGCGACGACACTGGCCACCACCTGACCCTGCAATCGGACGCCTGTGCCTTCTTTGTCACGGCGCACTCCGATTGCGCGGGATATTTCTCGGACAACTGTGTGGCGCTCTTGCCCGGGCGCGGCGTTACCCTTAGCTTCATCCCCCGTAAAGGCGCGGCACCAAGTCTGGACGATCTCCAAAACAGCTTGAGGATCAGCCATTTGGCGCAGACCTATTGACTGATTTATGGAGCACTGGGGATGAAGCGATCCCGCGTCAATGAGATCATCTCCCAGGCCGACGAGTTCATCCGGTCCTTCGGTTATATTCTGCCCCCCTTTGCCTATTGGACGCCGTCCGAGATGAAGGATCGCGCCGATGAAATCGGCAATATCGTCAGGGGCGGCCTGGGCTGGGATGTGACCGATTACGGCCAGGGCGATTTCGATGCCCTGGGGCTGTTCCTGTTCACCGTGCGCAATGGCGATGCGGCCGATCTCGGCAAGGGGCGCGGAATGCTCTACGCCGAAAAGATCATGATTTCGCGCCAGGATCAGATTTCCCCGATGCACCGCCATACCATCAAGGCCGAGGACATTATCAATCGCGGCGGCGCCACCTTGGCGCTGCAACTTTACAATGACGACGGCACCGGGACGGGTATCGACACCACCGGCGAGGTCACGGTTTTCACCGATGGCATCCGTCGCGTGCTGCCCGCCGGCGGCATTCTCGAGCTGGCGCCGGGGGAAAGCGTCACGCTGCTGCCGGGCAATTGGCACAAATTCTGGGGAGAAGGCGGCGACGTGCTGATCGGGGAGGTCTCCACGGTCAACGACGACCGCACCGACAACACGTTCCTTGATCCGATTGGCCGGTTCTCGGCAATCGAGGAGGACGTGGACCCCATCCACCTGCTCGTTTCCGACTATGAAGAATGGTTCGGCGCGGCGGGCCGCTCGGGCTACTGATTTTTTCCTGACTAATTCGTGATCGCCATTGTCGGAACAAACTTGCCCCTCCCTTATTGCGTGTTCGCAATAAACTTTGAGGAGGTCAGTGTGTTTAAAACATCCCTTATCGCTTTGGCATGTGCGACCGCGTTGGTGACGCCCGCTCTTGCCCAGACCTATGAAACCGAACACGGAGCGGTAACGCTCGAGCCATTCGTGGAAGGCCTGGAATTCCCATGGGGACTGGTCTTTCTACCCGACGAAAGCATGCTGGTGACCGAACGGCCCGGCAATCTGCGTCACGTGACGGCGAACGGCGAAATCTCCGAGCCGATCGCTGGTGTTCCCGAGGTGGTTTACGAAGGACAAGGCGGGCTGCTGGACGTCGCCCTCGATCCCGAATTTGAAACCAACCGCTATGTCTATCTCAGCTTCGCCGAAGCCGGCCAGGAAGAGGGAACCAACTCGACCGCCGTGGCACGCGGCGTGTTGAGCGAAGACATGACGGAATTGACCGATGTCGAGGTCATCTTCTCCCAGCAACCCAAACTGCCCTCCACGCTTCATTTCGGTTCGCGCCTGACCTTCGACAATGACGGCTACCTCTTCATCACCACGGGCGAGCGCTCCGATGCCGAGTTCCGCGTCCAGGCGCAGGACCTCGATTCCCACCTCGGCAAGGTGATCCGCATTCTGCCAGATGGCACGGTGCCCGAGGATAACCCGTTCGTGGATACCGAAGGCGCGCTGCCTGAAATCTGGAGCTACGGTCACCGCAACATGCAGGGTGCCGACCTGCATCCCGAAACCGGTCAGCTCTGGGTTGCCGAGCACGGTCCGCGTGGTGGCGACGAGCTCAACAAGGTTGTCGAGGGTGGCAATTTCGGTTGGCCGCTTTTGACCGAAGGCACCGAATATACCGGCGATCCCATCAATCCGCCGGAAGAGCTGCCCGAGGACCTGATTCCCGCCGAACGCACCTGGGTGCCTTCGCCCGCTCCCTCCGGTCTTCTGTTCTATACCGGCGAGATGTTCCCCGAGTGGCAGGGCGATGCGTTCTTCGGTGCCCTGGCCGGTACCGATGTAATCCGCGTCGACCTCGACGGCGAAGAGGTTCTAGGCGATGAGTTCCTGTTCGGTGACGAATTCCCCCATCGCATCCGCGATGTCGTTCAAGGTCCAGATGACGCCATCTATCTGGTGACCGACGCAGAGGCCGGCGAAATTCTGCGGTTGAGCGCCGAATAAGCCTGCGCTAGAAAATCCGGGCATCGGGGGAACCGGTGCCCGGGTCATCATGTCCAGTACCCGGAGCGGGATCGAACTCGCACAGGGTGAGAGGCATCCTTGCTGGTCCCGCGCATGCAGGGACCTTTCATGTTCTTCGGAAAATCCGTTGCGGCAGCGCTCGTCGGCGTTTGCCTTGCTTTGCCCGTTTCGGCCCAGGACGTCACGCTGAGGCTGCACCACTTCCTGCCCATGACCGACAGCGTGCCCCGGGAAGGACTGGTCCCATGGGCGGAAACGGTCGAGGAGCAATCGGGCGGCAGGATCGCAATTGAGTTCTACCCATCCATGATGCTCGGCGGAGCGCCGGCCAATCTCTTCGATCAGGCGAGGGACGGGGTAGTGGATCTCGCCTGGACGGTTCTGGGGTACACGCCCGGACGTTTTCCGAAGTCCGAAGTGTTCGAGATGCCGTTTCTGGTGACCAATGCCGAGGATACCTCGCGGGCGTTCCAGCGCTTCGTTCAAGAACACGCCATGGACGAATTTGCGGGCGTCAAGCTCATTGCCGTCCACACGCATGGACCTGGGATTTTCCACTCGCGTGATCCCATCACCGCGCTGGAGGATATCGAGGGCATGAAGATCCGGGGAGGCTCGCGTGTCATCAGCGCCATGCTGGCCGATCTCGGGGCCGAGCCGATCGGCATGCCGGTACCTGAAGTGCCCGAGGCGCTCTTAAGGGGAACGATCAATGCGGCGACCATTCCCTGGCAGGTGACGCTGGCCCTGCGGACCAGCGAGATCGTCGGGCATCACACCGAGTTCGCGGGCGATCACGGGCTTTATACGCAAACCTTCGCCTTCGTGATGAACCGCGACGCCTATGACCGCCTGCCCGACGACCTGCGCGCGGTGATCGACGCCAATACGGGGATCGAATGGGCAGGGCGGTTCGGCGCCGCCAATGATGCCGATGATGTGGTGGCGCGGGCGGCTGCGGTGGCGGCGGGCAATACGATCGTGACGCTCGGCGCCGATGAGACCGAGCGTTGGCGCGCGGCGGCGCAGGTGACCATCGACAATTGGTTCGCAGAGACCGAAGCGGCCGGGATCGACGGGCGAGGCCTTTATGTGCGGGCCGTGGAACTGGTGGACGAGGAGAGCGGTTCGTAAATTCGGCAGTATCGCCCAGAGGGAGGGGGCGGGGATAAATCGAGCGAAGCGTGGAAGGGCTCACTCGATCCCGGAATGACAACGGTTGAACTTGCCCGATCGGCTGTGCATTAAACCGGAAAGCCTGCCGCTCAATCAGTGAGACCACCCTGTGCCCAAACTTTCCGACAAGCCCCTCCTCGAGGTTCGGACAGCCAAGATTCGCGACATCCCGGCCATCATCAAGCTGACCGAGCGGGTTTATCCCGAGGAAGGACCCTACCTGGCCGGCACCATACGGGGACAAATCAACGCCTTTCCCGAGGGGCAGTTCGTGGCCGTCTATGACGGTCAGATCGTGGGCTATGCGGCGACGCTGCAGCTCAGCGAAAAGCAGATTTTCCGCCAGCATACCTGGGAGAACATCACAGGGGCCGGCTATGCGAGCCTTCACAACGCCAAGGGCGAGTGGCTCTATGGCGTCGAGGTCTGCGTCGATCCCGGCCGGCAGCGCAACCGGATCGGGCGACGGCTGTACGAAGCTCGCCAGCGCCTGTGCGAGGAGCTCTGGCTCAAGGGGATTGCCTTCGGCGGGCGGCTGCCGGGGTTCCGGCGCAACAAGAAGGACTATCCGCGCATCACGCAATATTTCCAGGCCGTCAAGGACCGCGAAGTGCGCGATCCGGTGGCGAGTTTCCAGATGAAACTGGGCTTCGAGCCCGAAATGCTGCTGCGCCACTACCATCCCGACGACAAGGCCTCTGGCGGTCATGCGGCGCTGATGGTGTGGCGCAATCCGCGCTATGACGAAGAGGACGAGCGGCGGCCGGCGCATCGGCGCAGCCGGGAGACGGTGCGCGTGACCACCGTGCAGCTTGAAGCGCGCCGGTTTGCAGATGCCGAGGCGTTTTTCGAGCATATGCAGTATTTCGTAGAGGTGGCGGCCGATTATGCGTCGGACTTCGTGGTGTTCCCGGAACTCTTCACCCTGATGCTGCTTTCGAGCGAACCGGAGAAGCCGCCGCACGAGGCGATCCTGCGGCTGACCGAATATACGCCCCAATTCATCGAGCGCATGCAGCAGATGGCGCTCAAGTGGAACATCAACATCATCGGTGGTTCTCATCCGACGATCACCGAGGACGAGGATATCCAGAACGTCTGCTACGTGTTCCTGCGCGATGGGACGATCCACGCGCAGGAGAAGATGCATCCCACCCCCGACGAGCGGGACTATTGGGGCATCGTGGGCGGCGACACCGTCGATGTGATCGATACCGATTGCGGGCCGATCGGGGTGATGATCTGCTATGACAGCGAGTTCCCCGAAGTGGCGCGGCGGCTGGCCGATCAGGGCGCGCGGATCATGTTCGTACCCTACTGCACCGATACACGGCAGGGGCATTTGCGCGTGAAATACTGCTGCCAGGCGCGGACTATCGAGAACCAGTGCTACGTGGTGACCTCGGGGATCACCGGCAACCTGGCCAATGTCGACAACCTCGATATCAACTATGCCCATTCGGCGATCTATACCCCCTCCGACATGCCGTTCGCCCGCGACGGGATCGCGGCGGAAGCGAGCGAGAATGTCGAGATGGTGGTGGTGGGCGACCTCAACGTCTCCACGCTGCAATGGGCGCGGGCGCAGGGCGCGGTGCGGAACCTCCGCGATCGCCGCTTCGACCTCTATCGTATCCGTTGGAAGGATGGTGGATAAGCTCCCGTTTATAAAGGGCATGCCCAATCGCCCTCCGGCGGCGCCTTCGGGTCAATCGCGATATCAAAGACGGCATGGGGCGATGAACGCCTCGTGCTGTTTTGTTTAGTATGAAGCGATCATCGCCCCCTGCGTCCGGGATTTTGGGCTTATGGCGGCTTCTCGGGCTGGGGGTTGTTAGGAAAGCCACCGTTGCCGATGATTTCCCGCTGCCCCTCCGGGTTTCCCCGGTGCGACGTGGGAGTGATTGGATTGGTGGTCCGCTCACACCTTTTATCCACATCCGGCCATCTGTCCGCTTTGGGCCTTCCCCACGGCGACCCGTGAGGAACCCGAACCGACCCCGCCCAAACGTTCGTAGCGCTTGCGTCCATGAGTGCGGGGTCGTGAGGGGGAGTATGGGGGAAGTGCAGAGGGCGGGGATAAGTTTTTTGCAAAGCCTGCCTTGGGAGCAATCGCCGACATCTCCCCCAGCGTGTCACCCCGGGCCTGACCCGGGGCAAGGTATGCGCACCGTTTCCGGTTCTTGCCATGACGCAAGCTCAGCGCCCTCATCCCCGGCCCTTCTCCCACCAGGGGAGAAGGGGGCTCTTAGGGGAGCGCTGGGGATAACAAGCACGGTGTTGGTGTTTGTTCCTCTTACCCTTCTCCCCTGGTGGGAGAAGGTGGCCGCGAAGCGGTCGGATGAGGGGGGCTCGGCATATCAGCGGCCACCGGCGGTGATTGGTAAAGCTCAGCGCACCCCTCATCCGTCTCGCCCTGCGGGCGACCCCCCTTCTCCCTCAAGGGGAGAAGGGGTTCCGGGGGCAAGCGCTGCGGCTGGGGCTCAGGCGCTGAGTGTACTGGATCCCGGCTCAAGGCCGGGATGACGGTTGGGGGTGGTGTGACGGTGGGGATAAGCAGTCGGGCTGCTGAAAACCTCGGTGGTGAGCCTGGAAGGCCGGAGATTGGGCAGCGTCCTACCCTCACCCCCAGCGTGTCACCCCGGGCTTGACACGGGGTAAGGTATGCGCGCCGTTCTCGGCTCTTGCGATGACGCAAGCTCAGCGCCCCCCTCATCCGTCTCGCTCTTTGGGCGATCCACCTTCTCCCTCAAGGGGAGAGAGCGATTGGGGAAGCATTGCCGCGAGAATCTCTTCGCTCGTTGACTCTAGGCTCCCCGTCGTAAAGGCGGGGAATGCGCGAGAAAGAGCCGGGAGCGGCGCGCATACCTTACCCCGTGTCAAGTCCGGGGCGACACGGTGGGAGTGGAGGAGGAGGGTGGAAGCTTGAAACGTTTTTCAGGCACTCCACCTCCAGTTCGTCACCGTCGGATTGCTCCGACGATCCGCAGCCTGCCCAGCGGTGTGAGAGGCGGGCAGGTCTCTAAGCCGTGTGAAGGTCTTCTGCCTAGGCCGGCGGCGGGTGCCGGGTTTGCTCCCGGCAACCGTCAGAGGCTCACTCCACGTTGAACATCCATTTGACGCCCCAGCGGTCGCGCAGCATGCCGAAGCGTTTGGCCCAGAAGGTGGGCTCGAGGTCCATTTCGACCTCACCACCTTCCTTGAGCGCGGCGAACATGCGGTCGGCGTCCTCGGGCGTGTCGGGGTGGACCGAGATGTAGGTGCCCGAAAATGAATTGGCGGTCGCCATGGGGGCGTCCGAACCCATGAGAACCGTGTCGCCGATCGTAAGACTGCCATGCATGATCTGGTTCTGCATCTCGGGCGGCACGTGTTCGGATGCGGGCGTGTCCTTGTGCGCCATCAGTTCGAGTTTGCCGCCAAAGACCGTCTGGTAGAAGGTGAACGCCTCGCGGCAATCGCCGGCAAAGTTGAGATAGGGGTTGATTTTCACGCTGGCCTCCTCCGCGCCAAAAGATCTTTAGTATCAAAGACTAAGCTTAAAATCCGGATTCAGGCCATGATACACCTGAATCCGACTATCAACCAATTGAATCTGGTTGTGAACCAGAGAGGGGCCTAGGTTTGTTGCCCTGAAGGCGGTCTGCCGAGCTTGTCGAGATGGGCGCGGATGTGCACCGCCTCGGCAGTGGTGTTGGCATGGGCGATGGCGACATCGAATGCGGTTCGAGCTTCTTCGATGCGGCCGAGTTCCTTGAGCAATCCTCCGCGTAGCCCGTGGAAGTAGAAATAGCCGCCCAACGCATCGGCAAGCGGTTCGATGAGGTCGAGTGCGGCCTGCGGGCCGGAGAGCTTGGAGACGGCGACGGCGCGGTTGAGGGTCACCACCGGGGAAGGCTGGATGAGCTCGAGCGTGCGGTAGAGCAACTCGATCTCTTCCCAATCGGTGTCTTCCGGCTTTTCCGCATGGGCATGCAGGGCGGCGATGGCTGCCTGGATCTGGAAAACTCCAGGGGTACGATGGCGCATGGCCTTGTCGATGAGCGCCAGACCCTCATCGATCATGCGCCGGTCCCAGAGGGTGCGGTCCTGATCGTCGAGCAGGATGATGTTGCCGTCCGCATCGAAGCGGGCCGCGTCGCGCGATTGCTGAATGAGCATCAGCGCCAAAAGCCCCATCAATTCGGGCTCGGTGGGGAACAGGCCCAGCAGCAGGCGGCCGAGACGAATGGCTTCGGTGGCGAAGGTGTTGCGGGTTTCGGCGCGCTCGCCGGCCGAGGTGTAGCCCTCGTTGAAAACCAGATAGATCATGGCCGCGACGGCGCCCACGCGCTCGGCCCGGTCGGCGGCGTCGGGGGTCTCAAAGCTGGCTCCGGACTTGGCGATGCGGGCCTTGGCGCGGGTGATGCGCTGCTCCATCGCAGCTTCGGAGACGAGGAAGGCGCGGGCAATCTGCTTGACCGATAGGCCGGAAACGATGCGCAGGGCCAGACCGATCTGCTGGGTGGCCGGCAGGTCCGGATGACAGCAGACGAACAGGAGCCGCAGGATATCGTCGCGATAATGCGATTCGTCGATGCGGTCGGCGATGTCGGTCTCGGCGTCCGAGGTATCGGAGATGCGCTCCTCGTCGGGCAGTTCGGTGAACCGCGCGCGGCGACGGACGCTATCGATGCCGGTGTTGCGGCCGACAAGGATGAGCCAGGCGGCGGGATCGCGCGGCGGCCCGTTGCGGGGCCAGGATTTGAGCGCGCGCAGGCAAGCCTCCTGGAACGCTTCCTCGGCGAAATCGAGGTCGCGGAAGTACCTGTAGAGCGCGGCGACCGCCTTGGGGCGGGCACCGGCCAGGGTAAGACCAATCCAGTCGGCTTCCTTGTCGTTCACTTTGCTGCTGCTCCGGGATAAAACTCGCGGACCGGGCGGATCTCATAGGACCCCATGCCCGGATTGGCCTCGGCGAGATCGCGCACAACCTGCACGACCTCTTCGAGGCTCTCCGCGTCGATGACGTAAAAACCGAGGAACTGTTCCTTGGTTTCGGCGAAAGGCCCATCCAGAACCATGGGTTCGCCCGCCGTCTTGCGCAGCGTGGTCGCGGCCGTGGTGGGCATCAAGCGGGCCACCGGTCCCATCTTGCCTGCTTCCACGAGCGGTTTCTGAACGGCAACGAGGTCGGCCATGACCTTGTCGTCATATTCTTTCGACCAGCCGCCCACGGCAGCTTCGTCGTTGTAGCAAAGGATCGCATAGAGCATGGCCTATCTCCCTGTAAGCCGAGGACGGACCCGGATGCCGCTTGCCGACAGTCCGGGCGATTTTTTTTGCATGAGCGGTGGGAGACTGCCCCGAGAGCGCGCCAAACGCGAGTCGTTTTGCAACCGCCCACACCGTTCGGGCATTGGAGGGATGTGGACGGCATTGTGGGAGAGTGCGATGGCCTTAACGCGCGAGGAAATCGAGCGGCTGCTCGGCCCGATCGACAATCAATTGGCTGCCGAGATCGCCGCGACCGATGCGACGGCGGCCGATCTCGCCAAGGCGCTGGCCTGGCTTCAATCCGACGAAGCGCTGGTCAATGATGGGGATCATTTGCCCACGGGCAAGGTCGCCGAACTGATCGGGATCCTGGAAACCGCCGATGACGAAGAGGGATATTCGGCGCCCATTCAGAGTGCTGACGACTGGGCGTGATAGAGACTGGACAAGGCTGACAAATTTTAGTGAGGTGGGAGTCTTTCCTCCCCGCGCCGTCGTGCGCCACTATTTTGCCTGAGCGGGCCAATGTCTGCAAAGTTCAAGTCTTTTATCTCCGATCTTCTTTCTCAAATCGACATCCAAATTGGCGGTTCGCGGCCCTGGGATATCCAGGTGCATGACGACCGGCTCTACAATCGGGTCATGACGCAAGGCTCGCTGGGGCTGGGCGAAGCCTATATGGACGGCTGGTGGGATGCCGGCGCTGTCGATCAGTTCCTCTATCGCGTGCTGACCGGCGAGCTTCAGAAGCGCATCAAGTTCGATTTCGCCCTGGCGCTCCTGACCATCAAGGGCGTCCTGCTCAACCCGCAGCGACTCAATGTGCGCGAGGTGGGCGAAAAGCACTACGACATCGGCAACGATCTCTATAAGCGCATGCTCGATCCGCGCATGATCTACTCGTGCGGCTATTGGCGCGAGGCTGAAACGCTCGAGGAGGCGCAGGAAGCCAAGCTCGACCTGATCTGCCGCAAGATCGGATTGAAGGAGGGGATGCGCATCCTCGATATCGGTTCGGGCTGGGGCGGACTCCTGAAGTTCGCCGCCGAGAAATATGGCGTGTCCGGCGTCGGAATCACCGTCTCCAAGGAGCAGATGGCGCTGGCCAACGACATCCGTGGCAACCTGCCGATCGAGACGAGGCTCATGGACTATATGGAGCTCGATGGGCAGTTCGACCGGATCGTCTCGGTCGGCATGTTCGAGCATGTGGGCTATAAGAACTACAACGCCTACTTTTCAAAGGTGCATGAGCTTTTGCCCGATGACGGGCTGTTTCTGCTCCATTCCATCGGCGGCAGCCTGACGCGCCGGGTGGGCGATCCCTGGCTGGAAAAATACGTCTTCCCAAACGGCATGCTGCCATCGCCCAAGCAGGTGACATCGGCGGTCGAAGGCAAGCTGATCATGGAGGATTGGCACAATTTCGGCGCCGATTACGATCGCACGTTGATGGCTTGGCACGAGCGGTTCGAGGCGGCGTGGCCCGAGCTCAAGGACAAATACGGCGAGCGGTTCTACAGGATGTGGCGCTACTACCTGCTGTTGTGCGCAGCGGTGTTCCGCGCGCGCTGGGTGCATCTGTGGCAGATCGTCTATTCAAAGAACGGGCTGCAGGGCGGGTATCTCTCGGTGCGTTAGGCGTCGACCGACATCAGATCCCGGCTCCGACCAAGGGCGCGATCAGCACCAGCGTGATCGGGACCGTGACCACGCCGGCCACGGTCTGGAAGGCGATGATGCCCGCCATGAGCGGGGCATCCCCGCCCAGTTGCCGGGCCATGACATAGGCCGATGAGGCCGTGGGCAGGCACTGGATCAGCAGCACCACCAGCGCGGCGGGGCCGGTCAGCCCCACGGCAAGGCAGATCGCGGCGGTGACGGCGGGGACGAGGATGAACCGCGTGGCGGTGGCGACGAGGACGGGTTTCAAACCGCGCCCCAGCGCCTCCCAATTGAGGGCTGCACCGACGCAAAGCAGGCCGACGGGCAGGGCGGCCTGACCCATGGCCTGCATGAAACCCTCGATGCCGGCGGGCAGCGCGATGCCAGTGAGCCGCAGTAGGACGCCGGCGAGGCAGCCCAGGATCAGCGGATTGAGCGCGATGGATTTGACCACGCCGAGCGCAGTGGGCTGACGCGTGCCGAAACGGGCGAAAACAAGGGCGCAGAGGATGTTGACGGTGGGCACAAGAATGGCGTTGGCGACGGCGGCGAGCGCGGCGCCGGAGACACCCAGCAGCCCGACGGCGGCGGTGACGCCGACATAGTTGTTGAAACGGATGCCGCCTTGAATGACCGAAGTGAGGACAGGCCCGTCAAAGCGGGTGAAGCGATTGGCGGCGAGCAGGGCGAGCGTGCCGACGACGGCAGGGCCGACCAGACCGGCGGCGATCAACGCGATGGGCACGCCGGAAAGGTCAGCACGGTAGAGCCCGTGGGCAAACAGCAAGGGCAGGAGCACGAAATAGGCGAGGCGTTCGGCCTGTGGCCAGAACGGTTCGCTGAGGAAGCCGAACCGCTTGAGCAGATGACCGAGGGCGATGATGAGCGCGATCGGCAGCAAGGCTGAGAAGATGAGAGCGAGCATGAACGGCCGTCTGAGGTGGTCTCTTTCCTCTTAGCCGCACCGCGCGCCGCCGCCAAGCGCGACCAGATCGGTCGGGTTTTGCCCAAGATGGCAAGACATGCTCATAACCGGGCGTTTCGGGGCAGGCTTTTTTGCGCGAGGTTGTAATTTTGATTGCCGAGTCCTCGCGCTGTTGCCGGTGTTGAGCGAAAATGCGGATCACATTTTGTTCCGGGAGAAATATCATGCGTCTGGCGTTCACAGCCTTCGCCGTTGCAGCGGCTCTTACCGCGCCGGCCGTCGCACAATCCGAAATCACGCCGCTGGTCAATGCCGAATGGCTCAAGGCCAATGCGGGGGCGGAAAACCTCGTGATCCTCGACATCCGCGACGAGATCGAAGGCACCGATCTCGGTGAATTGCCCTATATCGCCAATTCGGTCGTCGCGCCTTACGCTTCGGCGGGCTG
Source organism: Pelagibacterium sp. H642 (assembly GCF_031202855.1). Classification (GTDB taxonomy): domain Bacteria; phylum Pseudomonadota; class Alphaproteobacteria; order Rhizobiales; family Devosiaceae; genus Pelagibacterium. The sequence continues at coordinate 474,213 of NZ_CP101829.1, read as the reverse complement.
GCGCACGGAAATCGAGGGCGTGCCGGGCCAGATCCCGCCGGTCGAGCAGGTTGCCGAACTGATCGGCGGCCTGGGCATCGACAATGACGATCATGTGGTGATCGTGCCCTGGGGCACCGATTCCTCGGAGATCGGCGGCGCCACCCGCGTCTACTGGACCTTCAAATATCTCGGCCATGACGAGGTTTCGATTCTCGATGGCGGCTGGCGTCAGTACGATGCGGCGGGCGGCGAGCGCGTTGCCGAACTGGCAGCGCCCGAGGCGGCCGAATTTACCGCAGAGGTGCAGGAAAACCTGCGCGCGACCACCGACGACGTTCTCGCGGCGCTGGAAAACGGCGTGACGCTGATCGACGGCCGTCCGGTCGAACAGTTCGAGGGCCAGTCCAAGAGCCCGGTGGTGGCTTCGCTGGGAACCATTCCCGGCTCGGTCAACATCCCGCATTCGGAATTCTACAGCGCCGAATACGCCCGCTTCGCCCAGCCCGAAACCGTCGCGGCCCTGCTCGAAGCGGTCAATGTCGGGGCGGACGAGGAAAACATCGTTTTCTGCAACACCGGGCATTGGGCGTCGGTCGCCTGGTTCGGGCTGCATGAGGTGCTCGGCAACGAGAATGCGGCCATGTATGACGGCTCGATGGCCGAATGGACGCAGGACGCCTCGCGCCCGGTGGAATAAACAAGGTCGCTTCTCCCTTGACCTTGCAGGTGCCCCGGTTTTCGGGGCATCTGTTTTTTGATTTCAAGCTTATACTGAAAGATCGAAATGTCTGACGTTGCACTCGATCGGCCCAGCTATCTCCCTGCCGCGGTTTCCGACCGCGCGCCCACATGGGTGACGGGGCTGGGCCTTGTGATCGGCTTTATCGCCATCTGGTATCTCGTGGACCTGCGCCAGGCGGCCCTGTTCGCCATCGGCGGTGGTCTGGGTGCCGCGCTTTATCACGGTTCGTTCGGCTTCACCGGCGGCTGGCGCCGCATGGTGGTCGAAAAGCGCGGGCGCGGCATGCGCGCCCAGATGCTGATGATCGGCGTCACGGCAATCGTCATGATGCCGCTGCTCGCCGCTGGCAATCTTGGCGGACAGCCGCTGGTCGGCATGACGGGACCCGTTGGCGTTTCGGTCGTCCTTGGTTCGCTGATCTTCGGGTTCGGCATGCAATTGGGTGGCGGCTGCGGCTCGGGAACGCTGTTCACCGTAGGCGGCGGGTCTGCGCGTATGCTGGTTACGCTTGCGTTCTTCATCGTCGGAGCGCTGTTGGGCACCGCCCATCTGCCCTGGTGGCTGGGCCAGCCCAATATCGGGGTGGTCGATCTGCGCTTGAATTTCGGTCTTCCTGTCGCGATCGGGCTGACGATCATCGGGCTGGCGGCTGTCGCCATCGTTACCGCGGTCATCGAAAAGCGTGCCCACGGCAATCTCGAAACCGAGCCCGAACCGCGCCGTCCGGGCTGGAGCTGGCTGCTTTATGGCCCCTGGCCTCTCGTCGGGGCCGGGCTTGTGCTCGCGCTCCTCAACATCGCAACGCTTCTGACGGCAGGGCATCCCTGGACCATCACCTATGGATTCGGCCTCTGGGGTGCCAAGATCGCCGATGCCGTGGGCATTCCGGTCGCCACCTGGGAATTCTGGACCTGGCCGGCTCAGGCGCAGGCGCTCAATTCCTCTGTGCTGCTCGATACCACGTCGGTCATGGATTTCGGGATCATTCTAGGCGCCGGGCTTGCCGCTGCCCTGGCTGGCAAGTTCGCACCCAAGGCCAAGCTGCCCCTCGGCTCGCTCCTTGCCGCGATTGCCGGGGGCCTGTTGATGGGGTACGGGGCGCGGCTGTCGTTCGGCTGCAACATCGGCGCGCTGTTTTCGGGGATCGCTTCGGGCAGCCTGCATGGCTGGCTGTGGTTCGCCTGCGCTTTCGTCGGCTCGCTGGCCGGCATCTGGGCGCGCCCGCTGTTTGGACTTGATGGATTTGCCAAGAAATGACGACTGGACGTAACACCCTTCTTTTCGGTGCGGCGCTGGCCGTCGGAACGGCAGCGATCGCTGCCGACTACATCGCCAACCCCATAACGCGGGTTGCCGCTCCCGCTGCTCAAAGCGCCGCCGGCGCCGCGCCATGCGCCGCAGGTGCGCCGTGTGCCGCCGGTGCGCCAGCCGCGGCTCCCTGTGCGGCCGGAGCGCCGGTCGCCGCAGCTCCGTGTGCGGCTGGCGCACCGCTGGCTGCTCCTCCCCCTCCACCAGCTCCCATGCCGGAAGAGGGCGGGCGGCAATTGGCAGCTCCACCTCCGCCGCCGGCCCCGATGCCCGCAGCCGAGCCGGAACTGGCTCCGCCACCCCCGCCGCCGGCGCCGATGCCGGAAGGGGCAACCGAAGCACCCGATCTGGTGGTCGAGTAATGAGTGAGGCCCGCGAACAGGCCCAGCGCGAAATCGCCTTTTGCGAAGCCGTGCTCGCCAAGGGCGGGCTCACTGTCCTGATCGAAACCCTGCGTGATGCGTCCGACCTTTCGGTCTGGACGCATTATCCCAAGGACGACGTTTTCGACCCCGCGACGGGCGCGCAGTGGTTCTATCACAGCCATCCCACCGACGAGCCCGACGGAGCCATCGAGCACGGGCACTTTCATTGCTTCGTGCGGCCTCAAGGCGCCACCGGGCCGATCCACCACCTGATCGCCGTGGGGGTGGACCCCTATGGCAAGCTCGTGCGGCTGTTCACGGTCAATCAGTGGGTGGTGGGCGATGATTGGCTCGATGCCGAGCCGACCATCGCCCTGCTGGACAAATTCGACGTGCACATGCCGCGTCCCTCCTATCTCGTCAATCGCTGGCTGACGGCGGTTCTGGCGGCCCATGAGGATGAAATCGCGAGCCTCATCCGCGAACGCGACAGAACGCTGGCCGCCCATCAGCCCGAAAGCGACATGGCGGTACGCGACGATCGGGCATTGGAAGTAACCTCCGAATTGCGGTTCTAGGCAGGGGGCGGGCGCAACTCTAAGTAGCACTTCATTCCAGAACTTGCCAAATGGCATGAAACGGCTTATTTTACGCCAAAAGGTGAAAAATGATGCTGCATGAACTTCCCCGAGCGGTTGCCGCGCCAGACCTGCCCCAGATCACGGACACCGAAGCCGCCGCGATGGCGCGTGCGGTGGTCAATCTCTTCGCGCGGTGGGATCTCTCGGACGCGGAAGCGCGCGAGATCCTCGGCGGGTTGACGGCACGCACCTATGCGCGCTGGAAAGCGGGCGAGGTGGGCCGGATCGATCGCGACCTTGCGACCCGGCTCTCGCTGCTCATGGGCATCCACAAAGGGCTGCGCTATCTCTTTTCCGATTCGGCGCGCGGCTATGGCTGGGTCAAAAAGCCCAATACGGTATTTGGCGGTCGCGCTCCGGTCGATGTGATGGCCGAAGGCAGCATCTTTGCGCTGGCGCGCATACGCGCGTATCTCGATGCCGAGCGGGGCGGCTGGTGAGCATTCCCACCACCCGCGTACGCTGGGCGCGCGCCTTCCGGATCATCCGCTCGATCCATCCACCCATCGACCTCTTCGAAGACATCGCCGATCCAACCGATTGGGAAGCGCTGGCATCCGCCGAAGCGAAGACCAATCCGCGCATCTGGGAGCATCTGGGCCGTCTCGACCTCGTGCCTCCGGCGCGGCGCGTCAGCGGTCCGGGAACGAGCTTTCTGATGGCGCCATTCGTCCATGTCAGCACCGAACGGCCCGGCCGGTTCACCAACGGCACCTATGGCGTCTACAGCGCCGGAAACCGCGAGGAGGTAGCGATCCGCGAGGTCGCCTATCACCACGGCAGGGCCATGGCGGCCAGCGCGGAGGAACCTGGCTGGACCTCGCAATTCCGCGTGCTGATGAACGCGCTCGATCTCGATCTTCACGATCTTCGCGAGCGGGAAGACTGCCATAGGCCCGACGATTACGAACCGTCGCAGGCCATCGGCCGGCAATTGCGCGGGCAGGGGAGCAATGGGGTTCTCTATCGGAGCGTAAGATGCCCCGACGGCGAATGCGTCGGCATCTTCTGGCCCGACCTGATGCCGGCGCCCGTACAGGGCGACCATTTCGACTTCCATTGGGACGGCATTCGGGTCGACCGGGTCCGCAACTGCAGCACCGGCGCCATCTTCGCCCTTTGAGGGACTATCCGTTGATCCCGGCAACGACCGGAGCAACACTGTCTGCCCTTCGCACACATCTGTGAAATTCCGGCGCTTGTTAACAGCGTCTGTGTGCGTCTTTACAGCTTCTGAATTCCTGTATACAAAAATTCAAGGACACAGGGAGGACGTGTCCGAGATTGGCAAACGGTAGGAGGACCTCATGCCAAAACTTTCCCAATTTGCGCTGGCCGGATTTGCCATGCTGGCTGGTATCGGTTCGAGCGTTACCGCTTGGGCACAAGCTTATCCCGAGCGTGACGTGACGCTGGTGGTGCAGAGTTCGGCCGGCGGGGGCAGCGACATCTTTGCTCGAACCATCGCCGCCCAGATGTCCGAACTGGAACTGGTCGAGCGCGCGCTGCTCGTCGAAAACCGCCCCGGCGGTTCGGGAACCGTGGCCTATGCCTATACGGCGGGGCAGGCGGGCAACCCCTATGTGCTCCAGACTATTGCCTCGAGCTTTTTCACCACCCCGTTGCTCGGCCAATCGCCGGTTGGGCCTGATGATTTCACGCCTGTCGCGGCCATCGCTGGCGATCCGTATGTGCTGGCCGTCAATGGGCAGTCCGAGATCCAGACGCTGGAGGACCTCAAGGACGCCGGATCGCTTACGGCCGGCACCACCGGCGTGGTCAACGACCAGACGATCCTTTCGTCCCTGCTGTCGGAAGCGGCGGGCATCGAAATCCGCAACGTTCCGTTCGACGGCTCGGGCGAGGAGATGAGCGCAGTACTAGGTGGACACGTCGATCTGATTTTCGGTAATCCCTCGGAAATCGGCGAGCAGATCGAAGCTGGTGAATTGCGTGCCCTGGCGGTTTCGACGGCGGAGCGGCTCGAAAGCATGCCCGACGTGCCGACATTCATCGAGCAGGGCTATGACATCGAGCACGTACAGCTCCGCGCCATCGTGATGCCCGCCGACGTGCCGCAGGAAGCCCTCGATTATTGGGTCGAACGCTTCGAAGCGCTGGCGACCAGCGATCTCTGGCGCGAGGAATACGTCAATCGTCACAATCTCGAAGCGCGCTTCGTAGCCGGCGAGGAGCTCCAGGCGCTGTTCGACCAGATGAACGCGACCTTCGAAGCCCTCATGACCGAAGCCGGCCTGATCTAACCGATCGGGCAACGGGATGGCCTTATAGGGCCATCCCGAAGGGAGGATATGATGAGCATCAAGCTGCTCGATATCGTGTTGGCCGCGCTGTTCCTGGCGTTCGGGCTCTATGTGATCGGCTCGGCTTTCGCATTCGGGATCACCAGCGATACGGGGCCGGGTTCGGGGACCTTTCCGCTGATTGCGGGATTGCTGATGGCCGTCTTTGCCGGCGGCACCCTTTACCGCGCATTGCGGCGCGAGAATGCGCCCGGGGCAGCCATTGGAATTGGAGAGGTGGCCCGAGTCGCCGGTCTTCTGGCGCTGCTGGGCCTATACATCGCCGCTTTCGAGCCGCTCGGGGCCTTCCTGCCACTGCCGTTCCTGATTATCGGCAGCAGCCTCATCATCCACTGGCGGACCGATCCGATGTGGCTCGCCCAACTCGGGGCGCTGGCGCTGGGCTTTACGGTGGTCTGCTACCTCGTCTTTGCGGTGTTCCTGCGCGTCCTGCTGCCGACCGGACCTTTAGGGTTCTGAGCGCAGGCGAGCAACAAGCGAGATCAATGAAATGGAAACCCTCGACCTTCTCCTGCAGGGACTGGCCAGCGCGCTGGCGTTCGACAATCTGATTGCCGTCCTGATCGGAGTGCTGCTCGGTCTTGCCGTTGGGGCTTTGCCCGCTCTGGGCCCGGCCGCAGGCGTTGCGATCCTTTTGCCGGCCATCGTCAATCTTGACCCGACCGTCGCGATCGCCGGTTTGGCTGGTGTCTACTATGGGGCCATGTATGGCGGCGCCGTCACCTCGATCCTGATCGGTGTGCCCGGCGATTCATCATCCATGATGACCATCGTTGACGGCTATCCGCTGGCCAAGAAGGGGCAGGCGGGCAGGGCACTGGGCATGGCGGTCTATGCCTCCTTTGTCGGTGGACTGATCAGCCTCGTTCTGATGACGTTCCTCAGCACTCCGGTGGCGCGGACCGCGCTGGCCTTCGGCCCGGTGGAAATGACGGCCATCATCGTCCTGGCGTTGTGTCTTGTGACGGTTCTGGGGGAGGATGATGTTTTCAAGGGATTCCTGGGCCTGGGTTTCGGCCTCTGGATCGGCATGATCGGCCTCGATCCGGTCGGCGGCACGCCGCGCTTCACCTTCAACAATTTCCATCTTCTCGAAGGCATCGACTTCACCATCGTGGTGGTCGGCATGTATGGGCTCGGCCAGATCTTTGCAGCGCTCGGCCAGGGGCAGGGCGGCAAAGCCGAGACGGCGGCTTACACCTTCAAGAGTCTGTTCCCGCGCTTTTCCGATTTTCTGAAGTGCAAATGGACGCTTGTGACGTCCTCCTTGATCGGCTTCGTGGTGGGTATCCTGCCGGGGGCGGGGGCGACGGCGGCGACGATCTTTTCCTATGCCGTCGCCAAACGCACCAGCAAGACACCCGAGGAATTCGGCTCGGGCGCCATTGAGGGCGTGGCGGCCCCCGAAGCGAGCAACAACGCCGCGTCCTATTCGGCGATGATCCCGCTCTTTACCCTGGGCATTCCCGGCTCGGGGACAACGGCGGTGATGCTGGGCGGGCTGTTGATGCTGGGACTGGAGCCGGGGCCGCGGCTGTTCTCCCAGCAGCCAGAATTCATCTGGTCGCTCATCGGCACCTTCTATATCGGCAATATCAGCCTCGTCTTCCTTACGCTGGCCCTCATTCCGGTTCTGGCGGCGCTGGTGTTCCTGAGGAACGCGATCCTGTTCCCGATCGTCATCGGAGTCGTGTTTTTCGGCGTCTATTCGGTCGGCTATTCGGTGATGGATGTGGTGATCGCCGCTCTGTTCGGGCTCGCTGGCTATGTCTTCACAAAGGCACGCTACCCGATGCTGCCTATCCTGCTTGGCGTGATCCTTGGGCCGCTGCTCGAGCGGGCGATCCGGCGTAGCCTCATCATATCGCAGGGTGACATGGGGATATTCTTCAGCAGCGCGATCTCGGTCGTGGTGTTTGGCGCCGCAATCGTGCTGTTCGTCTATGGCGTGATCTGGCCGGCGGTAAAGTCGGCGATGGGCAAACGCGCTCAGGAGGCATGATTTGAGCATCGAACATTACAACGCAACCAGCCTCTCGCAGAACCAGTCGGTTTCGTCCTGGGCTTTCGAGGAACTCTCGCGCCGGATCATCGAGGGGCGGCTCTCCCCCGGCGCCAAGATCACCGAGGAGGCGCTGGTCAAGGAACTTGGCGCGAGCCGCACGCCGCTGCGCGAGGCGATCAAGCAGCTCGAGGAACTGGGCCTGATCGTGCGGGAACGCAACCGGACGCTGAGGGTCGCTCCGCTCCAAAGCGCCGAACTCATCGAACTCGTGCGGCTGCGCGAGCATCTCGAGGGGCTGGCGGCCTATGAAGTGACCCGGCTGGTCGCGCTGGGCGAGGCGGATACGCAGCAGCTCTGGAACATCATCGAGCAGCTCGAACAGGCAGAAAACCGCCTTGAAGGTGCGCGGCGGATCGACCGGATCTTCGAATTGGGCACCCAGTTCCACGCCACCCTTGTGGCCGCCAGCGGCATGGGGCGTGTGGTGCGCATTCATGCCGGACTCCAGCTTGCCCTGGCGCGCTACCGCCTCGTCAACGCAACCGACGGGCGGCGGCTGGTGCATCGCTCGCACGAACACCGCGACATCGTCGACGCCATCGAGGCCGGCGATCCGGAGGCGGCCGAACGCGCCATGCGCCAGCACATCCGCGAAGGTCTCAAGGCCTATACGACCAACGCCGCCGCCAGCGAGCAGGCGGACGAACTGCGCCCTTTCAAAGACTGAATAAATCACTCGTTACGGACGGAAAGCCCATGCTCAACCAGACCTACATGCACGAGACCGAAGTCGTCGAAGCCAAACAGACGATCGCGCGCATGACCATTCACAACCTGCAGAACATCCCGATCGATCCGCCGCCCTATCGCGACAAGCCGAACAAGGAAGCCGCGCTGTTGCTCGAAATCGAGACCAATGACGGGATCAAGGGCTATTCGACAAGCGGCTACACCCATCATGCCGCCATCGATTTCCTCGAGAATTGGGTGGCGCCGCGCATCATCGAATATCGCTGCGACCCGTTCCGGACCGACCGGATCATCCAGCTTTTCGACCGCCACACCTGGGAACGCCCGCTCGGCCGCATGTTGGTGGCGGCGCTTGCGATGATCGATATCGCGTGCTGGGACATCAAGGGCAAGACGCTGGGCAAGCCGGTGCACCACCTGCTCGGCGGCGCGCGCGACAGGGTGCCAGTCTATGTCACCCATGGCGCGGCCTATGACGGTGCGCCGGTCTATTCGCGCGAGGAACTCGCCGCCGAGGCGGCGCATCTGGTCAAGCTGGGCAACACGCATCTCAAGAACACCGTCGGGCGCCAAGCCATTCCCGATCCGGTGGATGACTATCACCGGATGGCGGCCATGCGCGAGGCGGTGGGACCGGACGTCAAGCTTTCCATGGACGGCAATCTGCGTATGTCGCTGCCCGAGGCGATCAAGCTCTGCAATCTTTGCGAAGAGCTGGACATCGCCTTCATCGAGGAGCCGATCCACTACAACGATCCGCGCAACCTCGCGCATTTGCGCACCCGGACAACCATTCCGGTGGCGGCGGCGGAAAACGAGAAGTTCTCAGCCCTCGCGCTGCTGCAGGCCGATGCGGTGGATATTTTACAGCCCAACGTCAACAACGATGGCGGCTACACTGCCGGCATGCGGATCGCGGCCCTGGCCCGCGCCTACAACGTGCCGCTCGGGCATGGCAACGGCAACGGGCCGCACAATATCGCGCTGCATGCGGGCGTCGCCCATGGCGGCCTAGTCGAGTACCACTTCCACAAGTGGATGGCCTATAACGCTATCTTCAAGGCGGTGCCCCAGCCGGTCGATGGTTGGCTCGAAGTGTCGCAGGAGCCGGGCCTGGGGCTCGATCCCAAGGACGGATTGATCGAGGAATATTCGGTCAAGTCCAGACACTAGCCCGGCGGCGGGTTGTGTATCGGGCGATGCGCGATTAAGTGAGGGAAAGGCGTAGCGCTGGCGCCTTTCCGATCATTTTCGCAACAGCCCAGGCCATGGAACTCGAACAGTCCCGCAAATTTTCCGTCGCCCCCATGATGGATTGGACGGATAGGCATTGCCGATACCTTCACCGGCAATTGTCGTCCCGCGCGCTGTTGTTTACCGAGATGGTCACCAGCGCGGCGCTGGTGCATGGGGATATCGAGCGCCTGCTGGGGTATGATGACAGCGAGCATCCCGTCGCCCTGCAGCTCGGGGGTTCGGATCCGCGAGAGTTGGCGCTGGCGGTCGCGATCTGTGATCGGTTCGGCTATGACGAGATCAATCTCAATGTCGGATGTCCGTCCGATCGGGTGCAGTCGGGCAAGTTCGGCGCCTGTCTCATGGCGGAGCCGGATCTGGTGGCCGAATGCCTCAAGGCGATGCGCGGGGCGACTGATACGCCGGTCACTGTCAAGTGCCGGATCGGAATCGACGATCAGGATTCGGAAACCGACCTCAACCGCTTCGTCGACGCGGTGGTCCCGACAGAGATCGATGCGCTCTATGTCCATGCGCGCAAAGCCTGGCTCAAGGGGCTCTCGCCCAAGGAAAACCGGGATATCCCGCCGCTGGATTACGACCGGGTCTATCGTCTCAAGCAGCGGCTGGGCAACTTTCCGGTGATGATCAATGGCGGCATCAAGACGCTCGATGAGTGCGACGGTCATCTCGAGCGCGTCGATGGCGTGATGCTCGGCCGCGTCGCCTATCACGAGCCGATGATTCTTGCCGAGGTCGATGCCCGTTATTTCGGAGAGACGAGCGAGCCCAAGAATCTCGATGAGATCGAAGCAGCCATGACCGCCTATGCCGAACGCGAGCGCGGCAAGGGCGCGCGGCTCAACCAGATCACGCGGCACATGCTGGGGTTGGCGAATGGGCTGCCGGGCGCGCGGCGATTCCGGCAGATCCTCTCGGTGGAGGCCTGCAAGCCGGGCGCTGGACCGGAGGTGATCGCAGCGGCGTTCGCGCAGGTGCGCGGGGCGTTCGATAGCAACGTTGCTTAAGTCTAGATTGGCTTCCGGGCGATCAGAAACAGCGCCGCCTTTTTACCCGGTTGCCAGCGATGGACGATGGTGAAGTCGGCGGCTTGAAATTTGCCGACGAGATCGTCCGCGCTCATGAACGTGAGATGAGGCAGCTTGCCGATGGCCTTGCCGAGCGGAGCGACATATTTGAACCAGGGCATGATGTCGTTCATGCAAGCCGTGCTGGAGACGAAATAGCCGCCCGGCACCAGCATCTCGCGCACCTTGGCGATGACGGCATCGACGTCCTCGAGCAGATGCAGGATGCTCAGGCCCAGCACCATGTCATAGCGTTCTTGAGGCATCGGAAGCGTGGTGATGTCGCCCAATTCGAACGTTACGTTCTCGACGCCGGCCTCGCGTGCCTTGGCGCGGGCGAATTCGAGCATGTTTTCGGAAAAGTCGATGGCCCGGATATGGGCGACATGCGGAGCATGACGGATCGCGGTGCCGCCGGTGCCGCAGCCGAACTCGAGAAGCCGCATGCCGGGGCGCAGAAGCTTGCGTGTTTCTTCCAGCTTGGTTTGATAGGCCGCTTCGTCCGCAATCGGAGATGCTGCGTAGCGGCTGGCCAGCTTGTTCCAGAAGCCACTCGCTTGGGCCATGATCGGATCTCCCCGGTGCCTGATCGTGTCCGAGAGTTGCATATCCAATGCTGAATTTGAATGACGCTAGTTATGCAACTCCAGCGAATCCTGGCTGACGCTGTAGCGCGAGAGCGTTTCGAGGAACGTCATGCCCAAAAGAGATGTGTCGAGCGCGTTATCCTCGACGACGAAAGCCCGGATGTTGTGGCGCAGGATGTTGCCCACTTCGATGGTCTTGAGGCGGATGGGCGCTGCCCGGCCTTCGCCATTGGCCGTCTGCACGGGAACGGAATAGTTGAGCGAGGCCGTGTCGATGCCGGCCGCCTGGGCATCGCGCAGCGAGAGGACCACGGCGCTGGCACCTGTGTCGAAGATCATCGGGACAGGAACGCCGTTGACGACGGAATCGACCCGAAAGCTGCCGCCGAACGAGCGCGAAATGTGAACGTTGCCCGATTGCCGATCAACGATGGCGACGCCCGGTTGCAGTGCGCCCACGATGCGCTGGCCCATGCGTTGCAGGTCGCCGCGATAGGTGTAGACCAGAATGAGAACGGCGCCGATGGCGAGCCAGACGAGAAAGCCCGAAAGGATTTCGCCCAACCTGTGGCGGCGCCCCACCAATGCGCTCGCCAGCAGCGTGCCGATCACCACCAGCGGGATGGCGCTCGCGGTTTGCGCCTGCGTCAGCCCGAATACGGCCCCCGCATCGGCGCTGATCGCGATGGCGAGGCCGACGGTGATGAGGATGGCGAAGGCGACAAACAGCATGCGGAATCCGAAAAGCTCAACCGACCATATGCATAAAGGTGCCCAATAGGGCGATTTCAAGCAGGGCGTTGAGCGCTCCGATCAGATCGCCGGTCTGTCCGCCCATCAGCCGGTCACAAAGCCGTGTCCAGCCCCAGCCCATGAGAACAGCCAGAGCCGCAGCAATGACACCGCCCCAGATGCCAACGAAGGGCAGCGCGAGGGCCGATGCCAAGGCAAGGGCGAGAACGAGCCCGATCGCAAATCCGTTCCCGGAAACCTGACCCGCCGTAGCGGCCGCGCCCGTCGCGCGGGCAGGGGGAAGGGCGAAAGCGATATAGATCGATCCGGAGCGCGCCAGTACGGCGGCGGCGAGCCAGACAAGCGCGCCCTCCAGCGCATCGTGAGCCGCAAGAGCCGAAAGCGCGGCGACCTTGAGCCCGACGACGAAGACGATGGCCAGCACGCCATAGGTGCCGTGGCGGCTGTCCTTGAGGATTTCCAATCTGCGCTCCCGCGTCGAACCGCCGAACAGGCCGTCCGCGGCGTCGGCGGCCGCGTCCTCGCTCATGGCGCCGGTGACGATCGCCGACAGCGCGGCGGCGAGGAATGCGGAAAAGAGCGGGTCGAGGCCGGCGCGGCTGGCAGCAAACAGCAGAAGGGCGGGCAAGGCTGCGATGGCGAGACTGGCGAACGGCAATACCCTGGCGATCCTGTCGAGATTCGGGGTCGCATGCGGGCTCGAGCCCGTCGGGAGGCGCGAAAAAAAGCGGATGGCCATAACGAAACCGGCGATGGGATTGTCGTCGGACGCCCTCAATTGCGTTTTTCCTCGGCTTGGCCCAAAAGTGCACCCCTCTTACCATCCGAATCCGGGAGCCGCCATGTCCGCCCAAGCCTTCGCCGATTTCCAGGATCTTTTGATGCTCGGACCCGATGGGAACGAAGCAGCGGTGGAGGCCGTGAGGGCGCGCGACGCTCAACTCACCAAACCGGCCGGATCGCTCGGGCAGCTCGAATATCTGGTGGAATTTCTGGCGCGCTGGCAGGGCAAGGAGAGCCCCACCGTCGAGGACCCTATGGTTGCGATCTTTGCCGCCAATCATGGGGTGACGGATCAGGGCGTTTCTGCCTTTCCGCGTGAGGTGACCAAGCAGATGGTCAACAACTTCACCAAGGGCGGCGCGGCGATTTCGCAAATCTGCGCGCTCCATGAGATCAATCTGCGCGTGTTCGAGCTGGCCCTCGACATGCCGACCGGCGATATCACCGTGGTTCCGGCGATGGACGAGCGCACCTGCGCCGCCACCATCGCCTATGGCATGGAGGCGACCGCCGGCGATGTGGATCTGCTCTGCATCGGCGAGATGGGAATCGGCAACACCACGGTGGCGGCGGCGGTTTATGCGGCGCTCTATGGCGGCACCGGCGCCGATTGGGTGGGGCGCGGCACGGGGGTGGACGATGCGGGCCTCAAGCGCAAGGCCGACGCTGTCGACCGCGCGCTGACGCGTCATGCGGGGCGGCTCAATACGCCCTTCGAAATCCTCGCCAATCTGGGCGGACGCGAAATCGCGGCAATGGTTGGCGCCATCATTGCCACGCGTCACCAGAAGGTGCCGGTGATCGTCGACGGCTTCGTTGCGACCTCTGCCGCCGCTATCGCGCATGCGGTGGCGCCGGGGGCCATCGATCACTGCCTTTTTGCCCATGTCTCGGCGGAGCATGGACACGGGAAGGCGCTTCAAAGCATGGGCAAGACGGGATTGCTCGACCTGGGAATGCGGCTGGGCGAGGGGACCGGCGCGGCGCTGGCCGCCGTGCTTTGCAAGACAGCGCTGCATCTGCACAAGAACATGGCGACCTTCGCCGAAGCCGCCGTGGACGGGAAGAATGCCTGAACCACGAAATTGGGGTGAACTGGTTCTTGCCCTACGCTGTTGCCATTAGGTAAGCAATACTTACCTAAAAGGAGGTGCTCATGTACGCGCTCTATATCGCCAACAAGAATTATTCCTCATGGTCGCTGCGGCCCTGGGTGCTGCTCAAGACGCTTGGCATCCCGTTCGAGGAGCGCTTCGTGCCGTTCCTCCAGGGGTCGAGCTATGAGGAATTCCGCAAGTTCTCGCCCACCGGGCTGGTGCCTTGCCTGGTGGAGAACGATGTAACCGTCTGGGATTCGCTGGCGATCACCGAATATCTGGCCGAAACCCACCTGCAGGTCTGGCCCGCCGACTGGAAGGCGCGTGCCTGGGCGCGTTCGGCATCGGCGGAGATGCATTCGGGCTTTTCCGCCCTGCGCAATATTTGCGGCATGAATGTCGGTGTGCGCGTGCGGCTGCACGAGGAAAGCGCCGCGCTCCGGGCCAATCTCGATCGTCTCGACGAGCTCTGGAACGAAGGGCTCAACCGCTTCGGCGGCCCGTTCCTGGCCGGGGAGAAGTTCACCGCCGTGGATGCCTTCTTCTGCCCGGTGGCGTTCCGTATCCAGACCTATGGTTTAAAGCTCGGAGATGCGGCCATGGCTTACGCCGAGCGGCTGCTGGCGCTGCCGGCCATGCAGGAGTGGTATGAGGCGGGCGTGGCCGAAACCATCCGCGACGAGCCGCACGATACGGAAATCCCGCAAGTGGGGGTGCTGATCGAGGATTTGCGGGCGGTTTAGTCCGGCGTCGGCGTGAGCGGAGAGGCTGCGCCCCCCTCACCCCCAACCCCTCTCCCACCAGGGGAGAGGGGGGCTCTAACTGAAGCGTTTGCGTTCTTGCCGCAATGCGGCCAAGGGCTCCCCCTTCTCCCCTGGTGGGAGAAGGTGGCCGCGAAGCGGTCGGATGAGGGGGCGCTGCGCCGGCAATGGATAGCCTGCGCCGGCGTGCACTCACGACGCTTCGGAATAAATCTCGAGACGGTTGCGTTTCTCCACCACCGGAGCCATGCCTTCCATGACGCGGGCGCGGGGGAAGGTGGCGATCACTTCGGTGCCGAAGCGGAGCTTGGAGAAGAGGTCGAAGCGCCCCTGGTGCAGGTCCATGATTTTCTGGACGATGGGCAGGCCCAGGCCGGCGCCCTGTTCGGCGGTCTTCTGGGCCAGCGAGCCCTGTCCGAACGAGGAGAGCACCGTTTCGATCTCGTCCTCGGGAATGCCCGGGCCATTGTCCACCACGGAAATGAACTGCCCGCCATCGGCGGAGCGGCCGACGGTCAGCACAATCTTTCCGTTTTGCGGCGTGAACTTGATGGCGTTGGAAAGCAGGTTGAGAACCACCTGGCGGACGGCACGCTCGTCACCCCAGATTTTGGGCATGGCCTCGCCGGCGTCGAACTGAAGATCGAGGTTTTTGGCGCGGGCGCGGATATCCAGCATCCGGCGGCAATCGTCCGAAATATCGACCAGCGAGATCGCTTCTTCATTGAGGTCGTATTTGCCGGCCTCGATGCGCGAAAGGTCCAGCAACTCGTTGATGAGGTTGAGGAGGTGCTGGCCGCTGGCGTGGATATCGCCGGCATACTCCTTGTATTGGGCAACGGCGTGCGGGCCTAAAAGCTCTGATTTGAGCACTTCGGAAAAGCCGATAATGGCATTGAGCGGAGTGCGCAATTCATGGCTCATGGTGGCCAGGAAGCGCGACTTGGCGATGTTTGCCTGCTCGGCCTGACGCCGCGCCTCGTCGGACATTGCGCGCGCCTCCTCGAGTTCGAGGATCAGGCTGTCCTTTTCGAGTTGATGTTCGAGATTGCCGATCTCGGACTTGTGCAACTGCCGGGTGAGGAACAGGAAAAAGAAAAAGGCGCCGATGGCGACGACCGACATCGCGTAATTAAGCGTGCCGCCGGCGAGGATCAGCATGGCGGCAACGCTCGCCGTGGCGGGGAGGGTCGCCGCGAGAGTCGCGCTGGGCAGAGTGCGGGTGGCAACGGCATTGGCGGCGATGCCGACCAGCAGCATAGCGAAGATGATGATCTGGATGTCCTGCCCGCCGCCGGCGATGGTAAGCACCGGCAGGGTGGCCCAGGCCAGCCCGTTGATGGTTTCGCCCAGGACGAAGGTTTGCGTCCAGCGGCGTGGGTTGAACTTGCCACCCCGCTCGTTGCGGAACCGGCGGCAGATGAACGCGGCGCCGAGGTTGGAGATGCACACCACCAATGCCCAGAGCGCGGCGATCGTCGGCGGAATCCAGAGAACGGCGGCGATCGAAAGGATGCCCAGCAGCAAAAGGGTGGGCATCAAGCTGGTCAGGCGCGCATCGGCGTAATCGTCGAGCAGTTCATAATCGAAGGTGGCGCGGGTGCCCGAACTCGAGGTGAGCTTCTGGCGGGCATCGAGGACGGCGCGCTGAACCGTACGGCGCTTCTCACGCGGGCGCGGCGCTTCGGATGCACGGCTTGCCTGGCTGGAGGCCATCGAACTCTCGTTACGCTACCAAACTACTCATCGGATCAGCTCAAACTTGAACATGATCCGTACGCGACAGGCCAACGCTAAGGCGTGCGTGGTTAACAGGCCGTTGAGGCTCATCAACGGTTTAGACGCAATTTTCACCATATGGCCCCCGAAGCGTGGGCAGCGCGCCGCTGAACGCCGGATTGCCGGAGAAAAATGCATGCGCGGATTGCCTTGACACCGGCAACGGCGCCGCGCCAAATACTGGTTTGGGGCGGACGATTTTCCAGTATCCGGGAAATTTTCGTTGTTTTGAGAAATTCTATTTCAGGGGCACGCATGGCGCTCGACAAACTCGACCGCAAGATTCTGCAACTTCTGCAAAAGGATGCGACCATGCCGGTCGCCGAGATCGGCCGCAAGGTCGGGCTCTCGACCACGCCGTGCTGGCGCCGCATCCAGAAGATGGAAGAAGAGGGGGTCATCAAGCGTCGCGTCGCGGTGCTCGATCCCGAAAAGGTGAACGCGGGCGTCACCGTCTTCGTCGCGGTCAAGACCAACGAGCACAACGACGCCTGGCTGCGTAAATTCGCAGCGGTCGTCGAGGATTTCACAGAAGTGGTCGAATTCTACCGCATGAGCGGGGATGTGGACTATCTGCTGCGGGTGGTGGTGCCCTCGATCCAGGCTTACGACGTGTTCTACAAGAAGCTGATCGCCAAGATCGCGCTTTCCGATGTGAGCTCGTCCTTTGCCATGGAACAGATCAAATACACCACGGCCCTGCCGCTCGAATTCGCGGTGGTGGACGATTGAGGTGAGCTAAAGCGGCAGCTCCTCGCCCGAACCGATATATATCCGGCCGGTGCTCAGCGTCCCGTCCGGGGCGCGCTCGGCAATGACGACGACCGGCGCGCCCTCGCGCAGCAAGGACATGTTGCTGCTCTCGGCGGCAGTTGCGACCGCCGCCGTCTCCGCGCCGATCTCGGCCGTCAGGTCTCCGTCCGAGGTGGCGATCGCGATGGTGTCGTCAGTTCGCGCCGTTACCTCGCCCGCCCTCAGTTCCGTTCCGTCCGGCAGCGGCCAGGGCATCTCATCCAACAAATCCCCCTCGGCGAGATGCCAGACCACGCTCGCTGCGTCGCCATGCGCTGGGATCGCGGCCCGATCCCCGACGGCGACATCTTCGATGGCGATGGGCTCGACCTGGGCGACCTTGAAGGTGTTATCGAGGTAGATGTAAACCGCCTGTTGTTCGGTGGTCAGCACTTCCATGACCAGCCCGATCATCCCGCCATCACGCGCGAAATTGATGGTGCCGCGAACAAGCGTCGTTTCATCCTGGGCTTGGGCTGGAAGGGCGGAGGTCGCCATCAAAAGGGCTGCGAGAAGCCGGCTGCCAAATCGTTTGTTGCCCGCCACGCTGTCGCCCCGTCCTAGCCGCCTGTCACCGACATATGCCGTTCGACCGCTGGCGCGGAACGGCGGGAGATGACGAAATCGTGTCCCTTGGGCTTGAGGATCATCGCCCGTTCGAGCGCCGCATCGAGCCCTTCGGGTCCGCCTTCGCGCAAGGCGGCGCGCAGATCCACGCGGTCCTCCTGGCCCAGGCACATATAGAGCTGGCCGGTGCAGGTCAGTCGCACGCGGTTGCAGCTTTCGCAGAAATTATGGCTGAGTGGGGTGATGAAGCCGATGGTGCCGCCGGTCTCGGCCACCTGCATATACCGCGCCGGTCCCCCGGTGCGCTTGGCGATCGGAGTAAGCGTATAGCGCTCGGCCAACCGATCCCTGACAGTACGCAGCGAGAGGTGCGTGTCCGCGCGATCGAACGAGACTTCGCCCAAAGGCATTTCCTCGATTAGCGTCAGCTCGAACCCTTGGGCATGGGCCCATTCGAGCATCGGGACGATCTCGTCTTCGTTGACATTCTTGATCGCCACCATGTTGAGCTTGACCGCAAGGCCTGCGGCCTTGGCCGCTTCAATGCCCTCGATCACCTGGGGCAGCCGGCCACGACGGGTGATGGCGGCAAATTTTTCGGCATCGAGCGTATCGAGCGAAACGTTGACCCGCCGAATGCCCAACTCGGCAAGCCGGGTAGCATGCTTGGCCAATTGACTGCCATTGGTGGTGAGTGTCAATTCGTCCAGCGCACCGGTGGCAAGGTGTTGGGCCGAAAGCGTCTCGATCAATTTCATGATATCGCGCCGCACCAGCGGCTCGCCGCCAGTGAGGCGCACCTTGCGCACTCCGCGCGCCACGAAGGCGGCGATCACCGTCTGGATTTCCTCGAAACTGAGGACTTCGCTCTTGGGCAGGAACACCATGTCCTCGCCCATGCAATAGGTGCAGCGGAAGTCGCATCGGTCGGTAACCGAGACGCGCAGATAGGTGACGTGACGGCCGAAACCGTCGACGAGCGGACGCGGTGCGGAAGGCGAGGGGCTCGAACTCATGGGAGCACTATAGAGGCCATAGTGCATTTGGCAAAGCGGGTGGCTGCACTGCGTTGACATCTCCGCCGAACTGGCGTCTTACAGCCGGAAATCCGACGAGAGGGGGATCCATGAGCGACGATCTCAAGCGCAGGGCGGCCGAAGCGGCGATGGCCGAGGTCAGGTCCGGCATGCGCATCGGGCTGGGAACCGGCTCGACCGCCAAGCACTTCGTGGATCTGCTGGGAGCCGAGGTGGCGCGCGGGTTCGAATGCCTTTGCGTGCCCACATCCGAAGTGACCGCTACGCAGGCGCATGGGCTCGGCATTCCGCTCACCACGCTCGAGGAAATCGACGGCCTCGATGTGACCATCGACGGAGCCGACGAGATCGACAGTAATTTCCAACTCATCAAGGGCGGCGGCGGCGCGCTGCTGCGCGAAAAGATCGTAGCGGCGGCGTCCGATCGCATGGTTGTGATCGCCGACGAATCTAAACTGGTCGAAACGTTGGGCCGTTTCGCGCTGCCCATCGAGGTCAATCCGTTCGGGCTCGCGGCCACGGACAAGGCCATTGGCCGCGTCATGGCCGATTTCCGTGCCGAGGGCGGCAAGGTGCTACGCAAACAGGGCGATGGCGCCACCTATCTCACCGACGGCGGACACTACATCATCGACGCATCTTTTGGCCGCATTTCGAACGCAGAAGCGCTCTCGCAGGCGCTGCTGGAGATTCCAGGCGTGGTCCAGCACGGCTTGTTTATCGATTTGTGTTCCGAAGCCTATCTTGCTACGCCCGAGGGGACTATCAAGCTCTCGGAGCACGTAAAGTCATAACCGTCATTCGCAAGGGACCGTTCGCACAATGACCTTCCTGCCCATCCTGCGCCGGCTCACCGCCGCACTCGTCATTTCCGGCACAGCGCTCATCTCGGCCGCTCCCGTTCAGGCCCAGCAGGAGATTTCGCCCGAGCACTTGGCCAAGGCGCGCGAATATGTGGACATCACCGATTCCGTCCAGCTCTATGAGCGTACGGTCGCCGATATGGGCCTCCAGGTCATGCGGGTGATGATCCAGGAGGACCCCTCTCTGCGCGAACCGCTGCTCGAGGCGCTCCAGACCGTATATGACAGCTATCTGGACGACCGCGACGCGCTCTACAACCAGTTCGCCCGCATCTATGCGATCCGCTTCAACGAGGAAGAACTTCAGCAGATCATCGATTTCTACACCACGCCCGTCGGTGCGCGTCTGCTGGATCAAAATCCTTCGATCAATCAGGACCTGACGACCGTGCTCGGCATCTGGCGGCGCAATACCGCCAATGAGTTCCTCTCCCGCGTGCGCACCGAATTGCGCAACCAGGGCTATAACGCTCCGGCCATCGAAACCGAGGGCGAGGCACCCGCGGAAGGCGAGGCTCCAGCCGAGGGCGAAACGGCGCAGTAACGGCGCCGCAGAACCCATCGACAACCCCCGTCTGCCGGCGGGGGTTTTTTTGTGCGCGTTTGCCGCCTATATCCTTGCGTCCTGATGCAATAAGCGGAGCCCCCCATGAGCGAGAAGTTTGATTTGGTCGTGATCGGTGGGGGCTCGGGCGGTGTGCGCGCGGCGCGGGTGTCCGCGCAGCTCGGTGCCAAGGTCGCCATCGTGGAGGAGTACCGCTATGGCGGCACCTGCGTCATCCGTGGCTGCGTGCCCAAGAAGCTCTTCGTCTACGCCTCGCGCTTCAATGATCTCTTCGACGTTGCGCCCAGCTTCGGCTGGACGGTCGACGCATCGTTCGATTGGCCGACCTTGCTCGCCAACAAGGACAAGGAGATCGCCCGGCTCGAAAAGATCTACGAAACGCTGCTCGATGGCGCGGGCGTGACCATCTTCAAGGCGCGCGCCACGCTCACCGGCCCCAATTCGGTCAAACTCACGACGGGCGAAGAGCTGGAGGCCGAGCGCATCCTGATCGCCACCGGTGGCGCTCCTTTCAAGCCCCAGATCAAGGGCGCCGAATTGGGCATCACCTCAAACGAGGCGTTCCATCTCGCAAAGCTGCCGCGCACCGTGCTGATCGAGGGGGGCGGCTACATCGCCGTCGAGTTCGCGACCATCTTCAACGGCTTGGGTGTGGATACCACGCTCGTCTACCGCCGCGACAAGATCTTGCGCGGATTCGATCACGACGTCCGCGACGGGCTGGAAGACGCCATGCGCGAGCGCGGCATCCGTTTCCGCTATGGCTACCACATCTCAGAACTGCGCCAGGATGGGGAGGGGGTGTGCGTCTCCTTCTCGCACGGCGAAAAAGCAACCTTCGACGCCGTGATGTTCGCGACCGGCCGCCATCCCAACACGGCAAATCTGGGGCTTGAGGATGCGGGCGTCCAGCTCGACCAGACCGGCGCGGTGGTCGTGGATGAATATTCCCGTTCCTCGGTGCCATCGATCTTTGCGGTTGGCGACGTGACCGGCCGCGCGGCGTTGACGCCGGTGGCCATCCGCGAGGGGATGGCCTTTGCCCAGACCATTTACAACAACATGCCCACCACGGTGCCCTATCACCTGATCCCGACGGCGGTGTTCTCCGAGCCCGAGATCGGCACGGTCGGCATGACCGAGGAAGTCGCCGCCGAGCGCCACCGCTCGATCGACGTCTATCTCACCCGCTTCCGCCCGATGATGAATACGCTTTCGGACAAGCAGGACAAGATGATGCTCAAGCTCATCACCGAGACCGACAGCGGGCGGATTCTGGGGTGCCACATCGTCGGGCCGGGGGCAGGGGAGATGATCCAGCTCGTCGCCATCCCCTTGGGCATGAGCGCCACCAAGGCCGATTTCGACCACGCAATTGCCGTGCATCCGACGGCAGCCGAGGAGCTTGTGACCTTCAAATCGCCCAGCTATCGCGTGGTGGATGGGGAAAAGTGCAATCCCTGAGCCCCGGCTGTTGCCGCAAGCTCAGCGCCCCCCTCATCCCCGGCCCTTCTCCCACCAGGGGAGAAGGGGGCTCTTGGGGCAAGCGCATCGGTTCTTGCCGGGACGCTGCCTCGCGCTACCCTTCTCCCCTGGTGGGAGACTTCGAGCCGTCCTTTGGAGGCGAGAAGGCCATGAGAGCTACGCTCGAATGGCGGGCCGGAGCCAAGCGGAGGTCGGATGAGGGGGCGCAGCCTCGCAGCGGGCGCTCCGCTCCCGAGGGAATCTCAAAACAAACCCGACACTCCGATCACAATACTATAGAATACTTGGCATGCGGCGCCCCGCTTGGTATGCCGCCTAACCCCTCCGGGCCCGGCCGGGCGGGCGAAACCCTTTTTAAGCGAGTGAAACGATGAGCACGTGGACACCTGACAGTTGGAGGACGAAACCGATCCTGCAGGTCCCGACCTATCCGAGCCAGACAGAGCTCGAGGCGGTCGAGGCCCGGCTCGCTTCGTTTCCCCCCTTGGTTTTTGCAGGCGAGGCGCGCGATCTGAAGGCCAATCTGGCCGAAGTCGCCGCAGGCCGCGCCTTCCTGCTGCAAGGCGGCGATTGCGCCGAGAGCTTTGCCGAGCATCACGCCGACCACATTCGCGACTTCTTCCGTGTCTTCCTGCAGATGGCGGTGGTTCTGACCCATGGGGCGTCCAAGCCCGTGGTCAAGGTCGGCCGCATTGCCGGCCAGTTCGCCAAGCCGCGCTCGTCCGATACCGAAACTATCGACGGCGTTGAGTTGCCCTCCTACCGGGGCGATATCATCAACGGCATCGATTTCACCCCCGAGGCGCGCATCCCAGATCCTAACCGCCAGCTCGAGGCCTACCGCCAGTCGGCGGCGACGCTGAATCTGCTGCGCGCCTTCTCGGCCGGTGGTTTTGCCAACCTCGCCCGTGTCCATGAGTGGACCATGGGCTTCATGAAGGATTCCAACTGGTATCCGCGCTATGAAGAGGTGGCCAAGAAGATCGACAACGCCATCGAATTCCTCAGCGCCCTCGGGCTCAACCCGGAAAACACGCCGGTGCTGCGTGAAACCAAGTTCTTCACCAGCCATGAAGCGTTGTTGCTCGGCTATGAGCAGGCGATGACCCGCCGGGACTCGATCACCAATGACTGGTACGCGACCTCGGGCCACATGCTCTGGATCGGCGATCGCACCCGCAATCCCGATCATGCCCATGCTGAGTACTTCCGCGGCATCAAGAACCCCATCGGGGTGAAGTGCGGGCCTTCCATGGCGGCCGATGATCTCAAGCGCCTGATGGACATTCTCAACCCCAAGGACGAGGCCGGGCGACTGACGCTGATCGCCCGCTTCGGGTCCGACAAGGTCGAGGAGCACCTGCCGCGCCTGATTGAGACGGTGAAGGCCGAAGGCCGCACTGTGGTCTGGTGCTGCGATCCGATGCACGGCAACGTCATCAAAGCTTCCTCCGGCTACAAGACGCGGCCTTTCGAGCGGATTCTGTCGGAGGTGAAGTCGTTCTTCGACGTCCATCGCCAGATGGGCACCATCGCCGGCGGCGTGCATGTGGAGATGACGGGCCGGGACGTCACCGAATGCACCGGCGGCGTTTCGGCGGTGACCGAAGCCTCGCTGTCGGATCGCTATCACACCCATTGCGATCCGCGCTTGAATGCCAGCCAGGCGCTGGAACTGGCTTTCCTCATAGCCGAAGAACTGGCAGGCCAGCGTACGCAGGAAACGCCCAAGGCCGTGGGATACTAAGAACCTCGCCGATACAGTTGAACGCAAAAGGCGCTGCTTTCGGGTAGCGCCTTTTGCTTTGGGTCTTTAGCCAACATTAACCCTAACGACGCCATAACTGCGATGAATAGTTTTGGGGTTCGGAGGGCTTGATGTCCCGCGTTTTTACTGGCTTCGCCATGGCTGCTATGGCCATGGGCGCAATCGGGCAGGCTTCCGCCGCCGATTGGCCCACAGGTCCTGATACGTTTTTCCGGCCTGCTTATCCCGCCGATATGGCTCCAATGGAAGACAGCCTCGATTTCGAGGCGGGGCTTCGGTATTTCTATGGGGTGGGCGGGCAGCGGACCTCTATTGGGCCGCTCGATTATTCCGCCGATGACGGGAGCCATTTCGTCGAACTCCACGGCAGGATCGATGACCATTCGACCAGCACTTACGTGCAGGGCAATATCGGCTATGCAGCGATAATCGATGGCGACTATGAAACTCCGACCAGCGGCGGGCCGCAATCCACCGATTCCGGCACCATCGCGTATGGTGGCGCTGATTTCGGCTATCTTCCGCTGAAGGGCGAGGGCTTTAGTGCCGGTGGCTTCATAGGTTACCAATATCTCAATGAATCCCTCGATATCGGGCGAGGTGAATACTATACATCCTCGGGCGGTGGGGACAGCGCGGCCAACCTGCTTGAAGTACATGGCCTGCGCCTCGGCATCACCGGGCGCGCCGAGTTCAACGACGTTTTCGACATCCGCGTCGATGCGGCCGCTATCCCCTATGCTGCGCTGAACGGCACCTATGGTGCTTTCGACATCGGCACCACCCCTGCCGGTGGGCAGGGCTCGGCGGCCGACATAACGGGACATCTTTGGGGTGGTGCGCTGGAAGCGATGGTTGGGTTCAAGCCACATGAGAATTTCGCCATTCGCGGCGGCTTGCGCGGCTATTATCTGACCGGGCCGACCGAAACCTATTTTGAGATGCGCGACGCGGACGGCGGCAACGAGCAAGGCTACATCCTGGAGGGTGAAACAGAACTCTTCCGCTGGGGCCCGGTGATCGAACTGACCGGCACCTTCTAGGAACGCATTTCGCGATCAAGCATTCGAGCCGGGCAGTTTGCGCTGTCCGGCTTTGCTTTGCCCGCCTTGCTCTCGCGCCTCGCGCGCTATAAGTCTGGCCGCGCCTTTCCGATCTTGAAGGTTGCCCGTGACCGACACCCTCCGCATTGCCCTTGCCCAGCTCAATCCCAAGGTCGGCGCCGTTGCCGACAATCTTGCCGCCGCGCGCAGAGCGCTGGCTGAGGCTGAGGCGGCGGGCGCCGATATTCTGATGTTCACCGAACTCTACCTCACGGGCTATTTCCCCGAGGATCTGCTGTTCAAGCGTCAGTTCGTGACCGAAGCGATGGAGGCGGCCAAGGCGCTCGCCAGCGATACGAAGGGTCTCAACGTCTCGGTGCTGCTGCCCACCATCTGGAGCGCCGGCGGCAAGCTCTACAACAGCGTCATCCTCGCCGAGGACGGGGCGATCATCGACCGGCGCAACAAGGTCGAACTCCCCAATGACGATATCTTCTATGAAAAGCGCTATTTCACACCCGGCGAGCTTCCTGAGCCAGTAGCCATCAAGGGCATCTGCGTGGGCGTGCCGATTTGCGAAGACGTCTGGCATGAGCCGGTCTGCGAAGCGTTGGCCGAAAAGGGCGCCGAGATCCTGCTCTGCCCCAATGGTTCGCCTTATTGGCGCAACAAGCAGCGGGTGCGGCTCGACCTCGTGCGCCAGCGGGTCAGGGAAACCGGCCTGCCGATCCTTTATTCCAACCAGGTGGGCGGTCAGGATGAACTGGTGTTCGACGGCGCCAGCTTCGGGATCAATACCGACGGCTCGCTCGCCTTCCAGGGCAAGAGCTTTGTCGATGACATGGTGATCTCCGATTGGGAAAAGACCGAAGCCGGCTGGCGTTGCGCAAAGGGGCACGTGACCGAACTCGTGCCTGTCAATGAGGCGCCCTGGCATGCGGCCATGCTGGGCTTACGTGACTATGTGCACAAGAATGGCTTCAAATCGGTGGTGCTGGGGCTTTCCGGAGGCATCGACTCCGCCGTGGTCGCCGCGCTTGCCGTCGATGCGCTTGGAGCCGAAAACGTCCATTGCGTCATGCTGCCCTATCGCTATACGTCCGAGGCAAGCCTGCGCGATGCCAAGCGTTGCGCCGAAACGCTGGGCGTGCGCTACGACATCGTTTCGATCGGCTCGCCGGTCGATGCGGTCAAAGAAAACCTCGCCCCGCTTTTTGCCGGACGCGAGCCCGACATCACCGAGGAGAACCTGCAATCGCGCATGCGCGGCACGATCCTCATGGCCATTTCCAACAAGCTGGGTTCGCTGCTGATTACCACCGGCAACAAGTCCGAGATGGCGGTGGGCTACGCCACGATCTATGGCGACATGAACGGGGCGTACAATCCGATCAAGGATATGCTCAAGACACAGGTTTACGAGTTGGCCAAATGGCGTAACGGCTATCAGCCCACTGACGTACTTGGCCCCGCTGGCATCGTCATCCCCCCCGAAGTGATCGAGAAGGCGCCCAGCGCGGAATTGCGCCCCGACCAGACCGATCAGGACTCGCTGCCGCCCTATCCGGTCCTCGACGCGATCATTTCCGATCTGGTCGAGGAGGAAATGTCGGCCGCCCAAGTCGTGGCGCGGGGCTTCGATCCCGAATTGGTCAAGCGCGTGGAGCGGTTGGTCTACATTTCCGAATTCAAGCGCCGCCAGGCGGCGCCCGGGCCCAAGCTGACGCCCAAGGCGTTCGGCATCGGGCGGAAATACCCCATCACCAATGGTTATCGTGACGGGAGCATTGCCCGATGAGCGTTACTGTCCGCTACGCACCGTCCCCCACTGGCCGTCTGCACCTGGGCAACGCCCGTCCGGCCGTGCTCAATTGGCTGTTCGCCAAAAGCCATGGCGGCAAGTTCGTGCTGCGGCTCGACGATACCGACACGGCGCGGTCCACCGAGGAATTCGCGCGAGGC
Source organism: Pelagibacterium sp. H642 (assembly GCF_031202855.1). Taxonomy (GTDB): domain Bacteria; phylum Pseudomonadota; class Alphaproteobacteria; order Rhizobiales; family Devosiaceae; genus Pelagibacterium. The sequence goes on along the minus strand of NZ_CP101829.1, from coordinate 447,930 downwards.
ATCGAAACGGACCTGGCCTGGCTCGGCATCGCGCCCGATCTCAAGGTGCGCCAGTCCGACCGTTTCGGGCTCTATGACGCCGCGCGCGACAGGCTGATCGCCGCAGGGCGCCTGTATCCGTGCTACGAGACTGCCGACGAACTCGACCGCAAGCGCAAGCGCGCTCGCGCTCTGGGCAAGCCGCCGATCTACGATCGGGCCGCTCTCAACCTCAGCGATGAGGATAAGGCCAAGTTGGAAGCCGAAGGCCGCAAGCCGCATTGGCGCTTCAAGCTCGACGGCCGGCCGGTGACCTTCACCGATCTCATCAAGGGCGAGCAGACGGTCAATACCGCCTCGATGTCCGACCCGGTGCTGATCCGCGAGGATGGCACCTATCTTTATACACTCCCCTCTGTGGTCGACGACATCGATCTCGGCGTTACTCATGTCATTCGGGGCGAAGACCACGTTTCCAATACCGGCACGCAGATCGAGATTTTCGAAGCGCTCGGTGGCGCCGTGCCGACCTTCGCGCATCATAACCTTCTGACCGACGCGGAGGGGCAGGGCTTCTCAAAGCGTCTCGGTTCGCTTTCGCTGGCCCAGCTTCGTGAGGAGGGGTATGAACCCCTCGCCGTCGCCATCGTCGCGGCACTGACCGGGACTTCCCTGCCGGTGGAACCCTATGCGAGCCTCGATGCCATTGCCGAGCGGCTGGATTTTTCGATGATCTCCCACGGTTCGGCCCGTTTCGATCCGGCGGAACTCGATACGCTCAACGCAAGGCTGGTTCATCACTACGATTTCGCGGCGGTGCGTGAGCGCTTCCCGCAGCTAGGAGGGCTTACCGAAGCGGCATGGCTCGCCCTGCGCGACAACGTCTCGCGCCTTTCCGAGCTGGGGCCGCTTTACGAGGATATCGTTGTCAACGCCAAGCCGGTCGTCGCCCACGAAGACCGGGATTTTATCGCCACGGCGCGCGAGCTTCTGCCCGAGGAACCTTGGGACGAAAACACCTGGGGGCAGTGGACCGGCTCGCTCAAGCAGGCCACTGGCCGCAAGGGCAAGGCGCTGTTCCTGCCGCTTCGGCTGGCGCTGACGGGCAAGACCGAAGGGCCCGAGCTTAAGGCTCTTCTTCCGGTTCTGGGACGTAAGGCGTCTCTGGCCCGACTATCCTGACTTCCCTGTCGCCGAATTCCACAATCCGCATGTCGGGACTGTCGATTTCGGCCTGCTGCGCGACCGTTGCCTCGGCCGTACCGTCGGCGCGTGGCCTCGGGCGGGGCAGGGGGACATAGATTGCTTCGGCCACCACGGCGGCCACGGCATTGCCGCGAGGGTCGCGCTGGGGCAGCGGGAAGGAAAGGTCGCCGAAATCGATCACGGCGCGGGATTGCTCGCCCTGCTCTTCAGCAAGGGCGACGGTGCCGACCGGCTCGCGCGTCCGGCAGGAGCAATCGGTATCGATCTCCTCACGGAACCGGAAAGCATAGGGCATTGCGCGATAGGGCGTGCCCGAGAGCGAAATCATGTCTTCGGGCTCTTCACCGGGATTGCGGTAGGAAAACAGCGCCACTTCCGTGCCCGGGCACATTTCATGGCACCGTATGGCATCCTGGGCCACATAGTCGTCAGTGGTCGAAAAGCTGATCGGCCAATAAAAGCCGTCGCATGTGCGCACGCACACGGTGCGGCGCGTCTGCTGGGTGCTCCAGGGCTGGGAGGGCTGATTGATATAGCCCGGGCCGCCGCCGAACATGCCGTCGAGCAGGTTCCCTCTGGCCATGACGCCTGCTTGGCCCGCATCGCAGCCCGCGCGGTTGAAGTCATTCATCATCTGCTGGTAGTTCTGGGCCATTGATTGGCCCTCGCGCGCCATAGAGGTCAACTGCTCGACCTGGCTGCGGCCCAGGGTGATGGTCCGGGCGATCGATTGGCATTGCCCGCTCAGCGCCCGGCCGGAATTGAGAATCTGCTGGCAGCCGCTGCGGCTCCACAACGCCTCGGCCTCATTGACTTCGCCCTGGCGCCGTTGCAGTTCTCCCACGATGCCATTGTAGCTCATGAACATCTCGTTGTTTTCGATGCCGCGCAGGATGGCGGCGAGCTGGGCGCAGTTCTGTGTCTGCGCCATTGCCACCGAGACATTCCCGAGAACGGCCGAAAAGGTCGCCATAAGCACAAGCAGGAAACGGGTGAAAGCCATAAAGAAACAACGATCTGAAGTCATGGTGTTCATCAAACGCCGCCGCGACCTATCCGATCCTGCCTATCAGGCTTTTGGGACGACGTGGAGGCTTTAACTGGAACGAGCTATGCGCCATCTTAGCCCTCAACGCCAATCACGTCCCGGTCTTTTCCACCCATGAAGCTCGCCACCCTGCGCAACGGCCGTCCCGACGGACACCTGGTTATCGTCTCCAGGGATTTGACCCGTTTCGCCTCTGCCGGCCGCATCGCGCCCAATCTTCAGGGAGCGCTCGACGAGTGGGATCGCTGCGCGCCAATCCTGCGCGCGGTCAGCGAACAGCTCAACAATGGCGAAATCGCCGGCATGCCATTCGAGCCCTCCGAAGCGCTCGCGCCCCTGCCGCGCGCCTATCAGTGGATCGACGGCGCCGGCTATATGGTGCATCTCGACCGCGTCCGTTCGCTCAAGGGCAGCAAGGACGCCGAGCTTCAGGACGAGCGGCCGCTGCTCTATCAGGGCGGCTCGGACAGCCTCGTCGCCGCCAATGCGCCCATCATCGTGCCGGAGGACGATCTGGCCGTCGATTTCGAGGCGGAAGTTGTGGTGGTCACCGCCCACGTTCCCATGCGCCCCACAAAGGACGAGGCCAGTGCCGCGATTCGCCTCGTTGGCCTTTGCAATGACGTTTCGCTGCGCCGGCTGGTGGCGGGAGACCTCCAGAACGGCTTCGGCTTTTTCCATGCCAAGCCGGCCACCAGCTTTTCGCCGGTTTTCGTCACTCCGGACGAGCTGGGGGACAATTGGCGCGACAATCGCCTGCACCTGAAGGTCCGCGTTCACGTCAACAACAGCCTTTACGGCCAGCCCAATGCCGGCGAGGACATGCGCTTCGACTTCGCCGACCTGATCGTCGCCGCGGCCCAGACACGCGAATTGGGCAATGGCACCATCATCGGCTCGGGCACCGTGGCCAACGCCCATGACGATATCCTGCCGTTGAAACATGACGGGATCGGTTTTGGCTGCATTGCCGAGGCGCGCACGGCGGAAAAGGCCATGCTCGGCAAGGCCCGCACCCCGTTCCTCGCCTTTGGCGACACGGTGCGCATCAACGCGGTGGATGCCGAGAACCGGTCGGTGTTCGGTTCGATCGAGCAGACGGTCAAGCCGCTCAACCGCTAAGTTGACGCTCGTTATCAGCTTTGCTACGCAAGCGCGGATTTCAACGCGCGCCTGCGGAGCCCTCCGATGTCCTTTGTCAAAGCCCGTGTGGCCCACCGGCGCTCCGTTACCTCAGGCATGGTGAGGGTTACCCTCGCCGGCAAAGAAATTGAAGAATTCAAGGACAGCGGCGTCGCCGACGAATTCGTGCGCGTCTTCTTCCCCGATCCGATGACCGGCGATTTGCCCATGCCGGAAGAGGACGACGCCGGACGGGCGGTGTTCCCCGAGGGGATCAAGGAACCGCACGCCGAATATTACTCCATCCGCCGCATCGACAAGGCAGCGTGCGAGATCGATATCGATTTCGTCGTGCATGACGGCGGGCTGGCGAGCGAATGGGCGCAAAAAGCGCAACCGGGCGACTGCATCGTCCTGGGCAAGGCCCGTTTCTGCTACGAGCCGCCCGAAGGGATGGCCTGGCAGGTTCTCCTGGCCGACGCCACCGGACTGCCGGCGCTTAGCCGGATCGCCGAAGAAACGCCAGCTCACATCAAAACCATAGCGATCGTGGAGGTCGCCGAAGCGGCGCACCGCCAGGAACTCCCCGTTGGGGAACATGTGGAGATGCGCTGGCTTTATGGCAGCGGCAACGGCATCGGGCCCAGCAATCTCTTGTCCAATCTGCGGGCGCTGCAATTGCCTCAGGGCGAGGGCTATATCTGGATGGCCGGCGAAATGCAGGCCTCACGCGCCATCAGGCGCCATATCCGCAACGAACTGAAGCTAACCGGGCGCAATTTCAGCGTCGTCCGCTACTGGCTCGACAACAAGGAAGTCTGGCGCAGCCGTTGGGACGCGCTCGATCCTGCGGTCAGGGAAGAGATCGACGCCCTTTGGGCATCCGATCGCGACCCAGACGACATTGCCGACACCTGGCACAACATCCTCGAGACGCACGGCCTCTGAGCGAACGCCTCAGGGCTTCTCCCCGCGTTTGCGCGCCAGCATCACCTCCATGCCGTCGAGGAACCGCTCGAGGGCGAACTTGAAGGCGCGTTCGGGATCGCCCGGCCCGTACTCGGCGCCGGTGATCGGGCCAACGCGTGAGGAGATGGGATAGGGGCTGTAGTCGAGCGTTTCAAGGAACGGTTCGATCTTGTACCACCACTCATCGTCGCTCATGCCCGTGGCTTCGTGGACGAACTTCTGCCGCGCCGCGTTGCGGACCGCCCCGGCAACGAGATCCATGAGCGCCGTCACCGAGAGATCCATTTCGATTTCATCGAGCCCGATCCCCTCTACTGCGCTCAGCGCCACCTCATAAGAAGCCAGGGTGTTGGGACCCAGCACCGGACGATGCGTCTGGAATTGCAGCACCCAGGGGTGCTGGAGATAAAATCCCCACATCGCCTCGGCGATCACCGTCATGCGGGCGCGCCAGTCCAACTCGTCCCAGTCGGGCGGCGCGTTATTGCCCGGCGCGGCCACATGATCGAGCATCAGGTCGTGAAGCTCGGCCTTGGACGGGACGTGAGTGTAGAACGACATCGGTGAAATCCCCACCGCCTCGGCCACCTTGCGCGTCGAAACGGCCTCGATGCCCTCGGCATCGGCAATTTCGACCGCGGCCTGGACGATCTGCTCGAGCCCGACCTTGGGTTTGGGGCCGCGGCGTCCCGCTTTGTCCTTTCCCCACATCAGCTCCAGCAGCTTTACCGGGTCGCCCCGGCCGGCGATGTCCTGTGCCATTCATTCTCCAAAATAAACTCTTTACACCGAACAAAGTTATGCTAAACCTTGTTCACTGTACAGCATTAAGTCCGCTGTGCCGCCCTGTCGATCCAGTCTGCCGCCGATCGCCTGCTGACACGCTCTGTCGGCGGGATTGGTTAGGCTTTGCCCACCGCAAGTCAACCCGGAGCTTAGCGATGATCCATGCCCGCGACATTACACGAACGTTCAAGACCAAGACCGGTCCGGTGGAGGCGGTGAGAGGCTTGAGCCTCGATGTCGCCGAAGGCGAGCTTGTCGCCTTTCTGGGTCCCAATGGTGCCGGAAAGTCCACATCGGTGCGCATGTTGACGACGCTGCTCCCCATGAGTTCGGGAAGCGCCAATGTGGCCGGCCATGACGTGGCCCGCGAGCCGGCGCTGGTGCGCCGCAAGATCGGCTATGTCGGCCAGAAGACCGCTTCCGGGCCCTATCACCGCGTGCGCGACGAACTCGTCATTCAGGGCAGGGCGCAGCGCATGAGCGAGGCGGCGTCCCGCAAGCGCGCCGACGAACTGCTCGAAATGCTCGAGCTCACAGCGCTGGCCAAGCGCGATTGCGCTTCGCTTTCGGGCGGCCAGAAACGCCGGCTCGATGTGGCTCTGGGCCTGATGCATACGCCGGCCGTCCTGTTCCTTGATGAGCCCACCACCGGGCTCGATCCGCACAGCCGCGCCAATCTCTGGGAGCACATCCTGCGCATTCGCAAGGAAACGGGCATGACCATCTTCCTCACCACCCACTATCTTGATGAAGCCGACACCATGGCCGAACGCGTGATGATCATGGACAACGGCACGATGATCGCCGACGACACGCCCGAGCGGCTCAAGGCCGATCTGGCCGGCGATGCCATCCGCGTCGACCTGACCAGTCCGGGCGAGGTGACGACCGCCGCCGAAATCGCCCAGCACCTGCCGCAGGCGCGCGACATCCTCCCCAATGGCACGGCGCTGACGGTAACGGTCAAGGACGGCGAGGCGGTGCTGCCGTTTTTCCTGCGCACCCTTCAGGACAAGGGCATCGATATCGCCGCTGCCAATGTCCGCCGGCCAACCCTCGATGACGTGTTCCTCGGCCTCACCGGCCGCTCGTTGCGCGAGAACGCTGTCGCGGCCTGACGAAATCCGATCGAAAGAGGTTCCATAATGAGTTTTGTTTCCGACACCGTCCTCTCCTTCCGTCGAGAGATCGGGCCGACGCTGAGAAGCTGGTACTATATGATCTTCGGGGTCATCCAGCCGCTGCTCTATCTCGGCCTGTTCGTGCCGCTGCTGGGCACCATGCCGATCGCCGGCGAGGGCAATGCGCTCCAATGGTTCGTCCCCGGCATGGTGGTGATGCTGGTGCTGTTTACTACTGTCTCGTGCGGTTGGGCGCTGACCGAAGAACTGTTCTCAGGCAGCTTCGAGCGGTTCCTGGCCACGCCCGCCAGCCGTCCGGCGCTGCTCGTCGGTCGCGCTCTCAAGGAACTGGCGCCGCTCCTCATCCAGGCGCTGATCCTGATCGTCGTCGCGATGCCCTTCGGGCTGCAATTGCACCCTCTGCCCATGCTGGTGGGGCTTTTGTTCCTGCTTGTCTTCGGCGTCGGCGTGGCGTCGCTGTCCTACGCCCTGGCCATTGCGTCCAAGAACGATGGGAGCCTGTTCTATCTCGTCTCCCACTCGGTTTCCCTGCCGCTTATGCTGCTCGGCGGCGTGCTGCTGCCGATGCAGATGGCGCCGGACTGGCTCTATATCGCCAGCCGCTTCAACCCGTTGACCTATCTGGTTGAAGCTGAACGCGCTTTGTTCATGGGCGAACTGTTTTCCACAACTGTGCTTTGGGGCGCGCTCGTCTCGGGCGTCGTGGCGGTCGTGGGCCTTGCCGTCGGCGCGGCCACCATCAAGCGGGCGAGCCTGTGATTGCCTGCGAGCCGTACGGCCTTGGCGTAACAAGTCCGTGAGGCAGTGGCCGCGCCGATTTTTACATGGCAGGGTCAAGGTGTGGGGATCGCCCGGCGCCCCCGCGTCATCCGCCTTCGGATGGCAACCATTTTCAGACTGCTCCAAGGTCTCCGTTCAGGGGACGGCGTGTCGGCGCCGTCCCCTTTTTCGTGCTTGATTTGCCCGATTTTCGCGTCCATTGTGCGCGCCATGAAGACCGTCGGCCAGATCTGCATTATCGGCTGCATCATTATCCGCTAACGAGTGTTGGCGGCGCGGTTTTCATCATCCCGACTTCTAGGAGTGGACCCGCTGCCAGCGTGACATACGCTTACGCCTGGGGACCATTTTCATGTCGCAAGAGCCGAGCCTTAAGCTCTATAATACGCTCACCCGGACCAAGGAGGACTTCTTCCCCATCGATCCGGCCAATGTGCGCATGTATGTCTGCGGGCCTACGGTTTACGATTTTGCCCATATCGGCAATGCGCGCCCGGTGATCGTTTTCGATCTGCTCTATCGGCTGCTGCGGCACGTTTATGGCGAAAGCCATGTCACTTATGTGCGCAACATCACCGACGTGGACGACAAGATCAACGCGCGCGCCCTGCGCGATTTCCCCGATCGGCCGCTCAACGAGGCCATCCGCCGGGTGACCGAAACCACGGCAAGCCAGTTCCACAAGGATGTCGCCGCGCTCGGCTGCCTGCCGCCTTCGGTCGAGCCGCGCGCCACAGAGCATATCGGGGGAATGATCGAAATCATCGAGCGCCTGATCGCGCGCGGCCATGCTTACGAGGCCGGTGGCGAAGTGCTGTTCCGTGTCAATTCCATGCCCGATTACGGCCAGCTCTCGGGCCGTAATCTCGAGGACAACATCGCCGGCGCGCGGGTCGCCGTCGAGAGCCACAAGGAAAATCCGGCCGATTTCGTGCTCTGGAAAGCGTCCAGCGAAAACGAGCCGGGCTGGGACAGCCCCTGGGGCCGTGGCCGTCCCGGCTGGCACATCGAGTGCTCGGCCATGAGCAAAGAGCTGCTGGGCGAGACGTTCGACATTCACGGGGGCGGGCTGGACCTCATTTTCCCCCACCACGAAAACGAAATTGCCCAATCGCGCTGCGCTCACGGCACCGACGTGATGGCCAATATTTGGATGCACAACGGCTATCTGCAGGTCGAAGGCCGCAAGATGAGCAAGTCCGAGGGCAATTTCATCACCATCCACGACCTGCTGGAGACTGAAAAATTCGGCGGCCGCAAATGGCCGGGCGAAGTGCTGCGGCTAGCCATGCTGATGACGCATTATCGCGAACCCATCGATTTTTCGGTCGCAAGGCTGGAGGAGGCGGAAAACCGCCTGGTCGGCTGGCAGCGTGCTGCCCAGGCGAGCGGGGCTACGCCTCCAGACGCGGCGACGCTCGCCGAACTGGCCGACGACCTCAACTTTTCCCGCGCCGCGACAGTCCTGGACGCCATGGCGCGCAAAGCCAATCGCGGCGAAACCTCCGCCTCCCACTGCCTCGCCGCAACGCTCGCCTTCCTCGGCTTCCCCCTCGATAGCTTGATCCGGCAGAGTGGGGACGACGAGGCCACGGCGCAAAAAGTCTCCGAACGCCTCGCCGCGCTCGCGGCCAAGGATTTCGCCAAAGCGGACGCCATCCGCGCCGAACTGCTCGAACAAGGCATCCAGTTGATGGATTACAAGGACCCCGAAACGGGCGAGCGGAAGACGAAATGGGAGGTGGCGCGGTGAAACGCCTGCAAGCTCCTGCGAGCCCGGCAACCTCAGCGCACCCCTCACCCCCGGCCCCTCTCCCTCAAGGGGAGAGGGGGGCTCTTGTTGCGGCACCTGCTTTAAAATCGCCGTTGCAGTTGACCCGGGAGCCCGCAACAGGCTTCCCTTCTCCCCTTGAGGGAGAAGGTGGGCTTTCGCGAAGCGAAAGGTCGGATGAGGGGTGCGCAGCGTTGCTGAAACGCGCCGGCGCTGACTGGCGGCATCAGATTCCAAAACGAAATCGCGGCTTCGCCAAATCCATGCGCCGAAATCCCACGGAAGCCGAGCGCCAGATGTGGTTGCTTCTCAAGGACCGGCGGCTGGCCGAATATAAGTTCCGCCGCCAGGTCCCCATCGGTCCCTACATCGCCGACTTCGTCTGCTACGCCTCGCGCCTGATCGTCGAGCTCGACGGAAGCCAACATGGCGAGCAGTTGTATGCCGACCGAAACGCATGGCTGAAATCGAAAGGCTTTCGCGTCCTCCGTGTCTGGAACAACCAACTGACCGCCGAACGCGAAGCCGTGCTCGATGCCCTTTGGCACAATCTGCAGGAATCCCATCATGGCTGATGAACTCACCGGCGGCTGCCAATGCGGTGCCGTGCGCTTCTCCACCAAGCTCTACGGACGTGGCTCGATCTGCCATTGCCGCATGTGCCAGAAGGCGTTCGGCAGCTTTTTCGGACCGCTGGTCACCGCTCATGACGGCACATGGACGCGGGGCGAGCCCAAATGGTTCCAAAGCTCGAACGCCGCCCGCCGCGCCTTTTGCGCCGATTGCGGAACGCCCCTGGCCTACCAGACTAAGTTCGGGCTCGAACTGGCCATCGGCGCCTTCGATCAGCCCGAGCGCGTACCGCCCGAAATCCAGGTCAACCCGCACGACAAGGTGCCGTTTTTCGAAAGCCTGAGCCAATTGCCGCTGGTCGAGGATCCCGGCGAGGAATGGCGCAACTTCATGGCCGGCATTCATTCCAATCAGCATCCCGACCACGATACGTCTGACTGGCCCCCGCGAGAGGAAAAAGAGGAGGAGCTATGAACCGCATCGATATGGAGGTGAGCGGCGGCTGCCAATGCGGCGCCGTGCGCTACCACACGAGCCAGATGCTCGATAACGCGCATCTGTGCCATTGCCGCATGTGCCAAAAGGCGGTGGGCAACATCTTCGCCGGCCTTGTCGCCGCCCCCGACGACAAGCTCGTCTGGACGCGCGGCGAGCCTGCCATATGGCGCAGCTCGGAACATGTGGAGCGCGGCTTCTGCGCCAATTGCGGCACGCCGTTGTTCTATCACGACGTAAACAATGGCCGCACCAATCTGACCATCGGCTCGCTCGACAATCCCGACAATTTCCCGCCCCACGCCAATACGGGCTCCGAAGGGCAGGTCGCCTGGTTCAAAACCATCACCCAGATCGAGGATGGCGGCACGACCGAAGCCGAAGGCGAGGAGTGGGCAGCGGCCATCAAGGCTTCCAACCACCAGCACCCCGACCATGATACCTCCCAATGGCAGCCGACCGGGAGGGAGACATGACCACGCACGGGCACACCTTCTCGGGCGGCTGCCAGTGCGGGGCTATTCGCTATCAGGCCGAGGTGCTCAATAATCCCGAGATCTGCCATTGCCGCATGTGCCAGAAGGCCCATGGCGCGCCGGCGGTCACCTGGGCGTCCGTGCCCGAGGCAGAGCTTCATTGGACCCGTGGCCAGCCGGCGCATTTCGAAAGCTCGGCCAACGCCATACGCGGCTTTTGCGCCGGGTGCGGCACGCCGCTGACCTTCAAGCATCGCTACGCCAATACAATCGACATTGCGCTCGCAACGCTTGACCATCCCGAGCGGATCGCGCCCGAATATCAGGGCGGGGTGGAATCGCGCATGCCGTGGTTTGGAAATATTCATCTGCTGCGGGAGGAGCGCATGGATGAACGCACCGATTCTCACCAGCACCCCGACCGAGAGACTGACCATTGGCCTTAAGGGAGGAGCCAAATGAGCATGATCGACCATTTCGGACTGAGCGTTGCCGACTACGAAAAGTCACGCGCCTTCTATGACAAGGCGCTGGCGCCATTGGGCTATCGCAAACTGGCGGAATTTCCCATTCCCCAGGGGATGATCGCCGGCTATGGCGCCGACAAGCCCGATTTCTGGCTCAGCAGCGGTGGCCGTTGCACCGGCAACCTTCATTTCGCCTTCGCGGCCAAATCCCGCGCGGAGGTCGACGCCTTCTATGCCGCTGCGCTCGAGGCCGGCGGCCGCGACAACGGCGCTCCGGGCATCCGAGAGATCTACCATCCCAACTATTACGGGGCCTTCGTCTACGACCTCGACGGCCACAACATCGAGGCGGTGTGCCACGCCCCCGCCTGACGTTTCAAAGCGATTTTGCCTCACATGACCAAAGACCGTCTCTACCTCTTCGATACCACCTTGCGCGACGGCGCCCAGACCACGGGCGTCGAGTTCTCGCTTGAGGACAAGATCGCCATTGCGAAACTGCTGGACGGGCTGGGGCTGGATTACATCGAGGGCGGCTATCCCGGCGCCAATGTCGTCGATACCGAGTTCTTCGCCCAAAAGCGCACGAAGGCGGCCCAGTTCGTCGCCTTCGGCATGACCAAGCGGGCGGGGCGCTCGGTCGAGAACGATCCGGGCATCGCCGATCTGGTCAATTCGGGCGCCGATGCGGTCTGCTACGTGTCCAAGGCCTGGGACCATCAGGTCAAGCTCGCCCTGGGCATTTCGACCAGGGAAAACCTCAAAAGCCTTGCCGAAAGCATCCGGGCGGCGATCGCGGGCGGCAAGGAAGCGTTCGTCGATTGCGAGCACTTCTTTGACGGTTACAAGGCCAATCGGGCCTATGCGCTCGATTGCGTTAAAACCGCGCTCGAGGCCGGCGCACGCTGGGTGGTGCTGTGCGACACCAATGGCGGCACCATGCCCTCGGAGGTCGAAGCCATCGTCGCCGATGTGCTGACGGTGGCGCCCGGCGACAGGCTCGGCATCCACGCCCATGACGATACGGGCCAGGCGGTGGCCAATTCGCTGGCGGCCGTGAGGGCAGGTGTGCGCCAGATTCAGGGCACGATCAACGGGCTGGGTGAGCGCTGCGGCAACGCCAACCTCATGACCATCATTCCCACTCTGGTGCTCAAGCCGCTCTTTTCGGAGCGTTTCGAAACCGGCATCACGCCCGAAAAGCTCGAAACGCTCACCCACTTTTCGCGCGCATTCGATGAGATCCTCAACCGCGCGCCCAACCGGCACGCGCCCTATGTGGGCGTTTCGGCCTTCGCGACAAAGGCCGGCATCCATGCCTCGGCCATCGCCAAGGATCCTTCCACTTATGAGCATGTCGCCCCCGAGACGGTGGGCAATGAGCGCGCCATCATGGTCTCCCAGCAGGCGGGGAAATCGAACCTTTTGACCTCGCTCAAGCGCTTCGGCATCGAGCTTGCCAAGGACGATCCGCGCCTCGACAAGCTCCTGCGCCAGGTCAAGGAACGCGAGGCGCGCGGCTATTCCTATGACGGGGCGGAGGCTTCGTTCTGCCTGCTCGCCCATAAGCTCCTGGGTTCGCTGCCGCGCTTTTTCGACGTCACCAGCTATCGCACGGCGGTGGAACGCAGGCACAATGCGCGCGGCGAACTGGTCACCGTTTGCGAGGCGGTGGTCAAGATCGATGTCGAGGGGGATATCCTGATGTCGGTGGCCGAGGGCAATGGCCCGGTCAACGCGCTCGACCTCGCCATGCGCAAAGATCTCGGCAAGTATTCGAGCCGTATCGACGATCTTGAACTTGTGGACTACAAGGTGCGTATCCTGGACGGCGGCACGGGCGCGGTCACCCGTGTGCTGATCGAAAGCCGGGATGGAACGGGGGAAAGATGGTTCACCGTGGGTGTTTCCCCCAACATCATTGATGCGTCTTTCGAGGCGCTATATGAGTCCTTCACCTATAAGTTGATGAAGACTGCATAGTCGTTATAGTTCAAACGACTGCGAAGATAAAACGAATCGAAATCTAAGGCCGGCGCGGCGGCCCTGTAACACGTAACGGAGGCTCCACTGGCCGGTCCCCTTTCCCCCATTGCTCTCGCCATCGGCGCAGCGGCTACGACCGGCATTATCGTTATCGGCGTGGTCCTCGGGCCTGGGACCTACAGTTGCCTCCAAAGCGACGATTTCTCCGCCTGCATGGGCGAGACCTTCTTTGGCAATGGCTTTATGCCAGCCGCCGACTCCACGCCGACAGAGGAGGTGGCGGTTGCTCAGGCCGATCAGGAAACCGCCTCGACAGCGTCGGACGCTGCGGCCGATGCCGATGTCGAGCAGCCGACGAACTCGGAAGAGACTGCGACCAGCGTTTCCCAAGCCGTGCTTCCCGCTTTCGGGCTGGTGCGCGTCGAGCCGGACGGCTCCGCCGTTATCGCCGGCACTGCAACGCCCGATGGCGAAGTGCGCATTTTTGCCGATGAGGAGCAGATCGGCACCGAAACCGCCGAGCCCAGCGGCGACTTTGCTTTTGTGACTGACGAGCCGCTGCCTCCCGGCGGGGTGGAGCTGCGCATTCTCGATGTGGAGACCGACACCTACGCCGAGGAATCGGTAGTCGTTGTCGTGCAGGACGATTTAGCGAGCGAGCCGATCGTGGTTGCGTCCGAACCGGGCGAGGCAAGCCAGATCCTGCAGGGTTTGCAACAACCGCAGGCTGGCGCCGAAGAGCCCGAAGGTGAAGCCGCTACGCCGGCCGACGAACCCGAGACGATGGACATCGCGGAGGCCGATGTGCCGGCCACCCCCGCCGAAACACCACCGCCCGCGCCACAGATCGCCCCGCAGACGAACGCTCCGACCCCCGCCGAACCCGCCGCTGAAACGCCCGGCACGCCTGCTGGCGAAACCGCTGCGGGGGCGGCCCCGCAACCCACGCCCGGCGGCGTCACCCCGCAGGTGGAGACGCCGTCACCCGCCGAAATGGCTGATGAGGTTGCGCCAGAGGCTCCCGCGCCGGCGGCGCCCCTCGCGCCCATGGCCGCGCCGGAAACCGACGTCCAAGAGCCTGCCGGTGAGAATGCTGTCCAACAAGATTCTCCGGGCGAAACACCGGATGCGCAGGTGGCTCAGCCCGAAACAGCAGTCGAACCCTCTGAACCCACCGGGGCCCCGCAACCCACGCCCGGCGGCGTCACCCCGCAGGTGGAGATGCCGTCACCCGCCGAAATGACCGATGAGGTTGCGCCAGAGGCTCCCGCGCCGGCGGCGCCCGTCGCGCCCATGGCCGCGCCGGAAATCGACGTCCAAGAGCCTGCCGGTGAGGATGCTGTCCAACAAGATTCTCCAGGCGAAACACCGGATGCGCAGGTAGTTCAGCCCGAAACAGCAGTCGAATTTTCTGAACCTGTCGGTGTCCCTGAGCCCGCCGATGCTGTTGAGCCCGAGCCGCAGACGGAAGCTCCCGTCGAGCCGGACGATGCAGCGCCGGAGCGGCCCACATCTGCAGCCGGTGCGCCAGAGAGCGAGGCTGATGACCTGCAGCCTGTCGATGATCCGGCTTCGGAGCAGCAGGCAACCGAACAGCCGGCACTGCAAGCTGCCGCACCTGAGGAGCAGCCGAGCGACGAGCAGGCCGGCGAGCAGCAGGTGGCTGAAGTGCCCGCCAGCGAACAGCCGTCTCCTCAACCTGAGCAGCCTGCAACGACTGCGCAGCCGGCCCCCGATTTCATCCAGCCGAGCATCGATGCTGTGGAGATCGATGGCGATCGCAACTTCTTTGCCGGCGCCGGGACTGACGGGATGACCGTCCGGCTCTATGTCGACAACCAGGTGGTGGGAAGCACCGAGGTTGCTGACGGGCGTTGGCTGGTCGAAGCTATCGGCGTTCTGGACCAGGCAAGTCAGCGCGTGCGCATCGATATGCTGGCTGAGGACGGAACCGTGGTCGCCCGTGCCGAAGTGGATTTCGTGCTCGATCTTCCCGAAGCGGTGGAGGAGGATTTCGCCGTCGCTGAGCAGGAGGCCGAGGCCCTTCAGGCGGACCAGCAGTCTGCGGTAGAGCAACCCGCCGCTGAGCAACCCGCTGCCGAACAAGCTGCGGCCGAGGTACCTGCCGCCGAGCAACCTCTGGTGGAGCAACCTATGGCCGAACTTACCGAGCAGCCTTCGCCCGAGGAGCCCACCCGCGAAGCGGCCGTCGAGCAACCCGCCGAACAGACCGTGGCCCAAGGCCAGGCTCCCGCCGATACTGAAACGGCTGAACAGCCGGTCTCGCCTCCGGCCGATGCAGCGCCCGAACCTTCCGGGCCGCAGGAAACCGCACAGGCACCGGCACAGCCCGCCGAGCCCGCACAGGCGCCCGCCGAACCTGCACAGGCGCCGGCGGAGCCTTCCGAGCCCAGCGCCGGGGAGGTCCCCACCCTGGTTGGGGTAACCGACGAGGCCGGGCGCACCACTTCGGGGCTGGCGATCATCCGGTCGGGGGACAATCTCTGGACCATCGCCCGCCGGGTTTATGGCGAGGGCATCCGCTACACGCAGATTTTCGAAGCCAACACCGACCAGATCCGCGATCCGGACCTCATCTATCCCGGCCAGGTCTTCGATCTTCCCGACACCGATCAGGTCGTCGGGCAAGAGGAGACGGAGAGTTCCGCCGTCCGGTAGCCGGTGATGGCGGGATGAACGTGCGCCTCGCCTTGCATCGGCGCGCGCTTTCACTTATCGTAATCTGACGATGGAAGCAGCGCCGATGAACGAAGACGATATTGCCACCATGATGCGCGCCCTGGGACACCCGGTGCGGCTCGAGATCTTGCGCATTCTGGCCCAGCGCCCCGAGAACTGCTGCTGTAATGACGTCACGGATTGCCTGTCGCTGGCCCAGAGCACGGTTTCCCAGCATCTCAAGGTCCTGCTCGATGCCGGCATCATCGAACGCAAGGCCCAGGGAACGCGCAACAACTATCGGGTGCGCACCGATCGGCTTACCGCGTTCAACACGGCTTTCACCGGCTACCTTGCCGATCTGACCCCGCAGGATCAAAGCTGCGAACGCTCGCTCCTGGCCGCGTCCTGATCGATTTCCTCACCTGGCCTCTGTCTGGCTGACAGAGGCTGGAACATTTTGTCCGCGCTTTCTGGAAGCGCTCCAGCCCTCACCGGAGCCCCCATGGCCCAGAAGCCAAAATCCACCGTCAGCGCCGACGAGGGCGCCATCGTTTCGACCATCCGCAATCTGTGGGTTTATATGTGGCCCGCGGATCGGCCCGATCTGCGCATGCGCGTTGTCCTTGCCATCGGCGCGCTGCTGCTCGCCAAGGTGGCGAGCACCCTGGTGCCCTTCGCCTATGCGGGCATCATCGATACGCTGGGCACCTCGGGTCCGGACGCGGCCCTGATCCTGGGGCTTTCGGTGCCGATCATCCTGGTTGTCGCCTATGGCGTGGGCCAGATCATCGATACCGGCCTGCAGCAGCTCCGTGACATTCTTTTCTCGTCGGTGGGTCAGCATGCGGTGCGCCAGCTTGCCTACCGCACTTTCACCCATGTGCATCGGCTTTCCCTGCGCTTCCACCTGCAGCGCAAGACCGGTGGGCTGAGCCGGGTGATCGAGCGCGGCACCAAGGGCATCGAAACCATCGTGCGTTTCACGATGCTCAACACAGCGCCCACGCTCGTTGAGTTCCTGATCGTCGGCGTCATCTTCGGCTGGCTGTTCGGCTGGGCTTATGTGCTGGTTCTGGCGGCCGTCGTTGCAGCCTATATGATCTTCACCGTCCGGGCATCCAATTGGCGCATCGCCATCCGTCGCGACATGAACGAGAGCGACACCGACGCCAACGCAAAGGCGATCGACAGCCTGCTCAATTTCGAAACCGTCAAATACTTCGGTAACGAGAACCTGGAGGCGAGCCGCTACGACCGGGCCATGGCGGGCTATGAACGCGCCGCCACCCGCATCTGGACGTCGCTCGGCTGGCTCAATTTCGGCCAGGGGGTGATCTTCTGGCTCGGCATGATCGTCCTTTCGGTGATGGCCGCTCTCGGGGTCATGAATGGCGATCTCACGGTGGGCGATTTCGTCCTGCTCAACACCTTCATGATGCAGATCTACCGCCCCCTCAACCAGATCGGTTTTGTCTATCGCGAAATCCGCCAGGGTCTGGCCGATATCGAGGAAATGTTCCGCCTTCTCGACCAGAACCCCGAGATCGAAGACAAGTCCGGGGCAACCCCGCTCGCCATCTCCGGGCCGGTCCTGGCCTTTGAAGATGTCTATTTCCACTACGATTCCGACCGCCCGATCCTCAAGGGCGTGAGCTTCACGGTGCCGGCCGGCAAGACCATTGCGGTGGTCGGTCCCTCGGGCGCGGGCAAATCGACGATCTCGCGTCTCATCTACCGCTTCTATGACGTGACAGCGGGCCGGGTCACCGTCGATGGCCAGGATGTCCGCGAGGTGACGCAGCAATCGCTCCGCGCCGCCATCGGCATGGTGCCCCAGGATACGGTGCTCTTTAATGACACCATCGCCTACAACATCCGCTACGGGCGCCCCGATGCCACCGATGAGGAGGTGCAGGCTGCCGCCAATATGGCCCAGATCGGTCCCTTCATCGAAAGCCTTCCGCATGGCTACGACACGCAGGTGGGCGAGCGGGGACTGAAGCTCTCGGGCGGGGAGAAGCAGCGCGTGGCCATCGCGCGCACAATTCTCAAGGCGCCGCCGATCCTGATCCTCGACGAGGCGACCTCGGCGCTCGACACCCATACCGAGCGCGAGATCCAGTCGGCCCTTGATACGGTCTCGAAAGGCAGGACTACGCTGGTCATCGCCCACCGGCTCTCGACGGTCGTCGATGCCGACGAGATCATCGTGCTGCGGGAAGGTCGGATCGCCGAACGCGGCCGGCATGAGGAGCTATTGGCGGGCGGTGGCCTTTATGCCCAGATGTGGAACCGCCAGCGCGAGGCGGCGGAAGCGAGCGAACGCCTGCGTGCGGCCCAGGACGATCCTGAGGGATTTGTCACCCGCAAGCCGGCGGAACACCCCGCCGAATAGGGCGGGCTCACATCTTTTCGCCAGGTAGCTTGCTGGCCTGTTTCACCCATTCGGTGAACTGGTCCTCGAAATCGTCGCCTTCGTAGATGTCGAGATACCGCACGTCGGGATATTTGCTCGTTCCGGCCGGCTTGGGCTCGAGCGAGCTACCACGAAAGAACGTGACTTTCACGTAGCGCGCAAAGACGTGGAAGGACAGGAACCAGTAATCGCGCTCATTGCCGTAAAACGGCGTGTTCCACTTGACCGCCTTTTCCACGCCCGGAACCACGCTCTCGATGATCTTGTCCAGCTTGCGGCCGACATCCTGCTTCCATTCGGGCATGGCGGCGATATAGGCCTGCACCGGCTCGTCGCCATATCCCTTGGCGATCTGCGGATTGCCGCCCGATAAAAGCACCGGCTTGCCGTCTGCTTTCCCCGCGTTTTCTTTCGATTTCGTCTTGCCGGCCATCGCGCTCACTCCATGCTGTGGCAGCGGTCAGCTAAATCAATAGCCGCATAGCTATATGTCGGTCAAGAGCACCCCGAGAAGCGAAAGGCCCCGCCGGAGCAGGGCCTTTGCATAGTCGTTTGGAAGTTACTCCGCGGCAGGGCGCCTTGAGAGAACCGTCACGCCATTTTCGTTGCGCTCGACCAGTTCGGTGTCCTTGGTCACCACATGCCGCGAGCCATCCGCTTCCACGGCGACGGCCATGCCGTCGAACCCTTGGGGCACGGCGGCCTCTTCCGACCTGCGCCCGCGGATCCAGTTGAAGGCGCCGCGCACCTGCTCCTTGACCACCTTCGGCGCGGTGACCAGCACCGGCACCATGATCAGCGTCAGAGCCGTCGAGAAGAACAGGCCCGAGACCAGCGCCGCCGAGAGGTGGATGAACCACGAGCCGGCGATGCCCCCGACCACGATCTCGCGGCGGATGAAGTCGAACTCGACATTGGCCCACATCGGGATAACGCCCAAGGCCGTGAGGAACGCCGTCAGCAGCACCGGCCGCACGCGCTGCGCGGTGGTGAGCAGCATGGCCGTCACCGGCTCGACGCCCTGACGGCGGTTGTACTCGTTATAGGTATCGATCAGAACGATGCCGTTCTTCACGACAATGCCCGCGAGTGCGACGATACCCAACCCGGTCATGATGGCCGAGAAGCTCATGCCCGTTGCCAGCATGCCCAGCAGCACGCCGGCCACCGACATGATGACGGTCGAGAGCGTCACCAGCACCTGATAGAAGCTGTTGTACTCGAGCAGCAGGATCAGGAAGATCATGAACAGGGCCGCGCCGAAAGCCTGGGCGATGAACGCGTTGGCATCGCCCATCTGCTCTTCGGCGCCCCCGAACTCGAAGGTCACCCCTTCCGGCCATTCCTGGCCGTCCAGCCACGCCTGCAGTTCGGCCACGCGCTGAGCCGGATAGACGCCCTCGGGCAGGTTCACCAGGTTTGCCGCGATCGGCATCACATAGACCTGGTTGCGCCGCTCGATATTGGCCACCTTGGGCACGGCCTGCCGCTCGATGAAGTTGGAGACGGGAACCATGCCCTGCTGGGTTGCGATCCGCATGGAATCGAGCGCGTCGAGCGTGCGCTCGTCCTGCGGCAGCCGCACCTTGATGTCGAGTTCGTCGCCCGTCTCGGAGTCCCGATACGTGCCCAGTTCGACGCCCGAGGTGACGAGCTGCACATAGGGCGCCAGCTCACGCACGCCGATGCCGTAGCGGGCCGCTTCGACACGGTCGATGGTCACCTGCCAATCGATGCCGGGCGAGGGACGTCCGTCTTCGATGTCGGCCGTGTTGGGCAGCTCGGTTTCGAGATATTCGCGCACCCGCGTAACGGTCGGGATCAGGTCGTCGTAGCTGTCGCTCTCGACGCGCATGTTGATGTCCTTGCCCGCCGGTGGCCCGCTTTCCGTCCCGAACACCTGCACCTGCAGCCCCGAGATATCGGCAACGCGCTCGCGGATTTCGGTGAAGATCTCCTCGGCCTTGACGCGGTTGTTGTAGTTGACGAGCTGGAGCTGGAAGTTGCCGATCGTATCCGGCGGCATGGTGCCCATGGCCCCGGTCTCGCCGAACTGCATGATGATGTCCTGGATGCCCTGGACCTGCATCAGTTCGTCCTCGACTTCGATCAGCATGTCGCGGATCTCTTGCGGCGAATAATTGCCACGGCCCACCACGGCCACTGTCGCATATTCGGGCTCGGAGGGCGGGAAGGCTTCAACGCCCGTGGGGTTGTTCGCATAGGCGATGAAAACGCCGAAGACGATGCCGAAGCCGACGAGCAGCGTCGGGATCGGCCAGCGCAACAGCACCGACATCATGCGCACGTAAACCCCGGTCAGTCCCTTCACCTTCTTGGGGTGGAACTTTTCGGGATACATGACGGTGTCTGCTTGTTCCTTGCGCTTGGGATCGACATGGGTTGACGCAATAATCGACCCGATCACAGGCATGAAGATCAGCGCCGAGATGAAAGAGGCGCACATCACCACGATCACGATCGTGGGCAGATGGCTCATGAACTTGCCGATGATGCCCGGCCAGAACAGCAGCGGCACGAAAGCCGCCAGTGTCGTGGCCGTCGCGCCGATCACCGGCACGAACATCTTGTGCATCGCCTGGATGAAGGCTTCCTTCTTGGAAACGCCCTCCTGCAGCTTTCGCTCGGCATATTCGACGACCACGACGGGGTCGTCGACAAGCACGCCCACGGCAATCACCAGTCCGAACATGACCATCATGTTGATCGTCATGCCGGTCATCTGCATGTAGAGGAAGGCGATCATGAACGAGAGCGGGATGCTCATGCCGATCATGAATGCCGCCCGTACACCCAGCACGGCCACGCAGGTGATGAGCACCAGCGCCACGGCGGTCAGGACCGCTGCTTCGAGCGAGCGGAACAGCGAGATGGTCGTGTCGGCCTGGTCGAGGAAGAAGCTGTAGCTCACCCCTTGCGGCCATTCGCTCGCCACCTGTTCGGTCAGCGCGCGCACCTGTTCGGACACCTCGATGACGTTGGTGCCGATCTTCTTGGACACGCCCAGGATCAGGGCAGGGGAGCCGTTGACATTGGTGTAGTCGGTGGCGTCCTCGAGCGTGCGCGTGACATCGGCTACATCACCAAAGGTGACGACGGTTTCCCCGTCGGTCTTGATCGGCAGGTCGAACACGTCCTGCGGTCCGGTGATCAGCCCCGGAACCTCGACCGCGAACGAGCCCTGGCCGGTGTTGATTGTGCCACCCGGCACGACCATGTTGTTGCGCGCCAGGGCGTCCAGCAGCTCGTTGGCCGTGAGATTGTAGGCTTCGAGCCGCAGCAGGTCGATGGTCACCTCGACCACTTCCTCGCGCGAGCCCGACAGCTCCACTTCACGCACGCTGTTGATGCCTTCGAGAGCAGTCTGCAACTCCTCGGCCCGCCGCACCAGTTCGCGCTCGGGAGCCTCGCCATAGACGGCTACCGACAGGATCGGGAACCCGACCATGTCGATTTCGTTGACCGTGGGGTCGTTTGCATCGTCCGGAATATTGGCGCGGATGGCATCCATCCGTGCGCGCGTATCGGCCAGCGCCTGGTCGGTATCGACGTTGGTGTCGAACTCGAGCACCACCGACGCATGGCCGGTGGTTGACGTCGAAGTCATGTTGACCAGGCCGTCGAGGTCGGCCAGTTCTTCTTCTGCTGGT
Organism: Pelagibacterium sp. H642; assembly: GCF_031202855.1. GTDB lineage: Bacteria > Pseudomonadota > Alphaproteobacteria > Rhizobiales > Devosiaceae > Pelagibacterium. Next base: position 426,361 of record NZ_CP101829.1, on the reverse strand, counting down.
TTTGCCAAAAGGTTTTCGGCGTCGCGCGGCGACACGCCCGTCTGGCTGATCGAAACGTAGAGATAGGGCACGTCGATCGCCGGGAAGCTTTCCTTGGGCAGCACCGAATAGGAGAGGCCACCGCCAAGCAGCAGCAGCGCCATGATCGTCATGACCACGCGCGGCATGCGCAGAATGCGTTCGATGAAGTTCGTCATGCGGCAGCGCCTTCTTCAGAAGCCTCTGTGGCCGGCTCGGTTCCGGTTCCTTGTCCGGTCGCCACGGCCTGCCCATCGACCACGAATTCCTGGCCGATGGTGATGATCTCGATCGTTTCGGGCAGTCCCGAAACCCAAACCCCATCACGGGTGTCGGACACGATCGTCACTTCATGGAAGGCGACGACGCCGTCTTCCACCGCCCGGACCCCAAGCACGCCCTCGTCATTGAGGGTGAGGGCGGACTGGGGCAGCAGGTGGCCGGGCATGGTGCCCATGTCCACGGTGGCCGTTGCGGTCACGCCTTCCCGGATGTCGAACTCGGGATTGTCGAATTCGATCTCGATGGGGAAGGAGCGGGTGGCTTCGTCGGCGCTGGCGGCAACATAGGTCACCTCGCCGGTCGCTTCCTGGTTGGTGACAGTGCGCAGTGTCGCTTCCAGCCCTGTCCGGGCGAGCCCGATATTGGCTTCGGCAATCGAACCGGAAAAGACGATCGGGTCGAGCTGGACGATGGTGGCGCACACCCCGCCCTGGGCCAGCATCGCACCGCGCGTTACCACCGGCGCCTGCACGAGGCCCGCGACTTCGGCGGTGATCTCAGTGCGTTCGAGTTCGGCCACGGCATTGTCGAGCGCGGCCTGGGCCGTCAGCACCTGAGCCTCGGCGCTTGAGAGCGCCACCTGCGCCGCATTGGCGGTATTGGCGGCGGCAAGACCCCGCTCGCGCAGGGATTCATTGGTTTCGAAATCGAGCTGGGCCTGTTCCAGCCCTGCCCGCGCCTGTGCCAGGCCAGCTTCTGCCTGGGCCACGGCTGCTTGCCGCGTACCCTGGTCCAGCGTGCAGAGCAGTTCGCCCTCTTCGACCCGCTGACCCTTTTCGACATGAACCGTTTGGACGACGCCGGCGGTCTCCGCCACCGCCTCGACATTGGCATGCGCTACGGTGCGCCCGCGCAGGCTCACCAGAAGCGGCATGGGCTCCTGTTCGAATGTCTGCGTACGCACCGAAATGGCGGGCGCGTCCGCGCCGCCATTGGCTTGAGCCACGCGCTGGGCCACGGTCATCCGCGCCTGCTCGACAACGTCTTCGTCGTGCTCGACGAGAAGCCCTGCATCGGACAGCGTTGTTGAGATCGGGCCATGGTCATCGCCTTCGATGAGGCCGATGATCGAATGCTCGCCATTGCCGGGACCCTGGCCGCCTTGAACGAGCGTTCCTGTGGCGAGCCAGGCCGCTGCAACCGCGAGAATGAAAAACGACAAACCAAAAGACTTGAGAAATTGCATAAACAGCGCCCTCTATTCAGCTGCTTGCTGCCCGGCGTGCGGTTCTTCTTGTCGCGCGGAGGCAATTAAGGCGTTCATGTGGGTATGCAGATGCTCGCGTGCAACCTCTAGACAGTTGAGGCCGTATCCGAGCACCCATTGATCGTTTCCGTGATCTTCGTCTTCGCCGCTGCAGAGCTCATCCTGAAGCCGGCGTAGATCCGCGATTTTCCGGTCCAGTTGCGCCAATTGCTCCTCGGCGCGGGTCTTGACGATCTGCGCATCGAGGAGGTGCGCAAATCGCGCGAACAGGAGAAACGGGCTGCGGAAAACATCGGGGGCGAGCGGCTCATGCAGTTCGTCGCAGAACGCGGACCGTCCGGCCTCGGTGATGGCATAGATTTTTTTCGAGGGTTTGCCCGCCTGATGTTCCACGCGCGAGGTAACCAGCCCTTCGTTTTCGAGCTTGGCCAGCGCGGGATAGATCGAGCCGAAGCTGGCCTCGATGAAATAGGCCCCTTCACCTTCGGTGCACAATTTGCGGATCTCGTAGCCGCTCGCTTCCTGGCAATAAAGGATCGAGAGGCACAAGGTACGGACGTTCATGTTCAAAACTGCAATATGCCTGACGAGAATATGGTGGGGCTATATATGACGCATCGTCATTTGCCAAGCCATAGGTCAGGGAGTCGCACCCGGAAGCGTCCGGGTACGATGGGACTGGTTACAGCGGGGTGAGGGAAGGCCGTTAAGAGATTGTTATATCCAGCCCCAGATCGAGTGGCGTTGCGGCCATGGTGATCCGGGAGGTGGAGATATAATCGATCCCCGTGCGGGCGATCGCAGCGATCCTCTCGAGCGTCACGTTGCCGGAGGCTTCCAGCTTGGCACGGCCCGCGGTGATCGCGACCGCCCGGGCCAGGGTGGGGGCGTCCATATTGTCCAGCAGCACCGCATCGGCCCCGGCCGCCAAAGCCTCTTCGAGCTGTTCGAGCGTATCGACCTCGACCTCGATGGCGATCAGATGTCCGGCAAAGGCACGCGCCGCCGCAATGGCCGCCGCGACCCCGCCGGCCACCGCGATATGGTTGTCCTTGATCAGGATGGCATCGTCCAGCCCGAAGCGGTGATTGTGCCCACCGCCGCATTTGACGGCGTATTTCTCCAGCGCCCGCAGCCCTGGCGTGGTCTTGCGCGTGCAGCAGATGTGGGTATCGGTGCCCTCGGTTTCGGCCACAAAGTGGGAGGTCAGTGTCGAAATCCCGCTCAGATGCGTCATGAAGTTGAGCGCCGTGCGCTCTGCGGCCAGCAGCATCCGTGCATTGCCGCGTACCTCAAGCACGTCGGTGCCTGCCTCGACCGTTGTGCCGTCGGAAACGTAGGCTTGCACCTCAAGTCCAGGGCCGATGAGCGAGAATGCCATTTTTGCGCAGTCGAGGCCGCAGATCACGCCGCCCTCGCGCGCATTGATCCGCGCCACTGCCGTCGCGCCGGGCGCGATGGTTGCCTGGCTGGTGATATCGCCCGCCTGTCCTAGATCTTCCTCGAAAGCCCGGCGCACGGCGGCTTCCACGATATGGCGGGGCAGGGCAGGGGAATAGCTGGCGCTCATGACTTGAAGACGTCCGGATTGACCAGGTTTTGCCGCCCGACATTGCGGATGTCCCGCTCGCCACAGAGCGCCATGGTGATGTCGAGTTCGTTGCGGATGATGTCGAGCGCCTGCTTGACGCCGGCTTCTCCACCCGCGCCGAGCCCATAAAGCCAGGGCCGCCCGATATAGACGCCCTTTGCGCCAAGGCAGAGCGCCCGCATCACGTCCTGACCCGAACGGATGCCGCCATCCATATGCACCTCGATCCTGTCGCCGACCGCTTCGACTATGCCCGGCAATGCCGAAATCGAGGAGGGCGCGCCGTCGAGCTGGCGCCCGCCATGGTTTGAAACGATAACGGCATCAGCACCCGATGCGGCGGCCATGCGCGCATCTTCGGCATCGAGAATGCCCTTGAGGATCAGTTTGCCGCCCCAGCGCTCCTTGATCCACTCGATATCGGACCAGTTGAGCCGAGGGTCGAACTGCTCGGCAGTCCAGGACGAGAGCGAGGAGAGATCGCCCACATTATCCGCATGTCCGACGATGTTGCGAAACGTATGCCGCCGGGTTCGAAGCATGGACATGCACCAGCGCGGACGGCTGGCAAGCTGGAGGAAGGTGTTGAAATTGATCCTGGGCGGAGCCGAAAGCCCGTTGCGCGCATCCTTGTGGCGCTGGCCGAGGATCTGCAGGTCCAGCGTCAGAACCAGCGCCGAGCATCCCGCCGCCTTGGCCCGGTCGATGAGGTTGTGCATGAATTTGCGGTCGCGCATCACATAGAGCTGGAACCAGAACGGTGCCCCGCCCGTGGCTTCGGCCACGTCTTCGATCGAGCAGATGCTCATTGTCGAAAGAGTGAACGGGATACCGAAGGCCCGCGCCGCCTTGGCTCCGAGCATCTCGCCATCGGCATGCTGCATGCCGCCAAAGCCGGTCGGCGCAATGGCGACAGGCATGGCAACCTCTTCCCCCGCCATGGTCGAGGCGAGGGAGCGGTTGGTCATGTCGACGGCGACACGCTGGCGGAACTTGATCTTCTGGAAGTCGCCTTCATTGGCGCGATAGGTGCTTTCCGTCCACGATCCCGAATCCGCATAGTCGAAAAACATGCGCGGTACGCGCCGCCTGGCGCGCGCCTTCAGATCATCGATCGTCTGTGCCGGAAATCCCATCGCCCTCTCCCGTTCGGTGCTTGCGCACTCAATAGCGGGACAGGGGAGCATCGAAAAGCACGTTTATGCCGCAGCGTCCGAATGAGCGGGGATTTAGAGCGTGTCCAGCAAAAGTGGAAACGGTTTTGCGGTTCGGACACGCGACAAAACAAAGACTTAGAGCATTGAAGCGATTCGGAGAAAAGCGGAAATGCTCTAGGTAAGGGCGCAGCGAAAATGCGTTGCGGCCCGCCTAATTGTTTTCGACCGACAAACCCTCTTCATTGAGCTCGATCTGCACGCCCTGCGGCTCGGTCTCCTGCTGATAGGCATAGATCGCAAAGCCCACGACGATAACGATCAACGCACCGATCACGAGATAGAGCGTGTTGCGGCTCATCGGAAATCTCCAAATCTGAAAAATCGGCGTCCCGTGCGGAAAGGGTTCTCCAAATGCCTCTACCGCACGTTTTGTTCCTACCTTTTATGTAACTCTATATGACTGCTTATTTGGAAATCAGCAAATCCACCGAAGCCGTTCACTGTTGTTTTAGGGGTCATCTCCATGATCTGCCGACGTTCGTTGGGGGCCGGAGAACGCTTAAATGCCGTCAGGCAAAGGAATGACCAATACGCATGCGGTGGATGCGGCCCTCGAGGCCATGCCCTACGGCCTGTGCGTCTGGAGCGAGGATCTGACGCTCCAGGTCTTCAATTCCCGCTATGCCTGGACATTCGGCCTGGCCTCCGACGCGCTCGCGGCGGGCATGAGCCTGCGCGAATGCTGCCGCGCCGTGATCGAGGCGGGCAATTACTTCGGCTACAGCGTCGATGAGCTTTACGAGGCGATGATCGGCCGCTTCGAGCGACAAAAGCGCCAGGAAGCGCCCACCCAATACGAGCAGTTCCTGCGCGACCGCAGTATCCGCACCACCTATACCAACCGCCCCGGCGTCGGGTGGCTCGTGACTCATGAAGATATCACCGACGCCAACGATCACCTGACCGCGCTATCCAAGCGCGAGGCCGACCTCGCCCGCCAGGCCATGCGCTTCGAAACCGCCGTCGACAACATGGCCCACGGCCTGTGCATGATCGACGCCGACCATAAGCTCGTGATCTGCAACGCCAATTACGCCAATCTTTACGAGCTGCCCGACCATTTGCAGCGTCCCGGCACGCTTTTGACCGACATTCTCGATTACCGCTTCGAAAACGGCATGCGCCCCAAGGAAGGCCCCATGGCGTTCCTGCATCGGCGTGTGCGCACGATTTCGGAAGGCAAGCGAAGCGTCGATATCTGCGAGTTCGAGAACGGTCAGGTGATCTCCGTCATCCACCAGCCCATGGAGGATGGCGGCTGGGTGGAAACCCATCAGGACATCACCGAGCAGCGTCGCTCCGAGGCCCGCATCCACCATCTGGCCCGCCACGACGCGCTGACCGACCTGCCCAACCGGACGCTGTTTGCCGAAGAGATGGCCATGGCCGAATCCCGCATCCGGCGCGGTGAGATGATGGCCGTGGTCTGCTTCGACCTCGACCACTTCAAGGTCATCAACGACACGCTGGGCCATGCCGTGGGTGACGCTCTTTTGCAGCAGGTGGCCGCGCGCATCAATTACGCCAAGCGCGAGCATGAATGCGCTGCCCGCCTGGGCGGCGACGAATTCGCCATTCTCGCCGGCCCGCTCAGGAGCCCCAGCGACGCCGCCGCGCTCGCCGAACGCCTGATCGCGACCATCAGCAAGCCCATGGAGATCGAAGGCCACCGCGTCATCATCGGCACATCGGTCGGCGTTGCCGTCGCGCCCACCGATGGCGAGGATGGCGAAACGCTGATGAAGAACGCCGACCTGGCGCTCTATCGCGCCAAGGGCGACGGACGCGGCAATTACCGCTTCTTCGAAAAGGGCATGGACGCCGCCATGCAGCGCCGCCGCGCCATCGAAAGCGGATTGAAGCTCGGGTTGATCCGGGACGAATTCAAGCTCGTCTTCCAGCCGCTCATGGAACTCGAGAGCAACCGCATTTCGTGCATGGAAGCCCTGTTGCGGTGGGAACATCCGGAGATGGGGTTCATCTCTCCGGTCGAATTCATCGCCGTCGCCGAGGAAATCGGCTTCATCGTGCAACTCGGCGAATGGGTGCTCCAGCAAGCCTGCCGCGTCGCCGCGACCTGGCCGTCAGACATCCGCGTGGCCGTCAATCTTTCCCCCGTCCAGTTTAAGAGCCGCCGGTTGCTCGAAAGCGTCGAACGGGCGCTGGACGAGGCCGGCCTGCCGGCCTCCCGGCTCGAACTCGAGATTACCGAATCCGTCCTGCTCAGCGATTCCGACCAGACACTGGAAACCCTCCATACCCTGCGCGCCATGGGCATCCGCATCTCCATGGACGATTTCGGCACCGGCTATTCCTCGCTCTCCTACCTGCGCGCCTTCCCCTTCGACAAGATCAAGATCGACCGCTCCTTTATCGAGGATGTGGGCTCCAAGGACGCCAATTTCGAGATCATCAAGGCCGTCATCGCGCTCGGCCGGAGCCTTGGCATGTCGACCACCGCCGAAGGCGTGGAGACTGAAGCCCAGCTCGACGCCGTGCGCGCCCATGGCTGCGACGAGATCCAGGGCTTCCTGTTCTCCCGCCCGCTGCCCGAAAAGGACGCGCTCGAACTGGTCACTCGCCTCTCACCCCGACCCGCAATCGGAGCACAGCGCAGCTACGCTTAGGGAAAGCCCGAACAACCGCTCCTCTCGTCGGGCTTGACCCGACAATCCGCAGCGCTGCCGGTGATGCGGGGTTGGATGATTTCTGCAAGCTCGTGGGGAGAAAGGGGGCGAATAACCTGCTGGTGGTTGTGCATGCCGCCACCTCAGCATCCGCCCCTTCGGGGCATCTCTCCCACCAGGGGAGAACGACAAACGCGAATGCAGTGCTTGTGCATGCCCCAGCGCTTCCTCAAGAGCCCCCTTCTCCCCTGGTGGGAGAAGGGATGGGGATGAGGGGGCTCAGCATATCATCAGGCACTGTGGTGGATGTTGAGGCTCAGCGCCTCCTCGTCCTACCATTCGCGCACCCGCCTCGCGGCGCTTGCCCGTTCTGCCCTTCTCCCCATGAGGGAGAAGGTGGGCCGGCGAAGCCGGGTCGGATGAGGGGTGCGCCGAGTTTCCGCATACGTCTCGACCAGAGGCTTAACCCCGCCCCGAATACGTCCCCACGAACCGGTCCATCGCGAACGGGGTAATGTCGATCGCCGGCTTTTCCCCCGTCATCGTCTGCGCCAGAAGATGTCCGGTCGCCGGCCCGAGGGTGAAGCCGTGATGGGCATGCCCGATCCCCACCCAAAGCCCGCGATGCCGGGGCGCCGGCCCGATGATCGGCATCATGTCGGGCGTGCAGGGGCGGGCGCCCTTCCAGGGGTGCGGGTCCAGCCGCTCGCCGAGCGGAAACAGCGCCCGCGCCGTCCTTTCGGCGCGGCCGAGCTGAATGGGCGTGGGTGCGGCGTCACGCAGCGCGAATTCGGCGCCCGTGGTCAGCCGGATGCCCTTTTCCATCGGCGCCAGGCAATAGCCAACCTCGGCATCGATCATCCAGTTGTTGAGCTTGGCATCCCCCTGGGCGCCGTAATGCATGTGATAGCCGCGCTTGACGAACAGCGGCAGCCGATAGCCGAGCGGGTCGAGAACCTCCGGCGCCCAGGGGCCGAGCGTGATCACCGCCTCGCGCGCCTTGTGGCGCGTGCCGCTCACCGAAGTCGACCAGCCTTCGCCGTCCTGCTCGAGCCCCTTGGCCTCTCCGGCGAGAAACTGTCCGCCCATGGATTTGTAGAGTTCGAAATATTTGGCCACCAGCGCGCCCGGATCGCGCACCGTCCAGGGATCGGTCCAGTGAATGGCCCCGGCCAGCTTTTCCTTGAGGTGGGGTTCGATCTGCGCGAACTCGGCACCATCCACGACCCGGTGGTTGATGCCATAGAGTTCGAGATCGGACTTGGCCTTGGCCGCTTCCTCCTTGAGCGCATGATCGGTCCGAAAGATCAGGAACCAGCCCTTCTTGACGATCAGATCCTCGGCTCCCGATGCGGCGATCAGGTCGGCGTGCTCCTCGATCGAGCGCCCGATCAGCGGCGCATAGCTCTTGACCACATGGGCATAGTGATTGGGAGAGGATTCCCACCAGTAGCGCAGCAGCGCCGGTGCGAAGCGGGGCAGGGCGAGCGGGTCGTAGCGGGCGGCGGTCGATAGGTGCAGTCCCACCTGCATCAAAGTTGCCAGGTCGCGCGGGAACGCATGCGGGCGCACCCCCTCGCGCTGGATGATGCCGGCATTGCCGAACGAGGTTTCCTTGCCCGGCTGGTTCTTGTCGATCAGCAACACGCTGCGTCCGCGCCGCAGCAGATGGATGGCCGTGGAAATGCCGACGATGCCTGCGCCGATGACCAGGACGTCCTGAGCCATGATATTCTGTCCTATCGTTAATTGCCGCCGGTGGCCGCCGCCTTTTCCTCGTCCCACCACCAGATGGAGGGGAACCCGATCTCGAATTCGGGTAGCGTCTCGGGTCGGCTGAACCGGTTCCAGCGGGCGGTCGGGTAGGCTCCCCGCGTATAGCTGGGCACGACGAAGTGATGAGCGAGCAGAACCCGGTCGAGCGCTCGTGTCGCCGCCACCAGATAATCGCGGTCGGGCGCCATGACGATCCTTTCGATCAGCGCATCGATACCCGGATCGGAAATGCCGGCATAATTGCTCGATCCTTCTTCATCGACCGAAGACGACCCCCAGAAGTAGCGCTGCTCGTTGCCGGGCGAGAGCGATTGGGTCCAGCCCTGATAAACCACGTCATAATCGAAAGAGCGCAAGCGATTGACGAACTGTACCGAGTCCACGCTGCGGACCGTCACATTGGCACCGATCCGATTGAGGTTCTGGGCCAGATGCAGGGCGATCGGTTCGATTGTCGGTCCATTGAGCATGATCTCGAAACCGAATTGCTGCCCGTTGGCATCGACAAGCTGGGTACCGTTGAGGGTGTAGCCGGCCTCACCGAACAGGCGCAGCGCCTCTTGCAGATTGGCACGGAGGGCATCCTCGCTCCCGCCCACGGGATTGGTGTATTCGCCCTCGAGCACCGAGGTTGGCACCAGATCACGCACTTCCTCTAAAATCTCGAGTTCCAGGCCCTGCGGCGGTCCGTCGGGCGCCGCCAGTTCCGTACCGTAGAAGAACGAGTCGATGCGCTGATACTGTTCGTAGAACATGGTGCGGTTGAGCTCTTCGAAATCGAAAGCGTAATTGATCGCTTGCCGCACCAGCGGATTTTCAAACTTGGGGTCGCGCAGGTTCATGATGAAGCCCACCATCAGACCGGCTGCGCGGTAGGGCTCTTCGAATTCCTCGCGCACGACGCGCCCGTCCTCGACGGCGGGAAAGTTGTATGCGGTGGCCCAGCGACGCGCCATGTTTTCGATCCACCAATCGAACTCATCGGCCTTGAAGGCCTCGAATGCCACGGTAAGGTCGCGGAAATACTCGAAACGGTACTCGTCGAAATTATGGGTTCCGATATTCACCGGCTCGTTGATGCCCCAATAGTCGGGATCGCGGGTGTAGGTCACCGTCCGGCCGGCATCGAAGCTCGTGAGTTCGTAAGGCCCCGAACCCATCGGCAATTCGAGCGTCGAGGCGCCGATGTCGCGCGGCTGGCCGTCGGCATTCTCGCCTTCCCACCAGTGCTGCGGCAACACCATGAGTTGGCCCATGATGTAGGGCAGTTCGCGATTGCCGGTTTCGGAAAAGGTGAACGTCACTTCGCCCTCGCCGGTAATCTGTGCGTCCTCGACCGGCGCGTAATACTCCGAATAGATCGGTGAAAGCTCCATCACCGTCTCGAAGCTCCACAACACGTCCTCGGCGGTCACCGGCTCGCCGTCCTGCCAGTGCGCGTCGGGATTGAGCCTGAAGGTAACCGAGGAGAAATCGTCGGGATAGCGAACCGCTTCGGCCAGAAGCCCGTAGCTCACCGAGGTTTCGTCTCCGCTCGGCGTCATCAGCGTTTCGTACACCAGCCCCAGCCCACCTGCGGCCTCTCCGAGCGGTAGCACCGGGTTGAAGGTGTCGAAACCGCCGAGCGCCGACATCCGCACCGTCCCGCCCTTGGGCGCGTCGGGATTGACGTAGTCGAACATTTCGAACCCTGCCGGATATTTCGGCTCGGCATCCAGCGCCAGCGCGTGCCGCCATTCCCCGTCCTGCCCAAGGGCCGGCGTTCCGGCCGCCACGACGATCGCAAAAGCTAAGGTCATGCTGAGCGTTTTCATTTGCGTCCATCCTACCGAGACGATGCCGAATGCTTTGATCTTAAATCGGTTTGCACCAGAGTGAACACCTAACTTTTGGTGTTCGCGGCCAGAGTTTCATCCAGCGCGGCGGCCAGGAGGGTTCGCGTATAATCTTCCCGCGGATGGGCAAAGACCGCTTCGGTCGCGCCGAATTCGACGATCCGCCCCTCGTGCATCACCGCCACCTCGTTGGCGATGGCCCGCACCACCTTGAGGTTATGGGAAATGAACACATAGGTGAGCCCGTGCCGGGTCTGCAAATCGCGCAGGAGTTTGACGATCTGGGCCTGCACGCTCATATCCAGCGCCGATGTGGGCTCGTCCAGGATCATGAATTTGGGTTCGAGCACCAGCGCCCGCGCGATCGCGATCCTCTGGCGCTGCCCGCCGGAAAATTCATGCGGATAACGATGTCGCGTCTCGGGGTCGAGCCCCACTTCGCCCAGCACCGCCTTCACGCGCTCGTTGCGTTCCTGCGCCGAAACGCGCGGAAAATGCACCGCCAGCCCCTCGGCAATAATGTCGCCCACGCTCATGCGCGGTGAAAGCGAACCATAGGGGTCCTGAAACACGACCTGCATGTCCGCCCGATGCTGGCGCATGGCGCGTGAGCGCTTGTCCTGGATGTCCTCGCCCAGAAAGACGATGCGGCCCTTTGAGGAGATCAGCCGCAACATGGCCAGGCCCAGGCTGGTCTTGCCCGATCCGGATTCGCCGACCACGCCCAGCGTCTGGCCCTCACGCACCACGAGATCCACGCCGTCCACGGCCTTGAAATGCCCGACCGTCCGCTTGAACAGGCCCCGCTTGATCGGAAACCAGACCTTGAGGTCATCGACCTCGATGATCGGTTTTGCTTCTATAGCCGGCGGCGGGGGCGGTTCCGCCAGCTCGCTCGAAAGCAGTTGGCGCGTATAGTCGTGCTGCGGATTGCCGAAGAGTTCGGCCGTCTCCGCCCGTTCGACGATTTCGCCGTCGCGCATCACGCAAACCTTATCGGCCATGCGCCGCACGATGCCCAGATCGTGGGTGATGAACAGCATGGCCATGCCCATCCGGCGCTGCACATCCTTGAGCAGATCGAGGATTTGCGCCTGCACGGTGACGTCCAGCGCCGTGGTCGGTTCGTCGGCAATCAGAAGATCGGGCTCGCATGCCAGCGCCATGGCGATCATCACTCTCTGGCGCTGCCCGCCCGAAAGCTGGTGCGGAAAAGCCTCGAGGCGCGACGCCGGATCGGGGATGCCCACGGCGTCGAGCAGTTCAAGCACCCGCCTGCGCGCCGCCGTCCGCCCCATGCCCAGATGCACCGAGAGCACCTCGCTCACCTGCTTTTCGATGGTGTGCAGCGGGTTGAGCGAGGTCATCGGCTCCTGAAAGATCATCGAAATGTCATTGCCCCGCACCTTGCGCAGCGTCTTGTCGTCCGCCCCGAGCAGGTCCTGCCCCTTGAACACGATCTCGCCCCGGCGATGGAACGCCGCCGGATGGGACAGGAGCCTGAGCACCGAAAGCGCGGTCACCGATTTGCCCGACCCCGACTCCCCCACCAAAGCCAGCGTCTCGCCCGGCGCGATATCGAAGCTCACTCCCCTCACGGTATCGATCTCCCGGTCCTCCAGCCGGAAAGTAATATCGAGATCGCGGACGGAGAGGAGAGAGGTCATCACTTTATCCGAACGTCTTGCGCGGGTCGAAAGCATCGCGCACCGCCTCGCCGGCAAAGACCAGAAGGCTCAGCATCACCGAGATCACCGCAAAGCCGGTGAACCCCAGCCAGGGCGCCTGAAGATTGTTCTTGCCCTGCGCCAGCAATTCCCCCAGCGAGGGCGAGCCCGGCGGCATGCCGAAGCCGAGGAAATCGAGCGAGGTGAGCGTCGTGATCGAGCCGCCCAGGATGAAAGGCATGAAGGTGATCGTCGCGACCATCGCGTTGGGCAAGAGGTGCCGGAACATGATCGTCCAGTTCCCCACCCCCAGCGCCCGTGCCGCGTTCACATATTCGAAGTTCCGTCCGCGCAGGAACTCGGCGCGCACCACGCCCACCAGCGCCACCCAGGAAAACAGCAGCAGAATGATCAGCAGCACCCAGAAACTGGGCGCCAGAATGCTCGATATGATCAGCAGCAGGTAGAGGGTGGGGATCGAGGTCCAGATTTCGATGAAGCGCTGGAAGATGAGGTCTGTCCAACCGCCGAAATACCCCTGCACGGCGCCCGCCACCACCCCGATCACCGAGGAAAGAACGGTCAGCGTCAGCCCGAACAACACCGAGATGCGGAACCCATAGATCAACCGCGCAAGGACGTCGCGCCCCTGATCGTCCGTCCCCAGGACATGCATATTGCCCAGAACGCATCCGGGATCGTCCACCCCTTGCGGATAGCGGGCGCAATTTTCCTCCGCGCTCATCAGCCAACTTGGCGGAGTGGGCGCGGGTCCGGGTAGCAGCGTGTCGACACTCTGGTGCGAAAAACGGAACAGAGGCCACACGATCCAGCCATTGTCCTCGATTTCGTTCTGGATGAAAGAGGAGCGATATTGCGTCACCGCAAGGAAGCCGCCGAATTTGGTCTCCGGATAATCCACCACCACCGGAAACAGCAATTCGCCCTTGTAATAGGCGATGAGCGGCCGGTCATTGCTGATCGCCTCGGCGAATAGCGTCACGATGAACAGCGCCACAAAAATCCAGAACGCGACATAGCCGCGCCTGTTGCGCTTGAACGTGGCCAGCCTGCGCCGGTTGATCGCCGAAAGCGCCACCCCTCAGACCTCCCGCGTCTCGAAATCGATCCGCGGATCGATCCACATATAGGTGAGGTCCGAGATCAGCCCCAGGATCAGCCCCACCAGCGAGAAGATGTAGAGGGTGGCAAAGATCACCGGATAATCGCGGTTGAGCACCGACTGGAAGCCGAGCAGCCCCAACCCGTCGAGCGAGAAAATCGTCTCGATCAACAGAGATCCGCCGAAGAACGCCCCAATGAATGCGCCGGGAAATCCGGCGATCACGATCAGCATGGCGTTGCGGAACACGTGCCCGTAGAGCACCCGGTTCTCGGTCAGCCCCTTGGCCCGCGCCGTGGTCACATATTGCTTGCGGATTTCATCGAGGAACGAGTTCTTGACCAGCAGCGTCGAGGTCGCGAACGCCCCGATCGCCATCGCCGCGATCGGCAACGCCAGGTGCCAGGCATAATCGAGTATCTGGCTGTACCACGGCATGGACGCGAAATTGGCCGATGTCAGCCCGCGCAGCGGAAAGATCGACCAGAAGCTCCCGCCCGCAAACAGCACGATCAGCAAAATGGCAAACAGGAACCCGGGGATGGCATAGCCGATGATCACCACGCCCGAAGTCCAGATATCGAACCGCGTCCCATCGCGCACCGCCTTGGCGATCCCCAGCGGAATCGAGATGCCGTAGGAGATCAGCAGCATCCAAAAGCCCAGCGAAATCGAAACCGGCATCTTCTCGATGATCAGATCGATCACCGAGATGTCGCGGTAGTACGATTCCCCGAAATCGAAGCGCAGAAAGTCCCAGATCATCGAGAAGAACCGCTCGAGCGGCGGCTTATCGAAACCGTATTGCTCCTCGAGCTGCGCGATGAAGGCGGGCGAGAGCCCGCGCGCGCCGCGATAGGCGCCCTGTTGGCCGCCAGAGCCTTCGGCCGCCGTCGCATCGACGGTACCTTGCCCGGCGAAATCGCCCTCGGCAGCACCCGTCACCCGCGAAAGCGCCGAGACCTCCATCCCCGAATAGCGCGCGATCGCCTGCTCCACGGGCCCGCCCGGTGCGAACTGGATGACGAGGAACGACACCACCATGATCCCGAACACGGTCGGGATCATCAACAGCAGGCGTCGCAGGATATAGGCCGCCATCGAGGCTCCGGCAGGTTACGCGAGTCACTAAGCTGTCAGCATGGCGGCTTTGTCACAAACGGCAAGGGGGTTTGTTGGCCTTCACCCTATCGTGTCGGCCACATAGGCGCCGCGCTCGCCCATGGGGCGTTCTTCGCCGGTTGTGGTGTCGCGGGCGGTCTGGTGCTCGAGTTCCGAATTGAGTTCGGCGCCCATGATGACGAGCGTGATCGAAATCCACATCCAGGTCAGAAACCCGATCAGCGCCCCCAGCGAGCCATAGGTCGCGTTGTAATTGCCGAAATTGGCCACGTAGAACGAAAAGATGAGCGAGGCGACGATCATCAGCAAGACCGCAGCCGCCGCGCCGGGCGTGATCCAGCGCCAGCGCGCCTGCTGCCGTGCCGGCCCCCAGCGGTAGAGCGCGGCGAGCCCCACCACCAGGACCGCGACCAAAAGAACGTAGCTCAGGATCCGCACCAGCCAGCTCACCGCCGGTCCGATCGGCAGTATGGCGACGAGCGCCGGCATGACGATAACCGCCGCCAGCGATAGCGCCGCCGCAACCGCCATGCCGAGGGTGAACGCCAGCCCCAGCGCGCTGATCTTGATGAAGCCGCGATCCTCGTCCTCTTCATAGGCGATGTTCATGGCTTCGAACATTGCCTTGATCCCCGCGCTCGCGCTCCATAGCGCGATGGCCAGCGAGATCGCCAGCGTCCAGCCCAGCGCCGTGTTGCCTTCGCTGACCAGCCGTTGCAATTGCTCGCGTAAAATGTCGAGCCCGCCGGCCGGCACGATGCCTTCGAGCAGGCTGATGTGATCAAGAACCGTGCTTTGGTCGGCAAAAAGGCCGTATATGGCGACGAAGGCCGTGAGCGCCGGCACCAGTGCCAGCAAAAGGTAGAAGGTCACGCCCGCCGCGATCAGCATGACCCGGTCGCGCCCGATATCGGCGAATACGCGGCCAAGGAGTTCCCGCCAGGCTCGCGGGGGCAAGGCGTTAGGAGCATCCGCCTCGCGCCCGCGGCCCTTTTGTCGGGCAGCGCCCAGATCGGCTGGTGTGGTCGACGCCGTTCCGTTGCTCTGCCCGCTCATGGCGCTCTCAGTGATGGGTTATCTTGTCCGCTTCGGCCTTGGCGGTGTCGGCTGCGCCGCGCGCCGCGTCCTTGGCGTCGCCATAGGCGCGTCCGGCCACTTCCCGCGCCTGCTCGTGCAGGTGTGCGGCTTCCTCGCGGCCACGGTCGTAGAGATGCTCGGCCTCGTGTGCCGCGCGATCCTTGACCGAGTCCGCCGCCTCGCCGAACATCTCGTCTTCCTGCCGCGTATGGGGCAGGGCACCGCCGAACAATGCGCCGATGGCAAAGGCTATCGCTCCGCTGACCAGCGGTTGCTCGTGGATGAAATCGTCGGCCATGTGAGCGGCATGGCTGCCTTGCCGGCGCAGGCTGTCGCCGGCGTGCTGGGCCTGGGCACCCATCCGGTCGGCGCCGTGACGCATCCGCTCGCCGAGCCGGGAAGCGTTTTCACCCGCCTTGCGCCAGGTGTGAGACGCCCAGCCGCTCGCCTGATGCATGCGGTTGCCCGCTTCGTCGCGGAAGTCGCTGACCCGATGCCCGGCTTCATCGATGAAGCCACGGAACATGCGTCCTGACTCATCGACGAAATGGCCGGCCCTGTGGCCCGCATCGCTGGTCAGCGCCTTGAACTTGCGTCCGGCATCGTCGGTGAACTCGCTGTGCCGTCCTTCATCGCTCTCGATGACGCCCACGCGCTGCAGCGTGCGGCCCTGGATCGTGGCGACGGGGTAGTCCTCCTCGTCCACTTCGTAACGTCCGTACATCGCGTCGGCGTCGTACCCGTCTTCGTAGTGCTCACGGCGGGGCATGTTCGATTGCACCGCCAGCCAGGCAAGGCTCATGCCCATCAGGGCGACAGGAAGAGGATTGTTGACGACGCTGCGGCCCAGGTTGCGGGTGAAATCGGCGCCCGGACCTTCACGCGTGAAGCGGAGCGCTTCGTCCACCAGTTGGCCGGGGGACAGGCGAGAGGTGATCTGGTCGACCCGCTGTTCGATGCGCGCGCGGCGCGCTTCGATCTCGCGTTCGATTTCGTCGGATGACTTGTGATGGCGCGCCATTAGAGCCTCTCCTTTACGACATTGGCATCTTCAGACAGCGAATGGGCGGTCCGCTCCAGCTTGAAATTGGAGGTTTTGAGCCGCTTGACGCCCGAGGAAATCATCATCCAGCCGATCAGCCCCACGATGAGGGCGACGACGACGGCGGAGATGATGTTTGCGGTCATCTCGTCCATGCCCATGTTCACCAGCAGGGCGGTGCCCAGGGCGACGATTGCGGCCAGCAAGACGCCCAGCGCGCCGATCGCCAGTATGGCGCCGATGACCAACATCTGGCCGCCATGCACCGCGCTTTCCATGCGCTCGCTGGCCTCGGTCTTGGCCAGTTCGATCTCCTGGCGGAACAGTGTCGAAACGTCCGAAACCAGGCCCTTGACCATGCTCGCCAGGGTGCGGGTTTCGCTGTGTTCTCCAGCATGGCTCATGATTGTTCTCCGTCGTTCGATCCACTGGAACGGGTGGTGCCATAGCCCTGTCCGTTCCCGTAATAGGGGTCGCCGCGATAGGCGCTGCCCGAATATTGGGAGGGACGCCGGCGGCTGGACGAGGCGGAGAGGAACCGGCTGGCCGCGAAACCCAAAAGCGCGGCGGTGGCTAGGAACGCGCCGGGACGCTGCCGTCCGAACTGCTCCACATCGCCCACGATTTCATTGAGACTGCTGTGGCGGGCTCTGTCGGCGAACCCTTCGATGCGTTGGGCGATGTCGCCCGCATACCGGCCGGCCCAGGGCTGTTCGCCCGAACGCATCTCGTTGCCAACCCGCTCGAAGACCGACGCTATGCCCGAAAGCTGGTCGGCGGCGTAGTTCTTCTGCCCTTCGGCATAGCTGCCCGCCTCGTGCCGCATATGCTCGAATTCGGATTTGGCTTCGCGCTTGACCGTTTCAAAATCCTTGCGCGCCCGGTCCTTGATCTCGCTGAAATCCTCGCGCGCCGTCTGCTTGATCGTCTCGGCGTCCTTGCGGATCGCGTCGGTGGCGGGACCGTCGCCATTGGGGGCTGTTGGGTTTGCCATCCTCGATCTCCCGTGTTGCTCGGTGATGAGGGGCTAATTCGCTCTCGCCCGGAGTGTTCCAAAACGTGCTTGCGGAAGCATTTTGGAATGTCAGGTGTTTAGGGCAGGGCCTCAGTTCCCGATGAGGCCATTTTCAATGGCATAGCGCGTGAGCCCTGCCGTCGTGGCGATGCCGAGCTTTTTCTTGATGTTCTTGCGGTGGGTTTCCACCGTCCGTGCCGAGATGTCGAGAGTGGCCGCCACGTCCTTGTTCGATTTTCCCGCCGCGATCAGCAGCAGGATCGCCTGCTCGCGCGTGGTCAGCGCCTTGGCCTTGCTGCGCTGGGCATTGCGTTCGAGCAGCACGTCGGACACTCCGGTCGAAAAGAACGTTCCCCCCGCCGCGACGGTCTCGATGGCCTCGATGATCTCCTCGGTTGAGACGTCCTTGAGGATATAGCCCGACGCTCCGTACATCACCGATGTCGAGATGTATTCGCGGCTGTCGTGCATCGAGAGCATCAAAAGCTTGATCGCGGACGATTGCTCCTTGAACAGCTCGATGGCATCGAGCCCGTTCAGTTCAGGCATGTTGATATCCATCAGCACCACGTCCGGCTCGGCGGTCCTGGCGATTTCCAGTGCCGCCCGTGCCGATGGCGCGGCGCCGACCACGTCGATGTGGTCGTAGGTTTCAAGGATCGCCTTGAGCCCGTCGAGCACCAGCGGATGGTTGTCGACCAGCAGCACCTTGATGGGAGCGTCCATGCTATGCCACCTCCGCCAGCCTGGGTTGACGTATGAAGACCGATTTGGGCAGCAGCGCGCGCAGCGTCGTTCCGCTGGGCGAGGTTTCCACCAGCATGCTGCCGCCGAAATGGGCCATGCGCTCCTGCATGTTGCGCAGGCCCAATCCGCTCTTGCGGTCGTTGTCGCTCGAAAAGCCCTTGCCATTGTCGGTAATCACCATCTGCACCCGCCCATGCGGGCTGGACAGCGCAATGGTGACTTCGGTGGCTGCGGCATGGCGGTCGATATTGTTGAGAGCTTCCTGGGCCACCCGATAAAGCGCCGTGCGCGCTTCGGGCAGCAGCATGTTCTTGAAGGCGACCGCCTCGAGCGAAACCTTTATGCCGGTGCGCTCGGCGAAGTTGTGGATCAGCGCCTCGAGCGCCGCCGAAAGTCCCAGATCGTCCAGCGCGCCTGGGCGCAGGTCGTGGGAGAGGCGTCTCACCTCCTTGATCGCCCCGTTGAGCGCGTCGGCGCCTTTTCCAATCGCCTCGGGCGCGCCCTCGGCCCCGCTTTCCACCTTGCGCCGCGCCAGGTCGATCGCATAGCGCACCCCGATCAGGATTTGCGAAATCCCGTCATGGAGTTCTCGCGCGATGCGGGTGCGCTCCTCTTCCTGGGTGTCGATCACGCGCTGGGTCAGCTCCTTGAGCTTGTGGTCGGCCATCCGCCGCTCATGCAGGTTGAGGCCCATCAGCCAGGCAAAGACCAAAAGCACCGCCGGCACCGCGATCAGAACCACGGTCAGAAAGGTCGAATTGATGGTCTTGCGCAGATCCTCATGCGCGGCGGCGGTTTGCGCGTAGACGTCGTCGAGATAGACGCCGGTGCCCAGCATCCATTCCCATTTGTCCAGTCCCACGGCGAAAGAGACCTTCTCGGCCATCACCCCGGCGGAGGGCTTTTCCCATAGATATTGATGCAGCCCGCCGCCTTCCTTGGCCTTTTCGATGAGGTTGTAGATCACCCTGTCGCCATTGGGGTCGTAGAGGTCGAGCCAGTTCTGCCCCGGCCGGTAGGTCTGGCGCGGATGGACGACATTCACCCCGTCATAGTCATAGACGAAGAAATACCCGTCCTCGCCATAGTCGAGCGCGTTGAGAATGGCTTTGACCTGCTCCTTGGCCTCTTCGTCCTCGGGGCCCGCATTGGCATAGATGCCGTCGATGGCCGAGAGCGCGAGATTGGTGAGGTTCAGCAACTCGTCCTGCTTGGCCTGCAGCATGTTGCGCTCGAACGTGTCGATGCTGGCCCGCGCCAGATTGGTCGATTGCCAGGTGATGAGCCATGTCACCGCAACGATCGCCAGGATCAGCGGCACGGTGGCGAGCGCCAGAATCTGATGCCTCAACTGCATGGGCTAAAGCCCTCCTCCTCAACGACTTTTACCAGCCGCGCACCGGCTGCAACCGCGCCAGCAGCCAACCCAATACCATTTCCTGCGTAATAGTGGGTAGTGTTTGGCGATAAAGCCTGTAACCATGGAAAGCGGGGCCTCGACGGAGGCGGGCAAATACGGTCTGTTTTGCTCGCGCTTCGACGATGCGCTCGAAAACGGCGGCGGCTCTCGAGGCGCAGGCTCTAACCGTTTTCTAATTGGTGCAAAAGCACCATTGGGAGGAAATTGATGAAAAGACGCGACTTCTTCAAGAAGGCCGGCGCGGCGACTGCGGGTGCCGCGGCGGCTGCCACGACTCTGGCCGCTCCGGCCATTGCTCAGGGCAATATCAACTGGCGCATGGTCACCACCTGGCCCAAGAACTTCCCCGGCCTCGGCGTCGGCGCCCAGCGCCTTGCCGACCGCATCACCGCCGCTTCGGGCGGCCGACTGACCATCCAGGTCTATGCCGCCGGCGAAATGGTTCCGGGCCTGCAGGCGCTTGACGCCGTCATCGACGGCTCGGCCGAAATGAGCCACGGCGCTGCCTATTACTGGCAGAACAAGTCCATGGGTCTCTCCTTCTACACCGGCGTGCCCTATGGCATGACCAACCGCGAGCTGGCCGCCTGGGTGCGCCACATGGGCGGGCAGGAACTTTGGGACGAGATCTACGACCAGTTCGGCCTTCAGGGCTTCCTTTCGGGCGATACCGGCACCCAGGCGGGCGGCTGGTTCCGCAACGAATTGACCGGCGTTTCCGACGTGCAGGGCCTGCGCTTCCGCAGCCCCGGCCTTGGCGGGCAGGTGTGGGAGCGCCTCGGCGCATCGGTCACCAACCTCGCCGCCGGCGACATCTTCGCCGCGCTCCAGAACGGCACCCTCGATGCCGCCGAATTCGTCGGCCCCTATAACGATCTGGCGCTTGGCTTCTACCAGATCGCCAAGAACTACTACTTCCCCAGCTTCGTCGAGCCGGGTTTGGCCACCGAACTCGTGGTCGACAAGGCCAAGTACCAGGAGCTGCCCCAGGATCTGCAGGACATCATCCGCTTCGTCTGCCAAGCCGAATATGACGAAGTCGCCTCCGACTTCGCCGCCAACGACCCGCGCGCCCTCCAGACGCTCGTCAACGACCATGGCGTCGTCGTCCAGCAGTTCCCCGAGGAAATCCTCGAAGCCGGCGCCCAGGCGTCCATGGAACTGCTCGCCGAAATCCGCGAGGGCGGTGACGATCTCACCCGGCGCGTTGCCGAGAGCTTCGTTGCGGCCTTCAACGTCGTGCGCCAGAAGACAGACGGCACCGACACTCTGTTCCTGCGGGCCCGCGAGCAGTACATCTCCTTCGACTGATCGAAGGCACACATTAATACGAGAAGGCCGCGGATCACCTCCGCGGCCTTTTTGTTTCTGTCATCGACTCGGCTTATCCCTCGTATCAACGACGATAACGAGGCTTTCGGACATGTCCCAAGGCGCTATCGAAGGCTATGCATCCGCCGCCCCGGAACTGATCGACCGCTATGGCGATATCGATCCCGAGGCTCACCTGGCTCCCGTCCGGGCGTTTCTGCCGCCCATGCCCGCCACGATCATCGATGTCGGGGCAGGGATCGGCACCGAAGCACGTTGGCTTGACGCCCAGGGCCACAGCGTCGTCGCCGTCGAACCCGTCGCCGCCTTCCGCGAGGCAGCCGTCCGAATGCCCGGAAACGTCAAATGGCGCGACGACAGGCTGCCCGAGCTTCCGGCGGTGATGGCCGACGGCAGGACCTACGATCTCGTCCTCGCCCTGGCCATGCTCCAGCATCTCGCGCCGCCCGATCAGATCCGCTCGATCGATACGCTCTACCGCCTGGCCACGCCCGGCGGTCGCCTCATCCTCTCGCTGCGCCACGGCCCCGGACATCCTGACCGCAAGGTCCATGACATCGACGTGGACGCCATCCTCGACGCCGCCGCCTGCGCCGGCCTCGTCCTTCTCTCGCGCCAGGCCGCCGGTTCGCTGCAAAAGGCGAACCGGGCGGCCGGCGTTGTCTGGACCTGGCTGGTCTTCGATCGTTGAGCGCTTCCAGGATAAGTGGTCCCACTTATCCGGTTCGGAAGCGCGACCAGCAAAAGACTAATTGATCGACGGCAGCCAGGTAATGAGCTGCGGGAACACGAACAGCAGCGCTATCGCGATGATCTGCAGCACCACGAAGGGCAGGGCGCCCTTGTAGATCATCCCGGTCGACACCCGGCTCGGCGCCACCCCACGCAGGTAGAACAGCGAGAACCCGAAGGGCGGCGTCATGAAGCTCGTCTGCAGGTTCACGCCCACCATCACGCCCAGCCAGATCGGATCGACGCCCAGCGCCAAAAGAATCGGCGCCGTGATCGGGATGATGATGAAGATGATCTCGAACGTGTCGAGAATGAACCCGAGCACGAACATGATCAGCATCACGACGATCATCGCCCCGATGGCCCCGCCCGGCAGGTTGGCCAGGAATTCGTGCACGAGGTTGTCCCCGCCCATCACGCGGAAGACGATCGAAAACACCGAAGCGCCGAACAGGATGATGAAGATCATCGAGGTGATCGTCGCCGTCGCCATGGCGCATTCGCGGAACACGCGGAACGACAGCCTCCAGCGCAGCGCCGCGAGGATCGTGGCGCCCACCGCGCCCACCGAACCGGCCTCGGTCGGCGTCGCGATGCCGGTGAGGATCGAGCCCAGCACCAGAAGGATCAGCACCAGCGGCGGAACCAGCGCCACGATCACGTCCTTGACGATCCCCTTGCGCTCTTCGTCGGTCATCGGCGTTGCCGGGCAGCTCTCGGGCTGGGTGATCGCCTTGTAGATCATGTAGACGATGTAGAGCCCGACCAGCAGCAGCCCCGGAATGAACGCGCCGGCGAAGAGGTCGCCCACGGTCACGGGAACCGGCGCGAAATTGCCCAGCTCCATCTGCACCTGCGCGTTGATCGAGGAGAGCATGTCGCCCATGAAGATCAGGACCGTCGAGGGCGGAATGATCTGCCCCAGCGTGCCCGAGGCGCAGATCACGCCCGAGGCGAGCTTGGGGTCGTAATTGGCGCGCAGCATCGCCGGCAGCGAGATGAGCCCCATGGTGACCACGGTGGCGCCCACCACGCCCGTGGACGCCGCCAGCAGCGCGCCCACCACGATCACCGAAATGCCCAGGCCCCCGCGCAGGCGCCCGAACAGCTTGCCCATGGTGAGCAGCAATTGCTCGGCGATCTTGGATTTCTCCAGCATCACGCCCATGAAGATGAAGAGCGGAACGGCGACCAGCACTTCGTTGGTCATGTAGCCGATATAGCGGCCCATGAGGTTGCCCATGTTCGAGAAGTCGAACACGCCGAAGAAATAGCCTATCGCCCCGAAGATCAGCGACGTGCCGGCCAGCGTGAAGGCCACCGGAAAGCCCAGCAGCAGAAAGCCGATGACGCCGAAGAACAAAAGGCCCGAGAGAATCTCGCCGATGAGAACGCTAGACACTGGGCATTTCCTCCTCGGCTTCGACCGGATAGCGGTAGGCGGGGGGCAGCAGGTCTTCCTTGTCGGCCAGCACCAGGATGGCCCGCGCGATCATCGAGACGCCCTGCAGGGCGATCAGCACGGCAAAGACCAGGATGAAGGTCTTGAGCACGAACAGCCCCGGCATGCCGCCGATGTTCTGTGAGGCTTCGTAAAAGCTCCAGGAGCGCTGCACATAGGGCAGGCCCCAGGTCCACACCACGAACATGAAGGGAAACAGGAAGATCAGCACGCCCACGATATCGCAGATCGCCTTGGTGCGCGTCGATGCCGGGCGATAGAGGATATCCACCCGCACATGATCATCGCGCAACAGCGCAAATCCGGCCACCGCGGTAAACATCGCCCCGCTGAGCCAGACATAAAGGTCCTGCATCCAGAGAAAGGTCGTGTGAAACAGATAGCGCTGGACGACGACAACGAAACAGATGGCCACCACGCCGACGGCCAACCAAGAGAATACATTGCCGACCAGCCGGTTCAGGCCGCCTATGGCCTGCACCGCAAGTGCGAGCGCACGCATTAGCTCCTCCTCCCGGGGAAGAATGTGTTTTTATCGAGTGTATCGCTAGTGCGGCGATAGGCAAACTGCAACGTCCGCCGCAGGCTCATCGGATCAAAACCGCACATTTGCCCGTAAAAGTGGGTAGCACTTCCCCAATGCGTGCCCGACCCCTTCACCCTGCGCCCGCGTCTGCCCTCTTACCCTTCTCCCCTACTCCTGAGGCATGCTCCTGAGAAAAGCCAGAAAACCTTGCACTCGCCTCGGCCCCTTCACCTGCGCCTCGTGTTTGCCCCCGTTTACCCTTCTCCCCTTGAGGGAGAAGGTGCCCCGAAGGGCGGATGAGGGGTGCGCTGAGCTTCGACAATCCCCACGGTTGCCGCTGATATGCCGAGTGCCTTCTCTCACCAGGTGAAAAGGGCTCTTGTGTGAACCGAGGCTTCCATGAGCTCTGCGCCCCGTGTTTGCCCCGTTACCCTTCTCCCCTGGTGGGAGAAGGTGGCCGCGAAGCGGTCGGATGAGGGGGGCGCTGAGCCAGCCACAAGCACCTGAATCGGCCCCGACCGCCCCTACACCATCCCCCGGTGCCGCAGAAACGAGGCGACCGCCGTTGCCCCAAGAGCCCACGCCGCCCCCAGCGCCCATCCCGCCAGCACGTCGCTGGGGTAATGGACGCCGAGCATGACACGGCTGATGCCCACCAGCACAGTGAGGATTATGGCGACGCCATAAAAGAAGATCCTCACCCGCCACCGCCGCGACAGCCGCGCCAGCAACGCCCCGAGCGTCAGGTAGGTCACCGCCGACAGCATGGCATGGCCGCTGGGAAAACTCGCCGAAAGCGCTTCGGTGATCGCCGAATATTCGGGACGCGGCCGGTCGAAGAAATTCTTGAGGAACGTCGATAGGATGGATCCCCCGATCACCGATACCGCGACCAGCAGCGCAGCGTGCGCCTGCCGCGTCATGAGCAGGAAGATGACGACGCTCGCGACGATCAGCGCGAGCACCGAAACGCTCCCGAGCGCCGTGATGTCGCGCACCGCTTCACGGAACCAGAACGAGCCGATCATCTGGCTCGGATCGCCCGCCGCCCTGAACAGTTCAAGGATGGCGATGTCGAGGTCGTGCGTTTCGCCCTCCGTCACCTCGTCGGCAACCTGGATGAAGCCGAAGGCAAACGCGCTCGCAATTCCGATGGCGATCAGCACCGCATATTCGGTGACCACGAATTCCCGCACCCGGCGGATGTTGCCTTCCGAGATGTAGCGTTTGAAGATGTCGGATTTCATGCCGTCCCCGGCATCATGCGTTTGACGTCGTTGGCATCGGGCGGATCCATGCGCCGATAGAAGGCCTGCACGATGGCATAGGCTCCATAGGCGACCAACCCCGCCGCCATCAACCCGTAGAGCGCCGCACCGTAGGGCTGGCTGCGCAGCCAGTCCAGCGCATCGCGCAGCCCGCCCGCATTCTCGGGCGAAACGGTGATCGCGGCGAAAATGATAAGACCGCCGATGATGACGAAAAGCGCCCCGCGAGCGATGAGTCCATACTGGCAGACGGGATCGAGCACGGGCTTGAAGCGCGCCGGGATGGTTATGCGATCCTCATAGTCGCGTACCGCCCCGCGATAGACCTGGGCGATCCCCGCGCCGATGAAGACCGCTCCGATCGCGCCCACCATCCATTGTCCGAATGGCTGGCTCATGACCATGGCGATGATACTGGAGGAATCCGATCCGCCGCTGCCCCCGCCATTGAGCGCAAGTCCCGCAGCCGTTGCGGCCAGTACACCGTTGGCGACCGCGCTCGCCAGTTGACCGGCCCGAGTGAGGAGCCCCGTGGCATCGGTGCAGTTGTCGTCGGCATCGAGCAGCGATTGCGCGAGCCGCCACAGGACGTAGCCGGCAAGCCCGACGGCGATGGCGCCCAGTACCACCCGGCCCATGGGCGCCCCGAGCAGTCGCGAAAGCGCCCCCTCGGGGCTGTCCTCGCCCGAACCGCCGACCAGAACCGAGGAAAGGGCGAGCCCGCCGAGCAAAAGATAGACGATTCCCTTGGCGCCATATCCCGCCCGGGCCAACGTTTCGAATGTGTTGCTCGATCTGACCAAGGCCGTGCCCTCTTTGTTGCTGGGATCACAAGGCAGGAGCGGGGGTTTTGTTCCGTGAGCGGGTCGATGGGGGACGCCTTCCCCTGCCATGCACTCAGCTTGTCCGGGCCACCCAGTGCTGCGCCGCCCGCAGCACCTGGTTGCTTTACCCGTCCCGGCCCCTGAACCGCCGCTGATAGGCGGCGTCATAGAGCGCGCTATCGGAAAATCCTTCCGCCGCCAGCGTAGGCCCCACGAAAATGATTGCCGTACGCTCGATCGGGTCTGCCGCGATCTTGGCCGCGATGTCACCGAGCGTTCCGCGCACGATCCGCTCCTGTTCCCAACTTGCCCATGCGACGATGGCCACGGGGCAGTCGGCGCCATAGAGCGGGGTCAGCTCGGCGACGATGTCCTCGAGCGCGTGAATGGCCAGATGGATCGCCAGGGTGGCGCCGCTCGCGCCGAAATTGCCCAGCGTCTCGCGTTCAGGCATCGGCGAGGCGCGGCCCGATACGCGGGTGAGAACGAGGCTTTGGGCCAGCCCCGGTTTGGTCAGTTCCTGCCCAAGCGCTGCGGCGGCCGCCGCGAAAGCCGGCACGCCCGGTGTCAGCGAATAGGGTATTGAATGCTTTTCCAGCCGCCTGATCTGCTCGGCAACCGCGCTCCAGACCGAAAGATCGCCCGAATGCAGCCGAGCAACGTCCAGCCCCGCCGCATGCGCCGCGACGTATTCCGCCTCGATCTCATCGAGGGACAATGGCGCGGTATCCACAAGGCGCGCACCTTCGGGGCACCAGTTAAGCAACTCGGGCGGAACGATCGAACCGGCATAAAGGCATACGGGACAACGCGCCAGAAGGTCTCGCCCGCGCACGGTGATGAGGTCGGCCGCCCCCGGTCCGGCGCCGATGAAGTGGACGGTCATTTGTGCCACACCCATTGGGTGATCGGCATGGCCGGCCGCCAGCCGCTCATCGATCCCAGGGCCTCGGCGCGGGCGATCTGAATGCGGGTCAGCGAGCCGCCCGCCTGCCCATACAGAAGCGCCAGCAAGGCTTCCATCTCCAGCGTCACCGCATTGACCACCAGCCGTCCGCCCGGCTTGAGCGCTTCCATCGCCGCGTCGATCACCCCGTCATCGGTGCCGCCACCGCCCACGAAGATCGCATCGGGTGGGGGAAGCTTTTCCAGCACCTGCGGCGCCTTGCCTTGCTTGAGGACCAGTCCCGGCACGCCGAGCGCGGCGGCATTGCCCGCAATTCTCTTAAGCCGGGTCCCGTCCACCTCGACGGCGATGGCCGAGAGCGAAGGATCGGCCAGCATCCATTCGATGCCCACGGACCCCGAGCCGGCCCCGATGTCCCACAGCAGCTCGCCCCGTCGCGGCGCCAGCGCCGACAGCGTCAGCGCGCGGATTTCGCGCTTGGTGATCTGCCCGTCATGGTCGAACCATTCATCGGGCACGCCCGGCGTCATGGGCAACACCCTGGCGTCGGCCCCTGCAACGACATCGATCGCCACGATATTGAGCGGATCGATGCCGGTCATGTCGAACCCACTTGCCACGACCGTTTTCAGGCGCTCGTTGGGACCGCCCAGCGCCTCGAGCACCGTGAACGCGCTCGCCCCGAATCCGGCCTCCACGAGCAAGGCGGCAACCTCTCCCGGCCCCTTTTCATCCGAAGTCAGCGCCAGGACCTTGCGTCCATGATGCAGATGCGGCCGGATCAGCTCGATTGGCCGCCCGTGCAGCGAGAGCACCGTCACGTCCTGTAGCGCCCACCCCATCCGTGCCGCCGCAAGCGAGAACGAGGAGGGGGAGGTGACCACCTGCATCTCGCGCGCTGGAATACGCCGCGCCAGCGTCGCGCCGATCCCGAAATGGAACGGGTCGCCGCTGGCCAAAACGCACACCCGCTTGCGCCCTCGCAGCCGCGCCACCTCTTCCACCGACGTTTCGATGGGGGATTGCCAACGCCGTTGCTCGGCAAGGTTGAGCCGGCGCACCAGAGCGAGGTGCCGCGCGCCGCCGAACACCACCTCGGCATCGGCGATCAGCGATTTGGTGAGGTCGGTCAGTCCGTCCAGACCGTCCTCTCCGATGCCTACAATCGTCAGCCAGCGTTCAGTCATGTCGAACTTTCAGGCACCCGTCTCAACGCATACATTAAATTCCGCCTATCCGGGCGTTCAACACCACGAACATGCCGTGAGCCCACTATGATGGTTGAGGCCATATTCGCCTGTTCCGGGACGGCTTTTTCCAGGTTCGTGATGACGATCTCCTCGTCCTCCCGCCCCACCGCACGGCCGAAGATCACCGGAACCCCGGCGGGGAGAATTTCCCGTAAGATATTGAAAGCCTTACCCAATTGCCACGGTCGCGCCTTGGAGATCGGATTGTAGATCGCAATCGCAAATTCCGCCTCCGCCGCCAGCCGCAGCCGTTTTTCTATTAGATCCCAAGGCTTTAGGTTGTCCGACAGCGAAATCGTGCAAAAATCCGCCCCCAGCGGCGCCCCCACCTTCGCCGCCAGCGCCAGCATCGCCGTCACCCCCGGCACCACCCGAAGATCGACCGTTTTCCAATGCTCCGGCCCATGATCGATCGCCTCGCAAACCGCTGATGCCATTGCGAAAATTCCCGGATCGCCCCCGGAAACCACGGCCACGGTTTGCCCCTCCGCCGCCATCTCCAGCGCCGCTTTCGCCCTGTCGATTTCCTCGCGATTGTCCGAAGGAACCGCAATCTGATCGGCCCGCAAATCAAGCCGATCCACATAGGGTTTGTACCCGAAAAAGTGGCTGGCAGCCGAGATAGCTTCCATGGCCTCGGGCGTAATTTGTTTTTGATTTCCGGGCCCTAGCCCGACCACATAAAGCGTGCCCGTCATGGCCGATCCTTCCAGCCCGGAACCAGAACCTGCGAAAAATATGGGGCAGGGGAGTCGTCGCGCTCGGCAAGCGGTGTCACCACGGAATCCGCCATCGTCCCGCGCTCGACATAGATTGCGCGGTCGATTTTTCCCGCCGCCTCAAGCGCTTGGCGTATCTTGGGCAGATTGCGCCCGACCTTCATGATCACTGCGCTGTCGGTTTCCCCAAGGCGCCGCGCCAAGTCCGAAAGCTCAAGCGTTCCGGGCAAAACGGTGAAAACATCGTCCCCCTGCATCAGCGGCACCCCCGCCTGCGACCAGCAGCCGGACAACGAAGTTATCCCCGCAATGACCTCGGTGGGGTAATGTGGCGCCAGTCGCACGTGAATGTGCATATAGGAACCATAAAAAAACGGATCGCCTTCCGAAAGCACGGCAACGGTCCGTCCCTGATCGAGATGTTCGGCGATGTTTTTTGCCGATTCATCGAAAAACGCGCCGATCTGAGCTTTGTAGCCATCCTCCCGCCGATCCATTTCGGTAGTGACGGGATAGGGCAGAGGCAGCTCGATCGCCTTGTCAGGCCAATGAGCTGCCACGATCGAACGCGCATTGCCATTGCGCCCGCGCTTGAGAAAATGCGCGATCACATCGGCGGTTTCGATGGCTCTTAGGGCTTTTAGCGTCAAAAGCTCCGGGTCGCCGGGGCCGGTCCCGACCCCGATCAGGCGCCCGCTCATATCCCCGGCCTCGCCAGCGCATTGAGCGCCGCCGCCGTCATGGCGCTGCCCCCCAATCGGCCCTCGACAATGGCGAAGGGAACGCCATAGGAATTCTCGCTAAGCGCCTGTTTTGACTCAGCTGCGCCGACAAAACCCACCGGCATCCCAATGATGGCCGCAGGCTTGGGCGCGCCGTCGCGCAACAATTCGAGCAGATGAAACAATGCTGTAGGCGCATTGCCGATCGCCACCACGGAGCCTTCCAATCGCGGCAGCCAGATATGGATGGCGGCAGCCGAGCGGGTATTGCCATAGTCCTGCGCCAGATAAGGCGTCTCGGGATTGTTGATCTCGCAGATCACCTCGTTGTTGGCCGGCAGCCGCGAGCGGGTCACCCCGCGCGCCACCATTTCCGCATCGGTGAAGATCGGCATGCCACGCTGGATGGCCTTGCGCGTCGCGTCGACGAAACCGTCGGAAAACCGGAAGAATTCTGCCGCTTCAACCATCCCGCAGGCATGAATCATCCTGACCGCAATTTCGGCTTCCTCGGCTGAAAAGCGCGAAAGATCGGCCTCGGCCCGGATGGTGGCGAAGGACTGGCGGTAGATCTCCTGCCCGTCGCGGATATAGTCGTATTCGGTCATTGATGCCCCAGCCGGTCGAGAACCATGAGCGTCGTCTCGCCGGATCGGCGATTATCACGGATTCGCTCGGCCAAGGAAACGACGCCGGCTTCAATAGCGGCGGCGTCGAGCGTTGCAAGCGGTTTGGCACCCTCTGCGCGATAAAGCCTCAGTTCACCCTCATCCAGAACGAGACCCGGCCGCCCCGCATGCGGACATCCCTTGGCGCAGGTGGAAACGTGAAGGTGAAAAGAGCCATCCACTACATCCGTTCCGGTAGCATAGAGCGCCTTGGCCACCTCGGCCGCCTGAATAATTCCCCCTTCCGCACGCTCCGCCCCCGAGCAAAGGGAGAGCTGCGCCATCCCCACGTCCGGGCGGGTCAGATAGCCGAACGCAGCCAGCGCGGGGGCAAGATCGCGCAGCGCGCGGGCCGAAAACCCAAGAAGCACGAAGGTTCTCTCGGGGGCCGGATGCAGTTCGGAAACCCCGTACAATTGCATCGTGCGCGCGAGCTCTTCGACCTGCTCGGCCCGCACCTGCCCGAACGGCAGCCCGATCCGCAATCCCGGCGCGCCGGCGGCCAGGCTGAGAGGGCCGATCGTCATGCCCAGCGCGCGAGCGCCCGGCTCAGTCAGTGGACGGAGCTCGTTGAGAGTGCCGGCCATGGCCGCACGATCGAGGTGTTCTCCTCGCGCCTTCGGCCCCATTTCCTGCAGCGCCTCAAGGATCGCCTCAACCGCGCCGGGCACGCCATCTTCGCCCAGGATACCGAGCGAGGTGCTACCGACATCCAGCGCCCATCCATAGCTGCGCGCAACCAATCGGATGTCCGCCTTGAGACCGTCGAGCAACACCTGCCCGCCGCTGGCGAGAACGATCGACAGCTTGGGCGAGAGGGGGCCTTTGGCAAGTGCGGCATCGCATACGGCTCGGAGTTTTCGTGCCAACGATCTCGGGTCGGCGACTTCCTTGGGATCGTTCCCCGCTATGGGAGACGTTTCGATGGCGGGAGCTGGCTGGGCCACGATACCGGCCTGGTTCAAGGCCCTCCGGAAAGCGTCGGTCGAGGTGTCGGAGAGGCCTCGAAACTGGAGATTGCCTCTGGCGGTAACTTCGATCAGGCCATTGCCATAGGTCTTGGCCGCTTGCGCGAGCGCCGCCACTTGATCCGGTGTCAGCCCCGCTTCCGGCCGAAAGCGTGCCAAAAGGCCGTCCGCAACGTGCATTGGGTTGTCGAGCGTGGGGCACGCGCCGCGCGGGGCAGGGGGTGGTTCGGTGTTTGTCATGGCAGTCTCTTAGCAAGCGCCGCCACCGCGAGATAGCGATTACCTAACGGGCCTTGCGAAGAAGATATATATCCATGATCCACCCATGCCGGGCCCGCGCTGAATCCCGCAACTTTGAAATCTCATCCCTCACATCGGCCAACCGGCCTTGGATGAGAAGTTCCTCCTCCATTCCCACATAGGCCGCCCAATATATGTGGAGGTCCGCATCGAGGCTCTCATAACTTTTCCGCCCGTCGAGCATCACCACCACACTGTCGGCACCCTCCGGCCATCCGCGCGCCAGTTGCCGTCCAGTGGTGATCGTCACGGGATTGCCGATCGTGTTGAGCGGAATGCCGAACGCCGCGGTCAGTGCCTGAACTGCGGTGATACCGGGAATGACCCTGATCTCGAAATCGAGGTCGGCCTTCTCCCGAACCGCCGCGAGAATGCGCAGGGTGCTGTCGTAAAGCCCGGGATCGCCCCAAACCAGCAGCGCTCCGTTCGCATCCGCAGCGGCTTTGGCAAACATCTGTGCGTAGCTCTCGGCAATCAGATCGTGCCAATCGAGCACGCGCTGCGTGTAGTCTGCGGTTGCCTCGTTGCGCGGCGAAATGGGATATTCCACCAGCTCATAGGCTCGCGAGATGTAGCGGTCGCAAATCTGCGTCCGGATGTCCGCGAGCCGGGCCTTTTCCTCGCCCTTGGTGGGAATGAACACCATATCGGTCTGGTTGAGCGCGGAAATCCCCTGCATGGTTATGTGCTGGGGGTTGCCGGTGCCGATGCCGATGACGAAAAGCTTTTTCATGCCGCCCTTAGAGCAAAGGCTTTTCGCATCGTCACGAAAATTTTCCAAGCGGGGTCTTGTGTGTGACACCCCCAATCGTTAGATGGGGTGTCTTCCGCGTTTCATCCGGCGCGGATTTTTTTATGGCGGCAACGCCAAACGCATTGCTCTCGCCCCCAGTCTCGGGGACCAAGGAGGTTCGAACGCAAGAATTGACGCTACAGACACCCTATTATCTGCTCGACAAGTCGGTACTTCTCCGCAACCTGGAAAAAATATCGTATTTGCGTCAGGCATCGGGCGTCAAATGCGTTCTTGCGCTCAAGGCTTTCGCCACCTGGTCGGTCTTCGACATCATGGCGGAGCACATGGATGGCACGACCTCGTCTTCGCTTTATGAAGTGAAGCTCGGCCGCGAGAAATTCGGCGGCGAGACCCATGCCTATTCGGTGGCCTGGGCCGATCACGAGATCGATGCAGCGATCGAAAACTGCGACAAGATCATCTTCAACTCGGTCAACCAGCTCGAGCGCTACGGCGATAAGGCCGAGGCTCAGGGCAAGAAGATCGGTCTGCGCCTAAATCCGGGGATTTCGCATTCCCACTTTCTCCTCGCCGATCCGGCGCGCCCCTTTTCGCGCCTCGGGGAATGGGACATGGAGCGGGTGGAACCGGTGCTTGATCGCATCTCGGGCGTGATGTTCCACTTCAATTGCGAGAACGATGAATACGAAAGCCTCGATGCGCTGCTGAGCAAGATCGAGGCACGTTATGTCGACGTTCTCCATAAACTGGAATGGGTTAGCCTGGGCGGCGGAATCCGCTTCACAAGTGATAATTACCCGATCGAAAAGCTTGCGCAGCGCTTGAAGGAAATGAGCGAGCGCTACGGGATCCAGCTCTACCTGGAGCCCGGCGAGGCCTCGGTCACCAAGTCCACGACGCTTGAAGTGACGGTGCTCGACGTCGTCTATAACGGCAAGCATGTGGCTATCGTTGACAGCTCGACCGAGGCGCATATGCTCGATCTGCTGACATATAGCGAATATACCAGCGTGGCCCCCAATACCGGGCCGCACACGTATATTGTCTGCGGGAAAACCTGTCTTGCCGGAGACATTTTTGGAGAGTTCCAGTTCGAGACTGAGCTCAAGGCCGGGGACCGTATCTCCTTCCTCGATGCCGGCGGCTACACAATGGTCAAGAAGAACTGGTTCAACGGGGTCCAGATGCCGTCTATCGCGGTACGTCACCTGGACGGGCAGGTGGAACTCGTTCGCGAGTTCACGTTTGAGGACTACGCGCAGAGCCTGTCGTAAGCTTGGGGTGAGATCCCGAATTCGACAGGGTGCGTAGATTGGTTCAACCTCTGAAAAGGTGTTACGTGAAAATTGAAAAAGAACGTACTGATCATTGGTGCCGGAGGTGTGGCGCAGGTCGTCGCCCATAAGTGTGCAATGGCTAACGATGTGCTCGGCGATATCCATATCGCTTCGCGCACCCTAGCCAAGTGCCAGGATATCGTCTCGAGTCTTCTCGAGAAGAAGTCGCTCAAAAAACCCGGCATTATCGAGGCCCATCAGCTTGATGCCCTCGATATCGAAGCGACCAAGGCCCTGATCGCGAAGACGCGGTCTCAGATTGTCATCAACGTCGGTTCAGCTTTCATCAATATGTCGGTCCTCGAGGCCTGCATTGCGATGGGCGTGGCTTACATCGACACCGCCATCCACGAAGAGCCCAACAAGATTTGTGAGACGCCGCCTTGGTACGGCAATTACGAATGGAAGCGTCGTGAGCGGTGCGAGAAGGCCGGTGTGACCGCCATTCTGGGCGCCGGGTTCGATCCCGGCGTGGTCAATGCCTATGCGGCGCTAGCCGTGGAAGAGTACTTCGATACGGTCGACTCGATCGATATCATCGACATCAATGCCGGATCGCACGGCCGCTATTTCGCGACCAATTTCGACCCGGAGATCAACTTCCGCGAATTCACCGGCGTGGTCTATTCCTGGCAGAACAGCCAGTGGCAGACCAATAAGATGTTCGAGGTTTCGCGCACGGACGACCTTCCGGTCGTGGGTGAGTACACCTCGTACCTCTCCGGTCATGACGAGTTGCACTCGCTCTCGCGCAATCTCGATGTGCCCGACATCCGCTTCTGGATGGGGTTCGGCGAGCACTACATCAACGTCTTTACGGTCTTGAAAAATCTCGGCCTGCTCTCCGAGCAGCCGATCAAGACTGCCGAAGGCCTCGAAGTCGTGCCGCTCAAGGTGGTGAAGGCCGTGCTGCCCGATCCCTCTTCGCTCGCGCCCAACTACACCGGCAAGACCTGCATCGGTGATCTGGTCAAGGGCAAGAAGGACGGGGAAGACCGTGAGGTCTTCATCTACAACGTCGCCGATCACGAAGAAGCCTATGCCGAAGTGGGCAGCCAGGGCATTTCCTATACTGCCGGCGTGCCGCCGGTGGCCGCGGCGATCCTGGTCGCCAAAGGTGTCTGGGATGTGCACAAGATGGTCAATGTGGAAGAACTGCCCCCGCAGCCCTTCCTCGGCCTGCTCAACAAGATGGGCCTGCAGACCTCGATCCGCGACGAGAATGGCGAACGCGACCTCTCGTTCGAGGATTGGACGGCTCCGCTTCCCGCCGCAACGGGCCGGGTTGCCAGCAAGCGCTGACGATCTCTGCCACTAATATCGTGCCGCCCGCGCCAGAGATGGCGCGGGCGGTTTGTTTTGCGCTATGGGGAAGCAAGGGAGATGACGATGGACGACATCGAGAAACGCTCTGGCACGGTTCAAGCCGTGGATCGGGCGATGGCTATCCTCGAAGTGCTCGGGGACGACGAAGAGGGCTGTAGGCTGACCGACATCGCCCGGCGCACCGGACTTTCGGTGTCGACGGTCCATCGCCTGCTCACGACGCTCGAGCAACGCCGCTTCGTTCAGTTCGATCGCACCGATGGCATGTGGCATGTGGGACGCGGCGCATTCGCGGTGGGCTCGGCCTTCACACGCCAGCGCAATTTCGTCGCCCCGGCCTTGCCCATCCTGCGCCGCCTGCGCAATCAGACACGCGAAACCGCCAATCTGGGGGTCGTCGATGACGGCGAGGTTGTTGTGCTTACGCAGGTGGAAAGCCGCGAGATCATGCGCGCCATCACCCGCGTAGGGGGTAGGGCGCCGATGGTCAATTCTGGCATGGGCAAGGCGATCCTCGCATCTTACGCCGACGCGGATATCGACGCGCTCATCAACCGACAGGGGTTGCGGAAGGCGACCGGAAAATCGATCACCAGCACTGCCATACTCAGGGACGAGATCGCCGCTATCCGTGAAAAAGGGTTCGCCTTCGACGACGAGGAGTTCGTCACAGGGCTGCGCTGCGTCGCATCGGTCGTCTATGGCGCCCAGGCCGAACCGCTTTGCGCGATCTCCATATCGGGTTTGTCGGTTCGTGTGACCGACGATCGGGTGGAGGCGTTGGGAAAACTCATCGCCGAGGCAGCTCGTGAGCTGACGATGTCGCTCGGGGGCAGAGCCCCCGAGCGCTAGCCCTTATTCGCCCATCACGGCGCCTTCACGGCGCTTGTCGGCGGCGCCGACCAGTCCGTCATCGGTGATTTCGATGACGTGAAGGCCGGAATTGAGGTTGGTGATGTTGACCTCATGGCCAAGGGCTTCGAGGCCAGAGGCGAGATCTTCGGCGCCTTCGCCTTCCTCGATATTGGTGCGGCCGTTGAGATTGGTCACATGCGGCAGGTCGATGGCTTGCTGCGGATCCATGTCCCAATCGAGGATGGAGATCAACGATAGCGCCGTATAGTGGATAATCGCCGCCCCGCCGGGGCTACCGGTCAGCAGCACCGGCTCGTCGTTCTCGAACACGATTGTAGGCGCCATGGACGAGCGCGGGCGCTTCCCAGGCTCGACCCGGTTGGCCACCGGCATGCCATCGGCTTCCGGAGCGAAGGAGAAGTCGGTGAGTTCATTGTTGAGCAGGAACCCGCGCGCCATCACCCGGCTGCCGAAGCCGCTTTCGATGGTGGTGGTCGCGGAAATCGCATTGCCCGCACTATCGATGATAACGAAGTGCGACGTGCCGGCGCGAGGTCGCTCGATGTCTGGAGCCAATAGCGCCTCGTCCCAGCCCGGAGGAGTGCCGGCAGCGGCTGTTCCCATCGAGGTTTCGGGATCGATCAGCGCCGAGCGCTCCTGGAGATAGGCGTCATCGAGATAACCGGTAGGGATATCGACGAAATCGCTATCAGCCAAATACATGCCGCGATCGGCAAAGGCGAGACGCGACGCCTCGGCGAACAGGTGCCGGAACTCGACGCCGTCTTCCATCGAGGCGAGATCGAAAGGTTCGAGTAGGCCCAGGATTTGGCCGACAGTGTAGGCGCCTGAAGACGGCGGCCCCATGCCGCAGACTTCATAACCGCGATAGTCCATGCACACCGGATCGCGCTTGACCACCTCATAGGCTGCAAAATCCTCCATAGTGAGGATGCCTGGATTGATATTGGTGTTGAGCGCCGCAACGATATCTTCGGCAATCTCGCCGGTGTAAAAGGGCGCAGCGCCCTGCTCGGCAAAGAGCTGCAGCGTTTCGGCGTATTCGGGATTTGACAGTGTGGAGCCCTCGGCAATCGGCTCGCCGCCCGGAAGGAAGTATTCCGCGGTTTGCACGAAGGTATCGAGACCTTCCGCGTCCGCCACTGAATCTGCGAGGCGCTGGGTGACCGTGAAGCCCTCTTCAGCGGTATCAATGGCAGGCTGGAGCAGTTCGGCCCATTCCATGGTCCCATGATCGCCATGGAGCACTTCGAGCAGCATCGGCGTTCCCGGCACGCCAGCCGAGCGGCCGCCCACCACGGCTTGCATGAACTCGAGCGGTTCGCCGTTCTCGTCGAGCCAATAGGTTTCATCGGCGGCGAGCGGCGCCTTTTCACGCGCGTCATAGGTGGTGAGCTCGCCAGTTTCGGCGTCCCAATAGAGCAGGAACGCTCCGCCGCCCAGGCCTGAGCTTTGCGGTTCGACCAGGCCCAGCATGGTCTGTACCGCGACCGCGGCGTCCGCCGCAGTGCCGCCGGCGGCCAGGACGTCATAGCCGGCCTGAGTGGCCAGCGGATGTGCCGCGGCGACCATGAAGTCGTCGGTGGTCACCGACTCGCGCTCGGCGATGGCGGTGGTCTGCTCGGGTTGGGGTGGTGGATCTTGTGCGAGAGCTGCCGTAGAAGCCAGGAGTGCGGCCGAGATCAACAGCCCGCCGCTGCGTGCCAATTGCATGTTCCTCATCCTTTGATCGTTCTCATTGCGCCGGTGCATACCAGCTCGATAAGTGAAGGCTTATCGAGCTTGCTGTGCAAGCCTTTATTGCTCTGTCATGCGCCGGTGGCATGCATGCCATGACCACCTCCATCTTGACTTTAGGCGTTAAGAGGCAGATTCAACACGGCCCTATTCGCGGCCGTCTCGGCCGTCGCGCCAATTTTTTGAAGAGTTATCACCATGTCACCGACCGATGTGAACGGCGCGACTGCGCCCTCGACGCCATTGAGCGACAGCGAAACCTCGGCCCGTAACAGGCTGGTCATCGCGCTTCTGCTGGTTTCGGCCTTCGTCGTGATTCTCAACGAGACCATCATGAGCGTGGCCATTCCGCACCTGATGGAAGATCTCGGCGTCACGGCCAGTGCCGCGCAATGGCTCACTTCGGCGTTCATGCTGACCATGGCCGTTGTTATCCCGATCACCGGCTATCTGCTGCAGCGGCTCAACACTCGACCCGTCTTCATCCTCGCTATGACCCTTTTCAGCGCGGGCACCTTGCATTCCGGTATTGCACCGGGCTTCGAGGTGCTGCTGGTCGGCCGCATCGTGCAGGCCTGCGGCACCGCAATCATGATGCCGTTGCTCATGACCACGGTGATGAATCTCGTTGCGCCGGAATCGCGCGGGCGCACCATGGGCAACATCTCCATCGTCATCTCGGTAGCGCCGGCCCTCGGTCCCACCATTGGCGGGTTCATTCTCGAGCATCTCGAATGGCGGTGGATGTTCTATCTGGTGCTTCCGATCGCCGTCGCTTCGCTGGCGCTCGGCGCTGCCAAGATCCAGAACGTTTCGACGCCGACCAAGGCGCCGCTCGACGTGCTCTCGGTCATTTTGTCGGCCCTGGGCTTTGGCGGGCTGGTCTATGGTCTCTCCAGCCTGGGTGGCGATGCGTCGCACGGGGCTGGGCCGTCGATATTCCCGGCCTGGCTGCCCGTTCTTGTGGGAATCGTCGGTCTGGGGCTATTCGTTGCCCGCCAGTTCTCGCTGCAAAAGCGTGATGCGGCACTTCTCGACTTGCGCACCTTCGCCACTCCGGTTTTTACCGTCAGCGTGGTGATGATGGCGATCTCGATGATGGCGATGTTTGGTTCGCTGATCCTTTTGCCCATCTATATGCAGAACGTGCTTGGACTCGACGCCTCCCAGACAGGACTTTTGCTTCTGCCAGGTGGTCTCGTGATGGGTTTGATGGCCCCGTTCGTCGGGCGGCTGTTCGACCGGTTTGGGCCTACGGTCCTCATCGTGCCGGGAACGATCCTAGTGAGCGTGGTGCTCTGGACGCTGACGACGGTTAACCAGTCGACATCGGTGATGTTCATCCTGGCCCTGCATGTGACGCTCAGCGTGGGCTTGGCTCTCATGTTCACGCCGCTCTTCACCTCGAGCCTGGGTTCGTTGCCGCGCCACCTCTACTCCCACGGCAGCGCTGTGATCGGAACAGTGCAGCAGGTGGCCGGGGCGGCGGGCATCGCAGTCTTCGTGTCGCTGATGACGCTTCGTGCGACCGACCTCATCGACAGCGGCGTCGAGGTGGTTCCGGCCACCTCACAGGGCATTCAGCTCGCCTTCCTGTGCGGCGCGATCATCTCGCTTTTTGCCATCGTTGCTGCATTCTTCATCCGTCGTCCGCCCAGCCCGCCCGTGGGTGAGCCGGCCTTCGGACACTGATCCCAAGGCGCTGCTGATCGTCGCATCGGCAGCGCTTGGAAATCTGGTATAGCTGCAACCGAACCGGCCTCCTCGCGTTTGCGTGAGGGCTATCGACTTTGGCAAACTTCTGCGGGAGCAGGTACATTGAAGCACGTTGGCGCGCTTGTCGGCATCACCGTTCTGGTGTTCGGCACGACCTATCTTTTCACATCCGATTGGCCTCTGGGTGGGGCGACGGAAGAAACCGCAGCGGTCAGTGAGGCGCCGGCCAGCCAGGAAGTGGCGGAAACCGAACCCGCGGAAGCCGCACCAGCCGAGCCCGCTCCGGTCGATGAAACATTGCTTGCCGAGGGACAGTCGCTTTACGTCCAATGCCAAGCCTGCCATGGTCCCGAGGGGCAG
Source organism: Pelagibacterium sp. H642 (assembly GCF_031202855.1). Lineage (GTDB taxonomy): Bacteria > Pseudomonadota > Alphaproteobacteria > Rhizobiales > Devosiaceae > Pelagibacterium. The sequence continues at coordinate 386,808 of NZ_CP101829.1, read as the reverse complement.
GGCAGCGTGGGGCCTGCTTTTGTAGGCGATTCCAATATCCAGGACGTCGCGTATGCCGTTCAAACCATCGTTCATGGCCGCGGTGCCATGCCGGCGTTCGGCGAGCGGTTCGACGATACCGAGATCGCTTCGGTCGCGACGTTCATCCGCAATAGCTGGGGCAATGAATTCGGCGGCGTGACGCCGGAAGACGTCGCTGCCGCACGCGAAGCCGGCCCGGCCGAATAAGCTCAAAAAAATCCGTCGCGCATTGGAGCGAAACGCCGATCAATCGACTCGCTCCAAGCGCGGCGGCTCAGTGCTGGGGCGTCTCAACGTCCTTCGGCGCGGTGGCTGGGTAGGGGCGATCCTGGTGCTCGGGATTGCGGAGGCCTTCGATGTAGCCGGCGCTCAAGATCACGGCGATCATAACGACAAAAATCCCCAACGCGATGACGAGGGAAACGAGCAGCAGAGTCATGTAATTTCCTTTCAAGCTTCCAGAAACGAACGATAACGGCTTACGCGAGTTCCTCAACGAGTAATCGTGTTCCTGGGCCAGGATGGAGGAGAGGGCGCCGTGAATACTGCCAATCTGCAACTTGAAGGACTTTATCTCGTTATTGCCTCTCTCACCGAGGCGTTGGTTTCCAAGGGAGTGCTGAGCCGCGAGGAGGTGGACGAGGCACTCAAAAGAGCCGAGCAGGGGGCGATCAACGACGAGCGTTCGGTCGAGGATTTGAGCCCGGCCAATCGTGATGCCGTAGCTTTTGCGGCGCGGCTCTTGCAGGTCGCCAATGCCGAGGCCGCCGACCGGCGCGGACTCTCATTCCACCGGCTGGCCAAGCGTGTGGGGGAAACCAAGCCGCCCTACAATGATCAGATGTAAGGGCGAGGAGCTATGGCCAGCACCGCCGACAATCTGCTTGCCAGCGCGCGGCAGGAAATCATCCTCGTTCCCGCGGTTCTGGCCGGAATCGCGGCTTTTGCGTTCGAACACCAGATCTTAGGGGGCGGACCGACCGGTTCGCTTGTCGGTGCGGCTGTTCTCATCGCCGCAATTATTGCGGTCTCAGTGCGGGTGGCCCATCACGCCGAGGTGCTGGCCGCCAAGGTGGGAGATCCCTATGGCTCGATGATCCTTACGATCTCGGCCGTCCTTGTCGAGGTGATCATCCTTACCATCCTCATGACATCGAGTTCGTCGCCGACTCTGGCGCGCGATACGATCTTTTCGGCGGTGATGCTCGACATCAACGGCATTCTGGGGCTGGCGGCGCTTTTGGGCGGATGGAAGTTCGGCGAACAGCCCTACAATGACGATTCAGGCAAAACCTATGGCGTGATGATCTTGACGGCGATGGGGATTTCGATGGTGATCCCCGAATTCGTGCCGGCGGATAAATGGCATTACTACTCGATTTTCACGATCTGCGCGATGGTTACGCTCTACTGGGTGTTCCTACGCAACCAGATCGGTGCCCACAGCTATTTCTTCAACTACAGCTATCCCGAGAAAAAGCGCCGGGGCGATCATGCCCTGGCCGACCAGCCGTTCGGCACCTCGGTGGCGTTTCTGGTGCTGGGGATCGTCATCATCGGCTTTCTGGCCGAGGTGATGTCGCAATTTCTCACCGGAGGGCTCGAAGCGGTCGGAGCGCCGCTGGCCCTTGCCGCGCTGGTGGTCGCCACGATGTCGGCGGCGCCGGAAATCCTCACCGCCCTGCGTGCTGCGCTGGCCAACCGCATGCAGGTGGTGATCAATATCGCGCTCGGCGCATCGCTTTCGACGGTGATCCTTACAGTGCCGGTTATCGAGGGCATCGCGCTCTTTACCGGCCAGCCGATCATCATGGCGATGACGCCGGTTCAGACCATGATGGTGTTCATCACCCTGATCGTCGCGGCCATCAACCTCAATGATGGGGAGACCAATGCCATCGAGGGCATGACCCATTTCGTGCTGTTCGCCACGTTCCTGGCACTTTCGTTCCTGGGGATCACCGGCGGATAAAGCACCTGAAGATATTGGCGATCTGATGCACGGAGCATCAGATCGCCTTGATGAAGATCAGTTATTCTCCGTCAGCCATGTCGGCGGCGAGATCGATCATGACCTGGGCTGAATCGGCGTTGTTGGTTTCGGCCATGGCGAAATGGCCGGTGCCTGGAGCGCCGAGTTCACCGAAATCGACGAGAGTGGCATCGATCCCAGCTTGCTGCATGGCTGCAAGTTGGCAGGGGAGGCGTTCGGCCAAAAAGCTCTCCGGCGCCCCGATCAGGACCACTGGGATGTCGGCGAAATTGGTGAGGGTGCTGACGGAATCATCCGCCTGAACGTCACAGCCATCGCCGTTTTGCACAGGCTCGAAGCCGTCGGCCAGCGCGGGTTCGAAGGTGAGGCCTTCGGCGATGCTGAGCATATCCGAGCCGCTGGCCTCGAACGCGATGATGCCAGCGACGTTATCCGGCTGCATGTCGGCAGCCCAGAAGCCGCTGACCCCGCCCGCCGAATGTAGAAGCAGGACGGCCGGGCCAACTTGCTCAAGCAGTTCGGCAATGCCTTGGGCGGCCACTTCATTGCCTGCGTAAGGCGTGGTTGAGGAAGCGACGATCCAGTTGAGGATGCTTTCGCTTTCCGCGCTTACCTCGCCCTCGGGCCAGTTGCTGGCAGCGGCGAGGCGCGCGATAAGCCCGCTGGGAACGGCGGTTAGATTGCCTTCGCCATATTCCGGGGATGCCGGGGAACGGCCGTAGCCGGGGCGATCGACGATGTAGAGATCGAAGCCGGCATTGAGGAAATAATCGCGCCAGCCGTCACGGCCATCGGGCGTGAAATACCAGTCGGAAGCCTGCCCGCCACCGCCGTGAACGAGGATGAGCGGCAGCTCGTGCTGCGATTCCTCGGGCAGGTAGAACTCGACGTGCATCTGGTTTTTGACGAACACATTGCCTTCGGCATCAGGCTCGGAATACTCGGCGCCGACATAGAAATTTCCCATGTCTCGCAAATGGATAGGTCCGGCCTCCCCTCCGGTCGAGGTTGCCTCCTGAGCGATGGCGCCGGCGGCGGTCGTCGCCATCAGGGCGCCGGCCAGGGCGGCCGTGAATTTGCGGATCATATGTTTCTCCTCCTTGGATGGGCGATCGCAATCGCCGGGCAAATCCAATCGCAGCGGGGATTTTATTGCCTGCACGATCCGCCCATCCTCCTGCACAATGCCGCTCGGGATGGACCCGCATATCGTCAATGCACATCGAGAGAAGGATGCGAACGAAAATCACAGTGGGAACGTTGATCAAGTCCTCTGAAAAGGAACCGCCAATGCCTCAAACGTTCATCGATACAAAACGGCAAGTGCTGACCGTCATCGTGGTCGTGATGGTCGATCCTCTCCGGCAGGACGATTTCCTTAAGCGGCTGGAGAAGATGATCGGAACCTTCACGCGTCACCAGCCAGGATTCGTGTCGAGCGCCGTCCACGCCTCGGAAGATGGGGGGATGGTGATCAATTATTCCCAGTGGAGCGACCGCGCGAGCTTTCACGCATTCCGCGACCATCCCGAGGGGGAGCGGCATATCGCGGAGCTGCAGCAAATCTGCGACAGCATGGACGCGCGCGTCATGCCGCCGCGTTTCATTTTCTAGGCCTGGGTTTGCGCGCGCCGATAGGCAGCGGGCGTTGTGCCGCTGAGGCGCCGGAAATGGCGGGTGAGATGTTCCTGGCTGGCGAAACCGCATTCAAGCGCGATATGGGCGATGGGCAGGCTGGTCGCCGCGAGCAAGAGCTGTGCCCGTTCGACGCGGAGGCCCAGGAGATAGCGGTGGGGTGACGCCCTCAGGTGCGTTTTGAACAGTCGGCCCAAATGGGAGGCGCTGCACCGCACATGGTTGCCAACGTCGTTGAGGGTGATCGACCGGTCCAGATTGCCGATCATGTATTCCACCGCCCGCGTAACCATGGTGCTCGAGGTCTGATCAGCGTTGGACAAGAGCCGCTGCTGTTCACCATGCGCTTCGGCGTGGCTGCGCGCGAGATGACACAGGATGACGCTCGCCAGGCTGTCGAGCAATCCCGAGGCTGCGCCCATGGGAAGATCGAGAACGTCCTGGGCCATGTCGAGCAGCCCGCCCAGCACCGCATCCGAGGCGATCATCATGGGGCGGCTGAGATCGGGCCGACGATCGTGCGAGCGTGCAACGGCGGTTCCCTGAGGCAGGGCGAGCGCGGCATAGAGATTGGTGGCGCGATGGGCACAGCGCAGCCTGAAAGCGGCGTTGGGCGGAACGACCAGCACGCCGCCTTCGGGCAGCGAGCGGGTATAGACCCGGTCGGAGTAATAGACGTCGGCGGTCATTTCGCCGCCCATGTGGCGGATGATGATAAGATCGGAAGCCGCGCCGAACGAAGCGGCGAACGGTCCTTCCCGACGGATTTCCATATCCATGCTGCGCCGGCCGCTGTTTACGGGCGGCGAGCCGGTAAGGGAGGTGCAGGGGTCGGTCACCCGCGCCATGTGCATCTGCATCGATCGTCTCCGTTCATCCGGATCGCGCCTACCCGGGTTCGGGTGATGCGCAATCTCTGCGGGGCCGACCCGGAATTTTCCCGGGGCGGCCATTTGCTGGAATGCTCTGGAAGGATCAGAAGCCGAACAGGGCTTCGTTCTCGGGGCGCTCCATGCCCTCTTCATGGAAGCGTTCCCACATCTGGGCCCACGGGCGGCCGAACCAGTCGGGCACGACATAGTCGATCACCTGACCGGGCGAGACCGGCTGGGCTCTGCCGTCGACCGGATAGATGGTGGGGTTGCATTCAACGAAGATGTAGGGTTCGCGGTCCTGGAAATCGCCGAGGCGTTCGAGCACGCGCACCATGCGGATCGGCTCGACCAGCGCTTCGGAATCGTAAAAGATCGCCTCATGGCGCAGCCCGATCATGTCGCCTTGCTCGTCGGTCTCGGGCGAATAGATTTCGACCGTCTGCATCAGGTTGGAATGTTCGAACCCGCCATGGGTCATCCAGCCCTGGATGTTGGACGTCCAGGTGATCAGATGGTCGCCGTTCCAGAAACCGATGGACTCTCCGTACCAGCGCGGCACGGCCTCGCCGAGACGGGGCACGCTGCCCTCCTCGATGATGAACTCATCGCCGATGCGGATCTGAGTGAGGAAATTGTCGGCGACCCCGGTAAGGATCTGGACGATATCCTCGTTCATCAAAACCTGATGGTCGCGAACCGAATGCTCGTGCCAGCGGCGCAGGAAGCCCTCGGGCCAGCAATACTGGCTGGGCCACATGGCGGCATTGGTGTTGGCGTGGTGATAGGCTTCCTGAACGAAACGCTTCTGGTATTCTGGGGTGAGCAGCGAGGTGATCGTGGTCGCCTGAACGATGCGGCCCCAGAACCAGTTTTCGCTTGAATCGTCATAGACCCCGTTCCAGTCGGGAAGGTCGTCCATGGGACGCTTGAGGGTGGCTCCGGCCTCTTCGGCCTCGGCCAGCAGCGCTTCATAATGCTCTTGAGCGGTTTCGAACGGGTAGGGGCTTACGATCTCCTCGCGCGGAAAATCCGCATCGCAAAAGCCCCAGGCGCCGGACTCCGGCGGATTGTCTCCGATGATGGCATTGCCATAGGCGCCCCACTGGCTTTCCAGCCCCATGGGACTGTTGCAGCGGAAATATCGCGGATCGGACCACAAATCGACGTCCTGATAGAAATCGTCCGACGTGAAGATATCGCGCTCGAGCGGTTCCACCCCTTCTGGAACCTCCCCGTTGCGCGCGGCGATGGCTTCTCCTCCAAAAGCCCCTCCGCTTCCCGCGCCGACGGCCTGATGGCCCTCCTGATCGGCCATCGGCCATCCAAAGCCGACGCTTTCCTGTTCGTCCTGCGCAAGGACAGGTGGAACCAGCGTCAGGCCGACGATGGCCAAGGACGCGAAAGCCAGATGGCCTGGCAATCTTAAAGACATGTTGATCTCTCCTCCCAGAGCAAAAATTCGCTGTACGAAAAAATATCCGTAGAGCGAATACTGTTGGCGAAGCGGTGGGGCTTGTCAAGGTGGCAGGGGGAAGGGTGGCGTGAGCCGGAGGTGAGGAGGGACAATCCACAGCGCTGCTGGCGGTGCGGGAGGGTTTGGACACACTTCTGCTGAGGGCGTGGAAGCCTTGCGGGTCTCCGGGTCAAGCCCGAAGACGACCAGGGGCGAGAGGGTGCGGCAAGAGCCGGGAGGGGCGCGCATACCTTGCCTCGGGTCAGGCCCGGGGTGACACGGTGGGTTAGGACAAGGGCGCGGACAACGCGGATTGGGGGCATTCCCCTCTCCGCTCGTCATGTCGGGCTTGACCCGACAATCCGCAGCGCTGCCGGTTGGAAGAGGCGCGCGGCAAGAGCCGAGAAGGGCGCGCATATTTGGGAATGGGCGTGGATCCCCTCGGGGCAAGCCCGAGGGTGACGGGGTGCGGGGGAGCAGCCTTGGAGCAAGGCGCCGAATGACCGGTGGGGCCTAGCCGTGCAGGCGGCGGGCGATGTCGGCGAGGTGGCGGCCTTGCCAGGTGGCGCCGTCGAGTTCCTGGGCGCTGGGCATGCGTGAGCCGTCGGATAGGGTGACGGTGGTCATCCCGTAAGGCGAGCCGCCGCGGACAACGTCCACGCCCATTTGATCCTGATAGGCGTAACCCAGCGGCACGATGATGATGCCGTGGTGCTGCAATGCCGCCTGGGTGCTGAGGATCGCCTGTTCCTGGCCGCCGTGCTGGGCGGCGGTGGAGGACATGACGGTCGCAACCTTGTTGACCAGTGCACCCTGGGCCCAGAGCGGTCCCGTCTGATCGAGGAAATTCTTCATCTGGGAAGCCATCATGCCGAACCGGGTCGAGATGCCGAAGATGAAGCCATCATAATCGGCCAGTTCGGCCGGACTGGCGAAGGGGGCATCCTGTTCGAGCTTGTAGTAAGCCTTGCGGGCTACTTCTTCGGGGACAAGTTCGGGGACGCGCTTGATGGTGACTTCGGCGCCCGTTTCGCGGGCTCCGGCCGCCGCCGCCTGGGCCATCGCCTCCATGTGACCGAAGCTCGAATAGTAAAGGACAAGAGTTTTTGCCATGCAATTTCTCCGCTAGGCGAAAATTAATTCGTGATACGAAGATTTTGATGGATGGAGGTGGGAAGTCAAGCCTCTTGGGGGCGGATCAGGTTGGGGGGGGCTGGACGGTAGGGGTGGCCCCCGTCTCCCGTGCCGCCGGATGTGTTGCGGATTGTCGGGTCAAGCCGGACAATGACGCCGGAGAGGGTGGGGGTAAGTGGCATCGATTAGGCGAGGAGGGGCCGGTTCATGTGGGGTGTTGATGGGGGATGCCACCTCTCCCCCTTATCGTCTTCGGACCGGAGACCCGCAACCTCTCCACGGCCTCAGAAAAGGTGTTTCCGGCACCACCGTCTGGCGATGCACGTACATGCGGCGTTCCGCTTCACCCGCCCCGCGCCGGCGGTTGGCCATGAGGTTCGAAGCGAGGGGCCCTCTCGTCTTCGGGTCTAGCGGCCCGCGGGGGTGAGAGCGGTTTTGACCAGGACGGGGTATTGCGAGAGCTTGGCGGTGATGTTGCGCGAGGCTTGCAGCAGGAGCGATAGGCGCTCCTCGATCAGGGCCTGTGCCGAGAGGCGGCCGCTGTAGCCCGAGGTGTTGATCGCGGCGACCGCCCGGCCTTCACCGTCGAATACCGGCACCGCGAGCGAGGCGATGCCATAGTCGAGCTCGTCGATGCCGACCGCATAGCCGAGCCGTTTGGTTTCCTTGAGGATCTGCAACAACTCGGCCTGGTCGGTCACCGTGCGATCGGTGAGCGCCTTGAAGGGGGCCGTGGCGAGAAAGCGATTCTGGGTGGTCGAATCCGCATAGGCCAGCAGGACCTTCCCAAGCGAGGTGGCGTGGGCCGGATAGCGCGCGCCGATCGCCGCGATGGGGCGAACAGCGCTTTGGCGCGAGGTGTGGGCGAGATAGAGCACCATGTTCTCATCGAGGATCGCCACCGAGGAGGCATCGCCAAAAGTTTCGACGAGCTGGCGCAGCTCGGGGAGCAGGAATTCGTCGATCTGGCTCGAGCGCATATAGGACGAACTCAGGGTCAAAACCCGCGCGCCGAGCGTGAATTTGCGGCCGTGCTGGCGCACATAGCCCAGGATCGAAAGCGTATAGAGACAGCGGCGTGCGGTGGCCGGTGAGAGCCCGGTGCGGGCGGCAACCTGCGATAGCGTCATCTCGACATTTTCGCTGTCGAACGACTCCAAAACGGCAAAGCCACGGGCGATGGCCGAGTTGAATTCCTTCTCGTCGATGACTTTGCCATCCAGAACGCTTGACATGATGCTCCCTTTCATAAAATATTCGCTGTACGGATATAGCTTCGCTCAGCGAAAAAATCAAACGCGAAAGCGACGCTCTACCGGGAGGAGAATCTATCGATGCAGAGCGTTCACTCCGCAAGGGGGTCTATGCCGGAGGATGCCTCGGCAGCTTCGGGTTTTGGGCTGGCCGAGTTTGGGGCGCCGTGGGGTCGATGTGACCGTGTGCTGATTGCGGTGCACGGGCGGGATCGGGACGCGAACGAATTGCCGAACGGCTTTGCCGCCCGGTCCGGCTGCAAGACGACGCGGGTTCTCGCGCCCTATGCTCGGGGCAAAAACTGGTACGAGGGCCGTTATGACGCGCCGTTTGCTGAAAACGCCGACGCGGTAAAGGCCGGCCTGGAGTGGATCGATACGGCATTCGAGCGGGCGGCGGAGAACGCGTTTCCAGCCTCGAAAGTGGTTTTGGCCGGCTTCTCGCAGGGCGGGTGCATGGTGGCGGAATATCTGCTGGGCGGCGCGCACCGGCCGGCTGCCGCCGCGATCTTCACCGGCAGCGTGCTGGACATAGCGCACAGGCGGGCAAGCGCTAAGCTTGAGGGCATGCCTGTCCTGCTCTCGGGTGGCGCCGGCGATCCGTGGCTGCCGATGGACGATCTCAGGGCCACCGGCGCGCTGCTCGAGGCGGCGGGGGCCAATGTCGAACTGCACATGTTTTCCGATGGCGACCATGTGGTTCGCGATCAGGAAATGTCGCTTCTGGGCCAACTCGTCAAAGGGGTTGCCGCCTAGGACATAACCCTGCGCGTGCCGCTGGCGGCCGGCGCAGCATCACGGACAAGAGAAGGAGGATTTAAAGTGTCTCAGCGTCCCAACACCAACAAGCCGGCCAAGGCCCTGGACGGCAATCATCACATCACCGGCATCACCGCCGATGTGCAGGCCAATGTGGACTTCTGGTGCCGCATCATGGGGCTGCGCTTCATCAAGAAGACGCTCAATTTCGAGACGACGTTCCGCTATCACACCTATTACGCCGATGCGGACGGCACGCGGGGGAGCGTCGTCACCTTCCTGGAGTTCAACGACGCGCCCAAGGCCACGCCGGGCAAGGGCAATCACGCGGCTGCCATTCTGCGGGTGCGCAGCCATGAGGCGCTGGACTACTGGATGGACCGACTGACCAACGAGCAGATCTATTCGGAACTGATCCGGCTCGACCCGACACAGCCGCGCCGGCTGGTGTTCGAGGATTTCGAGGGCCATACGGTCGAACTGATGGCGACCGACGCCAAGGACAAGCCCCTGGCTTTCCCGGCGCAGGACATTCCCGAGGCCTTCCGCGTCACCGGGATCGAAGGCATCCGCTCCTATACCACTCTCGACGAGCTGCAGCCCTATGCCGAGCACATGGGCTTCGTGCGCAATGACGCGCTGCAGCGCTATGAGCTCAATGGCGATACCAAGAGCGCGCGCTGGTACACCGCGCCGGCGCCGCAGGGGCCGTTCCAGGAGATCGGCGTGGGGCTGTGGCACCATCTGGCGCTCGATGCCGACGAGGATCTGGGCGGCTGGCGCGACTATTCGCATTCGGGCCCGATCCCGACCACGCCGGTCTATGACCACCACGTATTCGATAGCTGCTACACCCAGACGCCGGGTGGCATCATCGAATTGTGCAGCGCCGGGCCGGGGTTCCTGGTGGATCAGGACGCGAGCGAGCTGGGCGAGCGTCTGGCGCTCTCCAAGCGCGTCGAGCCGCTCAGGGCGCGTCTTGAACGCGAGTTGACCCCGATCACCAATCCACGCCGTCCAGACGGCTCGCTCAAGAGCGCTCCCCCTGCGTCGGGCGACAAGGCCAAGGGCGGCAAGGAAAAGGTCGCCGGTTGACATATAATGCCTCGCTGCCTCACGCGGCGGGGCGTTCGTCCTTTCGGGAAGGACACATTCCGACGCACGTCCGCTTGGATTGTGCAGGAACGCGACGGTTTAATGCAGGTATTAGAGGGGAGGGCTCGCCTTGCGGGGCGAGAAAAAGGGAGACAATCATGACCAAGCTTATCCTGCCGCGGGGCATCGATCGCCGCCGGTTTCTCAAAGGCGCGGCCGGGGCCGGCACGGCGATCGCTGCCACCAGCCTGTTCGCGCCAGCTATCCGCGCCCAGGCGCCCACCATCCGCATCGGCTATGTGACGCCGCAATCGGGCGGGCTTGCCGGGTTCGCCGAAGCCGATCAGATGATGATCGCGATGTTCCAGGAAGCGGTGGCCGGCGGCCTCAGCATTGGCGGCACGACATATAATGTGGAAGTGGTGGTCCGCGACAGCCAGTCCAACCCCAACCGCGCCGGCGAAGTCGCTCAGGAGCTGATCGTTTCCGAAGGCGTGGACCTGATGCTCACAGCTTCGACACCGGACACCACCAATCCGGTCTCGACGGTGTGCGAGCTCGAGCAGATGCCGTGCATCTCGACCATGGCGCCGTGGGATGCGTGGTTCATGGGCCGTCAGGCCAACCCCGCCAGCCCTGAAGGGTTCTTCTATACCTACCACTTCTTTCCCGGTTCGGCGGACTGGTTCACGACCTACACGAACATGTGGGCGCAACTCGACGGGCTCAATCAGAATGTGGGCGGCCTGTGGCCGAACGATCCGGACGGCAACGCCTTCTCCGATCCCAATACCGGGTTCCCGCCGTTCCTGGCCAATCTGGGCTACAGCGTCAACGATCCGGGGCGGTATGCGAACCTTTCGGACGATTTCTCGGCGCAGATCTCGCTGTTCCAGCAGAATGACTGCGATATTGTCACCGGCCTGATGATCCCGCCCGACTTCACGACCTATTGGACCCAGTCGCTGCAGCAGGGATATCGCCCGCCGGTCTGTACCATGGGCCGCTGCATCCTGTTCCCCTCGGCGGTTGAGGCGCTGGGCGAGCAAGGGCACAATCTCTCTACCGAAGTGTGGTGGTCGCCGAGCCATCCTTATTCTTCGTCGATGAACGGCATGACTGCCGCGGAACTGGCCCAGGCCTTCACCGAACAGACCGGGCGCCAGTGGACCCAGCCGATCGGTTTCACCCACGCCCTGTTCGAAGTGGCGCTGGACGTTCTGAAGCGCAGCGCCGATCCGAAGGATTTGGACGCCAACACCGATGCGATCGCGGCGACCGACCTCGAGACCATTGTGGGCCAGGTCGCGTTCGGCCGCGACAACGTGCCGGGCTTTGCCAGTGCCAACGTCTCGACCACCAAGCTGGTGGGCGGCCAATGGCGGCTGGCCGATGATGGCTACGACCTGGTGATCGTCGACAACCAGACCGCGCCGGAAATCGAAGCGGCCGGCGAAATGGAGGCCATCGCCTGACAAGCGAGTGCCCGACCCCCTCGGGCATTCCTCCCTGGCCGTCTCATGCGCTCCGTATGGAGATGCATGGGACGGTTTTTTTATTCCGGCGCCTTAGCCAGCCCCGACAAAAAAGAGCCTCTGCCGCAGACTTGCATCCCTTGACATCCCGATGAGAACTCAACAAAATGCGTTATGCGAAAAAAATTTCGCTAAACGAAAATGGGGGCGGGGCAGATGAGGGGCGCAGGCGAACTCTGCGCGCCGGAGAGGCGCGGTAGGAGGAGGTCAGTCTTTTCCGCAGTCCCACGCCTGAACCGTTGCTCTCCGTCTCCCACACCGAAAAGGCAGTAGGTCCAGTATGAAGATCGGCCCAAACTCGACACGGCAAACCAGTATTTCGACCGCGACGCCGGATCAAATCGTTATTCGCGGCAAGGATTTGTGCGCGGATTTGATCGGCAAGATCTCGTTTACCCAGCATACCTGGCTGCTGGTGATCGGCGCCATGCCCACCGAAACCCAAACGAGAGCGCTCGATGCAGCGCTGGTGGCGATCGCCGAACACGGGCTGGTGCCTTCGGTGCAGGCGGCACGGGTTACATATGCGGCGGCGCCCGAAGCGGTGCAGGGGGCCGTTGCAGCGGGGCTTTTAGGCTGCGGATCGGTAATCCTGGGCGCCGCCGAAGCGGCCGGGGCGTTTTTGCAGCAATGCATGGATGCGGGCGGAGACCGGCGCACAGCGATCCATAAGGTGGTTTCCGAGCTGCGCAGCGAGAAGAAGGCCATTCCCGGTTATGGACATCCTTACCACAAGGCCCATGACCCGAGGACAGGTCGGTTGATCGAGGTTGCACGCGAACTCGGGATTTTCGGAGAGCATTTCAAAACCGCGCTCTTGGCCGAAGAGGTCATTCCCGAAATCACGGGCCGAAAACTGGTGCTCAATGTGTCGGGCGCCATTCCATCGCTTCTGCTGGATGCGGGCTATCCGCTGCTCGGCATGAAGGGCGTCCCGATCCTGGCCCGGACGGCCAGCTTGATCGCCCATATCCTCGAAGAACGCCAAAATCCTATCGGCTTTGCGCTGACCGAGTCGGGCTCGGAGGTTATTTCCTATTCGGGTGAGCTCCCCGACGGCTTCGTGCCGCAGAATATCGAGGAGTGAAGGCGATGAATCTGCCTCTCAAAAACGTCAAGGTCCTCGAGCAGGGCACATTCATAACCGGTCCCTGCGCGGGCATGATGCTGGCCGATCTGGGGGCCGATGTCATCAAGGTGGAAACCCCAGGAAGCGGCGATCCTTACCGGACCTACCAGGAAGGACATTTTTCACCGCACTTCCAGGCCTATAACCGCAACAAGCGGTCGGTGGCGCTGAATCTGAAATCCGAAGACGACAAGAAAATCTTCGATCAATTGGTGGCCGAAGCCGACGTGTTCATCCAGAACTTCCGCCCCGGCGCCGCCGAGCGCATGGGGGCGGGATATGAGAGGCTATCGGAAATCAATCCCCGGCTGGTCTATTGCTCGATCTCGGGCTTCGGCAAGGATGGCCCTTATCGCGACCGGCCCAGCTATGATTCCGTGGCGCAGGCGCTGAGCGGGTTTCTCGGCATCGTGACCGACCGCGAACGTCCGCGTTTCCTGGGCCCGGCGCTGGCGGACGCCATCACCGGCATCTATGCCGCCTATGGCGTCCTGGGAGCGCTGGTGAGCCGGGGAACGGATGGGAAGGGCCGATTGGTCGAGGTTTCGATGCTCGAGGCCATGGCCCATTTCGCGATCGAACCTTTTACGGCGCTGTTTGCGCTCGGCCAGGCGCCGGTGGGGCTTGATCGGCCGCGTCTGGCGCAGGCTCATATCCTCAAGACACGTGACGACAAGCTGGTGGCTATCCATCTCTCGAGCCCGGAAAAGTTCTGGGACGAACTGACCGAGGCCTTCGATGCCAAGCATCTGCGCGAAGACCCGCGCTTTGCCACACGCCTCGCCCGCATCGACAATTACGAGGCGCTCGGAGAAGAGCTGAACGCCATTACCGCCCGGCGGGATCGGGCCGAATGGGCCACGATCATGGAAAAGTTCGACGTGCCTTTCGCCGCGGTCAATGAAGTCGAAGAAGTGGTCGAGGACCCGCAAGTCAATCACCTCAACCTCATCGTGCCTGTCGAAAAGACCGGGGACGACGCAGCCGACAGGGCCGTGCGCCCGGCGGTGACCGTCGACGGCGAGCCCTTCCTGAACGTGCGTCCCGCGCCCAGGCTTGACGCCGATGGCGAGGCGGTCCGCCGGAACGTAGCCGAGGGAAAGGGGTGGCCCGAGCTTGCGGCCACTGCGCGCCGGCTGGAGGAAGCGGCGCAGTGAAAGGAAAGCCTTGGGCCTGTTTACCCGGGGCACACCGGCGGCGAGCCGGCATCAAATGGTCCGGTTCCGGTTGTCCGGCCGGCCGTGTCGCTCATCCTTTGGGAGAGGGATGAGTTCAAAGGAGAGAGGGAAATGAAGAGCATAAAGAAGGTTTTGATCGGCGGGGTGGCGGCGGCCGGCGTTTTGGCCGGCGGTATTGTACCCGGCCTCGCGCACCACTCGTTCGCAATGTTCGATGGGGGCCAGGTGCAGGTGTTTACGGGGGTGGTGACGCGCATCAATCCCGACGCCAACCATCTGCAGATCTTTTTCGCTCCGCTCGATGACGCGCGCCAGGCGGTGGTGCGCAACGAGGATGGCGAACCGCAGATCTGGGCGGTGGAGATGAACGGAGCGGCCCAGGCGGCCCAGGACGGCATCTCGGTGAACGGTTTTGCGCCGGGCACGATCTTTTCGGTGGGGCTGCATCCGCTGCGCAACGGCCAGCCGGGCGGAGATCGCGGCGAGTCGGCGCTTTACAAATGCCCCGCCAACACGCCGCCGGCGGCGGGCGAGCATTGCTGGGACCTGGCCGATTCCACCGCGCACGGCGATGGGGAGATCCCGGTGGCCGGCGAGCTGGAGGAAGAATACAACCCTGAATGAGGGTAGGCCCCGCCGTCGCGGAGGAGCGGCGGCGGGCTTAACGGGCGCGTCTCTGGCCTTGGGGCAGTGCGATGATATTGAGGGCGCTCTCGAGATCGGGGTTTCCGGCAAGGTCGGCGATGGTATATTCGGCCAGCACCGACTGAAAGGCTTCGAGAGCGCGGCCGAGCGCATTGGTATAGGCGCAGCGGTCCTTGAAGGGGCACTTTTCGCGGTCTTGGGTGAAACATTCCGAGAGCGCGAACCCGTCCTCGGTCAATCTGATGACCTCGAGCAGATTGATGGCGGGCGCGGGTCGGGCGAGCCGCACGCCACCACGGCGGCCGCGCACGGTTTCGAGCAGGCCGTTGCGTGTCAGCGGCACGATGATCTTGAACAGGAACATGTCCGAGATGCCGAACGCCTTGGCCATGTCGCCAACGCGATTGAGTTCGTTGTCGCTGACCGCGCAATAGACCAGCGTGCGCACGGCGAAATTTGTCTGCGTCGACAGTCGCAAAACCTATGCCTCCCCGCCGCGCTCTTGCATGATCAGGCCAGAGCGGGAAACAGGGCCGACACCCCTGTTTGAATCAGTACGGTGAGGCCCACTCCGGCGACCACGCCGCCGATAATGCGCGCACTGGCATAAAGCCGGTCGCCGCACCACAGCGCATAGGCTGCAAACATCGCGCCGCTGGCGACCAGCATCTGGATGATCGTGAAGCCGACGAGATAACCCCCGAGCGAGGACGACACCGTGCCCACGATCGCTTCGGCATAGACGCTGCCATGTAGCATCCCCGCGACCGCGAAGGCCGCGGTGTCAAAGACCGGCATGCGCGGCTTGCCAAGCGCGAGAGCCAGCCCCAGCGCCAGCAGTGCGCCATGAACGAGCCAGACATCGAGCGGGATGACCAAACCTGCGACCGTAAAAAGGCAGCCGGCCACTGTGCCGAGCACGAACCACAGCGGCAAAAGCTTGGACGCCTGCGTCACGGCAGCGAATACGCCCACCGCGGCGACGAAGGCGAAATGGTCGAAATTGATGATCGGGTGGGCGAGCCCGGAAAGCAATCCGGTTTCGAAGCGCATGGGCAGGCTGCCGCCAAGGGCGTGGTGGGCAAGAGCGGGCGTCGCCGGTGCCAGTGCGCAGAGCCCGGCGAGCAGTGCGGTCACCTTTTTTCTGTTGCGGCTGCTCATGGTTGCCCTCCGATCGGTTTCCGTCAGGTCGCGATGCTGCTTTTGTGCAGGACAAGGCCAGAAGCGCCGGGGACGAGGCTCCGGCGCTTTTGGGAAATCAGTAGGTGCCCAGGGTGATCTCCCCGGTCGCCAGCACGGTGCCCTGGTCGTCGAGCGCCGAGACCTGGGCGGAATAGGTGTTGCCATTGCCGCCCGAGCACGGGGGCATGTAGCCCTCGGCGAGGAAATCGCCCGAGGTGGCGTTGGGGGCGGCAACGAAGGCGGGTTCGGGCAGATCGTCGGTTTCGCCCGGCACGCTGGGAAGCGAGACGGTGCCGTCGGCGGGGGTGATGGTAAACCCGATGGTGCCGTGACCGCCATTGTTCATGGGCTGATAGGTCTCGTCCGAATAGGCGACGTGAATCTCGGTCGTGCCTTCCGGGACGCCGGATATCTCGAGAGCGGGTGTGGCGCCCGAACCGCCCTGAAGGCTGCAATGCTGGCCCTCGGGAACGGCTTCTCCGGTCCATTCGGCATCGGCGAAGGAAACCTCGAGCGCTTCCTGCGTGAAGGCAGGGCCGGCGGCAAGGACAATGGCAGCGGCCAGGGCGGTGCCAAAGAGCTTGGATGTCGTTGTCATTTCTGGATTCTCCCGGATGAAAGGGTTTCGCCAAAGTGCGGGACGACACTGGGTACGGTCGGCAGTGCCGAATTGCCTGCCCAGTCAAGCAGGCGGGGAAACCCGTTGGCCTGCACAAAGCCGGCACGCTCTTTATATATTTGCCGCCGTGGGACATGCGATCGCCGACGTCTTGGTCAAGCGATTTACCGATACACCCAGCCCGCTGGTGCCTTGTGCGCGTGTGGGAGTTGAGCTGGAACCACTGGATGGAGCCGATCGGTCGCGACATTCCGGCTGCTGAGCCAACCCATTGTAATACTTAAGTATAAACAGCTCGCGCATGACTGCCGCGCTCGGCGGTGCTTTGCATGTTTTGTGCAGAACTCGCATCGCTAACATGCAGGTCAGCCTTGAGGGGCTTGGACATGATCAGCTCGCATGCTTGCGGGTGTGCATCCCGAGCTGTGCGTCCGAGGTGGAGCCGCCAGTGTCGGGAATTTGAGGGAGGACGATATGACGATTACGAGAATTGGTTTTGCGACCGCTGCATCGGCGATTGCGCTGGCACTTGCGGCCGGCCCGGCGATGGCTCAGTGGGCCAGCGAGGCCGAAATGATCGAGGCCAACCCCGATCTCACTTTCTACGACCCCTATGAAGGCGATAGCGCCGGGCGGGGCTGGGCTTATGTCGATGCGCGGGAGTACCAGCAGGTCGGCGCCTCGGGCGACAACGTGGCCGCCAGTGGCGGTGACGCTCCCGAGGGCGTCGAGCCGCTGGAACGCGATCTCTACACGTCCGACGATTTCTATGTCGACGCGGAGCTTTGGGACGATCCGCGCTACTTCCGCTGCAATTCGCCTCTCGCCAATGAATCGATGTGGGGCGCCTATGGCGGCAACACTGCCAATGGCGACAACCCGCCGCTGACCACCTCGTGGGGGTTCTGCGACCGCGGCTATCCGCGTGAGGGTATCGTCAGCCCCTATCAGTTCGAGACCGCCCAGGAGCATTACGAGACTCTCCTGGCGGAGGCCGAGGCCAATGGCGGGCCAACCGAATATAGTCATGACAATCCTCCGCCCAACTGGAGCGGCCGCTATCAGCGTCTGGGCGGTTTGGGTGAGAACCAGGAATGGGGGTACGAGAACTGGTGGTGGGGCCGGATCACCCAGATTCCGACCATGCTGTCGGTGCTGACCGAAGAGTACCAGACCCGCGTGGTCCAGGAAGCCTATCATCAGGGCAACACCAATGCCGCGCAGTGGCCGAGCCAGTATTGCTGGCCCGAAGGCATGATGCGCCGCTGGCACCAGTTCTCGGTGCAGCAGCCGCACCAGTTGTTGGTCACCGAGAACCTCGTGCAGTGGCTGATGGGCACCGCCGACAACTTCGTGCTCCAGTACAATATCGGGCGTGAGTTCAATATGGAGGGCGCCGTGCCGCGTCTGGGCCAGGACGTGCCGCGTTGGTATGGGGAGTCGATCGGTTTCTGGGACGGGGACGCTCTGATCACCTGGACGTCCAATATCCAGGGCTGGGTTACTCACAATGCCTACGAGCATTCCAACCAGCTCCAGATCATCGAGATCTTTACGCCGATGGAGACCGAGAACTTCTCGGGCCTGCATCACGAGGCGATCTTCTACGATCCGGAAGCCACCGTCGTGCCGACGCGCCAGATCCAATGGTATCGGCAGCTCGATCAGTTCGATGAAGTCGATCCGTACATCTTCATCGAATGCAACCAGACGATCTTCCCGATCGAGGGCCGCGCACAGCCGGTCTCGCCCGGCACCACGATCGAGTACACCGTTCCCGATCTTTTCGGTCGTCCCTGGGCGCAGATCCAGGAGCAGTATTTCGAGCAGGACATGGAGCGTCCTGAGGCCAGCAGCCTGTTCGGCTTCTGACCGACGCAGTGGGCCGGGGCGGCAACGCCCCGGTTCGACGCCGACGAATAGATTCATGGCTTAGGCACAAGGGGAGGAAATCGGTGCGGACAACCAAAACCTTAACCGCGTTGGCTCTCGTGCTTTGCGTTGCCGGCGGCACCTCGCCGGTACTCGCCCAGGAGAGTGTCGGGCGCGGCTGGCCTGTCGAGCCCAAATCCGGTCCGGTGGTCGGCGGCGGCAGTATCTATGGCGGCGGCGAGGTTTTCGGCGCGCGCGCGGGTGACACGCCCGAAGGTGTCGAGCCGCTGGAGGTCGATCTGTTCACCACAACCGATTTCTACGCCGATCGCGAGCTTTGGAGCGATCCGCGCTATTTCCGCTGCAACAGCGCGGTGTCCATCGAGGATCATTGGGGTGCCTATCCCAATTCCAATCCGATCAACAATGAAGACCCGGCGCAGGCGCCCTGGGGCGTTTGCGAGAACGATTACCCGCGCGACGCGATTGTGAGCCCTTACCCCTTCGGGAGCGCTCAGGAGCACTATGAAGCCCTGCTGGCCGAGACCGAGGGCAATGGCGGCCCCACGATCCACACGCGCGAAACGCTGCCGATGTGGGACGGGCGCTACGAATATACCGGCACCCTGTTCGAGAACGGCGAATCCATCGGCGGGCGCAGCCAGTGGAACTATTTGCACGTCAACCAGGTGCCCACGATCCTTACGCTGCTGACCAAAGAGTATCAGACGCGCCTGGTGCAGCAGCTCTATCATATCGGGGTGACCAACGCGCATCAGTGGCCGGCCTCCTATTGCTGGCCGGAAGGCTTCATGCGCTTCTATCACTGGCCGGCCATGTTCACGGTGGATCTGATGATGACCCCGGACATAGTGCAATGGCTCGGCGGTACTGCCGACAATTTCCTGCGTCAAGTCCACATAGACCGCGAGATGAACACCGAAGGCGCGGTGCCGCGCTTGGGGGCCGACGTGCCCCGGTGGTACGGCGAAACCGTTGGGTTCTGGGATGGCGATGCCCTGATCACCTGGACGTCCAACATCCAGGGTTGGGTCTATCACTCGGGCTTCGAATTTTCCAACCAGCTCCAGACCGTGGAGATCTACACGCCTCGCCAAGATGAGAGCGGGGAGTTCGTGGGTCTAACGCACGAAACTGTGCTGTACGATGCCGAAGCCTTCGTCGAGCCGCTGCGCATCGTGCGCGAACTCGATCATGCCGGCGCGCTCAACGAGGTCGAGCCCTACGTTTTCGTCGAATGCAATCCCACGATCTATCCGATCGATGGCTACCAGCAGAACGTCTCGCCCAACCAGGTTTTCGAATACCGCCAGCCGGACTGGTTCGGACGCCCCTGGGCGCAGATCTGGGAGCGCCACCACGAGGAGGGCATGGAAGCTCCGGAAACCCAGACGCTGTTCGGTTTCTGATTTGATGAGGTTATCCCCGCCGGCAGCTCTGCCGGCCGGGCAGAGAGGAAACCTGCCGCTCTGGTAGAGGGCAGGTCAGAGGAGAGAGGAAGATGATGAATACAAAAAAGGCCTTGATCGGCGGCGCTGCGGCGGTGGGCATTTTGGCGGCAGGCGTTGTGCCCGGCCTCGCGCACCATTCGTTTGCGATGTTCGATGGCAGCCAAGTCAAGGTGTTCACGGGCGTCGTGACGCGCATCAATCCCGACGCCAACCATCTGCAGATCTTTTTTGCCCCGCTCGATGAAGCGCGCCAGGCGGTGCTCCGCAACGACAATGGCGAACCTCAGATCTGGGCGGTCGAAATGAACGGTGCGGCGCAGGCGGCCCAGGACGGCATTTCGGTCAACGGCTTCCCGCCGGGCACGATCTTCTCGGTCGGACTGCACCCGCTGCGCAACGGCCAGCCGGGCGGGGACCGTGGGGAGTCGGCGCTCTACAAATGCCCGGAGAACACGCCTCCGGCTGCGGGCGAGCATTGCTGGGACCTGCCGGAATCGACGTCGCATGGCGATGGGGAAATCCCCGTCGAGGGCGAACTCGAAGAAGAATACAACCCGGACCAGAATGGCTGACGGGCCGGCGCTGGGGTGGCCCCGCGGCGGCCATGAACCGGTGCGTGCGGCAACCGGTCGGGCGGCCTTTGCGACCGGCAGGGATGCCGAAGCGAGGCCGGCTCGGGCGAGCGGGCACGCGAGACAATGAAGAGATCAAGGATACACGGCCATGCAAGAATTCGCCGCCTGGCTGGCGGGCACGGGGTTGAGCCAGACCATTGCTTCCAGCCTGTGGATGATCCCGGTCATCCAATCGGTTCACATCGTTACCTTCGGCGTGCTGATCGGCGCGCTGCTGATGGTCGATCTGCGCATCCTGGGCGTTATCGCGAAGGACCAGTCGCTGGTAACGGTGACGCGCCGCTACGCCCCCTGGGTATGGGGATGCATCGTCGTTCTGGCGGCCAGCGGGCTGCTCCTGATCGTCGGCGAGCCGGCGCGTGAACTCCTGAGCTTCTCGTTCTGGGCCAAAATGAGCCTTCTGGCAGTCGGTATCGTCATCGCTGCCGCCTTCCAGATCCACGTCCGCAACAATCAAGCGAAGTGGGCGGAAACCGAAACGGTTGCGCCGGCCACCAAGGTCTTTGCGGTGCTCTCCTTTTTCATCTGGCTTGGGATCATCGCGATGGGCCGCCTGATTGCCTGGGACACCGAAATCTGGGGCAGCCTGTCGCCGCAGGCCTGAGGGGAGACAAAATGGATTTCTACAGCTTCTTTGCTGCAATCGAAAATTCGGCAATCGGCACCTTCGTGCGTGAGACGCTCAACGCGCTGCCGATCATCAACGTCTTCCATGTCGTGGGTCTCTCGCTGGTGTTCGGGACGATCTTCATGGTGGACATGCGGCTGATCGGGCTGCAATCGGTCAGCCGGCCAGTCAGCCGAGTGGCGCAAGACCTGCTCAAATGGACCTGGATCGGATTTGCCCTCGCCGCCGTCACCGGCCTTTTGATGTTCGCGGCCAATGCGACCACGTTCTACGTGAACCTTCAGTTTCAGCTCAAGATGGTGGCGCTCGTCTTTGCCGGACTGAACATGGTGGTGTTCGAACTGATCACCGCGCGCAACATGGCCCATTGGGACAATGAGCGGCGCACGCCGCCGGCGGCGCGGTTCGCCGGATTTGCCTCGATTTCACTCTGGGTCCTGATCATCGTTCTGGGCCGCTGGATCGGTTACACCAAGGGGTTCAACTTCTCGGCGCCGCCCGCGGGCGATCTCGACCTCGACAATCTTTTCGGTGCCATATCGCTGGTCCAGACTGCCGTGGGCTAAATCGGAGGAGACATATGAAACATTCAACCATTCCGGCGCGCGGTTCCTTTTTTGCCGCGCTCGCTGCGGCGGGACTGATCGGCCTCGCCGCGCTTCCTGCTCTCTCCCAGGTGCAGGAGGGCGGGCCGATGGAGACCGATTTCGCCCCCTATGCTCTCGGGCGCGCCGCAGAGAACATCGCCTCCGACCTCGAAACGCCCTGGCGCACCGACACCGTCACCATAACCGTCAACGGCCTGGTCGAAAATTACGGCCAGATGGAGTACAAGGTCTCGATGGAAGAGGGGGACGTGCTGCTCTATTCCTGGACGGCCTCGGAAGACATCTATTACGAAATGCACGGGCATCCGCTCAATGACGATGGGACCTATGGCGACGCCATGCTCTATCGCGACGAGGAGGGAAGCGCGTCGCACGGCTTCGTACGCGCCCCGCTGCAGGGAATCCACGGCTGGTATTTCGTCAACGATTCCTTCGATACGCCGATCGAGATCGAATTGACGCTGGCCGGAACCTATGAGCTCGAGCCGGGCGTTATCGAGATGTCGCGGTGACGACCCGGCCCTGATGCCAACCGGGGTGGCTTTGTGCACATGAGCTTTCGAGCGCGCGCGACCGGTTTGATCTTTTTTGCGGTGCTTGTGCTCACCGCGCCGACGGCGGCGCTCGGCCATCCCTCCTATGCGATGTATCTGATGGACCAGGAGATGGTCCTTGTGGGCGAGGTCAAGAGCTTCGACTACACAATTCCCCATTCATGGCTGCAGCTCATCGTTGCCGACGAGGACGGAACCGAGCAGGACTGGGCCATAGAAATGGAAGGGGTGCCCCAGCTTTTCCCCCAGGGGATAAGGCAGGATTACGTCGCGCCAGGTGATCGGATCACGGTGCTGGTTCACCCCATGCGTGGCAATCGGCCGGCTGGGTTGTGGCAGGGTTCGATCGACGCGGGCGGCAGGGCGTTCGGGCGGGCGGAAGGGCTGGACGCGCCGGGCGGGGAGTAGAGGCTTCGCGGCATATCCGACGCAGGTGGCTTCCTTAAGCTGATGGACCCTCGGGCTTGGCCCGAGGGTTCATGCCGCAAACTCCGAGCTGGTTGGGTCAGTGGTTAAGCGGCGTTGGCCGGTTCCGCCCTGTGCTCGTGATGATGGCTTCCCATCACCAGCCTGGGGCCGCTGGCGGGCAGATGGGCCAAGTCGAAATCGAACGAATTGTCCTTCTTGCTGAACGAGAGCAGACGGGCCGAATTGAGGATGAAGGCCAGTTCCGAGCCCACATGGATCAGAACGGCTGCCACGGGCCCGACAAAGCCCAGCATCACGGCAATGATGCCCAAAATATCGATGACGATGGTGCCGGCGAAATTGAAGAAGATGATGCCGCGCGCCCGCCGGGCGATCTTGACGGTTTCGGCGAAACGCTCGAGATCATTGCCCAGCAGCACGATATCGGCCCGCTCGCGGGCGACTTCGGTGCCCGAACCCATGGCCACGCCGACATCGGCGGCGGCGAGTGCCAGCGTGTCGTTGATCCCGTCACCGACCATGGCGACCTTGCTCTTGCCGCCGACGAGTTCGCGGATGTGATCGAGCTTGTTTTCCGGCAGCAGTTCGGGCCGGACGTCTTCTATGCCCAGCTTTGCGCCCATGGCCTTGGCGACCGGTGCGCTGTCGCCGGTGAGGAGAATCGTGCGGATGCCCATCTTGTTGAAGGCGGCGATGGCGCGGCGGGCCTCCGGGCGCTCGCGGTCGGCGATGCCGATGGCGCCGAGCAGCCGTCCGTCCTGCGCCACGTGCACCCAGGTCGTCGCCTCGTCGCGCGCCGCGACGCCGGCGAGCGAAATTCCGTTGCGCTCCATCCAGCTCGCATTGCCGACGACGATGGCGCCGTTTCGGCCGGTGGCTGAAATGCCCATGCCGGGGGAGTAGCTGAAGCTGTCTGGCTCGACGATGGCCGTTCCTGCCTCGCGGGCGCGTGCCACAATGGCCTTGCCGAGCGGGTGCTCGGAGCGGATTTCCGCCGTCGCGGCGGCGGCGAGGACATCGGCCTCGCTGGTGCCCGGCGCCGTCACGATGGCCACCACGTCCGGTTCCCCGAAGGTCAGCGTACCGGTCTTGTCGAGCACGATGGTGTCGACTTGGCTGAGGGTTTCCAGATGCGTGCCACCCTTGATGATCGCCCCCAGCCGCGCCGAACGGCCGATGGCGCCCAGGATGGCGAGGGGCGTGCCAGCAGCGACGCCACAGGCGCCGGCGACGATGATGACGGCGATGGTCGAGGAGATGTTGCCGCCCGAGATGAAATATTCGATCACCGCAAAGATCAGCGCCACGTAGATGATATAGGCGGCCAGCTTGTCGGCATAGCGTTGCACGGGAGCGCGGGAGCGCTCGGCCTGTTCAATGGCGGCAATGATGCGGCCATAGCTGGTGTCGCGGCCGATGCGTTCGGCTCGGATTTCGAGGGCGCCGGACTGGTTGATCGACCCGGCATAGACGCGGGCGCCGTTGACCTTCTCAATGGGCATGGATTCGCCGGTGATGCGGGTTTCGTCGACAAAGGAATTGCCGCCGGTCACCGTGCCGTCGATGGCAACCAGAGCACCAGGCTCGACCAAAACGGTGTCGCCGATGGCCAGATCGGAAGTCGAGATCGTATTGACCGCTCCGGCCCGGCGTACGGAAACTTCGCGCGGCAGCAATTCGAGCAGGTTGCGGATGGCGCGCCGCCCGCGTTCGACCGTCATGCCCTCGAGAACCTCCGCGATCAGCACGAAGAAGGTGATGACGAGGGCGACGAAGAAATAGCCCGTATAGGTCGCGGCCAGGATGGCGATCACCATTGAGAGTTCCATGGTCATCTGCCGGCGGCGAATGGATTCCCAGGCTTCGACGAACAGCGGCCAGCCGCCGAACAGCAGCCCCACCAGCGCGTACCAGGAGAAGGGAAGGAAGATGTCCGACCCGATCATCAGAAGGGGCGGGTTGGCGTCGGGCAGGCGCAATTGCACAGCCGCCGCGCAGAGGCCGGCCACGGCGATCCGGGCGATGACCAGGGGGGAAAACTCGTGATCGTGATGGTGGCCATGCCCGTGGTCATCATGGTCATGATGATCGTGATCGTGATCGTGATAATGATGGTGGTGATCGTGCCCGTGATGATGGTGGCTGTGCGGCTGCCTTGGCGCGTGTTCGATCATGGCTGAATCATCCTCCCTAAAATCAGGACGCGTCCTCGTTCGCTGCGGCGGCAGAACTTTGCGCGGAACGTGCAGAAGTGCAGCAAAGTTGTGCAGGCGCCGTATCGGCGTGCAGGTGTTGGATGCGCCGTAGCCGTCACACTAGCCCACCTTGCGCCGATTGCCTGCACGATCACTCCGGCAAACCTGCACGAACCAATCACGCTGTCGGGGACGTTGCGACGTGTCACCAAGGCCAAATGCAATACTCAGGAGAAGCCGGCATGCATGACAATCCCGTTGAAAGCCTCAGCTTGGGAAAGGGAAGCGACTTGACGATCGTGCTGGTGCACGGACGGACGCAGTCACCGCAAGACATGAGGGTTCATGCCGAACGCCTTGCGCTCGATAACGTCACCTTCCTTTTTCCCCTGGCTACCGGCAACACTTGGTATCCGGGCCTGTTCATGGCTCCGATCGCAGACAACGAGCCGGCCCTTTCCGCCGCGATCGGGCATTACGAGGCGATCGTCTCCGATCTCATCGCCAAGGGGACGCCTGCCCATCGCATCGTCGTGGGCGGGTTCTCCCAGGGTGCATGCCTGACATCGGAGTTTCTTGCCCGTCATCCTCGTCGCTATGCCGCCGCCATCTTGTGGACGGGCGGCTTGATAGGTCCCGCCGGAACGGTGTGGCCGCTGCGGCCGGTACTTTCGGGTATGCCTGCCTACATCACCACCGCCGAGAACGATCCCTGGGTGCCGACGGACCGTGTCCGGGAAACCTATGATTGGTTGCGTCAGAGTGGCGCCAGGCCTGAACTCGATATCTTCGAGGATCGCGAGCACGGGGTACTCGATGTCGAAATTGCAGCTGCACGACGCATGGTCGAAACGGTGCGGCCGGAAGCCGCAGATGAGCGTTTTGTGCAGCCCGGGTGATACAACTTTAGTCTGGTGCCGGGTGCGAGCTTCCGCTCTGAATTCAGTTTTCTTTCAATGCAATAGGTTGATTTGTATCAATAAAGTGCCGGACGCCCCGGCCCTTGGAAGAGCATTGGAGGTCCCAAAAAGCGATGGTAACGTGCAGGACGGACGTCGCTCCCCATGGGAATCTACCAGACCGGCACGAGGAGGTGCCGCTGGTCGATAGGGGTGGTGGACGTAGTCCTCCGTCCTGAACGATGGCACAGCCGGAAAAGGAATGGAGTGAATGCTCGCCGACGGTCTTGCGTCGGCCGGGCCAGGAGGTTTGTGGGAGGAGCGGAAATGCGTGCAGGCGCACCCTTTGGTGTGGGCGAAACTCACGGGGTTCTGGGGCAAAAACCGAACAAGACTGCGGCCAGCAGCGACAATTACAATTGGCACTCGATCTATGCATCCTCGCAGAGCGAATATCCGTTCGAGGCGTTCTTTTCGGCGGTGGACGATCAGTTGCTGGTGCTTCATCGCACCGGTCCCGTCGCCGTCGATCGGCTGAATGGCGACCGAGCACAAAGACGGGTCGTGCCGGCAGGCGGCATCCATCTCGTTCCCGGCGGCATGAGCTTTGGTTTCCGGTTGTTCGAGCAGCTCGATACGCTTCACGTCTACATCCGGCGAACCATCATCGAAGAAGTTGCCGCCGAAATGGCCGTGGGCGATCCCACCAATATCTCGGTTATGGGCGAGTTCGTCGATTCAGACGTGCATATGAGTAACCTGCTCCAAGCCGTGATGTTTGCGCTTGAGGATGCGGATTATGCCAACGCGCTCTACGTCGATTGCCTTGCCCGCGCGGTAGCCTCGCGCCTGGTGCGCGACTATTCCAATGCGCGTTTGCGACAGAGTTCTCCCACCGATCGGATGTCTTCGGGCGCGCTCGGCGGGCCGATCGTCAACGAAGCCATTGCCTATATGCGCGAAAACCTGGACCGCTCGATCGGGCTGGAGGATATCGCCGCGGTCATCAACCGCAGTCCGAGCCATTTCGCGCGGCAGTTCCGTAACGAGATGGGCACGCCGCCCTATCAGTATCTGGTCAATCTGCGACTCGACAAAGCCCAGGAGCTACTGCGCGAGACGCGCGTGTCCGTCGCCGAAGTGGCATTCGAATGTGGCTTTACCCACCAGGAACACCTCACGCGCTTGTTCCGCCGCCGCTTCCAGACGACGCCCGCAGCATATCGCAAATCGTGCCAGAACTAGGCCTCAAGGCCGCCGGCAGCAAAGATTGTTTTGTGCAGGTTCCCCTGCGAGAACGTGCAGGAGCGGGGTGGTGCTAGCAACTAGCTTCCGGAGTCGGAAGGCGCAGCACTTCGCGTCCGGAGGAGCACATGTATCCATTTGTCTACCAAGCACTTTCCCAGCGCGTCGTCTTTGGTTCGGGAACCATCGACCAGGTGGGGGACGAGCTTGCGCGGATGGACCTCGCCAAGGCGCTGGTGCTCACGACGCCCCAGCAGGAGGAGACAGGGCGGAAAATGCTCGAGGCTCTCGGTGCGCGGGCGGCGGACCTCTTTGCCGGAGCGGCCATGCATACGCCGGTCGAGGTGACCGAAAAGGCGCTCGAACAGGTCAATGCGGTGAGCGCCGACTGCGTGGTTTCGATCGGGGGCGGTTCGACGACAGGGCTCGGCAAGGCGATCGCGCTGCGCACCGATCTGCCCCAGATCGTCATCCCCACCAGCTATGCAGGTTCGGAGGCGACCCCGATCTTGGGTGAGACCAAGGATGGCGCCAAGACCACGCAGCGCTCGATGAAGGTGCTGCCCGAGGTCATCGTCTACGATGTCGATCTCACGATGAGCCTGCCGGCCAAGATGACGGTGACCTCGGGACTCAATGCCATCGCCCATTCGGTGGAAGGGCTTTATACCCAGGACCGTAACCCGGTCATCTCGATCATCGCCCAAGAGGGCATTGCGGCGCTGACGCGCGCGCTGCCGGTGATCCACGAGCGCCCCGACGATGCGGAAGCGCGCTCGGATGCGCTTTATGGCGCCTGGGCCTGCGGCACCGTGCTCGGCGCGGTGGGCATGGCGCTGCATCACAAGATCTGCCACGTGCTGGGCGGTAGTTTCGATTTGCCGCACGCGGAAACTCATTCCGTGATCCTGCCGCATGCCACTGCCTATAACGAACGCGCGGTGGCGCGCGAACTCACACCCGTGGCCTCCATATTTCAATCCGAGAGCGCGGCGCTTGGCCTTTGGACTTTTGCGCGGCGGCTCGATGCGCCCATGACGCTGAGCGAATTGGGCATGAAGCAATCCGATCTCGATCGAGCCGTCGGGATCATGATGAACAATCCCTATTGGAACCCCCAGCCGCTTCTCGAGGAGGACCTGCGCGGTCTGCTCGATGATGCCTTTTTTGGGCGGGCTCCGGGGGCGAGCCTTTAGAGCGGACAGGTAAGATCGAATGCTTCTCGAGTTGAAATCGGTTTCCAAGCGCTTTGGAGCTGTCGTTGCCGCGGAGGGGATCGACCTCTCGGTGGAGCAGGGGGAAGCCCTGGGGATCATCGGGGCCAACGGAGCCGGCAAAAGCTCGTTGTTCAATCTCATCACCGGCGTGCTGCGCCCCGACGCGGGGACCGTTTCCTTTCACGGCAATGAGATTACCCGTGCGAGCGTGCGCGACCGGTGCCGCGGGGGGATCGGGCGCTCGTTTCAGATCCCGCAGCCGTTCGAAACCTTGACCGTCTTTGAAAACCTCATGGTGGCGGCCGAGTTCGGCGCGGGTGAAACCCCGATGGGACTCGAGCAGACCTTTGCCATCCTCGAGATGACCGAACTGGCCGACAAGGCCAATATCGTTTCGGGCAAGCTCACCCTTTTGGACCGCAAGCGGCTCGAACTGGCGCGGGCGCTGGCCACCAACCCGGACCTGCTGCTGCTCGACGAGATCGCCGGCGGGCTGACCGAGGGCGAATGCCACAAGCTGGTGGCGCTGATCAGCTCGCTGCACAAGCGCGGCGTCACCATCATCTGGATCGAGCACATCGTTCACGCGCTGCTCTCGGTCGTCTCGCGGCTGATCGTGCTCGAGCGCGGCAAGCTGATCGCCCAGGGCGAGCCCCAGGCGGTCATGGCCGATCCCGCGGTGCGGCGGTCCTATCTGGGCATTGAGGAGGCGGCATCGTGAGTGCTTTGCTCGAAACACACAATCTCGAAGTGTTCTATGGCGACTTCCAAGCGCTGTTCGGCGTGGACGTGGTGGTCAATGCCGGCGAGACGGTGGCGATCATCGGTTCCAACGGGGCGGGCAAGTCCTCGTTTCTGAACGCGCTTTGCGGGCTCAACGCGTCCAAGCCCGACCAGATCCGTCTCGAAGGCGTGGCGGTGGGCGGCACGCCGGCCTTCGACATGGTGCGCAAGGGCGTGGCGCTGGTGCCCGAGGGGCGGCGGCTGTTCCCCTCTCTCTCGGTCGAGGAGAACCTGATGGTCGGCGCCCACGGCATGAGTGAGGATCGGGGCTGGACGCTGGAAGCCATTTACGACCTGTTCCCGATTCTGAAGGAGCGGCGCAACCAGGCCTCGACCACGCTTTCGGGTGGCCAGCAGCAGATGGTGGCCATCGGCCGCGCGCTGATGAGCAATCCCAAGGTGCTGCTTTGCGACGAGATCAGCCTCGGGCTGGCTCCAGCGATCGTCAAGGACGTCTACCTGGCAGTCGCCGAGATCAAGCGGCGAGGGACGACCGTGCTTATTGTCGAGCAGGACCTGACGGCGGCGCTGGATGCTGCGGACCGGGTCTACTGCTTCATGGAAGGGCGGGTCAGCCTCGAAGGCCGGCCGGGAGAGCTCACGCGCGAGCAGATACAAGACGCATATTTTGGGGTTTAGGCGGCATGACGCTCATCAACACGATCATTCAAGGTGTGCTTTTGGGCGGGCTGTACGCGCTTTACGCCGCCGGGCTGTCGCTGATCTTCGGGGTCATGCGCCTGGTCAACCTTGCGCATGGCGACTTCATCGTGCTCGCCGCCTACGTCATCCTGGCGCTTTCGACAGCTCTCTTCATACCGCCGTTCTGGGCCATGCTGATCGCGCTGCCTTTCCTGTTCGCCCTGGGCTGGGCGCTGCAGCGTGTGATCCTCAACCGCACCGTGGAAGAAAACCTGCTGGTGCCGCTTCTGGTCACCTTTGGGCTGCAGATCATCATCCAGAACGGCCTGCTTGAAGCATTCACCGCCAATAGTCGGCGGCTGAGCCTGGGCGGGATCGAATCGGCGTCGCTCACGGTCGGCGGCATCAGCCTTGGGGTGATGCCGCTGTTCACCTTCGTGGCCGCCGTCGCGGTGATCGGCGGGCTTTCAGCGCTGTTCTACATGACCGCGCTGGGGCGCAAGCTGCGCGCCACCTCCGACAACCGCACCTATGTACAGATCGTAGGGATCAATCCTCACAAGGTCTTCGCCATCGCCATGGGACTCGCGTTCATCGTGATCGCCATCGCCGCATTCTTCATGGGCGCGCGCTCCAATTTCGATCCGTCACAAGGGCCGGCCCGGCTGCTGTTCGCTTTCGAAGCCGTGGTGATCGGCGGGCTGGGCAGTTTGTGGGGCACATTGGCGGGGGGCGTCATTCTGGGCGTGTCCCAAGCTATCGGCGCCGCGATCCATCCCCAGTACCAGATTCTGGTCGGCCACATCGTCTTCTTGTTGATCATCCTGGTCAGGCCGCGCGGTCTGTTCCCCAAACAATAGGGTGCGCTGCACGCCATGAGTTCACAAACAGATAGCACCACCGTCGGAAACGCCGGCCTGAGGGAGGTTCACGCCAAGGATGCCCTTGGTGCGGCCAAGGGCAATTATCGTGTCGTCGTCGATACGAAAGTGTCCAGGATCGGCATGATCGTCATGGGGCTTATCGTCCTGGTCCTTTTCGCGGCTCCCGCTTTCGTCGAACGCGCCTTGCTTCAGGACCTGATCCTGATCCTGATGCTGATCGGGCTCGCCCAGTGCTGGAATCTCTTGGCGGGCTATGCGGGGCTCATCTCGGTGGGCCAGCAGGCGTTCGTCGGCGTGGGTGCCTATGGCATGTTCTACGTGGTGATCATGATGGGGGCCGATCCGCTGTTGTCGGTGCTGATCTCGGCGGTGTTCGTGGCCTTGCTGTCCATTCCGGTGGGGCTCGTAGTGTTCCGGCTGCAGGGAGCATATTTCGCGGTGGTCACCTGGGTGGTTGCCGAGGTGTTCCGCCTGATCGCCGCGATCTGGCCCGCTCTTGGCGGCGGCAGCGGCACGGCGCTGCCGCGCGCCGCTACCTCGGAGATGTTCGGCCTCGATTTTGCCGCCGAGCTGTTCGGCGCGCGTGCGGCGGCGGCGCGGGAGATCGTCATCTATTGGGGCGCTCTCGCCGTGGTGGTGATGATCGTGGTCGTGGCCTATCTCATGCTGCGCTCGCGCCTGGGACTGGCGCTCTCGGCCATCAAGGACGGCGAGATCGCCGCCGAAAGCGTCGGGATCGACATCAACCGCACCAAGTTCCTCGTCTATGTTTTCGCCGCGTTCGGCGCAGGGCTGATCGGGGCGCTCTATTTCCTGCAGCAGGCGCGCGTTTCTCCCGATGCGGCGTTCTCGGTCATGGATTGGACGGCTTATGTGATCTTCATCGTCGTCATCGGCGGGCTGGGCACGATCGAAGGGCCGATCATCGGCGCCATCGTGTTTGTGCTGCTGCGCTCATGGTTTTCGGCCTTCGGCCCATGGTACCTGATGTTCCTGGGACTCCTGGCCATCGTCATGATGCTGTTTGCGCCTAAAGGGTTGTGGGGGATGTTTTCCTCGGCCACCAACATACACCTTTTCCCCACGCGCAAGCGGCTGGAGCGCTCCGATCGGGATTGAAAGTGAACGTAAAAACTGTTGATTTTCAATATCTTACGTTCATCCGATTGCCCGCTTGTTTCGTGCAGAATTTCGCAACGGATTATGCAGGTTCCCACTCGCGCCGCCTCTTAAACTTTTCCGAGGATGGGGGTCCATCCGCTCGATGACCGCCCTGGCGGCGGTTTGGGAAGAGACAATCGCGAGACGTCCGGCGATGGTCCGGTACAGAAAAGGTATAATATGCGCGACGAACATAAGCTCGTGAAAGGCATCCATCACGTCACATCGTGCGTGGGCGGTGCTCAGGAGGACATCGATTTCCTGACGCAGGTCGTAGGCCAGCGGATGATCAAGCAGACGGTGCTGTTTGACGGCAAGGTGCCGATCTACCACCTCTACTACGCCAATGCGGATGCCGAGATCGGCACCGTGATGACCACCTTTCCTTATCGCCAGGACGGCCGCAAGGGGCGCAGGGGCACAGGCCAGGTCGCGGTGACCGCCTATAGCGTGGGCGAAGACAGCCTCGACTTCTGGGCTCAGCACCTCGAGCGCCATGGGGTGAAGCATTCGGGCGTCAAGCGCCTGTTCGGCAAGGACCGGATCTATTTCGAAGATCCCGTGGGCCTGGGCTATGAAGTGGTCGGCGACAATCGCGACACTCGCAAGGGGTGGACAACCGACGAGATCTCTGAAGCCAATTCGGTCAAGGGGTTCAACAACGTCGTGATGTCCGTGCGCGAAATCCCCTCGATGGAGAGCTACCTCGTCGATGCCCTGGGGTTTGAAAAGACCGGGCAGGAAGACAACTACCACCAGTACGAAATCAATGGCGGGGGCCCGTGCAAGACGGTGATTCTGCGTGAGGATGCCGATACGCCGCAAGGGTCGTGGACCTTTGGCGAAGGCACCGTGCACCACGTCGCCTTTCAGGTCGAAAACGACGATACCCAGAAGGTCCTCAAGGATTGGCTCGAAGGTCTCGGCTACACCGACTCATCGGAGCAGAAGGACCGGAACTACTTCCACTCGGTCTATTGCCGCTCGCCCGGAGGGGTTCTGACCGAATTCGCCACATGCGATATCGGGTTCACAACCGATGAGCCGCTCGAGGAACTGGGCAAGAACCTGATGCTGCCGCCCTGGTTCGAAAGCCGCCGGGCCGAGATCGTCGCTCCGCTCGAGCCGATCAAGGTTCCGCAATAACAGCCAATCGCAAGGCACGGGCCCCGGCCCGTGCCTTTTGCTATGGGCGGGCTCGAGCAGGAAAACTGGAATTGGCTGTGCAAGTTTCATACAGAAAACTGGAAAAGAATGTGCAGGTTTTCCGTCAAGGCTTGCGGCACACTCTCTGCTATCGGCTGCTGACCAAGCTGGAAAGAACGGGCGCTAAAAGCCTGATCCCGCTGTGGTTCCGGCTTTCTGATGGAGGAGGAAACATCATGGCGCCAATGCATTTCGATCACTTTCGCGAGCGGCTTGCGCGCTGCTGACGAAGCTGCCATTGTGTGCGCGTTACGGTTCCGATCAGGGCGACACGCCGCGATCGGATGAAAAGGGAACACGGTGCGGACGACCCAATCGGGGCCAATTCCGTGGCTGCCCTCGCAACTGTAACCGGCGAGCCTGTCGCCAAACTGCCACTGGTCCCATCGGGCTGGGAAGGCGGCGGCGGGCATTTGAGCCGGGAGCCAGTAGACCTGCCGGAACGACACGACCTTTGAGCCGAGCGAGGTGCCTCGGCGGGAGAGAACTACCTATGACCATTCGCTCGTCGAAATGGCCGATCGGTTCTGCCCGCCCCGTTGTGGGAGCGGATAGCGATGCAGCCTGACGCCATTCTCTTTACGATCTCGCAGCACAATCTGAGCGCGGGGCGATTCAAAGTCATGGCCGGACGCTTGGAGGCGGCAATTAATGTGCCTTCGATGCTAGTGCGTCTGGAAGGAAGCTCCACGAGCCTGCCCGATGCACTCGATGCGCTGGTCGCACGGTCGCACCGGCGCATATTGATCCAGCCGATCGGACTGCCGTTCACCGAATCCATGCGCGCGTGGCTGCCGGGCGCGGTGGGGAACTGGCTGGAACGGACGGGACGGGACGATCTTGAACTGGCGATCGGGCGGGAGGTGCTCGAAACCACCGATCTGCTCGAACGCATCGCCGCGTCCGCGCTCGACAATGTCGATACGGCTGAGCCGGCGACAACAGCCAAGACCAGCCTGGGCAAGCCCGGTTGGGAGACGCCACCGGCTTTCGCCCATCACATTCTGGTTTGTACCGGGCCGCGCTGCCACTACCGCGATGCCGCCTCGATGGTCGTGGCGCTGAAATCGGAAATCAGCCGGCAAAAGGCCGGACACAAATGCCTGACCACCCGCACTGGCTGCATGTTTCCGTGCAACAAGGGACCGATGGTCGCCGTCTATCCCCGAGGGGAATGGTATCGGCTGCCCGATGGGGAAGCCGTCCGCCAATTCGTGCGCTCCGTGATCGTCGAGGAGACGACGCTGCCCGAGCATCTGTTCTTTTCCGCCACCGCCAAAGCGGCGATTGCCTAGGGGAGGGAGCAGATGTCGACATTGACCGCAAGAATGCCGGCGGGAGCCCGGCCGAGCCGCGTACTGGTCAGTTTTTCCGCCTTCGTCGCGTTGGTGGCGTTCGGTTTTTTGATCTTGCTCGCGCGGGGGACCGTGTTCATCCCCATAGGGGAGGTGACGCAAATCCTCCTCGGCGGCGAAGGAAGCCGGGACATTCACCGCGTCATCGTGATGGATGCGCGTCTTCCCAAGGCCATAACCGCCGTATTTGCCGGGGCCGCGCTGGGGGTAGGCGGAGCGCTGATGCAGACGCTGTTCCGCAATCCCCTTGCCGATCCTTTCGTGCTCGGAGTCAGTTCAGGTGCGGTGCTCGGAGCAGCCATCGTAATCCTGGGGACATCGACCACCGGCTGGCTCTCGGGGCTGACCATCGTTCGTCAGCTCGGCGTAACGGGCGCCGCAGTGGCGGGCGCCGGACTGGTGCTGGTGCTTGCGCTGGCGTTCGCGCGCCGGGTCGGCAATCCGACGACCGTGCTGATCGTCGGCGTCATGTTCGGCTTTCTCTCGGGCGCGCTGGTCGATGTGCTCGTCTATTATGCCGATCCCGAGCGACTGCAGGGGCTTGCCTCTTTCACACGCGGCACGGTTCGCGACGTGAGCTGGCATGACCTACAGGTCGTCGCCCCGGCTTGCGTCGCCGTCATTCTCGCTTCGGTGTTGCTCGCCAAATCAATGAACATCCTGCTGTTGGGCGAGAATTACGCCGCGACCATGGGGATCAAGGTTCGACCTATCCAGTTCAGCGCGCTGGCCATCGTCGCGATCCTTGCCGGCGTGGTCACCGCCTATTGCGGCGCCATCGGCTTTGTGGGGCTGGCGGCACCGCATCTGGTGAGGGGCATTTTGCGCGACTCCAATCACTTCGTCGTGCTGCCCGGTTCCGCACTGGTCGGTGCGCTGCTCGTGCTGTTGGCCGAGTACGTGGCGGGCGGCAACGGGCTCACCAATGTCTCGCTTCCGCTCAATTCGGTCACCGCCTTCGTGGGCGCGCCGGTCGTCCTCTGGGTGTTGCTGCGGCGTCGCCGCGAGGCTGGGCAGGTGCCGTCATGAACGCGTTATCGGAAATCAGGGCCGATCATCAGGCAGACCGGCCGGTGATCGAGGCGATCGATCTCACGGTCGGATATCGTGGCGCGCGGGGCCGCCCGGCCAACGTGCTCACCGGCATCGACGCTACCTTGAGGCAGGGGCAGTTCGCCTTTCTGCTCGGGCCGAACGGCGCAGGTAAATCCACCTTGCTCCGCAGCCTTGTGGGAAGCCAGCGGCCGCTCGCCGGGCGGGTCATGCTCGACGGGGTTGACCTGGCCCGCATGTCGGCCCGCGAGCGTGCTCAACGGCTGAGCGTGGTGCTGACCGACCGCGTCGACGTCGGACTGATGTCGGTGCGCGCGCTGGTCGGCCTGGGGCGCGCGCCCTACATGGGCTGGTTCGCGGCGATGGAACAGGAAGACCGCGACACGGTGGAATGGGCGCTCGACGCCGCCGGAGCGCGGATGCTGGCCGACCGGCAGGTGATCGAGCTGTCCGACGGCGAGCGCCAGCGCGTCATGATTGCCAGGGCGCTGGCGCAGCGGCCCTCCATCCTCGTGCTGGACGAGCCCACTGCGTTTCTCGATCTGACGCGACGGGTCGAATTGACAGCGCTGCTTCGGCGCCTGGTGGACGAGACAGGACTTACGATCCTGATGTCCACGCATGACCTCGAACTCGCGCTGCGCACCGCCGATCAGATCTGGCTGGTGCATGGGGACGGGGCGTTCGAGACTGGATGCCCGGAAGATCTCGCCCACAACGGCTCGATCGCCCGCGCCTATGCCGGCCGCGGCATTTCGTTCGACCATCAGGTGGGAACCTTCATCGTCACAGCCGATGAGGGCGGGCCTAGGATTGCCGTGTCCGGGGCAGGGGTATCGTCCCACTGGGCCGCCCGCGCCGTGGAGCGCGCCGGCTGCGTCCCGGTCGGACAAGATGCGTGCGCGCACCACAGCCTCTCCGTCGAAACGCTGGCGGACAAGGGCGTGGCCTGGCGGCTGGACGCCAATGGCCAGACGTGTGGAGGCAATGATTTCGAAGGCCTGGTCGCCCATCTGCGGCTTTTGGCCGAGCGACCAGCGCCGATAGGGGCGGGAGACTGATCTGATGCAGAAATGGACATGGGCAGTCGTCGCCTTGGCGGCGCTGACAGCAATCCCTCACGCCGTTGCCCAGGAGGGCTCGGGCCAGCAATCGTCAATTTGTGTGGAGGATTTCGACCCGGAGGTGGACTATTTCGCCGACAAGGTCGAATCGGACCATTCCCAATTCTGGGAAGCATCTTATCACGGCAATTACAAGGTGCTGACGGTTGCCGACACCGAGAACCCATCGGGCGGAAGCCTGTCCTACGTGCTCGTGCAGTGCGGAACGCCGGCGCCCGAGCTGACGGGCGACCTCGAAGGCGCGCTGCTGGTCGAGGTGCCGATCGAGAGGGCTGTCGTCACGCACCGCAATGCCCTGGCCATGATCGACGAGATCGGGCAGGTGCCCACGATCGTGGGACTGACGCGAAACTATCTCGGCTACGCTGAAGGCGATGCCTGGTATTCCGAACTTGTCGCCGCGGCCGGGAGCCCTGTCGATGTGGGTTCGGAATCCGATCTCGATTTCGAAACCACGCTGGCGCTCGAACCCGATGTCATCTTCATGGCCGGCTATGGCCCAGGCTATAATGAAGTGACCACGGTGAGCGAGCGGGGGCTGCCGGCGATCATGGTCTCCAACCGCACCGAGCCAACCCCACTCGGCTCGTCCGAATGGCTCAAATTCATTGCCGCCTTCTATAATGAGGAAGCCCAGGCCAACGCCGTCTTCGAGACGATCAGCACCGACTATACCGCCATCGCGCAGGAGGTCGCCGGACGCCTCGACGATTATGAGGTCGGCTATGCCTGCCTCGGCGAAGAAGGCGGCTGCGGCTTCATGTTCGCCCATGGCGATAACACGCTCAACGGGCAGATCCTTCAGCTAATGGGGGTGAAAAACCCCTTTGCCGAGGGAAATGACCGGCCAAACGGCATGGACTTCGATTATGAGGCCGCGTTGGGCCGTGTGCAGGATACCGATTTCTTCATCATCTATTACGTGGCCTCGCCCGAGGCGCTGGCCAGCGATCCGCGCTACCAGAATGTGCCGGCCCTGGCTTCGGGAAACTACATCATTTCCACGGTCGACAATTACCACGAATGCAATGCGGTGACCTATGTCCGCGTTGACCGGCTGATCCGCGACTATGCGATCGGCATGCTGCCCGAATTGTTCCCCGGCGAGGAGGGTGTCTGCTTCAAGGCGCCTTCGCAATAGGTGGCTGGAGCGGGATTGAGGAGAAAGAATATGAAAACCGGGTTTGTCATGATCGCCGGTGCCACGCTGTTTTTGGGCCTGAGCCTGCCCGTTGCCGCGCAAGAAGGGGGAGGGGCCGCCGCATGTGTCGAGGCGTTCGATCCGCCCACCGACTATTTCCCCGAAAAGGTGGAACCGCGCCATTCAGCGTTCTGGTCGATCTCCTACCACAACAACTACAAGGTGCTGACCGTTCCGAACTCGGAATTCCCCGACGCAGCCGACCTGGTCTACGTGCTGGTGCAGTGTGGCACGCCCGCACCGGACCTCACGGGGGAACTCGAGGGTGCGCTTGTGGTCGATATTCCCGTCGACCGGACCATGATCACGCACAATAACGGGCTTGCCATGCTCGACGAGATCGGCGCGCTGGGCACCATCGTCGGGGTTTCCAATGGGATGATCAACTCGGCGGAGAGCGACCATTGGTTCGGGAGGGTGCTCGACGCCGCGAACGATCCGCAAAATCTCGGATCGAGTGGCATCGACTTTGAAACCGCGCTTGGGTTGGAGGCCGATATCCTGATCATGGCGGGATATGGTCCCGGCTACAGCGAAGTGGCCGACGCGCGGGATCGGGGCCTGCCGGCCGTCATGGTGTCGAACCGGATAGAGCCCACCCCGCTCGGGTCATCCGAATGGCTCAAATTCCTCTCGGCTTTTTATAATCTCGAAGGGCACGCCAACGAGCATTTCGATGCGATCGAAGAGCGTTACCAGGAGGTTGCGGACAGGGTGGAAAATCAACTGCCTTCGGATTTCAGTGCAGCTTATGCCTGTATCGGCGAGCAGCGCGGCTGCACCTTCATGTATGCCCACGGGCCACGCTCGCTCAACGGGCAGATCCTGGAGACGCTCGGGGTCAACAATCCCTTTGCCGAAGGCAATGACGCCGGCAATGGAATGACCTTCGATTTTGAAACCTCGCTCGGCCGGGCCGCCAATGCCGACTTCTTCATCCTCTATTACGAGCAGGCGGTGAATGCCGAGACGATCGCCACCGACACCCGCTACCAGAGCTTTCCTGCGCTGGCCCAGGGCAACTATCTCACCGGAACCGACGAGAATTATGCCGAGTGCGGCGCAACCAATTATGTGCATGTCGACCGGCTGATCCGCGACTACGCGATCGGGATCCTTCCGGAGTTGTTTCCCGGCGAGAGCGGTGTTTGCTTCACACGGCCGTAGGATATCCGCCGGCGTCTACGCGGCAAAAATCTGGAACCTTTCCGACTTCCGGAGCGAACCAACCAAATAGCCCCGGGCGAACTCGTTCGACACGGGATGGGGGTGCCGTCATACACCGCCTGCATTGGCTGCCGAATTGGCCGTGATGCAAAGGGTGAGGGCTTGTTGCAGCTCTCGGTCTGAAAAGGGTTTGCTCAGAACGGGATGACTGGAAAACGCAGGCGGCAGTGCCGCAACGCCATATCCGGTGCTAAAAAGCATCGGAACACGACGCCGCCTAAGGATCTCGGCCACAGGAAAAACGGGCTGCCCTGCCACATTGACGTCGAGCACCGCAACGTCGATGTCGGCGGTCTCCGCAATCTCGCAGGCATGTGGAACGCGAGATGAAGACGAGACAATCCTGCACCCGAGCTCTGCCAGCGCATCTTCGATCATCATGGCGACGGTGAACTCGTCCTCTACGATCAGCACCTTAACGTCGGTGAATACCGTCATGCCGGCTCCACCCGGATAGGGATCGAGATAGAGCAGAAGACGCCTTCCGGGTAAAAAACCAAATCGAACTCGCCGCGCAGATCGTGTTCTATGCAACCCTCCATAAGCCTCGTCCCGAAGCCCCGCCGGGTTGGTGGTTTAACGACAGGCCCTCCACGCTCCTGCCATTCGAGGATCAATCTCGAGTGTGAACCTGCTGCGTCTTGCAGGTGCCAGTTGAGCGTTAGAGATCCGGTTTCAGAGGACAGCGCGCCATATTTGATGGCGTTGGTACCGAGTTCGGCAAGCGCCATGGTCAAGCTCAGGGCCTCGCGAGAGGTGAGCTCAATAGATGGCCCGTTGAGCGTCACCCGGCCGGCAGCCTCGCCGGCAAGTGGGGTCAATACGTCCCTGGCGAGCGACTCGAGCGGCGCATCCTCCCAGTGCCGTCGCGTCAGCAGGTCGTGCGCGCGCGCAAGCGCCAACAGCCGGGCTTCGAACCGAACCAGGAAATCATCGAGGTTGTCGGCGTGCCTGATGGTCTGTGCTGTCAGTGACCGTACGGTAGCAAGAGTGTTCTTGACCCTGTGATTGAGCTCGTCGATTAACGTCTTCTGCCTGCTTTCGGCTTGCTTGCGTTCGGTAATGTCGACGAGCATGTTGACCGCGCCCACTAGATTGCCCTCTTCATCGTGCAGGGGCGTGGGATAGGGAATGAACGGGACACGAGTGCCATCGGGCCGCTCGGCGACGGCTTCCGCTCCTCGGACCGGCCGGTTCTCCTTGAGCGCGATTGCCATCGGACACTGATCGTGCGGAAGCGGCGTACCGTCAGTATTGAAAAGGCGCCATGTCACGCACCACATATCGCCCGGCTCGGGCGTGCGCCCGGACATTTCGACCGCCGCCTTGTTGTAGAACGTGATGCGCCCTTCCGCATCGGTTGTGTATACCGCAGCGGGAAGCGCCTCGAGAAGAACGCGAAGATGCTGCTCGCTGGAGCGTATCTGGTCTTCCATCTGTTTGACGGCAGTAACGTCCTGAATGACGCGCACGCCATAACGGAACTCTCCGTCCTCGTCCCGCACGGAAGAGCTGTGGATGTCGAGATAGATTGTCCTCCCGTCACCCCGGGTCGCCCGCTTGCGCAGCACGTAGCTGTCCAGTTCTCCTCGCGTCTGGCGCGCGTAGGACGCGGCATCCCGTTCGCGATCGTCTTTGTGCGTGTAATCGTAGAACGACATGGCAAGCAGTTTGTCGCGCGAAAGCCCGAGCATCCGGCAAAGCGCGTCGTTGACCCGGAGAAGGCGTCCTGAAGCGTCCGCTTCGGCGATTCCGATGGTTGCGGCTTCGTAGGTCGCCGCTAAGCGCTCTTCGCTCTCGCGGCGCCCCGCTTCGGCTTCGTGCAGGTTCGTGACGTCGGTTGTAAAGCAGCGCGTATTGACGAATTCCCCATCTTCGAGGCGGCTGTTCGAGGTGATGAGAACATGCCTTATCGAGTCGTCCTTGGCGCGAAGGCGGGCCGGATAGCGGTCAAGCCGCTCACCTCTGCCAAGCCGGCTGAGGATATTGCCTATGACCTCCGCATCCGCGTGGAATTCCGCAATATGCCGCCCGATATATTCTTGGGCGGTATAGCCGAGGAGCTCGAGTTCGGCCTTGTTGGCCCGCAGGATGATCCCGTCCCGTCCCACTATATGGAGGGCGATCGCGCTGTTCTCAAAAAAATCTTCTAGATCTGCGTTCTTGTGCCGAAGTTCCTCTTCCATCACCTTTTGGGAAGAAATGTCCTGGAAGCAATTGATCGCGCCCTGGATTTCCCCCTTAGGACCCTTCAACGCGCGAATGTTCACCAACACTGTGCGGCGTGATCCGTCCGGCCGCTCGATAACGACTTCTGCATTGTGCGCTTCAGTACCCTCATATACGGCCTTGGCCATCGGGCAGACGTCGTGTGCCAATGGCGTGCCGTCCGGCAGGAACAGGGCATGCGAGCCGCAAAAGCGCTCCCGTTCTGCTCCAATAGCCGGCGTTCTACCCCAGATCTGGGCTGCGTCGTCATTGTAGCGGACCAGCCAACCTTCATGGTCGCACAAATAGACGGCACCCGGAATTGCATTCAGCACACTTGGTGCCGCCGACATGAGCGCCTCGTATTCCGTTGTCCGGCGGGCTTCGATTGGGAATTCTTCTACGTTCGACAAAATGCCCCTACGTGACGGTTGTCCTACAGCTGGCGGCGGCATCCTGGGATCACCGGGGCTGGAGGGATTGATAACTTTCTTGAACGACTGCCGGCTCGGATGGTTCCGAATAGATCGCTTGTGTAAAAGAGTGCGAACTGTAGGCGGGGCTGGTCGCCAAGAGCGCTGCCTAGGGCGATGCAGCCGAGCGAAACCTCCCTGCCGAACCGGCGATCAGGTCCGCGAGACGTTGAGCCGTGCCGAGTGCAAGGGTGAACCCCAGCGCACCATGCCCGACGTTGACCAAAAGATTGTCGACAGGCGTGCTGCCAACAATAGGTTGACCGGTGGGCGTTGCGGGTCGGAGCCCTGCCCACAATTCAGCCTTCTGCCAGTCCGCCGCCTCGGGGAAATCGCTCGTCGCGTCTGTAATCAGCTTGCTCGTCCGGCGATGATCGATATCGAGATCGTAGCCGACGATGTCCGCCGCGCCGGCGAGGCGGAGCGAATTGCCGAGGCGCGCCAGAACGATCTTGCGCGCCGCATCCGTCACGCTGACGCGAGGCGCGGCCGCTTCGCGCGCGACGGGCACGGACAGGGAATAGCCCTTGATGGGATAGATCGGCAGATCAAGCCCGAGGCGCTGCCCCAGGGCCCTTGCGCCGGCGCCCGCGGCCAGCACGACCAGATCGGCCGTATACGAACCTCGATCGGTCTCGATGGCCTCGATCGCGCGGCCTTTGCGCCGGAAATCGGTGACAGCGGTTTCGTAGAGGAAGAGCGGCGGGTTGGCGCTTTCCAGCATCAACTGCTCGAGGCGCCGGCACATCTGATACGCATCGGCTGTTTCGTCATCGGGTGCGAAGACGCCTCCGACAAGTCGATCCGCGATCGAGGCGAGGGCGGGCTCGAGTTCCAGACATTCATCGCGGTCTAGTACCCGCTTTTCCGTGCCGCTGGCCATCTGGCGATCCGCCAGTTTCCGCGCCGACACAAAGCTCTTTTCGGAACTGTAAACCACCAGCTTGCCGCTGGCTGTCCAGTGAAGCTGCCCTGCCATCAACTCGGGAGAGTCGTGTAGCACCTTACGGCTCAACGCGGCCAACTCGCCCAGCCTATCGACGGTTTCGAGCGCTTGCCGCTTAGTGCACGCAGCAAGAAATTGCAGCAACCAGCGATATTGAAACGGATCAAACCCTGGCCGGAACTGCACCGGCGAGCCACGATCGGTGAGAAAGCGCGGCAACTGGGCCCATACCGAGGGGTCGGCCAGGGGGGCGACGTACGAATAGCTCAGCTGTGCGCCATTGGCATAGCTTGTACCGAGCCCCGGGCCCGAATCGCGGTCAATTACAGTGACGTGGTGGCCATCCCGCTGGAGACGCCATGCCGTGGCAAGACCCACCACGCCCGCGCCGATGACAATGATCTTCATCTCGATGACC
This sequence comes from Pelagibacterium sp. H642, assembly GCF_031202855.1. Classification (GTDB taxonomy): domain Bacteria; phylum Pseudomonadota; class Alphaproteobacteria; order Rhizobiales; family Devosiaceae; genus Pelagibacterium. The sequence goes on along the minus strand of NZ_CP101829.1, from coordinate 343,867 downwards.
TCGTTTTTACATGGCTCTTTGGCCGCCGGCGGACATAAGCCAACGATCGTCCGGTTCCCGAACTTGCTCTTGAGCGCATTCTTGTCCTTAATACCGATCCTTAGGGTGCCGGACGTGCCGCGGCAATGGCGGCCGATCACAAGGTGCTCCAGAACAAGGAAGGAAACGCAATGAATCGAAAGCTTCTCGGCCTCATGACCGCCACGGTTCTGGCGGGTGCGGGCGCTGCCCAGGCTCAGGATCAGTTCGTCACGATCGGAACCGGGGGCGTTACTGGCGTCTATTATCCGGTGGGCGGCGCGATCTGCCGGCTCATGAACGAAACGCGCGCCGAACATGGTTTCCGCTGTTCGGTCGAATCCACGGCCGCCTCGGTCTACAACCTCAACGCGATCGGCACGGGGGAACTGACGTTCGGCGTGTCGCAGACCGATGTGCTTTCTTATGCCGTCAACGGCGAGCAGGATTTTGCCGATGCCGGTCCCCAGGAAAATCTGCGCGCAGTCTTTTCCCTGCATCCGGAACCTTTCACCCTGGTAGCGCGCCCCGACGCTGGCATCGAGAGCTTCACCGATCTCGCCGGCAAGCGGGTCAATGTAGGTGCACCCGGCTCGGGTACGCAGACTTCGATCGATATCATCCTCGAAGCGATGGATATGAGCCGCGAGGATTTCGCGCTGGTCTCGGAACTGCGGCCTGACGAACACGGTCCCGCCCTGTGCGATAACCAGATTGACGCCTTCTTTTATGCAGTGGGCCACCCCTCGGCGAACATCGCCGATCCAACGACCACCTGCGAGGCCCAGATCGTTCCGATAAGCGGGGAGGCCATCGACGGTATTATCGAGGATCGACCCTTCTATGCCAAGGCGACCATTCCGGGTGGCACCTATGCCAACAACGACGAGGATGTCGAAACATTCGGCGTGCTGGCCGCACTTGCGGTGAGCGCCGATACGCCCGATGAGGCGGTATACGCCCTGGTCAGTTCGGTGTTCGAGAACTTCGACGCCTTCAAGGCGCTGCATCCTGCCCTGGCCAATCTGGAGCCCGAAAACATGATCGTCGACGGTCTCGAAGCTCCGCTGCATCCGGGCGCGGAGCAGTATTACCAGGAACAGGGCTGGTTGTAGTCCGACCCGACTTCGGTGGCCCGCTCTTGCCGGGCCATCCCACTGTCCTCCACCTGCGAACAGGCTTTTCATGACCAGTGACAGCACCGCCCGGCCGGAAGAAGACCGGGGCGATCTTTCGGCCGCCACTCAATTGGTGGCCGAGGCCGATTTGGGCGGGCGCAAGCCGGACGGCCGCTTTGCCCGCTGGCTGCTCGTGCTCGTCCCCCTGGCGTGGAGCCTGTTTCAGCTCTGGTATGCTTCGCCGCTCCCCTATTCGTTCGGCTTCGGCGTCTTCAACGCCAGCGAGGCCCGGGCCATTCATCTCGCCTTCGCGCTGGTTCTGGTATTTTCTGCCTATCCTGCCTTCAAATCATCGCCACGCCATACGATCCCGATCCAGGACTGGATATTGGCGCTTCTTGGTGCCGCGTGCGCCCTCTACCTCTTTGTGTTTCAGGACGCCTTGGCGGCACGGCCAGGCCTACCGACCACTTTGGACGTGGCGGTGGGCGTCGCCGGCGTGGTCGTGCTGCTCGAGGCTGCGCGGCGTTCGCTCGGGCTGGCGCTGCCGATCGTGGCCATGGTCTTTCTGGCCTATGCCTTTTTCGGGCCCTATATGCCCGACCTTTTCGCCCATCGGGGCGCCTCGATACCCCGCGCGGCCACGCAATACTGGCTGACGACTGAAGGCGTTTTCGGCGTCGCCCTGGGCGTTTCGACCTCGTTCGTGTTCCTTTTCGTGCTGTTCGGCTCGCTTTTGGAAAAAGCCGGTGCCGGCAACTATTTCATCAAGGTCGCCTTCGCGCTGCTGGGGCACTTCCGCGGCGGTCCGGCCAAGGCCGCGGTGCTGGGCTCGGGCGCAACCGGGCTGATTTCCGGGTCATCGGTGGCCAATGTCGTGACCACCGGTACATTCACCATTCCGCTTATGAAGCGGGTCGGTTACCCGCCTGTGAAAGCTGGCGCCATCGAGGTTTCGGCATCGGTCAATGGCCAGATCATGCCACCGGTCATGGGCGCGGCTGCATTCCTGATCGCCGAATATGTCGGCATCTCCTACAGCCAGGTGGTGCAGCATGCCATCGTGCCGGCCCTTTTGACCTATCTCTCGCTGTTCTACGTGGTCGACATCGAGGCCCGGAAGGCCAGCCTCAAAGGCCTCCCACGCGAATCTCACCGCTCGCCCCTGATGAGCGCGGCCCTGTTCGGCATGACCGCGGCGGGTTTTGTGATCTTCTGCTGGCTCGTGGGCGTTGGGCTGGGCTGGACCCGTGACGTTTTCGGTCCCGCATCCACATGGGCGGCGGGTTTGGGAGCCCTCGGCATTTATGTCGGTTCGGTAGCAATCCGCTCGCGGTTTCCCGATTTAGAACTCGACGATCCCAACGACTCCAACGTCGTGCTGCCCGACACGGCCAAAGTCGCTCCGACCGGTATCCACTATCTGATGCCGGTGTTCATCCTCGTCTGGTGCCTAATGGTAGAGGAATTGTCTCCGGGCCTCTCGGCCTTCTACGGCACGATGGCCCTCATCTTCTTGGTCGTCACCCAAAAGCCGCTGATCGCACTGTTCCGTGGCGCCGGAGACGTGCTGACACGGTTCCGCGAGGGGTTCGACGACCTCTTTGACGGGCTCGTCACGGGCGCGCGCAACATGATCGGCATTGCCATCGCCACCGCGGCTGCTGGCATCATCGTCGGCACGGTGTCGCTCACAGGGGTGGGGCTCGTGCTGACCGAGATCGTCATCGCCATTTCGGCCGGCAACCTGATCGTGATGCTGCTGCTGACCGCACTGATCTGCATGATCCTGGGCCTGGGCATGCCCACCACGGCCAACTATGTCGTTGTCGCGACGCTGATCGCGCCGGTGATCGTCGACGTGGCCACGTTGAACGGGGTCGCGGTGGCGCTTGTCGCGGTGCATCTCTATGTCTTCTATTTCGGGCTCATGGCGGACGTGACTCCGCCTGTGGGGCTAGCCTCCTTCGCTGCCTCGGCGATCAGCCGCGCCGACCCGGTGCGCACCGGCGTGCAGGCTTTCCGCTACGAAATGCGCACGGCCATCCTGCCGCTCCTGTTCATCTTCAATCACCAATTGCTGCTGATCGGGATCGACAACTGGTTCCAACTGGCCATGGTGGTCCTAGCCGCGCTGCTGGGGATGCTGATGTTCGTCTCCGTGACCCAGCAGATCTTCATCACGCGCTCGCGCATCTGGGAATCGGCCATCCTGCTCGTTGCGGCGGCCATGCTGTTCCAGCCGGGCTGGTTCATGGACAGGATCGTCCCCGAATACATGCCCGTGGACGGCAGCCGGGTGCTCGAGCTTGCCGAGCAGGTGCCCGAGGATGGGTTCCTGCGGATCGAGGTGGTCGGAGTGGACATCATCACCGGCGCCGAAGAAACCCGCGTCATGCGGCTGCCGATGGGCGAACCCGGTTCGGGGGCCGAGCGGCTGGCCGCGGTCGGCATACAGATCGCCCCTGTCGGGGACAGCGTTCAGGTGCTGGGAGCCGCGTTCGGAAGCCAGGCCGAAAGTCTCGGCATCGAGGTAGGCCAGACGATCAGCCGCGTCTTCGTGAGGGATCCCAACAGTCCGGCGAACGAGCTGACCTATATTCCGGCGCTCCTGCTGATCGGGATAGTGGGTGCCCTGCAATGGCGCCGCCGCGATTGGGACCAGCCGGGGATGCCTAAACACCGGACGCAGATGGCCTGAATTGTCAATGACCGCGACGCCGCCTCTCAGCGAGATTGGCCGGTCGGCGGCCATCTCCGCTACATCCTAAAGGTTATCGCGCGGTCGTATGTAGTTGCGGGACCGATACTCCAATAGGCGCATGAGTTCCAGCGCGATGGTTCAGGGCATGACACCGCGCCTGCCGCTGCGCGCTAACCAAAGGGTCAATGGACCCTGCTGCCGCGATCCGGCAAGTCGCTATTTAAGGCAAAAAGTGGTTGGCTGGGGAACCTGGATTCGAACCAGGACTAACGGAGTCAGAGTCCTAAGACACGCTTTGAAACTATTGGCAAAAAGGTCAGCGTGTCGCATTCATGTCGCGAGCAGGCCGTCCAGAGCATCGTCTAACTCGTCAGCGTTGTCGCCGGTGGGGAACAAGTGCCCATAGGTGTCGAGCGTCAACTGAATTGAAGCGTGACCCATCCGCGCTTGGACGACTTTGGGTGGCAGTCCGAGGCCATTGTCCTCTTTTCGGTTGATGCACCAACTTGCATAGAAGTGCCGCAAGGCGTGCAGGCCGGAATATTTCGGTCCCACGATGGGCTGGCCGTCCTTATCCTTCTCTCCGGTCGGGATGGTGACGCCAGCCGCGATCTGGACCGGGTAATACCAGCGCTTGGTGATGTTGGCGTAATACTCGACGTTGCCGGCGCCGTTCGGGAAAACGAGACCTAATTCGCCTTCCGGGCAGTCATCCTTCCAGACCCGCAGTTCGTCGCACAGGCGGGAGGGCAGGGGGATCGTCCGGCTGCCCTTTTCGGACTTGGGGGCGCCGATCTTTTGATGTGCGTCGGCGCGCTGCCGGATGGTCACTTCGCGGCGATTGAACGCCAGGTCTGTCCAGCGCAGTCCGCGCAACTCACTGGCGCGCATCCCTGTGAATGCCGCTGTCATAAGGAAGGCGCGCGACTTTCCATCCGCGGCTGCAATGAGTTTGCCGATTTCCTCAACGGTAGGGATGTCAACACCGACCTCGGCCCGCTTCTTCTGGCGGGCCTCAACGCGCTTTGACGACTTGCTCCTCCCCATGTCCTTGACAGCGTTGCGCATGACCAAGCCGCGCTCCTGGGCATCGGAGAGCAGGGCACCCAGACTGACCCTCACGGCACGAACCATCGCTTTTGACTTTCCGTCGGCCGCCAGCTTGTCGGTGAAGGCGCGCACGAATGGGATGGATATCTCATTCAGCCGGTGTCGGCCGATCGCCGGAACTATATGCAAACGAAGGTGCTGTTCGTATTGCGCCAGCGTAGTTTTCTCCAACCCGGCCGCCGCTGCGGCTTCGAGCCAGAACTTCCCGGCCTGTTCGACGGTGACCGTATCAGCATCCGCGACGTGGATGCGCCCAAGCACCTCCACATGGGTTTGCGAGTCAAAGGCGTCAGCGTCTTTCTTTTTGGCGAATGTTTTGAGGTGCCGCTTCCCATTCTGATCGGTGTAGCGCACCACCCACGCCTTGCGCGGTTCGCCTTTAGCTGTCGTCCACTCCCGAACTGAAACGCTCATAGAAAACCCACCCTCAAAGAAAGAGGGGTTGCTAAACCGACTAACAGATTTTGGCAACATGAAATACGGCAGCAGAAAACGCTTGACATGACGCCAAGTTTCTTATATATTCCGCTCGTTTTGCTGATTTCGGGCGCAATACGCCTTATTCGAATAATCTAGCAAAGCGCCGAAAACCTGTCAAGCGTTTTTTCATAGGAGGACGAAACAACATGAACCTGGCCGACGACCTGCTCAATGGCGCGAAGGAAATCGCCGCATTCATGGGCCTCCCGGCCCGCTCGATTTATCATGCCATCGAGGCTGGAACGCTGCCCTGTTTCCGCATCGGGGCAAAGATATGCGCCCGAAAGTCGACGCTTCTCGCCTGGGTGGCGGCGCAGGAGGCGGCGAACGACAACGCAGCCCTCAGGGCGGTCGCATGAAGGACTATCATCCCGAACTCCAGTGCCGTCCGATATCAATCGCATATGACTTCACAAGTCGCGTAGGTCTGCTCGTTCTTGATGAATACGAATGCTGCGACCAAGGCGGCTGCGTCGCACTCTTCAAGCTCATCGACCCCGACGTTAGGCAAGTCCAGACAGTGGCCGGAAACGAGTTGGACACCGTCTACACCCGCACCAGCAGCGGCTGGCTAGCCGCTTAGTCGAACGCCATCACCTTCTTATTGCGAACAATCGGCGTCGGATATCCGCACGCCGAGAGGAGGACTCTTGCGAAATTTTCCATACCCATCCGAACGGCTCAGCGGCTTTGTCGAACTCCAGGGGAACGACTCAATTCTTATGGCCCGCCGCCAAGCTCGCGACATTCGCACCCGCCACGACCGACGCGCCCACGGCTTCGGCCTACTCTTCGAGATTGAAAATGGCCGGATCAGCGGTGTCGAGCAAATCGAGAATTCGCCCGTGCTTTGGGTGGAGGGAGAACTGGATATTGAATTCGACGGGACCAGCCGGCGAGGGCTACGACTGGTCGAATGGAACGGCAAAGGCGAGGCTCCGGCGCATGCTTTGCGATGGGCTGCGGACATCTACATCGCGGACCGCGATACGGCTGCATTCGTCCGCGCCGCAATCGAGGAGAAGCTCGAGAACGACCATGGCATAGCCGTCGCGAGCGGGGAGGTGGCCTGATGAGGGTCACCAGCATAAGACCGGCAACGGCTGAGGGTGGCGTTCTCGCCACCTTCGATCTGGAAATTGACTCCGAGCTCAAGCTGCTCGGACTGGTCCTCAAACGCACAGGCGCCGGTGTTCGAGTGTTCCCGCCGCAATCTCGGGACCGCGTCGGCACGGCTGCAATCGCGCCCAGCCTCGCGGCACGCATTACGCAGATGGTCACTACTCAAATGGAGGCGAGCGCCCGTGTCCGCAGCCAATAGCATCGAGCAATCACTCCTTGAGGACACTGACCCCTCGGAAGGCATTCGCACTCACATTCAAGTGCTCCATGACCTAGCCGCCGGCATTGACGGCGTGTTGGTGGCGGCAACGTACTACACAGGCCACACCGGTGGTTCGATCACCCACCATGCCATAGGCGATGTGGACGGTATGGCAGGCGCCATCGCAGCGCACTTGGAGACGCCGGGTGCCAACTCCTATGTCGGATTGCAGGTCATGCGCCGCGGATTGCAACGCGGCAAGCGCGGCACCGAAGCTGACATCGTCGCTGTCCTTGGCCTGGTCGCGGATATGGACGCGGACACCGGCAATGCGGGCGGTGAGTACCCGCTACCGCCCAATTACATCGTCGAATCCTCTGCCGGGAATCTCCAGGCTTTCTGGCTATTCGATCGGCCAGTTACTCCCGCAGTAGCCAAGGAAATTGCCGCGGGGTTGCAGGTGGCAACAGCCTCAGACCACTGCACGAAGGACATCACGCACGTTTGGCGAGTACCCGGAACACTCAACCACCCGAACGCGAAAAAACTCGAGCGCGGCCGTTCGCCAGCGCCACAGCCCGTGCGGGTCGCGCAACCATGGGATGGTACCTATACGGACCCCGCGGCTCTGGCCCTGGCAGTGGCGGGACGGGGTGCGACCGCCAACGAGTCGAAGGCTATTGAGCTAGGCGACCTGCCCAGCGTCGACGGTATCGAAGTTTCACCGCGTGCAGCCGAAAAGCTGGCCCGCAACCTCGATCCGGGCGAAGATCGGTCGGGGCAGGCATACGCTGTGGTTGAGCAGCTTCATTTTGATGGTCACACAGCTGAGGAGGCTGCTGCACTGTTTATGGCCGCCACGGGCAACTGGACCAGTCGATATCGCGACGAGGCCCATATGCGTTCTGATTTCGCGCGAATGTGGGGGAAGCGAGAAGCAGAAAGGGAGAAAGAGCGGGAGCAGGCAGAAAAGTTCGCTAAAGGCCTAGGCAAGCCAGCGAATGATAACGAGCCTCTGTCGGAATCGAAGCGGCGCGAGCGTTTCGAACTCACTTGGTTCGACAACATAGAGAATTCAAAGCCGAAGAAGACCTTCATCAAGGGCGTTTTCGGTGAGAACGAGTTCTCCTATATCGTGGGAAAGCCGGGCACCGGCAAGTCGGTCATCACCACAGACATGGCGTGCCACGTTGCCGCCGGGATGGATTGGCATGGGCGTCGCGTAAAACAGGGCCTGGTCGTCTATCTCGCGGCTGAGCGCAAGGATCTGACCGAACGAAGAATGTTGGCTTTCAGGAAACGGCATGGTGTCAAAGACGTGCCGCTGCTGGTTGTTGGCGGCCGCATTGATTTGACTGGAAATCTCAATGACGCACGAACGTTGGCGAAGCTGATCAACCAGGCCGCCGAAGCGTGCGAGATGCCCTGCGTCTGGATCATCATTGACACCCTGACTCGAACCTTCGGAGGCGGGGATCAGAACGCCACGAAAGACATGTCGGCGTTTGTTCAGTCGTGCGACGAAATCCTCAACTTGACCAAAGCACACGTGACCGTCATCCACCACACTGGCTGGTCAACGGATCGCGCCAAAGGCTCGATCGACCTCGACGGTGCTGTAGATGCCAGCTTCATCGTGAACAAGATAGACGGCAAATACGTCCTGGCATGCGACGGCACCAATGACGGCGAGGCTGGCGTCGTAACCCATTTCCGCATGGAGTCAGTTGAGGTTGGGGTTGATGAAGACGGGGAACCCACCACCGCGCCGGTTGTGGTTCAGGTGGATGACAAGCCGAAGAAGCTCACGACCGGAAAGTCCGTCCATGTTTTGGAGGCACTAAGCCATGCCATCGAAAAGGACGGGATTGAGCCAGCGGGACATCACTTTCCCGATGACATTCTGGCTGTGACCGAAGAGCAGTGGCGCGCTGCCTACTATGAGCACCCCAAGGCGTCTGAGAACGAGGACACGCGCGTCAAGCAGTTTAGCCGTGGACGCACTCAGTTGCTGGAGAGAGAGCGGGTTGGCAACATCGGCAACTGGTACTGGCTGAACGAAGCTCCAGAATGAGCCGGACAATTCCATTTTTGAGAAAATGTCCGGCAAATGGAGGTGCCGGACACGCCGGACAAAACAAGGGAAACAGTTTGTCCGGCAGAAGCGCTAGCAAATCCAAGCATTTAGGTGTGACCGGACATTGCCGGACATTTGGGTTTTCCGTTGATTTGTCCGCCCGACACCCCGCAGGACATAGCCGGACACACACCTTTAGGTGTGTCCGGATGTCCGGCAGTCCGGATTGAAACCTGCGGCTGCCATGCCCCCGTGGCGGCCCCCTTAGAGCTTGTTGAAGCCCATTAATGGAAATGGTCCTAAATTCGTGTCGAATTGGATACCCAATTTTTCGGAGCGCTTACTTAGATCATTGAAGACATCCTGACGAATGCTCTCCCAGTAGGGAATTTCACCCTTTGCCGACTTCTTAATGAAGATGGCGATCGTGTGAAAAATTGCTAAAGCAACCAGTCTGCAGCCGTCGCCGTCAAAATCCGAGGTGCCATCGTCGAAATCATCCCACGATTCAAATATTGTATCTAGCGATGACATGATAATCATAGAAAGCTGTGGTGAGTAGGCGGATATCGTTGGAAGTTCTGATTGCAGATCTCTCAACTTCGGCCTGCAATCGATTTCTTCGATTATTGCGTGTTCTATTTCTATGACTCGAACAATTAAGGATCGAAGATATTGCGCAAATGTCTCAGCGCGCTCAACTTTACGCTGAGCGACTTGATGCGAAGTTTGATGTAGGGCAGCAAGCCACACGAACGCGCCTGCGACGAGTGCAAAAAATCCGGCTAGCAGAGTCTGGTAGTCCCTAACCCAACCTAGTGACACGAAGCGTTCCAACCAGACCAAAAGCGCGTCATTACAAGCGCGGTCGAAAGCGGCCAAACAGCCGGTCCGTTGATACCAAAACATGACGTACAGCAGGACCCAAAGCCCTGCCACGATGCCCAAAATCGCCCCGGCGGCTCTACCCACACTCTTCATGCTGCGCCCTCAGAATACACAGCACCATGGCATCTGTGCACGGCTGTTCCAATGGGGTGGAGCACCCGACCTTGGCTTCTCGACAAAAAATCGCATCCCTTCGGTGGTGCCTGTCGCTGCCACCTGGGTATGTTCAGTCAAAGGAGGACCAAATGCCCAGACGCAGGCACCACAATAAGCCTTACCGGGTCGCGCCCGGCCGCAAGGCGGATGAGATCGACGACCGAATCTACGAACTCCACCAGATGATGAATGGGGTGTGGCCGCCGCATGCAACGTACATCTGCAGTCGTTGCGGCCGTGGCGGTCCGCTGGCGGAATTCAAGATGGAACGAGATTTTGGGGTGCCGGAGCGAAGGCAGTGCGTCGAATGCGCCAAAAGCCCAAGGCCAGAGCCTAAACCTCCGACCGTATCCGTCAAGCCGAAGAGGCCGAACCGAGCAGCAGAACTAGCAGCGGCCAGGCTTCGATACGAGGAGGAGCAGGAGAGAATCAGGCAGGAGCGCGAGGACGATGAGTACTATGAGCACTGCATGCGTCTGATGGAGGAAGAGGAGAAGAAATACGCCGCGGAAATGGCTCGCGCGCCCGAACCTGGCGAACCTGAATAGGCTGACCAGGGTAGTGTTTCGAGCTATTTCGCCTGCATCGTAGTTAGTTGCTCCCGCTGGATTGTACGCCGATTTGTGGATTGCACAGATAAACCTATTGGCGACTGGCAGTGCGAGCAGGTGATATCCAAGCCACCCGGCAAGTCATTTGTGACCACGACATTATTCTGGCCGCATGACGGACAAGTCGAACGAAATTCTTCGTATCGTTGCATGATGTCTCTCCTGTGTCTCGCCTCTAGCGGGCGTTGAGAAACCATAATGCGATATTGTGTCGGCGGCGTGTCTCGCAGAGATAAACATCAAACGCACCAGATTGACGATTTCCGCCCCAGCGGAAAACACCAACAGCCGCACCAAAGCGACATTTTGAGAATCTCGCGGCTTTCAAACCCACCTACGACCGGAGGAGTCGCTTTGACTGCACCTATCCCTGCCAACGATAACTACCACCGCGCCCTTATTGGAGACGGTGATGACCTGCCATCGCCCATCCGATATTTGCCACACGAGCTTCCGGGCATCGAAAAGCAAAAACGTCGGCTCGCCAAGATGGAAGCCAAACGGGGCGACTGGGACGGCACGATGTGCCCCGCAAACGATAATATTGGATGGCCCTTGGCCAAGGCGCTGCTCGCCGAGAAAAACCACGAACTGTTGCTCGTGGCCATTCGCTACCGCCAGATCGAGAGAGCGGCCACGAGTGGCACGCAGTTGATGGGCCTTAGCCCGACGGCAGACCTGTCGATCGTTCATGTGTCAGAAGCGGAGGATGACGGGAGCGTTTCCTTTGAAAAGGTTCGTCGCAGCAAGTCGGCCGATGCGATTGCTACAACGCCCGGTCGGAAGGCTCGCGTAATCTCGAATGAGGAGGGCGAGCCTTCTGCTGTCCGCTCATCATCTGTGCAGCGCCCCTGGAATGGTGATGACAAGCTGCACGCGATGATTGATGCCAAGTCCCTGCTGGAAAAGCTACGCAAAGCAGTCGGCGCCTTTGTCGATCCGCTTGAGGCGATGGTCGTCGAGGGTGAGACATACGAACAAGTGGGCCGTCGCTTTGGCGTCGGGAATAGGGCAGGTGCCATGGGATTTGCACGCGGCGTTGCCCACGTGGGGCTCCTGGCCGCCAAAGGTGTTCTGGCCGGGTATACCCACATCGACGCCAGAACGCCTTTGAGTGAAGAGACTATCGAGGCGATGGTGAAGGAGTGGATTACCGGCCATCGCATTGATTACCGCCACGGCGCAGCCGAAGCGGCATAGCCTCACCCCATGCGGGCGCGAGTTCTTACGCGCCGCCCCGGCGCCTTCGGGCGTCGGGTAACAATTGGGTAACGGGACCAACCGTTGCCCCTCATCTCGTTGCGCGGCACTTCGGTGCCCCGCTCGCCGTGATAGACGCTACCCGATTGTCAGGTGCGACCCGCTATGCGGTGCTGACGTTCGGTGCTGTCACGGCGAAGGCCTTAGGGTAGGGCGCACCCTTGAACTTCGCCGCAGGCGAATTACGTAGGGCGTCCTCCCTCACAGAATCATGCATTGGCGCTGTTCCCCTCCTCCTGCGGCCTTTGCATGCGCCCGGCGTGCTGCACCCTTGATAGGTGCGCCGCCGGGCTTTTGTTTATCTGCAAGAGCGCGCTGCATCCCCGATGACGTACTCGTTGAGCGCAAGACCCTGCAGTCGGTTGGCTTCGACGATACGCGAATAGCACTGCTCAAATTCACTCGGGCGAAGGTAAAGCGCTGCTGCTACGGCACATAGCCCGATGAGAATTGCGGAGGCGACCAATATGCAGTTCGATGTGATGCCCATCTGTTTTCGCCTCACTCCATCGCTCGAATCAGGCGCTGTATTGGTAGTAGCTGCTGGTGCCGTAGTCATATAGATCGGCTGATCGTCCCCTGACAGTTACCTCGTAATGGCATCCGGCCCCATAGTCGTATCCCTCATATCTCCCGCCGCCCCGCGGCTCGAAGTCAACGTGAGAACCTACTCCATAGTGGTATAGATTCGGAATATCGCCATCGAAGTGGCATCCGTTGGTGTAGTCGTATGCATCCACACGCGCTTCGCTAACGTCCGCGTCTATCAAGATGTACCCCGCGCTTGGCGAATGGACCGCGGTCACCTTCACCCCGGAAGCGTGAGCAATGGCTACAGCGGCAACAGCCGCTCGGACATGTGGCTTCATTGATTTCCCCCATAGATACACCGCTAGAAGATCACGGATGGCTCAAAGAGAAAAGTGTGCACGCAGGGCTGGCGAGCGATGACAAGCAATCGCAGCGATGAAGCAGTAGCTTATAGACGCCTGTATAAGAGTGCGCGTTGGCGCAACCTTCGTCTTACCCAACTCGCGCTGCATCCACTCTGCGCTCGTTGCCTTGTCATGGGTGTTGTTGAGCCCGCGACTGTAGTTCATCACCGCGCCGGCGGGCATAAAGGCGACATCAGCAAGTTCTTCGACCCCGATATTCTTGAGAGTCTTTGTAAGCCGCACCACGACAGCGACGGCGCTCTCGAAGACATGGGCCGAACGACTATCCAGTACGACGAACATGGCTGGCCAATCTGAGGAGGAAGCATGAGCATGAACGTGTCCGTTGATCGCGATCACGAAGGCCGCCTGCACCTGGCAGTCGCTGGCCAATATGCAGCCGGTGCCCGCGTGACAGGCTTCCAACAGATTGGCGATGAGCTTTGCGCAGTGATCGTAGTGCCAACGAAGGCACTCACCCTTGGCGAGGTCAACAACGTCGTTCCGTTCGTCCGACCGGAGGCAGTCAGGTAGGGGGTGTTCCGATCGCTGTATCGGTGCGTCTCTGCGGACCGCGGCCCCCGGAAAACGTGCGCATCTGCAATTCAGATGTTGGGACAAAAAGGCCAGCACCCCATTCCGAGTGCTGGCCCAGTATGCATGGAAACCTTTGTCGGTCAGTGGCGGGCTTATTTGCCCTTACCGCGACCGGTGTCTCCGCGCCCAGGATTTGGAATGTGCTCCCGGGTAGTTCTTCCGGGGTTTGCCTCACCGTATCGTGTGGTGACGAAACGCCCTGACGTGTTGGACCGATGTCCAATGTGCGAGTTCTTACCCATTTAATACTCCTATGTCTGGCACTCACCCCTTGCGAGTGCCAGAGCACAATATGCTGATTCGTTTCAGGCAAAAACATCCATATGTCGCGTCAACAGGCAAGATGACGCATGCTGTTAACTCTGTGGAAAACCGGGCTCCGGCGACAAGGAGGTCACAATGCCCAGACCTCGCACCCCAAAAGCTAAGGCCGAGCTAGAAGCGCGCGACCATGTGAACGCAGGACGCTTCAAAAATCGCACCGAGCCTACGGTCACCGACCCGGTCGGCGAACCGCCGGAGTGGATTGTCGACAACGAACTCACCAAGGCTCGCACGGCTTGGAACACGTTCACCTACGAAATCCCATGGCTCAACCGCTCCCATCGCAGCTTTCTCGAAATCGCGTCCAACATCCGCGGTCGCTTGATGACCGGGCAGGAGGTCGGAGTTCAGGCTCTTAACCTGCTTCGACAATGCCTTGGCCAGATGGGGGCGACGCCAGCCGATGCCTCCAAGGTCGCAATTCCTGATGGTGAAGACGAAAAAGACGACTTGCTCGACTAGCGCCACTCAGTGGCCAACGGTCAGCGGCGAGCATCCGGCGCTCGATCGCGTCAATGCATACGCCCAGGCGGTAATCGACGGCACGGAAGTGGCCGGACCTCATGTGCGAAACGCCTGCCGCCGTCATTTCGACGATTTGGCCAACGCGCGCAAGCGCGGCCTGCACTGGGATGACGCCGCGGCGACGCGCGTGTTCCGCTTCTTTGAGGAGCGACTAAAGCTTAGTGAAGGTCAGTTCGAAGGAACGCCGTTCAAGCTGCATCCGAGCCAGGCGTTCAAACTTGGCTCCCTGTTTGGCTGGAAGAACGCCTCTGGCAATCGTCGCTTCCGTCGCGCCTATATCGAAGAGGGTAAGGGGAACGGCAAGTCGCCTTTCGCTGGCGGTGTCGGTCTGTATGGCATGATGGCCGACAGCGAGCCCGGTGCGCAGATCTTTGCGTGCGCCGCGACCAAGGACCAGGCAAACATCCTCTTTCGGGATGCGATCAAGATGCGCAGCCAGTCCCCTAAGCTGGCTGAACGCACCAAGACGAGCGGCGGACCTGGAAAGGAATTTAACCTAGCGTATCACGCCAAAGGCTCGTTCTTTCGGCCCCTTTCAAAAGAGGCTGGCAAATCTGGGTCCGGTCTGCGGCCGCACTTCGCTCTCTGCGACGAGGTCCACGAACATCCCGACCGCGCGGTCATGGAAATGCTCGAGCGCGGGTTCAAATTCCGGCGCCAGCCGCTTCTGTTGATGATCACGAATAGTGGATCAGACAGGAACAGCGTCTGCTGGGAAGAGCATGAGCACGCTGTGCGTGTGGCCGCCGGAGCCCGTGAATTGGACGACGACTTCACCTACGTAGGTGAGGTCATCGACGACACCACGTTCGCTTATGTCTGCGCACTCGATAAGGACGACGATCCTCTTGAGGATCCTTCCTGCTGGAAAAAGGCCAACCCGCTCCTCGGCACTATTCTGACCGAGGAATACCTGGCTGGCGTTGTAGCGCAGGCAAAGGAAATCCCCGGTAAGGCGAACGGCATCCTGCGGTTGCACTTCTGTATGTGGACGGACGCCGACAAGGCATGGATGCCCCGGTCGACCGTGGAAAGCGTCATGGCGGAGTTCGACCCGATCGAAGAGCACCGTGACAAACCAGTGTTTCTGGGATGCGATCTCTCCGGCACGAGGGATATGACCGTATTGGCCGCCGTTGTGCCCACCGGCTTCATGGAAATGAATCGCGAAGATGGGTCGATCGCAAGTCTGCCGACCTTCGACGCGTGGGTTGAGGCGTGGACGCCTGGCGACACCCTAAAAGAGCGCGCGAAAGCGGATAAGGCGCCGTACGACGTCTGGGTGGAGCAAGGGTATCTCAACGCACCTTCCGGGAAACGCATCCGCTACGACTTCGTGGCGGCGAGACTGGCGCAGATCGATCAGGACTTCGACATTCAGGCGGTGGCCTATGACCGATACGCCTACGACAAGTTCCGCGAAGAGGTCGACGCACTGGGTGTCGAAGTAGAGCACGTCGCGCATCCGCAGGGCGGGAAGGTCCGAGCCAGACCTGAGCCTGCCAAGGTTGAGGCAGCAAAGGCAGCGGGTCAGCCCGCACCGCAGGGCCTGTGGATGCCGGGTTCGGTTTCCGAACTCGAAAACATGATCGTCGACGGCCGTATCCGCATGCGAAAAAGCCCGGTCCTTATGACCGCTCTGATGGGGGCGACGTTCGACAGCGATCCGCAGGGCAATAGATGGTTCGTGAAGGCGAAGGCTTCGGTCCGCATTGATGCCGCCGTCGCACTCTGCATGGCAGTTGGTGCCGCAGTCGATGGCGTTGTCCAGACGACAGTGCCGACGTCCCCCTGGGATGATCCTGACTTCTCTCTAACCGACTTCATGGCGGCTTGATGAAACTATTTGGCTTTGAAATCGGCCGTCGCTCCGTGGAAACGCGGGCGTCGCCGGAAGACCCCCGCGTGCCGGTAAGCGCAGAAGGCTTTCTGCAGTACTTCGGCGCCCAGTCGGGGAACCTTCCCGTCGTCACACTTGATAGTGCGATGCAGGTTCCGGCGTTCTCCGCTGCTGTTTCGTTTCTCTCGAGCAGCATGGCGAACCTGCCGGCGCACGTGTATCGCTCCAAAGGTGACAATGCGGAGCGCGTGGGCGGAAAGATTCAGAAACTGGTCAATGAGACCCCAAACCCGCAGTGGTCCAGCTATGGGATGCGAAAATATCTATGGCAGGGCGTTTTCAGTCAACCTGGACGCGGATGCGCATGGATTGAGCGGAATGGGTCGTCGATCGAGGCAATCTGGCCGTTCGAACACAACCGGGTGACGGTTTCAATCCGGGGCGGCAAGAAGTGGTATCACTCCGAAGGCAGGGATTACCCGGCCGAAGACGTCATTGACCTGCCGTTCATGCTCAAGTCTGACATGGTGTCGGTCTACAGTCCGCTTTTTTTGGCCGGCAAAGCCGTGCAATTGGCGCTTGCCATGGGCGACTACGGCGCGAACTTTTTCGCTGGTGGCGGTGTCCCGCCGTTGGCGCTGACCGGGCCCCTCCCGGCCGGCAAAGGCGGATTTGCCCAAGCCTTGGGTGACATGAAGCGCGCTATCGAGGCTGCCCGCGACAACGGCGATTCCATGGTGCCAATCCCTCCGGATTACGAACTGAAGCCGATCGGCTTTGACCCAGACAAGGGTCAAATGACCGAAGCTCGGCGATTCCAGATCGAGGAAATCGCCCGCGTGTTCAGCTTGCCGCCTGTGTTTCTGCAGGATCTGACCCGCGCGACGTTCACGAACTCAGAGCAGCAGGACTTGCACCTGGTCAAGCACCTGATCGCGCAATGGGCGAGGATGTCCGAAGAGGAATTCAACCTCAAGCTGTTCGGTGCCAGCCGGAGCAATCGCTTTATGGAGCACTCGTTAGACGCGCTCCAGCGTGGCGACTTCACCAGCCGTATGGATGGCTACTCCAAGGCAATTCAGAACGCGGTTCTGACGCCGGATGAAGCACGCGCGCTTGAAAACCGCCCTGCGAAGGGTGGTGCAGCGAATGACCTGCATATCCAGGGGGCAACCATGCCCCTTGGATCGCAACCTAACGCGGCGCAGCCGCCTGCTAACGACGACAACGAAAATGATGGGGCTGATGCCGCATGACCGAACTGGAAAAGCGTGGCGGTGATCTCGGGGTCGAGGTTCGCGCCGACGATGGCGGCAAGAAGACCCTGAAGGGTTATGCGGCTGTGTTCAATCGCGATACCACCATCGGTGATTACTTCATCGAGAAAATCGCGCCCGGTGCGTTCGATAAGGCTCTCCACGATGACGTTCGAGCTTTGGTGAACCACGACCCGGGTCGTGTGATCGGACGCACCAAGAGCGGCACCCTCCGTCTGGACGTGGATACACGCGGCCTGAAAGTCGAGATCGACGTTCCGGACACGATGGACGGTCGCGACCTGTGGACGTTAGTGGAGCGGGGGGACGTGTCCGGCATGTCTTTCGGCTTCCGGGTCACAAAGCAGGAGTGGGACGAAACCGGCGATTTACCGGTGCGCACCATCCACGAGGTAGAGCTTTTCGAAGTGTCGGCTGTCGCGTTCCCGGCCTACGACGACACCAGCCTTGCAGTCCGCTCGCTAGAAGCCGCGCGCACGGAGCGCGCCAACCACAATTTGCTCGCAGCACAGCGCCGCATTGCCGAGCGCAGGGCAGCGATGGAGCAGAAAATTCGGGGCATCCGGCAGGACACCCCGTAGTCACCCGGCGCCAGCCGGAGGGCAGGGCTGTCCTGCCATTTCACCCTCAGAAGCACACCACGGCCCGCGCAAGCGGGCTTTTTCATTTGGAGTGACGTATGTCCCTGACTGAACTGCAGGAGCAGCGCGGCCGACTGGTTACGCAGGCTCGTGAAGCCCTTGATGAGATCAAGGCAAACACCGACGAATCCCGCGCCGCGGAGCTCGAAGAGCGCCACGACAAGATCATGGCCGATTTCGACAAGGTCGAAAGGCAGATCGAACGCGAAGAGCGCCAGGCCGAAATCGAAGCCCGCTTGGCTGAACGCGCCGCCGAAGACCGCGCTCGCCAGCGCCCTGGTCTTCGCGATCGGGACGACGAGGGCGCGCGCCGCCCCGAGAACGACCCGCTCAGCTATCGCAGCGTGTTCCACAAGTTCATCACGGTCGGGGGCGATCCCTCGCTGCTTGAGCCGGAAGAGCGCGGCATTCTTCGTGAAGGCGTGCAGAAAAAGGCCGAATTCCGCGCACAGCTGACCACCAGCGGCCAGGCGGGTGGCTACACCGTCCCCACGGAGCTCGCCAACGAGATCATCAAATCGATGGCCGCATGGGGGCCGATGTACGACGACGATGTTGCCACCGTCATGAACACGAGCGGCGGCAATCCGATCGACCTACCGACCGTCGATGACACCACCGTCGAAGCTGAGCCGCACACCGAAGGCTCTGATCTGACCGATGACGGCGGCAAGGACGTCA
Source organism: Pelagibacterium sp. H642 (assembly GCF_031202855.1). Taxonomy (GTDB): domain Bacteria; phylum Pseudomonadota; class Alphaproteobacteria; order Rhizobiales; family Devosiaceae; genus Pelagibacterium. The sequence continues at coordinate 325,301 of NZ_CP101829.1, read as the reverse complement.
CTTTTGGCCAGAAGACCCTGAACGCCTATGTGTTCGACACCGAGTTCGTGAAGTTCTCGATGGAACTGGCGCAGGACTCCATCTTCAACATGGAAACCCTGCTCGGTTCTCTACTCGGCGAGCGCCTCGGTCGCATCTCGAACAAGCAGCTGACCATCGGGACTGGCACCAACGCGCCCCATGGCATTGTCACGGCGTCGACTCTGGGCATTACAGCCGCAGCCCAGGCAGCGATTGCCAGCGACGAACTGATTGACCTGGTCCATTCGGTGAACCCCGCCTACCGGACGGCGCCGAAGGTCCGTTGGCAGTTTAACGACCAGACGCTCAAGGCCGTTCGCAAACTTAAAGACGGCGAAGGTAACTACCTCTGGCAGATGGGCGACATCACCAAGGGCGAGCCCGGAGCTCTTCTCGGCTACCGGTATAGCATCAACCAGGCCATGGCAGACATTGCCGCGGGTGCGAAGCCCATCATCTTCGGTGACCACGGCAAGTACTTTGTCCGCAAGGTTGGCTCGCCGGTTATCGGTGTGATGCGCGAACGCTTCTGGCCGAACCTCGGCGTGGCCGGCCTCATCCGCTTTGACGGTGAACTCGGCGACACCGCCGCGGTGAAGCACCTGATCCTGGCTTCTGCCTAAGCAAACGTGACGGGGCGCTTCGGCGCCTCGTTTCCACTGGAGGCGACTATGCACGTACGAATGCTGACCGGGCTTTCCGGCCCTGCTTACAACCTCGCCGTAGGGGATGAGCGAGATTTCCCAGAGTCTGAAGCTATCCGGTTGATCGAGGCTGGTTTCGCAATCCCCGTCGAGCCGGCCAAGGAAACCGCTACCAAGCGGCAGCCTGCGAAGGAGAAGCGCGGCTGATGTGGTATCCGGCAACGATTACTGTAGCGGCAACGGCCGAACCGGTGACGGTGCCGGAGGCCAAGCGGCAATGTCGTGTCAGCTTCGCTGATGACGACGAATACTTTTCCGATTTGATCAAAGCGGCGCGCAATCACGTCGAAAAATATTGCGGCGTGCGGTTCGCGACGCAAACGGTGGAACTGAAGTGCGACCGGTGGTGCGATTTCGCATATCTGCCCGAGGGGCCGGTGCAGTCAGTATCAGTGATCACTTATATTGACACTGACGGAGTAGAGCAGACGCTGGGCGACGACGTTTACGAACTCCGCGCCGATGGTCTTGAAGCGCGGATCGCCTTGAGGTTTGGGCAGACGTGGCCAGCGACGCAATTGGGTTCGCGCATCACTGTGACCGCCGTGGTGGGAACGCCTGATGTGCCGCCTGCGGTCAAATACGCGATGCTGGCGTGGATAGACGAAGCTTACGAAAATCGCGGCGTTGCTGTGTGGGAGAACACAGCGCTGTTCGATGCTCTATTGAGCAACCATAGGCGGTTTGCGTGATGCCGTGGGTCCGTTTCCTTGATGATTTCGACTGGAAGCCGACGCCCGCGGTGACCGTCGCATACCGATCCGGCATGACCAGGTTGGTGACGACGGCGTGTGCGAAGGCGGCGATGGCAAAGGGTAAGGCGGAGCGCACCAGCAAGCCGCGAGGGGGAGACGATGGCCAGACAGCCAGCGACTAGGGCCGGCGCCCTCCGCGAGCTCGTGCGGTTCGAGGCGAAAGTTCCCGCAACGGATGGCTGGGGCCAAGAAATCCCTGGCTCCGGCGAGTGGACAGAGCAGTTCGCACCGGTAAATGCTAACCTGCGCCCCTTGCGCGGATCGGAAGCCGTCATTGCGGCCCGCCTCCAAGGCGAGCAGCCATACATCATGACCATCCGCCAGCACGCTGCAGCAGCGGCCATCACAACCGCTTGGCGGGCCGTGGATATGCGCGCGGGAAGCAATGCCGAGGGCAAGCCTAATCGGGTGTTCGCGATCAAGGCGCCGCCGGTGGACCCGGATGGCAAGAACGCGTGGCTCGAGATCTTGGTTAGCGAGAACGCGGAATCCTAAAACATGGCCATACGAATGCAGATTATGGGCCGCGATCGGCTCATGAAGCGTCTGCGGCTGTTTGTGAAGGACTTGGACGCCGAGCTTCGCAAGGTGAAGCTGGAAGCCATGAAGGAAGTGGCAGCCAAGATTGCCAGCCGTGCGCCAAGCGACACTGGGTTCTACAGAGATAGCATCGAGGCGGGTTTCGTGGACGATAACCCGCAGGCAAAGACCAGACCGGGATATCGGAAGTCCAAAGACCCGGACGAAGTAGCCATCTATGGCGAGTTCATCTGGCGCTTTCTCGAGTACGGAACCGCGGAGCATGTGAATGGCGGACTGTTCGCCGGAACCATACACCCAGGAACCGAGCCACAACCCCACGTGATGCCAACTTGGCGTGCCAATCGAGACACCGTGAAGAAAAAAGTCCGCAAGGTCGTGAACAGACTTGTTCGCGAGTCCAACGCTGGACGGAGACGATAGCATGGCAGATCAAAGCTTCGATTTGATGTTCGCTATGCTGACCGCCATGCGTGCAGATGCTGGCATATCGGCTCTCGTCCCGGCCGGACACATTTTCGCGGACTCCGTGCCTCCGGACACCGAGCCCCCTTACGTCGTCATTGGCGATACCGATGCTCACCGAGAGGACGCTACGTGTGTTTCGGCGCAGGGCATATTCGTCACCCTCCATGTTTGGTCATGGGGGTCTGGTGATGCCTATAACACCACGCAGGCACGCAGGATTTGCGATGCCGTTTACAGTGCGCTGCACGACCGTTCGCTGCCTTTGGCGAGCAATCATCTGGTGACGATCGAGCACCGGAGAACGCGGGTATTCAAGGACGCCGACGGCATCAAAAACCATGGCGTCATTGAGTTCTGGGCTGGCGTCGAAGAGGCCTAGCCGAACCCCTTAATCCCTAACAGCAGCCCGCCCAAGAGGCGGGTTTTTCTTTGGAGAAACACCATGCCTCAGCAAAAAGGCCGCACGCTGCTCATTCAGATCGGTGATGGCAACGTTGACCCCGGTCCCGAAACCTTCACCAATCTCTGCGGTATCCAGACTCGCAGCTTTAACCTGTCGGCCAACGAAGTCGACACTACTATCCCGGACTGCGAAAATCCCGGCGGGCCTGTGCAGCGCACGGCCGAGCCCGGCATCGTGAACCGTACTTTCTCTGGTTCGGGCAAGTTCGTGTCTGGCGCGAACGCCGACGCGCTTATGACCCATGTCCGTAACGCGACGTCGTTCAACGCCAAGGTGATTGTGCCTGGTGATGGCACTTACACCGGCTCGTGGTTCGTTTCGGAGTTTGAGTTCTCCGGCGAGATGGAAGGCAACATGGACTTCTCGTCCACCTTTGTTGCTGCCGGCCCGCTCACATTCGTTGCTGAGGCTGCTAGCTGATGGCTCTTGAGGTCAACGGCGCGCGAGGAGAAGTCGCCTTAAAGGTGGGCGACGTTGACCTCGTAATTGCTGCCACAATGTCGGGGTTGGCGAAGCTGTCTACCCGGCTCGAAAGCCGCTCGATGGGCGATCTGTTCGAGAAGCTTGCCAACGTCGAGGTTAACACGGTTATCGCTGGCCTGGAGCTTCTAACGGTGCGTGGCGACGCCAAAGCCGCTGTTGCTGCACTCCGGCTGGGGCACTTCCCGGCTATTGCCAAGGCATTCTCTGAAGCGCTGGCGCACCACTTCGGTGACGAACCGGGAAACGGCGAAGCCGCCAAGGAGACGACGGAGGTCTAGATGACCCGTTGCCTTGGCGGCAGTGGATGCGGATGGCGTTCGGCGCTCTGAATTGGCCGCCCGAAGTGTTTTGGGGCTCAACGCTCACTGAATTCATCGACGCGATCGAGGGACGCAATGAGGCAAACGGCGGGACGAAGCCCGTTGAGCCGCCGAGTGAAGCCGACCTAGACGAGTTGGTGAGGAAATACGGTTAGGTGAGATGCTAGGAGCGGGGCTTGTCTAGGCGTTCCAGCACCCCTCCAATTCCCAGCAACACCAGGCTTCCAAACACATACGGCACCAACGAAATGGCCGCCACCGGCTCTCCAGACGCAAGCATGGCGACGGCAGCCAAGCCGATAAGCAGTGATCCGGCGGCGCCAATCCCCAAGAATAAATAAGCCATTCCCATCCCCCATTCCAGCCCGCCCTCGCGCGGGTTTTTTTGTATCTAAAGGCACCCGCGCATGGCTGACAAGTCCGATGATCTGATCATCAGTATGGCCACCGAAATGGCCGCTCTGCGCAGGTCATTTTCTCGTATCGAATCCGAAGTCACAGGATTCAGCAACAAGGTCAATCGGCGCTTCCATTCGATGGGGCAGTCGATCGACCGCGCATTTGCAAATGTCGGTCGCAACATGATGCAGAGCCTCACCGGCCCGCTTGCGGGTATTGGTGGGGTCCTCGCGACTCGCGAGGTCATGCAGTACGCAGACGCGTGGACCGAGGCAGGCAATAAGGTCGCGGCTGCCGGGTCCGTCGTGGGTATGGCGGGGCGTGACCTTGAAGGTATTCGGCAGATCGCTGACGACACCCGCGCCTCCTTTGGCGATACGGTGCAGCTTTACAGCCGTATGCTGCGCAGTGCCGGCGATGTCGCGAAATCAGAGCTAGAAATCGCCCGTGCCACTGAGATCGTCAACAAGGCCTTCAAGGCGGGCGGCGCGGCCTCATCGGAAATGGCCGCTGGTATCCTGCAACTCTCGCAAGGCTTGTCGTCAGGCGTACTACAAGGCGACGAACTACGATCGGTTCGTGAAAATGCGCCATTGCTCGCGGACGCAATGGCGGATTATTTCGATACCACAATCGGCGGCCTGAAAGAGCTTGGCGCGCAAGGAAAACTCACTTCAGAAGAGATTTTCAAGGCCATCTTGTCGGCCGGGTCGCAGGTCGATGCTGCGTTTGAAACCACCAATGCCACGATTCAAGATAGCATCACGCGCGTCCAGAACGCCCTGGTGCAATACATTGGGTCTGCCGATCAGAGCCTTGGGGCAACCGCTGCCCTAAATGCCGGCCTAAATGCGCTAGCCGACAATTTCGACACGTTCGCAGACGTCGGGTTGAAGCTAGCTGCTATCCTTGCGGGCGCGCTGGTCGGGCGGTCGATCATTCCCATGGTCTCTGCGCTGGGTACGGCTGGGAAGGGCATTACCGGCTTCGTCCGGATGCTGACGGCTGCCGCTGCCGGCACGGGATCACTTGCTTCGGCGTTCGGAGCGCTAACCAGCGCCGCCGGCCCGCTGTCCATGATTATCGGCGGGGGCGTGCTGCTCGGGCTCCAGCATATGGTGGCCGAGAATGCGAGGGTGAAAAGCTCCATTGAGAGCATCACCAGCGAAATGGAAGAACTCGGTCTTGCCGGTCACGCTGCTGCTGAAGGGCTTAAGGCCGCTGCCGAGGCAACTGACAAACTGGCCGAAGCAGAATCCAGACGCGAAGGCCGGCAGGCTCAGGAAAACATGGATGTTCTTCGGCATGGTACGCTGCAGGATGAATTTTCCGAGCCATTCACTGCAAACGCCGACCTTACCAATCTCGATGCCATTGTTTCTCGTGCGAACGACATTCGCAACGCACTCGCCAGCGACATAGATCAGGGGGCATATCAAACCATCCGACAGATGGCTGAGGCGCTGTCCGATGGTCGCGTGCAAGCTGAAGCCGTTCGTGCGGAAATGCTGGCCATCCGCGAAACAGATGTTTCGCAGAATGTCGCCGATCTGGCATTGGCTCTTGACGAGGTTGCCCGCCGTTGGGGCGCAATGGAGGCTAAAGTCGCGGTCACTGGCGTGGCTGTCGATGACGCTTTGGCCTCGCTTGAGGAATTCTATGCCTCGCTCGCCGACAATGCTCGCGCGCAGGGGTTCACCGACGACATTGTCTCTGAGCTCGAAACGTTGGTCGGGGAATTCGATGGAACGGCGGAATCCGCAGAAGAAACTCTAGACGCCATTCTGGATATCGCCGATGCGAACGGCCTTGATATGGGCTGGCTTGAATCGGTGCTGATCAGCCTGACAGGAAACTTTCTGTCGCTTGCCGATGCCGCGCGATTGGCTCGAGCGGAAATGGATGCCGCAACGGGAATGTCCCGTGAAGCGCAAATTCGAACGTTCCGCGAAGCCGATGCGGCCAGCATGGTCCCAATCAACCAAGGACAAGAATGGCTTGCCGAGCAGGAGCGCCGGAACGCTCTGACCCGCGAGCAGCGAGACCTTGAGGATGAAATTTCGTCCATCCGCAAGGACATGCCAGACGGCGCGTTCCTGACCGATGCCGAAGTCGAAGCTCTGGCGCGCGCAAACTTAGCGTGGGCCGAGAACAACAAAAAGGGTGGTGGCGGGAAGAAGTCCGATAAGGACGAATTCCAGCGCGAGATCGATCAGTACCGTGAACGCCTCGCATTGATGCAGGCTGAGTACGATCTTCAGTCCCAACTCAATCCGCTAGTTAATGACTACGGATATGCAGTTGAACGCCTTCGAGCCCAGATGGAGCTCGAGAACGCGGCAGCGAAAGCCGGACTGGAAATCACGCCGCAACGACGTGCCGAAATCGAACAACTGGCTGACGGCTACGCCCAGGCAGCGGCAAATGCTGCCCGCCTGACTGAAATTCAGGACCGTACCCGACAAGCCTTCGACGATCTTGGGTCGGCGGCGCGTAATGCTCTCGACAGCATCATTGATGGATTTATCGAAGGCAAAAGTGCCGGCGACATTCTCAACGATGTCGTCAAGGACTTGGCGAGAAACATGCTTAGCATCGGTTTGAACCTGCTCACGGGCGGGATCAGCGGAATGCTTGGTTTCGCAGAGGGCGGGTACACCGGCCCAGGTGGCAAGCACGAGCCGAAAGGCGTCGTTCACGGCGGGGAATATGTGTTCTCCAAACAGGCCGTATCAAAAGCCGGCGTAAGGAATCTCGAGGCTCTTCATCGCTCGCTCCGTGGCTACGCGGACGGCGGTCTGGTGGCTCCGTCGGTGCCGATGATCTCTCCACCGGGGTCCGGGCAGGGCATTCAACCCATCCGCATCGCCCTTGAGGTGCAGGAAGGCTCGGCATTCGAAACCCGCATCATCGAAGTAAGCGGGCCTGTTTCGGCCGAAATCTCCAAGCGCACAGTCCAGACCTACGACCGGGCCATGCCGGGAACGATGAGTAATTATGATGCCCGATATCGTTGATCTCCCACCCAACCTTCGCGTCTCGGATAGAAGCGATCCGCAATTGATCGCCAACACCAGGTCTGGCGGTATGGCGATCAACGGTTTCGAGCAGATCATCTCCCCGTTGAGCCAGCGATGGATATGGCGGGCGACGATCCCGATTCACAAGAAGGATCAGGCGCGCAGCCTGCGCGTCGTGCTGGCCAAACTGCAGGGCCGGTTCGGCTATCTGCGGGCGCGGGTATGCGACATGTATCGTGTCAGCCGCAACGAGATGGGTGCTATCCCGGTGCCGGGCGGCAAAGTTCCGCATAGCGACGGGGCGCTGTTCTCGGACGGTAGCGGGTATAGGCCAGCGGGCGGGACGACCAACCCTGTGGCAGGTGCACTGGCCGGAACGTCTACGCTTGTGCTCGATACCGACATTCCGTTGGTCGTCGGAACGTTCTTTTCGAGCAACTCGTGGCTCTACGTCATCACGGATATCGATGACCCGGTCGACCTGGATAACCCCGGCACGGAGCGGACAGTGCATATCGCTCCGCCCTTGCGGTCGACCATCTCCACCGACGACGAAATCAACTTCGATGCTGAGTGCCTATGGCAGTTGGCCGCTGATGACGTTGGAAAGTTGGACCTGCGCCTCGGAAAGTGGGGCACGGTAAATCTCGAACTGGTTGAGCCGATCGGCAGGGCAGACCTCTATGCTACCTGATGTTGTGCAGGCCATGGCCGAGGGGCAGCGCGTCTCGGTGGCAACGCTCTATGAGTTCCAGTTCCGCACCGCGCCGTTTCGGACGTGGGACGGGCTTCGGGAACTCGAAACGCTGGACGGTCGGAAGTGGTGGGCCAGCGGCTCGCTGATTTCCGCTTCCGGCCTTGAGCAAAGCCGCAACCTGTCCGCTCCACCGGCCACGTTCACGCTTAGCGGCGTGGACAACGAACTGATCACCTATGCCGCGGGCAACACCCAGGAAGTGACCGGGCAACCATGCGCGGTGTTCATCCAGTTTCTGCAGGACGCATACACGCCTTTGGCTAATCCCATCGCCATTTGGGCGGGGAATATGGACACAATGGCATTCCGGGCGGGGGCAAAAGAACAGCAGATCACGCTGACGGCGGAAACGCTGATGGTGAACCGCATCCGGGCTCCTTACGCCTATATGACTGACGCGGACCAGCAGGCCCGTTGGCCCGGTGATCGCGGCATGGAGTTCATGCCGGCGCTGATCAACAAGACCGTGAACTGGCTGCGCGGGTAGCATGACCGACATTGCTGGTTTCCTAAGCCGCTACGCGAGCGAACCGTTCGTGTGGGGCAAGTCCGACTGCGCGTTGTGGATCGCAGACTGGTGGCAGTTCAACCACGGCGAAGACCCCGCGGCGCACCTGCGGGGCACCTACACCACCGAAGACGAGAAAGCGGCGCTGGTCGCCCGCGAGGGCGGTTTGCTGCGGCTCGTGTCCGGCTTGGCGCGCAGCGTAGGCGCTAAGCGGCAGCGCACCCCATCCACCGGCAGTTTCGCAGTCATAGATCCCGGCATCTGCGCGATCTGGACCGGCGACTACTGGGCTGCCCGATCACCCGCAGGCGTGGCATTTACCAAAGAGGCTAAGGCGTGGCGCATCTGGTCTATATAGCGATCGCGTGGCTGGTCCTGTTGACCACGCCGGCGAAGGCCGATCCGTTCACCGTCGGCACCGCCATTCTCGGGCTGCTGGGGCAGAGCGCGTTCTACGGCGCCACAGCGATCCTTGTGGGCAACATTGCCATCGGTGCGGCTCTTATTGGCGCCGGCATGCTGGCAAGCGCCTTGACCGCTCCCCGTATCGGCAGGACGGCCCCCACAGACCGGCAGGCCACCATCCGCCAGTCCCTTGGGCCGCGCCTGCGCTACTACGGCCGCGTGATGGTCGGGGGCACCATCGGGTTCTTCGAGAACAAGGACGGCTACCTTTACCAGTTGATGACGCTCAACGAGGGGCGGATATCGGCCATCCAGCAAATCTGGCTAAACGACGGGCAGGTGACGCTCGACGCCAACGGCTATGTCGAACAGGAACAGTACGACGAGGGCGCCGACGAAAACGGCAAGGTGGTGCGCATCTTCTTCAAGATGGGGGAGGCCAACCAGACCGTTCATTCGCAGCTTGATGCGGCGTTTACACAGGTCACGCCAAACCACCGGATGCGCGGTGTCGCAAACTGCCTGGCTATCTTCCAGGAGGTGGACGGTAGCGAAATCCCGAAGGTCTACCCGCAGCTCAATCCGAACGTGCGCGTCGTCATGGATGCCTCGATCGTGGAATCGGTTCGAACCGGGAGCATGGTCTGGTCCGACAATCCGGCCGATGCGATCTACGACTATCTTGTGGGCGTAGATGGCGCCGGGTTCGCCTATGGCGCGGGATACCACAAGAGCCAGATCGACAAGGCATCGTTCGAGGCGTTCGCGGATCTCTGCGACGAGCCGGTGCCGCTCAAGGCCGGCGGAACAATCAAGCGCTATCGGCTCTGGGATGGCTATTCCATGGCCGAGCAGATGCGGGACGTTCTCCCGCGCTTTCTGCGGCCCTGTGACGGCGATCTGTACCTGACCACGGAAGGTAAAATCGGTATCCGTGGCGGTAAGTGGGTTCCTCCGGTTCTCACCCTCGATAGCGCCAAGGGGCACATCGTCTCGGCTGATCTACGCAAAGGTCAACAGGCGCTCGCCGCGTTCAACGAACTGACGATCACCTACACCGAACCCAACCTGGACTTCCAGGAAACGGAAGCCGAGCGCTGGATGGATGTGGGCAACATCGCCATGCGCGGAGCTGTGCTCACCGAGAAGCTGGACGTTTCGGGAGCTCCGCACCATGCGCAGGCTCGCCGCCTGGGCAAGATCTACACCCACAAGAACAACCCGGAATGGTCAGGAACGATCGTCACGAACTTCTATGGCTTCAACGCCATCGACGAGGAGACGGTGACGATCAAGTTCGACCCGCTTGGAATCGAAACCACGTTCCTGATCGGATCGGTTCGCATTCTCGAGGACATGACCGGCGTCGAGCTTCACGTCACCAGCTTGTCCGAGACAGCCTACTTGTGGGACGCGGAGCTCGAGGAAGGCACAGCGCCTGGAACTCCGCCCGACACCAGTTCGCCCATCACGCTCGATCCGCCCGAAGACATCAACGTCAGCGTGGCGCGCAGAACGCTGGGCGGCGGGGGCGCTGGTGCGTTCCTGCTGGTCACCTGGACGGAGCCCGAGCGCAAAGCTCTGGAGCAGGAAGTGGAATACCGCACTTCCGGGCTGGGCACATGGATTTCCATGGCCATCAGCGATGGGGCGGGACTAGCTGAAAGCAGCTTGGTCAATGAGGATGTGGACTACGATGTGCGTGTCCGCACGCGCTCGCCGGCGGGTATGACCGGGGATTGGTCGCCGACTATCACAGTGACAGCGACGCCCGACACAAGCGCCCCTGACCCCGTTACGGGCCTTTCGGCAACACCGTCCGCAGGTCAGGTGGTGCTAGAGTGGACCCAGCCCGACAGCAGCAATGCCATCGGAGCTCGCGTCTATCGCAACACCATCAACGATAGCGGTTCCGCGGCATTGCTGGGCACGGTCTACGGTTCGCCTGAGACCAACCAGTCCTACACCGACACTGTATCGGCGGGGACCTATTACTACTGGGTCGCAGCCGTGAACGGCTCGAACTTCGTGGCCTCTGCGCTGAGCGCAACCGGCGCCGTGGTGGTGCCATAAGGCCGCCAATAGACCATCGACAGATCGAACTATCAGCCCTGCGAGAGCGGGGCTTTTTTCTTTGACAAGGACGCCCCATGGCCGAAACGATCGACAGCGTTTTTCGTGATTTCAATACGCCTGGCAATCCGGGGAGCGGTGACTACGAGCCGGAAAAGCCGCGCATCCGTGCCCTGCTGCGCCAGTTGCAGGGGCAGTCCGGAGCCGCGGTAACGCGTAACACGCTCGCGTCCCTGCAGGCCATCACGCCGCCCAGTGAGAACTACATGGGCATCGTGCTGGACGATCCCGACGCAGAGAACAACGGCTATTATTACCGGCAGGCAAACGCTTGGGTGAAGGGCAGGGGCTTCCCAGACACGTTCGCCCGCGTGGAGCTTTCGGGCAGTGCCACGGCCCAGACTGGCTTGGTGGGTTCCGGCGTCAATCCCGCCGACATCGATGTTTTCTACGCGTTCGTGGATGTGGACAACACTGGCCCTCTGACTCTCACGATCCATGGCGAGCCCCCACGCGAGGTCGTGAACCTTGCCGGCAATCCTCTGGCCGCAGGCGAGTGGACCGGAACGGTCATGTTCGCCCTGCGGGATGGCAGGTATCAGCTGTTGCTGGATGCAGGGTCCGCAGCTAGCGCGGCGCAGAGCGCGAGTAAGGCGGGAAACAGCGCGTCGATAGCAACAACCGAGGCCGATCGAGCGGTCAATGCCGCTCAGAGCGTTGTTGCGCGCGCATGGTTCAAGACAGCCCCGAGCCTATTTGCTGACAACAACCAGATCATCGGCTACGCAGGATCCGGCGCTGACTTCGAAGTTGTCGCCGGAGACGTTGTTCGCACCGAGGAAGAGGGGTTTGTGTTTTTGGTTGCGGCCAGTGACGCAGGACCCTTCGACAAGGATTCAAATCCCAACGGCTATCATCGAGAAAACGTCGGCGGCGTAAAGTTCTATGTTGTTCCGTCGAAAGGAGCGATAACGGCCCGGCAATTCGGAACCGTTGGCGACGGCGTTGCTGACGACGCGCCACTTCTCCAACTGGCAGGTGATGTGGCCGTTCATCTGGGCGTTAGGCTTACAACCGATGAGGACGATATCCATTTTCTCGGCGGACAGGTGGACTTCTTTCGTGTGCCGGGGTGCGACCTGCAGGCGGCGTTTTTGTATGGCGATGGCGATATGCTCCCCGTTAAGATGCGGGCGGACTCGCGCAATCGGCACGATTATACGCTCCGGATCAGAAGTATCGTTTGGAGCGGAGCGACAGGTGAGGGCTCCGAAAGAACACTCCCTAACCAGCCCATGCTCCAACTGGTGGGCCTTAAGAATACCTACGTCCATATCGGCAATGTGGACTACGTCCAGCTATATGCGGATTCCAATGATCCCGCCACGACTTCGCTGGCCTATTGTAACTTCTACTTTGGGCAGAACGAGCGCCTTGAGTTTGCAACGAACCCGACCCCGGACGGAACGCCGATTCAATGGATCAACGAAAACAGGTTCTTCGGGGGTCGGTTCAGGCGCGTCATTATCGGCGGGACTTACACCCACAATCACAACATCTGGTATTCACCCGTTCTTGAGCGGGATACTCTTCTTGACTTCAAGGTTGGGCAATCCAACCGCCTCCTAGAAGCAAGGCTAGAAAACACAGGAATTGTGCTCAACTTCGACGCTGGCACGTCGAATAATCTGATCACCCAGAGCTGGACGAGCACCCCTCGCGATGGCATCGAGCCTCATGGCCTAAACGTCACAGTTACTGACGCCGGTATTGGCAATCAGGTGATCCGTGACCGAATGGCATTCGTCGACCGCGTCATCATGTTTTCGCTGCCATACGGCCCATCGAACCTAGCGTCGGCAACCAGCCAATTCGGCGTTGTCGGGGCCAATCTGACGAAGTCGGGCAGGGGTTGGACTGCCGCAGTTGGCACCCTTTTCACGTCGCAATGGATCAAATGCAAGGCGGGTGCAGGGTTCGACATAAATAGCGATGGGCCGGTTTGGGGATATCGCATCCAATTCTACGATGCGGCAGGGAACCTCGTTACCTCGGCCGCCGATCCAGGGCTCCTATCTGCGGCAGGTCAGAACTGGGACGCGGCAAACAGCAGGTACATTCGTAGTGGTTTCAGCAGTCTGCCTTCTGCCGTCATGATCACCACGAACGAGGGATGGTGCACTATCGAACTTCTGTCCCAGAGTGCTACGCCCTTTCAGTCATTGGAGGTAGTCGGGTTGGTTCCGTTCGGAGCCGATTACACGACGCTCGGGTCGATGCAGCCGAAGTTCTGACCGTCGTTCGGGCCAGAGCCCGAAATTCGCCACCGGAGAACTGAGTATATCAAGAACCTAATACTAGCGTCGCCCCGGAGGAAAATCCTGTCGATAGGATTTCAGAGCTTTAAACCCGTGCAACGCTATAATGATTGCGCACCAAAGGTCCGTTGGACCAGTAGCTGCGCGCCATAGTTGCTAAGGTGGTGCTCATCGAAGTATAGTGAGTGTCCGTCTTCGACGCTTTGGCAAATACCATTGGGGCAAAGCGCTTCCGTTGCACGAATTAGTGTGACCCCAGGAACCTTGCCTAAACGCTCTAGTAGACTCAGAATTTCCCCGTTCTCTCGCTGGTAGGCATCAATCGGCAACGTCATCTCGCTCGCTGCTTTGCGCAACATCATCTGAGGAATGACGTGAGGTATGGATGAGGGATATTCGGGGATCGGCGTGAGTATAGACACTTCCTTCCCGGCCGCAGCCAGTGCAGACACAGCATCTATCATGCCACGCGTGAAATCTCCCGGGTCTTCTTGAAAGGTTCGTGAGTATCTCCCGACCAAGAGAACTTGATCAGTGCTGTCGTCGGACAGGATATAATCTAGCACTGCTTCATTGTGGGCAGGGCAGTTGGGGCGGCTGGAAATGGCGGCGTAGAGCCCCGGCGGACAGCCTGAATAAGTCACTGAACGAAGGGATTGTTGCGTCGTGGCCAAATGTTGGCCGAGCCAGTAGGAAAGCTCGACTCCGTGACTATCGCCCCACAAAAGAAGGTGTGGGATCGAATTGGTATCGCCCATGATGCAGCTCTCCGCGACGGCGGTGTTCTCCCGAAAGTTCGTCCTATGACAGCTCGATCGGAGAGGGCTGACGTCCGCGGCTCCGGCCGCTATCGTCAACGCCTCAGCTGGCAAACGTGACGGAAAACCTGAGCTAGCCATAACCAATACGCCTATGAGAATTGCAGTTGCGCTCCCCACCGGAATTAGTGGAGGCAACCTGATCGGGGAGTCAGTAGGTTTTCGGAAAGGCTTCTCAACAAACCGCCACGACAGCCATGCAGCAACCAAACTGAGTAATATCAGAACAGAAGCTGTGAAGCGGTCGGGCTCTTGTTCGAAGTTCCAGTGGCGATAGAACGCGAGAATTGGCCAGTGCCAAAGATAGAGCGAATATGAAAGCTTACCGAGGCCCACCATAGGGCGGGAGCTTAGGCCGTCGGCAATCACGTCCGGATTCGCTTTGGGCCAAACAAGGAGAGCGGAGCCAATACAGACGGGGATCGCAAGCGCGCCCGGAAAAGGGGACCTGGCGTCGAGCAAAACGGCGCCAGCGATGATTAGGACCATCCCTATGATGTTGGGGGCCGTCGACCACCTCAACCTCGGCATGAAGGCGATCAAACCTCCAATTGCCAGTTCCCATGCCCGCGTGTGGAGCATGTAAAACGCCGTAGGTTGATTGTTCGCCACTATCACGATGGAGAGCGCAAGGCTGACAATGATCAACGCTGAAAGGGCGAGGATCGATAGCTTGTCGGAAAGCGCTTTCCGCGTAACCAAGAGCAGGAGAAGGGGCCACAGGAGATAGAACTGTTCCTCTACGCCAAGCGACCATGTGTGGAGCAGCGGCAGAAGGTCTGCGGCGCGGGAAAAATATCCGCTATTGCCCAAAAAATAGAAGTTGGAAATCCCGACTGCCGCATAGGCTGCCTGTTGCCCCAGAGACTGGTAGTCTGAGGGCATGAGCAGGAACCAGCCTGCTAAAAGGCTGACGGCAATCATCACTATGAGAGCAGGCAATAGACGACGGGCGCGGCCGATGTAGAAGCCTCGCAGCGAGAAGGTGCCGGACGCTGTCTCCCGCCGAATTTTCGACGTGATCACATAGCCAGAGATGACAAAGAAGACATCAACACCGACGAATCCGCCGGTAAAGGGCGAAATGCCGTAGTGGTAGAACACCACCAGCAGCACCGCTACCGCTCGCAATCCATCGATGTCTTTACGATAAGAGCTTTCCGGTTCCATGGGCTGCTGCATGCCACGGAGTTGCAAATGCAACAATCCCCGTCCGCAGGGCAGGCCCTAAATTCGGCTGCCGTGCAGAAGCAAGACGATTGGTGGGCCAACCCACAGGCCAATCAAAAGCCTTGAAATTCATCTGATCCCCCAATCAATGGGACGAATGACACCACAATCCCGCCCAGCCGTAAAGGCATCAAAAAAGAGGCCCGGCCAAAGCCGAGCCTCTCCCCCAAACCACCAGCCCCCGTGCTAAAGAGGTGGGGCAGGGTATCTCTTAGAAGTGGAAGTTCAGACCGATACGAGCGATGTGAGCTTCGGCGTCGACATCGAAACCTTCGAGGTCAACTTCGTTGAAGGTGGCGTAGAGGTATTCGCCTTTGAGGGACAGGTTGTCCATGATCATGGCTTCAACACCTGCGCCGGCCGTCCAACCCCAGCCGTATTCTTCGGCGCTCACAGTGGTAACACCGTCGGTGAGTTCGCCGCCGAGTTCACCGAAAGCGACACCGGCTGTCAGGTAGGGCATGAAAGTGCCGAGGTCAGCACCGATGCGGGCGCGAACCGTGCCGAAGTGGTTGATACCAACATTGGCGTCAACGCCCGGGACGATTTCGTCTTCCCACTTGACGTCGGAGAACTGGTAGTCGCCTTCAACGCCGACCACGACGCCGCCGAAAGCAGCGTTGTAACCGACTTGAGCGCCGCCCAGCCAGCCGTCGATGTCTTCAGGGAAATCAACGCCATCGACTTCGGCGTCGGCCCAGCCGTAACCGCCGTTAACACCGGCATAGAACCCGTCCCAGACGGACGAGGTGTCGACCACCGGGCCGGGAACGACCGGTGCGGGCATGATCGGATCAGCGGCGTAAGCCTGACCGGCAACAGCGGCGACCGCGAATACAGAAACAGCGAGAAGAGTCTTCATATGTGGTGTGCTCCAATTTGAAGTCTCACGTTTTTGCCGTGATTTGGTCATATTGTCCATTGCGGGTTCCGGCGTCGACCGTACATTTAGTCAAGAATGTGGCAATTCGGCACTAGTCGAGAGCTGAGTGCAGCGGCGACTAACACAGTCAAAGAAAAAGGCCCGACCGGAGCCGAGCCTGACTGAGAGTTGGGGAGACTGGCCAAAGGCGTCAGAGCCAGACCACCTCATAGGCTCACGAACCCATCGTCTCGGCAATTACATCATTGGATGGAGGGTGAGCCGCCCATCGGGGGAGTAGGGGCGAGTCGATGAGCGGCTCGTTGGGAGGTAAAGCAATGAGTACTGGCATTGCGTACCCTGAATGGAGATGATCGCGCGCGGTTGCCATGATTCACATCTGACAGACAGGCCCATCCATTCACGCCGCCCGCCCATGACCTTCGTGGGACTCGTTTCCAAAGTGAGTGGCGCTCTTTCACTCGGTGGGTTATGGCTCGTTCATGTCGCTGCGACCATTGGCTATTGTTTTCACACTCCTGGTCCTTCTGCTTGTGGGCATTCCGCTTGTGCAGGAGTACAGCGTGCCATCCGCAGCGGCGCTCAGCGGCCCGTCCATTTCGGTTGCGGAGCAAGACCGCGAAACACTGCGGCCCCAAGCCGGTCAGCTCGTAGTAGCCCGGTCTGACAGTCCTGAACCCAAGGAGTTACCTGCTCCACCGAGGCTCGCGGACCCGCTCGAATTATCCGGTCCTCCGGTCGTAGATCGGCCGACGGCAGGTGTCGTCGTCCTGCTAATGGCATTTCCGGGGAACCCCACTCCGAGAGGCCCGCCACTCATCTGATAACCCCGCTGTTCACCGGCGATCAACTCCGCCTGGCTGCCATTGGCGGTCCGGCTCGGCAGTTTTGTTTGGTTCTCAGATGAGAGTATTTATGACCGACGCCAGTTTCAGGGCTAGCGCCCTTTCCTACCTGCGCGCGCCGCGCTTCACATCGGAAGACAAGCGAACACCTCGACAGGCAATTCTCCACGCTATGCCGGCAACACTATTTTTCTCCGCCAACGCCTGGCTCATTGGTATTGGAATAGTGATGTTCTTTGGACTTTGGTTCTCTGCACCTTTCATGGTGCTCGTTATTGCCGCCCTAATATTCTCCGTACCGTGCGCATTAGCGAGCTGGGCCATTTTCGTGCGCTGCATTGAAGTCGAGGCAGGCTTGGACTTCTGAGTCCAATTCGATCTAATTCGATCCGCCAGGGCCGTCCGAGAGGGCGGCCCTTTTTTATTCATTCATCGACAAGGAGGCCACGATGGCCAACGCTGAACAGACGTTCCGCGCGAAAGCGCCTGGGATCATGGCCCAGCTCGTGCGGGATTTTCCAATCACGCCAGAAGACGCGGCGGCAATCGTCGGCAACCTCGGGCACGAGAGCCTGGGCTTTACCGCCATGCAGGAGTTCAAGCCCGTTGTGGCGGGTTCCCGTGGCGGCTGGGGCTGGGCTCAATGGACTGGCCCGCGCCGCCGCGCCTTCGAAGCCTACTGCGCCCGCACCGGCAAAGACCCGGCAAGCGATGAAGCGAACTACGCCTATCTGTTCCTCGAGCTGAAAGGCATCGAGGGAACCGAAGGAAAGGCCATCGGGAAGCTGAAGGCGGCCAAGGGATTGGATGCCAAGGTCGAGGCGTTCGAGAAGGCGTTCCTGCGCGCTGGCGTGAAGCACTACAACAGCCGCAAGCAGTGGGCCTGCATCGCCATGGATGAGTTCCGCAAGACGCTGGCAGGCGGCATCCCCATCCCCGATCCTACGCCTGTTCCTGACGGCGCAAAGGCGCCGCCCAAAGTCAACTGGCCCGCAACCATCATCTTCGCAGCCCTGGCACTCGCCGGGGCTTTTTACATCCTGACCCGCTGAAAGGAAACGACATGCTCACGGGCATCTTCACGGCTATCAAGACCAACGCGGCGCTCGGCTGGATCGTGCGCCGCATCTTCGACTGGGGCGGCTGGTTGGCCGGCATCCTCGGTGGCCTACTCACCCTGTTCCTGCAGCTCGATCCGCTCACGCAGTCGGCAATCCTGACAGTGCTGCAGGGCAACTGGCAGGAGGTGACGCTGGGCAGTGCGTTCGGCTTTGCGGTCCTGGCCATCAACCAGTGGCGCTCCTGGCGCGCAACGGTGAGACCGCAAGTGGTCACCAGCGACAAGAAGAAGATCGAGGTGCCTGTGCTCACCGAAGAGCAGGCCCGGGCGATCACCGGCTATCACGGCCCGATTGTGGACCGCGCCAAGGGCTGATCCCGCCGACCGACCACACCAGCACATGACGGGGCTCAATGGCTGACGATACGACACAGCGCGACATCGGTCGCATAGAAGGGCGTCTCGATGGATTGGACGACAAGCTCGATTCCATCGAACGCCTGCTCAAGGAACAGAACGTCGCCTCGAGCGAAAGCCGAAGGGCGCTTTATGAGCGGGTAGGGGCAATTGAGACTGACATCAAGATCAGCGCCGGCATCGATGCTCAGGTCAGGGAACGGCTCAATAGCTTTGATGTCAAACTCACCAATGAGGTCATGCCGACGATCAATGAGGTCAAGCGGTGGAAGATTACCGGCATGACGGTCCTGTCGATGGTTGGCATTGCCGGCGCATCGATCGGTGCATTCTTCTATTGGGCCTGGGACGTGATTGTCAGCAAGTTGAACGGTGCGCCTTGATGGGTGCGTGGTTCCACTATATCCAACGCATCCCAGTTGCGGCCGCCCTCCCCATTTGGGGCCGGGCCAGCTCATCGCGCCTAGCGGAAGCACTGGACCCCGGCCGAGCATTTCTTTCCCTAGGCTCTGAACCCTCATTCACGTTCATTCGGGAGGGAAAGAGGTTGGTGCGGCTTGCCCCTAGTTTGCTGTCCGTTACCCCACATGCTAGATGGAATGGTCCTGTGGGGACCGGGCGAGGCGACGAAGGAGAAACTGCTGCGGTCGCGGCATGAATGAGTATGGCAACAGAATTCGTAATCTATAATCCTGGCGGGCCGGACCTTGAATTTGAGGGCGAGTGCCTGCTTGACCGATACTATCAAGGCATGGGTCGGCTCAGAGTGTACGAAACTTCTGGCGGCAAGTTCATTCTCCAACAGGAGCGGAATGCCTCACGGAATTCG
Source organism: Pelagibacterium sp. H642 (assembly GCF_031202855.1). GTDB lineage: Bacteria > Pseudomonadota > Alphaproteobacteria > Rhizobiales > Devosiaceae > Pelagibacterium. The sequence continues at coordinate 305,985 of NZ_CP101829.1, read as the reverse complement.
ACTGCGCTGCACAGGGTTGAGGTTTATGAGACGTTCAACGATCTAGCCGGCGAATTATCGAAGAGCTGGGCAGGCAAAGACATCCTCGAGCGCTTTGGTCAGCCGTTCAGGATATCCATCGACTGAGATTTCCCGCAGCCGGCTGCGGCTCGTGGGCCTGTCGATATCCCTTCAAGGCACTACTTAATCCTGATCGAGGGAAGCGTTCGGTATGCCTGCCCGCTCATAAGCGATGGTGCGTTGCTCCAGTTCTTTGGCTAGATCGCTTATCGCGAGACTCATTGTCGAGCGAGGCCATCCCTGCATGGCCGCTCGTCGCACAAGGGAATCGAATTCGTCTCTCAACGCTGCACGGCAAGACTTCGCGCTCGGCTTCCCTATTGGGCGGTCAATGGGCATCGTTATCTCTTTCTCGTTATCGATTCGGTACACAAGCGCCCGAGAAGCTCAGCCGTTCCCCTTTCTAACCCATGAAGTAATTGAGAAAGTTTTGCGTTTTGATTGGGTGCGTCACTCCATATCCGGCACATCACCGTGCTGGAACAGGATGGCCGGCTCGCCATATTCGCCGATGTCCGGCCGCGCCTGGCGCGACCAGGCTATGACGGCCGGGTAGCTATTGACCAGCGATCCTGCCTCGATCCTGGCGCGCTGCTCGCTCTGGAACTCACGGGGCTCGAAGGCAGGCCGCAAGCCGCCCTCGCCGTCATCTTCAAAGGCCATGACGACAATTAGCTTGGTGGGTGGGGTGGGTTTGCTCATAGTAATCCATCCTCCTTCACGCCTCGAGCGACGATCTTGAGCATGCCATCGGGCAGGGGGCGTTGTAGCGCCTTGGCTTTGCTCCATGGCGCGGTCAGCCAGGTCTCCACCTCGTCGGGCGTCGTCAGGATCACCGGCATCGCCTTGGGATGGATTGCCTTCACCTCGGCGTTGGCATCGGTGGTGAGAAAGGCGAATAGGTCGGTTGTGACTTCGCCTTCCTTGATCTTGCGCACACAGGTCCATTGCGGCGCCCAGATGCCGGCGAAGAAGGCGAGGGGGCGGCTGTCGTCGAATGCGAACCAGATATCCCCGCCGGCGTCCTTGTTGAACTCGCTGAACGATGTGAACGGGACGACGCACCGGAAGCGGGGCGCCAGCCACCGGCGCCAATGCTGGCTGTCGGTGTTGCGCACATTGGTGACGCCGCGATCGGGTTCCATCCGCACCAGCCGCTCGAACTCCTCAGGGCTGAGCTCGCGCTTCTCCTTGTCCTGTATCTTCTTGGCGCGTGCGCGGGCGGCTTCATAGAGCACGCGGGATGACGACGGCATGCCCCAGCGCACCATGGCCAGTTCCGATGTGAGATCGTCCATGTTGCGGATGATCGGCGCCAGATAGTCAGGATAGATGCCGGGCAGGGGCGGGAAGTTGCCGAGATTGGCATGAAGGCTCAGTTGAGCCCGGCGGCTCTCGCGAACGAAATCCCGGATCGCCTGCACGTTACTGGTCATCGAATAGAGATTGCACATCCTGCCATCCGTGATGATGGTTGTTTCGCTGAAAGGTAGCGGAGTTTCCTTGGGTGTCCACTTCATCCAGTTGTGGCCGCGACCACGCTCCCTTGGGTCAACCCATAGACCGTCGACAATCCGGCCAAACCGCTCCGCCTGCTCCCTGGTCGGAAAGCAGATGACATTCCACCAGTCGTTCTCGTGAACGATGGAGTGACCGCGCTCGCAGGCGCCATGAGCGCGCCGCATAGCAGGCGAAACGATCACGCTGGCGGGAACTGCAATTTGATGCGGAAACTCACGGTCGACCTGCGCCGGCGTCATCTCTCCTTTTCTGCGCGCCATTTGTGATCAGAAGCCTACTTGTTCTCATTTTGTTCTCATAATAGGAATCCGATCGAAGGAGAGCAAGATGGCTGAACCAGCAGTGGATCATTCGCCGCAAGGCACCCCAGCGCCGGGGCGCTACACGATCTTCCTCAACGGCAGGAACCGCGAGAAATTGCGGCTCACCTACGAAGAGGCGTGGGCGATGCACTTCGCCGGCATCCGGTTCTCGATCTTCGATCCCATCAGCGGCGAGTACAATGTCTCGCGGCCCTACACGAAGATCTATCTCCTCGATCGCGACACGCTGACGTTTCTGCAGGAGCCGCTGGTCTAGCGTCTGCTCGACGGTGGTCTGCGGTCGGCATGCGGCCTGCGCACCCGGCGCGGATGGTGCTCCTCAGCATCTGGCTCTGGGAAATCGATATAAGGATCGGGATCGTCGCGCGTCATTCTCAAAATCCGAGGAGTGTTCGCGCGATTAGCACGAGGCTGAGGACGATTCCAAGAACACCGGCGATGAGAAGCAAGCGCGCGAGTGGAGACATGCGGGCAAGGTGATGCACGTCTCCCCTCCGCGCAAGGGGAAAACAAGCCCGGTTGTCTCCGGGCTTGTAAACGGCGCATTCGCGAACCATATACCTATCCGGATGCGCCGATCGCGGCAGCCGTCCGGATTCTCCCAATAGAATCGAATTTAAACAGCGCCTCGCTGAAAGCGGCTTGAGGCGCTTCAACGTTGGTCGGGTCATTGCCCGGCAAAGGAACTATGACAAACATCGAAATGAACGCCCGCGCGGCCCTGTACCTGGGCAGCGACTGGCATAACGCAAAACAAGAGGGATCTCGTGAGTTTCCCACAGCGGCGAAAGCTGTTCGGTTCGCCATGGAAGAGGCTGCGCCCGTTAGCCTTCGGGGCGCCCGCATGATTGTTGGCGATCGCTCGTTCGCGGGTGAGGATATCGCGGATTTTTATCGCAGCTCTGCTTACCCGTTCGAGCGTAAGGTTACGCGAAAATACCGCCCGTCCAGGACGGCGCGATGGCTCCAAAAGCTGAATAGCTAAGGGACAGGGCTCGGCGCGCCCCATACTTGCCGCAATTGTTCACGACACCGTGAAGACCCTGTTGCGGCGGACACTCCCGCTAAAGGGTGGAACCGGTTTGCCTTTGAGCCCCCAAAACTCGGCAGACCGGTTTTCGCATCAATCGGCGCACCACCATTCCTCGCCATCCGGCCACCAGCGGGCCAGACGTTCCTCCACAAGCCATTCCCCGACATCGCGGCCGCCGATCCTGATCGTTGCCAGCGTCCGCCCGTTGCGGTCCATGCCGTCCCGCTCGATCGTCCATTCGTTGCCGTTGAGCAGATCGCGGAGCCTGGCGCTTGCCTGTGCGGCCAGCGCCTTCTCCTGGTCACCGCCGCAAATGTTTGTCTGAGGCTCTGGTGTATCGAAGCCTTCGAGGCGGATGTTCTCGCCATTGAGCCAGAGCGTATCGCCATCGACGATGCAGGTCTTGTCCGGCGTGTTGCGCTGGTTAGGTGCGCACATATCCAGCGCAGGCTGAGCTTGCACTGGCGATATGCCGATCCAACCCACCGCCAAGCCAACAATTATCGCATTCCGTACCATAGTCGCTCCAACAGGTAGTCCATCACAGCCGCGACGATCCGCAGCAACAGTTTCCATTCTTGTAGGTGCATAACCGCTCTCCATAGACGTTCAATGGAGGCAGCGTAACCGACGTAGGAAGGTGGGGGATAAGTTTAGGCCAAGCTCACGACGGGCACACCCACTCCCGCTCATCGGCCAGGTTCTCGCGCACAGCCAAGCGCCAGGCGCGCATGAACGGGCGGAACACCTGCCGCTCGATTTTCCCCTTTCCACCTTCCGGCACAATTTTGGCCGCCACAGAATTCAGGTGGTGCTGATCCAGATCGTCCATTTTAATTTTTCCGATTTCGACGATCAGCCTTCCCAGCAAGCGCTCATCCGCGCCGAGCTCGATCGCTCGAGCAGCGGCAGAAGCGAAGGTGTACTTGTCTCGCTTCGATTGATGATCAAGTCTCCGAAATAAGGCTTCTGCGGACCGTGATGCCTCTGCATCGCTCGGAGCCTCCCGCCACTGCGCCCGTGGCCGAGGTGCCGGCCGGGACGGCTCCGGTTCAACCACGCACGCCTTCCGCATCTCCTCGATAGCAGCAAGCGTGACGAAGTCCTTTCCAGCGATCCTCTCCATCACTAGGCGACCGCGGGCAGCCTCACGACGAAGCCCGCTCACCGTCATGCCGCCGAACGGGAACGCAAGCTTGACGGCCTCTGATAAGCGAATTGGGGTGTCTTTGTCGGGTTGGTCTGTCATCGAAGCGCCTCATAGGCTGCGATGCCTTCTGCGCTAATCCTAGCTTCATGGTACTCCAGATCATCTTCATCCTCGATATAACCCCGCACTGCGAGCCGACGGATGGTTCCGATGCTGATGCCTTTCATGCCATTGATGCTGACAAGATTTGGCCGAGCGTCATAAAGCGCCTTCAGAAGTCTGCGCTCCAGTTTGGTTGGATTTGCCCCCATCGGCTTGCGGTATTCCTCCGGAACGTCTTCGTTGGGGAGAAAAGGTTTGTGTTGGGTCGAGTAGGCACTCGGCGTGCCAACCTCGAAAACCAGTTCATCTTCCTCGAAATCCTCATCTCCCGGCAGGTTAGAAAACGCACGCTCAATCTTCGTGCGATCCCACACGCGCCGTCCGTCGATCCGCTTCGGCTTCGGCATACGGCCATCTGCTACCATCTGATCAAACTTCGACGGGCTGACGTCGATGAATGCTGCGGCGACTTCGCGGCTGAGGCCGATGGGCGCCAGGGAGTGGGGGAGGGCGTCTTGGCGCTTAGTACGCATCTGAAAGCCCTGCCTTCCTGCGCCGCTCTTTCCAGCGCTCGATCTTCGTAAGCTCGTTTCTGCCAGCCGGGGAGATCGTAATCATCGTATGGCCGCCGGCATCCTTCCCCCGATCGACCACCAGTCCCTTTCGCAAGAGTTCTTCGATGGTGCGCGGGCCGCATCTCGCAATGTCGGCAAGTGTTTTGGGGCGTTTTTGCGTGCTCAACCACTGGAGAATGACGACTACCCGCTTATCAACCAGAACTTTGGGGCCGAAAAACAATTCGAGACGGTCGTCGCTGGCGATGGTTCCAACGTGAGCTACACGCGCCACCTTTCTAGTCGGCTCGACCCTGATTCCTTTCCAAATCGCGATCAGGTCAGACTCACTGAACAGCACCGTGCGTCCGGTCACAGAGCAATGCCCTGTCCGCCGCGCTATTCGTGCCAGCGCGTTCTTGTTCAGCCGCAGCCGTTCAGAGGCCTCGGCGAGCGTGTAGATTTTTTCGAGGGGGGCGAAATCAGACATACGACCTCAGTTGCGGTTAGCATCATGTGGCTCTCCTCTGAGGTTTGTGCGCGTCGGTGGTGACAACGTGCAGGTGGAATGTAGCAGCGGGAGGTGAGGGGTCAAGACCGCGAAGGCGGATTTGCCCAAGCCACTCCGGGGCCGATGGCGGCATCTCCTGGCGACAAGAACTGGATACCCGCTGCCTCCAAGGCAGCCCGAACAGCCGCAAGGTTGTTTGGGCCTGGCACTCGCCGACCCTTCTCGAAGTCGCGAATAGTGCTCCCGCTTAAGTTGGAACGGGCCGCTAGCTCTTCCTGCGACCAATCAAGAAGGCCGCGAGCGGAACGGGACTGTTCAGGCGTCAATGTCATCATCATGCGAAAGCGTGTACCATAAACGGAAATCGTTGACACGCTGAAAGATTCGTGTTTTTCGTTAATGGTAAACGATTTTCGTTGATGGAGAGCACGACATGCAAACTGACACCGCCGGCACGAACGTTATCCCTTTCGCTCGCTCCAAACCTATCATCAAAGACAGACCGTTGATGCTGTCGGATCTCTACCTCTACATCGGAATTGCCGCCGAGGCTGCGCGCGAGGAAGGTGTGCCGTTTGAAGAGATGTTTGCCGCCGTTGTGATGGACGAGCTGGCGCCAGGTCGGTGAGATGCGTAGGCGTCGCCGCAACCGCATCGCAAAGGTCCTGCGAGCTGCTCAGCACGGCAGGTGCGCGTATTGTCAGAGGCGGCTCACTACTTCGACTCGACCGGGCGGTCGCCCATACTGGAATACGGAAACGATAGAGCACCTGCAGCGCAGGGCAGAAGGCGGCACCGACCGCTTGGAGAACCTGGCCCTGGTTTGCTACGAGTGTAATTCGCTTCGCGGTTCGATGCCGTGGGTCCTATTTGCAACGATCCGCCAGCGGCATGTTCGGTCGCTCGAGCGAATGCTGGCCTATTGTAACGGCTGGCGGCCGGGGTGACGCTGCAACGCTGCCCCGGCGCTTTTATCCGCTGCCTCTCACCACACGCCCGTTCCGCAGTGGACGGGTGGAGCCACCGGTGACGGCGCTTGCAGGGGTAGCGGTCTGACAGATCAGCTTGACACGTCCGGCTGACTTCGTATGGTTGAGGACGCGCCTGAATAAGGCCGTTTGCCGCTCGCAACCCATTTCGCGGCTCTTCCATACATCGCAACCGCCCGCAAGGGCTCGTTCGGCACATCCATGCGTGGGCTTCGCCGAGCACGTTTTGACATGCGCTCGAGTGGCGCAAGAAGAGGAGAATTGAAATGGGTAATGATATGAGTAGCCTGGAACGGGAACGCCTGCTGGCCGAAATCCGCCCGCTGCAGGAGGAAATGAGGACGTTGAAGGCAGGCCAAAAGAAGCGGCGGCGGGAGGTTCGGTTGGCCCTCGCCACGCTTTACGCCGATGCCGACGATGCAGGTGCGTTCGTCGGGCAAGATGAGCCCAGCTATCACGCAAAAAAGGACAAGGAAGTGCTTGCAGAGGCACAGACCCGAGTCCACACCCGGATGCTGACCGAGGCGCGCCGGCGGGCAGCGGCCACTACGGCTGCTCTAGCGAGTCGCTGAACTGCGCCACATCGTCACGCAGACCCCATCGCTTAACGGCGGTGGGGTTTTTGTTTGTAGGGTAGGGGCTACAACAGGCGGAATCGGCGCGAAGCATGTCGCGCGTGTGTCGCGGTCCGCTGCCTCCGATGATCGTCACACGTTGCAAATCAATGACTTACATTCCCACAGATTCCGCGACATGTGCGACACGTTTCTGAGGGATTTTCCGGCTAAGTCATTGATTTTGTTTGGCTGGGGAACCTGGATTCGAACCAGGACTAACGGAGTCAGAGTCCGTGGGTCTACCGTTAACCTATTCCCCACCAGTGCGAGCTTGCCGCTTGCCTCGAACCGGATGGCTCCGGAAGAGTTGCGCCTGTTTAGCGGCACACGTTGGCGATTTCAAGCCCGCAATTTCAATCATCGGTGAGTTTAATGACGCACCGGGGCGCGCCAGGCGATGGCGCGGTTGGGGCTGTAGCAGCCAAGGGCAACCCGGTTGGAATAATTGCCCGAAACGATCTGGACCTGACCGTTTTCGCAAGCGCCGACCACCACGCCCACATGACTGGACATCACCATGATGGAGCCCACCGTGCCCGGAGCGGCCTCGGCGCCGTAGTTGGCAAAATCGCGCGCCTGGTTCGAGCCCCGTGGGGCGAGGCCTGTGCGGGCGAGGACGGTGTCGAGATAGCATGCGCACCAGCGACCGGGACATCCGGAGGGGCGGGTGGCGCCAAGCTCGCTGAGCATGACGTTGATGACGGTTTGTGCGTCCCTGGCGGAAGCGGGGGTGTTGACGATGGAGGCAGCGAAGGCGGCGAGAAGAAGCGAAAAGACAAGACGCATCACTTTAATATTGTCCTTGGGCTCTATGAGGCACAGTACAACCAGAGCACTGGATGGACCGGCACTTGGTTCCGAGAAGTCATTGGCAGACGAAAACCGTCGCGAGCGGATCGGCCAATTGGAGGATGTTCCGCAAACGGGCAGGTTGATCACGCATGGAGGCGTGCATGGGGACTGCGCGACTGCGGCCCCCCTCCCGTAGACGTGGGATAAACTGGATTTTTGTGGCCACAAATTGACCAGGTGCCGGCGAGCGCTGTCGCGCGGGATGATTGCGTTACCTGCCGCGATGGACTACCGTGGCTTCGAAGTGAAAAATGATCTGCCTCGGGCGCCATTCGACCGGGTGCGGGAAGGGGAAACGAACCCGTCCCGGGGTCCTATAGGGCGACCAGGCAGCACGGAGAACCGAGTGACCGATTCCCATCGGTCCACCGCCTTGCCGGCGGCCAGTGTTCATGCGCGGGAGCGTGGACGCGAACCAGTCCGGCATGATCGCGACGACGCAAAGGCGCATCCGGGCGCCAAGCGCGGGCCGCGGTGGACATCGCAAGCCAAATCCGGCGGGACGCGCAAGAAGCGCGCTCCCATTTACGCCGCGCTCGACCTGGGCACCAACAATTGCCGTCTCCTGATCGCCAAGCCGACTGAGAACGGCTTTCGCGTGCTTGATGGCTTTTCGCGCATCGTTCGACTAGGGGAGGGGCTGAGCCAGACCGGCCGGCTTTCTGAAGCGGCGATGGAGCGTACGATCGAGGCGCTCAAGCTCTGCCGCGGCAAGCTCGCCCAACATGAGGGTATCAAGGCGCGCATCGTCGCAACCGAAGCGTGCCGCGCGGCAACCAATTCGGCTGCGTTTCTCAGCCGCGTCAAGCGCGAGGTGGGCCTGCAGTTCGAGGTAATCGACCGCAAAACCGAAGCGGAACTGGCGGTGACCGGCTGCGCGGATCTGATCGAAATCGATGCGCCAGGCGCCATCCTGTTCGATATCGGTGGCGGTTCGTCCGAACTCGCCTGGCTCGATTTCCGTGGCGGGCGTCCGCGCAACCAGGGCAAGACCTCCGCTTCGATCCGCTCCTGGCAGTCGCTGCCTGTCGGGGTGGTTTCGATCGCCGAAAAGTTCGGCGGCGTCGACGTGACGCCGGCTGTTTTCGAGGCAATGGTCGATCACGTCACCCAGCAATTGCGTCACTTCCGGGGACGCGACAAGCTTCGCAACATGCTGGGCAGCCATCCGGTGCATTTTCTCGGCACGTCGGGAACGGTAACCACGCTTGCCGGGCTCTATCTTGGGCTTGAGCGCTATGAGCGCGCCAAGGTCGATGGGCTCTGGATGCATGCCAACGATGTGGACGCGACCATGCGCGTATTGCTGGCCATGAGCTATGAAAAACGCATGGCCAATCCCTGCATCGGGCGGGAACGGGCCGATCTGGTCATCCCCGGCTGTGCCATTTTCGAGGCTATCCGCCGCGAATGGCCATGCCAGCGGATCCGCGTGGCCGACCGAGGGCTGCGCGAGGGAATTCTCATTTCGATGATGTCGGACGACCGCGTGTGGATGCGTCCCCGCCCGAGCCGCAGACGCAGAGGAGGGAGCGATGCCCAATAAACCCACAGGCAAAGGCTCCGGGCGGCGCGGCGAACGGGACCTCAAGACCCGGGTCAAGACGGCGCGCAAGCGGACGACATCCTCGACGTTGTGGCTGCAGCGCCAGCTCAACGACCCCTATGTCGCCCGCGCGCGCGCAGAAGGTTGGCGGGCGCGGTCGGCATTCAAGCTTCTCGAACTAGACGAGAAATACGGGCTGCTCAAACCTGGCATGCGGGTGGTCGACCTAGGGGCGGCGCCCGGTGGATGGTGCCAGGTGGCCGTCAAGGCCGTGAAATCGGACCCGGAAAACCCGACGGTAGTGGGGATCGACTACCTGGAAATGGATCCGGTGCCTGGCGCCGCGCTGCTGCAGAAGGATTTTACCGACGAGGACGCGCCGCAGGCGCTGATCGCCCTGCTTGGTGGACGCAAGGCCGATATCGTGCTTTCCGACATGGCGGCACCCACGACAGGACATAAACCCACCGACCACCTGCGGATTGTGGCGCTCGTGGAAATCGCCGCCGATTTCGCGCTCGATGTCCTGGCGCCGGGAGGAACGTTCGTGGCCAAGGTGTTCCAGGGCGGGACCGAGCACGAGCTGTTGGCCATGCTCAAGCGCAATTTCGCCTCGACCTTCCATGCCAAGCCGCCCTCGAGCCGCGCGGAATCGGCCGAGACCTATCTTATCGCGCGCGGGTTCAAGGGCGAGCGGCAGGATTAAAAGCGCGGCGCGCGGCCTTCGAAGCCTTTTTCGCTCGCCTTTTCGAGTGCCGCAGCCCGTTGGGCGGCTGTTCGGTGGCCGGAGACCTCGCTGCCGGCGTCTTTTGCCAAACGCAGATAGGGGATCACCGCCAACAGCGATATGGCGGCGATCACGTAGAATGCGACGTGGAAATCGATAACGCCCAATGGCTCGCCCCGCAGATGGCTGCTCAATTCGAGCACACCGCCGGCCATGGCGACCGCCAGGGCGGTGGCGATCGGACGCATCACCGAATGAATAGCGGTGGCGGGGCCGGCCTGATCGTCTTCGATATCGGCGAAGGCCAAGGCGTTCTGCCCGGTAAAATACATGGAGCGGACCAGACCCACGAGGAAAATGACCAGCATCATGACCACTATGGGCGTCTTGGCGACAAAGGATCCCTGGATGGCCATGCCGATGGGCGAAAGGATCGCAGCGGCCAAGAGTGCCGTGCGGAAGCCGATGCGCTCATAGATCGGTTTGGCCATGAATTTCATGGCCAGCGCGCCCAGCGAGGCGACGAAGGTGATGAGCCCGGTTTCGAACGGCGAATAGCCGAAGCCGACCTGCAGCATGAGTGGCAGCAGGAACGGGGTTGCGCCGGCCGCGATCAGGAAGAACGCAGTGCCCAGGACTGCCGCGCGATAAGTCGGCTGCAAGAACAGACGCGGGTCGAGCAGTGGGTGATCGATCCTGAGGGAATAGGGGATGTAGATCAGCACCGCCGCGACACCGATGGCAGTCGAAGCGATGGCGATCCAGAGGGGCAGTACGGGCATCGAGAGCAGCGACAGCCCGAAAACGATACCCGAAAAGGCAACAGCACAGAGAGCGAGGCCGGGAAAATCAATGGGATGCAACTCAGCCGATTCCACATGCGGCAGGAATTTGGTGATGAGCACGACGCCCAAGAGCCCGATGGGCACGTTGATGAGAAAGATCCAGTGCCAGGAAAGGAATGTTGTGAGGAACCCGCCGATGGGCGGTCCCAGGGTGGGGCCGATCAGCGCGGGGATGGTGAGCCAGGCCATGGCGTTGACGAGTTCGGTGCGCGGGGTGGTGCGCAACAGGATGAGGCGGGCGAGCGGCGTCATCATCGCTCCGCCCATTCCCTTGAGAAAGCGCGCCATGACGAATTCGTGCAGGGAGCCTGCAAAGGCGCAGGCGATCGATCCGACCACGAACACCAGGATGGCGCCGCGGAAGACGTTCTTGGCGCCGAACTTGTCGGCCAGCCAGGCGCTCATGGGAATGAAGATGGCCAGCGCCACGAAATAAGCAGTGAAGGCCAGCTTGAGCGCCACCGGCGTGGAGCCGATATCCGCGGCGATGGCCGGAAGCGATGTCGCGATGACGGTGGCATCCATGTTTTCCATGAACAGGGCCACCGCCAGGATCAGCGGAATGAGACGGGACAAGGGAAAAGTCCGGCGGGATGTGAATCTATTGAATTGTCGATTGTATCATCACCCCTCTCGCCCGGCGTGACAATCCGAGGCGGAGGATTATTTCAGTCCGGCGAACCAATCGGGCGTTCCGGACGTTGAGGGAAAACCAACCTCAATTGCGCAGGCCACCGATGTCGCAGCGACGCTTCCATCTTGTGCTCAATGTCAATTCCGGAACCGTCCAAGCGCTGGGAGTCACCGAAGCCGATCTCAGCGCGATATTCGAGGCGCGGGGGCTCGACGTCACGATTGATGCCGACCCCGACAAACAGCTGTCCGAGCGGATCCAGACAGCGCTCGAAAGCGATGCAGACACCATCATCGCGGCGGGCGGAGACGGCACGGTCACGGCGTTGGCAACAGCGGTCATAGACAGCGACAAGAACCTCGCCATTCTTCCACTCGGCACCGCGAACCTTCTTGCGCGCGATCTGGGCGTGCCGCTCGACATGGAGGAATGCGTGGATGCTCTGGCGACCATGGAGCCACTGGCCATAGACGTCTCGGAAGTCAACGGCACCATTTTTCTTCATAAAGCGGTGATTGGGGTCATTCCCGAACTGGCGGCGGGTCGCGAATATATCCGGGGGCAGGGCGTAGGGGCCAAGATCGGCTATATGCGCTATTTCTTCCGTCGCATCGGGCGGGCCCGGAGATTGGCGCTGGAGATCGCGACAGGCGACGGCCAGACCCGGATCGAACGCGTGCAGGCGATCGCCGTCGCGTCCAACGCCTATGACGAAGGGCTGGGCCGGTTTTTCCACCGCGACAAACTCGATACGGGACTTTTGACCATCTATGTGCTGCGCCACCTTAATTTTGGTGACATGATCAAGCTGGCCACGGGCATGTTGGCTGGACACTGGCGCGATTACGATGCCCTCGATATTTCGACCGCAAAAACCGTCACCATACGGTCGAAAAAGCCGCGCCTGCAGCTTATGATCGACGGGGAGGTGACATCGATGGAGGTGCCGCTGAATTTCAAGATCTATCCGCGCGCGCTTTCCGTGCTTGCACCGCTCCGCGCGATCAAGGAAGAGATCGCAGAGGAACAATCGGAGGCCGCCGGCACAATGGGACAGACGGCTTGATGCGTATCGTTCACCTTTCCGACCTGCATTTCGGCCATCACGACGACAGCGTGGTCCAATCGATGGAAGCCGAAATCACCGCGCAAAAGCCTGATCTCGTCGTCGTCTCTGGCGATTTCACCCAGATCGGAAGCCGTGCGGAGTTTGCCAAGGCCCGGGAATTTCTCGACACGTTGCCGGCACCGTTCATGGCTGTTCCGGGCAATCACGACGTGCCGGAGCGCAATCTGATCCGGCGCTTCTTCAATCCCTATAGCTGTTATCGCCGCTATATCAGCCGCGATCTGGAGCCGTTCGTCGTGCGGGACGGGGTGGCATTGGCGGGGCTTAAGACGTCACGCCGCGCCAACTGGCGCGGGCTGAACTGGGCCGATGGCGCGATCAGCCAAGAGCAGCTCGAACAACTCGAGGCGCGCTTCGCCCAGGTGCCGCCCGAGACGGTCAAGGTGGTGGTGGCGCACCACCCGCTTCTCCTGCCCGAAGGCCCGATGGGCAAACAGCAGAACCGGGTGCGGCGCGCCGACAAGGCGCTGGCGACTTTCGCCCGTATCGGCGTGCGGTTGGTGCTGTCGGGGCATTTTCACATGTCCTATGTGCGCAAGCACGAGCATATCGGCGAAGTTCGGGTGTCCGAACCAGTTGGCCCGCGGGAGAGCGCTGCCGGACACATCCTGGTCGCCCAGGCGGCCTCGACGACGTCCACGCGCCTGCGTGGCGAGCCTAACGCCTACAACCTCATCGATATCGAAAATGACGAGATCACCATTCGTGTGCGTGAATGGGGTGGTGGAGGTTGGGCTACCCGCGAAAAGGCGCAGGAGCCGGCTTGAGACGAAAACTCGATCTCCGAACGGGGCGTTCGATATGGCTCTCTTACTGCACCACGAAAATCGAAGAACATCCGCTTAGCCGCGATGTCAGAACCACGTTTTGGTGGTAGGATCGGGCATTTCGGGGGCGATGGCGGCCGATCTGTTGTCCGAGGCTGGCCATGATGTCCTCGTTCTCGACCGCCGAGGACCGTCACGTGGCTCTACCCCTGCCACCACGGCACTTGTCCAATATGAGATCGATGTGCCGTTACGCGAACTGGCTGGCAAGATCGGGTCCGAGAAAGCCACCCGCGCATGGCGGCGTGCCCGGCTGGCCGTGCTCAATCTCAAGGGCCGCATCGAGGAACTGGGGATCGCGTGCCGGATGTCGCCACGGCAGACGCTCTATCTCGCCGGCAACCAGCTTTCGGGCTCTTCATTGCGTGCGGAGGCCGATGAGCGCGCAGCGGCAGGGCTTTCGGTGGAATCGAGCGGGATGGGGCGATCCTGAGCCAGGGCAATCTAGCGCTCGATCCGGTCAAGCTGACGACCGGCCTTCTGACGCGCGCCGCCGAGCGCGGTGCCCGCATCTACGCGCCCGAAGAAGCGGCCGATTTCGTTCATTCCTCCAATGGCGTTACGGTAAGAACCAAATCGGGCCGGGCCATCTCCGCTTCCCATGTGGTGCTCGCGACGGGGTATGAACTGACCGATATCGTCAAGGAGGATCGCCATAGGATCATTTCCACCTGGGCGATCGCCACGGGCCGTCAGCCGAAATCGGCGCTCGTGCCGGGTGAGCCGCTCATCTGGGAGCGTCCGATCCCTATCTTTATCTGCGCACCACTCATGACGGGCGCATCATCTGCGGCGGCGAAGACGAGTCCTTCGGTGACGAAGACAGGCGCGATCGGTTGATCGGAGAAAAATCGAAGCGACTGAGCGAGAAGCTTGCAAACCTGCTGCCCCGGATCGATTCATCGCCCGAATTTGCCTGGGCCGGCAGTTTCGGCACCACGGTGACCGGGCTGCCACTGATTGGCCCATTGCCCCGGCGTCCAAGGATATTTGCGCTTATGGGTTATGGCGGCAACAGTATCACCTTCGCGCGTATCGCTGCCGAACTGATCACCACGGCCATCGGCGGTGGCCTAGACACGGACGCCGATATTTTCGCGCTGTGAGGGGAAACGACCGATCTGTGAGGCAAGTTTGGGTATGTTCGTGTTGCATCAATCTGTCACAAATCGGATAGTTAGTGCGACCGATATGTGGAAATGGCGGGCGAGCGCCATGAAAACACCGTCTTGACGCGTTGACAAACGGCCTCTACCCCCGCTTATCGACCGTAGAGTAAAGCAATTTCGCAAGGCCGCATGAAAATCGCATTCGTTATCCCCGCTTACAATGAAGAAGCGATGATCGGGCAATGCCTCGAAGCCATCCTTGCCGAAGTCAAGCGGAGCGGGCAGCCCGCCGATGTCATCGTCATCGACAACGCCTCGACCGACCGCACCGGAGAGATTGCCGCGAGCTATCCCGGCGTGCGCGTCGTCAAGGAGATGAACAAGGGCCTTGTTCATGCGCGGCATGCCGGTTTTGCGGCGAGCGCCGGCTATGATCTGGTGGCCAATATCGATGCGGACACCATGGTACCCGAGGGGTGGCTTTCAACCGTAGTCGACGAGTTCACAAAGCATCCCGAACTTGTCTGCCTTTCAGGGCCGTATTTCTATTACGACCTGACGCGTAGCCAGCGTGCGCTTGTGGAGGTGTTCTACGTCTTCACTTACGGCGCCTATATCGTGAACCGCTTCATCCTTCGCGTCGGTTCGGTGATCCATGGCGGCAATTTCGTGTTTCGGCGTGAGGCCTGGGAGAAGGCAGGCGGATATGACCGCACGATCTCCTTCTACGGCGAGGATACCGATGTCGCCGTGCGGCTGTCCAAAATCGGTCCGGTCAAATGGACGCACCGGCTGCGCATCAAGACCTCGGGCCGCCGCTTGGCGCATGAGGGAATCCTGCGTACCGGCTTTGTCTATGCGAAAAACTTCGTTTCGATGACCTTCCGCGGTAAGCCGGCGACGACCGAATATCAGGATATCCGGGAGTAGCGCCCCACTTCCCAAAGCCCGATCGCGGTGCTATTGACCCTCGCCAACCCAAAAGCTGGCGATGAGTCTTTCCTTTCGCCGGCAAGCGGACAAACGCGGGCGGGCAGGGCGGTCACAAAGCCGACGGCTCGCCACGCTAAACCATCGACATTCATCCGTTCCACGATGAAGGGCACGAAAGGGGCTGGCCTTGGCGAAGATCATTACCTCAATTACCGGTGACGCCGCGCTCACCTTCGACGACGTGCTGCTGCAGCCCGCCCGTTCCGACGTGCTGCCGACAGACGTCGATATCCGCAGCCGCGTGACCAAGGACATCGCGCTCAACCTGCCGATCCTCTCCTCGGCCATGGATACGGTGACGGAAGCCAGAATGGCGATCGCTATGGCTCAAGCCGGGGGCATGGGGGTGATCCATCGCAACCTTACCCCGGAGCAGCAGGCCGAACAGGTCAAGCAGGTCAAGCATTTCGAATCCGGCATGGTGGTCAACCCGATCACCATTGGCCCCGATGCGACGCTGGCCGATGCCTATGCGCTGATGGACCGCTATAAGATCTCAGGCATTCCCGTGGTCGCCAATGGCGGCACGGGCGGGCGCAACAATGGCAAGCTGGTGGGCATCCTCACCAATCGCGATGTGCGCTTTGCCAGCAACGACCGCCAGAAGATCTCCGAATTGATGACTCGTGAGGGCCTGATCACCGTTCGCGAGGGTGTGAGCCAGGAGGAGGCCAAGCGTCTCCTGCACCAGCACCGCATCGAAAAGCTCCTTGTGGTCGACGAATTCCAGAACTGCATCGGGCTGATTACCGTCAAGGACATCGAGAAAGCCCAACTGCATCCCAACGCCATCAAGGACGCCCAGGGCCGCCTGCGCGTTGCCGCCGCTTCGACCACCGGCGACCAGGGCTTCGAGCGCTCGCTCGGGCTTATCGACGCCGGTGTCGACCTTTTGGTGATCGACACGGCGCATGGCCATTCGGTGCGCGTCGCCGAGGCCGTCGAGCGCGTCAAGCGCGAAAGCAATTCCACGCGCATCGTTGCCGGGAACGTGGCGACTGCTGAAGCCACCAAGGCGCTGATCGACGCCGGCGCTGACGCCATCAAGGTCGGCATTGGGCCGGGTTCGATCTGCACCACCCGCATCGTCGCCGGCGTTGGCGTGCCGCAGCTCGCGGCCGTCATGGCCTGTGCCGAGGAAGCCGACAAGCAGGGCGTGCCGGTGATCGCCGATGGCGGCATCAAGTTCTCGGGCGATCTGGCCAAGGCCCTCGCCGGCGGCGCGGCCTGCGCCATGGTGGGCTCGCTGCTCGCCGGCACCGACGAAAGCCCGGGCGAGGTCTATCTCTACCAGGGCCGCTCGTACAAATCTTATCGCGGCATGGGCTCGGTGGGCGCCATGGCGCGTGGCTCGGCAGATCGCTACTTCCAGCAGGAGGTCAACGACACCATGAAGCTGGTGCCCGAAGGGATCGAAGGGCAGGTGCCCTACAAGGGCCAGGCCGGGGCGGTGCTGCACCAGCTCGCCGGCGGTTTGCGCGCCGCTATGGGCTATACCGGGGCCAAGGACCTCGAAACCTTCCGCCGCGAAGCGACCTTCGTGAAGATCTCGGGGGCGGCGCTGAGCGAAAGTCATGTCCATGACGTGACCATCACCCGCGAAAGCCCGAACTACCGCGGGGGCAAGTAGTCCATGGTAGGCGTTGCGTTCTGGCTGACCATGGCGGGGACGCTCTGATGCGGCTGCCCGGACGGATGGCTGCGGCCATCGAGGTGTTGGCCGACGTGGAAGCGCGCAAGCGTCCAGCCTCCGAAGCGCTCAAGGCGTGGGCGCTGGACCATCGCTTTGCCGGCGCCGGCGACCGCGCGGCGATCGGCAATCTCGTCTACGACGCTCTGCGCAAGCGGGCGCGCCATGCCTGGCGCATGGGGGAGGATACGCCGCGCGCACTGGTGCTTTCGGTTGTGGTGACCGAGTGGAATCAGGACGTGAAGACCTTGAATCAGGACTTCAGCGCCGACCGCTTCGCGCCGGAATCGATTTCAGAGGCCGAGGTGCTAAGGCTTTCTTCCGACTCGGTTTTTTCCGATGCCCCCGACTGGGTGAAGGCTGACGTGCCGGAATGGCTGGCTCCCTCTCTGGAGGAAAATTTCGGAGAGCGCTGGATCGAGGAAGGGCAGGGGATGTCCACCCGCCCGCCGCTCGACATGCGCGTCAATCGGCTCAAATCTGATCGGGCACGGGTGAAGAAATCGCTGGCGCGGTTTGAACCTGCCGAGACGCGCATTGCGCCCGACGGCCTGCGAATCCCATCGGGGTCGACCGACGCGCGGACGGCAAATGTCACCGCCGATGAGGGCTACCAGAAGGGTTGGTTCGAGGTTCAGGACGAAGGCAGCCAGATCGTTTCGCTTCTGGCGAGCGCAAAGCCTGGCGAGCAGGTTCTCGACCTTTGCGCGGGCGCCGGGGGCAAGACGCTGGCGCTGGCTTCGGCGATGGGCAATACCGGGCAGATCTTCGCCTATGACAGTGAACGGACGCGTCTGGCTCCGATCCACGAGCGACTGAAGCGCAATGGCGTGCGCAATGCCCAGGTGCGTAACCCCGATGCGGGAGCGCTTGATGACCTCGAAGGCCGCATCGACCGCGTGCTGGTCGATGCTCCCTGTACCGGAACAGGGACATGGCGGCGACGGCCCGACACCAAATGGAAGCTCAGCCCAGCACAGCTCGAAACGCGGTTGACCGAGCAGGTAGCGGTGCTTGATGACGCGGCTGGTTTTTTGAAACCAGGGGGCGAACTTGTCTATGTCACCTGCTCGATCCTGCCCCAGGAGAACGACGATCAGGTCGCGGCATTTCTGGAGCGGCACCCCGATTTCGCGCTCGTCTCCCTGCCCGAACGCTGGAACGCTCTGTTTCCCGGTGCGGCGAAACCAGTGAGCCGGAACGGAATGACGGTGACGCTGACGCCGGCGAGCACTGACACCGACGGCTTTTTCTGCGCCGTTCTGACCAAAAGGTCCGGTTGAACCAAATACGCTGTGGTCGCGTTCAAGGCGCATGGCACATGCCCCCACGTTCAACGACCTCAAGCAGCCGCGCGCCCTTCTGACGCTGGCCCTGTTTCTCATCATCGTGATCGGGGTCGGAGCCTTGATCGGCTCGCAGACGGCGCCCGGTCTCTGGTATGCCGGATTGGAAAAGCCGCCGTTCAATCCGCCTGATTGGGTGTTCGCGCCGGTCTGGTTCGCGCTTTACGCCCTGATCGCCATAGCCGGCTGGCGCACCTTTCTCGCCGCGCCATTGAGCTTGGCCATGGGGCTATGGCTGGTTCAGATGCTGCTGAACTGGGCTTGGTCACCGGCATTCTTCATCGCGGAAAATCTCTGGCTCGGAATGGTCGTGATCGTGCCGATGCTGGCGGTGATCGTCGCCTTTGTCGCCGAGCGTTGGAATCGGGACCGGGTATCGGCGCTGCTCTTCTTGCCCTACGCGGCGTGGGTCGCTTTTGCGACGCTGCTCAACGCTTCGCTGGCCATTCTCAACTGATCGTCCCAAAAATCAACCACCCCGGATGCGAGGGACATCCGGGGCGGCTGCAAAAGGCCTAAGGGCATGGGACCGCAAGTGGCCTTTTGACCGGGATGCGCGGAGTGGGACGCTTTGGGGGGCCGCGCATAACCCGTTTTTCTCGGCAGTCCGGTTGGTCTCCCGGCGTCCGCCAGTTGCCCTAACAACGCGGTAACCCCCGGTGAGTTGCACGGCCCTCATCGATTATTTGCGTCATCTTCACGCAATAATGCAGTCTCGCGACCCATTGCTTCATCGTCCGATTCCGATTAAAGCCTCGCCATGCAGAACGACGCCCCCACCGACACCATCCTTATCGTCGATTTCGGTTCGCAGGTCACCCAGCTCATTGCACGCCGGGTCCGCGAAACCGGGGTCTATTGCGAGATTCACCCTTTCAGCACGGCGGTCGAGAAGCTCGACGTGCTCAAGCCTAAGGGCATCATCCTTTCGGGCGGTCCGGCAAGCGTGATTGAGGAAGGTGCACCTCAGGTAGATCCGAAACTGCTCGACTATGGCGTTCCCGTATTCGGCATCTGCTACGGGCAGCAGGCGATGTGCGTGGCGCTGGGTGGTGTGGTCGAACCGGGGTACATGCGCGAATTCGGCCGCGCCGAGGTGCGGATCGAAAAGGATTGCGCGCTCTATAATGGCGTATGGGAACTCGATCATTCCTACCAGGTGTGGATGAGCCACGGAGATAAGGTCTCCGAGATCCCTCAGGGCTTCGAGGTGGTCGGCACCTCGCCCGGCGCGCCGTTCGCGATGATCGCCAATGAGGAGCGCAAATTCTACGGCGTCCAGTTCCATCCCGAAGTGGTGCACACGCCTGACGGCGCCAAGCTCTACGCTCAATTCGTGCACGAGATCTGCGGTTGCGAGGCGACCTGGACCATGGCCGCCTACCGCGAGCAGGCGATTGCTGCGATCCGCGAGCAGGTAGGCGACAAGAAGGTGATCTGCGGTCTCTCGGGCGGTGTGGATTCCTCGGTGGCCGCCATCCTGATCCACGAGGCGATCGGTGATCAGCTCACCTGCATTTTTGTCGACCACGGACTGATGCGCAAGAACGAGGCCGACGAAGTGGTCTCGATGTTCAGGCATCAGTACAACATTCCGCTCGTGCATGTTGATGCATCGGATGAATTCATCGGTGAACTCGAGGGCGTCGTCGAGCCTGAGGCCAAGCGCAAGATCATCGGCCGGCTGTTCATCGAGACGTTCGAAAAGGAAGCCGCCAAGATCGGTGGGGTGGAATTCCTCGCCCAAGGCACGCTCTACCCGGATGTGATCGAATCCGTATCGTTTACGGGCGGCCCTTCGGTCACCATCAAGAGCCATCACAACGTCGGCGGGTTGCCCGAGCGCATGAACATGAAGCTCGTGGAACCCTTGCGCGAACTGTTCAAGGACGAAGTACGCAAGCTCGGCCGTGAACTCGGTTTGCCCGAGCATTTCGTCGGCCGCCATCCTTTCCCCGGGCCTGGCCTTGCCATACGCCTGCCGGGCGGCGTGACGCGCGAAAAGCTCGACATCCTGCGCCAGGCGGACGCGATCTATCTCGACGAAATCCGCAAGGCAGGTCTCTACGACACCATCTGGCAGGCCTTCGCCGTGCTGCTGCCGGTGCAAACCGTAGGGGTGATGGGGGACGGCCGGACCTATGAAAGCGTCTGCGCGCTCCGGGCGGTGACCTCGGTCGATGGCATGACCGCCGATTTCTATCCCTTCGACATGAGCTTTTTGGGCCGCGCCGCGACCCGGATCATCAACGAGGTCAAGGGCATCAACCGCGTGGTCTATGACGTCACGTCCAAACCGCCGGGAACAATCGAGTGGGAGTGAGGCCGGCGCGCTCGCATTGCTGAAACGCGACACCTAAAGAATTTGCCGTCGGTGCTTCAGTCGCTGTAAGATTTCTTATGAGCTCCTCGATCTCGTGGGATGACCAGCGCATCTTCCTGGCGGTGCTTGAAACCGGCAGCCTTTCAGCGGCCGCGCGGCGATTGGGGCTGTCGCATCCCACGGTGCGGACACGGATAGAGGCGTTGGAGCATGCACTGGGCGCGGTGTTGTTCACGCGGTCGGTCAATGGACTGACGCCCACCGAGACTGCCGAGGCGCTGCGGGAGACGGCCCGCACCATGGCGCTGGCGTCTGACCTCTTCGTGCGGCAGGCTTCGGCACCCCACGGTGAGATCGCGGGAACCGTGCGCATTAGCGTGCCCGAGATGATGGGCGTTGAAGTCGTTCCGCCAATGCTGCGGACGCTGCGCGAAAAGCATCCTCGGTTGAGGGTTGAGCTGTCGCTCAGCAATGCTCAGGCCGACATTCTCGCTCATGAAGTCGATCTGGCGGTGAGGACGGTGGCGCCCAGGCAGGGAGCGCTGGTGGCGCGCAAGGTCGCCGCGATTCCGATCGGCCTTTTCGCTTCGCCCGATTATATCGCGCGGCGCGGAATGCCGGAAACGCTGAACGATCTCGCCGAGCACGACTTAATCGGGCCGGATCGCAGCCGTAGCGATATCACCATCGCCGAGGGGCTGGGGCCGCAATTCTCACTCGACCGTTTCGTGCTGCGCACAGACAGCCATCCTGCTCAAGTGGCCGCTGCACGGGCCGGCGTCGGCATCGCGGTGTGTCAGGTGCCTTTGGGGGAGGCCGACCTTCGCCTTGTCCGGGTGATCCCGGATTTCTCCATCCATCTTCTCGATACCTGGGTCGTGACGCATGAGAATCTCTCACGCGTGCCAAGAATCCGAGCGGTATTCGATCATCTGGTGACGGCTTTCGGCGAGATAAGGACAGGCCGCGGCGCGCCCGCGGCCTGAGGCGTCAGGCTGGAACGGCCAGCTTTGTGACAGCGGCGCCGGTCTGCAACCTTTTGCCGGATTCGGCGTCGAACAGGTGAATGGCAGCGCTTGGGATATCGAGCGCGACGGTCTCGCCCTCATCCAGGTCGACCGTGGGCGGCACGACGACGGCGAATTCGTTGGAGCCGGCGGTGCAATAAGCGACGCGGCTGCCGCCGAGTTCCTCGATGAGCTCGACCTGCGTCTTGAGCCCCTTGCCTCCTTTGGAAATGCGGATTTCTTCCGGCCGGAAGCCGACAGTCACCCGGCCATTGATGCCGGGGACCGGCTGGGGCAGGCGGAAATGCTCATACGGGGCGAAATCGAGGGCGACTGTGGCCGCATCGAGCAGCTCGCCATCGGTGAGATTCATGGCCGGGGCGCCCATGAACCCGGCGACGAACGTGGAGGCGGGCGTCTTGTAAACGCTGCTGGGTGAGCCGACCTGCTCGATATGCCCCTTGTTCATGACGATCAGCTTGTCGGCCAGGGTCATGGCCTCGACCTGATCGTGGGTGACGAAGATCGAGGTGGCGCCCAGGCGCTTGTGAAGCTTCTTGATCTCGATGCGCATCTGTACGCGCAGCTTGGCGTCGAGATTGGAAAGCGGCTCGTCGAACAGGAATACGGCCGGCTCGCGCACGATGGCGCGGCCCATGGCGACGCGCTGGCGTTGGCCGCCCGAGAGCTGGCCGGGCCGGCGGTCGAGGTAGTCGGAAAGATCCAGAATGGCCGCCGCCTCGCGGACGCGACGCTCACGCTCGGTTTTTTCGATGCGGGCGATCTTGAGGGGATAGCCGATGTTTTCGGCCACCGTCATATGCGGATAGAGCGCATAGTTCTGGAACACCATGGCGCAGCCGCGGTCGGCGGGATCGATATCGTTGACCACCTCGCCGGCGATGGCGATTTCGCCCGCTGTAATCGTCTCAAGCCCGGCGATCATGCGCAGCAGCGTGGATTTCCCGCAGCCAGAGGGGCCGACGATCACTACGAACTGGCCCGGTTCGATCTCGACGTCGACGCCATGGAGGACCTGCTTGCCCTCATAGGACTTCTTGACGCCGGAAATGGAAAGTTCAGCCATCTTCATTCTCCCGACAGGCGATTTTTCAGTTTGGCGACAGTTTCCCCGCTCAGCCCGATGCCGGCGAGATAGGCCTCGACCGACCCGTAATTGGCTTGGATATGGGCGATAGTGCGTTCCATGGTGACTGGCTCGGCCGCGAGTAAAGGCATGAAGGCTTCCGGATCGACGCCGCGCTCGCGCGCGCCAGCGATCAGTTCTTCGACCATGGGAGCAATCATCGTTGCGGTGAGGGCATAGTCCTCAAGGATAAGCGTCGTCTCGACGCCGGCCAGCGCGAGCAGCAGAGCCGCGATGATGCCGGTGCGGTCCTTGCCAGCGGTGCAGTGGAAGAGGACGGCGCCGTCCTGTGCCTCGGCGATCAGCGTCAGCACCTGGGCGATAGCGGCCCCGCGCTCGTCCAACGCCTTGATGTAGAGATCGAGCAGGACGTCGCCTGAAGACGTGCCCGTGGGGGCGAGATCGGCAAACAGCGAAACATTGTGGTAGCGCACGGCGTCATGGCCCGCGAGCGGGTTGGGCTGGGTGGCGCATTCGGTGTCGTGACGAAGATCGATGACCGTCACGACGCCGGCTTCGACAAGCATGGCCATGCCTTCGGCGTCGATACGGTGCAGGCCGTCCGAGCGCAGGATGCGGCGCCAAGCGGTTTCCCCGTTGGGTGTGCGATAGCCGCCCAGGTCGCGGATGTTATAGGCGCCGGCGACGGCTATGTGGCGGGAGAGAGGGGTGTTCATTTATCGAATACCTGATTTCATGAAGGACTGGATGACCTGACGCTGCAGGACGATGTAGATGGCAAGGATCGGCAGGCTGGCCATTGTCGAGGCCGCCATGAGCGGTCCCCATTGGGTGCCCTCGGAGGTCATGAACATCTGAATGCCGATCTGGATGACGCTGTTTTCGGCCGAGCGGGTGAGGAGCAGGGGCCAGAAATATTCGTTCCAGGTGGAAATGAAGATGAGGATGGCGAGCGAGGCCAGAATGCCGCGCAGATTGGGCGTAAGCACATCCCATAGGATCCGCCAGCTCCGGGCGCCGTCCATGCGCGCCGCCTCGATCACCTCGCGGGGGAAAGACCGCATGGTCTGGTAGAGCAGCATGATGGCGAGGGCCGAGGCGAAATTTGGCAGGATGAGCGCGACGATGGAGTCGAGCAGGCCGAGCCGGGCGACGATAAGGTAGTTGGGGATCATCACGACTTGGAACGGCACGAGCCAGGTCAGCGCCACCAGGGCATAGATCGCCTTGTCGAAGGGAAAGCGCCAGCGAGCGAAGGCGTAAGCCGCAAAAAGTCCGGTGGCGAGCTGGATGACCGTGACCGCGGCGGACACCACCAGCGTATTCACCAGCATCTGGGCGACGGGGATGGCGTTGAGCGCGTAGATATAGTTCTCGAGCGACCCCGATGTCGGCAGCAGTGATGTCTCGAAAATCGCATTGGCCGGGCGGAACGAGGTTACCACCATCCAGTAGACCGGGAACAGGCAGAAGATCGAGAGGAGCGCCATCAGCACATGGCCGAAGGCGGTGCTGGCGGGGCTGTTTCCCAGCCGGCGGGCCCGGCGGCGCGGACGGATGGCGAAACCTGTGGTGGGAGCGGAAAGGGCATCAGTTGTCATAGAAGGAATACCTCTCGATGAGGCGGAACAGCACGAAGGCCAGTGCGCCGAAGGCGAGGAAGAGGATGACCGCGGCAGCCGAACTCCAGCCCACCGACATGGACGAAAAGCCGAACTCCCAGAGCACGTAGAAGATGTTGGTGGTCGACCCTAGCGGGCCGCCGCCGGTGAGGACGTTGATGTAGGAAAAGCTCCACTGGGCGCCGAGCAGGATGGTCATCATCACCAGGAACAGCACGGTGTTCATCAGAAGCGGCAGGCGAATGTCGCGGATGATCTCCCACTTGCTCGCGCCGTCCATGCGGGCGGCTTCGACTAGCGAGGGATTGATGTTGGCGTTGGCGGCGGAAAGGATGAGCGTGGAAAAGCCGATGAGTTTCCAGCCAGTGAGCAGGATTATGGTCCAGATGGCGAAGTTGGGATCGGCCAGGAACCGCACCGGTTCCCCGCCCAACCCGGTGATCGCCTGGTTGACCATGCCGTGGCCGGGGTCGAGCAGCCAGCGCCAGACCGCGGCGGCGACCACCGGGGCAATGATCATCGGCACGAAGATGATGGCGCGATAGATGTTTCGAGCCCGCGCCGGCAGGTCGTGTGTATAGATGGCCAGCGCGAGGGGGATCAGCACGGCCAGCGGCAGAAGGCCGATAACGTAGATGCCCGTATTGCGGACCGCCTGCCAGAATTTCGGCAGGGAGAAGATATTGGCGAAATTGGTCCAGCCGACGAATTTGGGCTCGGTAGTGGGCAGCATGTTCCACTGGAACATGCTGAGCCGGAAAGCGTCGACGAGGGGCCAATAGACCCAGATGACGAGCGTGGCGATGGCCGGCAGGAGATAGAGCCAGGGAGCGAATTGATACCGGTCATCAGCCGCCAGCCTCCGCTTCTTGCGCGGCCGGACAATCGGCGATGAAAGGGACAGGTCAGCCATTGGGGCACCTATTGCTGTGGAGAACCGCCGCGCGCGCGAGGCACGCGGCGCTTGTTTCAGGGCATGAGGGCCTGTGCATTGGCCTGGGCGTCGCGCAACGTCGCTTCGACATCGACGCCGCCGAACACGGCCATATCCATGGCATCCATCATGATCGAATTGATCTGTCGGTAATTGGGGCCAGGATAGGCGACCCAAGGTTCCAGCCGTTCGAGCTGATCGAGATTGGGTTGGACCAGCGGATGCTCGGCCACCCAGTCTGCGAGGTAGGCGGGATCAGTCACGATGTCGGTGCGCAGGGGCACATAGCCGATCTGCGAGGTGATGACGGTATAGGCCTCGGGCGAGGTCATGAACTTCATCAATTCCCACGCCGCGCGCTGCTTGACCGGATCGGTGGTGTGAATCACTAGGCCGCTGCCCGAATTGGTGGGAGAGGCCGGCCGTTCACCGAAGCCGGGCATCTGCGCCGAGCGCAGCTCGAAATTGCCTTCCGAGCCGGCGATCAGATAGGCCTGCAGTACCGACGAGGTCAGGTACATGCCGACCTGGCCAGCCGCCATGCTCTCCATGCTCGAGCCCAGCTCGCCGGGATGGAAGACGCCGGACTCGTAAAGATCCCGCAACATGGCGATGGCCTCGATGGCTTCAGGCTCATGGAAAGTGAGTGTGGTGCGGTCTTCCGAAAGCGTGCGGCCGCCATTGGATAGGATAACGCTCTGGAGCATCCAGTCATCGCCACCCGAACCGGGGCCGACGATCGCTGCTTCGAAGGCGCGGGCGTCGGTGTTTTCTTCTATGGCAAGGCCCGCCGTCTTGAGGTCTTCCCAGGTCCGGGGCGGCTGGTCGGGATCGAGGCCGGCTTGCTCGAAGAGGTCGGCATTGTAGAACAGGACAGGTGTCGAGAAGGTATAGGCGAGCGCATAGGTCTTGCCATTGAGCCGGCCCAGCTCCAGACCGTTTTCCGACATGCCCTCGAAATGGGCGGCGAGTTCTTCGGGCGGCACGATATCCTCGAGTGCGACGGCGCCGAAATTGTCGATCGTGTAGGCGAGATCGTCGAAAATCGTTTGGGTCACGTCCGGCCCGATGCCAGCGGCCATATCCGCCTGGATCCGTGAAACCATCTCGGTTGATTGCACGCCTACGGCGTTGACGGTGATGTTGGGGTGCGCGGCTTCGAAATCGGCAATGAGTTGTTGCGTGGCTTCCGCGCCAATGCCCGCGGAGGCCAGATTGTAGTTGTAATAGGTGATTTCGACCTGTTCATCGACGGCGGCCGGCATGGCCTGTGCCGCCACGCCCGCTGTTCCGGACATGAGGGCGGCTGTCACGAGGACCGTTGAAAGAGGGAGATTGCGAACCATTGCGCTCGTCCTTTGGGAGAGAGAAGGGCGCCCGGCGGAACCCGCCAGGCATGCTGGTTAGGGCATCAGCGCCTGAGCGTTGGCCTGCGCGTCACGGAGCGTGGCTTCCACATCGACCCCGCCATAGACGGCCATCTCGGCGGCATCCATCATGATGGAGACGATCTGGAGATAGTTGGGGCCGGGCATGGATTCCCACGGCTCGAGAATGGCGAGCTGGTCGAGATTGGGCTGCACCAGCGGATGCTCCTCCACCCAATCCTTGAGGTAGCGCGGATCGTCGACAATGGCCGGGCGAAGCGGCAGATAGCCGATTTCCGAGGTGATGACGGTGTAACCCTCTTCGGAGGTGAGGAACTTCATCAGCTCCCAAGCGGCGCGCTGCTTGAGCGGATCCTGGGAAAGGATCACCAGCGCGCTGCCTGAATTGTTCGGCCGCACCGGCTTGTCGCCGAAGCTCGGCATGGTGGAGGCGCGAAGCTCGAAATTACCTTCGGCACCTGAGACAAGCGCGCCCTGGATGGCGCTGGTCTGGAGATACATGCCGATATTGCCCGAGGACATGCCTTCGAGCGCTGCGGTGATGTCCATGGGATCAAAGGCGCCGGCGTCATAAAGATCGCGCAGCATTTGTACGGCTTCTACAGCCGGAGGTTCGGCGAAGGTCAGGGTCGTGCGGTCGCGCGAGATCACCTCGCCACCATTGGAGCGCACCACCCCCTGGAACAGCCAGTCGGCGGCACTGGGGCCGAAGATACCGGCGGCAAAGCCCTCCTTGCCTGTGGCGTCTTCGATGGCGAGTGCAGTTTCGCGAATTTCGTCCCAGGTTTCAGGTGGCTGATCAGGATCCAGGCCAGCCTCCCGGAAGAGGTCGGCATTGTAGAACAGAACCGGGGTCGAAAAGGTGTAGGCGAGGCCGTAGGTCTTGTCATCCAAGCGGCCCAGATCGAGCCCGTTTGGCACCATGCCTTCGAAATGCCCGTCGAGTTCATCCTGGGAGATGATGTCTTCGAGCGCCACGGCGCCGTAATTGTCCACGGCATACGAGAGGGTGGAAAAGCCCATCTGCACCAGATCGACCGGCTGGCCGGCGGCGAGGTCGGCCTGCACCGTGGTGGTGGATTCAGCGGCCCCCACCGGAATGGCGTCCACGGTGATGTTGGGATTTTCGGCCATGAACTGGTCGATCAGCCGGCGCGTGGCGTCGGCACCGTTACCTGCCATCGCGAGGTTGTAGTTGTAGAAAGTGATCGTCACCGGCTCATCGACGGTGTCGGGAATGGTCTGGCCGATGGCCGGCAGGGCCAAGGACGCCAGAGCCGCGGCCAGAAGGTTTCTGCGGTGCATTTTTTAGCGCTCCCTTACTCGGCCGCGACGTTGGCGGCTTCGTACTTCTTGAGCATCTCGGCCATGTCCGCGAAGGTGAAGCTGTGCAGCTCGCGCCGGTCGGACGGCTGCGGCACGAAGGAGATGGTGAGGCCGGACGGCCGAACCTGACCAATGGCAAGGGACGCGCCGGCGAGCATGCGCATGCCTTCGTGCAGATAGGTGACGTCCGTAGCTGCATGCGTGCCGATGCCGACGACCACCGGAATGCCGTACCAGTTGGTCACGCGGTCGAAGTGGATGTGGCCCGAGAGGATGCCGAGCACGTTCTTGCCCTTGAGCATGTCACGCAGCTTGAGCGAATCGGCAATGGTGAGGCTTTCCCATTCGGTGTCCGGCCGATCCTCGTCGAGTGCGGGGGCATGGTGAACGGCGATCAGCTTGGGCAGGTCGGGGTGGGCGTTGAGTTCGGCCTCGAGCCATTCGAACTGCTCGGGCTCGATGGAGCCGCCGATCTTGCCCGGCGCGCTGGAATCGAGCGCGATCACATGAACGCCGTCAATCACCTGGGCGTGGAAGTAGGGGGCGGCGAGATTTTCGGTCTGGCCGAGCATGCCGGCATAAAAGCCCTCGCGCTTGTCATGATTGCCGAGCGCGAAAATTACCGGGATATCGAGCGCGGCTTCGGTGAGAATGGTCTTGAGGTTGCGGTAGCTGCCTTCATCGCCCTGATTGGTGAGGTCACCCGTCGCCACGATGAATTTGGGCTGTGGCACCAATGCTTTGACATCGGCCAGCAGCGCCTTGAGATTTGCAGTCGTATCGGAAAAAAGATGATCGTCGACGATATCGGGGTTCCCGATGTGCAGATCGGTAAGGTGAACGAAAGTGTAGGGTTCGGTCATGACGCTTGTCCTGCTGTTGATGCTGCGCTTCGAGGGCGTTGGTGCCCGGTCAACTCGGCGTTTTCAAAGACGGCTTGTGCCCGGTCGCGAACACAGCTACCTTACCAACATGACGGATGAATGAAGGTTCATTCAGTATGGACGCACCTGTGAATAAGCGGGATCGGATTCTCGATGCCGCCGCCGAACTGATCGTTGAAAACGGCCTGCAATGCTCGATGGCCGCCATTGCCGTACGGGCGGGGGTGGCGACAGGATCGCTCTACAACTACTTCCCCTCCAAGAAGGCGCTCGTCTTGGGCGTCTATGTGCGCGTGGGCGAAGAAATGGCGACGGCCATGATGGTCGAGCATCAAAACAGCGTCGATTTCGGCACGCGTGTCCGGCGTTATATTGCCGACTACATTGACTTCATTCTGGAAGGGCCGGAGAGGGCGCGGCTGTTTGAATACCTCGACAACTCCCCCGAACTCAGCCGTGCCGATATCGCTGCGACCTTTGCGGGTTTTCTCGATTATACGCGGGCATTGTTCGAGGGAGCACAAAAGGCTGGCGTAGTCCGCGAGGGGCAGTCTTACCTTCTTGCTAGTTTTGTGCGCGGGGCGATCCGCCACGCGATCAAGCGCCGGCGGCTTGACCCACGGCCGATCAGCCGAGCTGAAGTGGACCAGATCGCAGATATGTGCTGGCAGGCGGTGGCGCTCCGGGCGTGAGCGCCGCTTCTGGCTGGACAAAAGCCGCTACTAATGAGAACATAAAGAGAACATTGATGTCGGGGAGGCATTGCGATGTTCTCGCAGCAGGATTTGTTGGCGGCAAATGCACCGGTGCCGCGCTATTATTTCGCCTTGCGACCCACCGGGCAGGTGGCGAGGGCAGTCGAACGTTTGGCCGGCCAAATGAAGGGACGGTACGGCCTCGATGGTCGGATCTGTCACGCCGACCGGTTACATGTTTCGCTCTGCGCGGTAGGGTCAGGTCGGCGCCATCTTAAGGGCGACATGGACGCCGCAATTGCCGCCGGAGCTCTTGTGGTGGCCGAGGCTTTTGCGGTGCGCTTCGATACTATTTCGGTATTCAATGGGCCTTGCGTCGTGCTGCGCAGCCGCCAATCGTCGCCCGCAATATTGGCCCTGAGGAAAAGCGTGCAGCGCGCACTCATCAAGGTGGCGCTGCCGCCCGGGCAGTCAACAATTTGTCCGCATATGACCATCTTGCGGTCGGCCGAGCGGATTCGGGAAATCTCGCTGGAGGAGCCGATCCAGTGGGTTGTGCGCGATTTCGTGCTGGCGCAGTTGGGCAAAGGAAGGATTTTCGATATCGGTCATTGGCCGCTCCGCTCGAAAATCGGGGGCGAGTTGCACTAAACAAGTGCCTGCGCTTCCGCCCGCGTTGAACTGTGCGTCTTTTCCAGATCGAGCAGGTAACGCTTGGCCTCGAGGCCGCCGGCAAATCCGGTAAGGCTGCCATCGGCGCCAACAAGGCGATGGCACGGCACGATGATCGAGAGCGGATTGCGGCCATTGGCGGCGCCGACCGCACGGGCAGCGAAAGGCTTGCCCAGGGCCGCTGCCAATTCGCTATAGCTTTGTGTCTTGCCATAAGGAATGTCGAGCAGCGCGCGCCAGACGGCCTGCTGAAAGCGCGTTCCCGAAGAGGCGAGCGGCAGTTCGAACCGGGTGCGTTGTCCAGTAAAATATTGATCGAGCTGCTGCCGGGCCAAGTTCAGGATGGGGTGGTCGTTGACGGAACGGAGCGGCCCGAGCGGCACGCGGCGTGAATCGTCTTTCTCCCAAAGAATGGCGACCAACTCACCGGCGTTCGCGACGAGCGTGAGGACGCCAACAGGGGAAGTGATCGGTTTGCTGAATAAGGACATGCGGCGCTCCTTGGAATGCCGCCAGTATTGCATCGGCCATCAGAGCCCGCGACCCGGATTTGACGATCCGTCCGGCCAATGTAAACGGCCCCGCC
Organism: Pelagibacterium sp. H642; assembly: GCF_031202855.1. Taxonomy (GTDB): domain Bacteria; phylum Pseudomonadota; class Alphaproteobacteria; order Rhizobiales; family Devosiaceae; genus Pelagibacterium. The sequence goes on along the minus strand of NZ_CP101829.1, from coordinate 274,882 downwards.
AAGCGGGCGGGGCCGGGACAGAAGAATAGAGCGGCGAGCTAGCCGGTGGTGAACCGGCGCTCGCCGGTTCCGGTTTCCGTATTCACCCGCAGGTTGTTCTGCACATGAGAAACGCCGGAAATATCATCGACGATATCCTCGGCACGGCGCTTGTCCTGACGGCTGCTGACGGTGCCGCTCAAGGTCACCTCGCCGCCTGAAACCGAGACCTCGATATTGGAGGCATCAAGCGCCCAGTCGTCGGTCAACCGGTCATGGACGTCCTCGCTGATACGGTCATCAGATCGGGTGTAGCCCCGCGGACCGCGGCCGCGATGGTGATTTTCCCGATCCACACGCCGACGCCGTTCGGCGTCTTCATCACCCATCCAGGACTGGACCTCGTCACTTGCCTTGTCCCAGAACCCGCGATCCTCATCGCGGTGCCGTTCGGCGCGGAAGCGGTCCGCATACCCGCGATTGCCGCGATAACCGGGCTCCATGCCCTGCCTCCCGCGAGAACCGAAAAAGCCCCCGCCGGTGTAGTATCGTCCACCCATGCCGAGCGCGCCAGGCACACCGAAATTGCCGGTGTTGTACTGGCTGCCATAATCTGGACGACGATCGTAATAGCCGCCTTCGCGGTCGAAATCGTCGGCATAGGGATCGTAGCCTTGGCTTTCATAATCGGCGTCGTTCCGATCGCGCCAATCGCGCCGTTCCGCTCTCTGGCGGCGGTCGTATTCGCGTTCGGGGTTCCAGCGATCCTGTGCCATATTCCTCTCTCCATGATTGGGTTGGTGGCCCGCGCTTGTGTCGGACCGTCGAAAGGAAATCGGAAGGCGGCGAGCCCCGTTCCGCGATTTTGCCCAAGGTTAAACGAAGGGTCTCGCCTGGAGCGTTTCCAGCAAAAGTGGAACCTACTTTTGCGTTTTGGAAACGCGACAAACAACGGCTGCTCTAGTGTTTCAGCGTTTCCGCGACACGCTGAAACACTAGAGCAGCCAACGAAAGGCACGGCGAAGCTCGTTGGCGCCATCGGCCGGAAACCAGCGGCCGTGCGCAATAACGATGCGTTCCGGATTCCAACTGATCATCGTTTCGACAGCGTTCCGAAGGTCGGTTTTGTTGCGGCGATAAGTGAGGCGCATGTCGCGCGGCATCTGCCCATCCGGGGCCTGTACGCCTCCCAGCCTGGTCACCAGCCGCATGAGCGGATTGGAAAGCTTCTCGGGTTCGAAGTTTTCGATGAGGTCGGTCAGGATCAGAGTGCGTGACCTGCGGTGGAAGAACACGATCTCGGTCATGAAGTCGCCGCTGATCGGCAGAGTGGCGATCTCTGCATCCCAGGGAAAGCCGGAAGGGTTGGTGATTTCATTCGTGGGGAAGGTGATCCGCTTGCCCGCCTGTTCACGAATGCGCGGGGCGAGATAGACCTTTGCCTCCGGATAAGCCGTGTGCCATTCGGGCACCCACCAATAGTGGATCCGGTTAGGCCCGATGACATAGGCCGGAGCACCCTCCGCCTCGATCTCGGATTTGAGACCGGCGGAAAGCGGCGTTGGGGAGTGGATGAACAACGTTCCATCCGAAAGGCGCACCACCGTCATCCGGGTGGGAAAGCCCATCTTTGGCCACGGCATGCCGAACTCGATGATTGGGCCGTCGACGATCCAGATGTCCTGGGCAATCGGCTTCAAGGTGTCGAGCGGCGGATACGTGCGATGGTCATGCGTCATGGAGCCAGCATTAATGCGCGGATGCCGCTAGTGCCAGTGCCGTTCGGCCTGCCATTGCGTGTACCAGTCGTCAGCAAGAACAGCCCTACGGCGGCCATAGCGCATTTCCGTCAGCTCAGCTGAAGCGATCCGTTCGGTGCGGAAATGCCGAAACGCTTCGCGCAGGGTGCACCAGGCGGCGATGATCTGCTTGTTTTCATAAAAGGCGATCTGCACCGGCCAGATGTCACGCTCGGACGGATTGCCCTTTTCATCCTCATAGGCGATCCGCAGCGCTCTCTCGGCCCGCATCGCACGGCGCACCAGAGCCAGCAGGGGCAGGGGCTCGCGATCGCCCTCAACCCGGACGGGCCAGAGCCCTGTATCGGAAATCCGATCCCGCAGGTCCTCGGGCGAGGCGGTGGCGATCTTGGCCAATGCGTTGCGCGCTGCGTTCGAGAGTTCGACGTCGGGCTGCACTTCCACCCAGCGCGCGCCGAGCACCAGCGCTTCGAGCTCGTCGGCCGAAAACATCAGCGGCGGCAGGAAGAATCCTGGCCGTAGCATGTATCCTATGCCGGCCTCGCCCTCGATCGGTGCGCCGAGCCCGACCAGTGTTTGGATATCGCGATAGAGCGTGCGCACGGAAACGCCCTGATCGTCAGCCAATTGCGCCGCCGTTACGGGGCGTCGATGGCGTCGGAGCGCATCCATGATGGCAAACAGCCGCTCGGTCTTGTCCATTGTCTCAAATCCGCTGCGAATCCGGTCTTACGTGCGATTGCATTATAGGGACGGGACCACTATTGTCCGGCCACTTTTTTAAGACAGTCCGGATGCCGTAATGAGCGAAGATTCCTTCCTGCGCGAAGTCGAAGAAGAACTGCGCAGCGATAAGCTGAAAGCCTTCTGGAGGCGCTTTGCGCCCTTCATTATCGGCGCTGCCGTGCTGATCGTGCTGCTGGTTGCCGCCAACGAAATTTGGAAGTGGTGGAGTTCGAACACCGCCGCGACGGCGTCCGACCAGTATTACGCCGCTGCCGACCTTGCCGAGCAGGGCGATATTGAGGGGGCGCAGGCCGCCTTTGCCGAACTGCAGGCGAGTGGGCCTGCGGGCTACGCCACGCTGGCGCGCTTCCAGGAAGCGGCCCTGCTGGTTGAATCGGGCGATGTCGAGGGCGCCATTGCTGCGTATGACGCGCTGGCCGCGAGCCTTGACCAGCCTCGTCTGCGTGAGCTTGCCTATGTCTTTGCGGGATATCTAGCCGTCGATCACCTTGATGCCGCTGCCGTTGAGCAGCGCGTGGGTGGCCTCACCGGCGAAGATAACCCGATGCGCAACAGCGCGCGCGAGGCCTTGGGGCTCGCCCACTACAAGGCCGGAAACATCGAGGAGGCGCGCGCCAACTTCGAGGCGATTGCTGCCGATCCGGCTGCCGGGCAGGACATGCAGCTTCGCGCGTTCGTCTATCTCGAGCAACTTGCCTCCACAGGTGTCGATGTCAGCGAGGAACTCGTCGATGCTGCTGCCCCGGTCGAGGCTGCGCCCGAGGAAATCGTGATTCCCGCCGAGACGCCGAGCCTTGAAACGCTGGGTCAGCCGCTTGAATCCGATGCTGGGCAGGCCCAAACGGAATGACCGTTACCGTTGCCATTGTCGGCAGACCCAATGTAGGCAAATCCACGCTGTTCAACAGGCTGGTGGGCAGGAAGCTCGCTATTGTCGACGACACGCCTGGCGTGACGCGCGACAGGCGGGAGGGCGTGGGGCGGATCGGCGACCTCACCTTCACGCTTGTCGACACGGCTGGCTATGAAGATGCCAATGACGACAGCCTCGAAGCCCGCATGCGGCGCCAGACTGAGATGGCGATCGCCGAAGCCGATGTCATCCTGTTCATGATTGATGCGCGCGCCGGCATCACGCCGACCGACGAGCATTTCGCGCGATTGTTGCGCAAGGCGAACAAGGAAATCCACGTCATCGGCAACAAGGCCGAAGGCAGGGCCTCCGACGCAGGATTGATGGAGGCTTTTTCCCTCGGCTTTGGTGAGCCGGTGCCGCTTTCGGCCGAACACGGGCTTGGGCTCGCCGACCTTTATACCATCGTCTCCCAGGCAGTGGATCGCGCCGAAGAAGCCAAGGCAGCGGCCGAAGCCGACGAATTCGATTACGAGATGGTCCGCAAGCCCGAGGTCGACGTCGATGTCGATGAGGATGAAGGCGAGGATCAGGCAGGCGAAACCGCGCCCATGCGGTGGAATCCCAACCGCTACCTCAACGTCGCCATCGTAGGACGACCCAATGCGGGAAAATCGACGCTCATCAATCGCATGGTGGGCGAAGACCGGCTTTTGACAGGGCCGGAGGCGGGGATCACCCGCGATTCGATCATGGTGCCCTGGGAATGGGAAGGCCGCGTCATCAATCTCGTCGATACCGCCGGCATCCGGCGCAAGGCGCGCGTGCAGGGCAAGCTCGAAAAACTCTCGGTGGCCGACAGCCTGCGCTCGATCCAGTATGCCGAAGTGGTGGTGCTGCTGCTCGATGCGACCATTCCGTTCGAAAAGCAGGACTTGGCATTGGCCGACCTTGTTGAACGCGAAGGTCGGGCGATGGTGATCGCCGTCAACAAATGGGATCTGATCGAGGACAAGAACGCCAAAATCCTCGAACTGCGCGAGCAATGCGAGCGGCTTTTGCCGCAGCTTCGCGGTATTCCGCTCGTCACTATGTCGGGCTTGCAGGGTCGCAATATCGATAAATTGATGAAGGCGATCTTCGATATCGAGCGCGTCTGGAACGTCAAGATCCGCACTGCCAAGCTCAACCGCTGGCTCTCGGCCATGACCGAACACCACCCGCCTCCGGCGGTGTCGGGGCGGCGGCTCAAGCTCCGCTACATGACACAGGCCAAGACCCGGCCGCCGAGCTTCATCGTCTTCGCCTCGCGTCCCGACGCACTGCCCAAAGCCTATCAGCGCTATATCGTCAACGGCATCCGGCAGGACTTCAACCTGCCTGGAACGCCAATTCGGCTCTGGGTCCGTGGGGGCAAGAACCCCTATGTGGACGAGGACGGAAAGTAGACAACACAAAAGCCCGGCAACTGTGCCGGGCTTTGTCCAGGGCGCTTTGGTCTATCTAGAGCGGCTCCTCGCCCCTCAGTACATCCACCCGCATGCCGGTCTTGTCATATGCCGGCGAAACCAGATCGACGATCCTGGGCGCAACCTCATCGGGCGTCGGCAGCGTCAGCGGGTCCTCGCCGGGCATGGCTTTCGCCCGCATGGCGGTGCGGACCTGGCCGGGATAGAAGACGTTGACCTTGACTTCGGTGATGGCCATCTCGCCGGCATAGGCCTTGACCATGGCGTCGAGCGCGGCCTTCGAGGCGGCATAGAGGCCCCAATAGGGCTTGGCCGAAAGCGCCGCGCCCGAGGAGATGAACACCGCGCGGCCGGCATCGGATTGGCGCAGCAGAAGGTCGAGCGAACGGATCAGGCGGTAGTTGGCGCCGACATTGACGCCGAACACATTAGCGAAATCCTTGGGCTGGATGTGGGCGAGGGGGCTGAGTGTCCCCAAGGCCCCGGCATTGCCAATCAGCCCGTCGAGCTGGCCCCAGCGCTCGAAGATGGCGGCTCCCAGGCGGTCGATGGCTTCACCGTCCGTCAAATCCATGGGCACCAGCGTCGTGGCCGATCCCAATGCCTGGATCTCGTCGTCCAGATCTTCAAGGCCCCCCACCGTTCGCGCCACGGCGATGATGTGGGCGCCGCGGGCGGCGGCGTTCTTGGCGGCAGCATAACCTAGCCCCCGCGAAGCGCCGGTGACCAGCACGACGCGGCCGGCGAGGTCCTTGTTATAGGTCATTCTATACGGCTTCCCTCAGCATCGAGACCTGCTTGGGGTCGTTCTTGCTGCGACCTTCCAGATCGGTGAGCGGCGTGGGGTAGTCCCCCGTGAAGTAGTGATCGGTGAACTGCGGCGCCTGCGCGTTGCGCTTTTCCCCGCCTACCGCGAGATACAGCCCGTCGATCGACAGGAACTGAAGCGAATCCGCGCCGATATAGCGGCACATGTCTTCAAGCGTCGCATACTGGTTGGCCAGCAGCTTTTCAGGATCGGGCGTATCGATGCCGTAATAGTCCGAATGATAGATCATCGGACTGGCCACCCGGATGTGGACTTCCTTGGCGCCGGCGTCGCGGATCATCTGCACGATCTTGAGCGAAGTCGTCCCGCGCACGATGGAATCGTCGACCAGCACCACGCGCTTGCCCTCGATCACCGCGCGGTTGGCCGAATGCTTGAGCTTGACGCCCAGTGCGCGGATGGATTGGGTCGGCTCGATGAAGGTGCGGCCCACATAATGGTTGCGGATGATGCCGTATTCAAACGGAATGCCCGACTGCTGGGCATAACCGAGCGCGGCCGGCGTGCCGCCATCGGGGACGGGCACGATCACGTCGGCCTCGATCGGCGCTTCCTTGGCGAGATTGACGCCCATCGCCTTGCGCGCCGCATAGACCGAGCGGCCCGCAACCACGGAGTCGGGACGGGCGAAATAGACATATTCGAAAAGGCAAACCCGCTCGTGGCGCGCCTTGAACGGCTTGAAACTGTCGATGGTGATCGAGCCGTCCTTCTGGATCTCGCACACGATCACTTCGCCGTTTTCGACATCGCGAACGAACTTGGCGCCGATAATATCGAGCGCGCAGGTCTCGGACGCAAAAATCGGCTTACCATCGAGTTCCCCCAGCACCAGGGGGCGAATGCCATTGGGGTCGCGCGCGCCGATGAGCTTGGTGCGTGTCATGGCCACCATGGCATATGCGCCCTCGATGGCGCCGAGCGCATCGATGAAGCGGTCCGCAGAGCCCGAGCGCTGCGAGCGGGCGATCAGATGCAAAACGACCTCGGTGTCCGAGGTCGATTGGCAGATGGCCCCTTGAGCGATCAATCGTTTGCGCAGCGACAACCCGTTGGTGAGATTGCCGTTATGCGCGATGGCGATGCCGCCGACCTCGAGCTCGGCAAAAAGCGGCTGCACGTTGCGCAGCACGGTTTCGCCGGTGGTTGAATAGCGCACATGCCCCATGGCAATGTTGCCGGGCAGGCGGCCCAGGGTAGCGGCGTCGGTGAAGTGATCGCCCACCAGCCCCAGATGGCGCTCAGAACTGAAGCGCTTGCCGTCGAAGGTGACGATACCGGCCGCTTCCTGTCCGCGGTGCTGGAGGGCGTGCAGGCCTAGCGCAGTCAGAGCCGCAGCATCACCATGGCCCAAAATGCCGAACACGCCGCACTCCTCGCGCAGCGTGTCCCCATCCATATCCAGCGCCAATCCCGAAAGATGATCGCCTGTCGTCGCGTGGAGCGTGCTCAAATTAATCCACCATGATTGCGAAGACTAAGGAGCGGTTCGAAATAATGGGTTCTCGCCCGGTTCGGAAAAACCGCTCGTTCACCGGGGGCTTACGCTCCCGGCGTGGTCAAGTCAACACGACCGCAGGCCGCGTGCGGCGATATCACACTCCGTTGATCGTCGAAGGCGGTGCGGGCGTCGTCTGCTCGGGTGCCGGTTGCGGTTCGGTACTCTCTTCGTCGATGACCGGATCTTCGATCGGGCCACCGCCTTGGAGCAGGTCATTGACCTGTTCCTCGAGATTTTCCGGCAACAGCGAGATAAGGCCCTCGCCCAGCGAGCGCAAGGTCGGCAACGATTGGGCTTCGCCATACCACTGCAAATTGGGCGGGTTGGGACCGATCAGCCAGTCGGCGAAGATCACGACCACTACGGCGATCAGAATGCCGCGCAGCGCGCCGAAGACGAAGCCCAGGGTCCGGTCGAGCGGCCCGAGTTTGCTGTCGGTGATGAAGTCGCCGATCTTCATGGTGAGGAGATGCAGCACGATCAACGCCACGATGAAGCTGACCACCACCGTTGCGATATTGGCCCATAGCGGATCGGCAACGAATTCCTGCGCGATCTGTGGCTGATAGAAGAACATATAGGCGGCGAAGGCTGCTGCGCCGGCCCATGTGACCAGGGAAAGCACTTCGCGGGTCAATCCGCGCGCCGTCGCCAGTAGTGCGGAAATCAGAACGAGGATTCCGACGGCGATGTCGAAAGCGGTCAGCATGAGAATGGTTCTCCAGCAAGCCCTTTTAGAGTGCGATCAGGAAAAGTTGCAGACTTTTCCGGTTCGGTCGCACGACCGATCAATGACTTAGAGCGCTCACTCCGATTCCATCGGAGTGATCAAGCTCTAAGGCTCGTTTAGCCGCTAAATGTGTCAAAGCCAAGCGATTGCTTGGGATTAGGCCGTTTCACCCACAGGTTGCGCCGTGCCGCCGGCGGCGATCCGTCCCACCAGTTCGGCGAGGGCTGAGAACTCGTTGAGCGCGACGCCATCGGTACGGTCGGCCGCATTGAGCTTTGCGGTATGGACCGATCCGAACCCCAGCTTGGCGGCTTCGCGCACCCGTAGATTGGCGTGCACCACCGGCCTTACGCTGCCCGAAAGGCTCACCTCGCCAAAATAGACGGCATCAGCGGGAAGCGGAGAGTTGGTGAGCGAGGAGATAAGCGCGGCGGCTACGGCCAGATCGGCGGCAGGTTCGTTGACTTTGAGGCCGCCAGCGACGTTGAGATAGATGTCGTTGGCGCCAATCCGCACCCCGCAGCGGGTTTCGAGCACGGCGAGCACCATCGACAGCCGCGAGGAATCCCATCCTACGACGGCCCTGCGCGGCGTGCCGAGCGGGGAGGGGGCGACAAGGGCCTGGATTTCCACCAGTACCGGCCGCGTGCCTTCCACGCCGGCGAACACCGCCGAGCCGGCAGCGCCGGAATCGCGCTGGTCGAGGAACAGGGCGGAGGGGTTGGGCACCTCCCGCAGCCCCGAACCGACCATCTCGAACACGCCGATTTCGTCGGTGGCGCCATAGCGGTTCTTGACCCCGCGCAGGATCCGGTAGGTCAGCGACGTGTCGCCCTCGAAATAAAGGACGGCATCGACCATGTGCTCGACCACGCGCGGCCCGGCGATCTGCCCGTCCTTGGTGACGTGCCCCACCAGCACCACGGCCGAGCCCGATTTCTTGGCAAAGCGTGTCAGCGCCTGGGCGCTGGTGCGCACCTGCGTCACCGTTCCTGGCGCGCTGTCGATGCGCTCGGTCCAGCAGGTCTGGATGGAGTCGATGATGACCAGATCGGGCGCCTTGCCTTTTTCGATGGTGGCGAGGATCGTTTCGACATGGGTTTCGCTGGCCAGTTCCACCGGTGCATCGGCGACACCCAACCTTGTGGCACGCAAGCGGACCTGGGCGATGGCTTCTTCGCCAGAGATGTAGATCACCCGCTTGCCCTGCCGCGCCAGGGCTGCCGCCGCCTGCAGCAACAGGGTGGATTTGCCGATTCCCGGATCCCCGCCCACGAGAATTGCCGACCCCATGACGAAGCCGCCACCCAGCACGCGATCGAGTTCGCTGTTTCTGGTAACGATGCGGATGGCGTCTTCGCTCTCGCCAGAAAGCGAAACCAGGTCTACGGGGCGGCCCGATGAAACCGCGGCTTTTGGACCAGCCCCCACGCCCGAGGATGCGACTTCCTCGACAATCGAGTTCCATTCCCCGCATGCTTCGCAGCGTCCGGCCCAGCGCGGCGTGACATTGCCGCAGGACTGGCAGACATAGGTGGATTTGAGCTTGGCCAAGCCGCTTTATTCCCTGCTTTTGCGTTCTCGTTCAGTGGCGCGCTGCGCCAGATTCTGCAGCGTGTTCCAATTGCGCGCAGTGGCCGGACCGGACCGCTTCTCGATAATCCCCGGCAATCGCTGCGATTGACCTTCGGTATCGCCATGGTCGACGATCAGGTGATTGCCCTCGATGTGGATTGGTTCAGAACCATCATAGTCTTTGACCCAACCGAAATAGGGACGTGCGCGCGCCATGAAATAGATGCCGACCTGCCCGGGACGCTCGGTCGCCGCGTCGGGAAAGGGATTGGATTTGACCAGTCTCCGCAAGGTCGCCGGTTTGCGCACGAACACCTTGTTGCCAGCGCCGAGCCCGCAGCGCTTCACCACGGCATCCATACGTGCGGTCACCTCATGCAACGTACCGCCAGCCTCTACGATCATGTTTCCCGTGGCGACGTACGTTTCAGGTTTCAGAAAGCCTGCATCCTCGCTCGCGCCGCGCCAATCGGCCATGGACATCACCTTGTGCGTTGCCGGTCCGATGGCCCGCAGCAACACGACATATACGCCCATGACCAGCTCGCCTCCGGATCGTTCGCCGCAAAGCTAGCTCAACTCGGCCGCGACGTAAAGAACAAACAAGGAACAAATTAGTCGAGATCAACGCCGTCCGGGGCATTGACGTAGGAACGTGGGAAGCGGCCGTTGAGCGTGGTGAGAACTTCGTATCCGATGGTGCGGGCAGCCTCGGCTATATCGTCGATGCTGATGTTGGGGCCTAGGATCTCCACGGGATCGCCCGGTTGCACCAGCCCCTCGACGTCGGTGATGTCGATCGCCGTCATGTCCATCGAAACGCGCCCGAGCACCGGCACGATCGTGCCGTTGACGGCCACGCGGCCACCGACCTGCCCGCCGATCCCCGACAGCGAGCGGAAATATCCATCCGCATAGCCAAGGGCCATGATGGCGATCCGCGTGTCCCGGCGTAGCCGGTATGCCGCGCCATAGCCAACGGTTTCCCCGATCCGCGCCTCTTTGATCTGCAGAATGGGGACATGCATCGAGATCACCGGCGCCATGGGGTTGGGGCGTCCGTTGATGGCCCGTCCGCCATACATGGCGATACCGGGGCGCACGAGATGATAGTGGTAATCCTTGGATGTCATCACCGCTGCCGAATTGGCGATCGAAGCGGGAATGTCGGGGAAGGTGTTCAATAGGCCCTGAAAGAGCCCGTTCTGCTTGCGGGTCATCTCATGGCTGGGTTGATCGGCGCAGGCGAAGTGGCTCATGATCATTTGCGGCTCGAAACCGGATTGGTCCAGCTCGCGCTTGACCAGCTCGGCTTCCTTGATGCGAAAGCCGACGCGATTGAAGCCCGTATCGAAATGCAGCGCGGCCGGGACGGCCTTGCCGCGATTGAGGCAGAAATCGAGCCATTCGGTCAATTGGCTCATCGAGGCAAGCACCGGCATCAGGCCATGAGCGGCATAGTCCGCCGCAGCGCGGGGAACGAGCCCGTCGAGCACGAAGATGAAGGCATCCGGCACCGCCTGGCGCAGCATTACCCCTTCGTCCGGTGTCGCAACGAAGAAGAACCGGGCACCTGCCTTGTAGAGCGCGCGGCCGACCGCCTTCGCGCCGGTGCCATAGGCGTCGGCTTTCAGGACCGCACCGGTCAGCGACTTGCCCGATACCGTATCGAGCGCCTTCCAGTTGCGAACGATCGCTTCGAGGTCGATGGTAATCCCGCCACCGAGGATTGTCGTTGAGCTGGTCATATCCGTCCGCCGATTCCCCTTCGCGTCCTTGAGCTAGCGCGGATTCACGTCTCGCGGCAAGGCGTGGGAACCTCTATTCCATGCGGGTCGGAAGATAGTCCTCGCGTGCCAGATCCGAGAAGCGGGTGAGGTTGGCCTGGAACTGGAGCTGCACGGTGCCCGTGGGGCCGTGGCGCTGCTTGGCGATGATCACTTCGGCCTTGCCATGCACCTTTTCCATCTCGGCCTGCCATTCGAGATGTTCCTGCGTGCCCTGCTTGGGCTCCTTGTTGCCCAGATAGTATTCGTCGCGATAGACGAACAGCACCACGTCAGCGTCCTGCTCGATCGAGCCCGATTCGCGAAGATCGGCGAGCTGCGGACGTTTGTCCTCGCGGTTTTCCACCTGACGGGAGAGCTGGGAAAGCGCGATGATGGGAACCTCGAGTTCCTTGGCCAGCGCTTTGAGGCCGGTGGTGATTTCCGTCAGCTCTTGTACGCGGTTTTCACCTGCCTTTTTGGAGCCGGAAAGAAGCTGGAGGTAGTCGACGATCAGCAGGTCCAGCCCCTTCTGGCGCTTCAATCGCCGGGCGCGGGCTGCGAGCTGGGCGATGGAGATGCCGCCCGTGTCATCGATATAGAGAGGCACTTGCGCCATGATGTTCGATGTATCGACCAGTTTGGTGTACTGGCTCTCGTGGATATTGCCGCGCCGGATGTCGGAAGAGGAGATCTCGGCTTGTTCGGCAAGAACACGCGTAGCGAGCTGCTCGGCGCTCATTTCGAGCGAGAAAAAGCCGACCACGCCGCCATTGACGGTCTTCATGTGGCCGTCCGGCATGGGTTCCGCCTTATAGGCCTTGGCGACCGAAAATGCGATATTGGTGGCCAGCGATGTCTTGCCCATGGCGGGACGGGCGGCGAGGATGATCAAGTCCGAGCGCTGCAGCCCGCCCATGAGGCGGTCGAGATCGGTCAGCCCCGTTGCGGTGCCCGAAAGCGAGCCATCGCGGCTGTAAGCCTCGCCCGCCATGTTGATCGCTTCGGCAAGCGCCTGGTTGAAGCCCTGGAAACCGCCGTCGTAGCGGCCTTTTTCGGCCAGATCGAATAGCGACTTTTCAGCTTCTTCGATCTGCTTTTGCGCCGAGGTGTCGACATCGGCACTATAGGCGCGGTCGTTCATTTCCTCGGAGATGAGGATGATGTTGCGCCGGATGGCGAGGTCGTAGATCGCCTGCCCGTAGTCGCCGGCGTTGAGCACCGTCGTCGCCTCTGCCGCCAGGCGCGCCAAATATTGCGCCATGGTGACGCCCTCGAGGAGGTCGTCCGGCAGGTAGGTCTTGACGGTAACCGGCGTCGCGGTCTTGCCGGCGCGGATGATCTTGCCGCAGACCTCATAAATCTCGCGGTGGATCGGCTCGTAAAAGTGGATCGGCTCGAGAAAGTCCGAGACGCGATAGAACGCTTCGTTGTTGACGAGAATCGCGCCCAGCAGGGCCTGCTCCGCCTCGATGTTGTGCGGGGCCGTTTTGTACTGGGGCTCGGAATCGGAGGGGACAGGCGTCAGCCGCCTCACAGCTTCCATGACGATCTCGTGAACTGGGGTAGGGGTCCTTCTTACCCCACATGAGACACGGTGCAACGGTGTTTTTGCATTTCCGTCCCCTCCCGCCTCTCATTCACAGCCCCAAAATACATGGTGGCTAATTGCGGGGAAAACTTTGCCCTGCCTCGACAAAGAGAAAGGGCCGAGCCCAAAGGCCCGGCCCTTTCTGATTCTGCTTAGGGAAAACGCTTACGCGTCGGCTTGGCGCTCTTCCTCGGTAGCGGATTCGGCAGCTTCGCCCTGCTGGGAAGCTTCGTAGTCCTCGTCGTCCATATCGGCGAGAGAGACGAACTCTTCTTCTTCGTCGTTATAGTCCTTGCGGGCCAGATCTTCGCCATTGGCCTGGCGTTCGGCTTCGTCGGCCGAGCGAGCCACATTGACGGTGATGCTCACGGCAACTTCGGCGTGCAGGTTGAGTGCAACCGAGTGCAGACCCACGGTCTTGATCGGCGCGCCCAGGTCCACTTGGTTGCGTTCGACCTTTTCGCCGTCGGCGACGAGCGCGTCCGCGATGTCGCGGGCCGAGACCGAGCCGTAGAGCTGGCCGGTTTCACCAGCCTGACGCACCATGACGATGGTCTTGCCGTCGAGGTCGGAAGCGATCTTTTCCGCGTCCGAACGGCGCTCGGCGTTGCGGGCTTCGATCACCTGGCGCTCGGCTTCGAACTTGGAGCGGTTGGCGTCAGAGGCGCGAAGCGCCTTGCCCTGCGGCAGCAGGAAGTTGCGGGCGAACCCGTCTTTAACAGTGACTTCGTCGCCGATGGTGCCCAGACGGCCCACGCGCTCGAGAAGGATGACTTTCATTTCATTTCTCCAATGCTGTCCCGCTCATGGCGAGCGGTTAGAAAGCCGGGACCATTCCCGGCCTCCAACGACCCCGAGGGGTTATTTCACCGCGTAGGGCAGAAGGCCCAGGAAGCGGGCGCGCTTGATGGCGCGGGCGAGCTCGCGCTGCTTCTTGGCCGAAACGGCCGTGATGCGCGAAGGAACGATCTTGCCGCGTTCGGAAACATAGCGCTGCAGCAGGCGGACATCCTTGTAGTCGATGACCGGTGCATTGGCGCCCGAGAACGGGCAGGTCTTGCGGCGGCGCTGGAAGGGGCGGCGGGCCTGCGAAGTGGTAAGGTCACGAATAGCCATATCTTATCACTCCTTAGAAACGGCGCGGGCCACGGGGACGGTCGCCACCCGGGCGGTCGTCGCGGTCGCGCTTCTGCATCATCACCGACGGACCTTCTTCATGCTTGTCCACGCGGATGGTCATGAAGCGGAGCACGTCTTCGTTGATGCGCATCTGGCGCTCCATCTCGGCGACGGCGGCAGCCGGAGCTTCGATGTTCATGAGCGTGTAGTGCGCCTTACGGTTCTTGTTGATGCGGTAAGAGAGCGACTTGACGCCCCAGTACTCGCTGTTGGCAACCTTGCCGCCGTTTTCGGTGAGCAGGTCGGTATAGGTCTTGGTCAGGTCTTCGACCTGCTGCGCGGAGACGTCCTGCCGCGACAGAAAGATGTGTTCGTAAAGGGGCATAAAGTGCCTTTCTTGAGAACTTGCTTCAGATAGCATCGCCGGCGCGGAGCCTCTTTGCAGCCAATGGAAAGGCGACAAAGGTTCTACTAAAGAGCGGGAACACGGGAGGCCGGATCATCCATCTACCGATCCATTGTTCTTGGCGAACAGGCGCAAGGAACAACCCTCCGTTCAGCCCCCGGCCAAACGAATGCAGCGCGTCTCTATAGCGGAATGGCTTCGATTGCAAGGTTTATCCTGGGCCTCGGACGCCGGCAACTTGAGGCAACTATGAAGGACGCTGCGGACGCTTCGCACAGAAATAACGCCGCCCGTACGCCGCTCGCCTTGACTTGGCCCGGTTTTGCGGGCACCTCGCCGGCCAATTCAAACCAACATGCGCGAGAGGAACCATGACCCAACCGGCATTTACCTTTCCCGGGCAGGGCAGTCAGGCCGTCGGTATGGGCCGGGACCTTGCCGCCGCTTTTCCCGAGGCGCGCGCTGTCTTCGAGGAGGTCGACGACGCGCTGGGCGCAGGGCTTTCGAAGATCATGTTCGAAGGTCCCGACGACGCGCTGCGTCTCACGAAAAACGCCCAGCCCGCCTTGATGGCTGCCTCAATCGCCGTGATCCGAGTGCTCGAATCCAGGGGCGTTTCAGTTGCCGAAGAGGCCAGCTACGTCGCCGGTCACTCCCTCGGCGAATATTCCGCACTCTGCGCCGCCGGCACCTTCTCGCTGGCCGATACGGCGCGGCTGCTGCAGATTCGCGGGCGCGCCATGCAGCAGGCCGTGCCCGTCGGGCAGGGGGCGATGGCCGCGATTCTCGGGCTTGAGATGGATGCGGTCAAGGAAATTGCCGCTACTGCGGCCCAGGGTGCGGTTTGTGATGTCGCCAATGACAATTCGCCCGGCCAGGTGGTGATTTCCGGCGAGGTTGCAGCGATCGAACGCGCCATGGAACTGGCCAGGGAGCGCGGCGCCAAACGGGCGCTGCCGCTGCCGGTCAGCGCGCCGTTTCACTGCGCGCTCATGGCGCCGGCCGCTGAAGCCATGCAGACCGCGCTGGCCGAGGTCGAGATGAAAGCCCCGGTTGTTCCGGTCGTTTCCAACGTGCTGGCCGCGCCCATCACCGACCCGGACGAAATCCGTCGGCGTCTGGTGGAACAGGTGACTGGCATGGTGCGCTGGACGGAATCGGTTTCCTGGCTCACCGGCGCTGGTGGCGTGACCGAGCTTTACGAACTCGGGACCGGTAAGGTACTGACGGGGCTGGCCAAGCGCATCAACAAGGATGTCTCGGCACAGTCCGTCGGAACGGCCGACGATATCGAAGCCTTTCTCGCCGCGCGCGGCTGAGCACGATCAAAGGAGAGCGGACGATGTTCGATCTTTCGGGAAAACGCGCACTGGTGACCGGCGCAAGCGGCGGCATCGGATCGGCGATTGCCAAGGCGCTCGCCACTCAGGGTGCTGAAGTTGCGTTGAGCGGCACGCGTGTCGGCGCGCTTGAGGATGTGGCCAAGGACATCATCGGCAAGAATCACATCCTGCCGTGCAACCTCGCCGACCCCGATTCGGTCGAACGCCTGGTGCCCCAGGCCGAGGAGGCGATGGGCGGTATCGATATCCTCGTCAACAATGCCGGCATGACCCGCGATAATCTCTTCATGCGCATGAAGGACGAGGAGTGGGACGATGTTCTCTCGATCAATCTGACCGCGCCGTTCCGCCTCACCCGCGCCGCCGTCAAGGGCATGATGAAGCGCCGCTTTGGCCGCATCATCTCGATCACCTCGGTCGTGGGCGTCGTTGGCAATCCGGGGCAGGGCAACTATGCCGCCTCTAAGGCGGGGCTGGCCGGCATGTCGAAGGCGCTTGCCTATGAGGTTGCGAGCCGGGGCGTTACCGTCAATACCATCGCTCCGGGCTTTATTGCCTCGGCAATGACCGACGAGCTCAACGACAAGCAGCAGGAAACCATTCTCGCCAAGGTGCCGGCCGGTCGTCTCGGGACCGCCGAGGAGGTTGCGGCATGCGCTGTATTCCTTGCCAGCGAAGGGGCTGCGTACATCACCGGCCATACCCTCAATGTCAACGGCGGCATGGTGATGATCTGACCGCCGAAAGGGCTTGCGTCCGATTGCTTTGACGATATGGTCATCCTCGAGAAAGTGTGATAGTTGCGCCGGCACGTTGTGGCCGGGAGCTTGATACGAAGGCGATTGAAAGCCCCGGAAATTCCCGCCGCTGCGCAATAAGGGAGCCAATAGGCAATTCCATCCTGCCCAGGGGCAGAGCGTTAAACAACGAACTCTTTAAGTCTGCAAAAAGGAAGACACTATGAGCGACATCGAAGATCGCGTCCGTAAGATCGTCGTGGAGCACCTGAACGTCGAAGCCGACAAGGTCACCGAAAAGGCCAGCTTCATGGATGATCTGGGAGCGGATTCGCTCGATCAGGTCGAACTCGTGATGGCCTTCGAAGAAGAATTCGGCGTGGAAATCCCCGACGACGCCGCTGAGTCGATCCAGACCTTCGGTGACGCCGTCGCCTTCCTCTCCAAGGCCACTGCGTAACCACCGATCGGTTCGCACATGGAAATGCGTCGCGTCGTCGTCACCGGTCTCGGAATCGTCAGCCCTCTGGGCGTCGGTCACGAGACCGTCTGGTCCAATATTCTTGCGTCCAAGAGCGGCGCGCAACGCGTTACCGATTTCGAGGTCGGCGATCTGGCTTGCCAGATCGCCTGCCGCATCCCGCTGGGCGATACCGCCGAGGGCAAGTTCAATCCCGATGATTGGATGGAGCCCAAGGAACAGCGCAAGGTCGATCCGTTCATCGTCTTTGCCATGGCTGCCTCGACCCAGGCGCTCCAGGATGCCGGCTACAAGGCGGAAACGCTCGAGCAGCAGGAACGCACCGGCGTTCTGATCGGTTCGGGCATTGGCGGCATCGGCGGCATCTACGATGCCTCCATCACGCTGGCCGAAAAAGGCCCGCGCCGCATCAGCCCCTTCTTTATTCCCGGGCGTCTGATCAATCTCGCGTCCGGTTACGTCTCTATCGAACACGGGCTCAAGGGCCCCAATCATTCGGTGGTGACGGCTTGCTCGACCGGGGCGCACGCCATTGGCGATGCCGCCCGGCTTATCATGCTCGGCGATGCCGACGTGATGGTTGCCGGCGGGGCCGAATCGCCGGTCAATCGCCTCTCCCTGGCCGGATTTGCCGCCTGCCGTGCGCTGTCCACCGGCTTCAACGAGGCCCCGGAAAAAGCCTCTCGTCCTTATGACAAGGACCGCGACGGGTTCGTCATGGGCGAGGGCGCCGGTGTCGTGGTGCTCGAGGAATATGAGCACGCCAAGGCACGTGGCGCCAAGATCTATGGCGAAGTGATCGGCTATGGGCTTTCGGGTGATGCCCATCACATCACCGCTCCCGCCGACGACGGCAATGGCGGTTTCCGCTCCATGTCGGCGGCCATCAAGCGCGCCGGCATCCAGCCATCCGACATCGACTACATCAATGCCCATGGCACATCCACGCCCTTGGGCGATGAAATCGAACTGGGCGCGGTGACACGCCTGTTGGGCGATGCGGCCTCGGACGTGGTGATGAGCTCGACCAAATCGGCGGTCGGTCATCTGCTTGGTGCCGCCGGCGCGGTGGAGGCGATCTTCTCGCTGCTAGCCATGCGTGACAGCGTTGCCCCGCCCACCATCAACCTCGACAACCCCTCCGTCGAGACGGTGATCAACCTCGCTCCGCACAAGCCGGTGCAAAAGGAAATCAACGTTGCGCTGTCCAACTCCTTCGGCTTTGGCGGCACGAACGCGTCTCTCATATTCCGCAAGGTGGCATAGGGGCCGGCTGCGGCCCTTTTGGCTCTTGTTTTTGCCGGATTTCTTGCACCATATGGCCGTGTGACATCAGGGATTCCCCGCTCACGCGACAATTCCACAAGATGACGGGCAGCTCAGCCCGCGACCTACGGGACGGAAATCGACCGCATGGCCGAACGCAAGAAAAAAAACCGCCGCCGTTCCCAGAACGGGTTCTTCGAAGCCCTGAATGGGTTGCTCACCCTGGTTCTTCTCGCTCTGCTTGGCGTCGCCGGCGTTGCCGTCTACGGTGCCACGGTGTTCAATGCGGACGGGCCGATCAACGAGGACCGCAGCTTCGTTGTCGAGCCGGGCAACGTTCTGGCCACGGTTGCCCAGCGGCTCGAGGAGCAGGGGTTCATCTCCAACGCCGATGTTTTCAACTACGGCTCGCGCCTCTTGCGCCGCGGTGACGATCTGCGAGCCGGCGAATTCAACATCGCGGCCAATTCCTCGATGTTCGATATTATACGTGAATTGACGGAGGGAACGCCCATCCAGCACCAGGTTGTGGTGCCCGAGGGCTTCACGTCATGGCAAGTGGTCGAGCGCGTCAACGCCGATCCTGACTTGACCGGCAATATCGAAGTTCTTCCGCCCGAGGGTAGCCTGCTTCCAGGAGCCTATTCCTATCAGCGCGGAGATACGCGCCAATCGATCATCGATTCGATGACCACCGCGATGGACGAAGCGTTGGCCGAGATTTGGGAAGGGCGTGACCCGGACCTGCCGATCGAAACCCCGGCCGAACTGGTAACCCTCGCCTCGATCGTCGAACGTGAAACCGGGCTTGCAGAGGAACGCCCGCGCGTGGCTGGCGTCTTCGTCAACCGGCTGAATGTTGGCATGCGGCTGCAGTCTGATCCGACCATCATTTACGGCATCACCCTCGGCCAGGGCTCGCTTGGACGCGGTCTGCGCCGCTCCGAGATCGAGCAGGTGACGCCATACAACACCTATCAGATCGATGGACTTCCCCCCGGACCCATCGCCAATCCGGGGATCGAGTCCCTGCGCGCTGTCGCCAATCCGGAAGAGCATGATTATCTCTACTTCGTCGCTGCCGGCGCCGTGCCGACCGACGGGCACGTCTTCGCGGAAAACTATTCGGACCATCAGGTGAACGTCGCCGCCTATCGCGAGATCGAGCGCGCCGCTGCTGAAGCTGCGGCCGAGGCGGAAGCGCAGGCGGCCATGGACGAGATCGCCGCCGAGGAAGCCGCCGAAGCCGGCGACGAAACCGCCGAGGATGAGGCTGCGCCCGAAGAGGGCGAAACCGTGCCCACCGAAGGGCAGTAGTTCGGTGAGTGAGCCGCTCGCCAGCATGACCGGCTTTGGGCGCGCAAGCGCGCAAAGCGACAACTACCTCGTTCTTGTCGAGATCAAATCGGTCAATGGCCGGGGTCTCGACGTCCGCTCGCGCCTTACCCCCGGTTTCGACGTGCTTGAGGCTGACATACGGCGGCTGATATCGGAACGCGTGGCGCGGGGCTCGGTCTCGGTTTTCCTCAACGTCCAACGCCTCGCCGCCGAGGACGAACTGGTCGTCAACGAGCGCGCCCTGAACCGCGTCCTCGCGGTCATCGAATCGCTGAGCAAGCGGCTCGACGCCCGCAAACCGTCGATCGAGACCATCCTGGCGCTCAAGGGCGTGATGGAAGCCAAAGAGCCCGAACTCGGGCCGGACGAAGAGGCGCGGTTGCATGCCGCCATCCTCGATTGCGTTCGGGCCGCTGTCGGCATGCTCTCCGATGCACGTTGCGCCGAAGGGGAGCGCATCGGGGCCATTCTCGCCCAACGTATCGAGGAAATCTCCACCCTCGCCGATGCCGCCCGCGCGCATCCGGCCCGCTCGCGCGAGGTCATTCTGGCCCGCCTGCGCGAGCAGATCGCCGCATTGATCGATGCCGACAACAGCCTGAGCGAAGACCGCCTCCACCAGGAAGCGGCGCTGCTCGCGACCAAGGCCGATATCGCCGAAGAACTCGATCGCTTCACGGCTCACGTCACCGCGGCCCGCGAGTTGTTGCGCAAGGGCGGCCCGGTGGGGCGCAAGCTCGATTTCCTGAGCCAGGAATTCAACCGCGAAGCCAATACACTGTGCTCCAAGAGCAATGATGTGAGCCTGACCGCCATCGGTCTTGACCTCAAGGCGGCGATCGATCAGTTACGAGAGCAGGTTCAAAACCTCGAATAGTCGGCGTAGCCGTCATAAGCCGGGCAGGGCAGGGACAGGATCAATGATGGATTTTACGCGACGCGGCGTCATGCTGGTCATCGCTTCGCCGTCGGGGGCTGGGAAATCCTCGATCTCGCGAGCCCTGTTCGCCCAGGATCCCAACATCCGCCTTTCGGTCTCGGTGACGACCCGCGCGCGCCGCACTGACGAAATCGACGGAACGCACTATCACTTCATCGATGTCCCGACCTTCGAGAAGATGCGCGACAATGACGATCTGCTCGAATGGGCCGAAGTGCACGGCAACTACT
The DNA here is from genome assembly GCF_031202855.1 of Pelagibacterium sp. H642. Taxonomy (GTDB): domain Bacteria; phylum Pseudomonadota; class Alphaproteobacteria; order Rhizobiales; family Devosiaceae; genus Pelagibacterium. Next base: position 254,222 of record NZ_CP101829.1, on the reverse strand, counting down.
ACGGCACGCCCCGTTCCAAGGTCGAGGAGCGCCTTTCGACCGGCAAGGACATCCTGTTCGACATCGACTATCAGGGCACGCTCCAGCTCTATGAAAAATGCCGTGGCGATATGGTCACCGTCTTCATCCTGCCCCCCTCGATCGCAGAGCTGCGCGCCCGGCTGGAGCGCAGGGCGCAGGATAGCATCGGCACCATCGAGAAGCGCTTGCGCAATGCGCGCATCGAGATGGAGCACTATTCGGAATACGACTACGTGCTGGTCAATGAGGATCTGGAGCAGTCCGTCCAGATGGTGCGCTCAATCCTCGCCAGCGCCCGCCTGCATCGTTCGCGCCAGACGACCCTCGACAGTTTCGTTCAGGAGCTCAAGGGTCAGATAGACGCCCTCGCCTAGAGCGTACGCAACCGCGCCACTTCCCGAGCCAGCGTCACATAGGTAGCGACGGGCAAATTCTCCGCCCGCTCGTCGCCCTGGAGATCCGCCGCCGCGAAGAGGGTATCGAGCGGCACCGACAACCCCTTGAGGCTCTGCCGGATCATCTTCCGCCGCTGGCCGAAAGCGTGGCGCGTCACTTCCTCCAGCGCCCGCACAGGCACATCGGCTTCCACGGCCTTTGGCACCAGATGAACCACCGACGAGGTCACCTTCGGCGGCGGCGTAAACGCATTGCGGTCGAGATTCATGGCGATCCGGGCTTCCGTACGCCAGCCCGCCAACACCCCCAGCCGGCCATAGGCCTTGTCGCCAGCCCGCGCAACGATGCGTTCCGCCACCTCGCGCTGGAACATCAGCGTCAGGCTCTCGAACCACGCCGGCCACGGTTCCGCCGACAGCCAGCCGGTCAGCAGCGGCGTGGCGATGTTGTAGGGCAGGTTGGCGACGATCTTGGTTCGGCCATCGGCCAGCGCACGGTAATCGATCTCGAGCGCATCGGCGGACACCACTTCGAGCCGTCCCGGATAAGCCGAAGATATCTGCGCCAGCGCCGGCAGCGTCCGCTCGTCCCGTTCGATGGCGATCACCCGCCTGGCTCCTGCAGCCAGCAATGCCCGCGTCAGCCCGCCCGGTCCAGGCCCGACCTCGATCACCGTGACATCGGTAAGCTCGCCTGCGCTGCGGGCGATCCGCGCCGTGAGGTTGAGATCGAGCAGAAAATTCTGACCCAGCTCCTTTTTCGCGCGCAGCCCATGTTCCGCGATCACCTCGCGCAGCGGAGGCAGGTCATCGATCTGGCTCATGAAATGGCGTCCGCCAGCCGGATTGCAGCCAGCATCGAATTGGCCGAGGCGCGGCCCGTGCCGGCCAGCGAAAACGCGGTGCCGTGATCGGGCGAGGTTCGCACGATCGGCAGGCCGAGCGTGACGTTCACCCCGGCATCGAACGCGATCGTCTTTATGGGGATCAGCGCCTGATCGTGATACATGGCCACGACGCAATCGTAATTGCGCCAGTGCGGGGGATAGAAAAGCGTATCGGCCGAAAGCGGACCGAAAACGTCGATGCCCTCGGTGCGAAGCCTGGCCAGAGCCGGCACGATGATATCGAGCTCCTCGCTTCCGATCCGTCCCTCTTCCCCGGCGTGAGGATTGAGGCCGGCAACCCCGATCCGCGGCGCGGCAATCCCGAAGCGGCTTGCAAGGTCACGCGCGATCACGCGGATCGTTGCCGTTATCAACTCGGGCGTGATCTGGCCTGGCACATCGGCCAACGGGATATGAATGGTCAGCGGCACCGCGCGCAGATCGTCATGGGCCAGCATCATCACCGGCAGCGGTATTTCGCCATCCTCGGCGCAAAGAGCTGCCAGAAACTCGGTATGGCCGGGATATTCGAACCCAGCGCCATAGAGCGCGGCCTTGTGGATGGGCGCAGTCACCAGCCCTCGGAAAACGCCCGCCTGGATCGCCTCGACCGCCTGCGCGATAGCGCTCACCACCACCGGCGCGGTGTTGGGATCGGGCACCCCCGGCGTATCGGCAACGTCGCCCTCGATGGTAATCACAGGAAGCGCGCGCTCATATGTCTCCTCTGCCGCTTCGGGCGCCACCGTCGCCACGTCCAGGTCCAGGCCCAATCGAGCGGCTCGGGCGGCGAGGAACTCGGCATGCCCGTAAACGGCAAAGACCGGCAGCCCGAGGGACTGCCGGTCAGCATAAAGCCTGAGGATCAAATCGGGGCCAATGCCCGCCGGCTCGCCCATGGTCAATGCAAGCGGCGGCACTGCCCTGCCTCCTAGCGGCGGATGATGGTCGCCTGGGAGCGAAGCTGGGCGAGATATTCCTCGGCCTGTGCCTGCAGCTCGTCGGCGCCGGCTTCCTGGCGCAGATCGTCGGTGAGGAAGGCGAGGTCTTCGGCCTGTGCCTTCTCGCAGATCGCCAGCATGGAAACGCCACCCGCCACGACGCGGGGGGTGCTGATCTGGCCAACCGTCAGCCCGGCCAATTCATTGGCGACAGCTTCAGGCAACTGCGTGGCATGACGACGGCCGAGATCGCGAACCGCCGCGTCGGTGAACTGAATGGCGAGATCGACTGCGGTATCGCACCCCGAATAGCGGCTGCGGTACTGGTTTGCCTCGGCCGTGCGGCGCGATGCGGAAACGCCCGAGCCCTCGGGAATGACGAACAGCACTTCCTTGAGGATATAGTCGAAGCTCAGGGCCGGCGTGACTTGCTGGGCGGCTTGGGTTTCAAGCTCGAGCTCGGAAATCTGCACGCGGGAGCGCAGCACCTGCTGCACCACCTGCTGCCAGGCCAGCGTCGCGCGAAGCCGGTCGCGCAGGGTTTCGGGGTTGACCCCGTTCTGGGTCAGAAGGTTGGTGAGGTTGGAAGCGCTAGAGCGCATATTGGTCGCAACGTTCGCGAACGCCGAATCCACCTGAGCGTCCGAAATCGTGACCCCGATGCGCTGGGCTTCGTTCAGCCGGAGCTGGTCGTCGATCAGCTGCTCGGTGGCGAGCTGAATGCGGTTGGAATTGCTCGAGCCCTGGCCTTCGATGCGCAACAGGTTGGCGCGGTCGTTGATCTGCTGATCGGTGATGGAGCTGCCGTTGACGGTGACCCTTACGCTCTGGGCCTGAACGGCGAACGCCATCAATGCCAACCCAACGGCCAGACAGATGCCGGCGGTTCTCAAAACGAGCCATTCTCTCATGGTATTCCGCTCCCTAAAGCGCTTTTGGTCTCGTCCTCTAGCACAAATACGGCCAAATTCGGCAGAGGTGGCATGGTTTGGGTCCCGTGCCTATCACGTTTCCCTCACCTTGGCACGGCCCTTTCGAGGACCTGAGCCACCTTAAAACTCGGTGAAGGAATATCCCAGGTCGAGCACATTCTGGTTCTGGGGACCGCTCAAGCTGAAGTTTACGCCGATGCGAAGGTCGTCGGCGGTATCGTGCGTCGGCCCGGTGGCTCGGGCCTGAATGCCATAGGCAAGGAAGTTGTCGTCGTATCGAAGGCCGGCCGTCGTCTCGAGCCACTGGCTGGTCGCCAGATCCCACGCGATGCCAACATTGGCCGTCCAATAATCGGCAAGCGGGATTCGGGTGCCCACGGAAATTTCGTGCAGGTCCTGGGTCGTGCCCAGAACGGGATTTTCGGCGATATAGACATAGTTGGCCGAAAGCCCGATGTCATAAAATTCACCGGCCGCGGAGATCTGGCCGCGAGGGATATCGCCGGTTTCAGGGTCGATCTGGGCCTTTGCTCCCGCGCGCAGAACGCCATAGCCCGCCTGCACGCCGGCTACGATATAGGATGCGTCGTCGCTCATGCCCGAGCCCACCCCGGCAGTGCTGCCATCGGTGACGTTGAAGGCATTGGTCCCGGCCAGGTGGAAGGACTGTCCGGCCAGCCCGCCGATCCACGCTCCATTGTCGAAACTCGTCTGGAACTGGCCGCCCACGTTCGCCCTCAGGCCGGTCTCCTGGCGATCGGCGCCCGAGAAGCGGTTGAAGCTGAAGAGGTTGGAATCTTCGAACACGAAGCTCTGCGCGTCATTGTTGATGATGCCGGGAACGGCAGGGCCTTCGCGATAGACGAGCTGTGCTATGGGCTCGATCACATGGCTTGCGCCCGTGGTCCGGGCCAGGAGAGGGTAGCGCACATCCAGCGCGGCGATGGGCGTGGCTGAGAACAGGGATTGGGCTTCAGGAGCGCCATCGAGATCGCTGGCGCCGTCGTAATTGGCTCCGTCCGCGCGAAGCCCCAAATAGGGTGAAACCGCCAGCCCGCCCGGCACGATATATTGGTTGGTCCAGGCGGCTTGCACCATGGCATGGACCGATTGACCTTCGTAGCCATGGACATATTGGACAGGATCGGCATCCTCTCCAAAACGCGAGGAAAGATCATCCTCTCTGCGCGTCAATCCCAATAACCGCCCGGAAATCTCAACTCGACCGGCCTCATCGGCAAGTTCAACAATGCGCTCATACACCAGGTTGGGATGAGTCAGAGCCTGCCGATCTAGTATTCTTTGGTACGCGTCCCAATCAGCAGCATCATCGAACGGCACGAACTGCTGGATGCGGATATCCCCATAGCTGTCATTGTCGAGATAGGTGGCATAGACCTGCTGCGTGGTGCGCGATTGATTGTAGTAATCATCCAGATAGGCCGGATCGGTGAAAGCCGTATACGACCAGCCCAGTGTCCACTCGTCGGTTGGCGTGAACTGCCCTGTGGTCTGCATGGCGCCACGGAAATTTCGATCGGCCAGCCCGTCATAGACGCCGGGATTGCCCTGATAAACGCCAGCCGTCCACACCCTGTAGGAGACGTCGCCCACCGTCTGCCGCCAGTCGAGTTCCACACCGCCGCCCTGGTTGGTGTAGATGTTTGGCGTCACCGCCAGCGTGCCGTTGGCGATGCGGTAGCGGAAGAAGGGCAGGGAGATGCCCACCCCGTAGTCCTCGTCGAATGAGAGAACCGGAAAGTCGATCTCTTCGTCCGACGGCATCGTCAGCCACGGCAGCCAGAGCACCGAGACGCCCAAAAGCTGCAGCGAGGGCTGTTCGAAATGGATGACGCGCTCGGCCTCGTCGGTGACGATGCGGGCCGCCTTGACCGACCAGCCGATGCGGTTTCCGTTCTCGTCTATGCAGGTGCCGCAGGGCCTGTAGGTCCCGTCGACATAGACGCGCTCCACGCCCTCATGGAAATTGGTTTCGGCAGCGGTGAACTGACTGCCATCGGGAAAGGCGACGGTAAGGGCGCGCAGGAAGCCTTCGCGGAAGCCGTCTTCGAGATCGACGCGATCGGCCACGTACTCGACCCCATCGGGATCGACGATGGCGACATTGCCCACAAGCTCCACGCGGCCAGTGGTTTGATAATAAATTGCCCGGTCGGCGGTAGCGCGGAAGCCTTCGAAGCTGATGCCGACATTGCCTTGGGCAACCACGGTATCATTGCGGGAATTGAAGACCATGGTGTCGGCCGCAACGGCCATGTCGCCGCCTGAACCGGAAGGAACTTGCGAAAAGAAGTCGGCTGGAATGATTTGCTGTGCCGAGGCCGCCGGCGCAAACGCCAGCCCCGCAGCCAGAGCGCATGCGATAAGTGCGCCGTGCCGCACGATATTTTTCCCCTTGGGTGGTTTGACCATCAAACGCGCCCGTCTTCTCTACGCAGGATCACGGTCAATCCGATGACAATGGCTGTGAGCGCTGGACCCCACGCCGCTGCAATCGGGTTGAGAACGCCTGCCGAGCCAGCCCGGTCAGCCATCTCCGTGATTACAAAAACCACCAGCCCGAGGACGATGCCATAGACGATGGTCCACCCATAATGCCCTGCTCTTCGATAACCGGCGGTAAAGGCAAACGCAATCAGCAAAGAACCGACAAGAACGAAAGGAATGGCATTGAGTTTATGGAATCGCGTTTCCGCCGCGGCCAGCGCGAAAGGATCGGCGATTCCGACCCCAAGCGCCTCGCGCAGGTCGAACCAGCTCATGTCCTCGGCCGTGCCCAGCTTGAGACTGAGTTCGGACGGGGTGGCGATGGTTGCCAGCGTCATCTCGGAAAAGGGGCGGGGAGGGCTGTCGACATCGAGAACCACCCCATCGCGAATGTGCCAGGCGCCCGGCTCCAGCGTGGCGTTCTGGGCATGTATGCGTGTGCCCGTACCGCCTTCAGGCAGGTAGCGCAGGATGGTGATGTCCCGCAATTCGGCCCCCCCGCGCAGCACGCTGCGCGCGTAGAGCATGTAATCGCCGTCGGTGCCGGTCTGGTTGAACCATGTCTCGCGATTCTGCACGCCATAGGCCCGGCCCCAGCCGATCTGGGCAGCGTCGAGCTGCTGATAGACCCGGATCGCAAAGCTGTCGACGACGGTGGTGACCACAACGCCGGAAATAAGGATCATCAGGATCGGCCATCGCATCGCCGACCAGATCGAGCGTCCCGATGCGCTGATGATCACCATCTCGCGGTGCGAATGAAGGTCGATCAATCCCACGATCGCGCCGATCAGTACCGTGACCGGCAGGCCGAGAAGGCTCCAGCGCAGGGCGCTCAGGAAAGCAAGGCCGGTGGATGTCCACGGGCCGGCGATCTCGGCTGTCTGATTGAAGCGCCCGGTATCGAGAAATTCGACCAGCAGGATGATGCCGAAGAAAATCCCGACCACCAGCCCGATACGGGCCGCCAGCCGCACGCATATGACGCGACCGACCCTGTTCATGGCGCCAGCCTCCATCGCGGCAGGATGAAGGCACGCCGGCTGCGGACCCAAAGCAGCACGAGCGCTCCGGCCAGAATGAGTGTTGGAGCGATGTACTGCCGGGCGCCGCCGCCCGAAAAGGCGCCGATAGCCTGCTCGGCAAAGGCGATCAGCAAAATGACGAGCTCGACGGGTATCCGCCGCCGGCCGCGCCCGCCGTCGGGATAGGCGCAGAGGGCGGCGGCGAGCGCGCAAATGGCCAGCGCGCGCAGCGTATCGGCAAGCCGGGCGTGAACGATCCTCATGGCCCGCTCGCCCTCGTCTCCAGCCGCAACGGCCATGACCAGCGAGATGCTGTCGGTCTGGTCGAGCCCCTGTGTCGCCGACGCCGCATCGAGCAGGCTCGCAAGGCTGATATGGTATTGTGAAAACTGGATCTGGCTCAGGCCGGAGCGGCCGGCGCTTTCATATTGAATGGCGCCGTTGTTGAGGATGAGCTGGTAACCGGTCTCGTCCTGAAACACCGAAGCGGTTTCAGCGAAATAGGTGCGGCGGGTCTCGTTGGTCGTGTCGTCGAAAAAGAAGTCGACAAGCGTGCCGTCGCGCTCTCGGGCCGCGATCGAAAACACCAGCCCCTCTTCGACTTCCGTGAACCGTCCCGGCACCAGGGCGCGCCCGACGATGTCGGCGGCGATCTGGGCGGACCAATCGGCGGAAATCCGCCGTGCATTGGGCTCGATCCAATTGGCCACCAATGTCACGGCAGCCGCGCCGACAAGCGTGAACGAAACAATGGCTTGCCACAAGGATCCGGTCCGCTGCGCGGCATGAATGGTGTGCAGTTCCCGCGACGATTGGAGCGCCCGCAGCCCGCGTACCAGCCCGATGGCGAAGCAGACATAGAGAATCGAGCGCGCGAAGGTGGGCGTGGTGAGGGCGCTCTGGCCCATGAGCGTGAGAAAATTCTGCCCCTGGGCCGAAACCAGGTCGAACAGGCGCAAAAGCTGCATGAGCCAGATCAGCGCGCCGCCCGCCGCAAAGATGGTGAGCGCCTGCGCGAAAAATTGGCTCTGCAGGTAACGCGACAGCCTGTCCATGGAATCCTTTGCCGGTCGGTGCGTTGGTCTTCTAGCCTGTTCATTCGCCGGGCAAAAGCGCACGAGAGCAACACGCGGCGTGCAAACATCTCCCGCGCGCATTGACGCGGCGCTGGCGGGCGATAATGCTCAGCGGCGTGCTGCCGGCGAATCCGCCGGATGGTGCTTCTCTTGCCCAGGTTCTTCCATGCCCGAATTCCTTTCCATCAGCCTTTCCGAACAACCGCCGCAGACGGCGCAAGCTCTCATCTTCTACGCCGATGAAAGCGGGCCATTGGGGCCGGTTGGAGGCGCAATCTGGGCGCGGACAGGGCTCGATTTCGCAAGGATCGCCAAAGCCACCGGTTTTTCCGGCCGGCCGGGGCATATGATCGATATCGCCGCGCCTGCCGGGCTCGACTGCGAACGCCTCGTCGTGCTCGGGCGCGGCGATGATGGCCAGGCACAAACCGAAGCGGCCTGGGCCGACCGCGGTGGATCGCTTTTCGCCAAGCTCGATGGCGCCAGGATTCGCGATGCGGCCGTCATTCTGGACGAGCCCGGTATCTCGCCCCGGCAGGTCGCCGCTCTCGCCGCCGGCGCCACGCTTCGCTCATACCGCTTCGACAAATACATCAAGCGCGGCAGCGGCCGCGACCATGACCGGCTTTCGCTCACCATTGCCGCCGGCTCGCCCAAGGATATCGGGGCAGAGCTGGATCAGGCGCTTGCCGTGGCCGCCGGAACCATCCTCGCCCGCGATCTCGTCAACGAACCAGCCAACCTTCTGGGCCCCGAGGAGATGGCGCAAGTCGCGCAGGGCCTTTCGGAAATCGGGGTTTCCGTCGAAGTCCTAACCGAAAAGGAAATGCAAAAGCTCGGCATGGGAGCGTTGCTGGCTGTTGGCCAGGGCTCGGTCCGCCCACCCCGGCTGGTGGTCATGCAGTGGAACGGCGGCAAAAAGCAGCAGGACCCGGTGGCCTTTGTCGGCAAGGGCATTGTTTTCGACACCGGCGGCATTTCCATCAAGGGCGCCGCGTCGATGGAAAACATGAAGGGCGACATGGCCGGCGCCGCCGCAATTACCGGGCTCATGCAAGCCCTTGCCAGCCGAAAGGCAAAGGTCAACGCGATCGGCATCCTCGCACTCGCCGAGAACATGCCCGACGGCAATGCCTTCCGCCCGGGCGACATCATCACCGCGATGTCGGGCGAAACGATCGAGATCATCTCGACCGACGCCGAAGGCCGGCTCGTCCTTGCCGATGCCCTCTGGTATTGCCGTGAAAGATTCAAACCCCAGGCCATGGTGGACATCGCCACCCTCACCGGCGCGATCCTGGTCGCGCTCGGCAACGACTATGCCGGGGTTTTCACCAACACCGACTCCCTTGCCGCGGGTTTGCAGCATGCCGGCCTCGCCACCGGCGAAAAAGTCTGGCATCTGCCCATCGGCCACGCTTACGACAAGCTCATCGAAAGCCGTTTCGCCGACATCAAGAACCAGGGCGGCCGCAATGGCGGAGCGTCCATCGCCGCCCAGTTCCTTTCCCATTTCGTCGGCGAAGTGCCCTGGGCCCATGTGGATATCGCCGGCACGGGCTTTGGCGTTCCGTCCTCGGAAACCAACTCCTCCTGGGGCACCGGCTTCGGGGTGGCGCTTTTCGACAGGTTCATCCGAGACAATTATGAAGGGTAGGCAGGAACCGCAGTGACCGACCTCTTGTTCTACCACCTCGAAACCCGTCCGCTGGAATCGGTGCTGCCCGCGCTGCTCGAAAAAACGCTCGAGCGCGGCTGGCGCGCGGTGGTGGAAGTCGGAAGCGGCGAGCGCCTCGAAACGCTCGACAGTGCGCTCTGGACCTATACCGACGACAGTTTCCTTCCGCACGGCATCGCGCGGCGGAACGAGCATGACGCCGATCAGCCCGTGATCCTGACGGCAGGCGACGAAAACCCGAACCACGCGGCGATCCGCTTTTTTGTCGATCGCGCCACCCCGCGCGAACTCGATGGCTATGAGCGGCTGGTCTATATCTTCAACGGCCACGACCCGGACGCCGTTACCGAAGCGCGAGACGTCTGGCGCAATCTCCGATCAACCTACGATCTGACCTACTGGCAGCAGGACGCCGGCGGGCGGTGGAGCAAGAAGGCCTGATGGACGCCCCGTTCGACACCAAGGTCCGCCATACACCGCTCGAGGATATCCTTGCCATCCTGCTCGGCACGCTGTTCGTGGGCCTTGGCGTCACATTTTATTCCGAAGCCCAGATCACCACGGGCAGCACGGCCGGGTTGGCGCTTCTGGTGCAATACGCCACCGGCTTGCCGTTCGGCGCCGTGTTTTTCGTGGTCAACCTGCCGTTCTACATCCTGGCGTTCCTGCGCATGGGCTGGCGGTTTACGCTCAAGACCTTCATCGCCGTCGGCCTGGTTTCGATCTATCCGGCTCTCATGCCCGGCTGGCTCAATATCGGCGGCATCGATCCGCTCTTTGCCGCCATTGCCGGCGGCGCCATGATGGGCATGGGCATTCTGGCCCTGTTCCGCCACCGCGCCAGCCTGGGCGGGGTCAACATCCTGGCGCTCTATCTCCAGGACAATCACAATATCCCCGCCGGCTATGTGCAGTTGGGCATCGATTTCCTGATCCTGGTCGCCGCCCTGTTCATCCTGCCTCTGGACCGCGTCGCGCTCTCGCTGGTCGGGGCGGCGTTCATGAGCCTAGTGATCATTCTCAACCACAAGCCCGGCCGCTATATGGGGGTGAGTTAGATTATTCCGGTCGTCCGAGCTTTTCGAGCTTGAGCTTGCGCACCAGCGCGAAGTGCTCACGCACCGGCATGACTTCGGTCACGAACAGATCGTAAAAGAAGTCGACCCATTCGTAGCACAGGATCACTTCGCGCGTTCCGAGATCGTAGAACGCATTGACCTCGCCGCAATTCTCGGCAGTCATCCGCACGGGGTTGGGCAGAACGAAGTTCTTGGCCACCCAGTCCGCATAGAATTCAAGCACGCGCTCTTGCCGGAGCAGGGCCTCGACGTCCGGATATTCGCCGCGGCTGTCGCGATACTGAATATCGATCGCCGCATCGATCGCGCCCACCCGGCGATAAGGCTCGAGAACGGTGTTCCAGCCCTGTTCGGCGATGCGATAATCTTCCGCGCAACTGTTCTGCCGATCGATGGGCAGCGAAATGCGCGTCGCATATTGGGTGTGCTTGTCGTAGTCGCTTCCCACCATAAGGCAGGCGATGGCGTAGGAGCGCTGGATATCCAGGCTGTGGGCGCCGTAAAAATCGGCGTTCACATAGCCGCGCGTCGGCCGGGTCGCTTCCGAATAGAGCCAGCCGTCCACGGTGTCCTGCAGGGCTATCACATCGGCCTGCGTGCCGGTTTCGAGCATCATGACCGTTGCCATCGTATCGACGGCATCTTCCTCGCGCCCCAATACCGGAAGGTTGAGTTGGTCGACCAGAAGGTGGCCGATCTCATGAAGCATGGTGTGCCGCACATTGCCCATGACGAACTGGACCGCTGCCTCGTGCTGCTCGTTGGTCAGCCGGGGCTGCTGGGCGCTGCTTGGTGCGACGCTCGCCAGCAGCACCATTGCGGCAGCGATCAAACGTTTGGCCATTGGTCCCTCGTCCGGTACTGATGGGCGTAGCAGCACTTTAGCCTGCACCTTTTCGAGAGGCTAGAGCGTGTCCAGCAAAAGTGGAACGGTTTTGCGGTTCGGACACGCGACAAAACAAGGACTTAGAGCATTGAAGCGATTCGGAGAAAAGCGGAAATGCTCTAGATCGTGCGGCCGGAGCAGTAAATAACTGGTCCACTATTGCGCATCAGCCTGCGCCGCTTCCAGTTCGGCGCTCTTTTCCAGCCAGCTATCTTCCAGTGCCGCGATGTCGTCTTCGAAGCGCGATTTCTCGATGCCCAGCTTTATGGCCTTGTCCGGATCGCCGGTATAGAGCGCGGGGTCGTCGAGCTGCTTGTCGATCTTGGCGAGGTCCTTGCGCTTCCATTCGAGCTTCTGCTCGATCGATTTGATCTCCTTGCGCAGCGGCGCCAGCTCTGCCCGCCTTGCCGCCGCTTCCTGGCGCTCCCGCTTGCGGTCGGATGCCGAAGCGCCGGTTCCGTTGCCATTGCCGGAACTGCCGGAGGTCAGGTTGCGCTGGTAGCCGTCGAGATCGTCTTCAAAGAGCGAGACGGTGCCGTTCTCGGCGATCCAAAGCGTGTCGCATGTCGCCTCGATCAGGTGCCGGTCGTGCGAGATGATCAGCACCGCGCCCTTGTAGTCGTTGAGCGCGTGGACCAGCGCATCCCGGCTGTCGATGTCCAGGTGGTTGGTCGGTTCGTCGAGCACCAGCATTCCCGGGCCGTTGAATGTAATCAGCCCCATCAGAAGCCGTGCCCGTTCCCCGCCCGAAAGGTTCTTGGCCTTGGTGTCCATCCGCGTGGTGGACAGGCCCATTTGGGCGACGCGCGCGCGTCGCTTGGCTTCGCTCTCCATGGGCATCAGATCGATGACATGCTCGTACGGCGTCTGCTCGGGCTTGAGGTGATCGAGCTGGTGCTGCGCGAAATAGGCGACCTCCAGCGTCTTGGCCTTGAGCATCTGGCCGCCCATGGGCTTGAGCTCGCCCGAGAGCAGCTTGGCGAACGTCGATTTGCCGTTGCCGTTCGGGCCGATTAGCGCGATCCGGTCGTCGGGATCGATGCGGTTGGTGATGCGTGAGAGGATAACCTTGTCGCCATAACCCACCGAAACGTTGTCGAAGGTGATCATCGGCGTCGCCGGCGCCTTTTTCGGCTGTTGAAAGCTGAACGGCGCCGCATATTCGTCAAACAGCGCTTCAGGCGGCCTGAGCTTCTGGATCGCCTTCAAGCGGCTCTGCGCCTGCTTGGCCTTGGTGGCCTTGGAGCGGAAGCGGTCGACGAATTTCTGCATGTGCTCGATCTGGGCGAGCGTCTTTTCCCGCGCCTTGTTCTGCAGCTCCATCTGCATGCGGCGCGTTTCCTCGAACGTGTCGTAATTGCCCTTGTAGAAGGTCAGCTTGCCCCGTTCGAGATGGATGATCGAATTGACCGCCTTGTTGAGCAGGTCGCGGTCGTGGGAGATCATGAAGACGGTGTAGGGATAGGTCGCCAGATAGCGCTCCAGCCACAGCGTGCCTTCGAGGTCGAGATAGTTGGTGGGTTCGTCGAGCAGCAGCAGGTCGGGCTGGCTGAACAGCACACCGGCCAGGGCAACGCGCATGCGCCAGCCGCCCGACAGTTCGCTGCACGGTCCGCTCTGGCGGTCCAGCGAAAAGCCGAGACCCTTGAGGATGGCGCTCGCCCGCGCCTCGGCGGTGTGCGCGTCGATATCGGCCAGCCGCGTATGGATTTCCGCGATCCGGTGCGGGTCCTCGGCCGTCTCGGCCTCTGTAAGCAGCGCCGTCCGCTCCTTGTCGGCGGTGAGCACCATGTCGAGCACGCTCATCTCGCTCGCCGGAGCTTCCTGCGCCACGGCCCCGATCCGGGCGCGCTTCGCAAGCTCGATCGATCCTTGCTCGGGAGCGAGAAAACCCTGGATCAACTGGAACAGCGTGGTCTTGCCCGACCCGTTCTTGCCCACAAAGCCGGTCTTGGACCCGGTCGGCAACGTCACCGACGCCCCTTCGAACAGCGGCCGTCCGGCGATCTTGTAATGGAGATTGTTGATGGTGAGCATGATGGCGCGGTGAGTATAGGCGGAAAGGGCAGGGCGCAAGCCTTGTGATTGGCTGCGTCGAGCTTATGTGTTACAGTGTTATTACCCTGCAATGCGGAGCAAGCACATGACCGAATCCACCTTCACCTTCCGCGTCGATGAAGATCTGAAGCACCAATTCGCTGAGATCGCAAAATCTAAGGATCGCACCGGAGCCCAGCTCCTACGCGATTTCATGCGCGAAACGATCGCGAAACAGCAGGAGGAGGCAGAGTATGATGCCTGGTTTAGAGCAAAGGTGCAGCAAGGGTTGGATGACGTTGCTGCGGGGCGCGTCTATTCCAACGAAGAGATCAAGGAGTATTTCGCCAAGGTGAGGGCGGAACTCCTTGAACGGGAGGATGCTGACGCTTGAAGCTGGAATGGACTTTGATCGCTCGCACCGATCGCGTGCGAATTGCCCACACGATCGCGCAGGACAGTCCGTCAGCGGCCCGCAAACTGGACATACGGTTGGAAACGTCGGCCGACGCTCTTCTGGATTATCCATATCGCGGGCGATCAGGACGCCTCGAAATGACCAGGGAACTTGTTGTCCACCCCAGTTACATTTTGGTTTATGAAGTCGATGGCGATACAATTCGCGTTCTGACAGTCATCCACGCCGCCCAGCGCTGGCCGTAAACCTCTCTCGCGCCGTCTTGCCACTGCCATTGAGGGACGCTAAAAGGCGCCACCTTTCCGATCCCATTCCTAACAGGACATCGACCACATGGCCATTCAGCGCACCTTTTCGATCATAAAGCCGGACGCCACGGCTCGCAACCTCACCGGCAAGATCATCTCCAAATTCGAGGACGCCGGTCTTCGCGTCGTTGCTTCCAAGCGCATCCGCATGACCCGCGAGCAGGCCGAAGGCTTCTACGCCGTCCACAAGGACCGCCCCTTCTTCGGCGAACTGGTGGATTTCATGATCTCCGGCCCGGTCGTCGTTCAGGTGCTCGAAGGTGAAGACGCCATCGCCAAGAACCGCGAAGTGATGGGCGCCACCAACCCGGAAAACGCTGCCGAAGGCACCATCCGCAAGGAATTCGCCCTCTCGGTCGGCGAAAACTCGGTCCACGGTTCGGACGCCCCGGAAACCGCAGCAGAAGAAATCAAATTCTTCTTCAAAGACGAAGAAATCGTGGGGTGAGGCACGACCTCACGCATGTGAGGTCAAATCGCTCCGGTGGAGCGATTTGAGTGCCGAACGCGCGAGGCTACGCCGAGCGCCGGACGGGTGCGACCCGAAGGGGCAAATCATGCCGGTGGCATGATTTGAGTGCCGAACGCCCGGAGCATAGGCGACGGGCCGGAAGGCACAACGCCGCCAAAATCATCAAGGCCGCTCCCCACGGAGCGGCCTTTTTCAATGCGGCTGCACGGGCTCGACAAGATCACGCCCGATGTGGTTGCGGGCCAGCGCGTGTTCCACGTCGGCGCGCGTCAGCCCGATATCGCGCAATTGCCATTCTTCCATATCGGCGAGCCGGACCAGTGACCGCCTTCTGGCCGTGGCTGTCCGGTGCGCAACCCACAGGCTGACGACATATCCCTTGAGTTCGTCCCAGAAATTAGGCCGGCTGCCTACGTGCTTGCTGCTTTCGAACATGAGATGCATGGTTCCGTCCTTTCTCCTGACGAAACCATCCTGCGCCTCTCGCATCGATTGATCTAACGAATGTTTTTGGCTATAAAGATCGATAAATCCGATGTGAGGCGAAGGCCATGTTCTCTCTCGATCCCGATTTCCTCCGCACCTTTCTCGCCATCTCCGAAACCGGCAGCTTCGGCGGGGCTGGGGAGAAGGTGAATAAGACGCAGTCCACCGTCTCGGCCCAGATGAAGCGGCTCGAAGAGATCGTCGGCGTGCCGCTGTTCGAAAAGGAGGGGCGGCGCAACGTTCTCACCGCCGATGGCCTCAAGCTCCTCGAATATGCCGCGTCCATGGTCCGGCTCAACGATGAGGCCATCCGTGCCTTCCGTCCGCCCGAGGTCAGCGGGCGCGTGCGCCTGGGTGCCATCGATGAATATGCCCAGGCGTTCCTCCCGGCGATCCTGCGTGCCTTCAATCTTGCCCATCCGGCAGTGCAGGTCGAAGTCGCGACCGGCAACACCGGCCACCTGCTCGATCTTCTGGCGGACCGCCAGCTCGACGCGGCCATCCTGTCCTGCCGGGCAGGGGATACCGAGATCGAGGTGCTGCGCTCCGATCGTCTTCATTGGTTCGGCAGCGATGTGGGCTCACCTCATTTCGACGATCCACTGCCGTTCTGCGCCTGGTCTTCCGGCTGCTCCTGGCGCGAGATGGCGTCGGCGGCCTTGGCGCGCGATGGCCGCAAGTCGCGCCTCGTGGTCACCACCTCCAATGCAGCGCTCATTACGCTCACCGTCCGGGACGGTCTTGGCGTGGCTGTGGCGCCGGCGTGGTTTGTCAGCCCCGGCCTGCGGATTTTGGAGGAAATGGATGCGCGCTATCCCCTCGGCGTTGCCGAGATCGGCATAAAGCGCGCTGCCGGAGCGGAAAATCCCGTGCGCGAGCTCTTCCTATCCTACGCAAAGGCCCAGTTGGGCTCACCCGCTCTGGCTGCTTGAGGGAACGTCGCTTTTGGCCTTGGCGATCGAGCGTGACAATTGCGCGATGTCGTCGGCAAATTTTTCCTCAGCGTTCTCGCTCGTCCGCATCCAGGTCGAATAGCGTTCGAGCAGGGGGACGAATGCTGCGATGTCGTCCTTGGACCATCCGCTGAAAAACTCGCCCAACAGCAGCCATTTGAATTTGAGCACCGCATCGACCACGGCCTGCCCGGCCGGGGTCAGCTCGAGAATCGCGCGGCGGGCGTCGCGCTGGGAAACGGCGCGGCGCGCATAGCCTGCATTGACCATCTCGGCCACAAGCCGGCTGGCGCGCGATGGATCGATGGCAAGGCGCTCGGCGACCGTTGAAACCATCGTCTCGTCTTCGTCGTTGGACCCCATGGCAAAGGACGGCGGAGCGATGGCAAACAGCACATCCACCTGAGCGAGATCGATGTCGAGCCCAAGCGCCCGCAAGGCGCGATGGCCCAATTCGCGCTTGTGCATCTGGCGGCGCCAGTTCTGCGCCACGGCATCTATCCGCAGCAGCGCCTCGGCAAGGTCGGGATCCTTGCGGCGCTGGGCGAGGACCTCGCGTATCGTTTCCTGTCGCGATGGCATAGGCGATGCTCCTTAAATGCATGCCGAAAGCAAATGCATGCTATTGACATGTAAATGCCGTAGGCAGATATCTCAAGCACGTTATCCCCGGAGTTTAATATGTCGCAATCCATTCCACCCGCACCGGAGGAAAAGCCGGCCAACGTCAGGTTGGTGATCGGTGCGGTCATCGCGACCCTGCTCGTAGCCTCGCTGGGCCAGACGATCATAACCACCGCTCTGCCCATCATCGTAGGCGAATTGGGCGGGATCGAACACATCTCCTGGGCCATCACGGCCTATCTTCTCGCCGCCACCGTCGCCGCGCCGGTCTTCGGCAAGCTGGGCGATATGTACGGCCGCAAGCTGATGCTCCAGGTCGGCTTGGGACTGTTCATGGTCGCCTCGGTGATCGCGGCGCTGTCGGTCGATCTGACCATGCTGGTCGCCTGTCGCTTTCTGCAAGGGTTCGGCGGCGGTGGGCTGATCGTCACCGCCATGGCCGCGGTCGGCGATGTGCTGCCCGCCCGCGAGCGCGGCAAGGCGCAGGGCTTCATCGGCGCGTCCTTCGGCGTATCGACGGCCATCGGGCCGCTGATCGGCGGGCTGATCGTCCAGACGCTCTCCTGGCGCTGGCTGTTCCTGGTCAACCTGCCCATCGGCATCCTCGCCTTCGCCGTCATCGCCGTGGCCTTCCAGCCGCACGCCACCAGCGTAAAGCGCAAGATAGACTATGCGGGCGCCATCCTGCTCACCGTCTCGCTCTCATCGCTGGTGATCTACACCAGCATCGGCGGCACGGTCATGCCATGGCTCGATCCCATGGCGCTGTCGCTGCCGGTCGTCGGCATAGCGTCGCTCATCGCCTTCGTTCTGGTCGAGCGCAAGGCCGCCGAGCCGATCCTGCCGTTGTACCTCTTCCGCAACAACGCGTTTCTGGTCTCCAACGGCGTCGGCTTCATCGTCGGCACGGTCATGTTCGGCACCATCACATACATGCCCTCATACCTGCTGATCGTTCAGGGCTTCGCCCCCACCCAGGCCGGGCTGGCGCTCCTGCCGCTGATGATCGGCCTGATCGGCACTTCAACGTTGTCGGGCATGTATATGTCGCGCACCGGACGCTATAAGCTATTGCCCATCGTGTCCTCGGCCGTCCTCGCCGTTGGCGCGCTGCTGCTCGGCACGCTTGGCACCGATACGCCGTTCCCGCTGGTCATGCTTTACGTCCTGCTGGTCGGCATCGGCATCGGGCCGGTGATGAGCGTGGGCGTCGCCGCGATCCAGAACGCGGTTCCCCATTCGGTTCTAGGTGTCGCGACCGCCAGCGCGCAGATGTTCCGCCAGATCGGCGGCTCGCTGGGCGTGGCCGTGCTCGGCGCCATCTTCGCCAATCGCCTGGCCTATGAAACGGCCGCAATCGGGCACCCTGAGGGAACCGCGGGCTTTAATGCCGATATCCTCGCCACGATGCCGGCGGCCGAGCAGGCCGCCATGCTGCAGGCCTATGTCTCGGCGCTCCATCCGATCTTCTGGATCGCCGCCATCGCTGCCGTCGTCGCCTTTGCCATCGGCTGGCTCCTGGTCGAAATCCCGCTTTCCGACCGGCGGCCCGAGCGCATGGATATCGAACCGGAAGCACAGGCGGCGGAATAGCCGCATCGGATCAAGGGCTTAACGGCCTTCGCGGAATCAGTCCGGTAGCCATTTGAATCAAATTATCAACGCCCCTGGGATTTTCCCAGGGGCGTTGCTTTTAGAAGCTGGCCCGCAGCGAAAGCCCGATATCGTGGCTTTCATAGTCGTAGAACACGTTGTCCGACCAGCTATTGGTGTACTCATAGTAGATCGAGGGCATCAGCGGCCCGAACGTGATGTCGCGATGGCTGGCATCGATACGGCCGGTGACGAAGGTATCGACTTGATCTTTTTCGGTCTGGAACGGGGCAGGGCGCCAGTGCCAGCGCTGGCCGACGGTGCCTTCAAGGCCCAGCAGCAATCCGCCTTCGAGCAGCGTATCGAGCCGCGCTTCGAGCGTGCCCTCCAGCGTGCGGAAACTCTCGTCATCGGTGTGGTGGTAGATGGCCCGCGCGGTCGTGGTGAGATTGATGTTCGGCGCCAGTGTGTTCGATAGCGACACCGCGCCGTCGGCCAGATAGCCGCTCCGTTGCGGAAAATGCGGGCGCTCGATCGCCGCGACCTTGAGGTTGACGGCCAGCCGCTGCTGCGCCGTGATCGGCAGGGTGAACGTACCCCGCGCGCCGGCTTCGATCCGCGTCAGCCGCTCCTCGTCGAGCCCGAAGGTCAGATAGGGGGCAACCACGGCACGCGCGGTATCGGTCACGCTGAACGAAACGGGGGTTTCCACGGTAAAACTCGGCTCGAACCGCTCGTCGTCTGTCGTAAACCGCACGTCCGAACGCAGCACCCCCGAAACGGTCAGCGCCTCGGTCCGCGCCAATTCCACCGCCACCGATCCGCCGAACTCGAACAGCACCCCGCGCTGCTCGCGCGCCTCGTCGGGAATCGTCCCAGGTCCCCAGAGACCGCCATCGATGGTCCGCTCGGACGTGGCCCGGTTGACGTTGGTGGAAGGCGCGGCGGTGAAGTAACCACTCAGGGAGGGCTGGCCGCGCGATTGTTCGTTTTGGAGAAGCTGAGTAACGAGGTCGCGTTCCGGGCCGTCGGGCAGGATCGCCTGTAACGAACCGAGCCGGGCGGCAGCAACGTCGTACCGCCCCAATTGGCTATGGCAGCGATAAGCGACGAGATAGGGCGGTATGAAAAACGGTATCGCCTCGATAACGAGATCGGCAAGGATGACCGCATCGGAACATTGCCCGCTCTCGGCATGCCGCACCGAGGCGGCGTAGGCAGCCATGATATCGCCTTGCCCCGCCTGCGCATCGAGCTGTGCGGCAATCGCGTCGGCCTGCGTCCAGTTGCTTGCGGCTAAGGCGCGGTCAAGCGATTGCAGAGTTGCCTCTTGCGCCGCAGCCGGCAGGATTGCCATCGTCCCAGCGGTGGTCAATGCCACTAAACAGTGTTTGAAGAAGATCAAACTAACCCCCAAATCGAAATCGGCTCCGAGAGTCCTCGGAACCGACACATATTGGAACAGGCTGCCGCAGATTAACGGCGGTTACCCACGAATACGCCTGCCGTTTCGCCCGAAATACTGTTGCCAGCCATCACACCGCCGATTTCGTCGTAATCGGGTCCAAAGAAGGCGCCATAGACGTCGTTGGACGATTCGAACGAACCGGTCGTGTCGAGGTCGCCCTCGAACGTGTTGTTATTTCTGTTGACCTGGCCGCCCCCTTGGCCTGCTCGCGCTCCATTCGCGTCGGTCAGGCCCATTGCATAGGTATTGGTACTGAAATCGAAATCGGCTGCGAAACGTCCGTTTCCGCCAGTTCCGTCGTTGGCCGCAATGTTCCACAAGCCGTCATACAATACCCGCTGGTCGGGAATGACGTTAGTGGGGGTGCGTTGACCTTGAAACACTGTCGCGGCCTGATTGTTGACGGCACTGTCCGCGACGATCGCGCCGGCGGCATAGTCTCCCAGGTACAGGGCCCCGCCGTTGCGGGACGAGCCATACGAATATGCATCGATGCCGGCATAGCTGGCGCCCTGGCTTCCGTTACCGAATCGATAGGTCTCCCCGGCCACGTCCACCACGACATCCTCGCTGTCACCAGTGATGCGGCCGGTTGCCAGTTGCCCGCCACCGCTGCCTGAAATAGTCACTGCGTTATAACCCAGAGCCGGTCCGCCGGGCTGCGGAATCGACTGGCCGGACGAGCCTCCGCCACCCGTGCTCGAACAACCACTGACGGCGAGTGCTGCGGCGAGTGCGGAAAATGCAAAAAGCTTTGATGGCATGAGAATTCTCCTTATTGGTGCGGCGATTAGCCCCCGCACTCGGGGCAACAATGCGGCCCGAATGTGGAAGTTCCGAGTCATGGACGTTTGAAAGCAGCGGTGTTGCAATCTGGCCCCAACAGGCTGACACATCCGTTCGAACGCCATAGTATGGTCACCAAACCAGCATGAACTGCACCTGAATGAACAAGCCCCTCGTCGTTCGCACTGCCCGCACCGTCTGTCCTCACGATTGCCCGTCAACCTGCGCGCTCGATGTCGAAGTGCTCGATACCGGCACCATCGGCCGTGTGCGCGGCGCCAAGGACGATCCCTATACGGCAGGGGTGATCTGCGAGAAGGTCGCCCGTTATGCGGAGCGCGCGCATCACCCCGACAGGCTGCTCTATCCCATGCGCCGCACCGGCCCGAAGGGATCGGGGCGGTTCGAGCGGATCACCTGGGACGAAGCGCTTGACGAGATCGGCCGTCGGTTTCTGGAGATCGAGGACGAGTTCGGCGCCGATTCCATCTGGCCTTATTACTATGCGGGCACCATGGGCCATGTGCAGCGCGACGGCATAAACCGGCTGCGCCACGCCAAGGGCTATGCCGGCCAATACGACACCATCTGCGTCATGATCTCCTGGACCGGCTACATCGCCGGCACCGGGCTTCTGGCCGGGCCCAATCCCGAGCAGATGGCCGAGAGCGACTGCGTGATCATTTGGGGCACCAATCCGGTCAACACCCAGATCAACGTCATGACCCATGCCATCCGCGCCCGGCGCGAGAGGGGCGCCAGGCTCGTGGTCGTCGATATCTACCGCACCGCGACCATGGAGCAGGCGGATATGCCGCTGCTCATCCGCCCGGGCACCGATGGCGCCCTGGCGCTCGCGGTGATGCATGTGCTGCTCCGCGAGGGATTGGCGGACCGCGAATTTCTCTTGAGCCACACCGATTTCGACGCCGAAGTTGAATCGCACCTTGCGGACAGGACCCCGGAATGGGCAGCGTCCATCACCGGCCTGTCGGTCGAGGAGATCGAGGCATTCGCCCGGCTGCTTGGCGAAAACCCGCGCGCCTATTTCCGCCTCGGTTATGGCTTTTCCCGCCAGCGCAATGGCGCAACCAACATGCACGCCGCGCTTTGTGTCCCCACAATGCTGGGCGCATGGAAGCATCGCGGCGGCGGCGCCTTCCATTCCAATTCCGGCACCTGGGGGCTCGACAAATCCCAGATCACCGGCGCTTCGCTCAAAAAACCCGATGTGCGCGAATTGGACATGTGCCGCATCGGCCCGATCCTCACCGGCGATGTCGAAGCGCTCAAGGGCGGCGGGCCGGTCAAGGCGCTGCTGATCCAGAACACCAATCCCATGGTGGTGACGCCCGATCACAGCCTCACCCGCCGGGGCTTTGAGCGCGAAGATCTTTTCACCGTCGTCCACGAGCAGTTCATGACCGAAACGGCCCAGATGGCCGATATCGTCCTGCCCGCCACAATGTTCGTCGAGCACAACGACTATTACACGCGCGGCGGTCACACCCGCATACTCTATGGTCCCAAGCTGATCGACGCTCCGGGCGAAGCCATGCCGAACCACTTCGTCATCAACGAAATCGCCAGGCGCGTCGGCGCCTCTCACGCCGCGACCGAAAAGACCGACCGCGAGATGGTCGCCGAAACCTTTGCCAAATCAGGTTATGGCGACCTCGAAGAGATCGAAAGATCCGGCTTCGTGGATCGCGCCTTGCCCGATGACAGGGCGCGCTATACCGCTGGCTTTGCCTGGCCGGATGGCAAGTTCCGCTTCAAGCCCGATTGGGAAGCCACGCGCATCAAGCGCGGCGTCGAATGGGTCTGCGATCCATCCGAGATGCCAAAACTTGTCGATTTCGCCGATTGGAACGAACCGACGTCCGCCGAGGTCCCGTTCCGCCTCACCACCTCTCCGGCGCGGACGTTCCTCAACTCCACCTTCATCGAAACCCCCGGCAGCCAGAAGCGGGAGGGGGCACCATCGCTCCTCATGCACCCTGACGATGCCTCCCGCCTCGACCTCGCCGATGGCGCACCCGTCACCGTCGGCAATCACCGCGGCAGCGTTGAACTGACGCTGAGGATTTTCGATGGCCTGCGCCCCGGCGTCGTCGTCGCCGAGGGCCTGCACCCGCACAAGGCGCATCGCAAGGGCAGGGGGATCAACACCTTGATCGGCTCCGATCCCGTCAAGCCGTTCGGTGGAGCGGCTTTCCATGATGCCGCCGTCTGGGTCAGGGCATCGGCCGCATGACCGAAATCGCTCCCGCCTCCCGCCCGCGCATCGCGGCCGTCGATATCGCGCGCGGCATCGCCATCGTCGCGATGGTCATCTATCACTTCTCCTGGGACCTGGCTTTCCTCGGTTTCGTGGATTTCGACCCCACCCAGTCGCTCCCCTGGATCGTTTTCCAGAAATCGATCGTGGGCACCTTCATCTTTTTGACCGGCGTTTCGCTCGTGCTCGGCCATGGCGCCGGCATCCGCTGGCCTGCTTTCTGGCGGCGCTTCGCCATAATCCTCGGCGCCGCGCTGCTGGTCACGGCTGGCACCTATGCGTTCTACGCCGAAACCTTCGTCTATTTCGGCGTCCTGCACGCCATCGCGCTTTTCAGCCTTTTGGGGCTCGCTTTCCTGCGCTCGCCACTGGCGTTGGTCATCGTTTCGGCGATCGCGATCATCCTATTGCCGCTGTTCGTGCAAGAGCCGCTGTTCGGTGAAAAGCTCTGGTCCTGGATCGGCCTGTGGGATGTTCCTCCACCCACCGAGGATCTTGTTCCCATCTTCCCATGGTTCGGCGTCGCGCTCGCCGGCATTGCCGCCGCCCGCTTGGCGCTGGCCAGCGGCTTTGCCACCCGCCTCGCTGAAATCCAGGGCACCACGTCCCCGGCGCGCTTTCTTGCGCGATTGGGCCGCTGGAGTCTGGTCATCTACGTCTTGCATCAACCGATCATGATCGGTGTCCTGATGGGCATTTCCTCGCTCACCGGCGTAAGCGAAGCCAACCGCGCCAACAATTTCCTCGCAAGCTGCGAAGCCACCTGCGGCCAGTCGGCACCCGACCAGAGCTATTGCACCGCCTATTGCGCCTGCACGCTCGATCGCATTGAAGGCGATAGCCTGTGGGCCATGCTCGAAGCGCCCGAGCGCACGCCCGACCAAGACGCGACGCTCCAGGACCTCGCCAACCAATGCGCCGCCCAGGTGCTCGACGAGAGGCTGCTTGCGCCGAATTAGTGGTTATGCCTCATACTCTCCGCTGTCATTCCGGGATTTATTCCCGGAATCCAGCAGCAGCCTCGCAGCAATCACCTACCCATAAGTCGTCCAGAAAAAATACAGCGTCAGCCCGATCCCATAGACGATCACGAACCCCCTGATCGCCTTGGCCGGCACCAGATGCGAGAAATAGGCCGCCGCAAAGCCCCCGACCACTGCTCCCGCCAGCGCCACCGAACCGTCCACCCAGGCGATCGACCCCGTCGCGGCAAACCGCACCACGGCCACCACCGAGATCACCGAGGACAGCAAAAGCTTGAGCCCGTTCATAACGTGAACGTCCTCGAACCCGGCGAGCGCCAGCCAGGCCAGCAGCACGATGCCGAGGCCCGCATTGAAGAACCCGCCATAAAAGCTCGTCGCCAGCAGCAGCGCCGAAAGCCCGATCGCCCCCGCCCGCGCCGCATGCCGGCTGCCGCTCGACCGCGACGCGAGGAAGCGGTTGATCCGCTGCCCGAAGATATAGATCGCCACAGCGAACGCCATCAGCCACGGGATGATCCCGGAGAACTGCTCGTCCGAAATCCGCATCAGCGCTTCGGCACCCAGATAGCCGCCCACCAGCCCGATCACGCAATAAAGCACCATCCGGTCGCGATAGGGCGCGATGTGCTTCCAGTACCCGACAGTGCCGCTCACATAGCCGGGCAAACACGCATAGGTATTTGACGCATTGGCGAGCACTGGCGGAACACCGGCGAACAGCAGCGCCGGAAAGATCACGAACGAGCCCCCACCGGCGAGCGAGTTGATCATCCCGCCGATCAGACCGGCGGCGAAAAGCAGTAAAAATGTCACGAAAACAGTTCCGGGAAACGTTGGAAATCAACATCTAGCCAACACTGGCATCAATGCTCAATTCAATACCATGAATTTTCCGCATGGCGGGCATGAGGTTGACACGGGCGGCCGTCGCTCCTATCTCCCGTCTCGGTTGAAGAGCCAGCCGTCCGCGAGGCAAGAGCCTTGAGGTGAAGTCTTCCACGCCATGCCGCTTTCCGGCCCGCGTGAATTCTGCAAACATCGTCCTAACTCATTGGCGGTGCTTGGCAATGCGGACTCCCAAGACAAAAAATCCGCCGTGGAGTATATGACGATGCGCAAACCTGCATCCCATCTGACCACGACCGACCTCAAGACTGAGGCGCGTCAGTATCGCGCCGCCCAGCTCGAAGCTGGCCGCACCGTTTCTCATGCCCAAGCCCTTGAAATGGTTGCGCGTTTTCACGGCTTTCGTGATTGGAACACAGCCTCCGGCGTGCTCCCCCTGACCCGCGCGCCCGCCTTTGCCCTGAGCCAGCGGATCAGCGGAACCTATCTGAAACAACCCTTTAGCGGCACCATCATTGGCCTCGCCGCCTTGGGGGCAGGGGACATGTTCCGCCTCACCGTCCAGTTCGACGAACCCGTCGACGTCGTCTCGTTCGAAAGCTTTTCCGCTTTCCGTCAACGGGTTGAAGCCACGGTCACCCGCGAAGGCGTCTCGCCCAGCCGTACCAGCGACGGTGAACCGCACATGGTGATTACCTCGAGAGGCTGAATATCGAAGCCGGCGCATCGAAAGCTGCGCCGGCTTTTCGAACAGGGTTGCATTCATCGGCAACATACGATGAATTGAGGCGAGTTGTCCGGTGTCCAAGGAGTCGTCATGACTGAACAAACCAAGCCGATCGATCTTTATTATTTCCCCACGCCCAACGGGCACAAGATCTCGATCATGCTCGAAGAGCTTGGCGTGCCCTATACCGTCCACGCCATTCATATCGGCAAGGGCGATCAGTTCAAGCCAGAGTTTCTGGCCATCTCGCCCAACAACAAGATCCCGGCAATCGTCGATCCGGAAGGCCCCGGTGGCGAACCGATCTCGGTTTTCGAATCCGGCGCCATTCTCAAATATCTCGCCGAGAAGTTCGGCAGATTCTATCCGACCGATCCGCGGGCTCGCGTCAACGTTGATGAGTGGCTGTTCTGGCAGATGGGCGGATTTGGCCCGATGCTCGGCCAGAACCATCATTTCAAGCAATACGCGCCGGAAAAAATTCCATACGCCATCGATCGTTACGTCAATGAAACTCACCGCCTCTACGGCGTGCTGAACAAGCAGCTCGAGGGCAAGGATTATATTGCCGGCGACTACTCGATTGCCGACATGGCGACGCTGAGTTGGTCGCTCGGCTGGGAAAAGCAGGGCATGGATATTGCCGAATTTCCCAATGTTGCCGCTTGGCAGGAGCGCCTCAAGGCTCGTCCGGGTGTCCAGCGCGGCCTCGCGGTGAAATTGCCCGAAGATCAGACCATGAACCTGGCTGAAGACAAGGAAGCGCAGAAAGTGATGTTCAACCAGCGCGCTCGCTGATTCTGACCATAAAAAACGGCACCCGCGAGGGTGCCGTTTTCGTTGGAGGACCGGCTTACCAGCCGTTGCGATCGAACCAGGAGTCGACGTCGCGGCGTGCATCTTCCTTGGATTTGCCGTAGCGTTCCTGTATCTTGCCTTCAAGTTGTTCGCGCTTGCCACCGATCTGATCGAGATCGTCGTCAGTGAGCTTGCCCCACTGCTCTTTCACCTTGCCGGTAAACTGCTTCCAGTTGCCTTCCATCTGATCGCGATTCATCGTGTTTCTCCTTTTGATACCGTTGCCGTGGAAACGGCTGAGCACTGTTGGAGGTTCCCGGCCGACCTTCCGGCATCGTCCCCGGCATTTTCGTCGCGCTGGGCAAAAAGCCCTTGCACTCCCGTGACGTTCCGGGCTACCACCCGCCTCGGAGAGGTGGCCGAGTGGTCGAAGGCGCGCCCCTGCTAAGGGCGTAGGCGGGTAACTGTCTCGAGGGTTCGAATCCCTTCCTCTCCGCCATTGCTCAGCTCTTGCGATCTGCTGAAGCGGACCGGCTCAGACAGAGTATTACGCCCACTGCTCTTTGCGGCGATCGTTGAGCTTCCGATCTGCTGATCGGCCGAGTCCCTGCGCAAAAACAGAAGATGCTTTCCCTCCGGGGCGAGGTCGAATACCAGTGCCCATAAGCTGGGCCGGGCGGCCGATTCTGTGGGGAGGGTGCGTTGAAATCTGCGACAGCGAACGACGTTGCGCGATTGGCGGGTGTTTCCCGGTCTGCCGTGTCTCGCACATTTTCCGGCAACGGGTTCGTCTCAAGCGAAAAGCGCGAAAAAATCCTCAAGGCGGCCCAGCAACTCGACTATCGCCCCAACGCTATCGCCAGCAGCCTTGCCAGCCGGCAGAGCAATATGGTCGCGGTGATCATCAATAAACTCCCCGATGGCCGGTCGCCCTATTTCTACAATGCACTGATGAATGCGATTCAGGAGCAAGGCCTCTTGCCGCTCATGGTGATGGTCGAGCCGGGCGAGGATGGCATTCGTACGCTCAACAGGGCGGCGGCTTATCCTGTGCGGGGCATGGTGGTGATGGGTGACAGCGTACATCCCGCTGCAACCGGTCGCATTGTCTCCATGACGCGCCCGATCATTCTCAACGGTCAATGGACAGGTGACGACGAAGTCGACGCTGTCGTGATCGATCAGCGTCAGGGAATATCCGACATGGTTGCCGATCTCGCCGCCACCGGCCACCGCACCGTTGCTTTCATGGGGGGGCGTTCCACCGCCCTCATCGCCCGTGATCGGCGGAGCGCGCTGATCGATGCCATGGTGGCGCACGGATTGACGCTGGTTGCCGAGGGCAACGGCGATTTCAAATATGACCAGGCCCATGAAGAAGTCATAAGGATGTTCTCGGCCGGGAAATTGCCCGATGCGCTATTCTGCGCCAACGACATCATGGCTTTCGCGGCCATGGATGCGCTGCGTTACAAACTCGGGCGCAACGTGCCCGACGACATCAGTGTTATCGGCTATGATGACAACATCTCGGCGCGCTGGGGCGCCTATCAACTCTCCACGATCCGCCAAAGCTCCGACGATGTGATCGGTCAGATCCTCTCACTGTTGACCGAACCACGCCAGCAGCCCGGTCAATTCCGGGTGCGGACCGAATACATACGTCGCACGACCGTAGCATTGCGGCGATAAAACACGGCAAGACCTCCATAAATGGCCTCCACCAGCTCGCGTCACACGCGTGAGCAAGTGGACGCGCGTGCAGTTTTCAAAACGCTATCATACGAGCGTAATGAAGTTGTCATGGGGGAGATACAAAACGCACATATGCAAGCGAGTGCACAATGATTGGCGCGCCGATCATCGTTTTCCGCCCTCCATGGCAATAAAGTGGGATGCCATCATGAACCTTCTCAACAAGCGCCTGAACGCTCTGGCGGGTACCGTGGCTTTGGTCATGGCCGCTTCACCCGCGCTCGCGCAAACCTGTAACGCGTATTCGGAAGCCCCGCAGCTCGCAGAAGCCGTGGCAGCGGGCGAACTGCCGCCGGTCGAAGAGCGTTTGCCGCTCGAGCCGCTCGTCCTCACCCCGGCCGAACAGATCGGCGTTTATGGCGGCGATCTCATCGACACCAACGGCGGCAGCCGTCTGGCGGAGTTCCGCCACTATGGCTATGAGCCGCTGGTGCGCTGGTCGGTGGACGGTTCGGAAGTAATCCCCAACGTTGCCAAGGGCTGGGACGTCTCCGAGGATGCGACCACTTACACGTTCTATCTGCGTGAGGGCATGAAGTGGTCCGATGGGGAAGACTTCACGGCTGACGACATCGTCTTCTGGTGGGAGCGGGTCGAAACCAACACCGACATCAACGAATCTCCGCGTGGGATGTTCGTCGTCGATGGCGAACTCGCGACCGTCACTGCTATCGACGACTATACGGTCGAATTCAAATGGTCCAACCCCAACGGTCTGTTCCTTAACGACCTGGCGACTTCCTATGGCCAGCGCGTCGTTCAGTTCGCCGAGCACTACGTTTCCCAGTTCGATCGCGATCTCAACCCCGAGGGCGTGGCCCAGATGATGGAAGAGGCCGGCGCGACCGACTACACCACCTGGTGGCGCGATACAGTGGGCACGTACGGCATGCAGTCCGAATACAACAATCCGGACCGCCCCCATATCCATGCCTGGCTCCCCACCGAGCCGTTCCTGGGCAAGGAGCGCTTCACCTTCGAGCGCAATCCGTATTTCTTCAAGGTCGATACCGAGTGCAACCAGCTCCCCTACATCGACACGCGCACCTGGGTACTGGTTCAGGATCCCGAGGTTCAGCTTGCCATGTCGCTCTCTGGCCAGGTCGACATCAGCCAGGTCAATATCTCGAATCCTTCAAACCGGGCGATTTTCTTCGAGAACCAGGAGCAGGGTGATTATCGCCTGATCTCGGCGGAAAGCGCCGACATGAACACCGCATACTTCATGTTTGCGCTGAACCATCCCGATCCGTTCAAGGCTTCGGTCTATCAGAACAAGGATTTCCGCATCGGCCTGTCGCTGGCCATCAATCGGCCGGAGATTATCGACGTCGTCTATCTCGGCCAGGGACGTCCTTATCAGGTCGCTCCCCGCCCGAACTCGCCTTTCTACGACGAGCAGTTGGCTACGCAGTACACAGAGTACGACGTCGCACTTGCGAACGAACATCTCGACGAGGTGCTGCCGGAAAAGAACGCCGAGGGCATGCGCCTCGATGAGAATGGAGAGCCTTTCCAGATCGTGATTTCAGTCAATGAAGGCTTCCGTTCCGATTGGGTCGATATGGCGCTCCTTGTGGAAAGCTATTGGGAAGCGGTGGGTATCGACGTGGTGGTCGATGTCGTTGCCGACGAGGTCTATGAACAGCGTAGCACCGCTCCGGACCGCGACCTTAATCTCTGGATCGCCGAAAACGGTTCGGGCAGCCTCCCGCTGATGGCCACGCACGTTTTCCTCGGTGGCCCCGGCATGGCAGGCAATTGGGATGCCTGGGAGCTCTGGTACAACCAGGAACGCGGGCTGGTTAACCGCGGATCCGACGTTGCCGGCGATGTCGAGCCCATCGAGCCGCCTGCCGAGGTGATCGAGCTTCTCGATGCTGCCAATTCCATCGCCACGACGGCGGGCGAAGAACAGGCCGAGCGCATGCACGAATATCTCGACATGGTCGCCGAGTTCTTCCCCACCGTCGGTATAGCGCTGCCCGAAGGCAACTACCGCGCCGTCAAGAACAATCTGCGCAATCTGCCCGAACCGCTGATCGAGGGTTGGCTCTATCCGGGCATCGCTCCGGCCAATTTCTCGACCTTCTATTTCGAGCCCGACCAGCAGTAGGCACCAGCCTCCAATCCAAACGGGAGCGGGCCCTGATTTCGGGGCCCGCTCGGCACTGTAAGAACCGGTATCATGGCTGAATTCTTCCTCCGGCGGCTGGTGCTGATGATCTTTACGGTCATCGCGATCAGCATCGTCTCATACGCGATTATCGCCCTGCCGCCGGGTGACTATGTGGACAAGGTGGTTGCCGACGCGCGCAAGGTCGGTGACGTGATGACGGCCAGCGAGATCGACGCGCTGCGCATGCAATTGGGTCTCGATCGCAGCCTGCCCGAGCAATACCTCTCATGGATATGGGGGATCGTGACCCGGGGCGATTTCGGGCGCTCCTTCTTCTGGGAAGTGCCGGTCTCCGAAATCATCTGGCAGCGCTTGGGTATGACGACGCTGCTTTCGGTGTTGACCCTGGTGTTTATCTGGGTCGTCGCCATTCCAATCGGCATTTATTCGGCCGTCAAGAAGTACTCGCTGGGCGATTATGTGTTCACGACCGCAGGCTTCATCGGCCTCGCTATTCCCAATTTTCTCTTGGCACTGATCCTGCTCTACATCTCATTTCGGTATATGGGGCAGAGTGTTGGCGGCCTTTTTTCACCCGAATATGTCAATGCGCCCTGGTCGCTGGGCAAGGTGCTCGACCTCATCAGCCACCTTTGGATACCCATGGTGGTTCTGGGCACCGCCGGTACAGCGAGCGTGATCCGGACAATTCGCGCCAATCTGCTCGACGAGTTGCACAAGCCCTACGTGCTCACCGCCCGCGCCAAGGGTTTGGAGGAGCGTCGGCTGACGCTGAAATACCCCGTACGCTATTCGCTCAACCCCTTCGTGAGTGGTCTCAACGATATCTTCGTCACCATCATTTCGGGCGAAACCATCGTCGCCGTGGTCCTGGGCCTGCAAACGACAGGCCCGCTGCTGCTCGACGCGTTGCGCGGTCAGGACATGTACCTGGCGGCCACCCTCATCATGTTTCTAAGCTTTCTCGCTGTATTGGGCACGCTGTTCTCCGACGTGTTGCTCATGGCACTTGACCCGCGCATTCGGCGTCAAGCTCGAGAGGGAGAAGTGCTATGACAGCATCACACCCTCAGATGCCCTCTGCGCCGCAAGCCGTGCGGCCGATACCCGAAACGCGGGCCGCAACGGCCGATGCAATCGATCGCGCCAGCTACGGCGCCCTGGTCTGGCGTCGGTTCAAACGCCACAAGCTGGGCGTGTTCGGCGCTGCCCTGACGATACTGATCTATCTGGTGGCACTGTTCTGCGAATTCATCGCCACGGGCGATCCCGAGCAGTTCTCGCCCACAGCGCTCTATACGCCACCACAGATGGTCCGCCTTTTCGTCGAGAATCCCGAGGGCGGCATGCGGTTCCAGCCCCATGTTCTAGGCTATTCCTCTACGGTCGATTACAACACCGGCCAGCGCATCTACGAAGCGGATCCCGAAAAGATCATAGAGATCGGCTTCTTCGTACAGGGCGACCCTTACCGGCTCTGGGGCCTTTTCGAGATGGATCGACACCTGCTGGGCGCAGTCGATCCCAACCAAACCGTGTTCTTTTTCGGTTCCGACCGGTTGGGGCGCGATGTTTTCAGCCGCACTGTCTATGCGACGCGCGTTTCGATGACCATCGGGCTGATCGGGGTCGGTCTGAGCCTGTTCCTCGGCATCATCATCGGCGGTGCTTCGGGCTATTTCGGCGGCTGGGCCGATGTGGGCATTCAGCGCGTCATCGAGTTTCTGCAGTCGCTTCCGGCCATTCCGCTCTGGATCGGCCTGGCCGCGGCGATTCCGCCCACGGTGCCCCCGATGCAGACCTATTTCATGATCACCGTGATCCTTTCGGTGCTCGGCTGGACAGGTCTGGCTCGCATCGTGCGCGGTAAATTCATGCAGCTCAAGAACGAGGAGTTCGTTATCGCCGCCCGTGTCGATGGCTGCAAGCCGTCGCGCATCATCATGCGGCATATGGTGCCCAATTTTCTAAGTCACATTATCGCTGCGGTGACCCTCGCCATACCGGGGATGATCATTGCCGAAACCGCGCTGAGTTTTCTGGGCATTGGCCTGCGCCAGCCGGTGGTGAGTTGGGGCGTGCTGCTGCAGGAAGCACAGAACCTGCGTTCGATCGCCGCGGCGCCATGGTTGTTCGCGCCGGGCGGAGCGGTAGTCGTCGCCGTGCTGGCCCTCAATTTCTTCGGCGACGGCCTGCGCGATGCAGGAGATCCCCATGCAAACTGACTTGCTCATGTCCTTAAAGGACGTTTCGATTTCTTTCGTTCAGGACGGCCGGCAGACCCAGGCGCTCAATAAAGTGAGCTTCGATATTCCGCGCGGCAAGACGGTTTGCCTCGTTGGGGAGTCCGGGTGTGGGAAATCGCTGACGGCGCGCTCCATCCTGCGCATTCTCGATAACAACGCCCGCATCGATGGGGGGGCGATCACGTTCGAAAGTGCCAGCGGCGTCGTCGATCTCGCCTCTCTTCCCGACAAGGGCCAGCAATTGCGGTCCATTCGCGGCAACGAGATTGCCATGATCTTCCAGGAGCCGATGTCGGCCATGTCGGTCTACCACACGATCGGCGATCAGATCATCGAGGGCATCTGCCAGCACTCGTCGATGAGCAAGGGCCGGGCGCGGGCGCGGGCCCTCGAAGTGCTGGAGGCTGTCGGCATGCCTGACGCCGAGGCTCGGCTCGATGCCTATACGTTCGAACTCTCCGGGGGGCAGCGCCAGCGTGCCATGATCGCCATGGCGCTCGCCAACAACCCGCAATTGCTGATCGCCGACGAGCCGACCACCGCGCTCGACGTCACGACCCAGGCCGTGACGCTCGAGTTGATGCGGGACCTGCAGGACCGGTTCGGCATGTCCATTTTGTTCATTACCCATGATCTGGGTGTTGTTGCCGACATCGCCGACGAAGTCGTCATCATGTATTTGGGCGAGGTGGTCGAACGCGGCCCGGTCAAGCAGATCTTCAATCGCCCCCGGCATCCTTACACGCGCGCACTGCTCAAGGCCGCCCCGCATTATGATCAGCGTCACGGCGAGCGGCTGCCGGTGATTCCGGGCACGGTGCCGGCCCTTTGGCAGCGCCCCGCAGGATGCGTATTCTCCACCCGCTGCGCCTATTTCGAGCCCGGCCGTTGCGATGCGATCCGCCCGCCCATGTTGCCAGGGGAAACGCAATCGCGGTGCGTCTTCACCGCTGACGAACTCGATGCGCGCAAGCCGTTGCCGTTGCCGGTGGAGGCTGAGATCGTTCCTTTCGCGCGCCCGCCGGTCGACGGCACGGTCTTCGAAGCCGAAGCGATCACCAAGCATTTCGTCAAGAAATCGGGGCTGTTCAAGCGCAAGACCAAAACCATCAAGGCTGTTTCGGACGTTTCGCTCACCTTGCGCGGTGGCGAAACGCTGGGGCTGGTCGGGGAGTCCGGTTGCGGCAAGTCCACGCTGGGCTTCACCCTGGCTGGCCTGCACGAGCCGACGGGCGGTTCCATCCGCCTCAAGCGAGATGGCAGCCTGGTTGACGTGACCGACATTTCCGAAGCCGAGCGTCGGTCGGTCTGGCGAGATCTGCGGATCGTGTTCCAGGATCCGTTCGCATCGCTCAACCCCCGCATGAGCGTTTTCGACATCGTTGCCGAACCGCTCAGGGCAGGTCCGCAACCGGTGACGGATCGCCATGAACTGGTCCGGCGCGTCAACGAAACCTTGGCGCGGGTAGGGCTCGATCCCGCATTGGGAGATCGCTACCCGCATGCCTTTTCCGGTGGCCAGCGCCAGCGGATCGGCATTGCGCGAGCCCTCGTGCCCAACCCCAGGATCATCATTGCCGACGAGCCGGTTTCGGCGCTTGACGTCTCGGTCCAGGCCCAGATCCTCAACCTGTTCCGCGATCTGCAGCGCGAGTTTTCGCTCACCTATCTTTTCGTTTCCCATGATCTCAACGTCGTCTCCAACATCGCCGATCGGGTGTCGGTGATGTATGCCGGCCGCATCGTGGAACTGGCCGATACGTCGGACATCTACAATCGGCCGCAACATCCCTACACCGCGGCGCTGCTCAGCGCGGTGCTGACCCCCGAGTACGGGCAAAAGCGCTCCGGCCGGCAGCGTCTACGCGGGCATCCGCCCAATCCGGCCGACCTGCCGCCCGGTTGCGCCTTCGCCGCCCGTTGTCCTTTCGCCACCGACCTTTGCCGCTCGGTTGCGCCGGAGTTGACCACCGATCCGGAGGGCCGGCTGGCAGCCTGTCACCGCAAGGATGAGTTGAACCTCGAAGGCCTGCAGGAAACCGCCTGATGCGTATCAGCCAGACTGGACTATCGCTGCTCACCGGCAGCGAGGACATCGCGCATGTCCGCATCACGCGCTCCGACCAGGAGGCGAGCGCCTATTTCTATGTGCCGCTCGAGTTGGGCGAAGCGGTGGAGGCGATCACTGTCGACCTGCAATATCCAAAGGGCCCCGATTGCATCATCGATCTGGGGGTCTTTGACCCTCGTGTAACCGGATATCCCAGCGCGGAAGGATTTCGCGGCTGGAGCGGCGGCGCTCGGTCGCAGTTTTCCATTGCAGCGGATGCGGCAACTCCCGGTTATGTGGCTGGTCCGCTTCAAGCCGGACGCTGGCTGATCGTCCTGGGGCTCTACAAAATCCCCTCCGAGGCCGTCGAGGTCACCCTTGCGGCACGCGCGCTGAGGACCGGTGCGCTCGCCAGGCCTCAACCGGCGCCCACCCCGTTCACCCCGCGCGGCACCGGCTGGTATCGCGGCGATTGCCATAGCCACACCTTCCACAGCGACGCCAAGGGAAGTCCCGAACTGCTGCACCGGACGGCGCGGGAAGCCGGTCTTGATTTCCTCTTCATCACCGACCACAACACCACAACCGCCTGGAAGGCTTATTTCAAGACCGCCTCCAGCCCCGATCTTGTCTTCATTCCCGGCGTGGAGATCACGACGGCGGACGGGCACGCCAATGTCCTGGGCACCGACGAGTGGATCGATTTCCGGCTTGAAGGCGATGCCGATATCGCGGCCCTGGAGGACGCGGCTCGGGCGCGCGGCGCGCTGCTGACGGTCAACCACGACAAGCCGCCGATCCCCTGGCTCTATCGCTGGCCGGCAGTCGACTGCATGGAGGTTTGGCACCATGAATGGGCCGACGGCAACAGCGGTCTCGGTGCCCGCTATGATGCTCTTTTGCGTCAGGGCCTGAAGATCACGGCGATCGGAGGCAGTGACTATCATCAAGCCACCGAAGTTCGCCTGGGCGGCCCCCGCAGTCTTGGCTCGCCCACGACCGTCATTCATGCCGAACGGCTCGACCGCCAGGGCGTGATCGCCGCCCTGCGGTCCGGACGGGCCTACATCACCGAGGCGCCGGACGGCCCCCATCTGGAAATTTCGTCCAATGGTACGCCGATGGGAGGAACCCGCGCCCAGTCGAAGGGCGCCGACCTCCGGATCGTCGCGCGCGGGGCAGGGGGCGATCTCCTGCAGCTCATCGGCGATGAGGGTGTTTTCGTACAGCTGCCGATCGATGCCGACGATTGGGACTACCAGATACCTCTCCCCTCGGGTCTGCGCTTCGTCCGTGCCCAGATCATGTCCGGCGCTCCAGATCCTCGCTGCCGCGCACTCTCCAACCCCCTCTATTTTCAAGCAGCTTCACGATGAGCATCGTCTTCGAAGGGCACCTTACGCTCGATAACATGTCGTCCCATGTGCCCCACACGTTTACCCTGCCGCCGGGTGTCGAAACGCTCCGGGCAAGGTTCACCCACAGCCCGACCCATCCCGGCGTCGGCGATATTCCCCACCAGATATCGGTGTCCCTCTATGGACCGGCCGGGCCGCGTGGAACACGCCACAACAATGTGGACCAGAGTGTTTGGATTTCGACCCGCCAAGCCTCTCCCGGCATTGTTCCAGGCACGCCCGAACCGGGAACCTGGCAGATCGAGATCGATGTGCATCGCATTCTTCCCCCGGGCAATGTCAGCTATCGGCTTGAGATCGACTGGGCGCAAACGGAGACCTTCCAGCCAGTCGATCCCCTCGTGCCGCTCACTGGCCAACGCCGGCGCGGACCGGGGTGGTATCGAGGTGACCTTCACGGCCACACCATCCATTCCGACGGCCAGCTCAGCGTCGCTGAATATCTCCAATACGCGGTCGAACGCGGATATGATTTCGTCGCTCTGACCGACCACAACACGGTTACAGGGCTCCCCGAGCTCGACAGGCGTGCCGGCGAGGCGATCACCATCATCGGCGGCACCGAACTCACCACCTATAATGGTCACGCACTCGTTTTGGGCACGCGCGAACTCGTCGACTGGCGCGTGCGTGATGGCGAAACCATGAGCGGGCGTGCCGAAGCTCTCACCGATGAGGGAAAGCTCTTCGTCATCGCTCATCCAAAAGCCGAAGGTCATCCGTTCTGCACCGGCTGCCGCTGGGCCTTTTCCGATCTGATGCCAGGACCGGCCCGGCACATCGAGGTATGGAACCGTTTTTGGTCCGAGCGGACCCACAATGAAGAGAGCGTCTACCTTTTCTACCGCTGGCTTAACGCCGGCTATCGGATGGTGGCAACCGCTGGCACCGACACCCATCGTCGCGCCGCCACTGGCGGACGCACTGCGGCCAATGTGGTTTACGCGCACGACAATACCCAGGACGAAATTCTCGCCGGCATCCGTGCCGGCCACAGCTTTATTTCCAGCGGCCCCGAGCTGAGGCTTTCTGCACAAGGCGCCGATGGCGGCAAGGCGGGAATGGGGCAGGCCATGGCCGCGGGGCGGCTAACGCTGCGCTGCGATTGGGCCGGCGTCGGAGAGGATGGCCTTGTCGCCGGACTGATCCGGCGCGGACGGCGCATCGAGAGTTGGACTTGCGGAGAAGCGGGGGCGGGCACGCTCGAGGTCGACGCCGAAGATGGCGATTGGTTCGTATGCGAGCTGCGCGACCGGACAGCCGGACTCCACGCCATCACCAATCCCATACATGTCGGCACGGCCCCCGATATCTGGCGCTAGGAGGGTC
The DNA here is from genome assembly GCF_031202855.1 of Pelagibacterium sp. H642. GTDB lineage: Bacteria > Pseudomonadota > Alphaproteobacteria > Rhizobiales > Devosiaceae > Pelagibacterium. The sequence goes on along the minus strand of NZ_CP101829.1, from coordinate 217,073 downwards.
ACAATGCTGCGCATCAACAAGATCGACCACGCACTGGCGACGCTTCGTAGCCGGATTTTCACCCCGCTCGATACGCCGGTTGCGCTAAAGTTTCTCGCCGGCACCGCCGATGATCGCCCCCGCGCGCTCAGTGGCGACACTGAGGATTGGCGCCAGGTCACGGACGATCTCGCCTGGGGCGAGCCCGACGCCTATTTCTGGTTTGCCGGCAGCGTCACCATTCCCCCCGAGGCACAAGGCAGGCGGGTGTTCCTCCACGTGGACGCCCAGTTCGGCTCGATGATGGGCCGTTCGGATCCGCAATGCCTCGTCAGGGTCGACGGCAAGCTGGCCCAGGGCGTCGACGGCAACCATCGCGAACTGCTGCTCACCGACCACGCGACCACCGGCACCCGCTACGAGATCATGATCGAGGCAGGAACCATCGAGGATCGCCGCCAGGTGGGGTTCGGCTGTCGGCTGATGGTGCACGACGCGCTGTCCGAGCAGGTCTATTACGACCTGCGCGTGCCCATGGATGTTGCGCGCCTCCTGGCCAATGACGATCCCCGAAAGCCGTTTCTGATAAACACCATCGACGCCGCTTTGGCCGTGATCGATTTCCGGCCCGGCCCCGAGCGCTTCGCCCGATCGCTCGAGACGGCACGGGAAATGGCGCGCCGAATCTACGAGGCCGCCGGTTTCGAGGACAAGCCGGTGATCACAGTCACCGGCCACACCCACATCGATGTCGCCTGGCTGTGGCGGGTGCGCGAAACACGCCAGAAGATGGCGCGTTCCATGTCCACGGCGCTGGCCCTGATGGAGCAGTACTCGGACTACCGCTTCATGTACAATCAGGGAGTGCTGCTCGATCACCTGAAGGCTGATTACCCCGAACTGTTCGAGCGTCTTGCCGGCGCCGTGGCGAGAGGGCAGTTCGAGATTGAGGGCGCGTTGTGGCTCGAGCCTGACGCGAATATCACCAGCGGCGAGTCCTTCGTGCGCCACATCATGCATGGCGTTGATTATCACGAGCAGACCTTCGGGGTGCGCCCGCGCATCATGTGGTTGCCCGACACCTTTGGCTATTCCGCCGCATTGCCGCAGATCATGCGCCTCTCCGGCCTCGATGTGTTCGTCACTCATAAGATGAGTTGGAACGACACCAACAAGATGCCCAGCGATACCTTCTTCTGGCAGGGCATCGACGGGTCCAGCGTCGCGGCATATTTCCTCACCGCCCAGCCCTATGACGCCAAATCCATCAACACGACCTACGGCCCCGATCTCAAGCCGTCCCACGTGATGGGCACATGGCGGCGTTATGGACAAAAGGACGCCAATTCCGAGCTGTTCCTCGTCTATGGCCATGGCGATGGCGGAGGTGGCCCAACCCGCGAAATGCTTGAAAACATACGCCGCATGGAGCGCGGCATTCCGGGGCTGCCGACGGTGCGGCATGGGCATATGCGCCCATTCTTCGAGCGCCTTCTGGCGCGCATGGAAAAAGAACCGGAGCGCTTTCCTCATTGGGTGGGTGAACTCTATCTCGAATTCCACCGCGGCACGCTCACATCCATCGCCAAGAACAAGCGCAGCAACCGGTTTGCCGAAATCGCGATGCGCGAGATCGAGGCGCTGGCAACGCTCGCCACCGTCGCCAAGGGAAATCCCTATCCGCAGCAGCGGCTGCATGCACTCTGGCGCGTCGTGCTGCTCAACCAGTTCCACGACATTCTGCCCGGCTCTTCCATCGGCCCGGTCTACGACGATAGCGACGCGGACTATGCCTGGTTCTTCGACGAGATCGAAAGCCTCAGGACTGAACTCGCCGCCCAGTTGAGCGGGGAGGGCGCCATGGTGTTCAACGTCCTGCCGCGTCCACGTTCAGGCCTGCTCACCTGGTCCGGCGATCGGTCGGCCACAGCCACCATTGGCGAATATAGCGCCGCCAGCCAGACGCTCGTCCGCGCCGACGGATCGTATGAGCAGGCAGTCCCGGTCCGTGACCTGCCGCCCACCGGCGTGGTCCCGGTCTCCCTGAACCCCGGAGAGGCGGGGCAAGTCAGTGATGAACTCTCCGTTTCTACCGGCCATCTCGAAAACGCCTTTCTCAAGGTGCTCTTCGACACGCGCGGCCGGATCACCTCGATCTTCGACAAACGCTCGGGCCGTGAAGTCGTAAAGCCCGACCAGCTTGCCAATCGGCTTCAGGCGTTCCGGGATATGCCGCCGCAATACGACGCCTGGGATATCGATCCGGGGTTCGAGGACCAGAGTTGGGATATCGACGAGTTGGTTTCCGCCGAGGTGGTTGAGACCGGACCCTATCGGGCCGCCGTGCGGTTTGAGTGGGCTTATGAAGCCTCGCACATCGTGCAGGTGGTGGCGCTGGAAGCCGGCGCGGCCCAGATCGACATCGACGGGTTCATCGATTGGCGCGAGCACCACACTCTGGTCAAAGCGGCCTTCCCTCTCGATGTGGTGGCTGACGCTACGACCGCGGAAATCCAGTTCGGCCATGTGCGCCGCCCGACACACCGCAATACCTCCTGGGATCAGGCGCGGTTTGAAACACTGATGCATCGTTGGGTGGATATTGCCGAACCCGGCTTCGGTGTCGCGCTGCTCAACGATTGCAAGTATGGCTATGACGCCAAGGGCACGACGCTGCGCCTGACCCTGCTTCGCTCACCCACCTTTCCGTGGGCCGAGGCCGACCAGGGCGAGCACCGCTTCCGCTATGCCGTCCTCGTTCATCGCGGCACCCTCGCCGGAGAGGGGGTTCCGGCTAAAGCCGAAGAGTTCAACCTCCCGCTTCGGCTGATCGGCACTCCGGGCGAAACGACCGCCTTCGCCGAAAGTCTTCTGGCGCTGGAGGGCACCGGCTGCACTGTCGAAAGCATCAAGATCGCCGAGACTGGTACGGACGTCATAGCGAGAGTCTGGGAAACGCACGGCGCCCACACGCACGCCCGGCTCACTTTGCCTCGGGGGTTCATGGCCGCTGTCGAAACCGACCTTCTCGAGCGCAATCCTGTCCCCTTGCCGGTGACCGACGGCATCCTCGAACTCGACCTCTCTCCCTTCCAGATCCGCACGATCCGGCTCTCCCGCACCTGAACCGCCCAAGAGACTTCCATGACTGAACCACTCCAGTCCTCAGCACGCCCCGATACATTCAACACCGGTGGGGTCTGGCTCAAGGGCGATTGGCACATGCACTCCCATCACAGCCTCGATTCCTCGAACAACCCGCCGGCAAAGATCATCGCCTTCGCTGAACGGATGGGGTTCGACTATCTCGCCATCACCGACCATGACGTGCATGTCCTGGGCGACGTCGCGGCCAACACATGGGCCGATCCGGGCTTCAAATCCGATCGTCTGATGTTGTTTTATGGCGCCGAACTCACCGCGGCGCGCGGGCATATCAACATCTTCTCGCCCGAACCCTATGACCATCAGCGCCTGTTCGATGCCCGCGACGCGCGCGACTGGGATCTGCGGGAGGTAAAGCGCGCCCTGGGCATTCACATGTCGGCCAACCACCCCAGCACCAAAAACCATTATGGCTTTTCCTTCGACCTCGCGGATTCGATCGAGGTTTGGAACACCAGCGTCTGGCCCAAGAACGTTCCGGCTCTGCGGATCTGGGACGATATGCTGAAATCGGGCCGCATGCTGGGCGCGAGAGGCGGCAGCGATTCCCATCACGGCACGCCCGTGGGCGAAGAAGTGGAGACGCCGCTTACCATCGAAGCGAGCTACAACTATGTGGGCACGCCGACCACTTGGATATATGCGCGCGAGCGCAGCAAATCGGCCATCCTCGACGCGCTGGTAGCCGGGCGCGCGTCGATCAGCGCCAATCCCTTCAACCCGCGCGTTGAACTTCACGCTTATTCCGAAGATGGCCGGCTGATGATGGGTGACAACGCCCCTTCGGACGGCCGGCCGGTCGAGTTTGAAATCTCACTCGCAGGCGAGCCGATGGCCGGAGTGCAATACCGGGCCCATGTCGTCAAGAACCGTGAGCCGCTATGCACCGTCCTCACCGACCCGCAAAACGGCCTTGCGCGCTTCACCGATATCCCCGAGGCCGGCGTGCGGAGCTATTACCGCGTGGAAATCTACGGCCCGCAGACGCCCTATCCGCAAGTCCCGTTCTCCATGGCGCAAAGCGGGGATACGGTAGCGCTCTCCAACCCGATCTACTTCAACTACGATCCTGAATTCTGAGCCTCAGATCGCCTGCGCCGGCTCTTGCCGCAGCATGGTGCGCGTTCGCCCTGCACCGGTCGTCTCGACGACCGCTAGCGGTAGCGTACGCAATCGTCTGCCGGTGGCGGCATAAATCGCATTGGCAACGGCGGGGGCGACCGGGATGACACCAGGCTCCCCGGCGCCGCCCGGAGGAAGATCGCTCGGCATGATTTCAACGACAATTTCCGGTGCGTTCGCAATTCGCAGCATCGGGAAATCGTGGAAGTTTGACTGAACCACCGCGCCGCGCTCGACCGTGATGGTGTTCATCAAGGCCGCCGAAAGGCCATAGATAATGCTGCCTTCCATCTGCGCCGCCACCGCGTCCGGATTAACCACGGTGCCCGCATCGACCGCGCAGAATATGCGGTCGACAGTGATCTCGCCGTCATCGGCAACCGTCACTTCGGCCACCTGGGCCACAACGCTCTGATGGGCTTCTTCAATGGCGATACCGCGCCCGCGACCCGGCTCCATGGCCTCACCCCAACCCGAGAGCGCTGCCACGCGGTCGAGCACCGCAAGATGGCGCGGACTTTCGCGCAGCAACGCGCGCCGGTACTCGAGCGGATCGACGCCTGCGGCGAGGGCGCATTCGTCCACAAAGGATTCGGCAAAGAACGTCCCGAACGAGTAGCCATTCGAACGCCAGAACATCAGCGGCATATGGCTGGGCACATGCACGCTGCGCACGCGCCGGTTCGGAAAACTGTAATAGGCCTTGTCCAGCCCCTCCGCCGAGAACCGGTCTCCATGCGGACTTGCTCCATTGCCGATGGGCATGTTGCGGCTGGAAAACGATTGCATCAGCGACTGCGCGGCGACCAGCGCATCGTACGCGGCCGGTAGGCCATCCGTCCCCAGAGATGCCCGCATACGACCACTAGCGTGGCTGCGGAACATGCCGCGGCTGATATCCTGCTCGCGTGGCCACAACAGTTTCACCGGCCGTCCCCGGTGCCGTGCCGCCAGAAAGGCAGCCTGGCAGATGACGTCCATGTCGCTGCGCCGCCCGAAGGCACCTCCGTTCATGGTGATATGAGGAGCAACCGAAGAAACGTTGATCCCCGCCCATCCGGCTCCTCGTTCCACACCCCAGCTTATGGTCGTGGGCGATTGCGATGGAACCCAGCCTTCGGCCGAGCCGTCCTCACGGATGAGGACGGTGGCGTTCATCGATTCCATGCAGGCGTGAGTGACGAACGGAACGCTGTATTCGGCCTCCACGATGCGCTCTCCTCCATCGGTGAGAGCCCCCTCAACGTCACCTTCAGCAAGGTGCTGGTGCGGATCTTCGGCATCGAGCGCCGATTGCAGGGCGTCGCTGAGTTGCGCGCTATCCACGCCGTCGGCTTGGGTGGCCGTCCATTCGACCTCCAGGCTGCGCGCTGCCGACTCGGCCTGCCACCAGGAGTCCGCGACGATGCCAACGCTTTCTTCGTTGATTATAGCCACGTCGCGAATGCCTTCTCGGGCGCGGATGTCGGCTTCATTGACCACGCGTGCAACATGTGCGCCGGGCACCGGAGCCTGCCGGAGAGAGGCGTGGAGCATGTCGGGCAGCACAACATCGATGCCGAACACCGGTTCGCCTCTGACCTTGGCCGGTATGTCCACTCGCTGCTGACGCCTGCCGATCACTCTCCAGGCGGAAGCTGGCTTGAGTTCTGGATTATCTGGAGGCGTCAGCAATGCCGCCGCGCTGGCGAGTTCGCCATAGGGGACGATGCGCCCCGACGCCTCGTGCCGTACGGTGCCTTCGGCAGTCGAGAGCTCTTCTGCGGGTACGCCCAGTCGTTCGGCGGCGGCAGCGACAAGCATGTGCCGCGCCGATGCCCCGGCCACACGCATGGGAACCCAAAGCCCCATGGTGGAGTTCGAGCCGCTCGTGTTGTTGAGCCCGATCAAGCCGATGACACGTTGAGCAACCCATTGCACGGGATTGGGCGGATCTTCGGGCCGCATCTGAAGCGGGCCGGTATAGTTGGAATAAACCGGCAGGTTCTCGACGGCATGCTCGACGGTGATCCGTTCGTCGAACGGGATGTCCAACTCCTCGGCAACCAGCATGGCGAGCCCGGTATGGATGCCTTGCCCCATTTCGGTTCGCGGCGATTGGACCGTTACCCGCCCGTCATTGTGGATGGTGACGAAGGCGTTGAAGACGGCGCGCTCGCCATCCACGAACCCGTCCGGACCGTTCAGATCGACGCTGGCGAGTAGGCCGGCGCCACCCACCGCTGCGACCAGCGCGGTGCCGCCAAGGGCGGCGCCGGTAAAGAGAAAGGAGCGCCGAGACAAAAGACGAGGCATGGATCGTACTCCTCAGGCCTGAGCCCGCGCGGCCGCGGCGCGATGGATGGCGCGGCGAATGCGGGGATAGGTGCCGCAGCGGCAGATATTGGAAATCGCCTCGTCGATATCGGCGTCGGTGGGCTGTGGTATGCTATCGAGAAGAGCCGTGGCGGCAATGATGAAGCCGGGTTGGCAGAAGCCGCATTGCGGAACCTGCTCGTCGATCCAGGCCTGCTGCACATCCGAGAGCGTCCCGTCCGGGCGGGTGAGCCCTTCGATCGTGACCACGCTCGCTCCGGTAACAGCGCCGAGCGGGGTCACGCAGGAGGGGGTGGATTCACCGTCGATGAGCACGCGACAAGCGCCGCACTGAGCAATGCCGCAGCCGTATTTCGGGCCAAGCAGCCCGAGGTCCTCGCGAAGCACCCATAAAAGTGGCTTGTTCTCAACGGCATCGATGTCCATGCGAGAGCCGTTGACAGTGAGCGATACCATGCAACCTCGCTAAATTTGCATTGCATAAGGGCGCGTCTAATCGCCCCGCGAAACGATCACGGGAATTGAGACGTGAGAGTATTTGGAAGTAGTGGAGTATTTCTGTATAAATTCGCAACATAATGATATGTTGCTTGCTTTTGTGCGGTATTATTTGATGAATACTGTAAGTCGCTTGACTTGCAATCGTGTTCTGTCATTCTGATTGTCGGCTTGGTTCGGTTTGACATCATCAAGCTACAGGGAAAGCCGCATGTTCAGAATGCCCGAAACGTCAAGAAACTTGCCTGATCCTGCAAACGACGTTGTAGATGATCGTGGTCCCTTCGCGGCCCCCGTGGATCGCGCGCATTCTGCGCTCATGGCGGCGGCGAATGCCTTTGTTGACGCTCGCGGCGGCGATCAGGGCCATTTTCAAACAGCGATCGACGGTGTGATTATTCTCCGCTCCTTCCAGGAAATGGAGCGCCGCTACCGGCTCTATAATCCCGCGCTGTGCGTCGTCCTCCAGGGCGCCAAGCAGATTCAGTTCGGGGACGAGGTCCTCGACTACAAGACGATGCAGTGCCTTGTCGTCAGCGTGCAGCTTCCGGCGGGCGGCCGCATCGTCCAGGCGAGCAGGGACGTACCCTTTCTCAGCATCACCATTGATTTCGACGTTGCGATGCTGCGTGAGGTTATGGCGCAGATGGATCTGCCGCAGGTCAAACCCAGTGATGCCGGGCCACGTCCCTTCGTTGCCGATGTCGATGAGCCGTTGGCCGACTGCATCCTGCGTCTCGTCCGCATGCTCGAGACGCCCAAGGCGATTCCGATCCTCTATCCGTCGGTGATGCGAGAGATCTGTTATTGGCTGTTGAGCGGTTCGCATGGCGCCCAATTGCGCCAATTGGCCTTGCCCGAAACCCATACCGAGCGGCTGGTGAACGCCATCTATTTCCTGCGTGCCAACTTTACTCAGACGCTGCGTATCGAGCAGTTGGCCGAAACTGCGCGGATGAGCGTTTCATCGTTTCATCAGCACTTCAAGGCGCTGACCTCGATGACCCCGCTTCAATATCAAAAGCAGCTTCGCCTGCTCGAAGCGAGACGCCTGATGGTGGCCGCCGGGGCCAATGTCGCGGACGCCGCCTATCAGGTCGGCTATGAGAGCGCCTCCCAGTTCAGCCGGGAATATTCGCGCATGTTCGGCGTTGCCCCCAAGCGCGATGCAATGAGCCTGAAGGCCTTGTCGGCCTATATGCGGTAGGAGCGTCCCGAGGGACGCTCCTTTCCCGTTCAGATGATCGCCAGCATGACGGCGAACACCAGCGCCAAGCCCCACACGGCGGGGGTGAGTTCGGAGAACCGTCCCGCCAGCGCCTTGACGAGGACATAGGTGATAAAGCCGATACCGATGCCCGTCGCGATCGAATAGGTGAGGGGCATGCTGATCGCTACCGCCGCCGCCGGAGCCGCTTCGGTAAGGTCGTCCCAATTGATTTCGGAAAGACCGCGCGCCATGACGACCGCAACGAAGAACAGCGCCGCTGCCGTCGCATAGGTCGGTATCGAGCCGGCGAGCGGCGAAAAGAACAGCGCGAGCGCAAAACAGATCGCCGTCACCACCGAAGCCAGCCCGGTCCTGCCGCCGGCCGCGACGCCCGCGGCGCTTTCCACATAGCTGGTCGTATTGGAGGTGCCGACCAGCGCGCCCAGCGTGGTTGCCGTCGAGTCTGCCAAAAGCGCCTGACGCATGCGCGGCAGCTTGCCGTCTTTATCGAGAAGTCCGCCGCGATGGGCGACCCCCACCAGGGTTCCGGCCGTGTCGAAAAGGTCGACAAACAGCATCGACAGCACGACGATCCAGAACGTGCCTTCCGCGATGCGTCCGAAATCCATGGCGAAAATGGTTTCGGAGGGATTGGGCGGCATGGAAACCACGCCCGAGAACTGGGCCACGCCGAACGGAATGCCCAGCACGGCAACAATGAGAATGCCGATGATGGTCGCGCCCGGCACGTTGCGGAAGTTCAGCGCCGCGATCAGCGCAAAACCCAGGATCGCCAGGATCACCGCCGGCGACATGAAATCGCCCGCCGTAAGCAGCGTTGAGGGGTGGTCGACGATCACGCCCGCATTGGAGAGCGCGATAATGCCCAGGAAGAAGCCGATACCGGCGGATATCGCCAGCTTGAGCGTCATCGGAATGGAGTTGATGACGTATTCGCGTATCGGCAGCAAGCTCAAGATCATGAACAGCACGCCCGAAAGGAAGACGCATGCCAGCGCTTCCTGCCAGCTATAGCCGTAGGTGATCACCACCGTGAAAGCGAAAAACGCATTGAGGCCCATGCCGGGCGCCTGTGCGATGGGCAGATTGGCGTAGAGACCCATGATCAGCGTGCCGATGACAGCGGCGACGCAGGTCGCGACGAAAACCGGCCCGAACGGCATACCGGCTTCTGAAAGCACAGCGGGATTGACGAAGACGATATAGGCCATGGTCAGGAACGTGGTGAGGCCCGCCAGCACCTCCGTCCGCACCGTTGTGCCGTGCTCGGCCAGTTTGAAATACGATTCCAGGACACCACCGCCCCGGCTTGCAGCTTGATCGCTCATAATGACAGCCCCTTACCCTTAGGATAGCGAATTGCATCCATCAGAACGAACGAGGGAGCCGTTCAAGTCAATAGAAGCGCTCGCTTGCCCACAGGCCTTACGGCGCTGAGGCTTGTCCGGTGCTCAGTTCACTCAATATGGCCTTTAGCGCGGCCACAGCTTGCGTGTCGGTCATTTTGTATGTCGCAGGCACGAAACCGAGCTCGGCGAGACGCGGGTCATCGGCCATGCGCTGCGTGCTGCCCGAAGCATGAATCTCGCATATGCCCAGGCGCGTTACGATCTCCGCCGCGTTGGTGGCCGTAATCCCCGAGCCCGGCATGATGGCGATGCGTTGCCCGGCATGGGAAACGATCTGCTTTAACGCGTCGAGCCCGGTAATGGCCGTTCCCGCCCCGCCCGAAGTCAATATGCGCTCGAAGCCCAACGAAGCCGCCAGATCCACAGCCTGGGCAAAATCGGGCACGAGATCGAAAGCACGGTGCAATGTGAGCCCCAGCCCGTCAGCACGACGGACCAGCCTTTCGAGCACCAGGGCGTCAAGGCGCCCATCGGTGTCGCTCGCCCCCAAAACCACTCCCGCAAGCCCGGCGGATCGTACGTAGTCGATCTCCACGAGCATCTGGTCGACCTCGGCAGGAGAAAAGACGAAGCTGCCGGCGCGCGGGCGGATCATGGCGTAGGCTGGGACGGCGCGTTGCGCCGCAGCCGCCATGAGCCCGGCGGAGGGCGTGAGGCCACCGACGGCCAGCGCCGAACACAATTCGATGCGATCGGCTCCCCCCGCTATGGCCCGATCGAGCCCCTCAACGTCATCAACGCAAATTTCAAGAGTGATGGTCATGGGGTGCCTGGGCTGCAATTCCGCGTAAAGTCCTGAACCATAGTGGCGGCGCAGAGAAAAAGCGACAGGCCGAGGTATCGCCGCCACTCTTCCCGGATCGAGCAAAAACAGGCCCGAAAACCCAGGTAGGCCGGATGAGGTTGCGAACAGAATTGTAGGATCAGGCAAGTTTTCTGCGAGTTCCGGCATGTCCCGCAACCCTGCCATATGGTTCGTTGCGCCAATCGGACTTCGGAAAGGAAATCATTGTGGCAAGGTGGACGGCATCAGATATTCCCACTCAGACGGGGCGCACGGCCGTCGTAACGGGCACTGGTGGTCTGGGCTTTGAGGATGCGCTGGCATTGGCGCGTGCCGGAGCTGAGGTTATCATCGCCGGGCGCAATCCGCAGAAGGGAGCTCAGGCGGTTGCACAAATCCGCGCCCAAGTGTCTTCGGCCAATGTGAGATTTGAGCAGCTCGACTTAGCCAGCCTCAAATCAGTGCAAGATTTCGCAGCAAGATTGTCCCGGCAACGCGACAGTCTGGATCTGCTGATCAACAATGCCGGCGTGATGGTGCCGCCCACTAGGCAGGAAACGTCCGACCGGTTCGAACTGCAGCTCGGCACCAACTATCTCGGCCACTTCGCGCTCACGGCGCGCCTGCTGCCGCTGCTGCGCAAGGGCAGCGCGCCTCGCGTGGTCACGCTTTCGAGCGTCGCCGCCCGTCAGGGTCAGATTGATTTCGACGATCTGCAGAGCGCCAAGGGCTACAATCCGATGCGCGCTTACAGCCAATCCAAACTCGCCTGCCTGATGTTCGCATTCGAACTCCAGCGGCGCAGCGATGCGGGTCGATGGGGGATCACCAGCGTTGCCGCCCACCCGGGCATCTCGCGCACCGAACTCCTCCACAATGCGCCCGGACGCTGGAGTTTGACGGGCCTTACGCGCTCCCTTCTCTGGTTCCTGTTCCAGCCGCCCGCCCAGGGCGCGCTGCCTACGCTCTATGCCGCCACGGCTCCCGATGCCGAAGGCGGTGCTTATTACGGTCCCAACGGCATGGGCGAGACGCGCGGCTACCCCGCACCGTCCCGAGTTCCCCAGCAAGCTACCGACCGGACCGTCGCTGCCCGCCTTTGGGACGTTTCCGAGAAGATCACCGATACCGCGTTCCAGGCGGAACGGACCTAATAGGGCAGGGCGCCAGCCTTGACGAACGGCGCCATAAACCTACTAATCGAGCGAGCACTGGAGGAATCTGTGACCGCATCGGTAGAATTGCCACTGACCCCGCTTCGTACGGGCCTGGCCGATCTGGATGAAGCGCCACTCGCCTGGCTGCTCGATCACGCCCGCAATGGCATGGCTGGCGCTCTGGTCACCATCGTGGGCATCGATGGCGGCGCCCCGCGTCCTGTGGGCACGCAAATGGCCGTGCTGGCCGATGGCCGGTTCGAAGGCCAGATTTCCGGCGGCTGTGTTGAACCCGCCATCGCAGCCGAGGTCATGGCGGTGATCGCCGCCGGCAAGGACGCGATCCTCAGATTTGGCCGTGGCGCCAAGGCCATCGATATCCAGTTCCCCTGCGGCGGTGGTGTCGATGTGCTCGTCCACACCGCGCCGGACCCGGCAATTCTCCAGCGCGCGCTCACCCTCATTGCGGAACGCCGCCCGTTCGCACTGGTCCAGCATCCCAATGGCGGCGGCACCGATATCGCCTCTGATCCCGACGCGATGACAGGCTGGGACGAAGGCGCATTCCGGCGCCGGTTTGCCCCAAAAACCCGCGCCCTGCTGATCGGTCGCGGCCAGGAGCTCGAAGCGACGGCCCGCACGGCCCACGCCGCCGGTCTCGATCTTCACGTCGCCAGCCCCGCGCCCGAGAGCCTGGCCGCGCTGGCGCCGTTGGGCGTCCCCATGACCGCCCTCACCAGCCCCGAGCAGAACTGGTCACTCCCCATCGACCCCTGGACCGCAACCGTCCTTCTCTTCCACGATCACGATTGGGAGCTCCGCGTGCTGCAAAAGGCGCTGGCCGCAGACGGCTTCTATATCGGGGCCCTCGGCAGTCCCAAAACACATCGCCAGCGCCGCGAAAAGCTCGTAGCTCACGGCGTCGCCGAAGCTGAGTTGGCGAGGATCAAAGGCCCCGTAGGGCTCATCTCGCCGGCCCGCGATCCCGGCACGCTCGCCATTTCCATCCTCGCGGAAATCGCACAGGAGCGCGCCCTCCGGGCTGCGCTCTGATGGCCGCCAAGATCGGCTTGGCCGTCCTTGCCGCCGGCCTGTCGCGGCGTTTCGGCCTCCAGGACAAGCTGATGGCCCCCCTAGATGGCCGCCCTTTATGCGATCACATCGCGCAAACCACGGCCACGTTCGATGCGGCGTCCAGGCTGGCGATCTGCGCTCCGGCCAGCGCCGCCAGCACGGTCTTCACTGGCCACGGATTTGGGATAATCGAAAATCCTCACCCTGAAGAAGGTCTCTCCGGTTCCCTCAAACTCGCCGCCAGCCACGCAGATGATGCCGATTTGGACGCCCTCATCATCTGCCTCGCCGACATGCCCTTCGTGCCGCTCACCCATCTCCAGCGTCTCCGCGCCAGTTGGCTCGAAACCGGTCGACCCAAAGCCATCGCATCGCGCGCCGCCGCTTCCGAGAGCTGGATAACACCACCTGCCATCTTCAGCGCGACAGCCTTCCCCGATCTCCTCGCCACGTCCGGCGATACGGGCGCACGTGCGCTCCTAAAAGGTGCAGCGACAGTTGAAGTTTATGCAGCAAGCCTCTCCGATTTCGATACTATCGACGATTTCGGTCGCGCCAAACGCTAAGCGTCCGTCACCTCGATTTCGGTCGTCTCCTCATAAACGCTGCCGTCATCGTCATGCCAACGAAAGGTCAGTGTTCCGGATTCGGTTGCCTCGGTAAAAAAGGTGATCAGCGGATTTGAAGCTACGCCGGTGTTGAGGTCGATGGTGATCACTTCTTCCCCGTTATAGAAGCACTCGAACGTATGAATGATGCGCTTGGGATAGCGCGTGCCCATGGAGTCATAGCGAAACCCGCTTTCCATGGGGTGCATGATGATGGTTTTGATCTCGACCATCTCGCCGCGCGCAACAGGTGAGGGGACATTGATGCGGGTCGTTGCCATGGCCGGACCTCAATACCTGAAATCGAGAATCTGACAGGCCCCGATCGTCACCTCGATATCGCTTTGGGCCTCCCACACCGTCCCGGACTCGAGCTGCGCCAGCGCGCGGATCGTCTGCGTCTCGGCCAGCCTCACATTCGTGGTGAGCTGGGGCAGGGCCGAGCGCGGGCCGAAATGGGCGTCGAGCACCATGGGCCGTGGATTGCGCGTTGCAATGACGAGAATGCGCCGCACCCGATCGCCATCGAGTTGGCCCTGATCCACGCTCACGCTCATCGGCACCGAATTGCCGCTCTCGGCCAAAGCGGGAAGGTCCAGGGTCAACGGCCCGGAGACCGGCGATACATCCCCCAGCCGCTCGGCAATCAGTTCGGCAATCCCGTCGGCATCGAGCGGCGCGATAGCGGCTAAACCAAGCCCCGGCGTCGCCGCCGTGAGTGCAAGGGCGCCACCGGTCACCAGAAAATGCCGTCGCGTGAACGGGCTCATGATCGGACCTCGTTTCCTGTCAAACGCCTCGAACCCAGAACATTTCCCTGGTTATGTTCGCATACCAGCTCATGGCGTCCCGTGCCTCCTGCTGGCGAACCCCGGTCTCCGCCCCGACCGGGCTCGCCCCGCCCGTGCCTTCGATTTCCGCAAGCCCGCGATAAGCGCCCGAAACCGATATCCCGTATTCGGGTGCCACCAGCGAATAGCAGGTGTTGAGCAGCACCGGGTCGGCCACGTCTTCCCCTCGGATAAGCGCCACGAGCGCATGGGCGCAGGCCTTGGCCTGGCTGTTGGCGCTGAACCCCGATTTGGGCATCGCGCCCATGATGGCCGCATCACCCAGGATATGGATGCCCGGCACCACGGCGGATTCGAACGTCAGCGGATCCACCGTGCAATAGCCGCGCCCTTCATCGAGCCCCAGCGCCAGCGCAATCGCTCCGGCCCTTTGCGGCGGGATGATATTGGCCACATCGGCGGTGAACGTATCGAAATCGGTCGAAAGGCTCATCGCTTGCGGATCGACGCTCCCGATCCGCCCCGTCATCGCCGCCGGTATCCACTCGATCATGCCCGGATAAAGCTCGGCCCACGCCTCCTCGAACAGGGGCTGCTTGGAAAAGCTGTCCTTGGCATCGACAATCAGGATCTTCGAGCGCGGCTTGTTGGTGTTGAGGTAATGGGCGATCAGTGAAGCGCGTTCGTACGGTCCGGGCGGGCAGCGGAACGGGTTGGGCGGCGAGGCGATCAGCACCACGCCTCCGTCTTCCATGGCCCGCAATTGGTCGGCCAATAGCTGCGTCTGCGGCCCGGCCTCCCAGGCATGCGGCATGATCTCGGCCGCCGCCGCGTCATAGCCTTCGATCGCATCCCAGATCATTTGCACGCCCGGCGAAAGCACCAGCCGGTCATAGCTGACGCTTTCTCCGTCGGCGAGCCGGACACTCCGCGCATCGGGATCGATCGCGATCGCCTCGCCGGCAATCAGCTCCACGCCGTCGGCGACCAGCGTGTCATATCCGAAACTGATGCTGTCGAGATCCCGCAATCCTCCCAGCACCGCGTTGGAAAACGGGCAGGTGGTAAAGCGCGGCTGCTTTTCGATCAGCGTCACCGAAATCTCGGGGGCAATGGTGCGCAGGGTACGCGCCAGGCTCGCGCCCCCGAACCCCCCGCCCACGATCACCACGCGCGCCTGTTCCTGCGCCCGCAGAATCGCCGGCGCCGAAACGAGGGCAGCGGTGGCGAGCTTGATTGCCGTCCGGCGTGAAATCGTGATCATTGGCACTGCCCACCCGCCGCGAAATAGTCCGCAAGCGCCTCGATGTCCTCGGTCGAATAGGCCGGCGCCAGCCGCCCCATGATGGTGCTTTCCCGCTCACCGCTCTTGAACGCTTCCATGGCGGCGATTAAGCTCTCGCGCTCCATGCCAGCCAGATTTGGAATGCTCGATTGCTCGTCATCGCCGTGACAGCTTGAACACGCTTGGGCGTTGATCGCTGCCGGGCAAAAGGCCTGGGCAAATCCGCCCACCGGTGCCGCGCAAGCCAAAATGGCAAGCGCCGCCAGTCTCATGCGCATGGTCTCACTCCTCACTCGCCCAGAGACTAGCCGAGCCCCGACGGAAAGATAAAGGGGCGCTCCAAAATAATTGACGCGGGGAATCTGAGGTGCCATCGTGAGCTGGTAATCAACTTTGGCGATCATTGTCCATTTTGCCGCTCGGGGATCAGGAACGGGCGTGCGTTATGGACGCTGTTTCTTGACTACACCCGCTCGAGGAGGAGGGGCATGGCTGAATTTAACCTCACGATCAATGGCGAGTCGAAAACCGTCGATGTCGACGGTACGACACCGCTGCTTTGGGTCATCCGTGACTATCTCGGAATGACCGGCACCAAATTCGGCTGCGGCATTGCCCAATGCGGTGCCTGTACCGTCATGGTGGATGGTCGCGCCACCCGCTCTTGCTCGTTCCCCGTCCAATCGGTGGGCGAAGCGCAAGTGACGACCATCGAAGGGCTTTCTGACGATAACTCCCACCCCCTGCAGGTCGCCTGGCTCGAAAAGGCCGTTCCGCAATGCGGCTACTGCCAATCGGGAATGCTGATGGCTGCGGCTGCGTTGCTGCAGGAAAATCCCAATCCGACCGACGCGGACATCGACGCCCGCGTGAGCAACATCTGCCGCTGCGGCACCTACCTCAGGGTACGCGAAGCCATTCATGCGGCAGCCGAGGCGCAGAG
The DNA here is from genome assembly GCF_031202855.1 of Pelagibacterium sp. H642. Taxonomy (GTDB): domain Bacteria; phylum Pseudomonadota; class Alphaproteobacteria; order Rhizobiales; family Devosiaceae; genus Pelagibacterium. The sequence goes on along the minus strand of NZ_CP101829.1, from coordinate 200,711 downwards.
CGCCTGAGGGAGGATGAAATGAATGAATTGACGATTACACGCCGCGGCTTCGTCATCGGCGCGATGGCCTTCGCCGGTGGCATGGCCATCGGCATCTCGCGCCCGGCAATGGCCGCCGCGACTCACAACCCCGAACCGTGGGCCGGTGAGGTCCTTGGCGAGGAATTCAGCCCCTGGCTCTCCATCCTGTCCAACGGCGAGATCGTCGTCCGCGTGACCCCGCCCGATATCGGCAATGGCGTGATGACCCAGATCGCCATGAACCTCAATGAGGAGCTTCAGGCCGACTGGTCCATGGTTCGGGCCGAATTCGCCGATACCAATCGCAACTATCGCGAGGACAATGTCTACGGCAATGTCGGCGGCCCGCTGGCCTATTTCAGCGGACGCTCCACGGGCCCGGAACGTCTCGAAACCGCTTTGATGGTCGGCGCCACGGCCCGCGAACGCCTCAAAAAGGCCGCCGCCGATCAGTGGGGTGTCCCGGTCAGCGAGGTGACTGCCGAAAACAGCATCCTCACCAATACCGCAACCGGCGATACGCTCACCTATGGCGAGGTCGCCGAAGCTGCGGCAACCGTCGAACTCGACGGTGAAGTCACGCTCAAGCCGCGTTCGGAATGGACCACGCTGGGTAAGGTTTCCCGCCCCAAGCTGCAGAACCCGATGCTGGTCAACGGCAAGGCCGTGTTCGGCATCGACGTTCAGCTCCCCGGCAAGGTCTATGCCGCACTCCGCCAGGTGCCTGTGCAGGGCGGCCGGCTGTTGAATGTTGATCGCGAGGCGGTCATGAGCATGCCCGGCGTGCTCGACGTCGTGGTTGTCGATCCCGACGAGCCGCGCGAACCGCTTCCGGTCCCGCCGCCGTTTCCCATCGGCGCCGCGGCGCCCCAGGCCGCCGTCGCGGTCATCGCCGAGCACTATTGGCAGGCCAAGACCGCGCTTGAAGCCCTCCCGGTCGAATGGGATCTGGGCGATGGCGTGCAGTGGACCGACAACGCCCATATCCGCCAGACCGTCATGGATGCGGTTCAAAACGAGGGTGAGATCACCGTTTCGGAAGGCGATGCCGCGGAGGTGATCGCCAATGCCGATCGCGTCGTGGAAGCCGATTACTTCACAGGCTATGCCGACCACGTGAACATGGAGCCTCTCAACGGCACCGCGCTCGTCACCGACGAGCGGGTCGATGTCTGGATGCCCACCCAGCACACCCAGCAGAGCCATATGGTTGCCGCCGAGGAATCCGGTCTTCCGCCCGAAAACGTCTATGTCCACCAGACCTTCGTGGGCGGCGGCTTCGGCCGGCGCGTATTCGGCGACGATACCCGCATGGTGGTCGCCGTCGCCAAGAAACATCCCGGCGTTCCGGTGCATGTCATCTGGTCGCGTGAGGAATCCATGCGCCAGGGCCGCTTCCGCGCCATGATCGGGGCCAAGCTCAAGGCCAGCCTGGGCGAGGATGGTTATCCCACCGCATTCCTGGTGCGCCATGCCGGCCGTGGTCAGGGGCCTAACGTGTTGTCCGACACCGCTTATGTGGCGGGCAAGGGCATCCCGGCCCTACAGGTCGAAGAGCACATCCTGCCGCTCAACTTCATGACTGGCCCCTATCGTGGCCCCAGCTACAACGTCAATTCCTTCATCATGGAATCCTTCATTGATGAATTGGCCCATGAGGCTGGCGTTGATCCGCTTGAATATCGGATCAAGCTCATGGAACCCTGGGAAGACAAGGGCTGGGTCAAGGCGCTCGAAACCGTGGCCGAGCGGGCCGGATGGGGCGAGTCCCTCCCGCGCGGGCAGGGCATGGGCATCGCGGTTTGCAACTGGGGCGGCGGCGGCCGGCCGTTCTTCGGCACCACCGCGGCAGCGGTGGCCCGTGTCGAGGTGAGCCCGGAAGGTCAGCTCAAGATCCTGCAGATCGATGCCACCTGCGACGTCGGCACCATCGTCAATCCCGATGCGGTTCTCGCCCAGATCCAGGGCGGCACCATTTTCGGGCTCAACATGTCGATGAACGAGGAACTCGAGATCGAGAACGGCGCCATCGTGAGCGATAATTTCCATCGCTACCCGATGCTCCGCATGGCGGATGTGCCCACCAATATCCGAGTCCATCTCGACGGCACTTCGGGTCACGAACGCATCAACGAGATTGGCGAGCCGCCCGTCGGCCCGGTCGGCCCGGCCATCGGCAACGCCATCTATGCGGCCATCGGCAAGCGCATCCGCAGCCTGCCGTTCCGCACGGCGGACCTCACCTGGTCCTGATCGCCATTGGGGAGCGGCGTTCCTCGCCGCTCCCGCTCAGGAGGATGGCGTGCGATCCATATCCATCGTCGCGATCGCAATGGCTGCTTCCGGCATCGTCCTTGCCGGTGCGCTTGCCCAGTCGGGCAACGCCATTCCCGAACCTTTCACCGATGAGCCAGGCGATATAAGGCGCGGCATGACCGTCGCCGCCAACACCGATCTCGGCAATTGCATCATCTGCCATCACATTCCGCTGCCCGATGTCCCTGCCGGTGCGTTCGGCTCGGTCGGCCCATCCCTTGCCGGCGTCGGCAGCCGTCTTAGCGAGGGCGAGCTGCGCCTGCGCATCGTCGATTCCAGCCGCATCAATCCCGCGACCGTCATGCCCCCCTATCATCGCACCGAGGGTTTGGAGCGTGTCGCCGATGAGCACGCCGGCGAGCCCATTCTCACCGCCCAGCAGGTCGAAGACCTCATCGCTTTCCTGCAAACCCTGACGGACGAAGCACAATGAAAACCGCTCTCGTCCCGCTGGTTGGAATTCTCGCGGTGTTCAGCTCCGCTTGGTTCGCCCAGGAACTGCAACTCGAGCAGGAACCCCGCTCCGGTTACACCTTCCTGGGGCCGGAACTGCAGGCGCTTCAGGATGACGAATTCTCGAACCCGGGCACCCTCTGGCTCGATCAGGGGGCGCAGCTCTGGACCGAAGCCGGCCCACAAAGCCAGCAATCCTGCACCTCTTGCCATGACGATGCGGCGGTCTCCATGGCCGGTGTCGCCGCCCGCTATCCCGCCTTCGATCCCGAACTCGGCCACGTCATCAATCTCGAACAGCAGATCAACCAGTGCCGCTCCGAGCGTCAGGGCCTCGATCCGCTCCCCTACGAATCCGACGCGCTCCTCGCGCTCACCCTTTACGTCACCGCCCAGTCCGACGGCATGTCCATCGATGTGGACATCGACGGACCTGCCCGCGAAAGCTACGAGCGCGGCGCGGCCCAGTTCAGCCAGCGCATTGGCCAGCTCAACATGTCCTGCCAGAACTGCCACGTGGAAAATGTCGGCAACCGATTGCGCGGCGAACCCATCAGCCAGGGCCAGATCAACGGCTTCCCGATCTACCGCCTGCTCTGGAACAGCCCGGCCTCCACCCACCGCATGTTCGCCTGGTGCAACGAGGCCGTCCGCGCCGAACCGTTCGAAGCCGGCTCGCAAAGCTATGTCGATCTCGAGCTTTTCCTCAAAGCCCGCGCCGAAGGCCTCGAAATCGAGACCCCCGCGATACGCCGCTAGGCCTTCTCGACCTGCAGGTCCGCCGTGCTGTCATGCCAGCGCAACAGCCGCTTCTCGGCGGCGAGCACCAGCAGGTACAACCCGTACCCGATAAACGAGAGCACGAACACGGTGACCAGCACCAGCTCGACATCCGACGTCTCCTGTCCGAGCGCCAGGAGATAACCGAGCCCGGCCCGCGCGCCCATCAGCTCGCCGATCACCGCCGCCGTCACCGCCAGCGTCACCGCCACCTTGGCGCCAGAAAACAGCATGGGCAGCGACATCGGCAGCTCCAGCCGCCACACCCGCTGGATCGGATTGAGCCTCAAAATCCGCGCAAGCTCCTCCATCTGCGAAGGCATGGCCCGCAGCGAGGAGAGCATGTTGGAAAGAATGGGAAAGAAGGTGACGATCGCCACCAGCACGATCTTGGGCGTCATATCGAGCCCCAGCCACAAAAGCAGCAGAGGCGCGATGGCGATCTTGGGCGCCGTCTGCAAAAACACGATGATCGGGTTGAGCAGCATCTCGACCACCGGGAACCGCTGGAACAGCAGCGCTGCCAGCACCCCGATGACCCCGCCGATCACCAGCCCGATGACGATTTCCGCCAGCGTGATCGGAATATGGCTGAACAGCCCCGCCTCGGTGGTCAGGAACCACGCCTCCTGCACCAGCGCCCACGGTCCGGGCACCAGATAGGCCGGCACGTTGAACACGATCAAAAGGATCTGCCAAAGCGCCAGGAATACGGCGAGCGAGACGATGGTTCTGACCATGGGCGGGGCTCCGAATTACGGAGTGCAACCGGTTTTGCGGTTCGGAAGCACGACCGAAAAGATGTGTTGGCCCGGCAGCGAACCGCCGGGCCGCGCGGATTACTGGATCGAGGAGGGGGATTCGACGACGAGGTCGCCGGCCTCGAAACCTTCCGGGATCACTTCATATTCGACGGCGGTATCGATCGTCGTCTGCCAGCTCTCGAGGTTGCCATAGCCCAGCTCATGAGCTTCGGTGTCCTCACTCTGCCAGAGCGTTTCCACGAAGACTTCGGAGATGATCTCGGTCACGATCTCTTCCTGTCCGGCAAAGGTCGGGGTGTATTCGGCGACCGCCATGTCCACTTCGGTCCGAACGTCGCCGTCGACAACGTGCTCGATGCCCTTGTTGAGCGCGGCGATGAAGCCGGCCACTTCGGCGCTGTTGTTCTCGAGGAAGGATTCCGAGGTCACCAGCACATTGCCCTTGGAGGGCAGGTAGTCGTCCGAGCGGATCATGCCCACATCGATGCCATCGGCCTGCAGGTTGTAGTAGCGCAGCATCGAGAACACGATGGCGTCCACCTGGTCGGACGAAAGCGCTTCCACGATGGCGCCCGTGCCCACGATCTCGACGTTGACGTCGTTGATGGACAGCCCTTCCTGGGCCATCATCACCTGGAGCTGGATATAATTGGGGCTGCCATAGCTCGTCACCGCCACCGTCTTTCCGGCCAGGTCAGCCGGCGTTTCGATCCCGGATTCGGTCTTGAACAGCACCGCGCCGATGCCGTTCTGATATGTGGTGTGGATAACCTTCACGGGCAGGTCGTTGGCGCGCGCGGCGATCACCGCGTCACCATTGGGGAAGCCGAACTGCACGTTGCCCACGGCAACGTTGGTCAGGATGTCGGCGGCGTTGGCATAGAGAAAATCGACGTCCAGGCCTTCTTCGGCGAAATAGCCGTAATGGTCCGCCACGAACAGCGGCAGGTAGTACGGCACGGCGGCGCCGTCGATCTGGATGGTCACCGGGGCCAGGTCCTGGGCCGAGGCGGGAGCGGCAAGGCCGAGGGCCAGAACCGAAGCTGCCGCAAGCAGAGTAAGTCGCTTCATTGTAGGCATCCTTTCAGGGTTAAGCAGGCGATGAAGAGGCGAGGTTCGCGAGCGCACCGGCCGCAATGGCGATGAGGTTGCGCTGGGTCTGTTCGTAGTCTTCCAGCCACCCGTCGCTGCGCCGGTGAGCATGGACGGCCAGGATTGCACCGGCTTCGACCCCGAGAGCCGCGCCGACAGCGAGCACGATTTCCGCTTCCATTTCGATCCCGTCGACGCCGAGCGCGGCAAGCGCATCGACAAGATCAGGATTGGCGTTGCCGTCGCGGTGATCCGGGCGGCCCTGGGCACGGTAATATCCGTCGGCAGTCACCACCGACCCGGTGCGTCCTGCCAGTCCCATGCAGGAGCGCTTTCCGTCGAGTGCCGAAACGATCGCCTGCGCCGCATGAACGGGCTCACCCGCGGGCGAGTAGGGGCGGGCACAGGCGCTGTTGGCCGGGGTTTTCTCCACCACCACGAAATCACCAAGCGCCAGATCGTCCGAAAGCGCCCCCATGCCGCCGATGCGCACGATCCGCTTCACCCCGAGTGCCGCCAATTCCACCATGGCGATCTCGGTGGAGGCGCCGCCGATCCCGGTCGAGCAGATGCCAATCCGGTGGCCGCCGAAATATCCCACGCCCATGCGGAATTCGCGGTTCTGCCCCACGATCTCGAAATCGGAGAGTACGCTCGCCGCCATATCCACCCGCGCGGGGTCGCCCGGCAAAAGGAAGTCGGTCGGCACGATCTCTGGTCGGGGCAGGTGCACAGGGCTGTCGCCCTTCCAGGGCCAGGTTGCCGAACGGTCGATCATCGCCATGACAGCAACCATTTTTCAGCCTGCGCCAGCACCTGATAAACTAGGATGCCCAGCAGCGAGGTGACCAGAACCATGGCAAACAGCAGCGACGATTTATACGTCGTGCCGGCGAACACCATGAGATAGCCGAGCCCCATGCCGCCCGAGAGCCATTCGGCCAGAATCGCCCCGATCGTCGCCTGGATGGCGCCGATCTTGAGGCCTGCGAAAATCTCCGGCACAGCCGCCGGCATTTCCACCCGCCTGAGCTTCTGCCACCGGTTGAGCCGCAGGATTTCGCAAAGCTGATGCAGGTTGGGCGAGAGCGAGCGCAGCCCCAGGATCGTGCCGATCATCACCGGGAAGAACACCAGCGACACGGTGAGGACGATCTTCGAGGTCAGCCCCAGTCCGAACCACAGGATGAACAGCGGCGCCAGCGCGATCTTGGGCGCCGTTTGGAAGAACAGCAGATACGGCGCCACGACACGTTCGACGCGCGGCCATTTGGCCAGCACGAACCCAACGGCGAAGCCGCCCAGCGAACCAAGCGCAAATCCGGCGACGATCACCCCCAGCGTATGGCCCAGATGTGGCCAGATCTCGCCGGTCGTGAACAGTCGCACCAGTTCGTCCCACACGGCATCGGGGCCGGGCAAAACGAAACGCGGCACGTCGAACGCGGTGACATAGCCCCACCACGCCGCGATCAGAACGATCGGCGTGATGACGAATGAGGCGATGCGGACAAGCGGAGACTGGGTCATTTCAGCTCCTTGCGCAGCACCGAAAGCCAGTTGTGGAAGCCGGGCAAATCCTTGGTCGCTTCGCTGCGCGGCTTGGGCAGGTCGACCGTATGGATCGTCCGCACCCGCCCCGGCCGCGCCGACATCACCGCCACGCGATCCGAAAGGTACGCCGCTTCTTCGATCGAATGCGTCACGAACACGATCGTCGCGCCCACTTCCTGGCGGATGCGCAGCAATTCATCGTTCATCCGGTCACGGGTGAGAAGGTCCAGCGCGCCGAAGGGCTCATCCATCAGCACGATCTTGGGCCGATAGACCAGAGCCCGAGCGATCGCGGCGCGCTGGCGCATGCCGCCCGAGAGCTCTTTGGGCAGGGCCTTGGCGAAATCCTTGAGCCCGACGAGTTCGAGCATCTGCCGCGCCTTCTCGTCACTTTCCTTGCGCGGCTCGCCGAAGGTGTCGAGCGGGAAGCGGACATTGTCCAGAATGTTGAGCCAGGGCAGCAGCACTGCTTCCTGGAACACGAAACCGATATCCGATCCCTTGGCGGGTGCGCCTGATTGCCATTCCAGTGTTCCCGCGCTCGGCGTGATCAATCCGGCGAGAATACGCAGCAGGGTGGACTTGCCGCAGCCCGATGGGCCGATAAGGCTCAGAAACTCGCCTTCTTCGATTTCGAAGGTCGTGGGGGCGAGGGCTTGGACGGATTGACCGCCACGCGACTGAAAGGTCTTGGCGACGTCGGTGGCTTGAAGCAGTTTCAACGCAGGCACTCCCAAGTGCGTATCAATTTTAAGACCGGTGGCCGTTTTGTCTAATTAGTGAGACAGCAGGAAATCGCCGGCGTCAAGAGTGGCTGCAAATTTGTGCCCAACGTGCCGGCATCGTCTTGCGATTGGCGTTAAAATAGGCAATCTCCCGACGCGCAGATGCGCAGGCAACCGAGGTGAAATGCGGATGAACACGCTTAGCGGCTGTGGCTTCGTAGCGATATGGAACGATGTGTCGCGGGGCACGGAAGAAGATTTCAAGGACTGGCACGCTCACGAGCACATGCCAGAACGGCTGGCCATCGCCGGCTTTCTGCGGGGCACGCGCTGGGGTAGCGCGCAGGCACGGCCGCGCTATTTCACGCTCTACACATTGAGCGGGCCCGAGATAGCGCGCTCATCGCCTTACCTTGATCGCCTCAACGCTCCCACGCCGTGGACACGGCGTGTCATGAATACGTTTCGCGATAATTCCCGTTGCGTCGGCGATTTCGTTGCCAGTTTGGGAGAACTGCCGGGCAGGGAGGTCATCGTCTGCCGGCTGCACGGCCTAGTAACTGACGGGTCGCTTTTCGACAAGATCATGGCTGTCGAAGGTGTCTCCGGCTGTCATGTCGGCTTGTCTGATGCCGCAACGTCCGCATTGCCGACCGTCGAGCGACAGGGCAGGGAGGTGCTGGAGCCTCAAGGTTTGGTCATCATCTCCCTATTGCCCGGCTTCGACAAAGGTGCCGCAGTCACTGCTCTGTTGCCTTCAGAAGCGGCAGTCGTGCTAGCTACCATGTCGGTCGAACTCGACATGAAGGCGGCTCAGGATATTGTCTAAATTTTTGGAGATGTTGATAAAACGGCCGCAGGTAAGAGGACTTAAGGTGTCGGAGCGACATTTTTCGGCGTGTTGCACAAGCTTTGCGCACATTATGCAAGCTTGTCTACTTTTTGAGAATTGATCTTGACAGCGATTGTGACGCAAGTGTCTTGTAGCTTCACCATCACTCTGGCGTTCAAAAGGGGAACATCATGAATCGCCGTGTCCTGCTTGCTTCGGCAGCAATCTGTGCAGTGCTCGCCGGGGTACTTCCCGCCTCTGCCCAGGAATTCGTCGCCCGCATCGGTCACCTTGAATCCGATCAGCAGCCGCGCCACCAGGGTCTCGAAATGGTTGCCGAACTCGTCTCCGAGCGCACCGATGGCGCCGTCGAGTTCCAGCTTTTCCCGGCCGGCCAGCTCGGCCAGGCCCGCGAAATGAACGAAGGCACCCAGCTCGGCCTCATGGAAGGCACCGTGTCGCCGGCCGCTTTCCTCGCCGGCTTCAACCCCGCCGTTTCGATCCTCGACGTGCCCTTCCTCTATCCTGCCGATCGCGAGCAGGCCAACGCGCTGCGCACCGGACCTTTCGGCCAGGCTGTCCTCGATAGCTTCGCGCCGCTGGGTCTCAAGGCCATTGCCATCTGGCCGAATGGTCGCAAGTCGATCACCTCGAACGAGGACATCGCCGCGCTCGAAAACTTCGCCGGCCAGAGCTTCCGCGTCATGGATTCCCAGGTTCTGATCGAGCAGTTCAATGCCGTTGGCGCCTCTGCCATCGCGCTGCCCTTCGGCGAACTCTATACCGCGCTCCAAACCGGTGTGGTCGACGGGCAGGAAAACGCCCTCGATACCATCGCCACCATGAAGTATCAGGAAGTTCAGGATTACCTCCTGATCTCCGAGCACGGCGCCAATGAAGACATCGTCATGTTCAACCAGGGCTGGTGGGATTCGCTTCCCGCGGAATACCAGACCGTGATCGTCGAAGCTTTCGAGGAAGTCCGTCCGGAAGTGGAAGCCCTCAAGGAAGCCGCGCAGGAAACTGCCCTCGCAGCTATCCGCGAGAGCGACATCACCATCTATGAGCTCGATGACGCCCAGCGCGCCGCGTTCCGCGAAACCATGTACGGCCCGGCCCGCGACGCCTATCTTGCTGGTGCTGGTGACGCCGGTCAGGCGATCGTCGATACCTACGAAGCCGAATACGCTGCCGTCGTCGGCGAGTAATCGCCTGTTGCCAATGCGGATGCGCTGAAACAAGCGCTCCGCAAGTTTCGAACGGGCGCCGAGTTGGATACAGCTTGGCGCCTCTTCTTGTTAAATAGGGGTGCCAATCAGATGAACCCGAAAGATACAGTGGCAAGAGCGCTGGCCGCCCTTGCTTCGTTCGAGCGGATAGCGCTCGCCTTGTTGATGCTGACGATGGTGATCATCACCGTCGGCGGCGTTCTGGTGCGCGAGATCGTACCCGAGTATGCGCGCAACGTCGCCTGGGTCGATGAGGGCGCTCGCTACATGATGGTCTGGCTGGTGTTCCTCTCGCTTGGCCTTGCGCTACAGGAAGGCCGGCAGATCGCCATGACCAGCTTTCTCGAGCGCATGAGTCCCACGCTCCGGCTTTGGCTTGGGCGGATCATCGATCTGACTGGCCTCGTGCTCTCGCTCTATATCGCCTGGGTCGGGTTGGAGATGGCGCAGAACGTGGCCCGAACAGGCCAGTTCAGCCCCACGCTGAGAATTCCCGCCTCCATCCTTTACTACGCGCTCCCCGCCGGCTTCCTGCTCCTGGCGCTGCGCTACGCCTTGAGCCTGTTCGGGCTTTTTGACCGCTGGTCGCAACCCTCTGGAGCCGCGCACTGATGTTGATCGCCGCTATCGTTATCGGCGCCATGGCGCTGCTTTTCCTCGGCTTTGAGATGCTCATCGTTCTCGGCCTGCCGGGGATTCTCACCAAGGAGTTCTTCTATTCAACGATGCCCGACCTCATCTACGGTCAGCGCATCGTCGGCGGCATCAATCATTCGACGCTGCTCGCCATCCCCTTTTTCATTTTCGCCGCCGAGATCATGTCCAAGGGCTCCATCGCCCGGCACCTCACCAACCTCGTCGGTGCCTTTCTCGGCCATCGCCGTGGCGGCATGGGCCTGACAACCGTCGCGACCGCCGCGGCCTTCGGCTCGGTTTCAGGCTCCGCGCCCGCTACCGTGGCCGCATTGGGCGGCATCGTTTATCCCGAACTCAAGCGCCAGGGCTATTCCGACAAATTCTCCCTGGGCCTCATCGTTTCCTCCTCGGAGGTTGCGCTGCTGATCCCGCCTTCGATCACGCTGATCATCTATGCCTGGCTTACCGGCACCTCGGTGGCCTCGCTCTTTGCCGCCGGTCTTGTCGTTGGCGTTTTCCTCTCGCTGGTCTTTTGTGCCTATGTGCTGATCTACGCCTATCGCAACGGGTTGACCGGCGATGCTCCGCTGCCCTGGAGCGAACGCATGAAGGTCATCGGCCGCAGCATCTGGGCCATGGGTCTGCCGGTGGTGATGCTGGGCGGCATCTATTCGGGCCTCTTCACTCCCACCGAGGCGGCCGCCGTCAGCGTCGCCTACGCCCTCCTGGTCGAAGTGGTCATCTACCGCCACATGAGCTTTAAGGACGTGATCAATGTCGCGACCGGCGCCGCGGTGACTACGGGCACCATCTTCGTGCTCCTCGCCATGGGCTCGATCGTCGCCTACTTCATCACCCTGGCCCAGCTTCCCGCCATGGTCATCGATTTCCTTGAGATGATCGATGCCAACTGGATCGTGTTCCTGCTGATCGTGAACGTCTTGTTCCTCGTCGCCGGCATGTTCATCGATCCCAACTCGACGATGCTGATCCTGGTTCCCGCTCTCTTTCCAGTGGCGCAGAGCTTCGGAATCGATCCGATTCACTTTGGCATCATCGTATGCCTCAACACATGCATCGGCATGATAACACCGCCCTTTGGACTCGACATATTTGTCGCCTCCTCGACCCTCGGGGAGTCGGTCACCAAGATCATCTCGGGCATCATGCCGTTCATCATCGTGAACCTTCTGGCCCTGCTGGTCATCAGCTATCTGCCTGATATCTCTATGTTCCTCCCGCGCCTCCTGGCGCCCTAAAGAAAAGGGCCGCCCACTGGGCGGCCCATTTTTTTGAAGCTTTGAAGCGCTCAGCCCTTGCTGGCCGGCGCAAACTCCGAAATCCCCCCATGCGCCGCCGACCACGTCGCCGGATCGTTGAGGAAGCTCTCAACTTCGTTAAGCGTATTGGCATCAAAATGCCCGGATTCCTTGGCTGCATCGAGGATATCCCACCATGTGGCGAGGTAATGCAACTCGATGCCGAGCTCCTTCATCAAATCGTGGCTCTTGGGGAAGATGTCGTAGAAGAACACCACGAAGCAGTGATCCACCTGGGCTCCCGCCTTGCGCAATGCATCGGCGAACATCACCTTCGAGCGCCCATCGGTCGCCAGATCCTCGACCAGCAACGTGCGCGCGCCGGTCACCACTTCACCCTCGATCTGCGCATTGCGGCCGAACCCCTTGGCCTTCTTGCGCACATACTGCATGGGCAGCATCAGCTTGTCGGCGATCCAAGCGGCGAAGGGAATGCCCGCCGTCTCGCCACCGGTCACCACATCGATCGACTCGTATCCAATCTCGGTGGCAATCGTGTGCGCGGCCAGATCCATCAGCTTGGAACGCAGACGCGGGTAGGAGATGAGCTTGCGGCAGTCGACGTAAACCGGGCTGGCCCAGCCCGAGGTGAAGACGAAGGGATGCTCGGCGTTGAAATGGATGGCGTTGATTTCCAGCATCATCCGGGCGGTCTGCCGGGCGATGGCCTTCTTGTCGTCGCTGAGGCGCAATGTGCTCATGCTATGAGGGTCCCTTCATCTTGTCTTTGGTGCGGTCGCGCAAAATCGCGGCCGCCGAACCGAAGATCCAGCGCCGCCACGGCGGTTAAATTGAGTGCAACCGGTTCGCTATAACCCTGCGCTTAAAGTCCAGTCAACACGCTCGCCGGCAAACAGCGGGACAATTTCCTGATCTTCCACTGAAACGCTTTCCGGTGCCGTCCACGCCCGCTCCTCATAGGTGACACGGGTTTCCGAGGGCGCAAAGCCGTAGAAGGCCGGCCCATTGAGCGAAGCGAAGGCCTCGAACTTGTCCAACGCATCTTCCTCGGCAAACACCTTCAGATACGCCTCGACCGCCACCGGTGCGGAAAACACCCCCGCGCAGCCGCATGCCGCTTCTTTCAAGTGCTTGAGATGCGGCGCGGTATCGGTGCCCAGGAAATAGTTGGCGGACCCGCTCGTTGCCGCCTTGCGCAGGGCGAGCTGATGCGTGCGCCGCTTGAGAATGGGCAGGCAGTAATAGTGCGGCCTGATCCCGCCCTCGAACAGCACGTTGCGGTCATAGAGCAGATGCTGCGGCGTGATCGTTGCCGCGATCCGATCGCCGCGGCTGGCCACGAACTGAGCCCCTTGCTCGGTCGTGATGTGCTCCATCACCACCTTGAGCGTCGGGTGCCGGTCGAGTAGGGGCGCGAGAATATCGTCGATGAACCGCGCTTCCCGGTCAAAGATATCGACCTCCGGATGCACCAGTTCCCCATGCGTCAATAGCGGCATCCCTGCTTCCGCCATGGCCGCAAACACCGGATCGAGGCCTTCCACCGAAGTCACCCCATGCGCCGAATTGGTCGTCGCATGCGCCGGATAAAGCTTGGCCGCCGCAAAGATGCCGTCCCGGTGCCCGGCGACCAGATCACCGGGGTCAGTGTCATCGGTCAGATAGCACGTCATCATCGGCGTAAAATCGACGCCTTCGGGCACTGCCGCCAGCACCCGCTCGCGATAAGCTTCCGCCAACGCCGCCGTCGTCACCGGCGGCACGAGATTGGGCATGACGATCGCCCGCTCGAACTGCCGCGCCGTATAGGGCACCACCGATTGCAGCACTGCCCCGTCGCGGAAATGAACGTGCAAGTCCACAGGCTTGCGCAGGGTGATCGATCTCATAGGGTGCCTTTCGGAGTGGGTCAGAAAAAGTTGCAAACTTTTTCGGTTCGACCTCGCGACAAGAAACGAGAATCAGTTGGACGACGTCACGGCCTTATAGAGCACATCGATGCCTTTGATGAGGTCATCGATATCCATGGCTTCGTGCGGGTTGTGCGAGCCGTTGGCGTTGCGCACGAACACCATCCCCGAGGGAATGCCCGCATTGGCGAATACCGCCGCGTCGTGCCCGGCGCCCGAGGGCAGGGTCTGCGGGTCGAGCCCGCATTCGCTGGCCGCTTTGGAAAGCATCTCGATCACCTTGGTATCCATTCGCGCAGGCTCGGTATAGACCCGATCGTCGAACTCGAACACCACGCCCCGCTGCTGCCCGACGGCTCGGCATTCGGAGCGGAACAGCTCGTAAAACCCTTCCAGCGTGTCGTGGCTCTGGCTGCGGACCTCGAACGAGAACATGACCTCGCCCGGAATACGGCTGATCGCGTGCTCGTCCGGATCGGTGCCCACGATCCCCGTGGTCACCACCAGGTCGAGCCCGCGTTCCAGCAGCACGCGCCAGTGCTCGTCCAGCCGGCCCACCAGGTCGGCGAAGGCGAACACCGCATCCTTGCGCAACCAGCGCGGAATAGTGCCCGAATGCCCGGCCTCTCCTCGGCACACCACGCGCCGGTGCCGTAGATTGCCACGGATTCCCGAGACGACCGCCGCGGGCAACTCGCGGTCGGTCATCACGGGACCCTGTTCGATATGCAGCTCGAGATAGCTCGCGGCCTTTTTCACATCGAACAGTGTTCTGCCTTCGCGGATCGGCTCGATATCGATGCCCGTCGCTTCCATGGCTTCGGCCAGCGTTCGCCCCACGCCGCTCGAGCGGGCAGCGAGATCCTTGCCGTCCAGAATGCCGAACAGCGCCCGCGACCCGATATTGGCCCGCCCGTAAAAGGCGCTTTCCTCGCCGCGCAGCATCAGCACCCGCACCGGCGTTGTGAGTTCGCGTCCCGCCTGACGTAGTCGTACAAGGCAGATCAGCCCCGCAATGATTCCCGCCGCGCCATCGTAATTGCCGCCCTGCGGCACCGAATCCGCATGCGAGCCGATATAGTGCGCGGGCCGAGACCCGTCATCCTCAGGCGTCCGGACTATGAGGTTTCCAGCTGGATCGGTGTCGATCAGGAGTCCATGTGCCTCCGCCACGGCCGAGAAAATGGCTAGTGCCGCATCCTCGCGATCGGAATAGCATTCGCGCGTGATGCCCACGCCATCCCCGGTCTGGCGCGCCAACTCGGCGAAAATCGCCTCGGCAAGCGCGTGTTCGGAGTCAAAGCCCGTCCAATCGATCTCGGGCACCGGCGAGGCGAGGTTCATTGGGCCGCCTCCATCACGTCGGGCGCCATCATCTCGGCGTTGAGTGCGCCGATCATCTCGACCACGCGGTTGAACCCCTTGCGCCGGCAATAGGCGGCAATCCCGGCGATCACCTCGTCCATGGTTCCCGGCTTGATAAAGGTCGCCGTCCCGACCTGAACGGCGCGCGCCCCGGCCAGCAGGTATTCCACGGCATCGTTGGCGCTGGCGATCCCGCCACAGCCGATCACTGGAATGTCCACAGCCCGCGCGCATTGATACGTCATGCGCAGCATGATCGGCTTAACCGCCGGGCCCGACAGCCCGCCCATAACATTGCCGAGCGTCGGCCGCATGGTTTCGATGTCCACGCTCATCGCCAGGATCGTATTGCCCACCACCAGGCCATCCGCCCCGGCCGCCTCGGCCGCGCGCGCCACGGCGGCAATGTCGCCCGTGTTGGGTGTGAGCTTGGCCCAGAGCGGCAATTCCGTCATCTTGCGCATGGCGGAAACCGCCTGCTCGGTCGTTCCGGGCCGCATGGCGAAGGCCTTGCCGTCCTCTTCGATATTGGGGCACGAAATATTGGCCTCGATCCCCGCTATACCCTCGACATTGAGCCGCTCGGCCGCCCGCGCGAAATCGTCCACCGTCGGCGCCGAAATCGAAACAATCAGCGGGCTGGAGAATTGCCGATAGAAGGGCAGGGTCTCATCGAGAAAATGATCGATGCCCTTGGAAGGAATGCCGATCGAATTGAGCATCCCATTGGCGACTTCGGAAACGCGCGGCACCGGATTGCCCCCGCGCAGTTCGGCTGTGATCGTCTTGGTGACCAGCGCACCGAGCCCGTTGAGATCGACCACCTTGGCCAGCCCTTCGGCAAATGTTCCCGAAGCGGGCATCACCGGATTGGCCAATACCAGGCCTCGGCCCATGTCGACGGCTAGATCTACCATGAGGTCGCCTCCGCCAGCGGAAACACCGGCCCGTCCCAGCAGACGCGCTTGGAAACGATCTCGCCCTCGACATTGAAATTGCGCACACAGCAAAAGCACATGCCCAATCCGCAGGCCATCTGCTGCTCCATGGCCACTTCGCCATAGATGCCCAGTTCAGCCGCCAGGTTCTGCATCAAAAGCATCAGCCGGTTCGAGCCACAGGTGTAAAACCCATCGGCCCGGCCTTCCGCGTGCAGCCGCCGCAGAATGGCTTCCACATTGGCCATGTCGCTGCTGCCGTCGCTATCGAGTACGATTTCCACCGCTGCCCCGGCATCGCGGAAGCGCTCGACCGACAGAACCTGCTCAGGCCCGCGCGCGCTGACGATCGCCGTCACCGCCACACCGCGCCCGCGCGCCATTTCCGCCAGCGGCGCCAGCGTCGCCAACCCAACGCCGCGACCCAGTACGACAATGGAACCGATGTCCTCGGGCAGGGTAAAGCCCACACCAAGCGGTCCGAGAATGCGGGTCGTCTCGTCGGGCTCCAGCGCCGCCAGCCCCCGCGTTCCCGCACCAGCCACCTTGTAGAGAAATTCGACCCGTCCCGTCACTGCGTCGGCCGCATAAGTACTCATCGGCCGGCGGAAGAACGGCTTGTCCTCGCCCACCACAGGGCATTCGATGTTGAAGAACTGCCCGGCCTCGGCCGTCGCGGCCAGCCCCGGCGCATCAAGGACGATAAGCTTGTATTCGGCGTTCACCCAGTCGTTGGCGACCACCCGCGCGGCGGTGTCGGCGACCTGGGCTGAAAAGGCGTCCGCAACCGGCGGAACGTCGGCAAAACTGTGCTGTCTCATTTTTGAGACAATGCGTGAACCGGCCGATCTTGTCAATCGCTCGGGTCAGGCGGCAATGCTTCCGGTCCGGTCAAGAATACGCCGCAGCATCTCCGCTCCGTCCACGCCTTTTCTCGCCAATGCCCATTGTGCGTCGAGCGTTTCCTTGAAGTGCCGTACTGCTTCGGGTGCCGATGTGACGATGGCGATCCCGGAGGAGATATTGGGCTGGTCCCCCAGCCGGTAGGGCGAGAGTGTCACCGCTGAATCGTCTTCGCGCTCATAGATTTGGAAGGTCTGGCTTGGAGGTTGCCCGTCGACGATGCCGATCTGGGTTCCGATCGGCTGGCGCTCCATGGTTTCGCACAGCCGCTCGATCTCGGCGCGGGCCGCCGCCCGCCGTTCAGCGACCACTTCGGGCGGCAGGTCGAACCGCCCCACCATGCCGAGCAGCAGGAAGCGTTCGATATCCTGGCTGCCCACGATCGAAACCACGGGAACCCGTCGACGAATCACGCTCGCGCGACGTTCTCTGAGCAGATCGAGAATCTTGTCGATTCTCGCGATCTCGGCCTCCCGGTCGGCCACCGTGCCCGAAATCGCCTCGATCAGCATCAGCCGCAGATAATCCATATAGTCGGGGGACAGCAGTAATGAGGACACCGGCGAAAAATTGCCCAACAGGTGCAGCGATTTTTCCTCGAGCTGCCGCATCCGTTCAAAAAACGACAAGGCATTGCTGTAATACTCGACGCCCACGCCGAGCAGGGAGGGCAGGGAAACGTCCAAAAATTTGGAAATCGACTCGAGAATCTGGATCTTGACGATCTCGCCCTTCTCCAGGCGATAGACCGCCGCCCGGGATATGCCCAGATGGGCTGCGATATCGTCGGCGCTTAGGTTTTTGCCCATGCGATAGGCCCGCAAGCGGCTTCCGATTTCCTCGAATTGGTTCGGCATCCGGTCCCCTTTCCTCAGCGTCTCACTTTTGATATACACGCCGGTTTCCGGTGTCCAGAGAACTGGCCACCGGGCACAAAGGATAGGAGACTTGGTGTGCACGACCTCTACGGATGGCTAAACGAGCAGAACGGCGGCATTCGGACCTACGCCGAATTTCACCGCAAGGCACAGCAGCTCGCGCGAGAGGACGCCGAAAACGCCGCCATTCTCGCACTGCTCGGCCGCGTCGCAGCCCGTTTCGTTGCCCGCTATGAGGGCGAGCCGCTACCGGTCGATAACGCCAGCGATGCCGTCGTGGAATTCCGCGATCTGCTGAACAAGGCAACCGAGATCACCTCGGCCTCCGACACCGACAAGCTCGCCTTCGCCAACATGGTCGCAACCTTCGACCTGCCCGGCGTCAAGACGAACTGAAGCGATTAGGCTGACAGCATGCTGTCAGCCTCCAATCGATTGGACGGAAGATCTTGCTCTAACCAAACTGTCATTCCGGGATTTGTTCATTCCCGGAATCCAGCGGCAGCGCGACGCAAGCCCAAGCAGCCTAAGTCCTGATACAGGCCTTCAAATGCCCCTCGCTCACCGCCTCGAGCGGCGGAACGACCTTGGCGCATTCATCGATAGCCAGCGGACATCGCGTGCGGAACACGCACCCGGACGGCGGGTGGATCGGACTCGGAATCTCACCCTTCAAAATCGTGCGCGTCCGGCGTTTGGTGGGGTCAGGCACGGGCACCGCTGAAAGCAGTGCCCGCGTGTAGGGATGCATCGGATTGGCATAAAGCTTGCGCGCCGGCGCCACCTCCATGATCCGCCCCAGATACATCACCACCACCCGGTTCGATACATATTCCACAACGCCCAGATCGTGCGCCACCATCAGCATGGTGAGATCGAGATCGCGCTTTAGATCCTGCAGCAGGTTGAGCACCTGCGCCTGCACGGAAACATCCAGCGCCGAAACCGGCTCGTCCGCGACGATGAATTGCGGCCCCACCGCCAGTGCTCGCGCGATCCCGATCCGCTGGCGCTGTCCGCCCGAAAACTCGTGCGGATAGCGCGTCAGATGGCTGGAACTGAGTCCCGTCTTCTCCAGCAGGTCCACGATCCGTGCCTGCCGCTCGCCCTTGTTCCGGGCCAGCCTGTGCGTGTCGATGGCTTCACCAATGATCCGCTCGGCGGTAAAGCGCGGATTGAGGCTCCCGAACGGGTCCTGGAAGATGATCTGCATCCTGCGCCGGTACTCGCGCATCTCGCGCGGCCCGAGCTTGGTGATGTCCACGCCATCGAACCGCACGGTGCCCGATGTCGGCTCGATCAGCCGCAGGATGGATCGACCGAGCGTGGTCTTGCCCGAGCCCGATTCCCCCACCAGCCCGATCACCTCGCCTCTGCCGATATCGAGGCTGAAATCCTGAACCGCCTTGACGGTTTCCCGGCTGCGCGAGAACGGCCCGGCCTTGACCGGATAGAGCTTGGAAAGGTTTTCGATTCTTAAAAGCGGGGCAGGGGCGCTCATGCCGGAACCCTCTCGCGCAAATCGAGTTCGCGCCAGCGTACGCATCTGGCCCGATGCTGCGCGTTCACCGTTTCCAGCGGCGGCAATGCCGCAACGCAGCGTGGCTGGCAATAATCGCACCGCGGATGGAAACTGCACCCCTCGGGCAGATTGGTCGGCACCGGAATGTTGCCTGGAATGGCATAGAGCCTCTCCTGATGCTCGGCAGCCCGATCGACCCGTGGCACGGAGCGCAGCAGCCCGGCGGTATAAGGCATGCGCGGGTGGGCGAAGATTTCCTCCACCGGTCCATCTTCCACCGCACGCCCCGCATACATCACCACCACCTTGTCGGCGATTTCGGCCACCACCCCCAGATCGTGGGTGATGAACAGGATCGACATTCCCACCTGCTTTTGCAGCGTCTGCATAAGGTCGAGGATCTGCGCCTGGATGGTCACGTCCAGCGCCGTCGTCGGCTCGTCGGCGATCAATAGCTTGGGATTGCACGAGAGCGCGATGGCGATCATCACGCGCTGCCGCATGCCGCCCGACATCTCGTGCGGAAATGACCCCAGCCGCTTGCGCGGCTCGGATATCCCCACCAGGTCGAGCATTTCCGCCGCCCGGTCCAATGCCTTCTCGGGAGAAAGGCGCTGGTGCAGCCGCACCGCCTCGGCGATCTGTTCGCCCACCGTATAGACCGGGTTGAGACTCGTCATCGGCTCCTGAAAGATCATCGAGATTTCGTTGCCACGGATCGCCCGCATCTCGTCGGCAGACTTGGCCAGCAGGTCCGAGCCTTCGAAAACGATGCTGCCGCCAGCGATCCGGCTCGTCGCCTGATCGAGCAGGCGCATGATGGAAAGGCTGGTCACCGACTTGCCCGAACCTGACTCCCCGACAATCGCGACCGTTTCCCCATAGCCCACGTCGAGGCTCAGCCCATCGACGGCCCGCACCGTCTCCCCATCCGCGTCGAAATAGGTCCGAAGATCCCGGATCGAGAGGAGTTGTTCGTCGTCAATCATGCAACCGCCCCGCGTTGAGGTGGCGCGGCATCGAACAATGCGGCGGGCATGCCAATGCCCAGGCCCTTTCCCTCGGGCAGCAGTGCGAAACCATCCTCGACGACGATCCCGTCGCTCCCTTCCAGCGCCACCGAAGAAACGCCCACGCCAAGCTCCGCCGCAAACGGGAAAGCCGTCGATGTCGCCGCCAAGTGCAAGTTCGCCGCCACGCCCAACGCCGTTTCATATGGGCTCACCGCCACGCAGGCGATCCCCGCCGCCTCGGCCAGCGCCACCACCTTGCGCGCCTGATGCAGTCCGCCCAGCTTGATCAGCTTGACGATGAACACATCCACCGCTCGTTTCGCTGCCAATTCGAATGCGTCTTCGAGCCCGAACAGGCTCTCGTCGGCCGCGATCCGCGTCCCGAACTCGCGCAGCCGCGCCAACCCCTTGCGATCATTAGGCTTTAGGGGCTGCTCGAGATATTGCAGCCGGCAATCGCCCACGGCGCGGAGGAATTGCTGCGCCTCGGGAAAGGTGAACCCCGCATTGGCGTCGGCCCGGATTTCCAGGCTCTCGGGAAATTCCCCCCGCAGCATGCGGATCACATCGATGTCTCGGCCAACATCGCCGCCGATCTTGAACTTGAATGTCCTGATCCCCTGCGCCCACAGCTCCCGCACCCGCGCGGCAACCGCATCCCGGTCTTCGATGCCGACGGCCCCGCCCACCGGAATGCGCTTGGAAACCGCGCCGCCCAGCAATGCCGCCGCCGGCAGGCCGGCCAGCTTACCTTGCAGGTCGACCAGCGCATTCATCAGCGCCGCCTTGGACGCATGATGGTGCGGCAGCGCCTTTTCCAGCGCCAATTGCGCCCGCTCGGTTTCGAACACCTCGAGCCCGATCAGCGCTGGCGCGAACACCGCTTCGATGACGCTTTTCATCTCCTCGGCGCGCTCGCCGCTGAAATGGGGCAGGGGAGAGCCTTCCCCATAACCGACGGTTCCGTCCTCGGCGGTCACCGCAACGAAGATATGGCGGCGGATCGAAACGTTCGACCCATAGGATGTCTTGAGCGTCTGGTTGGCCAATTCGGTAATCGCAACCGCGACGGAACGGATATGCATGGTCTAGGCCTGGTGATCGAGTTTGACGGGGACAGGGAAGGTCACAGGACTATGCGTCAGCCCCGCTCCAACCAGCATTTCGGCTGCCCGCAGCGACAGGCGTACGGAATTGACGCAAGGCACCCCGATCTCCGGCTGCACGATGTCGGTCAGCAGCGACATGCTCGCGCACGCAAAGACGATGGCCTCCGCACCATCTCGCTCCACGCATCTGCGCCCCAGCGCAATCAGCTTGTCGATCGTTTCGGCATCGCGGTCGCGGATTTTCTCCACCGCCACGCCGAACGGACGGATCGAGGCGACGAACCGCTCGATCCCCACCTTGTGCACCTGCTCGCGCGCAATAGGTATTGTCTGGGGCAGCGGCGTGATCACCGAGAAATGGTGCGCCAGCATCCGCGCCGTCAAAATCGCCGTCTCTCCGGGCGCGATCACCGGGATGCGCACTCGCTCCCGCGCCGCGTCCACGCCCGGATCGGCAAAGCAGCCGGTAATCACAGCATCGAAACCCCGCCGCTCGGCCTCCATCGTCCGCTCGATCACCCATTGGGCCAACTCTATCTCTTCCATGCGGCTCTCGATCGAGGAGGGGCGGGAAGCCTTGCCGACATAATCGGCCATATTGTCGAGCTCGACGCCAGGGCTCGCATGTCCCTTGAGATATTCGAGCCGTTCGTTGGTGCCCAGAAAGCAGATACGCATTGTGAGGGATCCTATTTGCGAGGGTCGGTCGCGTCGCGCAGGGCGTCGCCGATGGTGTTGAAGGCCAGCACGCAGATGAAGATCAGCGCGCCGGGATAGACGGTCATGGCAGGGTTCTGAAAAATGTAGCCGCGCGCATCCGCCAGCATGTTGCCCCACGAAGGCGTGGGCGGCCGCACGCCGAACCCGAGATAGGAGAGCGCCGATTCCACGATGATCGCTTCGGCAATCCCGAGTGTCGCCGCGACGATAATCGACGGAGTCGATTGCGGCAGCACATGCCGGAACAGGATCGTCAGCCTGGGCACGCCGAGCGCGGTGGCCGCTTCTACATAGTGATGTTCGCGATTGGCGGTGATTTCCCCGCGCACGATCCGCGCCACCGGCATCCACGTGGTCGCCGCGATCACAAGGATCAGATTGGTAAGCGACGATCCGAACAGCGACAGCGTAGTAAGCAGGAAAAAGAACATCGGGATCGACAGCATGCCGTCGATGAACCGGCTGATCACCGAATCCACCCAGCCGCCGAGAAAGCCCGCCAGCCCACCCAGCGTCGCCCCGATGATCACCGCGCCCACCACGCTCGCCAGCCCCACCGAGAGCGAGGCCTGCCCGCCATAGATCAGGCGAGAGAGGATATCGCGGCCATTTTCGTCCGTCCCCAGCCAGTGCGTGGCCGAGGGTCCGGCGAGCATGTTGAACATGTCGAGTTCGGCCGGTTCATACGGCGCAACCCACGGCGCGAAGACCGCCGCCAGCGTCAATAGCGCAAGCACCGCCACCGAAATCACGGTGCCCGGCCGGCGCCAGAAGCTGCGCCAGCTCCTGGCCAGCGGCGAGGTCGAGCGCTTGGCGACAGGGGCGGAAGGTTTACTGATAGCTGACACGGGGATCCAACTTTGCGTAGAGGAGGTCGACGATGAGGTTGGAAAGGACAACCGTCACCGAAATCACCAGCGTGATGCCCATGATGGTGGGGAAGTCCTGGTTGAACGCCGCCGAAACGGCCAGCCGCCCCATGCCCGGCCAGGTGAACACGGTCTCGGTCACCGCCGCTCCGCCGATCAGTCGAGGAATGAGCAGCCCTAACAGTGTCACCACCGGGATCATCGCCGTGCGGAACGCGTGCCGGGTGATCACCACATTCTCGGCGACGCCCTTGGCGCGCGCGGTGCGCACGTAATCCTGGCGCAGCACGCCGATCATCGCTGAACGCGTGTAGCGCACCAGTTCGGCCATGAGCGATGTGGAAAGCGCGATCACCGGCAGGATGAGATGGAGCAGCAGATCGAGCGGGGTGGCATTGCCGGGCGTGAACATGCCGCCCGCCGGCAGCCATCGCAGGATCACCGCGAAAATGATGATGAGCATCAGCCCGTACCAGAACACGGGCAGCGACAACCCAAAGAAGCTGACGGTCGTGAGCGTCCGGTCGATCCAGCTATTGCGCCGGACCGCCGCCACGATGCCGAGGGGAACGGCGACCAGCACGGCAACCAGAAGAGCCAGCCCCGAAAGCAGCAACGTGGCGGGCAACGCCCCGGCGATGAGTTCGGCCACCGGCCGCCCCACCCCCAGAGAAAAGCCCAGATTTCCTTGCAGCACCTGCCACAGCCAGCGAAAGTACTGCTCGTGGATCGGGCGATCCAGCCCGTAGAGCGTCCGAAGCCGTTCCGTGTCCTCGGGCGTCATGTTGGGATCGAGAAGGATGCTCGGCCCACCGGGGGCCGAGCTGATGAGCGCGAACGTGGCCATGGTGATCACCAGGATCAGAGCCGTCGCTTCCAGTATTCTGCGGATGGCGTACCTGCCCACGTTCGTTCTCGCTTCTTACTGGCTCTTGGAGATCAGGTGCGCCCACCCCAGGGCGTCGCGATACCCCGCCTCCGGGAACCGCTCGACTGCGGCGCTCAGGGCCTGGATTTCGTCGGGATAGACCGTGAAGACATTGGGCTGGTCTTCATGCATGATCGCCTGCACCTGCTTGTAGATCTCGGCGCGAGCAGCCTGATCTCCCGTCGTCGCCCCTTCGTTGAGCAGCGCATCGACTTCCGGATTGTTGTAGGCCCAGGAGTTGGCCAGCGAGTCCGAAAGATAATAGTTGGCGATGCCGTCCGGATCGGGCGGAGCGATCAGGTAGTTGGGGTTGAGTTCGTAGTCCGGCGGCGATTGCCGGATACGCTCGACGATCGCGCGGTATTCCGAGGTCTCGAACCCGATCTGGATGCCCAGCGCGCCCCATTGCTGTTGTGCCACCAGGGCCGTGCGGGCCCGCGTGGGGTTTGACGGATCGTAGAGCAGCGTAAAGCTCAGCGGCACGCCGTCCTTCGCCCGGATGCCGTCGCCCCCCAAAACCCAACCGGCTTCGTCGAGCAGCGCGGCGGCGGCTTCGGGATCATAGGGCAGGGGTTCTATGCTCGTGTCATAGGCCCAGCCCACTGCCGGCGTGAACGGCCCGGTTGCAACGGTGCCGCGTCCGGCAAACACTGCCTGCAACAGCGTCTCGCGATCCAGCCCCATGGTCAGCGCCTTGCGGACGTTGACATCCGAGAGCGCTTCGACCCCGTTGTTGATCGCAACGAATTCGTGGCGGTTGACCGGCACGCTCTGGATCTGGACGTTGGGGTTGTTTTCGATCGCTTCGAGCTGGAACGGCTCGATCACCACCAGGTCGACCTCACCCGACTGCAACAGTGCAAGCTGCGCGTTGGCATCGGGCACGATCCGGAACGTCATCGCGTCGAGATGAGGTACGCCGTCGAAATAATCCTCGTTGTGCGCGAGCTGCACATATGCGCCCGGCGAATATTCGACGAACTTGAACGGCCCCGTCCCCACCGGGTTCTGCAGGAATTCGGTCGGATTGACCAACTGCTCCGGCGTCAGTTCCGACAGCAGATGTTCGGGCAGCACCGCCGCATTGTATCCCATCAGCACCGGCAGCGAAGGCTGCGGCTGGCTGAGGGAAACCTCCACCGTAAAGTCGTCGACCTTGGTCGCCTCCTCGATCAGGCGGAAATTGTTGGCGAGGTAGTAGGGCACCGCCTCATTGGTCCAGATCTCGTTGATCGTAAAGACCACGTCATCGGCGTTGAACGGCTCGCCATCGTGCCAGAGCACATTGTCGCGCAGCGTGAAGGTATAGGTCAGCCCGTCCTCGGAAACCTCCCAGCTCTCGGCGAGATCGCCGACCGGCTCGAGCGTTTCGAGGTCATAGCGGACCAGCCCGCTATAGACGACCTTGTTGACGAGGATGTTGTAGAGACCACCGGCAACCGGCCAGATCTGCGGGTCATCATTGATGGGCAGGCTGAACGTGCCGCCCGTCGTCTGAGCCTGTGCGGGCATGGCGCCCGGCAGAAGCATGGCCAGGGCCGCAAGTCCTGCGGCGAGTCTGAGCATCTTGAAGTCCTCTCTTTGAAAGTCCACTTGTCGTCTTGTTGTTATTGGCCCGGGCGATCTCCCCGCCCGGGCTTTGTCGCGTTAAGCGCGTCTAGGCCTGGCAGGCCGCGATTGCCCGCTTGATTTCATGATTGACCATGTTGCGGTTGCGGATCAGCCGGTTGAAAAGAAACCCGTAGTCGTTGGACTCCGGATCGAGCTTGGCCAGCTTTTTCGCGCCATCCAGCGTCGGGAAGGCCGGCAGCGGCATGGCCGGGTCGTGATCGAACCGGTCGCCATAGGTGAATGAGAGTGCCGTCAGCGCGTGCGAAACTGTTTTGATCGCTTCGTTCGCCTTGCCCGGCGCCATGGATTTGATCTTGGCCAGTTCGCCGCCCAGCGTATCGAGGTTCGCCGTGACGCTCGAAAGGTCGATATGGCTGCCCGCTTCCTGGGCGATGGCGCTCACCTGCTGCTTGAGGTCAGCGACCTGGGCATCGAGATCGAGCGGCAACACCTCGTCCTGCGTCAGCCGCAGCAGCGCATGGGCGTAGATTTTGGTGTCCTTGAGCAGCACGTCGCGGTCGGCCTTGTCGACAAGATCTTCCTCGGCGTGCCACCACCAGCCCATGCCGCACCCGCCCACGGCGGCGCGCTGGCCTTCGGGGCGGTTCGAGAGCAGCATGAACAGCGACGGCAGCCCCACGCCCCAGAATGACTGGTCGCCGGCCCGCATCGGACGGTCGATATGGGGCGTCTGCCCGGTGAGTTCGACCACCGCATCGGTTACCAAGGCAGCCGTCTCGGGCACGGCGGTCACTTCCGAATAGTCGGTGGCGCCGAGCGAGCCGGGCGAGTCGATATTGATGTAGGCGACGCAATTGGCATCGAGTTCGTCCCAATGATTGTCCGCATACCAGGTCGATCCCGAATAGCGGCCGGTCGAGTGTCCCACCCACCAGGCGATGCGCACGCCACGGCGGAGCTGAGACTGATGCTGCTTGAGCACGCGGGCCAATTCGAGGCAGGAGACATTGCCGGTCGCGTTGTCGGTTGCGCCATAGTGCCAGGAGTCGATATGGCCGGCGACGAGAACGAAATCGTCTTCTTTCCCGGCGATTTCCGTCACCGGCATCTTGACGTTCACCCACCCGGTTTTGGTCACCGAATGCAGCGTGGCGTTGACCGTGCCCTTCTCCAGCGCCTCGCGCAGCCGCACGCCGTCATTATGCTTGATCGAGATGATCGGAAAGTTCGGGATGTTGCCCGCCGATTCCGGCGTCGGCGTCCCCCAGACGGGGGTGACGATTCCCTCGTGGATCACGTCCTCGTCGCTCGGCCACATATGGATATAGCCCAAAGCGCCGGCATTCTTGGCGGCCAACATCGATCCGCGAGAGCCGGACTCGGAAATGACGATCTTGCCGCCCACGGTCTCCGGCGAAATGAGATTCACCGCGTTGTCGGCCTTGAACATGTTCTTGCCGCCCTGGATCGAAACCAGCGCCCCCGAAACACCTTCGGCCGGTGTATTGGCGCTGAAGGCGCGGGTCTTGGCGGCGATCGTCTGCTTTTCGCCGCCGATCTCGACCTCCAGACCGCCCTTGATCGGATGTGAGATATAGGCCCGGTATTCGTGGACGGTGACCGGCAAACCATAGGATTCAAGGACGGACCTGACGTAGTCGACCGCGGCAAGCTCTCCCTCGGTGCCGGTGCTGCGATCCCATTCGCACAGCTTTTCAAGATGCTTCCACATTTCGTCGACCGAGATCGACCCGAGAAGCTCGGCGGTGAGATTACTCATAAAGATCAGTCCTTTATCTACTAAGGGTAATGTTATACTCGTAGAGGTCGGAGCGGATCGCGGCCTCCACGTATTCGATGGGCCGGTCGAACTCGAGATACGCGGTGCGGCGGATGGTGAGGACCGGTGTGTCGTCGGTGATCTGCAGCAGTTCGCGCTCCAGCGTGGTGGGCACGCGCGCGCCGATCGAGTCCTTGCCGTAGATGATGTGCAGGCGGTGGCTGCGCTCGACGAGTTCGTAGAGCGGCCCGGAAAAATTCTCGTCAGGCATCAGCCCCACCGATTCCGGGATGTAGGAGTTGAGCAGGGCCAGCGGTGACCCGGCAATGTCTCGCACCCGCGTCAGGTGCAGCACGCGTTCGTCGCGCACCAGTTCCAGCGCTTTGCGGATCGCCGGAGTAGCCGTTTCGAATTGGGCCGAGAGGGTGCGCGCATAGGTGGCGATCCCTTGCTGGCGCAAATCCTCGGTCAGCCCCCGCAGTGTCGCCGCTTTCACCGGGGCCTGCGCCCTGATCACCAGCGTGCCGACCCCTGCCTTGGCCTTGAGCAGCCCTTCGGTGGTCAGAGACTTGATCGCCTGCCGCACGGTAGCCCGGCTGACATTGAACGATTGGGCGAGGGTCTGTTCGGTTGGGATGGTGGTGCCGACCGCATACTGGCCCGAAGCGATCCGCCCGCGCATGACCGTGGCCAATTGCCGATGCAGCGGCGTCGAGCGCCGCGTATCCACCCTGTCCATACATCCCTCCTTTGTACGAACAAAATCTCCGACCCCTCGGAATTTCGTTCGCGATGGCTGGAAAGCGGCAAACAAGCGCCGTCCGGTTTGGCCATCTGATGCGAATGCAAGCGGAATAACGCAGTGACGTCAAGCGTTTGTGCTCACAACGAATGCAGACTTAAGCGTGTGAGCAAATTTTGGGCTGAAAGCTAAATGTACGAACTTATGACGCAACTGTGACTGATTTAGCCGGTTTTTGTCTGCGCCAACACGCGCGGTCGGCGCCGTTCAGGCATGTGTAAAAATGTCGCGCTTTGGCTCGGTCTACGCTACGTGACCACCGCGCGCAGCACCTCGAAGATCCGCTCGTCGAGCATTTGCGAGACGTTGAAGCGCATAAAGCCGCCAGCCGATTGCGAGAGGCTGAACACATTGCCTGGAGCCAGTACCACGTTCCGCGTCAGCGCCGCCCGCGCCACCTCCGCTGCATCGCGGCCGTGGGGCAGCCTGCACCATAGAAACAGACCCGCCCGCGGCTCCATCCACGGCTCGATGCCGATATCCTTCAGTTTCGCAGTGGTCTCGAACATCGCCTTGGCGAGGCGCCGTCGAACCCCGTCCATGTGCTTGCGATAACCGCCGTCGCTCAGGACGCCATACACCAGTTCCGCATTGAGCCGTCCGCCGCCGAACGAGGTGGCGATCTTGAGGTCGATCAACCCTTCGATCCAATCGCGCCGCGCCGTGATGTATCCGCAACGCGCCGAAGCCGACAGCGTCTTGGAAAAGCTCCCGATTTGGATCACCCGCTCCAACCCATCGAATGCAGCCAACCGCGAGGCGGGGGCTTCCTCGAAATCGGCGAAAATCTCGTCCTCGATGATCGTGAGCCCGAATTCCTCGGCCAGCTTGAGTACCCGATGCGCGATGACCGGCGAAAGCGTCGCTCCCGTGGGATTGTGGATGGCCGAATTGGTGATGTAGAGCCGCGGTCGATGTTCGGCCAGCACGCTCGCCAATGCCTCGACGTCCGGTCCATTCGGCGTGTACGGCACGCTAACCATGCGGGCGCGGTGGGCTCGCAACAGCGCATGAAAGTTAAAGTAGCACGGGTCGTCCACCAAGACTGTGTCGCCGGACTCGAGGAGGAACCGGCACAATAGATCGATCGCCTGCGTTCCCGATTCCACGAGCACGATCTGGTCGGGCGGCACCTCGACGCCTCGTTCGGCCGCCCGCCGCACGACAAGCCAGCGCAACCCAGGGTGGCCGAGCGGCGTACCATAGTCGGAGAGATCGGCGATCGGCCCGCGCGCGACCTTCCGCAATGCGCGGCGCAAACCGCCTTCGGCGAGCCAGGATGGCGGCAGCCATCCGCAGCCGGGTTTGAGATCGTCCCCACCGGCTTCGAGTGATTGCCTTGACACCCAGAACGGATCGATAGCCCGGTCGAGCTTGGGCCCTGCACCAGCCAGAGAGAGCGGAGCGGTCTTGTTGGCAACGAAAAACCCCGAGCCGGGCCGCGATACGATTGCACCCTCGGCGACCAACCGTTCGTAGGCTTCTGCGACGGTCGAGGCCGATACCTGGAGCGTACCCGCCAAAGCTCGGATCGAAGGCAGCCTCGCTCCGGGCGTCAGGTTCCGCGTCACGATCCGCTGCCGAACCGTTGTCATCACCAATTCGATCCGCGCGCCCATCCCGTATTGCTCTTTGCCTCAGTACAGTTCTTCAGAATTGTACTGATCCGTATCTGGAAAATCCAGCGCCTCCAGCCGAAAAGACCGCGCGATATGATAGGAGTCCCGGCAATGGACAGATCGGCGAGCGGTTGGATCAACGGACTTGTTGGCGTCATCATCTTCAGCGGGTCCTTGCCCGCCACCCGGGTGGCCGTGCAGGAATTCGATCCGGTGTTCCTCACCGTCGCGCGGGCCGCAATCGCCGGCGTTCTGGCGTTTGTTCTTCTGGTTGTCTTCCGCCAGAAGCGGCCCGCACGAGCCGATCTTTTTTCCCTGTTCATCGTCTCGTTAGGCGTTGTCGTCGGTTTCCCGCTGCTCACCGCTCTGGCACTGCAGCATGTAACATCCGCTCATTCCATCGTGTTCATCGGCCTTTTGCCGTTGGCGACTGCCACCTTTGGGGTCGTGCGCGGCGGCGAACGGCCCCGACCTGTTTTTTGGATCTTCTCCGTACTCGGCAGCACCCTGGTCGCTGGCTTTGCGCTCGCGCAGGGGGTATCGGCCTCACCCACGGGTGACCTCTTGATGCTCGCCGCCATCATCGTCTGCGGGCTGGGCTATGCGGAAGGCGCAAGGCTTTCGCGTAGGCTCGGCGGCTGGCAGGTCATCTCCTGGGCTCTCGTCCTCTCGCTGCCGATCATGGCATTGCTGACGCTGCGCTACCTGCCTCCTACTTTGGAGAACATCGGAACCCCGGCCTGGCTCAGCCTCGCCTATGTTTCGTTGTTCTCCATGCTGATCGGCTTTGTCTTCTGGTATCGCGGGCTTGCCCAGGGTGGCATCGCCGCCGTCGGTCAGCTTCAACTGCTCCAGCCCTTCTTCGGCCTTGCCCTGGCGGCAACGCTGCTGCGCGAGTCGGTGACTCCGCTGATGTTGCTGGTCACCGTTGCCGTGATCCTCTGCGTCGCCGGAGCCCGCCGCTTCGCCAACTAGATGCCGGCCCATGAATCGGCCGAGCATGAGCCTCGACGTGCACAAATGCATCACTCGCCGTCCTTGCGCCGGCTGAGCACGCTCCGATTGTGACAATGGGAAATTGGCGTGCTAACTGAGGCCATTGTGCCGGATGCCAGGGGCGATTCCGAACTGATGAGCGAAGACCGGGAGCCGCAGATCGAGCTTTCGCGCGCCGACGGCAAAACCGTGGTGCGGCTCTCTGGAGCATGGACCACCCGCCGCGCCAGGCAGCTTCAGTCGCGCATCGATGCCGCCTTCGCCGACATCGGCAGACCCGATCATCTCGAATTCGATCTTGGCAATGTGGTCGCCCTCGATACCGTCGGTGCCTGGATGCTCGTGCGCCGGCGTGATGCTTTCGGGGAGGGCGTGGAAACCTCCATCGTCGGTGCCAGCCCGGCCCAGGCGGCGCTGCTGTCCCATGTCAATTCGGTTGAAGCGCACCCGATCGAGCGACCGGCAAAGCTGCCCTGGCTGCTTCGCCCCTTCGATGGTCTTGGCCATATGAGCTTTAACGCGCTCGATGATCTCGTGACCATCCACGCGGTCCTCGGCCGCACCCTCGCGGCCGTCGGCGCGACGCTTGCGTTTCGCGCACCGTTCCGCTTTGCGGCGGTGGTCAATCAGTTCGATCTGATCGCCCTGCGCGCCGTGCCCATCGTGGTGCTGATTTCCGTGGTGGTGGGTGCCATCATCACCCAGCAATCCATCCTTCAACTCAATAATTTCGGCGTCGCCATCTACGTCGTCGATCTCGCCGCCATTCTGATGCTGCGCGAGGTCGGCCTGCTGCTCGCCGCTATTATGATAGCGGGCCGCTCGGGCTCGGCCATCACCGCCGAATTGGGCTCCATGCGCATGCGCGAGGAACTCGACGCCCTCTCGGTCATGGGCGTCGATCCCTATCAGGTGTTGATCCTGCCGCGCATGCTGGCCCTGTTGATCGGCCTGCCATTCCTGACCTTCATCGGCGCCCTTTCGGGCTTGGCCGGCGCCGCCATCGTTGCCCTCATCTATGGCGGCATTCCGCTCGATATCTTCTTGGATCGCCTCCAGGGTGCCCTAAACGTGCGTACGCTCATGGTCGGGCTGATCAAGGCGCCCTTCATGGCTGTCATCATCGGGCTCGTCGCCGTCAATGAAGGCTTTAAGGTCGCCGGCAGCTCGGAGTCCCTGGGCCGTCACACCACCGCTTCGGTGGTCCGCGCCATTTTTCTGGTCATCGTGGCCGATGGCCTGTTCGCCATGTTCTTTGCGGCCATCGGGTTCTAGTCATGGTCGATAGCGCGCTCCCCGATCCCATCATCTCGATCAAGGACCTCGTCGTCGCCTTTGGCGGCCGCAAGGTGATCGACGGCTTCAGTCTTGATGTCCGCCGTGGCGAAGTGCTCGGCATTATCGGCCCGTCGGGCTCGGGGAAGTCCGTCACTCTTCGCACCATCATCGGCCTGCTGCCCAAGACGGGCGGCGCCATTGAGGTTTTCGGCGAGGACTACGCCAATCTTCCCACCAAGGAACGCGTTGCTATCGAGCGGCGCTGGGGCGTTCTCTTCCAGCAGGGCGCGTTGTTCTCCTCGCTGACCGTGCTCGAAAACGTCGAATTTCCCATGCGTGAGCACCTTGGCATCCCCAAAAAGCTCCGCCGCGAGATCGCCCGCTTCAAGATCGACCTCGTGGGCCTCAATCCCGGCTCGGAAAACCTTTATCCGTCCGAGCTTTCCGGCGGCATGATCAAGCGCGCCGCGCTCGCCCGCGCCCTGACGCTCGATCCCGATATCGTATTCCTCGACGAACCCACCGCCGGGCTTGATCCCATCGGCGCTGCCAGGTTCGACGAACTGGTCCTCAATCTCAAGGACGCGCTGGGACTGACGGTCTATATGGTGACTCATGACCTCGACAGCCTCGTCACGGTTTGCGACCGTATCGCTGCATTGGGGAAAGGAAAGCTTTTGAAGGTGGGTACGCTCGATGAGCTTTTAGGCGCGGACGATCCCTGGCTGGTCGAGTACTTCCACGGGCCGCGCGCCAAGCACCTGGAGCAAAGGTGAACGATGGAAAACAAAGCAAACTACGCCATCGTCGGCGCCTTCGTGACCCTGGTGATCGCCGGGTTCATGGGCTTTATCTACTGGTTCACCATTGCCGACAACGTGCGTGAGCGCACCGCCTATCGTATCATCTTCGACGGCGCCGTGACCGGGCTCAACGTCGGCACCAATGTGCTGTTCAACGGCCTGCCGGTCGGCACCGTCGAGATGGTGGCCATCAATCCCGAAGACCCCAGCCAGGTCGTCGCCCGCATTGGCGTGGAAGCGGACGCGCCGGTGATGGCCGACACCCGCGCCCTGCTCGAAGTGCAGGGCCTCACCGGAATCGCCAACATCCAGCTCCTGGGCGGAACGCTCGAAGCAGGCCCGCTCGAGCCCGGCCCGGGTGAAACCATCCCCACCATGATGGGCGAGGCTTCCGACTTCCAGATGATCATGGAGGGCGCCCGCGATATCGTGGCCAGCGCCGAATCCACTTTTGCCCGCATCGACGGCTTTTTCGCCGACAATGAGGAAAGCCTCGCCTCGACGCTGAACAACATCGACCAGCTTTCCGCCGGTCTCGCCCAGCTCGTGAACGGGGCAGGAGGCGCCGGGGATTTCGACGTCAACGCCGTGGTGAGCCATTTCACCGACACGCTCGAAAGCGTTTCCTCGACCTTCGCCGAACTCGAGATCCTGGTATCGGAAAACCGCGAAAGCCTTTCGACCACCATCGCCAATGCGGAAACCTTCTCGACGGCCCTGGCGTCCAATTCAGAATCCATCGACGGCTTTCTCGCCTCGATGACGCAAACCAGTGAGCGCATCGGCCCGCTTGCCGACGAATTGCGCGATCTTACTGTTCAGATACGCGAGATCGTTGCCGCCATCCCGCCCGACGAGGTGCGCTCCACCGTCGCCAATGTCGGCAGCTTCGCCCAGACCCTGGCCGACAACAACGACAACATCGAGGGCTTTTTCACCGACGCCCGGGCGCTCGCCAGCAACCTGTCCGGCGTCTCGGACGGCCTCCAGAGCACGCTCGATCTCATCGACAGGGCATCGGCCTCGGTCGATCCTGACGTCATCGCCCGCGCCATGGAGAATATCGACGCCTTCTCCCAGGCCCTCGGCAACAATGCCGCCAATGTCGATGAGATCCTGACCAACACCCGCGCATTCACCGAAACCCTGGGCAACGCCACCGAGCGCGCCGATACCATCATCGCCCGCATCGATGGCATGATCACCACCGAGGATGGGCAGATGCTGTTCGCCGAGATCGGCGAAACCGCGACCGCCTTGCGAGAGCTCATCCAGCGCGTCGATTCCATGGTCGCTTCCGAGGACGGGCAGAATCTGTTCGCCGATTTCTCGGCCGCCGCCACCTCGATCCGTGAGCTGTCCGAAAGCCTCAACGCCATCGCGCAGTCGAGCGAAGGTCAGCGCTTCATTTCTGACATCTCGGCCGCCGCGGTCTCGATCGAAGAACTCGCCAACGCTCTGGATGACCGTACGCTGGCCATTTCCGATGGCATCATCGGCTTCACCAACAACGGCCTGGGCGCCTATCAGACGCTCGCCACCGAAGCGATACGGAGCCTTGAGCTGTTCAACCGCGTTATGCAACAAATCGAGCGTAATCCGCAGTCCCTGGTGTTCGGCGGCGAGACGGTGCGCGATTTCACGCCGTAGCAGCGCGACGACCACAAGCAAGGGAAGAGCCAGATGACAGCCAAACTCGGACGCCGCGCCTTTCTTTCCGTCGCCGCCATCGGCCTGACATCGACCCTGGCCGGCTGTCTCAG
Source organism: Pelagibacterium sp. H642 (assembly GCF_031202855.1). Lineage (GTDB taxonomy): Bacteria > Pseudomonadota > Alphaproteobacteria > Rhizobiales > Devosiaceae > Pelagibacterium. The sequence goes on along the minus strand of NZ_CP101829.1, from coordinate 166,261 downwards.
CCTCGGCGCCTCGGCACCCGTAACCTATGACCTCACCCCCGGCTCCCCCGGCGCCGTTCCACGCCGGTCCAACCGCGCCATCGTCGTGCGCGAGCCGTCCACCGTCGCCACCTACGACACCCAGCGCATCGTCGTCCGCCAGCCGGGCGGCGTGCTGAGCTATCTCAGCGACTCCCAATGGTCCGACACCCTGCCGCTGCTCGTCCAGGCCCGCATGCTGCAAACCTTCCGCGATGCCGGCGTCACCAATATCGGCAAGCCCACTGATCCCATCGCGCTCGATGTGATCCTCTCCACCGATATTCGCGCTTTCGAGCTCGATACCACCACCGGCGGTGCGCTGGCCCGGGTGTCGCTCGCCATCCAGCTCGTCGATGACCGCAGCCGCAACGTCATGGCCAGCCAGACCTTCTCGGCCGATGTGCCCGCCGCCTCGCTTGAGCAGGTCGATGTGGTGGCCGCGCTCAATTCCGCTCTCGACGGCCTTCTGCGTCAGATCGTGAGCTGGACTGCCGCTCGCGCCTAGGCGCTTCGGAGCCCCATACGATTGCCGCTCTGGTCGCACGGCAATTGAAATGATTGCGTGCCTGCATTACTCATACGGCCCAAGGGCAGCCGCCCATGGCCATTCAGCGTAAAACCGAGGAGATTACACCATGGCGTTCACACCGCACGGGAAGCACTTGATCGCGGGCGAGTGGATAGAAGGGGCGGGGACCTTCGCTTCCGAGCCGGCGACCGGTCCGTCCCACGATTTCGCCGTGGGCACGCCGGAACTCGTGGACCGCGCCGCCAAGGCGGCCGAAGAGGCGTTCTGGTCCTATGGCTATTCGTCCCGCGAGGATCGCGCGGCATTCCTCAATGCCATCGCTGACGAGATCGAAGCGCGCGGCGCCGAGATCACCGAAATCGGCAGCCAGGAAACCGGCCTGCCACCCGCCCGGCTCGAATCCGAACGTGGCCGCACCACCGGTCAGCTTCGCCTCTTTGCCTCCCACATCCTCAAGGGCGATTATCTCGATCGCCGTCATGACGAAGCGCTGCCCGACCGCAAGCCGCTGCCGCGCCCGGATCTGAAGATGGTCCAGCGCCCCATCGGGCCGGTTGCCGTATTCGGCGCCTCCAACTTCCCACTGGCTTTCTCCACCGCCGGCGGCGACACCGCCGCTGCGCTGGCTGCTGGTTGCCCGGTCGTGGTCAAGGGCCACTCGGCCCATCCCGGCACCGGTGAAATCGTGGCCGAAGCCATCCACGCCGCGCGCGAAAAGTTCGACATCCACCCAGGCGTGTTCTCGCTGATCCAGGGCGGCAATCGCGAGGTCGGTGCATCGCTGGTCCAGCATCCGCTGATCAAGGCCGTAGGCTTCACCGGGTCGCTCGGCGGGGGCAGGGCGCTCTACGACCTCTGCGCCGCCCGTCCTGAGCCCATCCCGTTCTTTGGCGAACTCGGCTCGGTCAATCCCATGTTCGTGCTCCCCGGCGCTACCAAGGCGCGTGGCGCCGAAATCGGTACGGGCTGGGCGGGTTCGCTCTCCATGGGCGCCGGCCAGTTCTGCACCAATCCCGGTATCGCCGTGGTGGTCGACGGCCCCGACGCCGACACCTTCGTCGAAACCGCCAAGGGTGCGCTCTCGGAAGTCGGTCCCCAGACCATGCTCACCGACGGCATCGCCACGGCCTATCGCTCGGGTCGTGATCGCATCGCCGGCTCGGCCGGCGTGCGTGAGCTTTTGACCTCGACCTGCGACCTGCGCAACGCCACGCCCTATCTCTTCGAGACGGACGGCGAGACCTGGCTCGGAAACCATGAGCTGGGCGAGGAAGTCTTCGGTCCCCTGGGCCTCGTGGTGCGTGTCAAGGACGCTGATGAGATGCTCAAGGTCGCCGGGAGCCTCCAGGGTCAGCTCACCTGTACCCTGCATATGGAAGGCGACGACACCGAACTGGGCCAGAAGCTGATGCCGGTGCTCGAGCGCAAGGCAGGCCGCATCCTCGCCAATGGCTTCCCCACCGGCGTTGAAGTTGTCGATGCCATGGTGCATGGCGGCCCGTATCCCGCTTCGACAAACTTCGGCGCCACCTCGGTCGGCACCCTCTCAATCCGCCGCTTCCTGCGGCCCGTGTCCTACCAGAACATCCCGGCCGATCTGCTGCCGGCCGATCTTCAGGGGTGAAGAGCGGTCCGCGATAGGCGGGGCCGCAACCACTACGGATAGGTATAGCCAAGAACCCGGAGCGTAACCTGCTCCGGGTTCACCTCTTGGGAGAATCCCAGGCCGATTTCGGTGTCGCTTTCCGCTGGCAGATAATCCAGCGTCACCGTGCTGGTTTCGCTCTCGCCGCCGCCCAGTTCTGCCGTTCCCTCGATCTGCACGTCGGCCACTGTGACATGGCCATCATTGTGCACAAGGAACTCGATGGCGTGGCCTTCGCTCATGGGCACCGCTTTGGCAAATTCGAACCTGATATCGGGTTCGCTGCCTGTCTTGGTGATCGCCTCGTAGAGAATGAACCCGGCCAGCGCGAGAACGATCACCGAACTGAATGCGGCCACGATCCATTCAATTCGTTCGGCCTGCCCGTTCTGCTGGCGCGGCTCGCCCTCGCCGCTCTTATCCTTGGTCTGCCGCCGTGTCCTGGTTTGCGTCTGCGCCTTGGTCGCCATTGGGTCCTCTACAATATCAGCCGCGCCGCTGCCGCGCCGATAGCGGCGGGAAATCCGAGCACCACGGTCACCCGCAACGCGCGTTCGATGCTCATTCCATCGAGCTGGCCGAGCAGGAACAAGACCACCACGCTGATCGCCAACGCGGTCACGTAGCCGGAAACCGTAAAGCGCAGGAACGCGCTCCACCACGGCGTGTCGGGCGAAAGCTCGCTGCCACCCGCGAAAGACGCGGCGAAGACGAAGGCGTGCATGATGGCTAGCGACAGCGGGATCAGCGCCAGCGCGTGCCAAGCGCCCATGCGGAAGGAGATAAGCTGCATCTCCTCGGTCGGCGCCACGTTGAACGACAGGAACAGCGCCCCCGCCGCCATGATGATCAATTCGCCCCCGAAGGTTTCCTCCTTCTGGCCCGGATCGCCCTCCTCGTCGCTGAATTGCGCGCGCCCCAGCATGGCGCCCAGGGCGGCGGGAACAGTCTGGATGGCGATCCGCCCGGCGATCTCGCTGGGCGTTCCCGGAACTCCCAGAATGGCGAGGACGCTCATGATGGCGGCACTGGTGACGATCCCGATGCCATAGGCGATCGTCACGTCGCGCACATCCTCATGCCATTCCCGCGTAGGCTCGAACCCGATCTCGCGCGAGAGCAGCAGGAAAAGCGGGAAGCTCACGGCCAAAAGGCCCACCAGCCGCCAGCGGTCCAGCGTGACGCCCAGCTCCCACATCTCCATGGTCATCAGCATGGGCAGCGCAAAGATCAGCGCCGCCCCCACGCCGCGCAGCAGGCCCATCGGCATCATGCTGCCACCATCTCTTCCGCTGCTGCTGGTTGCTGGCAAACTCGCCTCCGAAAGCGTGATCGGGTAACGAGCTTGCTGCTGCGCCGGTTCCCTCAGACGGGCAGGGGAACGAGATCGCTGTCGAGATAGGTGACGATCAGTTTCGTCAGCTCTTCCAGCGCGTTAGCGATGAAACGGCAAAGCCGCGCATCGATGGCAACAACGTCCCCATATTGATGGTGTTGAATGGCCGCGTCTGCGGTGTTGAGGGGTCGGTTGGCAACATGTCGATTCGAGCCTCGATATGCTCCGATGCCTTGAGGGGCAGAATGGTCCCGCTTGCACTCCCTTTCCACCTGTGCTCTGCATCGCCGCGAAACACAGAGGCGCCATCCCATGTCCGATTTCCTTTCCATCTCCCCCGAGGTCAGATACGCGCTGGCCGATCGCCAGCCGGTCGTGGCGCTCGAATCCACGATCATCACCCACGGCATGCCCTATCCGCAGAACCTTGAGACCGCGCTGGCGGTCGAACAGGTGGTGCGCGACAATGGCGCGCTGCCGGCGACCATCGCGGTGATGGGCGGCAAGTGCCATGTGGGCGTCGCGGGGGAAACGCTGGAGGAACTCGCCCAGACCGGGCTCAAGGCCGCCAAGGCCTCCCGCCGCGACCTCGCCGCTATCCTGGTCAAGGGGCTCACCGCCGGCACCACCGTCGCCACCACAATGCAGATCGCCCACATGGCCGGCATCAAGGTGTTCGCCACCGGCGGCATCGGCGGCGTGCATCGCGGCGCGGAGACGACTTTCGACATTTCCGCCGATTTGACCGAGCTGGCCCAAACCCCCGTCGCCGTGGTCTGTGCCGGCGCCAAGTCGATCCTCGACATTCCGAAAACCCTCGAAGTTCTTGAATCCAATGGCGTTCCGGTCATCGGTTACGGTACCGACGCGTTCCCGGCCTTCTTCGCGCGCGAGTCCGGCCACGGCGTCGACTACCGCCTCGACACCGCCGAGGAGGTCGCGGCCCTGATAGCCACCCAGGCCCAGCTCGGCATGAACGGTGGCGTTCTCGTTGCCAATCCCATCCCCGAAGCCGATGCGCTCGATGCCGACGAGATCAACACCCGCATCGCCGCCGCCATCGCCGATGCCGACGCGCAGGGCGTCACCCGCAAGGACCTGACGCCATACCTGCTCAACCGGATTTTCGAGTTGACCGACGGCAAAAGCCTCGTCGCCAATATCGCGCTGGTCAAAAACAACGCCGCCGTGGCCGCCAAAATCGCCGTCGCGCTTTCGGCGCAGGACTGACCTCATGGCGACGGCGATATCGCATCCTTGGGTGCGGCGATGACCGCCCGCGTTCTCGTGGTCGGTGATGTCATCACCGACATCCTCGTCCGTCCCGATGCTCCCATCGCGCGCGGCACCGACACGCCTGCCACCATCCGCCAGATGCCGGGCGGTTCGGGCGCCAATCAGGCCGTCTGGCTCGCCGCCCTGGGCGTCGATGCCCATTTCGCCGCCCGGGTCGGCAGCGCCGATGCCGCCCGGCTCGACAGCCATTTCGAGGGGCAGGGGGTGACTGCCCACCTCGCCCCCGACGAGGCCCATCCCACCGGCACCCTGATCTGCATGGTCGATCCCGACGGCGAGCGCAGCTTTCTGACCGATCGCGGCGCCAACGCCTACCTCTCTGAAGACGATCTTCCGTCGAGCCTGCTCGAGGGCGCCGGCCGCCTCCACATCTCCGGCTACGCGCTGTTCGAACCCACTCCCCGTGCTGCCGTCCGGTCGCTGATCGCCGCCGCGCGCGCCAAGGGCATTCCCGTCAGCGTCGATCCCGCCTCGATCGGTCCGCTTTCCGCTGTCGGTCCGGACGCATTCCTGGATTGGATCGCGGGAACCGAAACCCTCTTCCCCAACGCCGATGAGGCCGCGCTTTTGACCGGCTCGCCCGATCCGCATGTCCAGGTCACGGCGTTGCTCACCCGCTTCCCCCGCATCGTCCTCAAGCGCGGCCGCCAAGGCGCTATCCTTGCCACCCGCGATGCCGCGCCCGTCGTGCTGCCTGCCGAAACCGTCGAGGTGATCGACACCACCGGCGCCGGCGACGCCTTCCTCGCCGGCTTCCTGGCCGCCGAATTGCGCGGCGAAGCGCCCGCCGCCGCGCTGGCGGCGGCGATTTCGGCCGGCGCCCGCGCCGTCGTCCGGCTGGGCGCGCAGCCGGGCTGAGGTGAAAAACATCTTCAGCGGACGCGGCTAGGTTGCGGGTCTTCGGTTTGACCCGGAGACCCGCAAGGCAAGAAAGCCCCAGAAGGGGTTTTGCCCCGAAACGTCCCCCAGCTACAACGCCTTGGTCAGCTCAGGCACGATCTCGAACAAATCCCCCACCAGCCCATAATCGGCAACCCCGAAGATCGGCGCCTCGGGGTCCTTGTCGATGGCGACGATGACCTTGGAGTTCTTCATCCCCGCCAGGTGCTGGATCGCCCCGGAAATCCCGACGGCGATGTAAAGGTCCGGTGCCACGACCTTACCGGTCTGGCCCACCTGCCAGTCATTGGGCGCATAGCCGGCATCGACGGCGGCGCGGGATGCCCCGATGGCGGCGCCGAGCTTTTCGGCCAGCGGCTTGATCACTTCGTTGAATTTTTCTTCCGAACCCAGCGCCCGCCCGCCGGACACCACGATCCGCGCATTGGCCAGTTCCGGCCCCTCGCTCGCGGCGGTTTCGCGCGAAACGAATTTGACCTTGGGCTCGGACGCGATGAAATCCACCGCCTCGATACTCGCCGATCCGCCCATGCCGACCGCATCGAACGCCGAAGCGCGCACGGTGACCACAACCTTGTCGGCGCTTGCCTCCACGGTCTGGATGGCGGCACCGGCATAGACCGGCCGCTCGAAGGTCTTTTCGCCCAGCACGGCGGTGATATCGGACACCTGCATCACATCGAGCAGCGCGGCGACGCGCGGCAGCGTGTTCTTGCCCGAAGTCGTCGCCGCCGCAACGATGTGGCTATACCCGCCGGCAAGGTTGACGATCAGCTCGGAAATCGGCTCGGCAAGCTGATGCTCATAAACGGCATTGTCCGCCACCAGCACCTTGGCCACGCCATCGAGCCTCGCCGCCGCCTCGCCCACGGCGGCGCAGCCCGCGCCAGCCACCAGCACATGGATATCCCCGCCGATCTTCTGCGCGGCGGCGACCGCCTTGCCGGTGGCAATCGTGAGATCGGTATTGTCGTGTTCGGCAACAACCAGAATCGTCATATCACCCGTGCCTCATTCTTGAGCTTGTCCACCAGCTCGGCCACCGAACCCACCTTCGACCCCGGCTTGCGATCCGCCGGCCTGGCCGTCGAAACCACCTTCAGCGTCGGCGCGAGGGAAACCCCGAGGCTGGCCGCGTCCACTTCCTCGAGCGGCTTTTTCTTGGCCTTCATCACATTGGGCAGCGAAGCATAGCGCGGCGTATTCAAGCGCAGATCGGTCGAGATCACCGCCGGCAGCGCCATCTCCAGCGTCTCGAGCCCGCCATCGACCTCGCGCGTCACGATCGCCTTGCCGCCATCGATCACGACCTTTGAGGCAAACGTCGCCTGCGGCCAGCCGAGCAGGGCGGCGAGCATCTGCGCTGTCTGGTTGGAATCGTCGTCGATCGCCTGCTTGCCCATGATCACCAGATCCGGGTTCTGCTGCTCGATAATCGCCCTGAGCAGCTTGGCCACAGCCAGCGGCTCCACCGTCTCGTCGGTCCTGACCAGCACCGCAGTATCGGCCCCCATCGCCAGCGCCGTGCGCAGCGTATCCTGGGCCTGCGCCGGCCCGATGGAGACGGCGACGATCTCGCTCGCCACACCCGCCTCCTTGAGCTTGACCGCCTCTTCGACGGCGATCTCGTCAAAGGGGTTCATGCTCATTTTCAGGTTCGCGAGCTCGACCCCCGTGCCGTCGGATTTCACCCGCACGGCGACATTGGCATCGAGCACCCGCTTGACCGGTACAAGAATTTTCAAACCGTCTCTCCCTGCTTAAAGCGGTAGGCGCGTCGTCAGCTTTATGCACTTGAGCGCGAAATGCGAGTTGATGGCCACAACGCCCGGTAAATGCAACAGCCTGCGCTTCAAAAGCCGCTCATATTCCTCGATCGAGGCGACCAGCGCACGAACCACATAGTCGGTCTCCCCGCTCATGGAATAACATTCCACCACCTCGGGAAACGCCGCCACCTCCCGCTCGAAAGCCTCCAGCGTCTCCTCGTCGTGCTGGCGCAATTTGATGTTGGCGAACACCGTGATGTCGAGCCCGAGCTTTTGCGGATCGAGGATCGAAACCCGCTCGCGGATCACCCCGTCCTTTTCCAGCCGCTTCAATCGCCGCCAGAACGGGGTATGGGAAAGTCCCACTTTTTCGGCCATCTCGGCAACCGACTGGCTCGAATCCGATTGTAGAACCGAGAGGATTTTGCGGTCCATATCGTCCAATGCGATTGCCTCCTCAAGCTGTCCCAATATTGAGGACAATATATCTACGGATCGGGGGAAAATGCCGAAAACGAAGTCATAACTTCCCCCTCGATTGGTAGTAGTATTCGGATTGTTGGAATGTTGCAATCGGGGAGGAGAGCAACATGGACGACCGCGCATCCGCTGCCAAGCCCAATCGGCCACAGCTTTCGCTGCATGTGCCCGAGCCGCCGGCGCGTCCCGGGCAGGAGCCCGATTTTTCCCACATCGCGGTCTCCGAAGCGGGCGCCACCCGCTGCCCCGATATCGCCGAGCCTGAATCCGCCCTGCGCGATCTGCCCTATGGCCTGGTCCGCGTCCTCGACGAGGCGGGCAGGGCGGTCGGCCCGTGGGACCCGCGCCTCGATCCAGACACGCTGCGCGCCGGCCTGCGCACCATTCTCAAGACGCGCCTTTTCGACGATCGCATGTTCCGCGCCCACCGCCAGGGCAAGACCAGCTTCTACATGAAGTCCCTGGGCGAGGAAGCCATCGGCGCCGCGCAGGCGCTTGCCCTGGAAGCGGGCGACATGAACTTCCCGTCATACCGCATGCTCTCCTGGCTGATGGCGCGCGGCTATCCGCTGCTCGACCTTTGCAACCAGATCTTTTCCAACGAGCGCGACCCTCTGCGCGGCCGCCAGCTTCCCATCCTCTATTCGGCCCGCGATTACGGCTTTTATTCCCTCTCGGGCAATGTCGGCTCCCGCTTCGGCCACGCCGTGGGCTGGGCGATGGCCTCGGCCTATAAGCACGACGACGCCATCGCGGTCGGCCATGTGGGCGACGGCACCACAGCCGAGGGCGATTTCCACGAGGCGCTGACCTTCGCCTCGGTCTATAAGGCGCCGGTTATTCTCTGCGTCGAAAACAACCAATGGGCCATCTCGTCCTTTTCCGGCATCGCTGGGGCAGGGGCCACCACCTTCGCCGCCAAGGCGCTGGCCTACGGCATTCCGGGCCTCAGGGTTGACGGCAATGATTTCCTCGCCGTCTACGCCGCCACCCTCTGGGCCGCCGACCGCGCCCGCGCCAATTTCGGTCCCACGCTCATCGAATTTTTCACCTACCGCGCCGCCGGCCATTCGACCTCCGACGATCCCACCCGCTATCGCCCCGAGGACGAGGCGAGCAGATGGCCCCTGGGCGATCCCCTGGAGCGCCTGAAACAGCACCTCATCGCCCTCGGCGAATGGTCCGACGAGCGCCACGAGGCGCTGACCGCCGAATTGACCGCCGAGATCAAAGCCGCCGTCAAACAAGCCGAAGCCATCGGCACGCTTGGCGTCTCCAAGCCCAACCCGCGCGAAATGTTCGAAGACGTCTTCGCCGAGCCGGATTGGCGGATTCTGGAGCAGCGGCGCGAGGCGGGAGTCTGAGGATGACTGCGCTGTCCTACCTTCGATCCCCAACACCTCCCCACCGCCAACCCGTCATCCCGGGCGAAGACCCGGGATCCAGTACACTCCGCGCTGGCGATGCACCCGCTGAGGCTCCCTTGACCGCTGAGCATACTGGATCCCGGCTCAAGGCCGGGATGACGGTGGGATTTGGGGCGGGCCGGGTGGCTCTGTTCCGACCGCTTCCCCTCGCGGAGTTTGGGGCGAGCGCCAAGTCCATTTCTCACGCCTCGGAGCTTTCCCCATGCCCCGCATGAACATGATCCAGGCGCTCAACTCCGCCCTCGACGTCAAGCTCGCCACCGACCCCGACACCCTGATCTTCGGTGAGGACGTAGGCTATTTCGGCGGCGTGTTCCGCGTCACTGAAGGCCTGCAGCAAAAACACGGGCTAACCCGCTGTTTCGATTCCCCCCTTTCCGAAGGCGGCATCGTCGCCACCGCCATCGGCATGGGCGCCTATGGGCTGCGCCCGATTATCGAAATCCAGTTCGCCGACTATATCCTGCCCGCCTACGACCAGCTCGTCTCCGAGGCCGCCCGCCTGCGCTATCGCTCCAACGGCGAATTCTGGTGCCCCATCACCGTGCGCTCGCCCTATGGCGGCGGCATTTTCGGCGGCCAGACCCATTCGCAAAGCCCCGAGGCGATCTTCGCCCACGTCACGGGACTGAAAACCGTGATCCCGTCCAATCCCTATGACGCCAAGGGCCTGCTTCTCGCCGCCATCGAGGAGGACGATCCGGTGATCTTCCTCGAACCCAAGCGCCTCTATAACGGCCCCTTCGACGGCCATCACGACAAGCCGCTGACCACCTGGGCCGAGCACCCCTCCGGCGAAGTCCCCGCCGGCCATTACACCATCCCCCTCGGCTCTGCGGCCATCGTCCGCGAGGGCCGCGAGGCCACCGTCCTCGCCTATGGCACCATGGTCCATGTCTGCGCCGCCGCCATCAAGGAATCGGGCGTGGACGCCGAACTCATCGATCTGCGCTCCATCGTGCCGCTCGATATCGACACCGTCGCCGCCTCGGTTAAAAAGACCGGCCGCTGCGTCATCGTCCACGAGGCTTCGCGCTATGGCGGCTTCGGCGCCGAACTCTCCGCGCTGGTGCAGGAGCGGTGCTTTTACCACCTGCGCGCGCCCATTGAGCGCGTCGCCGGCTGGGACACGCCATACCCCCACGCCTTCGAATGGGACTATTTCCCCGGCCCGGCCCGCGTGATGAAGGCTTTGAAGCGCTGCGTGGAGGCCGTCGCATGAAGACGTTTGAGTTCCGACTTCCAGACATCGGCGAGGGCGTCGCCGAAGCCGAGATCACCGCCTGGTACGTCAAGGTCGGCGATATTGTCGAGGAGGACCAGACCCTCGTTGACGTCATGACCGACAAGGCGACCATCGACATGACCTCGCCGGTGGCCGGCAAGGTGCTCAAGCTGCACGGGGCCGAAGGGGACAAGGCGCCGGTGGGTTCAGTGTTGGTGGAGCTGGAGATCGAGGGGGAGGGGGATGTCGAAGCGACGGCGACTCCATCTTTCCCCGCCGCCAAACACACCACCGCCATCCCGGGCGAAGACCCGGGATCCAGTAAACTCGGCGCCGGGGATCGATCTTCCGCCGCGCCTCTCGCATCCGCCGAGCGTACTGGATCCCGGCTCGAGGCCGGGATGACACCGGGGGAGGGAGGGGCCGGCGATCCCATGGAGAACGCCTCCCCCATCCTCGCCGCCCCGGCCACCCGACGCCGCGCCGAGGACCTCTCGATCGATCTTGCGGACGTCACCGGCACCGGCCCGGAAGGGCGCATCACCGACGCGGACCTCGACGCCTATCTCAAATCCCGCGCCCCCGCGCCAGCGGCCCGCGAGCGCCATGGCGTCAATGAGGTCAAGATCATCGGCCTGCGTCGCAAGATCGCCGAGCGCATGGAGCTCTCCGCCCGCACCATCCCGCATTTCTCCTATGTGGAAGATTGCGACATGACGGCGCTCGAGGGCCTGCGCCGGGAGATCAACGCCTCGCGCCAGGGCACCCAACCCAAGCTCACGCTGCTGCCGTTCTTCATGCGGGCGCTGGCGCAACTGCTCCCCGAATTCCCTTTCATCAACGCCCATTTCGATTCCGAAGCCGGCGTGTTGCACCAGTTTGAGCCCATCCACATCGGCATCGCGACGCAAACCGCCGATGGGCTGATGGTCCCCGTCGTACGCCACGCCGAAGCGCTCGATATCTGGGACTGCGCCCGCGAAATGAGCCGCGTTACCAACGCGGCCCGCGAGGGCAGGGCGTCGCGGGATGAACTCTCGGGCTCCACCATAACATTGACCAGCCTCGGCGCCTTGGGGGGCGTGGCGGCGACGCCGATCATCAACCACCCCGAAGTGGCGATCATCGGCCCCAACAAGCTGATCGGCCGCCCGGTGTTCATCAACAATCAGGTGACGGTCCGCACCATGATGAATCTCTCTTCGAGCTTCGATCATCGCATCGTGGATGGCTATGAGGCAGCGAAGTTCATCCAGCGGCTGAAGCGGCTGCTGGAGAACCCCGCGCTGATCTTCGTCGAGAAACGGAGTTGGGGATGAGCGCAGTCCCGCTGTCCACCACCACCTCAGCGCCCCCCTCATCCCCATCCCTTCTCCCACCAGGGGAGAAGGGGGCTCTTTTGGCAACGTCTCGGTTCTTGCCGAAACGCCGCCCAGCACTACCCTTTTCCCCTGGTGGGAGAAGGTGCCCCGAAGGGGCGGATGAGGGGGGCTCTGAGCCGGCACAACCTTCAACGTCGATGTTTGTCCCAGATCACCTTCTCCCTCAAGGGGAGAAGGGAAGATTGCCGCTGGCGCTGCAGCAAAATCCGGAAGCCATCGCGGAGACCCACTAACATGACCCATCTCGACTTCTCCCTCGGCGAAATGGCCGACACCATCCGCGAAACCACCCACCGTTTCGCCACCGACAGGATCGCCCCGCGCGCCGCCGAGATCGATGAAACCAACACCTTCCCCATCGACCTCTGGCCGGAAATGGGCGAGCTCGGCCTGCACGGCATCACGGTAGAGGAGGAGCATGGCGGCCTTGGCCTGGGCTATCTCGAACATTGCGTCGCCATGGAAGAAGTCTCCCGCGCCTCGGCTTCGGTCGGCCTCTCCTATGGCGCGCACTCCAATCTCGCGGTCAACCAGATCCGTCGATGGGGCAACGAGGAGCAGAAGCGCAAATACCTGCCTAAGCTCATCTTGGGCGAACATTTGGGCGCGCTGGCCATGTCCGAAGCCGGCTCGGGCTCCGATGTCGTCTCCATGTCGCTGCGGGCCGAAAAGAAGGGCGATAGCTACACCCTCAACGGCACCAAGTTCTGGATCACCAACGCCCCCAAGGCCGACGTGCTGGTGGTTTACGCCAAGACCGATCCCGCCGCAGGCCCCAAAGGCATCACCGCGTTCATTATCGAAAAGGGCATGAAGGGCTTTTCCGTCTCCCCCAAGCTCGACAAGATGGGCATGCGCGGCTCGGACACCGCCGAACTGGTCTTCACCGATTGCGAGGTGCTGGCCGAGAACGTCATGGGGAGCGAAGGGCAGGGGGCGAAGATCCTGATGTCGGGTTTGGACTACGAACGCGTCGTCCTCGCTGCTGGCCCCTTGGGCATCATGCAGGCGTGCCTCGATACGGTTCTTCCCTATATCCGCGACCGCAAGCAGTTCGGCCAGCCCATCGGGTCGTTCCAACTCATGCAGGCCAAGATCGCCGATATGTATGTCGCGCTCAACTCGGCCCGCGCCTATGTCTATTCGGTCGCCAAAGCGTGCGATGCCGGCAAGACCACCCGCTTCGACGCCGCCGGCGCCATTTTGCTGGCCTCCGAAAACGCGGTGAAGGTTTCCCTCGAAGCCGTTCAGGCGCTGGGCGGCGCCGGCTATACCAAGGAATGGCCGGTGGAGCGCCTCGTCCGCGATGCCAAGCTCTATGATATCGGCGCGGGGACCAACGAGATCCGACGGTTTTTGATCGGGCGGGAGGTGATCGGGATATGAGTACCCTTGAAATCGCTGTTTTTCAGCGGCGCTTGCCCCAAGAGCCCCCCTCTCCCCTGGTGGGAGAGGGGCCGGGGGTGAGGGGGGCGCTGAGCTTCAACGCACACCCTCACTGGCGTCGCAACCTCAGCGCCCCCCTCATCCGACCGCTTCGCGGCCACCTTCTCCCACCAGGGGAGAAGGGTAGAGCGCCGCTGGCGTGGGGGCAAAAAACGGATGGAGGCGCCTGATGACCGGCCCTGTCCTCCACTCCGCCATCAACTCGGCCGATCCCGCTTTCCGGGCCAACGCCGAAAAGAACCGCGCCCTCGCGGCCGAACTGCGCGAGCAAATCGCCAAGGCCGCGCTTGGCGGCCCGGAGCACGCGCGTCAGCGCCACACGGCACGCGGAAAGCTCCTCCCGCGTGAGCGCGTCGAACGCCTGCTCGATCCCGGCTCGCCCTTCCTCGAAATCGGCCAACTTGCCGCCCACGGCCTCTACAATGGCGAAGCCCCCGGCGCCGGTCTGATCTGCGGCATCGGGCTGGTCTCGGGCCGGTTTGTGATGATCGTCTGCAACGACCCCGCCGTCAAAGGTGGCGCCTATTTCCCCATGACGGTCAAAAAGCACCTCCGCGCCCAGGAGATCGCGCTGGAGAACCGGCTCCCCTGCATCTATCTGGTCGATTCCGGCGGCGCCAATCTGCCCTACCAGGCCGAAGTGTTTCCCGACCGCGACCATTTCGGCCGCATCTTCTACAATCAGGCGCAGATGTCGGCGCAATCCATCCCCCAGATCGCCTCCGTCATGGGCTCCTGCACCGCCGGCGGCGCCTACGTCCCGGCCATGAGCGACGAGACGGTCATCGTTCGCAATCAGGGAACGATCTTCCTCGCAGGTCCGCCATTGGTGAAAGCCGCGACCGGCGAAATCATCTCCGCCGAAGAACTTGGCGGGGCCGATACGCATGGGCGAAAATCGGGCGTGGTCGACCACATCGCCGAGAGCGACGAGCACGCCCTGACCATCGTTCGGCACATCGTTGATACGCTACCCCGAACAGAGGCGCCGATCACGGACACATTCCCCGACCCCGACCCGTATATTGACGATATGCAGGCGCTCTACGGGATCATTCCTCCCGATGTCCGGGCTCCCTACGATGTTCGTGAGGTGATCGCACGATTGGTCGACAACGCCCGATTTCAGGAGTTCAAGGCCGCATATGGCACAACGCTCGTTACCGGATTTGCCGAGATCTGGGGCACAAAAATCGGCATCATCGCCAACAACGGCGTGCTGTTCTCCGAAAGCGCGCTGAAGGGCGCGCACTTTATCGAACTGTGCTGTCAGCGTCGCATCCCCTTGCTTTTCCTGCAAAATATTTCCGGCTTCATGGTCGGCGGCAAGTACGAGGCCGGCGGAATCGCCAAGGATGGCGCCAAGCTGGTCACCGCCGTCGCCACCGCCACGGTGCCGAAAATCACCGTCATCATCGGTGGCAGTTTCGGCGCCGGCAATTACGGAATGTGCGGACGCGCTTACTCCCCCCGCTTCCTGTTCACCTGGCCCAACGCCCGGATTTCCGTCATGGGCGGGGAACAGGCCGCCTCGGTGCTGGCCACCGTCAAGCGCGATGGCCTTGAAGCCAAGGGCGAAAACTGGAGCGCGGAGGACGAGGAGGCCTTCAAGAATCCTATCCGCGAGCGATACG
The DNA here is from genome assembly GCF_031202855.1 of Pelagibacterium sp. H642. Lineage (GTDB taxonomy): Bacteria > Pseudomonadota > Alphaproteobacteria > Rhizobiales > Devosiaceae > Pelagibacterium. The sequence goes on along the minus strand of NZ_CP101829.1, from coordinate 151,171 downwards.
AAGCTGAGGGCAACCCTTATTACGCGACGGCCAGAATGTGGGACGACGGCATCATCGATCCCGCCCAAACCCGCGATATTCTGGGCCTGGCCTTCCGCGTGACGCTCAACGCACCGATCCCCGACCGCCCGCAATTCGGGCTTTTCAGGATGTAAGCGATGGTCAAGCGTCTCCTCATCGCCAATCGCGGCGAAATCGCCTGCCGCATCATCCGCACCGCTCGGCGCATGGGCGTTGAAACGATTGCGGTTTTTTCCGATGCCGATGCCGGTGCGTTGCATGTGCGCATGGCCGACGGAGCGGTCCATATCGGCCCGTCGCCCGCCAGCGAGAGCTATCTCGATGGCGCGAAGATCATCGCGGCGGCCAAGGAATCAGGCGCGGATGCCATCCATCCCGGTTTCGGGTTTCTTTCGGAAAATGCGCAGTTCGCGCAGGCGGTTATGGATGCGGGCCTGACCTGGGTCGGCCCCGATCCGGCATCCATCGAGGCCATGGGTTTGAAGGATGCCGCCAAGAGGCTGATGGCCGAAGCGGGCGTGCCGATCACGCCCGGTTACATGGGCGAAGATCAGTCGCTCGACCGGCTTATCCCCGCCGCCGACGAGATCGGCTATCCTGTGCTTATCAAGGCCGTAGCCGGCGGGGGCGGCAAGGGGATGCGACGGGTCGAAAGGAAAGAGGATTTTTCTGCCGCGCTGGAAAGCTGCAGGCGCGAAGCCAAAGCCGCATTCGGCGACGATCGTGTCCTGATCGAAAAATACATAACCCGCCCGCGCCATATCGAGGTGCAGGTATTCGGCGACAGGCACGGCAATGTGGTGCATCTTTTCGAGCGCGACTGCTCGGTGCAGCGCCGCCACCAGAAGGTGATCGAGGAAGCCCCGGCGCCGGGCATGGACGAGGTGACCCGCGAGGCCATCTGCGCCGCCGCCGTTAAAGCCGCCCAAGCCGTCAACTACGTAGGGGCGGGCACGATCGAGTTCATCGCCGATGCTACGGAGGGCCTCAAGCCCGATCGCGTCTGGTTCATGGAAATGAACACGCGATTGCAGGTCGAGCACCCCGTCACCGAACAGATCACCGGCGTCGATCTCGTCGAGTGGCAATTGAGAATCGCTGCGGGAGAACATCTCCCCAAGTCGCAGGAAGATCTGCGTTTTTCGGGTTGGTCCGTCGAAGCGCGGCTTTATGCCGAAGACCCCGCCAGGGACTTCATGCCTTCGACGGGGCGTCTCGAGATTTTCGATCTTCCAGGGGGCGTGCGCGTGGAGACCGGGGTGGAGCGGGGCGATGCCATCACCTCGTTCTACGACCCCATGATCGCCAAGCTGATCGCTACCTGCGAAACACGGGAGCAGGCGGTCGACCGGCTTCGCGCGGCGTGTGAGGCCGTCGCGATTTATCCGGTCAAAACCAACGCCGCCTTCCTCGCCCGCGTGCTTGGCAATGCCGAGTTCCGCGCGGGAGGAGTCGATACGGGCTTCATCGAGCGGCACGGCGAGGCGTTGACTCGATCTGGTGAGCCATCGGCGCAAGTGCTTGAACTGGCGGCGCAATCCTTCCTGCCCGAAGGGCAGGGGCCGTGGCAGCGGCTTGTCGGTTTCCGCATGAACGCCGAGCAGCGCCGCGAGGTGCGGATGCGGTTTGGCGATAGCCTTGTGCTTGCCGCGCCCCCCTCATCCGACCCGGCTTCGCCGGCCCACCTTCTCCCACCAGGGGAGAAGGGGCCCCTGGGGCCAGCTTTTGTGCATGGGCCGCAAGCTCCGAACTCGCGGTTGCCCCCTCTACCCTTCTCCCCTGGTGGGAGAAGGTGGCCGCGAAGCGGTCGGATGAGGGGGGCGCCACGAACGCAAGCGCCCCGGCTTATTCGCAAGTCACCTCACCAAGCCCTCATCGCCTACGGGGGCGAAGTTTTCGCCTTCACCCCGGACCGTACTGAAGCCAGCCATGGCGCTGCTGCGGGCGATGGGGCGATTGCCGCCCCGATTCCCGGCAAAATCAGCGCCATCGCCGTACAGAACGGGCAGGAGGTTTCAAAAGGCGACACGTTGCTCATCCTCGAAGCGATGAAGATGGAGTACACTCTGTCCGCACCGTTTAATGGCGTGGTCGAGGAGGTCACGGCGGCGGTGGGCGATCAGGTCACCGAAGGCGCGGTGCTGGTGCGGATCGGGGAGGAAGGCCGATGAGCGGACGTTATTATGAGGAATGGACCGTGGGCGATGTCATCGCCCACCCCATCCGCCGCACCGTGACCGAGACGGACAATCTCCTCATCACCGCGCTCACCCATAACCCCCAGCCGCTGCATCTCGATGCGGAATATGCCGCCGATACCGAATTCGGCCGCATCGTGGTCAACGGGACGTTCACATTCGCGCTGATGGTGGGGCTTACGGTGGGGGAAACCACCCTGGGCACCCTCGTCGCCAATCTTGGCTATGACGCGGTGAAGATGCCTCGGCCGGTGTTTGTCGGTGATACCCTGCGCGCCGAATCCCAGGTGATTTCACTGCGCGCATCGGAAAGCCGCCCCAAGGCCGGCATCGTCACCTTTTCGCACCACGCGATAAATCAGCGAGACGAGGTCGTTTGCACCTGCACGCGCACCGCGCTGGTGCAGCGGAGGCCGCAATGAGGCTGCGCTCGCTGCTCTTCGTCCCCGGTGACCGCGCCGACCGCATGGAAAAGGCGGTGGCCAGCGGTGCCGATGCGGTGATCCTCGATCTCGAGGATTCCGTGCTGTCCGAGCGAAAGCCGTGGGCCCGCAAGGATGTCGCCCGCTTTCTCGGCTCTGCTACCCGGCCTGTTCCGCTCTTTGTCCGCGTCAATCCGCTGGGGAGTTCAGAGGTCGCGGCAGATCTCGAAGCCATCTTGCCGGCCCGCCCGGACGGGCTGGTTTTGCCGAAATCGGAATCGGGAAGCTCGGTCGCTGAACTCGCGGCGATGCTGGGCCTGCTCGATACAAAGATCCTGCCCATCGCCACCGAGACGCCGAAATCCATCTTCGGGCTGGGCACCTATGGCGCGGTTGCCAGCCGGTTGTGCGGGCTCACCTGGGGCGCCGAGGACCTGCCCGCCGCCATCGGCGCCACCAGCGCGCGCGAGGAAGATGGCAGCTATACCGCCCCTTACCAACTGGTGCGCAACCTAGCGCTTTTCGCCGCTCACGCCGCCGGCGTTCCGGCCATCGAGACGGTCTATCCCGACATCGCCGACACGGACGGGCTCGCAGCCTATGCCAAGCGCGGGCGGCGGGACGGGTTCACGGGAATGCTGGCCATTCACCCCAGCCAGATCGGCGTCATCAACGACGCCTTTGCGCCCACCAACGCCGAAATCGCCCATGCCCAGGCGGTGGTCGCCGCGTTCGCCGACAATCCGGGGGCCGGCGCCATCAAGCTCGACGGCAGGATGGTCGACCGCCCGCATCTCAAATCGGCGCGGCGGCTGTTGGAATCGGCTGCCATCAAACCGTAACTTTCCCTTCGTATTGGCGCCCAATTCGCGCTACGGATTGCGGCATGTCTTCTGGTTCTCCTTCCCCATCGGCTCCGGTCGATCTCTTCATCATCGGCGGCGGCATCAATGGAAGCGGCATCGCGCGCGATGCGGCGGGACGGGGGTTTTCGGTGTTCCTGGCCGAAATGGACGATCTGGCCTCGGGCACCTCGTCGGCTTCGACCAAGCTGATCCATGGCGGGCTGCGCTATCTCGAGCACTATGAATTCCGCCTGGTGCGCGAGGCGCTGATCGAGCGGGAAATCCTCTGGTCGATGGCCCCGCACATCATCTGGCCGTTGCGGTTCGTCCTGCCGCATCACAAGGGCCTGCGGCCCAAATGGCTGCTGCGGCTGGGGCTGTTCCTTTACGACCATCTCGGCGGCCGCAAGCGCCTACCGCCGACCGCGACGCGCGACCTGACGCAGGATCCGCTCGGCAAGGTCCTGAAGCCCGGCCACACCACGGCGTTCGAATACTCCGATTGCTGGGTGGACGATGCGCGCCTCGTCGTGCTCAACGCCCGCGACGCTGCGGCCCGCGGCGCGACGATCCGCACCTGGACCAAGGTGGTTGGCGCGCGCCGTGAGGGCGGTTTGTGGCATATCGAGATCGTCGACAAGAGCACCGGCACTCAGGAGACGATCACGGCCAAAATGCTCGTCAACGCCGCGGGGCCGTGGGTGGAACAGGTCCTCGGCTCGGCGCACAGCCATGCGGTCCGGCTGGTCAAGGGCAGTCATATCGTCGTCAGGCGGCTCTACGACGATCCGCGCTGTTTCTTCTTCCAGAACTCGGATGGCCGCATCTTCTTTGCCATTCCCTATGAGCGCGATTTCACCCTGATCGGCACCACCGACGCCGATTTCTCCGGCGATCCGGCGGAGGCTTCGATTTCCGAAGCCGAGATCGATTACCTGATCGCAGCCGCCAATGGCTACTTCGCCAGCGAGATCGGCCGCGACGATATCGTCTGGACCTATTCCGGCGTGCGCCCGCTCTATGATGACGGCGCATCCAAGGCGCAGGAGGCGACGCGCGACTATGTGCTCAAGGTCACAGGCGAAGGGGAGGAGCCCAAGCTGCTGACCGTGATCGGCGGCAAGATCACCACATATCGCCGGTTGGCCGAGGCTGCGCTGGAGCATGTGGAATCGGCGCTGGGCACGCGGAAGAGCAAATGGACTGCCGGGGCGCAATTGCCGGGTGGGGCCTTTGGCGTCAACGGATTCGGAACCGAAGTCGCCGGGCTCAAGGAGCGGTACGGTTTTCTTTCCGGCAGCGAAGCCGAAAAGTTGATCCGTCGCTATGGCACCGAGGCGCAAGTGATTCTGGGATCAGCAGAATCCGCCGATGACCTCGGCCACGATTTCGGCGCCGGGCTCTATGCGGCAGAAGTGGATTTTCTCATGCGCAACGAGTGGGCGCGAACGGTCGAGGACATCCTTTGGCGCCGGACGAAATACGGTCTGCATGCCGAGCGGATCGATGTCGGTGCGCTCGAGGCGTATCTCGCCAATGCGAGCTGATGCTTCGGCAGGCCTCTTACCGCAGCGCGCCACAGGCCGGCAGCATCACCGAGCCCAATGCGGCGTAGAGCATGGCGAGCAGCGAGAGTGCGTTTAGCGCCCGCATCACCCAAAAGAGGAAGCCGCGTTGGTCGGGGGCAGGCGGCTCGCCGGCCATGAGACGGTAAAGTCCGCCGGGCCAGATCATCCCAGCCGCTGCAAGCGCCGCAGTAACGATGCTGGCCACGACGACATAGATCGTTATCGCCGGCTGGCTTACCGTGCCGAAGGCGCAGAGGGCCGATTGGCCGCCATAGATCATCAGAAGCTGCGAGGCCCAGCAGATCGGCCCGTAGACGATGAAGATGAAGGCGGCCATCATGCGTCGGGCAGAGGCGATATCGCTCATCGGTTCACCCTGTCAGTCGTGGGAAGCCATGGATCAGCACAAGGCCGAAAAGCCCTTGGGCGGCGGTGTAGTAGTAGAAAAGCGCGGCGTTATCGAAGGTCACCCGCCGCACCGCGTCCATCTGCCCCGTCACGTGCCGCGCGGCCGCGAACAGACACATGATCACCACCGCGAAAGCGCACTGCGCGGTGAGTACCGCGCCCATATAGACCATGGCGCCATAAGATGATGCTCTTGGGTCGAGGCCGGTCTGCATATGTCCCCAGATCTCCAGCCCGATTGCGCCCGCCAGCAGGAGCGCGGCGACCACCAGACCGCCAATCGCGGCAATGCTCTTGCGGCCTTGGGGCGGCAGGTTGCGCCCGACCCAGTAGATCAGCGCCGAGCCGCCGATGATCATGGCCGCGCTGGCCAGTGGATAGAGCAGGGGGGGCGGCGCCGGCGAACCGTTTGGTGCCCAGACCTCGGGGGAAACCGTCCAGAGATAGAGGTAGGAAAAGACGTAGCTTATATAAAGCGAGGCGGCGACCAGCATCAGCACCACCATGGCCCACCAGCTATGCGACAGCGGCCCGGTGACATAGGTGGGCACCTTGACGCCGCCCCCGATATCCACCTCACCGATCCCCGGCTTGTCCAGGTGCCAGGTCCAGACAATGCAAGAGACGATGGCCAGCACGGCGCAGGTGAGGGCGATTTCCACCTGCTTGACGGTCAGAAGCAGGAAGAATGCCGCCGTAAAAGCGGCCGCGAAGAAATGGGTCCAGCTCGGCCCCGGCATCTGCAGCACATATTGCGGCTTGGCCTCGACGGCCGACGTCACCAGCGTTTCCCGTCCGCCAGTGGGCGCGCCGGGAAGATAGTGCAGGCCCTGTTCCACTTCCTCGGGGAGGCTGGGGCGGTCCCAAACGGGCTCACGGCTGGTGACGTGTGGGATGGAGCGGGTGGAATAGACGTCGTTGGGCAGGAACTCCAGCGTTCCCGCACCCCATGGGTTCTGCAGTTCACTGTTGCCGAAGCGGAAATCGCGGATGAGATCGACGATGAACACGGCGACGCCGGCGGCAATCACGAACGAGCCGGCCGTCGAGATCATGTTGAGGATGTCCCAGCCAAGGTTTGACGGATAGGTCCAGACCCGCCGGGGCATGCCGGCAAGGCCGGTGATATGCATGGGAAAGAACGTGACGTTGAAGCCGATGAACATCAGCCAGAACGCCCATCTGCCGAGGCGTTCCGACAGCATCTTTTTGCTCACCATCGGCGCCCAATAATAGAAGGTGGCAAACAGCGGGAATACCATGCCGCCGATCAGGACGTAGTGGAAATGGGCGACGATGAAGTAGCTGTCATGGGCCTGGAAATCGAAGGGCACGACGGCCACCATCACCCCGGTCAGCCCGCCCAGTGTGAAGATGAACAGAAAACCCAGGATGAAGAGCGAGGGCACGGTTATGCGGAACCGCTGCCGTCCGGCCGCCATCGTCGCGATCCAGGAGAACACCTGAATGCCTGAGGGGATGGCGACCGCCATGCTCGCCGCCGAGAAAAAGGCGAGGCTCAGGCCCGGAATGCCGGTCGTGAACATGTGGTGGACCCACAGCCCGAAGCTGAAAAAGCCCGTCGCGATCAGCGCCACGACGATCAGCCGATAACCCACGAGCGGGGTCTGGGCCATGGTGGGGATCATCATCGAGACCAGCCCGGCGGCGGGCAGGAAGATGATGTAGACTTCCGGGTGCCCGAAGAACCAGAACAGGTGCTGCCAGAGCAGCGAATCCCCGCCCAATTCGTGCGAGAAGAACGGCCAGCCGAAGGCGCGTTCGATCTCGAGCAGCATGGTGGCCAGGATCACGGCGGGGAAGGCGAAAACGATCATCGCCGCAAAGATCAGCATCGCCCAGGCAAAGATCGGCATCTTGTCGAGCGTCATGCCCGGCGGGCGGGTGCGGAGCACGCCAATGATGATTTCGATGGCCCCGGCGATGGCCGAAATTTCGATGAAGCCGATACCCAGCAGCCAGAAATCGGCATTATTGCCGGGCGAATATTCGGTGAGCGTGTTGGGCGGATACATGAACCAGCCGCCCTTGGGCGCCAGGTCGTAGAAGATGGTGGAAAAGAACACCAATCCGCCGATCACATAGGCCCAGATGGCGAAGGCCGAAAGGCGCGGAAAGGGCAGGTCTCGCGCCGCCAGCATTTGCGGCAGCAGCATCACTCCCAGCGCTTCGACGGCCGGAACCGCGAACAGGAACATCATCGTCGTGCCGTGCACGGTGAAGAGCTGGTTGTAGAGATCCTGGGAAACCAGGCTGTTGTCGCCCACAGCCAACTGCGCCCGCATCACCAGGGCGAGAATCCCGGCGAGCACGAAGAACAGGAACGCGATCCCGATATAGAAGGTGCCGATCACCGTGTTGTTGACCGCCGTGGGCAGCCGCCAGCCCTTGGGCGTGGCCCAAATGCGCTTGAGATCCTCGATCTCCTGCTCGGGGCGAGGGCCTTGGTTCGGTAATTTATCGAGGGTGTCAGTCATCGCTCACCGCAGGAAGAACATCACGACGAGGCCCGCCGCGTAACAGAGGAGAACGGCGGCCGAATCCAGCCCCATCCGGAAAATCGTCTTGTCGCCCCGCTCGGCCATGCCGATGATGAACAGCGCCGTCACCGCGATACCTAGCAGCGCGCCGAACGTGGCGAAGGTATCGACTTGCGACAGGACCGGCTCGCCGGTCGCCACCAGATCGATGACGAAGACCAGCCCGACATTGATAAGGTTGGTGCCCAGAATGTCTGAGACGGCCAGGGTGTAGAGCCCGGCGCGGGCGGCCGTGATCGTGGTGCTGAACTCGGGCAGGGACGTTGCGAATGCCAGCAGCACGAACCCGATGACGCCTCCGCCCAGCCCGGTCTGGTTGGCCAGCGCATCGCCGGTGCGCGAGAGCAGGTAGCCGGCGACCAGAATGACCAGGGCCAGCCCGGCGGTGCGCAGCAGCAGGCCACGCAACGAGCGTTCGGAATGCTCCTGGCTGGCGCGCTTTTCGGCTTCGGCCTGTTGTTCCGAAAGGTCTGTGTCGACCTTGCCGTGCTGAGCCGCCAGCCACGATCTCCGCCCCTGGGAATTGGCGAGGATATAGACCGAAAAACCATAGGCGGCGATGCTGACCCAGGCCCATGCGCCAATTCCCAGGATCGGGAAATCACCGACGATCATGCCGGCGGTGGCGATCGCGATTAGCAATACGTTCAGCCCGCCTTGCAGGAGGACCATGGGATCGGGAATAGACGAAGTCAGCGCGCGCCGGCCAATGGCCAAATCGACGATGGCGAGAATGACGACCTGAACGGCGATCGAGCCGAAAAGGTTGTTGATGGCCAAGGCCGACGCGCCGGTGGCCGCCGAGGTGACGGTTGCGCCGATCTCGGGCAGAGAGGTGATCCCGGCAAGCAGCAACAGCCCGATGGCCGCTTGGCCGATTCCCGTCTTGTCGCTGATGGCGTTTGCATAGCGTGTGACCCGCGCGCCGGCGAACCAAACGACAACGGCGGCAACGGCGAAAATGCCGAAATTGATGAATGGATTGAAGCCGGTGAAATCGATCATCACTGTAATCCTTCGAGATAGGCAGCGAGATCGGAAATCTGTTCTTCCGAAAAGATGTCATACGCCGGCATGCGGTTTTCCGGCTTGATGTGCTGGTTGTCGACAATCCATTGGGCAAACGCCGCCTGGGTGTTGGGCAGCGTCGCGGCCGCAAGGCTATGGCGGCTGCCCACATGGGAAAGATCGGGACCCACGACGCCTCGGGCCGCGGTTCCGCGCACCGCGTGACAGGCGCCGCAGCCGGCCTGATTGAAAAGATCTTGGCCACGCGCCGCCGCCTCGCTTGCCGGTGCGGCCGCAGGCGCCGCTTCCCTCTCCAGCCAGGCGGCAAAGTCCTCAGGCGATTGAGCGACGAGATGGAAAGCCATCAGCGCATGGGCACCGCCGCAATATTCGGCGCATTGCCCCCGGCTGATACCCTGCTGGGTCGCCGTCACCGTCAGGGTGTTGGTACGCCCCGGAATCATGTCGAGCTTGCCCGCGATCTGTGGCGCCCAGAAACTGTGGATGACATTGGTGCTGGTCAGCGCGATCTCCACCGGCTCGCCGACCGGCAGGTGAAGTTCGTTGGCCGAAACCACGGTTTGCCCATCCGGGGTGTGATAGGTTACCCGCCACCACCACAATTCTCCGGCGATCTCGACGCGGAGGCCACCTTCGGCCGCTTGTGGCCGGTCGCCGGCGCGCATGAGCACAAAGCCGTAGATCAGCAGAGCCGTGAGGACCACGACCGGAAAGGCGAGGCCCATGACGGTAATGAACCGCTCGGACGAAAGCGTTCGTCTGACCTTTCCGCCAAAAAGGGCGAGCGCGGTCGCCGCGAGCACGATCAGCAGTATGACGGTGCCGCCCGCCGTCATGATCCAGAACAGGGTGGCGACCCGCTCGGCCTCTTCGCCCGTGGGATGAAAGGCTGATTGCATTGGCGAGCAGCCGGAAAGCGTCAACGCGATGAGGAGGAGGGCGGCAATGAGCTTCATTGTGACGCCTCGGCTTCGGGCGGCGTCAGGCTAGCGAAAAAGGCGCTCACATCCCTGATCTGTTCGGGACTCATACGCTGGCCGACAATCGACATGATCTCGCCATAGCCGGTTTGCGCTCGCCCGCCTCCGCGCCACAGTTCGAGCTGGCTTTCGAGATAGCGCGCCGACTGACCGGCAAGCTCGGGGAATTGCGGGTTGCCATTGCCATGACAGCTCAGGCAGGCCGGCACATCGTCCGCCGGTACGCCCTGGGCGGCGATCTGTCCGCCGCGTGCGATGCTGTCCGGATCGGGCGAGCTCTGCGACGCGCGCGGCGGCAGACCAGCGTAATATTCCGCCAGTTCGGTGATGTCGTCATCCGTTAGCCCATAGGCAGCGGGAAGCATGTAGCCGCTGGGCCGGATGCCGTCGCGATATTCGCGCAGGGCGCGCTCGAGATATTGGACCGGCTGGCCCGCCAGTTCGGGCACCAGGGCGCTGACCGGCGGAGTTTCGGCATCTCCGTGACAGCGGCTGCATTGGGTGAGAACCTGGAAACCGAACTCGGCGGTCGGCTGCCCGTCGGGACTGCGATCGGCAATCACCGCGCTTTCCTCCTGCCGGCGATTGAGATCGATGAGATAGGCCACGAGCGGCCAGACCTCGTCGGACCGGTTATCCGCCGGCCAGGCGGGCATGCCTGTATATTTTATGCCGTTGTCGATCAGCCAGAACAGGGCGCCCGCATCGTAGTGCTCGGGGGCGTAGGTCAGATCCGGCGGGTTGGGCAGCATGGCTGAAATGACCGGGTTGAGCACTTCGCCGGGCAATCCATGACAGCTCGAGCATCCGCCGAGGAAGTGCTCGCGGCCCAGCGCGATCATGTCGGGGTCGTCGAGATTGGGAACATCGACCGTATCGGCGCGGGCGCGGATCGACTGATCGCGGACCGTTTCGAGGATTTCGGTGGTGATATCCCAGTGCTGTGCCTTGGCGCTGATGTTGTAATAGCCAGTCCAGACGAATACGCCGGCGCCTACCGCGAACACGCCGACCACGAACAGAACGGCCAGACCGAGGCGTTGCCAGCGCGTGAGCGCGCGCACCATCTCGACCCCTTCGTCCCGCTTGTCAGGCATCGGCACGCCCCTGCGCTTCCAGGGCCAGGAACCAGCGGGCAGTGATCCATACGCCGGCGAGAACGTAGGTGAGCGGACAGGCGATGAGCATCATCAAGCCCGCCATCTGTTGGTCGGCGAGCGAGGCGGTCATGGCGTGCCCATGATGGGTCATCTGCCCGAATACCAGGCGGGGCGAAAAGACCAGGAGCGCGCCCAAAAGGCAGAAGAGCTTGCCCGTAACGAGCAGCGCGAAGATCGAGCGCCACAATCCGGTGGCCGGCATGGAGGCGATGGCAAGCCAGAACCACGCGGCCGAGATGACGAGGCTCAGATGCATCAGCGCCATCAGCAGGGGCGATGCCATGGCCGCTTCAAGCACGGTCGGCGCATGCCAGCCCCAAAGCAGGATGAGCTGGAGGGCCGCCGCGAACGGCCAGGAGCGCGCCAGAAGCTGGGAGCGGTACTTGACGACAAAAAAGATCAGCGCGGGAACCGCTAGGTTCATGAGCGCGATGTGCTGCAGCATGTGGCTGCTCAGCGGGCCGATATCCCCCATCATGGACTTGCCCCCGGCGGTAACCCTCGTCGTCTCCGGCCAATGCGGTGCAGCGGCAAGAGGTTCCAAAGATCTGAAAGCCGAGGCGGGCCAGACCAGCCTGCCGTGAAATCGGGGTCCTCAGCGGGGTGTCGTGGTCACCGCAGTCTTGGAACGCTGGAGAGGAGTTTGCGTGTGTAGGGATGGCGAGGGTGGGCGAGGATGTCGCTGGTTCTGCCTGCCTCGACCACTCTTCCCTTTTCGAGGATGACGATCTCCTCGCAGAGGGCGGCGACGACGCCGAGGTCGTGGGAGACCAGGAGGACGGTCAGGGAAGCCGAGAGGGTCTTGAGGAGATCGACGATGCGGACGCGGGTGGAAAGGTCCAGGGCGCTGACGGCTTCATCGGCCAATAGCACCTGGGGGCCGGGGGCTATGGCCCGCGCGATGGCGATGCGCTGGCGCTGCCCGCCCGAAAACGCGTGCGGATAACGATGGGCGGCGTCGGGCGGCAGACCGACTGCATCGAGCGCTGCGGCGATTGCCGCGTCGTGATCGCCGGCGATCCGGAGCGAGCGCAGCGGTTCGGCGATGATCCGATCGACACGCTGGCGCGGGTCCAGGGAGGAATAAGGGTCCTGAAACACCGGCTGCACCGATTTGCGATAGTCGCGCATGAAGCTCTTGTCGCGCGGGTCCAGCGGCTGGCCTGAAAAGGTGATGCTGCCCGAGCCGGCGAGATCGAGACCCAGGAGCAGGCGAAGGATGGTGGATTTCCCCGAGCCCGATTCCCCGACGAGACCCACATTGACGCCCTTGCGCACGGCGAAGGACACCTCGTGCAGGACCTGTTGGGTCCTGTCGTAGCCGAAGCTGACCTTGTCGAGAGCAAGCAGGCTCATGGTCGCCCCGCCAATGCGTTTTCGAAGGCTGCCGCGGCCGCGACGAGCGATCGGGTATAATCGTGCCGCGGTTCGGCCAGCACGCGCGCTGCGTCACCGTGCTCGACGATACTGCCCTGGCGCATTACGACGATCCGCTCGGCGATGGAATTGACCACGGCAAGGTCATGGCTGATGAACAGCAGCGCCATGCCCATTTCTCTCACCAATTGCTTGAGAAGACCGAGCACTTCGGCTTGCGTTGTTACGTCCAGCGCCGTGGTGGGTTCGTCGGCGATCAGCAGTTTGGGACGGCAGGCGAGCGCCATTGCGATCGCCACTCGCTGACGCTGCCCGCCCGAGACCTCGAATGGGTAGGAGCGGGCGATGCGGGCCGGTTCGGGCAGGGCCACGCGCTCGAAAAGGTCCATCACTTCGGCAGCGACGGATTTCCGGTCCACCGTCTTTCCTTCACGCCGCAGCCGGCGCGCGACCGGCTCGGCCGTCTGTTTGCCCAGGCGCATCAGGGGATCGAGCGCGGTAAGCGGCTCCTGGAAGATGACCGAAGCCGCCTGGCCCCGCAGACGGGTGATCTCCCGCTCCGACAGGGCGTGGAGCGGCTGGCCGTCCAGGATGACGGAGCCGGTTTGCACAAGCCCGGCCGGCAGGAGGCCGATGCTGGCGAGGGCGGTGAGCGACTTGCCCGATCCGGACTCCCCGATCACGCCCCAGCGCTCTCCGGGCGCGATGGCGAGGTCGATATCGGAAACCAGCTTCTGTCCCCTGGCCGATATGGTGAGGCCGTCGATTTCGAGAATGGGGCTCACTGGCCGCGCCTCCGCGTCGGATCGGCGAAATCGCGCAGGCCGTCGGCGAGGAGGTTCATGCCGATAACGAGGATGACCAGCGCGATGCCCGGCGCGACCGCCCCGAAGGGGGCTGTATAGACGGTGCCCTGCGCCTCCTGCAGTAGCCGTCCCCAGGACGCATTGGGCGGGGGCGCGCCGAGGCCCAGATAGGAGAGCGACGCCTCGGCAATCACGGCCAGCCCAAACTGGAGCGCGAAATTGACCATCAATGTGGGCCAGATATTGGGCAGGAGGTGGATGAAGACGATAGCCAGCCAGGACGTGCCCGAGGTGCGGGCCGCCGTGATGTAGTCCATCTCCAGCACGCGCTTGGCCAGGATGCGCGTGAGCCGGGCGACGATGGCGGAAATGGCGACCCCGAGCGCAATGATCGCCGACCCAAGGCTGGCCCCGTCGCCGGCGGCCACCACCAGCATGGCGAGCAGCAATGTGGGAAAGGCGATGAGGATATCGAGCGTCGCGGCCAAGGCGTCGTCGAGCGTTCGCGTGGCGAAGGCGGCGATGACGCCGAGCGTCACGCCGATGGCTGCGCCGATCGCCACGGCACCGGCGCCCACCTGAATGGCGATGCGCGAGCCTATCATGATCTGAGTAAACAGGTCGCGGCCCAGACGGTCGGTTCCCGCCCAATGGGCGAGCGAAGGGCCTTCGAGCCGCATCCCCGCCATGTCGTTGGGATCGTAAGGCGTCCAGAACAGCGTCAGCAGCGCAATCGCAACATGGATGCCGACGAGTGCGAGGCCCACGATCAGCGTCAGCGGCAGGCGGGACCGCTTGCGGGTTGGCGCGGGGCTATTAAGGTCCACGGCGCTCATCGTCCCTCACTCCGTTTCGAGCGGCGCAGCCGGGGGTCGATGAGACGCTGGATGATATCGGCGACAAACCCGACGAGCAGCACGATAAGCGTCGAAATGAGCAATACGCCCTGGACGTTGGGATAATCGCGCTGCTCGATGCCGAGCAGGAGCATCGACCCCAGCCCCGGAAGGGTGAACACCCGCTCGACGACGACCGCGCCGAGGAAGGTGGTCGCCAGTTCGATCCCGAGGATGGAAACGACCGGCACCGCTCCATTTCGCAATCCGTGACGCACGAGCGCTTCGGCAAAGCCCGATCCCAGCGCCCTGGCGGTGCGCAGATAGTCGCTGCCCAGAACGTCCTGGGTGGCCGAGCGGACATAGCGCAGAAGCGAAGCGGCCATGACGATGGCGATGGTGATGGTCGGCAGCGCAAGGGCGCGCAGCGTGGCCGCCGGGTCCGACCATCCGGCCGGGGGGAAACCGCCAGAGGGAAATATCCTGAAATTGACGGCAAAGACCGCCACGAGAAGAATGCCGACCCAGAAGACGGGAATGGCGATGCCGAGCTGGGAAACGACCGAAATCGCGGCCCCATACCATTTGTCGGCTCTGACCGCTGCGACGATACCGAGCGGCACCGCGATCACCACGGCAAGGGCAAAGGCCATGAGCGTCAGGGGGACGGTAACCGCCAGACGGGCGGCGATCTCGGCCGCCACCGAGGTGCGGCTGACAAAGGACGTGCCCAGATCGAACCGCATCAGGCTCGAAACGAAATGGATGAACTGCTCGAAAAGCGGCAGGTCCGAGCCGACCTGACGGCGGGCGGCCGCGATCTGTTCGGGGTCGGCCCCCACCGAAATCAGCGCGCTGGCCGGATCGCCCGGCAAAAGCCGCAGCAGCA
Source organism: Pelagibacterium sp. H642 (assembly GCF_031202855.1). GTDB lineage: Bacteria > Pseudomonadota > Alphaproteobacteria > Rhizobiales > Devosiaceae > Pelagibacterium. The sequence goes on along the minus strand of NZ_CP101829.1, from coordinate 136,071 downwards.
CGAACAGCACTGCCGCAGCGATCGCCAGGGAAAACACCAGGATCAGGGACCGGCGCAAAAGATAGACGAGAATGTCGCTCTCCTTTCCGCCGGGCTGGTGGGACTACTGGCTCTTTTCGATATCGTAGGCGAAGAACTGAGAGTTCAGGCCGTTGATCGGATACCCGCTGACGTTGGCGCTCGATACCACGATCTGCGGATAGAGATAAAGCCAGTTGCTGGCCGCGTCCTCGGCGATGATCCGGTTGGCCTCGGTCAGCTTTTCGACCTGCTCTTCGACGGTCTCGCTCGCTTCGGCCGAGGCGATCAACTCGATCACTTCGGGATTGTCGTAGCCCCAGTAGAAATCGGGGTTGCCGTAGAAGACGATGTCGCGGTGGTTGACGTGTTCCTGCAGCGTCGCCTCGAAATCCTGGGCCTGGTATATCTTCGTGTACCACTCGTTGGCGGTGATGATGTTGATCTCGACCGTCACGCCGATCTGGGCGAGCTCGTTCTGGATGAACTGGGCGACCAGCGGATGTGGATCGTAATTCGGCGTATCAAGGGTAAAGCTGAAGCCATCGCCATAACCGGCCTCTTCAAGAAGCTGGCGCGCGCTTTCGGGATCATAGGGATCGACGTCGGTCAGATCGACATACCAGGGATCGGTGGGCGGCACGAAGGAGCCGATCAGCGTTCCATATTCGCCCCAGATCGAAGCCAGGAGGCGTTCCTTGTCGATGGCGCGGGCCAGAGCCTTGCGCACCTGGACGTTGTTGAAGGGCTCTATGCGGTCGTTATAGGCCAGCAATTCCTTGGTGGTGGAAGCGCCTTCGGTGACGGTGAATTGCGGATTGCCGTCGAAAAGGGCTAGGGAATCGGGGCTCTGCACCGAGGGAATGATGTCGATCGCGCCGGTGAGCAGGGCGTTGTTCTGGGCGGTGGCTTCGGTGAAATAGGTAAAGACCACCCCGCCATTGCTGGGGGCTTCGCCCCAATAATCCGCAAAGGGGGTGAGCGTCAGCGACGTGCCGCGGCGCCAGTCGTCGAGGCGGTACGGGCCGGTGCCGTCGGCGGAGGCGGTCAATTCGGTCGCCGCGTCGTTGACGATCCAGACATAGCTCAGATTGTAGGGAAGCGAAATCGAGCGTTCGCCGAGCGTTATGACCACGGTGCGGTCATCCGGCGCTTCGATGCTTTCGATGGCCGCGAGGGAATTGCGGCGGGAGCTTTGCGATTCGGGGGCAGTCACGCGTTCGATCGAATATTTGACGTCGGCCGCGGTCAGCGGATCGCCCGAGTGGAAGGTGACGCCTTCGCGCAGAGTGAAGGTGTAGGTGAGGCCGTCCTCGCTGATCTCATAGCTTTCGACCAGAACCTCCTCGACGTCGCCGTCGTCGGTGAGCCTGAACAGGCCCTCATAGACATTGCCGTTGAAAGCTTCGGTGACGCCCTGGCCGGCACCGGCGGTGTTGTCGAGATTCTGGGGCTCGTAGAGCGAGCCGATGCGGATGACGGCACTGGGATCGGCCTCCTGGGCGAGCCCCGCCGGCGCTGCCGCGGCGAGCGCGAGGACAGCGGCGCCCGAAAGCGCTGCCATGCGCCACGTTGAAACGAAATGAGACATGCATCCAGCTCCTTGTCTGCTGGCGCCGATGGCATCGAGCGCCAAGTGGTTTCCATATCTAGCGCGCCAGGTCATGCGCTTCATCCACACGCCAATGACAATCTTTGGCGTATTTCGAACCAACGCGGGAATGACATTCCTGTCGGTCGGCTGCGTGTCGAAGCCCAATCTATCCTGCGGGCTGTGATTGCCGCATACAATTGCTTACATCAAACATATCTACCCTATAACGAGCATAGCGACAGATTATGGTTACCATCACAGCACGCCCCACCACCGTTTCCGCCCATCTCGACAAGGAAGGGCAGGGGGAAGTCGAAGCCCGGTCGGGCGCGCGCATGGCGTTGGCTGCGATGGCCCGGGACGAGGGGATGACCCCGCTCGAACTGATGGACGCGGCGCTCGCCGGGTGTCTCGTCTTGAGCGTGCGCATCGCGGCCCGCAAATTCGGCTGGCAGGACCGGCTCGAGGGTGTATCGGTCGATGTAACGCACACCAAAGGCGAAGGCGCGCCCTCGAGGGTCGCTGAATTTGCTTGCGACTTCAACATCGGGGGAGACTTTACCGATGAGGAGCGCCGGCAGCTCATCGCGGAGTCCCATGCCGTCTGCACGGTGGGCAACACCCTCGAGCGCGGCGCCAGCATCGTGGACGTCGAATGATCGGAAAACCCTATATCGGCCAACTCGATCTCGATCGTGCCGGACCCGAGCAGAAGGCGGCCCATGACGAAGAATTGCGCCTGCGCGGACGCATGACCAATATGAAGCGCACTCTCGTTCATTCTCCCGTGGCGCTCAGGGTTTATGGCGAATGGTTCGCGCTGCGAGACGAGCTGGCCCCCGTGATCGGCGATCGCGCCGTCCTGACGCTTTGCCTGGCGATCAGCGCCGAAATGGACAATGTCGTGGGCATGGCCTTCATGCGCCGGGGCCTGGCGGGCCTGACCGACGAGGCCCCGGCCATCGCGATCGATCTCGGTACCGTCGAAGCCTTCGGCAGGGCTTTTGCGGCCGATGCCAAGGCAATTCCTCCGGCAGTATGGTCGAAGCTCTCGCAGGCGCTGCCGGAGAAGACGCTTGTCGACCTCACGGCCCTGGCGGGGATAATGATGGCGACCAACGCCTTCATGGATGCGGTGGGAACCGAGCCCGATCCCGAACTGGCGGCCTTCATTGCCTAAGGCCCACCCTCCTGCGCTGGTCCTGTCAAAGTGCTTCGAGCTAGTCGACAAGCAAGGGGGGAAGGTGCAGATAGCGTGTCGCCTTGCGCTTGCCCTCGATATCGGTCCAGACACGGGTCACCTGGTCCGGGGTCAGCCCGGTGGCCGTGGCCACCTCCTCGCGGGACACATCCAGGTCAAGGCCGAGAAGGCACAGGTCCATTTGGGCATAGGGCACTGAGAAATAAAACTCTTCCTGCGACTGGGCCAGGGACCAGGTGTCGGTGGTGGGCGGGCGGCGGCATATCTCCTTGGGCACGCCAAGATACTCGGCAAGCTGATAAACCTGCGACTTCAGAAGATGGGCGATGGGCTTTATGTCAGCCGCCCCGTCGCCATTCTTGACGAAAAAGCCCTGATCGTATTCGAGCCTGTTGGGCGTGCCGATCACCGCGTAGTTCAGCCGGTCGGCATGGTAATATTCAAGCTGCTTGCGGGTACGTTGCTTCATGTTTGTGGCGGCGATGATCGCCAGATAGATTTCGGCGGGCATGCGCAGCTTGCGGATTTCGCCCGCCGGCGATTGCACGACAAGAAAGGAAATGGCCAAGCTGTCGCTTTCGAGCGCATTGGCGATGACCACCTTGCAGCCCCAGCCCGGCCCAAACTGGGGCACAAGGGCGCGGATGGCGTCATCGCGGCGGCGATAGCAGCCCATGGAGTCGAGTGTTTCCCCGATATTCTCGACCACACCCGCGATGCCGAAATGGGCCAGCAGCATTTCCGCGAGCTTCTGGCTTTCGGGATCGGAATCGTTTTCCGGCATCATGACGGCAAACGCCCGTTCGGGGCCGACCGCGCGGGCCGCCAGCGCGGCGCAGACGCTCGAATCGATGCCTCCGGATACGCCCAGAACCAATCCCCGGCGCTTGAGGTCGGTGCGCAGCTGCCGGCGCATGGCCAGGACGATGCGCTCGGCCTCAGCCTCGGCATCGAGCACCAGGGCATCCCTTGAGAACGGCGCGGCGAAGGACGGGGCAAGGCTGGACATCAGAGAAGACTGTCTGCCGCAAGGCGGCGGCTGAGTTTACCGGTGTCGGTGGTGGGCAGGCTCTGGCGGAACACGACATGTTTAGGGACCATGAAATCCTCGAGCAGCCTGGCGCAATGGCGGATCACGTCCTGCTCGGTGAGGCTTGGGTCTCGCGCAATAACGAGCGCGCAGATCGCCTGCCCGAGCACGGGGTCCTCGCGGCCCACCACGATGGCCTCGGAAATTCCCGGATGAGCGGCGAGTACGGCTTCGACTTCCTTGGGCGCGACCTTCTCGCCCCGCGTCTTGATGATGTCGTCCTTGCGCCCCACGAAATAGAGGAAGCCTTCGCTGTCGGCATAAAACAGGTCGCCCGTCGCAAGCACCCTTTCGCCTGGATTGGGGCCGGGCCGCAGCGCCCTGGCGGTGGCTTCGGGATTCTCCCAATAGCCCTGCATGACATGCGGTCCCGAAATGACCAGTTCTCCTCTCACTCCGGCAGGCACGGGCTTGCCGTTATCGTCCACCACGTAGGCCCGTGTGCCCGGAATGGCGATGCCGACCGAGCCGATCTTGTCCTTGAGCCGGGCAGGAGGCAGCCAGGTGCAGCGCTTGCATTCGGTGAGCCCATACATCGAAAAAATTGCGGTCGTGGGGAACAGGGCCTGCAATTTCTCGATATGGGCGGGCGGCAGGGCCGCAGCGGTGTTGGTGATATAGCGCAGCGCAGGGAAACTGCCCGGCTCAAGCCCCTCGATATTGAGGATCATCGCCGCCATGGTCGGCACAAGGGGCAGACCTGTCACCCGTTCGGCGCGCATGGTCTCGAAAATGGCCTGCGGGAAGGCGAAGGATTTTTCGAGCACCAGCGTCGCGCCCATGCGGACCGCCATCAGAACCTGGTAGAGCCCATAGTCGAAGGCGAGCGGCAGGACGTTGAGGATGATGTCGTCCTCGGTATTTTCCAGATAGGTGGTAATCGACCGCGACGCAGCATCGATATTGGCGTGCGTCATCATCACCCCCTTGGGGCTCCCGGTCGAGCCAGACGTATAGATCAGCATGGCGAGATCGTCCGCACTGCCACCATGGTCAGGTACGGGCCTGCCCTCATCGATCAGCGCCGGCAAATGGCGCGCCTGGGGCAGGGCCGGGGATGGGTTTCCAGCGAGCACCGCAAGGGGCTGTACCTGGGCATGTTCAAGCGCCTCGGCGAGCACCGGCGCCGTGCGCGTCCCGGTGATCACCGCCGTGGCACGGCAATTGTCGATGATATAGGCGAGCTTGGCCGATTTGGTTGAGGCATTGATCGGCGAAAAGACCGCCCCGGCCTTGAGGATTGCGAAAATCGCGACGACCGCTTCCCAGCAATTGTCCAGAAAGACCAGCACCCGGTCTCCACGCCTGACCCCCGCTTGCGCCAGCCCCCCGGCGAGAGCGCTCGACAGGCGATCGAGCTCTGAATAGTCGAGCCGCGTCAGCCCGGCGACCAGGGCCGTCTTGCCGGGCAGGCTCGCGGCACTTTTGCTCAGAAAGCTCTCGACACGCATTCTGGATTTCCTCGGGTGGCGGGGCCTGCGCCCCTTTCGGCCACGAACCGCGCGATGGCATCGACCGAGTCCAGATTGGCGGGCACGATGTCTGAATCGGCGACCGGGACCGACAAGCTCTCCTCGATGAACGCCACCAGCTCAAGCACCGCCGTTGAATCGATGATCTCGTTATCGATCAGCGAGGCGGAATTCTCGACCATGGAGTCGGAATCCCCGAACAGGAAGTTTTCAATGATGAAGGCGCGGATGCGATCGTGTGCAGTCATGTCAATTCCCTGCCGTAGGTTGGTTGTGATTGGTCGAGCGTGTTGGTGACCGAGAACTGGCCGTGCCAGAGCTGACCCGACAAAACGCCGACGAAACCGGCATTGTCGCGAAAGCCCGAAAGCTTGCCCGCAGCCAGCTTTGCCTGCAGTTTTTGCACCGCGTCAGGATTGAACATGCCCGCTTGGGCAACGGCCCTGCGGGAAAGCGCGGCAGCGACATAGGGGGCATCGCTTGCCGCGAATGCGGCGCTGTCGGGCGCGCGATAGGGTTGCTTGGTGCGCCTGCCAATCGTTTTAGGCATCAGATGCGCTGTCGCGCGGCGCAGGATGTGCTTTTCTTCCAGTCCCCTGAGTTTGAGCGCCGGGGAAATCCCTGCCGCCAGCTCAATAAGCCGGTGATCGAGGAAGGGGAATCGCCCCTCCACCCCATGCGCCATGGCCATCCGGTCGCCCTGCGCGGAGAGAATATAGCCGGGCAGGAGATAGCGCGTTTCGAGAAATTGCGCCTGATGCAGCGGATGCCAACGGCCAAATCGGGCCGGGAGTTGGGCGGCCAACTCTTCGGCAGCATCATATCCCGCAAGCGTCGCCTTGAAATCGGCGGAAAAGAACAGTTTTGCCGCCGACGTTGAACGGAAGCGTGGCCGATGGGAAAACAGCGGATCGTCCAGCCTTGCCGCCTCGACCCCGAAATAGGCGGCAAGATAACTGGCATTCTGCTTTTGGAGCTCGGGCAGGTAGGGATAGAGCCGTTTGAACAGCAGCGCGCGGCCTTGCGATTTCGGATCGCGGGCGCAGAAGCGGCGCACCTTGGCCTCCTTGAAGATATCGTAGCCGGCAAAGACCTCATCGGCCCCCTCTCCGGTGAGCACGACCTTGTAACTCTTCGCCCGCACAAGTGCTGACAGCAGGTGGAGCGGCGCAGGGGCCGTGCGCAAAACAGGACGCTCGACCATGTGCACGACATCGGGAAATACATCGGCAATATCAGCATTGCGACAGAGCACCTGGGCGTGTTCGGTTCCCAGAGCCGAAACCATTTCGCGCTGGTAAGCGCTTTCGTCATACTCGGCGCTTTCAAAGGCGACCGAGAAGGTGGACAGGCCATCGGGTTTTTCCCGCGCCGCCAGTGCCGCAACGATCGCAGAGTCGAGCCCGCCCGAAAGATAGGATCCAACCGGCACATCGGCCCGCAGCCGGATGCGCGTCGCATCGGTCAGAAGGTCCAGAACCTCCTCGGCGACGCTTTGCGCACTGCCGGTTTGCGGGGCGTCGGCTTCATCGGGATAGTCGAGCTGCCAATAGGGGCGGATCTGCGGCTTACCGCCCTGGAAAAGCATCAGATGCGCGGGCGGAAGCTCGAAGATGCCCTTGAAGATGGTGCGCGGGGCCAGCGGCGACCACAGGGTGAAAATCTGGTCGAGGGCCAGCGGATCGAGTTCGGCTGAAAGCTGCGGGTGACAGAACAGCGCCTTCGCTTCCGAAGCAAAGACGACCCCTGTTCCGGTCCGTGCCCAGTATAGCGGGCGTACGCCCATGCGGTCCCGGGCCAGGAGCAAGCGGCGATTGGGCCTGTCCCATAGGGCGAACGCGAAATCCCCATTGATATGGCTCACGCAGTCGGCGCCGTATTCCCGGTAGAGCTTGAGGATGACTTCGGTATCGCTATGGGTACGGAACCGATGTCCGCGCTTTTCGAGTTCGGCTCGCAGTTCGGGAAAGTTGAACACCTCACCGTTATAGCTCAGCATCAGCCCCGCCTCGGGATCGGCCATGGGTTGCTGCCCGTCGGCCAGCCCAATGATGGACAGGCGGCGATGTCCCAACCCGATCCCTGCTTCCGCCCAATGCCCCGCGGCATCAGGGCCGCGATGCGCGATAGCCCGCGTCATGGCAACGAGCAGGGCGAGCCCTTCTGGCGCCCCCAACGCATCGTCGCGATAGCCGGCTATGCCGCACATGCTGGAAGTCTCCCTCAGATCCTGTCGTCGTACCCGGTTTCACCAAACCTATGGGACTTGGCGCGACGCGCGCCAAAGTCGTTGTGGCGGTCGGTTCAGTTGAACGAACCGCCGATAATTCGCGTCCAGCTTTCTCCAACCAGCCCGTTGAAATGCGCCCGCCCCTCCGCAAACGCGGCAATAAGTGCGGTATCCTTGCCATGGATGACGCTGGCCCCCGCGTGAGCCAGCGGAGTCTTGCGACTCACAAGGGCGTCGAACAGCGATGGGGTAATCCTGCCGCGTACGCCACAGGCCCCCAGATCGCGCGCGTAGCACAGCATGGCATCGAAAACGGGGCCCGCCTGTCCCGGAGCATGCAGGACGTCGAGCACTTGGGCCAAGGCACCGGGAGCGAAATGCAGCAGGAACCCTCCGATCGGATGCCCCGCCCGCGTCACGACCTCGCAAAGGTGCGGCGCGCCATATTCGGGTTTGTCCATCGCCTCGGCGATCAACGCCGGCAAACACCCGTCTGGCCAAACAGGCCTCACGGCATCCGCAGACAGCAGAACCTCCGTCAGCCGCGCGAAATCCGAGACCGAGACACGCCTTGCGTACACGCCGCCATGGGTGCGGAATTCGCCCGGAAGCCCTGTCCAACCCAACCGGCTGCCGTCTCGCGGCGCCAGCCTGTCCAGCAACTGCGCGACTGGCGTTGCATAAGCCAGCCAGGGAACCCGTCGTGCCATCACGGCAAGGGCAAAGCTCACCGGCCTGAGGACGCGGAAGTAGTCGTAGCTGTATCGGTCCAGGACCGTCCCGTGCAACTGCCGCCACATCGCCAGCGAAGCCTCCCCGGCCGTTTCGCTGAGCGTGACATCCTGCGGCCCGCTTACGGCCTTTCTGAGCAGGCGGGCGCCGATCGTCGGAGCCCGATCATGTCCCTTTACCATCAGCGTCCCGAGGATCGCCGCGCGGATCGTCTTTTGGCGATAAACCATCGGCTGCACCACGACCCCGACGAATCCTTCGACTTCTTCCTCATCCGAAACATAGACAAGGGAGGGGATTTCGGGATCGGCAAAAGGCCCATCGATGAAATGTGAGCCGAGATAGGCCGCAAGACGCCTGGGTGCAGCGTCCCTGGCATGGTGCATCAAGGCATGGAAGAGCAGCGAAACCGCTTCGGCGTCCTTGCGCGCGAAGGGTCGGATCAAGTCGCCCCGCACTGTGTTTACCGGCGCGTTCATCCACGGCCTCGGGCGATTAACTGGATGAAGACGACACGTTCCTGACCGTCCGCGTCATGGGCCCACTGCGGATCGCTCCACACCTTTGAGCGTTTGATCAGCGCGAAGATCTGGCGGGCCTGGCCGAGCCCGAACTCGAGGCCCAGCCATCCGCCCGGCTTGAGGAAGGTTGGGGCATCTGCGAGAATCCGTTGATGCAGTGCAATGCCATAGGGGCCGCCATCAAAAGCTTCCCGCGGCTCCTTTGAGAGCAGATATGCGCGGTCGCCTTGGGTCAGCCGCTTGGTGGAGATGTAGGGAGGATTGGCAATGATCATGTCGATCGAGCCTTCGAGAGGCAGGCCGTCCAGGGCGGCGAACAAATCTCCCTGACACGCAGACACCTTTTGCCCCAGGCCCAGCCGCCCTATGTTGCTCCGCGTTGCTTCAATGGCGCCATCGGTGAGATCGCAGGCCCACACCCTTGCGTTCGGCCTGTTTACCTGAATGACGGCGGCAAGATTGCCCGCGCCGCAACACATGTCGATGATCGAGAGGTCGCCGGACGCCTCGTCGAGCCGAGAGAGCGCTTCCATGGCGAGGAGTTCCGTCTCGGCCCGGGGTCGCAAGACGGGCCCCGTGGCTTCGAACTCGAGCCCGAAAAATAACGTTGTTGCGACTGCTCCGGTCGACATGGCGCGCGACTGCTCCCGCTTTTCGCCTCCCATCGACATTACGAGCATTGGCTCGCGGGCGCACTTCCGCCTATAGATGTAGGTGCGGCCAGCTTTGGGCGACGTTTTTTGCGCGCGTCGCACAAGGCCTGCACGGCGCTTTTTCTGCGCCCTCGAGCAGAAATGCTGTCAATAATGCAGGCACTAAAATGGGCGGCTCTAAATCATAATGATTAGGCCGTTTTAGTGGATTTTACTTGCGAATAGTATCAGTACTTCTGCCGTCGTCGGTTATTGCCGGCGTCCTACTTGGGGCGCTTTAGACCTGCAGCGGTGCCAGTGGTCAAGCAATCGGCTCCACGCTTAAGCCGCCGACTTAATTTCGGAAATTCGAGGAAGAATGAATGGTGGAGCTGAGGGGAATCGAACCCCTGACCTCGTCATTGCGAACGACGCGCTCTCCCAACTGAGCTACAGCCCCATTCAGCGACCGCTATTATCGCAATTTGTTTGGCACTGGAAGAGGGTCAAACGACTATTCTGTCGGAAGGGCGAGGGCGATCTGGCCGGGAACGGTTTCCACCGGCTCGAACTGCAGGTTCCTGCAATTGTCGTTGAATATCTCTACCCACATCGCAGCTCCTTGCTCGATATAGGCCACCCGGTTCGCCTCACCCTCTACCGACGCTTGTTCGGCCGCTTCGCGCGCGCGATCGACGGCGACCATGAAACCATCATCGGCGAAATAGTTGCACCGGTCGATATCGATGGATCGCCAGGCCACGAGCGCGATGTCGATCATATCGCGCGCAATCTGCCGGCTGAAATCCATGTAAGGCACCAGATCACTGTTGCCACACTCGATCTCGGCGGCATCTGCATGCATGCGGGCGACACGATCGGGCATGTCTTCAACAAGTGAGGAGGCGGCGACAACGATTTCCTGCAGCCGAAGCGTCGCGCCGACCTGTTCGAGAGGCGTGAGATATTGAAGCGAGGAATCGAACAGGGCGCAACGGGTCGTGACTTCGGTGCCCACGATCAGCGCATCGATGTCGATCAGCATCTGCTCGCTGCCGCTGGGCTGCTGACCGACCGCCACGTCGCTGCAGGCAAGACCAAAAAGAGCAATGGCAATGCATGCGCCCAGGCGAGGGGACAATCGATCAGGCAAAAGTGGTCCTTCCCAACGATAGAAGCCCCTCAAATCTAGCATATGACCAATGTGGCTGTTTTACGGATCGGGGGGCGAGATCGCTTGTCGCAGGGCAAGTCTAAACGGGTTGTTAACGCTGTTTGCCAAAAGTCTTAACGAGTGGTTTCCGGATGTGTGGACATTTTGCAACATTCACTTCGCAACCCATGCCAGGGCCTGTTGAAGGCGTATAACGGCTGTTGCACGGGCATCCGCCATCGCTAGAGTGGGTCTTGCGAATCCATGCATGGGATCGTTTGTCGGTCGCAACGCGGCGGCAACACACGACACCAAACAAAAATGTGGTCGCGTTTCGACAAACTGCCGGATAGCCCGGCAACAAACTGAATGACTGACTTTGGAGGTCAATTATGAAACTTAAGAGCCTTCTTCTGGGTTCTGCAGCCGTTCTGGCCCTGTCGACGGGTGCCCAGGCCGCTGATCCGGTCGTCGAGTTCGTCTCGCTCGGCGTTTGCGATGCGCTCGGCATGTCCGGCCTGACCATCGAATCCGACGACACCTGCCTGCTCATCTCGGGCGGCGTGCAGTATGATTACACCGTGGAGAACTTCTCCTGGGGTGCTACCGACGTTGCTGATACCGAGTCGGACCTGAACTGGGACCTGGCTTTCGAAGCTCAGACCCAGACCGATGACGGCGTTGCTGTTGCTTATATTTCGTTCGACGAAGATGGCACCGACGACATCAATGTGAACGAAGCTTATGCTCAGTTCATTCTTTCCAACGGCACTGCTCTGTCGGCTGGCCTGCGTGACTCGATCTTCGATACCGAAATCTTCGATGACACCTATGGCAACGATAAGCACGATTTCTTCGATTTCGAAATCGACAACGAAGAAGCTTTCGGTGAAGACTTTGCGGTAACCACCGGTGGCCACGGCATTCAGCTTGAAGCCGTTGTTGCTGATGGTTTCACCGTTCTTGCTTCGCTTGAAGACCTCGAAGGTGATGGCACTGCCGGTCTCGGCGTTGCCTATGACGCTTCGGGTATCTCCGCTGAAGCCGGTGTGTTGTTCGGCAACCTCTATAGCACTGCTGCTACCGGTACGGACCAGCAGGTCAACTACTACGGTAAGGTTTCGGCTGAATTCGACAACTTCGCTGCTCGCGCCGGCTTCATCGCCGACGATGACGGCAACTGGGTTGCGAACGTCGGCGCCGACGCCACCTTCGACATGTTCTCGCTGAAGGCCGATGCGCTGTTCAACGATGACGAAGAGTTCGCTGTTATGGGTGAGGGTTCGTTCGACGCCACTGAAACTGTTGCCGTTTACCTCGGTGCCGGTTATGAAGAAGTGATTGATGCGCTCGAAACCCTTGAGATCTTCACCGTTTACGGCGGTGTCGACGTTGACGTCACTGAAACTATCACGGCCTTTGCTGAACTCGGCTATACCGATGTTAATGGTGATGAAGACTACGTCTACGGTGCCGGCGGCGTGACCTACGCTCCGGGTGGCAACTTCGAAACCAGCCTCGAAGGTTTCGTTGCTTCCAACGAAAACTACCAGGTCGTCTTCTCGATGGAAAAGACGTTCTAATTCGGTTCTACCGAACTGGAATTATGAAGGGCCCGGCTTGCCGGGCCCTTTTCTTTTGCTTTTGGAATTTCGGCAAACCTTTTGCAGTTAGGAGGGCCTAAGCCCTGCGCAAAGGGGTGTGGTAATCAGAGATTGCCCCTCGCTCGTCGCAATAGCCTGTGGAGCTCTCGACCACTTGAAGAGATCGCCGCGACACCGGGAAGCTAACTGCACTACACTGTGCGCGTTTCATGAGTCGGGCATTCCCGGCCTCGCATGCTGCCCACCAGATAATAACGGTCCATGATTTCGCCCAGGCTTACCACTCTTGCATTGATTTCGGTTGTTCTGCTCGCGAGCGGGCCTGCGGTGGCGCAGTTTCAGACGCTTGGAGACGCAGCCGATGAAGAGCGTCCGGTGGAAGCTGAGTTTTCGTGGTCGGTGCGCGTTGCGAATGGTGAAAGCGTACTGGCCGGCGACGTTCCCCACCTGACCGTCAAGGAGATGCTGATCCAGCGGGCAGGGGAGCAGGCGATCGATCGCATGGGAGTGTCCGAAGGAGCGCCTTCCGGGTTTTTCACCGACGCTGTCAAGGCGGTCGAAGTGAGCGGGTTGCTCGACGAAGGAGCCGTCACCTATGAGGACGGCGACTGGACGATAACAGGCACACTGATCCACGCCAGCGAACGCTCCTCGGTGGAGACAATACTGGGGGCAGAAACCGGCCTGGGTTCTGATTGGCAAATCGAGCTCAAGCCGGAGCCGCTTAAAGAAGGCGACTCGAATGCCGTCGCTGAGCAAAAGACCGGCTACGAGCCGGTGCGTGCCGAGGATTCCGAGATCGAGACTCCCGCGACGGGAGAGCGATCCGAAGACACGGAAACGAGCATCGACCTAGGCGACGAGGCGGCACCCATTGAGGCGGTCGGCGATGCTGGATCACCTGCGGAAGCGACTGCCGGCGATCCGGTCGCCGAAGATGCGGCAACGATGGAAGCGGAACGAGCGGCGTCGATGACCGGAGACGATCGGGACCAGCTTTGCCGCGACAGGATCGATGATTTTATGGCCGGTCGATCCATTCTGTTTGCCTCGGGGAGCGCGCGCCTTACGGCGGAATCGGAAGAATCCCTGGGGGGTGTGGCCGAGATACTCGCCGATTGTCCATCGGCCCCCGTTTATGTAGAAGGTCATACCGACGCCGATGGTGGGGAGGACGCCAATCTGATCCTTTCGCTATCGCGGGCCGAAGCTGTCGTCTTCAAATTGACCGAATTGGGTATCGACCCGCAGCGGCTCTACGCCGTAGGCTATGGCGCAAGCCTGCCGGTCGCATCGAACGAAACGGCAGCGGGCAAGGCAGCCAATCGCCGGATCGTCTTCAGCTTCGAAGATGCGGCTGGCACAGAAACGGGGGCAGGGCATTGAGCGATATCGCCTATCTCATCATCATCAACTGGCCTTTCCTGCTCATGGCGCTGCTCATCGGCATTGCTGCCGGATGGTATGGCGCGCCCGAAGATTTGGAGTGAGGGCCCCGCAATGAATCCCACGCCGCACATTATTCCCAGCGCTTTGCTTCTGCTGGCCGCATTCCTTATCGGCTGCGTGATCGGCTATCTGCTCAAGCGCATGTTGGGTCCGAAACAGGCGCCAGCCAAAACTGCCGAACCCGCCGCCGTACCGGATGCTAACGACGCCGGCCTCGGCCTGCTTTCGGCCCCATTGGAAGGTCGGCCGGACGATCTTAAAAAGATCAAGGGAGTAGGGCCGAAACTTGAAGCGGTTCTGCATGAGAATGGCATCTACCATTTTCATCAGATCGCCGCTTGGGATGAGCATGCAATTGCCGTCATGAACGACCGGCTATCGTTTAGGGGGCGGATCGAGCGAGAGCGTTGGGTTTCGCAGGCCCAAGCGATCGTCAGGGACGAAGCTCATTAGTTTTTCGCCCGAAGGCGGTCGGCAAACCTCGATCAGGAATTGCGCAAGCGCGTCGCGCTCTTCTGCTCCGTCCAAAAGCGCCGGTGAACCTTGGCCGGAGATCGCCAGGGTTGCCGCATCCGGCCGCTGGCGCAGCATTTCGTCAAATGTCGCGCGGCGGAGTTGGTCGCTGAGCTGAGTGCGGACGATCATCAGCGGCGCATGGGCAAGGGCGCCGAACAACTGCCATTGCGGTTCGAGCACATCATCGAATTCGAACTGCTCGAGTTGTTCGATGAGCCGATCGTCGAACAGTGCCTCGAGGCGCCCACGCGGGTTTTGCACATAGAGCCTTTCGGCAAGCTCATCGAGGCGCGCTTCGCTTTCGCCGGGGTAGTCGGTGCTCAGCATTTTGCGGAGCGCCGCTCGGGCGGCGGGAGGGCTACGCAACTCGGTGATGTGGCGGAAATTGGTGCGGGTACGCACCAGCCCTCTGGAGTCGGTAACCGGCCCGGAATCGACAAGAACGGCGCCCGCGATCCTGGTCGGCTGGCGCGCCGCCGCCAGCATCGCCACCTGTCCACCATGGCCTTCGCCGATCAACACGGCGGGCCCGATGTCCAGGGCATTGAGGACATCAAGGACGCAATCGGCGTCCAGCAATGTGGAATAGGCCAAATTCCTGGGAAGGGGAGTGGAGCGGCCGCGGCCCGGCAGGTCGAGCAGCACGAACGCCAGCCCGGTGCCGGGGACCTGGTTGATGGCCGCCGGCAAATGCCTGAAATCGGCCATGTTGCGGACATAGCCGGGGATGCAGATGACAGGTAAAATATCGTCGCTGAGGGTTCCATGGACATGGACGGCGACCTGCACTCCGGCCGGCCCGCTTGTAATCATCCGGACGGGCAACTGAGAAAAGATCGGACTTTCCGGCAGTGTCTTGGCGCGCTTGAGCATGACGCTTCATAGCATGCCCAGCGCGTTGGACAATCTCAGTTCCTTTAGCCTGAGAGCGGCGCGCATACGCTTGTCGCGCCATGCAAGTGCCACTATGGTGCGCCAGTTTTCGGGGTGACAAATTCGTCATCTCGCGTCATCAAGAGGGTGTCCGCCGCAACGGATGACACCGATATGTATAATGAGGGGCTGTCGGGCGCGCCGGCGGTTCAAATCGAGGACTGTTTCGCATGTTTAGCGGGTCGATCACGGCGCTGATAACGCCGTTCCACAATGGTGCTGTTGACGAAGATGCGATGGCGCGTTTCGTCAAATGGCAGATCGACGAGGGGACGAACGGGCTGGTTCCGGTCGGCACCACCGGCGAAAGTCCCACTGTCAGCCACGAAGAACACCGGCGTGTAATCGAGATTACCATCGATGTCGCCAAGGGCCGGGTGCCGGTCATCGCCGGGGCGGGTTCCAACTCCACTCGGGAAGCGATCCACCTCGCCGAGTTCGCGGAAAAGGCCGGTGCCGACGGGATTCTCACCATCGTTCCTTATTACAACAAGCCCAGTCAGGAGGGGCTGTTCCAGCATTTCTCCGCCATCGCCAAGGCCACCAGCCTGCCGGTGATCCTTTATAGCGTGCCCGGGCGGACGGTGGTCGATATCGCTGTCGATACCATCAAGCGCCTGCGTGATGCGTGCCCCAATATAGTGGGTGTCAAGGACGCTACCGCGGATATGAGCAAAGCGAGCATGACGCGGGCGGCCCTCGGCCCCGATTTCATCATGCTTTCAGGCGAGGACATCACCGCGCTCGGATTCAATGCTCATGGGGGCAGGGGATGCATCTCGGTGACCTCCAATGTCGCTCCCAAGCTTTGTGCCGCCTTCCAGGCGGCGTGCCAATCCGGCGATTTCGCCACTGCGCTCACCATTCAGGACCGGCTGGCGCCGCTGCACAAGGCGCTGTTCATCGAACCCAATCCGCAGGGCGTAAAGTATGCCGCCTCGCGCCTGGGGCTCTGTGGGGACGAGGTCCGCTTGCCGCTGGTGCCGGTCTCCGAGGGCGCTAAGCAGGTCATCGACGCAGCGTTGGTCCACGCGGGCCTAATCAACTGATCGGTCTATTATGGCACCGAAGAAAGAAAAAGGATTGCTCGAGACCGGGGTCGTGGCGGAGAACCGCCGCGCCCGGTTCGACTATGAGATACTCGAAACGCTCGAAGCGGGTCTTGTCCTGCGCGGAACAGAGGTCAAGTCGCTGCGAAACGGCAAGGCGCAGATCGCAGAATCCTACGTTTCGCCCGAAGATGGGGAACTTTGGCTGATCAACGCCAATATCCCCGAATATGTACAGGCCAACCGCTTCAACCATGACGAGAAGCGCCGGCGCAAGCTTCTGGTTTCGGCGCGCGAAATGGCCAAGCTGGCCCGTGGCGTGGAGCGGCAGGGCAACACCATCGTGCCGCTCAAGCTCTATTTCAACGAGCGCGGCATGGCCAAATTGTCGATCGGGCTCGCCAAGGGGCGTAAATCCTACGACAAGCGTGAGGTCCAGAAGGATCGGGACTGGTCGCGCGACAAGCAACGGCTGCTGAAGCAGGGGTAGGCGGGACTCCGCCTCTGCTCGCCCCGCGTCGTTCCGGCAAAGAACGCCAGAAATCAGTTCCTTATCACCGCTACAGCTTTCCCCACAGCGCTTTGGAACATCTCCGGCGTCAGTCGGCCGGTGTTGGTGTTGTAGCGCGAACAATGGAAGCTATCGATCAGCACTCGGCCATCGCTCAGCCTGTGTTCGGCGCCATGGGAGAACGGGAAGGCAGCGCGGCGCTCGCCAAGCGCGCTTAGAAGGGAATCATGAGCGATGCGGCCGAGCGCGAAATAGGCTTTGGCCTGCGGGTTTGCCGACAGGGTGGCGATCAGGAACCGCCGGCAAGTGGCGATCTCAGGCCCGGTCGGCTTGTTCTGAGGGGGAACGCAGCGCACCGAATTGACGATCATGGTATCGACGAGCTCAAACCCGTCATCGGGGTCGGCGCGGTATTCGCCCCGAGCCAACCCGTACATCTTGAGCGTGTCGTAGAGGAGATCGCCCGCATAGTCGCCGGTAAAGGGGCGACCGGTGCGATTGGCGCCGCGCAGGCCCGGGGCGAGGCCAACGATCAAAAGGCTGGGGGCCGCATCGCCCCAATTGTCTACCGGAGCGTTGTGCCAGCCGGGAAACTGGGCGCGGTTGAGATGACGGAACTCGGCCAGCCGGGGACAGAGGGGGCAATCGGATGGCGGATTGGGAGTGGTCACGAACGAGTTGTCTCACGCCTTGGAATCAATGCGTGACATCCTCTTTGGCCGATTGCTGCCGGTCAACCTGGGGCCGGCCTACCGTCTTGGCGAGGGTTGCGATCTCAAGGAAATAGTCGGCCTGGCGGCGCAAATCGTCCGAGATCATGGGGGTAGGGGTAGTGAGCGTGGAGGCCACCGTCACCTTCTTGCCGCGGCGCTGGAGGGCCGCCACCAGGGCCGTAAAATCCCCATCACCGGAAAACAACACGAGATGATCGTAATAGGGCGCCATTTCCAGCGCATCGATGGTGAGCTCGATATCCATGTTGCCCTTGATCTTACGCCGGCCCTGGGCGTCGGTGAACTCCTTGGCGGGCTTGGTGACGACGGTATAGCCGTTATAGTCCAGCCAATCGATGAGGGGCCGGATTGAGGAATATTCCTGATCTTCGACAAGGGCAGTATAATAGTAGGCGCGCAACAAATAGCCCGTATCCTGGAACTGGCTCAGAAGCCGCTTATAGTCGATATCGACGCTGAGCGCCCGGGACGTGGCGTAGAGATTGGCGCCGTCGATGAAGAGGGCCACCTTTTCCCGTGGATCGAACATTACCGGCAAAAGCTCCAAACAATATCAAGGCAGAAAAAATCTTGCAGGCGTGTATCTCGCTCAACGCCCCAGGAGTGAAAGAAGTTCACGCCTGCCGTGTAAAATTAGGGTGAGGACTTCGGGCGAACGCATGCTTGTCATTGGTCGGACACTCGTGTAAGAGGGCCGCTCGCTTCCCTCAAAGCAATGGAGACCGGCTGTGGCACGCGTCACCGTAGAAGATTGCATCGAAAAGATTCCGAACCGCTTCGAGCTGGTTCTCATGGCCGCCCATCGCGCCCGCATGATTTCCTCGGGTGGCGCGATCACCGTGGATCGCGACAACGACAAGAACCCGGTCGTTGCCCTGCGCGAAATCGGTGACGGCACGATTTCGCCCGACGATCTCCAGGAAGATCTGATCCACTCGCTGCAGAAATACGTCGAAGTGGACGAGCCCGAGCAGGAGATCGCCCCTCGTATCGAGACCTCCTCGGACGAGGATGGACCGGTGTTCGATACGATCAGCGAAGAAGAACTGCTCCGCGGCATCGAGTCGCTGGCGCCCCCCGAGCGTCGCGACGATTGATCGGCGCAAGCCTTTATCTATATATTTTAGAAAGGCGTCTGGCTCACGGTCGGGCGCCTTTCTAGTTTGCGGTTCCTTTTTTCGGAGTATTCGGACGCATGATGCGTCAGTACGAGCTTGTCGAACGCGTGTTGGCCTACAATCCCCACGCCGACGAAAATCTGCTCAACAAGGCCTATGTCTATGGCATGCAAAAGCATGGCAGCCAGACACGCGCCTCGGGAGATCCGTACTTCGCCCATCCGCTCGAAGTCGCCGCTATCCTGACCGACCTCAAGCTCGACGACGCGACCATCGCCGTCGCATTGCTCCATGATACCATCGAGGACACCGACGCCACCCGCGCCGAAATCGATGAGATGTTCGGCACCGAGATCGGCCAGATCGTCGACGGGCTGACAAAGATCGAGCGGCTGAATCTCGTTTCCAGGGAAGAGGCGCAAGCCGAGAACCTACGCAAGCTGCTGCTGGCCATATCGCAGGATGTGCGTGTGTTGCTGGTCAAGCTGGCCGACCGGCTGCACAACATGCGCACGCTCGAATTCATGCCCGTGCACAAGCGCGGCCGCATCGCCCAGGAAACCATGGATATCTATGCGCCGCTTGCCGGCCGCATGGGCATGCAGGACATGCGCAACGAGCTTGAGGATCTCTCGTTCAAGACGCTTCACCCCGAGCACTACAACGCCATCACCAGCCGTCTGGCGCAGATGGAAACGTCGAGCCGGGAGATCATTGCCGAAATCCGGGCCGAACTGGAAGACCATCTGAGCGAGCAGGGTATCAAGGCCAAGGTGTCGGCCCGGCTCAAATCGGCATGGTCGATCTATTCCAAGATCGAGCGCAAGGCGATCGCTCTGGAACAGCTTTCCGACATGATCGGCTTTCGCGTGATCGTCGATACTATCGATCAGTGTTACCGGACCCTGGGCGTGATCCACACGAGCTGGAAGGTCGTGCCCGGCCGGTTCAAGGACTACATCTCCGTCCCCAAGGCCAACGATTATCGCTCGATCCACACCACGATCGTGGGGCCGGGACGGCAGCGGGTGGAGCTGCAAATCCGCACCATGGAAATGCACGCCATCGCCGAATTCGGCATCGCGGCGCACCAGCTCTACAAGGAAGCGCTCTCGGGCGACATGCACAAGCTCGAGGAAGAAAGCCAGGCCTATACCTGGCTGCGTTCGACGATCGCCCGCCTCACCGAGGGTGATAACCCCGAAGAGTTCGTCGAGCACACCAAGCTCGAATTGTTCCAGGATCAGGTGTTCTGTTTTACCCCGCGCGGTCGGTTGATTGCGCTGCCCAGGGGAGCAACGCCGATCGATTTCGCCTATGCCGTCCATACCGATGTCGGCGACACCTGCGTAGGCTGCAAGATCAACGGCACGGTCATGCCGCTCATCACCCAGCTCCATTCGGGGGACGAGGTGGAAATCCTGCGTGATCCCAACCACACCCCACCACCCAATTGGGAAAATATCGCGGTAACCGGCAAGGCGCGTTCGGCGATCCGCCGCGCTGTGCGGGCTGGTGCGTTCCAGCGGGCAATCTCCCTGGGTGAGCAGGTGCTGATGGCGGTGATCGAACGCGAAGGTCTCGACCTCAACGAGGACGAGATCGTGGCGCTTGCGGTCCGCTTCAATATCGGAGACCGCAATTCGATGCTGGCCGCGATCGGGGAGGGGCGGATTACCGCCGACGACCTGGCCGAGGAAACGACCGCTCTCAAAGGCAAACGCCGCCGCAAGGGGCGCCTGACGCTGCCGGTCGCCAATGACGCCGAGGGCTGGTTCTCGCTGCGCAATGCACAATACTTCAAGTTTCGCATGCCGGGCGGGCAACACAGCTCGATCAAGAAGTTCGCGGCGCTGGTGGGATTTGATTTCAACATGCCGGTCGATATTTCGCGTGAAGGCGTGGTGCCGGGGGATCGCATCATCGGCATCTTCCACCAGAGCGGCCGCATGGAGGTGTATCCCATGGATTCCGAAGCGCTGGCTGATTTCCATGACAAGGATGTGGGCTGGATCGACGTCCGCTGGGACCTCAAGGGCAAGCCCGAGCAAACCTTCAAGGCGATCGTTTCGATGTATTCGCAGAACCGTCCGGGCTCTCTCGCCCAGATCACCGGCGCCATCGCGGCGTGCGACGCCAACATCTCCAACCTTGTGATGCGGGCCCTGGCTGCGGATTCGCACGAATTGATCTTCGAACTCGATGTGCGCGACCTGACGCAGTTGACCGATGTTCTGGCCACCCTCAAGCGCACGCCGGGCCTATCGAGGGTCCAACGCGCCAGCCTTGCCCAGGCCAATGCGATCTCGGGCATAGAGGGAGCGCTTGAACCCAAGGCGCAGGAGAGCGAGGATGAGCCGGCATGATCATCGGATTGGGCAATGACATTTGCGAGATCGCGCATGTGGAGCGCACGCTTGCGCGCTTCGGCGAGCGGTTCACGCATCGGTGTTTCACCGAAATCGAACGGGCGAAATCGGACAGGCGCCGCCTCCGCGCAGCTTCTTACGCCAAGCGCTTCGCCGCCAAGGAGGCTTGTGCCAAAGCCTTGGGCACTGGACTTTCCAACGGTGTCTTCTGGCGCGACATGGGCGTGGTGAACCTGCCCAGCGGCAAGCCGACCATGCATCTGACTGGCGGAGCGGCTCGGCGCCTTGCGCGCCTTGTGCCTGCTGGACATACGGCCCATATTCACGTCAGCATCACAGACGATAACGGCATGGCACAGGCCTTCGTCATCATCGAGGCCCTGCCGGTTGACCCGGCCGGACCGGTCCCGTAACACGAGCCCCGAGATCTTTCGCACCATGAGCACCCCTATGTCGGACGCCGCCAAGAAGAAGACCGGCAAGGGTGAATTGCGCGAAACCATCGTCATCATCGTTCAAGCGCTGCTGATCGCCCTGGTTTTCCGCACATTCGCCTTTGAGCCGTTCTCCATTCCGACTGCCTCGATGCAGTCCAACCTGCTGATTGGCGACTATATTCTGGCGTCCAAATACACCTATGGCTATTCGCGCTACTCGCTGCCTTATTCGGAGGTGCCCTGGAACGGTCGCATCCTGGGCAATGCGCCCAATCGCGGCGATATCGCCGTTTTCCGGCCGGTGCCCCAGAGCGACAACTACGTCAAGCGCGTGATCGGCCTGCCGGGTGATCAGATCCAGATGGTTGACGGAATCCTGCACATCAATGGCGAGGCCGTGCCGCGCGAGCAGGTGGGCACCACCACCGACCGCGACAGCACCGGGGTCGATCTGCCCGTTACCATCTATCGCGAAACGCTGCCCAACGGGGTGAGCTACACGGTTCAGGAAATTTCCGACAACACCCAGTTCGACAATACCGGTGTTTATACCGTTCCGCCGGGGCATTATTTCATGATGGGCGACAATCGCGACCGCTCGCTCGACAGCCGCTCGCTGTCCTCGGTCGGCTTCGTGCCGTTCGAGAATTTCGTGGGCAAGGCCGAGTGGCGGTTCTTCTCGATCAACGACAACATCCCGCCCTGGCAGATCTGGCGCTGGCCGGGCAACGTCCGCCTCGACCGGATGTTCACCTCGGTCTACGAATGAGTTTGCGGGCGCGCGATCGGGAAACACTGGAAGCCAGGCTGGGTTATGTCTTTGCCGACCCCGCCTTGCTCCAGCGCGCCCTGACCCATTCGAGCGCTGTATCGCCTTCCAAGCGGACAGCGGAATCATATCAACGCTTCGAGTTTCTGGGCGATCGGGTGCTGGGGCTGGTGGTTGCCGACATGCTCAGCAAACGGCTGCCCAAGGCCAATGAGGGCGAGCTTTCGCGCACCCTCAACAGCCTCGTGCGCAAGGAAACCTGCGCCAAGGTCGCCCGCCGGCTGGGCATGGGCTCGTTCGTCAAGCTTGGCGAGAGCGAAGCGCGGACTGGGGGCGCCGACAAGGACGCGATCCTGGGCGATGTTTGCGAGGCGGTGATCGGAGCGATCTATGCCGATGGCGGGCTGGAGCCGGCCTATACCTTTGTTTCGCGCATGTTCGGGGATAATCTCGACGTCGCGCAGGCCCGCAGGGCGGACGCGAAAACCGCGCTGCAGGAATGGGCGCAAGCCAAGGGGCTCGAACCTCCAACCTATCTGGAAACCGCGCGGTCGGGCCCTGATCATGCGCCGGTTTTCACCATTTCGGTGGTCGTCCGCGGGCATGAGCCGATCACGGCCGAAGGCACGTCGAAGAAACTGGCCGAGCACCAGGCGGCCGAGAGATTTCTGCTCCGCGAGGGCGTATGGAAGAGCCAGGCATGAGCGAGAACGAGACATTGGCCAGCAAATGCGGTTTCGTGGCGCTCGTCGGCGCTCCGAATGCCGGTAAATCGACGCTTCTGAACTCGCTGGTCGGAACCAAGGTGTCGATCGTCACCCACAAGGCGCAGACGACGCGGGCGCAGGTGCGCGGCGTTGTCTCGACCGATGAGACGCAACTCGTCTTCATCGACACGCCGGGCATCTTTTCCCCCAAGCGCCGACTTGACCGCGCCATGGTGCAGTCGGCCTGGACCGGAGCGGGGGACGCCGACATGGTGGCACTGATCGTCGATGCCCAGAAAGGGCTGAACGGCGAAGTCGAGGCGCTGCTGGCCGGACTGGAAAATATCCGCCAGCCCAAGGTTCTGGTGCTCAACAAGATCGACAGGGTCAAGCGCGACACGCTTTTGGCGCTGTCCCAAACGATCAACGAAAAGGCGCGGTTCGAGACCACCTTCATGATCTCGGCGCTCAATGGCGACGGCGTTGCCGATTTCATCGCGTGGTGCAGGGAAAAGGCGCCGCTGGGCGAATGGCACTTCCCCGAGGAGCATCTGACCGACCTGACGCTGGCGCTGACTGCGGCCGAGGTGACGCGGGAGAAGCTTTTCCTGCGCATCCACGATGAGATACCCTATCAGGCCACAGTCGAGACCGAGAGCTTCAAAGTCCAGAAGGACGGCAGCTACCGGATCGAGCAGGTGGTCTATGTCACCCGCGACAGCCATAAGATGATCGTGCTCGGTGCCAAGGGACAAACGATCAAGACGATTGGGGCCGAGGCGCGCAAGGAGCTGATCGAGATGTTCGAGACCGACGTGCATCTGTTCCTGTTCGTGAAGGTGAGAGCCAACTGGGCCGACGATCCCGAGCGCTACCGCGAGATGGGTCTCGATTGGACGAAATAGATGGAATGGTCTGCTGAAGGCCTGATCATCGGAGTGAGGCGGCACGGGGAGTCGGCGCTTATCCTCGAAGCCATGGTGCCCCAGCGCGGCCGCTGCCTGGGGCTGGTGCGGGGCGGGCGGTCGCCCAAGCAGGCGGCGTTCCTGCAGCCGGGGAATTCGGCGCAGTTGACATGGCGCGCAAGGCTCGAGGATCATCTGGGGACGTTTACGGCCGAAGCCACGCGCGTGCGGGCTGCCCAGATGCTCGCCGATCGCCAGCGGCTCTATCTCGTGCAATTGCTGGCCGACCATTTGCGGCTTTTGCCCGAGCGCGATCCGCATGACGAGCTGCTGCGCGAGGTCGTGGCGCTGATCGACGGCGAGTGGGAAGGGCGGTGGCTGGGGGCGGAACTGGCCCGTTTCGAGATGTTCCTCTTGGAAGAGTTGGGGTTCGGGCTCGATCTGGAAACCTGCGCAGTGACCGGGGTGCACGAAAATCTCACCCATGTTTCGCCCCGGACGGGCCGGGCGGTATGCCGCGAAGCCGCCGAGCCCTATGGCGACAGGCTGCTCCGACTCCCTGGTTTTCTAATGGGCAATGCGCCGCTCGATGATGGCGATGTCGCCGCCGCATTCCGGCTGACCGGTCATTTCCTCGATCGGCACGTCTGGGCGGCCCGACAGATCGAGCCGCCCTCTACGCGGGAATGGTTGGTTGAGCAACTGACCCGGAGCGTGTGAGCGTTACCAATCGACCTTGGACATATCCATGTGGGCCAGCTCGAAGGTGTGTCCGTCGGGGTCCTCGACGGCGCGCTGGTACATGAAGCCCAAATCCTGCGGTTCGCGCACGTCGAGCTTGCCGCCCGCCGCGCCGGCAGCCTCGGCGGTCTTGTCCACGTCCTCGCGGCTGTCGCACGAAAGCGCGAGCAGCACGCCGACCGCATCCCTGGGGTCGGCGACGGGCCGGCTGGTGAACGTCGCGAAATAGTCGCGCTTCAGGAGCATGAAGGTGATGGCATCTGACCACACCATGGATGTGGCATTCTCGTCGCTGAACTGGGCGTTCTTCTCACAACCGAGGGCTTCGTAGAATTTGGCCGAGGCGGCCAGGTCGGTGACGGGAAGGTTGATGAAAATCATCTTGGGCATTGATCTCTCCTTGAGGCCGTTTTCGGCATTGCGCTTCTAGGACGATAGTGCTTCAGCTTGGCCGACACGGGGACAAGATTTTTTCTTCCCAGCGCCGATCGGATCGCTCCGGCGCTATAATCTGCAATTGATTCGCCAACACGCAAGGATGGCTATGGCCGACATCATGGAACCGCCCGGTGGAGATGAGCGCATCGTCGATCTGAGGAGTGCGCTCGAGGAGCGCTATCTTTCCTATGCGATCTCGACGATCACCCAGCGCGCTCTGCCCGATGCACGCGATGGCCTCAAGCCCGTGCACCGGCGCATCCTGCACGCCATGCGGCTTTTGAAGCTCGATCCGGGGCAGGGGTACAAGAAATCGGCGCGTATCGTCGGCGACGTGATCGGCAAGTACCACCCCCATGGCGACCAGTCGGTCTATGACGCGCTGGTGCGTCTGGCGCAGGATTTCGCCGTGCGATATCCGCTGGTGGACGGGCAGGGCAATTTCGGTTCGATCGACGGTGATAGCGCGGCGGCCATGCGCTATACCGAAAGCCGGATGACCGAGGTGGCCTCGCGCCTGCTCGAGGCGATCACCGAGAACGCGGTCGATTTCCGGCCGAACTACGACGGCGAGGATGAAGAGCCTGTCGTCCTGCCCTCCAATTTCCCCAACCTGCTCGCCAATGGTTCGAGTGGCATCGCCGTGGGGATGGCCACTTCGATCCCGCCCCATAACGTCGCCGAACTGTGCGACGCGTGCCTGCACCTGTTGGCCAATCCCGACGCGACGGCAAAGGACCTGATCCGCTTCGTCCCCGGGCCGGATTTCCCGACCGGCGGCATCCTGGTGGATGATCCCGCGGCGACCGAGCAGGCCTATACCACCGGGCGCGGCGGCTTCCGCATCCGTGCCAAGTGGGAGGTGGAGGACAACGGACGCGGCACCTACAACATCGTCATCTCCGAAATTCCCTATGGCGTGCAGAAATCGCGGCTGGTCGAAAAGATCGCCGAACTGCTGCTGGCGCGCCGGCTGCCGCTGTTGAAGGACGTGCGCGACGAAAGCGCCGAGGATATCCGGCTGGTGCTCGAGCCACGGGCGCGGACCGTCGATCCGGTGCTGCTCATGGAATCGATGTTCAAGCTGACCGAGCTGGAAAGCCGGTTCTCGCTGAACATGAACGTGCTCGACAAGGGCGTTACCCCTCGGGTGATGAACCTTGCCGAAGCGCTCAAGGCTTGGCTCAACCACCGCAAGGATGTGCTGATCCGCCGCTCGCAGCATCGGCTCGAACAGATCGAACATCGTCTCGAGGTGCTGGGCGGCTACCTTGTCGCCTATCTCAACCTCGACGAGGTGATCCGGATCATCCGGGAGGAGGATGATGCCAAGGCGGTGATGATGGCGCGCTGGGACCTCACGGAGGTTCAGGCCGATGCGATCCTCAACATGCGGCTGCGCAGCTTGCGCAAGCTCGAAGAGATCGAGATCCGCACCGAGTTCGACAAGCTCACGGAGGAAAAAGGGCATCTCGAAGGGCTGCTGGCTTCGGAAAAGAAGCAATGGGGCGTGATCACCACGGAAGTGAGCGAACTCAAGAAGGCGTATGGGCCTGATACCGAGCTCGGCCGGCGCCGGACGCAGTTCGCCGCCGCGCCGCAGACCGATCTCGCCGACATCGAAACCGCGATGATCGAGCGTGAGCCGATCACGGTGATCCTGTCGCAGAAGGGATGGATCCGGGCGCTCAAGGGCCACAACAACGACGTCGCGAGCCAGAGCTTCAAGACCGATGATCGGCTGAAACTGGCGCTCACCTGCGAGACGACCGACAAGCTGCTGGTGCTGACCACGGGCGGTAAGGTCTATACGCTGGGTGCCGACAAGCTGCCCGGCGGGCGCGGGCATGGTGAACCGGTGCGCATCATGGTCGATATTGAAGAGGGAGCCGATATCGTCCACCTCTTCGTCTATAAGCCCGGCGCAAAGCGGCTGATCGCCTCCGACATCGGCAACGGGTTCGTGGTTGGCGAGGACGACATGATCGCCAACACCCGCAAGGGCAAGCAGGTGCTCAACGTTTCCACCGGCCAGGAAGCCAAGCTGTGCGTCCCGGCCGAGGGCGACATGGTCGCGGTGATCGGGCAGAACCGCAAGCTTCTGGTGTTCACGGCCGATCAATTGCCGGAGATGAGCCGAGGCAAGGGCGTGCGGCTGCAGAAGTACAAGGACGGCGGGATTTCCGACGCCAAGCTGTTCCGGGCGGCGGATGGGCTGACCTGGACGGACTCGTCTGGGCGGACCTTTTCGAAGTCGATGGACGAATTGCGCGACTGGGTTGGAGACCGTGCGCAAGCGGGCCGGCAACCGCCGACGGGCTTTCCGCGCAACAACAAGTTCGTGGGGTAAGCTGCCGGTAGGGCATGCCAAATCGCCCTCCGGCGGCGCCTTCGGGTCATCGCGATTTCAATAGACGGCATGGGGCGATGAACGCCTCGTGCTGTATTTGTTAGTATGAAGCGATCATCGCCCCATGCGTCCGGGATTTTGGGCTTATGGCGGCTTCTCGGGCTGGGGGTTGTTGGGAAGTCACCGTTGCCGCTGTTTCCCGCTGCCCCTCCGGGTTTCCCCGGTGCGACGTGGGAGTGATTGGATTGGTGGTCCGCTCACACCCTTTTATCCACATCCGGCCATCTGTCCGCTTTGGGCCTTCCCCACGGCGACCCGTGAGGAACCCGAACCGATCCCGCCCAAACGTTCGTAGCGCTTGCGTCCATATGCGCGGGGTCGTGAGGGGGAGTATGGGGCAAGCGCAGAGGGCGGGGATAAGTTTTTTGCGCCGGTGTCTGTGGAAGCTCAGCGCCCCCCTCATCCCCGGCCCTTCTCCCACCAGGGGAGAAGGGGGCTTTTGGGGGAGCGCTGGGGATAACAAGCACGGTGTTAGTGTTTGTCCCTCTTACCCTTCTCCCCTGGTGGGAGAAGGTGGCCGCGAAGCGGTCGGATGAGGGGGCTCGGCATATCAGCGGCCACCGCGGCGATTGTTGAGGCTCAGCGCACCCCTCATCCGCCCCTCCGGGCACCTTCTCCCTCAAGGGGAGAAGGGGGTTCTTGGGGGAGCGTTACGGCTGGGGCTCAGGCGCTGAGTGTACTGGATCCCGGCTCAAGGCCGGGATGACGGCGGGTGGGGTGATGGTGGGTATCTTCAAGGCTGCTGGAGACCTCGGTGGTGGAGCGTGTTGAGGGCCGGCGGCGGTGCAGTGCCCTGCCTCACCCCCACCGTGTCACCCCGGGCTTGACCCGGGGCAAGGTATGCGCGCCGTTTTCGGCTCCTGCCATGACGCAAGCTCAGCGCCACCGGCGGTGATTGTTGAGGCTCAGCGCACCCCTCATCCGTCTCGGACCTGGCGGTCCGATCCACCTTCTCCCTCAAGGGGAGAAGGGCGATTGGGGGAGCGTTACGGCCAGAGTCTCTTCGCTTGTGGACTCAAGCCTCTCTATCGTGATCGCCTTCGTCCCCGGACTTGATCCAGAGACGAAGGTGACGAAGGGAGGCGGGAGAAAGAGCCGGGAGTGGCGCGCATACCTTACCCCGGGTCAAGCCCGGGGTGACACGGCGGGGGTGAGGGCGGCGCCGGGCAATGTTTTGATTATGCATTCGCCTCCTCTCGTCATTGCCGGGCTTGACCCGGCAATCCGCAACGCTGCCTGTGGTGCGGGAGAGGTTGGGGACACACTTCTGATGAGCTGCGTGGAAGCCCTACGGGTCTCCGGTCGATGCCCGGATCAAGTCCGGGGACGGAGACAATGGAGGGTGAGGCGATGCTTTGGTTAGAAGCGAGAGTGACGCGCATACCTGGCCCCGCGTCGAGCATGCCTTGGAGTTGGAGGGATGAGGACGGGTATATGTCCACCGCCGCGACGCTTATTCGCCTACGGAGAATTCCACGATGATGGGCAGATGGTCGCTACCGCTGGGGTGGCCGGTGCGCAGATTGTGGATGGTGATGTCACCGCGCGTCATCACGTGGTCGATCGGTAGGAACGGGATCGTCGGGCGCCAGTCGCGGAGGTAGTACCAGAGCGTGGGGAAAGTGGGGACGTTGAAGGTGTGGCGCGTCAGGCCGGCCGATGAGACGAAGCCGCGCAAGGTGTAGGACCAGGGAGTGGAGTTGAAATCGCCGACGAGGATCAGGGGTGGCTGCACCGTCGACAGGGCGTCGCGCAGCATGGCGAATTGTTCGGCCTGGCGGGTCACGGGGGCGGGCCAGTCATTGTGGGTGGTGGCGAGCGAGAAGGCAGGCCCTGCCTGGGTCTCGACGCGGACGATGATCCGTGCCGTTCGATCCTGGCTCATGATCGAGGACGAGCAGGCGTCCTCGTTGAGCGGTTCAAAGGGAAGTTTCGAATATAGCCCCACAAAGGCGCGCTGGCCGCCGGTGCAGTACTGGAAGTGCGGGTACAGTTGGGTCAGGAGCGGATGGACGACGCTGCGTACGCCCGGGCTGTATTCCTGCAACGCGACAAAATCCGGGTCTTCGCTGGCGATGTTGTCGACGATCGATTGAGGTTCCTCGTTACGGCCGAAGACGTTAAAGGTCATCAGCCGGTAGGTGGACGCCGCCTCGGTGTCCTCACTGCGAGGCACAAAGCCCGCGACCAGTTCGGGAACGTAGATGATGCTCGATGCGACCAGCCCGGTGGCAGCGATACTGAGCGCCAGGGCCCGCAGGGGGCGAAAGCGGACGAACACCGGAGCAGCCAGCACAAGCGCCGC
This sequence comes from Pelagibacterium sp. H642, assembly GCF_031202855.1. Taxonomy (GTDB): domain Bacteria; phylum Pseudomonadota; class Alphaproteobacteria; order Rhizobiales; family Devosiaceae; genus Pelagibacterium. The sequence goes on along the minus strand of NZ_CP101829.1, from coordinate 106,433 downwards.
CAGCCCGAAAAACAAAACCGGCTGGATATGGTTGAAGAGGTCCATGGCCGGGTAGATGAACCCCAGCGCGGCCGCGATCGCCATGGCCGCCAGAAGGCAGCATGCGAGCAGATAGCCTGCGGCGACCAGCGCGGCCAGTATCGTTCCGATGACCCTCACCTAGTCCGCGTCCGTATCCGCGCAGTCGGGGTCAAGGGGGAGCCAGCCGCGCGAGCCGCGCTGCACCTCGAGTGGCTGGAAGGCCACCTTGTAGGCCATTTTCGGCGAGTTCTTGACCCAATAGCCGAGATAGAGATAGCCCCCGGCCGTGCGGGCGCGGGTGATGTGATCGAGGATCATCATGGTCCCGAGCCCACGGCGGCTCATTTGCGGGTCAAAGAAGCTATAGACCATCGAAAGCCCGTCGGGCAGCGGATCGGTGAGCGCGACGGCGACGAGCTGGCCTGCGGCGCCATCGGGCCCGTCCTCGGTCAGCCGGTACTCGACGAGGACGGAGTGGACCGGGGTGTCCTCGACCATGAACTCATAGTCGAGATAGCTCATCTGCGTCATGCCGCCGCCATCGTGCCGGGCCTCGAGATACCGCTTGAACAATTCGTACTGCTCGGAGGTGACGATGGGCGCGACGACCTCGGCGGCGATATCAGCATTGCGCTTGAGGTTGCGTCGGTGGCGGGTTGCGGGCTGGAAATCCTTCGCCCGGATACGGACCGACTGGCAGGCATCGCAATCAAGGCAGGCCGGGCGGTAAATGAGGTTCTGCGAGCGGCGGAAGCCGTGATCGGACAAAAGGTGGTGCAGCGCCGAGGCGCGACGGCCCGACAGGTGCGTAAAAAGCTTACGCTCCTGTTTGCCGTCCAGATAAGGACAAGGCGAAGGCGCTGTAAGGAAGAACTGTGCGCTTTCCGGCGTCTGGTCCATAAACGATGCTCGCTCGGGCCCGGTTTGGGGTTGGGCCAAGTGTAATCGCACCGTCCATCAGGCGCAACGCGGCTTGTGCGATGGTTAGGCCGGTTCGCCCGAATGTGCATAGGCACGCCAATGGCGGACCATGGGCGAGCGGCGCACCATCAAGGTGCCCGCGATCATGTCATGCAGGAGCTGGCGGCGGTTGGTGAACAGGCCGATGAGCACGATGAACGGGGTGAGGATCGTTGTCGAAATCCAGAACAGAACGACGTGGATCATCGCCATCCAGCCGTCGAGCCGGACCTCGCGCGTGGGGGTGAGAACGATATCCATGGCCCGCATGCCCAAGGTCGCGCGCGAGGACGAGCCCAGCGTTACCGCATAGTAGGCGATGAAAGTCACCGGGATGATGATGGGAATGGACAGCCAGGCGAGCCCGAAGGTGAAAATACCCAAGACCCCGGCAACCAGCGTGACGATGGTCACCAGGATGCCCATGATCACGCAGTCGATCAGGAAGGCGAAGACCCGGCGGGTCAGGATGCCTTCGAATAGTTCGGGCGAATTGGCCGGGTTCGGGAGATCGTCACGCACGATGCGGCCAAGAAAATCGGTTGCCATGGTCCATGCTCCTCAAGCTTGCTTTCCATGTTGGTGCGCAAGCGCCGATTACAAGGGCATGCGCGTCAGGCGTTGAGCTTTCTGGCCATATCCAGGGCGAAATAGGTGAGGATGCCCGAGCAGCCGGCACGCTTGAAGGCCAGAAGGCTTTCGGCCATGGCCGCGTCTCGGTCGAGAGCACCCGCCTGGGCGGCGATCGAGATCATCGAATATTCGCCCGAGATCTGGTAGGCGAACAGCGGCACGTCGAAGCGGTCCTTGAGCATGCGGCAGATGTCGAGATAGAGCATGCCGGGCTTGACCATGATCCAGTCGGCTCCTTCGGCCAGATCCTGCTCGACCTCGCGGATGGCGTCCTCGGCATTGGCCGGGTCCATCTGATAGGTGAGCTTGGAGCCTTTGAGGCGGGCGCCCGAGCCGACCGCCTCGCGGAAGGGGCCGTAAAAGGCCGAGGCGTATTTGGCGGCGTAGGAAAGGACGATGGTTTTTTCCATGCCCTCATCGTCGAGCGCCTGGCGGATGGCGGCGATGCGGCCGTCCATCATGTCGGAGGGCGCGATGACGTCGGCGCCCGAACGGGCCTGGACGAGAGCCTGCTGGACGAGGATGGCGACGGTTTCGTCGTTGAGGATTTCCTCGCCCTCCATCACCCCGTCATGGCCGTGGCTGGTGTAAGGATCGAGCGCCACGTCGGCGACCAGCCCGATCTCGGGAACGGCATCCTTGATGGCCGAAAGCGCGCGGCAGACGAGGTTGTCGCGATTTGTGGCCTCGCGGCCATCCTCGGTGCGCTTGGAGGGATCGGTGTTGGGAAATAGCGCCAGGGCGGGAATGCCCTCGGCGCGGGCGGCTTTGGCAGCCTCGACGGCGAGATCGATCGAGAGGCGCTCGACGCCTGGCATGGTGGTGACGGGCTGGCGCTCGTTCTGACCCTCGACGACAAACAGCGGCCAGATGAAATCGTGCGGGCCGAGCGTGGTTTCGCGCACCAGATCGCGGCTCCAGCCCGCCATGCGCGGCCGGCGCAGCCGGCGTCCACCCAGAAACTCCATGTCGTGCTTTTGCCAGGCCATCGTCTTCGTCCTTAGTAATGGGCCCGTGTCCATTAGCAGGGGCAGGCGAGGATGCAAAGCTTGTCCGGCCCGGGCAAATCGCGTTAGCAATCGGCAGACGGGGGATTCTTCAGATGGATTTCAGAACCGAACCCGCCGGGTTCCTTGCGCGCATATTGGCACTGGTCAGCCTGTTCATGGGGCTGGGCGATGCGACGCGGCTGCTCGGCCTGGGCGCGGGAGCCACCAGCCCGATCGTTGCCATGGGGCTTATCGGGTTCCTACTGCTCGCCGGATTGAGCCTGATGCGACTGTTTGCGGCGGTGGGATTGTGGATACATGCGCCGTGGGGAGCAGTCGTTCTGGCCGGATCGCTCGTCGTCGAGGTCGTGCTTTACCTTGCCGGCAGCGCATGGGTTAGTCTCAGTTTGTGGGGCTTTATCTTCAAACTTGCTGTCATGCTGGCAACTTCTGCGCTGCTGGTCTTTGCCCGACGGGCCGCCCACCGGCAGATCGTCGACTGACGTCGGCGGGTCGTGCAGGCCCCTTTTGGGAGCGGGCGCGAGGACGTTCGCCGCCGGTTTGCAAGGCCGGCAATCCGGCGGGATTTGCTGTCCTCGATATAGTGCAAGAACCGGTAAAGGTTAGCGTTTTCAATACGGGCGTAAGAAACTGAAAACCAAAAAAGCCCAAGTTTTCCCGTAAGATACCGTTAAGCGTGTCTCTTAAACCGATCTTATGCCGAGCCCGTGTAGGTTGCCCTCACAGACGCGAAAAATCGCGCTAAAAAATACAGTGAGGCAGAACCAAATGGCTAACAATCTTTCCGCTGCAAAGGCAGACGCTCCCCGGCAGAGTCTCAAGCCGCTCTATCTCGAAGCGGTCTCGCGCGTCGAGCGTCTGCATCGCCGGCTCCTTGACCTCGTCAAGGACGAGTTCGACCGCATGGGTTGGGACGACATCAACCCCGTCCAGGCGTTGCTCATGTTCAACATCGGCGACAGCGAATTGACGGCCGGCGAACTGCGGACCCGCGGTTACTACCTGGGCTCGAACGTCTCGTACAATCTCAAGAAGCTGGTCGAGACCGGCTATATCTTCCAGGAGCGTTCCAAGACCGATCGCCGCTCGGTGCGCATCCGGCTGACGCCCAAAGGGGAAGAAGTGGCCGAGGTGATCGACGAACTCTACGAACGCCACCTCAATTCGATCGAGAAGGTCGGCGGGCTCGGCGAATCGGATTTCTCGGGGCTCAACACGGCGCTCTCGCGTCTCGAACGTTTCTGGGTCGACCAGATCCTTTACAAGCTCTAAGCCCAATCTTTGTGGTATCGACGCCACACTGGAAAATCAAACGCCGGCCGGGAGGCCGGCGTTTCTTATTTGCGCCGCAAACTCTTTTTAGCGAGCATTTGTCGATATATGACGCTCCCGAAAATTCCAACGGCGGTCAAAGTCCGGTGAGGGCGTTGTGATCCTGGCCCAAATTGGGGCAAAAGACCGATCGTCTCTACCGTTTCTCGATAGGTGAACTAAAGGCATGCGCGACACTAAAGGAAAACTCAACCGGCGTTCGGTCGTAACCGGCATGACGGCCCTGGCGGCCTCGGCAGCGTTCCCGATGCCGGCTCTCTCCCAGTCGCTCTTCGGCAATCTGCTGGGCAATGGCCGCAAGACGGTGACCCAGGAAGAACTGGAGATGAATTCCCGCCAGGCGATGGACGCCATCGGCGGGTTCGATCCGATCGTTTCGGTGGATACCGAATTCAACCTGCAGCGCGTCGCCGAATACTACGAACGCCTGACCGCGATCGGCGGCTGGCCCGACGTGCCGGAATCGATCTTCCGGCTGGGGCTGGGCTCGGACCGCAAGCCGGTCCGCGATCTGCGCACCTATCTCGCCCACACCGGCGATCTGCCGCAGGATACCCCGCTGATCGAAGAGTTCGACGCCCAGCTCGATGGCGCCGTCCGTGGCTTCCAGGCTCGTCACGGCCTGCAGATCAACGGCATGATCGACGAATATACCTATTGGGCCATGAAGGTGCCGACCGCGACGCGCCTCAACCAGATCAAGCTCAATATGGAGCGCGTTCGCGGGCTCGAGGGGCGTCTCGAGGATCGCTACGTCAACGTCAACATTCCCGCTGCCGCGATCGAAGCGATCGAAGGCGGGCAGGTGGGGCGCCGTCACACGGCAGTGGTCGGCAAGATCGATCGCCAGACCCCGATCCTGCGCAGCCGCATTCACCAGATCAATTTCAATCCCTATTGGACGGTGCCGGTTTCAATTATCCGCCGCGACATCATCCAGCTCGTGCGGGACAATCCGAACTACCTCAACGAATATTCGATCCGCATCTTCGACGGCAGCGGCAACGAAGTGCCTCAGAGCGCCATCGACTGGAACACCGAAGAGGCCGTGAACTATACGTTCCGGCAGGATCCGGGCGCCCAGAATTCCATGGGGCACGTCAAGATCAACTTCCACAACCCCCACGCGGTCTATCTCCACGACACGCCGCAACAGGGTCTGTTCTCGGAAAATGCCCGCTTCCACTCCTCGGGCTGCGTGCGCGTCGCCAACGTTGCCGAATTCGTTGCCTGGATTCTTCGCGATTCCGGCTACGATATCATCGACGTCAACTCGCGCTTCGCCTCCGGCGAGCGGGTCGACGCCAATGTCAGCAACCCGGTGCCGATTTTCATGACCTATTTCACGGCCTGGGCGAACCGCAATGGCGTGGTCAGCTTCCGTGACGACGTTTATGAGTTCGACGCGCAGGGCAAGGTCGATTTCCCTGAGATCAGCGCCTAGTCCGGTGGCAATGACAAACCAGCAGCCCGGTGGGGAAGTTCTGTTCGAGTTTCACCAGGCCGGGCCGCAGGTTCGCGTGGCGGCGATCGATGTTGCGACCGGCATAGAGGTGGTCGTGATCGCCCCTGCCAGCGCCACCCAGATGCAGATGAAGAACCTCGCGCTTGCCAAGCTTCGGCGGCGGATCGAAGCCCAGGGGTAAGGCGCAGGGCAGGGCCACTCTGCGGCCACTTGTCAGCACCATCCGATCTTTGCTTGGAATCGCAAGCTTTGCCATGCTATGCGGAGCGCGCTTGCTTGCCATTCATCCTTTCTGCAACAGGTCGAGGGTCCGCCGATGAGCGCCACCGGGACAGCACCGCTTTTCCCTGATTTCTTCTCCCGCACGATTGCCGATCACGATCCGATCGTTGCCAAGGCGATTGCCGACGAGCTCGGTCGCCAGCAGCATGAGATCGAGCTGATCGCTTCGGAGAACATCGTTTCCAAAGCAGTGCTCGAAGCCCAGGGCTCGGTGCTCACCAACAAATACGCCGAAGGTTATCCCGGCCGGCGCTATTACGGCGGTTGCCAGTATGTCGACGTGGTCGAGCAGCTTGCCATCGACCGCGCCAAGGAACTGTTCGGCTGCGGTTTCGCCAATGTGCAGCCCAATTCCGGCTCGCAAGCCAACCAAGGCGTCTATCAGGCGCTGCTGCAGCCGGGCGACACCATCCTCGGCATGAGCCTCGACGCCGGCGGTCACCTGACCCACGGCGCCAAGCCCAATCAGTCGGGCAAATGGTTCAACGCCATCCAGTACGGCGTGCGCCAGCAGGACGGTCGGGTCGACATGGACCAGGTGCGCCAGCTCGCCAAGGAACATCAGCCCAAGATGATCGTGGCCGGGTTCTCGGCTTATTCTCGGATTCTCGACTGGGCCGAATTCCGCAAGATCGCCGACGAGGTCGGGGCCTATCTTTTCGTGGATATGGCGCATGTGGCCGGGTTGGTCGCAGCGGGCGTTTACCCCAGCCCGTTCCCGCACGCTCACGTGGCAACGACCACCACGCACAAGACGCTGCGCGGACCGCGCGGCGGGTTGATTTTGACCAATGACGAGGACATCGCCAAAAAGGTCAATTCGGCCATTTTCCCCGGCATCCAGGGCGGTCCGCTGATGCACGTGATCGCCGGCAAGGCCGTGGCGTTCGGTGAGGCGCTGACGCCCGAATTCAAGCAATACGCCAAGCAGGTCGTCGAAAACGCCCAGGTTCTTGCCGAAACCTTGGTGAAGGGCGGTCTGGAGATCGCGACCGGCGGCACCGACAATCATCTGATGCTTGTCGACCTGCGGCCCAAGAAGGTGACCGGCAAGGCCACCGAAGCCGCGCTCGAGCGCGCCAACATCACCTGCAACAAGAACGCCGTGCCGTTCGATCCCGAAAAGCCGGCGATCACCTCGGGTATCCGCGTGGGAACGCCGGCGGCGACCTCGCGCGGGTTCGGCACCGAGGAGTTCCGCCAGGTGGGCGCGTTCATGGTCGAGGTGATCGATGGGCTGGCCGCCAATGGCGAGGACAACAACGGGGCTGTTGAGGCGCAGGTCAAGGAAAAGGTTCTCGAACTGACCGCCCGCTTCCCGATTTACGGATAAGCCCATGCGCTGCCCCTATTGCGGGAACGACGATACGCAGGTCAAGGATTCCCGGCCCACCGAGGATTCCAACGCCATCCGCCGCCGCCGTGTCTGCAATGGCTGCGGCGGTCGGTTCACGACCTTCGAGCGGGTGCAGCTCCGTGACCTTACCGTGGTCAAGAAATCCGGCCGCAAGGTCCCGTTCGACCGCGAGAAACTCTCGCGGTCGGTCTATACGGCGTTGAGGAAACGTCAGGTCGACCCCGAGACAGTAGAGCGGATGATTTCGGGCGTCGTACGCCAGCTCGAAAGCCTGGGCGATGTCGAGGTGACGTCCGATCAGATCGGCGAATACGTCATGGAAGGGCTCAAGGGGCTCGATGACGTGGCGTTCGTCCGTTTTGCCTCGGTGTACAAGAACTTCGCCAGTGCCGACGACTTCCAGTCCTTCCTCACCGACATGGGATCGGACGAGCCCAGCCTTCCCGAGGACAGGGGGTGAGCGACCTCGCGCCAGCCGATTTGCGCTGGCTTGAGGCGGCTGCGCGCATCGCCATGCCGTATCGCGGCACGACTGCGGAAAATCCAACCGTGGGTGCCCTCGTCGTTTCCGACGGAGGGATCGTGCTGGGACGCGGCGTGACGGCTGCCGGCGGGCGGCCGCATGCCGAACCGCAAGCGCTGGCGATGGCGGGCGAGCGGGCAAGAGGAGCAACGCTCTACGTCACGCTCGAGCCTTGCAACCACTGGGGCCGAACGCCGCCTTGCGTTGATGCGGCGATCGCCTCGGGCGTGGCGCGGGTGGTGTGCGGAGCCGCAGATCCCGATCCGCGCACGGCAGGACAGGGCATCGAAAAGCTGAAGGCCGCAGGCATTTCCGTGGACGCCGGAAGCGGCCTGTCGTTCATCGAGCGGTTGCATGAGGGATTCTTCTCGCGCATTCGACGCGGACGCCCCTTCGTCGCCGCGAAACTGGCGGTTTCCCGGGACGGCATGATCGGGCGGCGGGGCGAGGGCAATGTCGCGATCACCGGCGAAGAGGCGCGGCGATGGACGCATATGCAGCGGGCGCTGCACGATGCGGTGATGGTCGGGGCAGGGACGGCGCGGCTGGATAACCCCAGGCTTAACGTTCGGTTGGCTGGCCTCAGAGATCGCAGGCCGCTGCGGGTGGTCATGGCGGGACGAAAACTGCCGGAAAGCTTGACCCTCTTTGCGACGGATACGGGCCAAGAGACTGTTTTCATGGCCGAAAGAGGGAAAGTTGAATCAATCTTCGAACGTGCGGATGTGGTCTGGGTCGGCGGAAGGGATGGCTATCCCGATGCCGGGCTGGCCTTGAGTGCGCTCGCGGATCGGGGCGTAGGGCGCGTGCTCGTCGAAGGTGGGGCAGGGCTTAACGATGCGCTGCTCGATGCCGGGCTGATCGACCGTTTCCACCTGCTTTCAGGGGAGACAATTATTGGCGCCCAAGGCCTGCCCGCCAGCGTTCACCCATCATTGCCGGAGCGTTTGACGCAACTGGGCTTCGGCGTGGTTGAAAGTCGGAGGCTGGGGTGCGATATGCTCACGACCTTCGAAAAGATCTGAGCACACATGTTCACCGGCATTATCACCGACATCGGCACCCTTGTTGCCGTCGAAGACCGCAACGACGGGCGCAGGCTCCGGATCGGCACGCGTTACGATCCGGCGAGCATCGACCTCGGCGCTTCGATCATGTGCGAGGGGATTTGCCTCACAGTCACCGATAAGGGAACCGACGAGGGCAACTGGTTCGACGTTTTCGCCGCGCGCGAGACGCTGGACGTAACGCGCGTCGGCGATTGGAAGGCGGGACGGCGGATCAATCTCGAACGCTCGCTCAAGATCGGCGACGAGTTGGGCGGTCACATCGTCTCGGGGCATGTGGATGGGCTCGCCACGATCGTCGAGCGCCGCGATATCGGCGACCAGATCACCTTCGTCTTCGAAGCGCCGCAGGATTTGAGCCGGTTCATTGCCAAGAAGGGCGGGGTGGCGCTCAACGGCACCTCGCTGACCGTCAACTGGGTGGAGGGCAACCGCTTTTCGGTGCACCTCATCCCGCATACGCTTTCCGCGACAAACTGGCCCGACTACCGGGTGGGCGACGTCGTGAACCTTGAAGTCGATCTCATGGCGCGCTATGCGGCGCGGCTTATCGAAACGAAGCAGGAATAAAGATGGCCAGTTCCGGCGACACCTTCGCGATTGCGCCCGGCTCGGCCGAAGGGCAGCGCTACCTCATTGTCGAGGCGCGGTTTTATAACGACATCGCCGAGGCGCTGCTCGAAGGGGCGGCCGCGGCCTTCGACAAGGCGGGTGCTTCCTACGAAGTGCTGACCGTGCCCGGCGCTCTGGAAGTTCCCGCAGCCATCGCCATGGCCTCGGAACTCAAGGGCGACGAATTCGACGGCTATGTGGCGCTGGGCTGTGTCATCCGCGGGGAGACGACCCATTACGAGATCGTCTCGGGCGAAAGCGCGCGGGCGCTGATGGATCTTTCCATCTCGGACGGTATCGCGCTCGGCAACGGCATATTGACCGTCGAGAACGAAGCGCAGGCCTGGGCCCGCGCCCGGATGTCCGAACAGGACAAGGGCGGCGGCGCGGCGGTTGCGGCCATGACCATGGCGGCGCTGCGCGCCCGGCTGATGGAGGACTGAGCCATGGCCACCGACAACGAGATCAAACCGGCAAACCAGCGTGGCTCGGCGCGACTGGCCGCCGTGCAGGCGCTCTACCAGATGGATGTGGGCGAGCAGACGCTGGAGGAAACCCTCAGCCAGTTCGAGAGCTTCCGGCTGGGGCGCGAACTCGAGGGCGATCAATATCTGCCCGCCGATGCCGACTATTTCCGCCATATCGTACGCGGCGTGGTTCAGAACCAGGTCAAGCTCGATCCCATCATCAACGCCGCCCTGCAGGGCGGCTGGCCGATGACGCGGATCGATGCCACGCTCCGGGCGCTGCTGCGCGCCGGCGTGTTCGAATTGACCATGCGCAAGGATATCCCCTTCAAGGTGGTGATCCGCGAATATGTCGACGTCGCCAACGCCTTTTACGAGGACGAGGTGCCCGGCATGGTCAACGGCGTGCTCGACGCGGTGGCGCGGAAATATTCCGAGGGGTATGCTGGGGACAAATCCCAACCCTGAATCGGACAATCCCATGGCCGCTCTGCGCAACATTCTCCTTCTCTCGGGTGCGCAGGCGGTGGCCGGCTCTTCCCAGGGCATGGTGATGGCGGTTGGCGCTCTCGCGGGCGCTACGCTGGCCTTCGATCCGGCCTTTGCGACAGTGCCGACGACAGTGATGATTCTCGGCGTCGCGTTGATGGCGGGGCCGGCGGCGATTCTTTTGCACCGGATGGGCAGGACGCGCGGCTTCGTGCTCGGCTCGGCGATTGCCGGGACGGGCGGGTTGGTGGCCGCGCTCGGACTTTATCTCCATAGCTTCATTATCTTTTCCGCCGCCATGCTGCTGATCGGGGCGGCCGGAGCGTTCGGGCAGCAATATCGCTTCGCAGCCGCCGACAGCGTGCCGCCCGAAGGCAAGGCGCGGGCAGTGTCTTGGGTGATGTTCGGCGGCGTGCTGGCGGGTTTCCTGGGACCGCGGCTGGCGACACTGACCTCGGAGGCCGTGCCGGGCGCCGTCTATGCGGGGTCGTTCATCGGGCTCGCCGGTTTGTCGCTTGCCGCCATGCTGTTGCTTGGCTTTACGCGTTTGCCGAAGGGCGAACCCAAGCGGCCAGCCTCCGAGCAAGGTCGCCCGATGGGCGAATTGCTGCGCACGCCTGAGATCTTCGTGCCGGTGCTGACCGGAATGGCGAGCTTTGCGCTCATGACCTTCGTGATGGTCGCCGCGCCTTTGGCGATGGTGCATCTGTGCGGTCACGCGCCGGCCGATGCAGCCAATTCCATCCAGTGGCATATCGTGGCGATGTTCGCGCCGAGCTTTATCACCGGAACGATCATCGGGCGGATCGGACCGCATCTGACGATAGCTATCGGGCTTTTATTGATAATCGCGAGCGTGGGAACGTCGCTGACCGGGATCACGACGCTGCATTTCGATGTCGCCCTCGTTCTGCTCGGGGTGGGCTGGAATTTCGGCTTTATCGGCTCGACGGTGATGCTGTCCAACGCCTACCGGCCCGAGGAGGGCGCGCGGGTGCAGGCGGTCAACGAGCAATTGGTGTTCGGGACCAACGCCATCGCCTCGATCGGGGCGGGGGTGCTTCTCAACCTGTTCGGTTGGGAAATGGTCAACCTCATCGCCATGCCGATAGCGGTCGCCGCCATCCTGCTTTTGGGATGGACCGATCTGCGCAATCGGGGACTAAAGCGGCGCGATGCGCTGGCTTCAGAGGGCTGAAGCCAGCAGCGTCTGCAGGAAGTTGCGGTCTTCGCCGAACGAGCCGGTGCGGCGCTGTTCGATGGCGAATACGCGTCCGTCCTCGAGCGTATAGAGCGCCCGGTCGGTGACGCGGCGGTCGGGGCCGAAATAGACGGCGAGCACGGTGCGTTCCTGCACAGAGGTCAGCCCAAAAGCGGTCTGGTTGACCTTGGTTTCCACATAGTACCAGGCCGTTTCCCCACCGAAGGTCGAGGTCGTCTGCGGCGAGCCGAGAACGACGCGCACCAGGTCCTGGCTCGCACCGGGACGAATCTGGGCGATCGCATCCTCAGGCAGGACGTAACCCTGCGTGCGCTGCGCGACGAGGCCGGAGCCCGAGCAGGCCGAGAGCGTAAGGCCAAGGGCAACGGCCGCGGCGAGGGGGGACAGGCGGACAAGGGCGGAACGCAGGGTCATGAATTGACTTTCCTCAACTCTCTCGACTATAGCCTCGCGACAATGCGCCAGGAATTTTACGTGTTGTTTAGCCGTCAAGGCACGACTCTGGCAAGCGGCCAATGGATTTCCATGTATGATTGGCTGTCTTTCTCGCCTTCGAGACCGAGATGAAATGATCCTGTCCTTATTCCGTAAGACCAAGCTCTCCGAGCCCGTTTACGCCGTCTATAATGCCATTGTGGCGCAATCCCGGCGTGAGGTTTTCTACGCCGAATGGGGCGTTGCGGACACACTGACAGGCCGGTTCGACATGATTTCGCTGCACGCGGCTCTGGTTTTCCGCAAGCTGCGCTCGCGCGAAGCCCAGAGCAGGGCATTTGCCCAGGACGTCTTCGACTGCTTCTTCAAGGACATGGACCGATCCTTGCGCGAAATGGGGGTGGGCGACCTTTCCATCGGCAAGCGGATCGAAAAGATGGGTGGGCTGTTCTACGGCATGCTCTCCAATCTTTCCGAGATACTCGACGCTGGCGACCGCACGAGACTTGTCGCCTTCGTTTCGCGCAACTTCCATGGCGGGGGAACCCATCCGGCCGCGGACAAGTTTGCCGATTATATCCTGCTCTGCGACGACCTGCTCGAAACCCAGAACGTCGAAGACATCATGGGCGGCAAGGTTGTGTTCGGAGAACCGAAATGACTGTGAAGCCAAACCAGCTCGATCTCGACGCGATCATCAAGGTCGACAAGATCCCCGCCGCCGGGCGGGTCGTGACCATCGAAACGGACCAGGAGCAGCGCGAGGCGCTGGCCGAGCGGCTCAAGGTGAGCGAGGTCACCGACTTTTCCGCCAAAGTGACCGCATCGCGTTTCCGGGGCGGCGTGCGGGCCCAGGGGCAGGTGAAGGGCACGGTCATCCAGCCTTGCGTGGTCACCGGAGACCCGGTGAGTCAGGATATTGACGAGCCGGTGGACAGGATTTTCCTGCCCGGCCAGGACGCGGCAAGCCAGGCCACGGCAGGGGCCGAGATTTTCGTCAATCTCGAGGACGATGATCTGCCGGACTATTTCGAGGGCAATGAGATCGATCTGACAGATCTGGTCCTCGAGGTTTTCGCCCTCGCCATCGATCTTTATCCTCGAAAGCCCGGAGCCGAACTGCCCGAGGGCATGGCCGGGGACGATCCGGCCGAGCTTTCGCCCTTTGCCGCGCTCAAGGCCCTCAAAAAGGATTGAGTGCCACCGGCATCCGGTTGACACCCTTGCAAGACGAAGTTCATTGACTATGGTGAGCGCGACGGAGCAATCGGCGCGCTCAGACGGGCAGCATTAAGGCACGCAATGAGTGAAACGATAACGATCTCCGTTGACGCGATGGGCGGAGACAACGCGCCGCGCGCACCTCTTCACGGCGCCAAACTTCTGCTTCGCGAGCGCCCCAACGCGCGCTTCATCTTTCACGGACGCGAAGAGGCCATCAGGCCGCTGATGGCCGAGTTCCCCGAGCTGGGCGCGGTCTCGGAGGTTCGCCATAGCGAGACCGTCATCACCATGGACGACAAGCCCAGCCAGGCCTTGCGCAAGGGCAGGGGCAACTCGTCCATGTGGGCGGCGATCCAGTCGGTCAAGGACGGCGAGGCCGCCGTCGCGATTTCGGGGGGCAATACCGGTGCGCTTATGGCAATGGCCACGTTCTGCCTGCGGACGATGGACGGCATTTCCCGCCCGGCGATTTCAGCCATCTGGCCTACGCTTCGGTCCGACATCATCGTTCTGGACGTGGGCGCCACCATCGGCGCTGACGCCCGGCAACTCGTGGATTTTTCCATCCTTGGCGCCGCGCTGGCGAGGGCGGTCTTCGACATCGAAAGCCCGACCGTGGGGCTGCTCAATGTCGGGGTCGAAGAGGCCAAGGGCAATGAATCGGTCAAGGATGCCGGCAAGATCCTGAGCGAAAGTTCGGGCGCCGGCTTCACCTACAAGGGATTTGTCGAGGGCGACGATCTGGGCAAAGGCACGGTGGACGTCGTCGTCACCGAAGGGTTCACCGGCAATATCGCCCTCAAGACCGCCGAGGGCACGGCGCGCCAGGTGGGCACGTATCTTCGCGACGCGATGACCTCGTCGCTCATGAGCAAGATCGGCGCGCTGTTCGCCCGTCAGGCACTTGGCGCCATCCGCTCGAAGATGGACCCGCGTACGGTCAATGGCGGCGTGTTCCTCGGCCTCAATGGCGTCGTTATCAAGAGCCATGGTGGCACTGACGAGATCGGATACAAGAGCGCGCTGAACCTTGCCTACGACATGGCGCGCAACGATCTGATCGCCAAGATCGGGGAGGGTCTGAAAAACTTCCCCACGCTGGCCGTGCCGGCGGACCTGTCCAATCTGGAGGCACCTTCCGCGTGACCAAAATCCAATCTGTTGTACGCGGAGTGGGCGGATACCTCCCCGAACGCGTGATGACCAATGACGACCTCACCAAGATCGTCGATACCTCCGATGAATGGATCGTGCAGCGCACCGGCATCAGGCAGCGCCACATCGCCGCCGAGGGTGAAGTGACTTCCGACCTGGCGCTGATTGCGGCGCGCCGGGCGCTGGAAAACGCCGGCATGGAGGCCAGCGACATCGATCTGATCGTGGTGGGGACGACCACGCCCGACAGGACCTTTCCGGCGACCGCCGCCATCCTGCAGCAGAAGCTCGGCATCACCCATGGCTCGGCTTTCGACGTGCAGGCGGTTTGCTCCGGTTTCGTGTTCGGGGTGGCGACGGCCGACAGCTATCTCAAGACCGGCATGGCCAAGCGCGCGCTGATCGTCGGCGCCGAAGTTTTCTCGCGCATTCTGGATTGGACCGACCGTGCCACCTGCGTCCTGTTCGGCGACGGGGCAGGGGCGATGATTCTCGAAGCCCGCGAAGTGCCCGACGATGCGCCCGAAGAGGGCGTTCTCGTCTCCAGCCTGCGCACCGATGGCAGCCATTGGGAAAAGCTCTATGTCGATGGCGGCGTCGCAGCGACCGGATCGATCGGCCATGTGCGCATGGAGGGCCGCGAGGTCTTCAAGCATGCGGTGGGCATGATCTCCGATGTGGTCGAGGACGTGCTCCAAAAGACCGGCAAGACGACCGGTGACCTGGCCTGGTTCGTGCCGCACCAGGCCAACAAGCGCATCATCGACGGGGCAGGCCGCAAGCTCGGTATTCCCGAAACCAAGACGATCGTAACCGTCGACAGGCACGCCAACACTTCTGCCGCCTCCGTGCCGCTCGCCCTTTGGGTGGCCAGCGAGGAGGGGCGGATCAAGAAGGGTGACCTGGTGATGATCGAAGCGATGGGCGGCGGGTTCACCTGGGGAGCCTCACTCATTCGCTGGTAGAGTTGACCGCGCTCCGTTTTGAGCGTTAAGTGGTTGAAATCTTGGGGGCTGGCTCACGGGCTTCAATAAGGTTGAGGGGAAGATCATGTCGGGAAAAACGGTGACTCGCGCCGATCTGGCCGAGGCGGTGTACCAGTCCGTGGGACTGTCGCGTACCGAATCGGCGGAACTTGTGGAACGGGTCCTGCAGATCGTCAGCGATTCCCTTGCCGATGGAGACAACGTCAAATTGTCGTCCTTCGGGTCCTTCCAGGTCCGGTCCAAGAATGAGCGGATCGGCCGGAATCCCAAGACTGGCGAGGAAGTTCCCATTCTTCCCCGGCAGGTTCTTGTGTTCAAACCGTCCAACGTCTTGAAATCCAAGATCAACAAATCTATGGTTCGATCTGGAAAATAAACAATTTTACCGGGGCACGTCGCGTTGGATAAATCTCCAGACGCCTTCCGGACAATTTCCGAAGCGGCCGAAGAACTAGACTTGCCGCAGCATGTGCTGCGTTTCTGGGAGACACGGTTCACCCAGATCAAACCGCTGAAACGTGGCGGCGGACGCCGTTACTATCGGCCGGACGATGTGCAGTTGCTCAAGGGCATCCGCCACCTGCTCTACGATCAGGGCTTCACCATCAAGGGCGTCCAGCGCATTCTCAAGGAGCAGGGCGCAAAGCATGTCGTCGCCATCGGCGAGACGGGCTCCATTCGCCCCATTGCACCCCAACCTCAGTTCGAGCCTGCGACTGACGAAGACGCTGTCGATTTCGTCGATATCGCTTCCGATGTCTCCTCGGACGAGCCTCGGCTTGTCGCCGGTCCCGCCGCGCGGACGGAGGGGCTTTCCGCTCGGCAAAAAGAGGAACTGAGCGCCGTTCTCGATATGCTTGCATCCTGCAAGCAGGCGCTCGACAAGGCGCGCGGCTGACGGAGCCGGGGCACAGCTCTGTCTTGGCCGAAAGAATAAGATGATAATTCAAATCAACAATATTGACGGGGCGGGCCGACCCGCCTAATACCTGAACCGCTCGGTTAGATTTTGGCCGGCGATGGAGGCCCGCAAGGCGTGCGCTTCAGTCCGAACGGGATTGAGCAGGCGGGGCGCGGGACGATTTGAGGTGGGCAAGGCGGCGGCTTCGGCGCTACGCCCCAGCCAATTGATAGGAATGTCATCGTGACAATCTCGCTTGTTTTCCGCACTGCGACTGCCGCCCTGGCACTGACAGCTTCGCTCGCCCTCACCGCTGGAGCGTCTGCTCAGGATATCACCGTTACCCACCCCCAGGGCGAAACCACCATTTCCGGTGTGCCTGAAAAGGTCTTCACCATCGATTGGGCGGCCTTCGACAATCTCAACGCGCTCGGCGTGGAAGTTGCCGGTGCTCCGGGTTCCAACGCTCCGGCCTATCTGGCCGAATACGTTTCCGACGATCTGTTCAATGTCGGGTCGCTCTTTGAGCCCGACTTCGAAGGTATCGCCGCCGAGCAACCCGATCTTGTGATCGTCGCGGCCCGTTCGGCCTCGACCTATCCCCAGGTCTCCGAAATCGCGCCCACCATCGACATGTCGATCAACAATGCCGATCTCGTGGCCGGCGTTCAGGGCAATCTCGAACAGCTTGGAGAAATCTTCGGTGTCCAGGATCGTGCCGCTGAGCTGATTGCCGAACTCGATGCCAAGGTTGAGGAAGCCCGTGCCGCTGCAGAGGGCAAGGGCACCGGGCTCGTGCTGGTGACCAATGCGGGCAGCCTGGGGGTTTACGGTCCCGATTCCCGCGTGGCCTGGATTCACAACGAACTGGGCATTCCCTCGGTCATGGACGATGTCGAGGACGGCGACCACGGCGGCGACGGTATCTCGTTCGAATTCCTGCTCGAAGCCAATCCCGACTATCTCTTCGTCGTCGATCGTGATGCCGGTGTGGGCAATGAGGGTGCCGCCGCGGCTCTGCTCGACAATGAACTGATGCATGAGACCACTGCCTGGCAGAACGACCAGATCGTTTACCTCGATCCCCAGGCGGCCTACATCACCATGCATGGCTACACCGGCCTGATGCTGATGCTCGATCAGGTGATCGAAGGCTACAACAGCGCCGAGTGATCGGAGCTCCATTCGCAAAGCCCGGCGCTTCCAGTCGCCGGGCTTCTTTATTTTTCCGTCCGGGCCTCGCACCCGGCCCCTACCCACAGGCTAGCTAAAGTGCGGCTTCTCACAGTCGGAATCGTGCTGACCATCGTTCTGGCGATCATCAGCCTTTTCGTTGGCGTCAGTGACGTTTCGCTGGGGGCGCTGCTCTCATCGAGCGCGGAAGACCGGCCGATGCAGGTGCTGGTCATGAGCCGCATTCCGCGCACGCTGGCCATCCTGCTCGCAGGCTCGTCGCTGGCCATCGCCGGCCTGGTCATGCAGATGATCGTCCGCAACCGCTTCGTCGAGCCTTCGACAGCGGGAACGACGGAATCGGCAACCCTGGGCTTTCTTGTCGTAACGCTTCTGGCGCCCGGATGGCCCTTGATGGCCAAAATGATCGTGGCTGCCATGTTTGCTTTGGCCGGCACTGCGCTGTTTCTGCGCATCCTGCGCTTCGTCCCATTGCGCGATGTTTTGCTGGTGCCGCTGGTTGGCATCATGCTGGGCGGCGTCATTGGCGCTGTCACCAGCTTTTTCGCCTATCGCTTCAACCTCCTGCCCTCGCTGCTCGCCTGGAGCATGGGCGATTTCTCTGGCGTGCTCAGAGGACGCTACGAACTGCTCTGGTTCGGCCTTGCCGGCACGATCATGGCCTACATCGCCGCCGACCGGTTCACCGTGGCCGGCATGGGCGAGGACTTCACCACCAATCTGGGGCTCAACTATAAGCGCGTGATGACGCTGGGGCTGATCATCGTGTCGATCGTCAGCGCGGTCGTGCTGGTGTCGGTCGGCTCGATCCCGTTTCTGGGACTGATCGTGCCCAATGTCGTGAGCCTGATGGTGGGCGACAACATGCGCCGCACCGTGCCCTGGGTGGCGGTGCTGGGCGCGGCGTTTGTCCTCGCCTGCGACATCGTCGGCCGCATCGTGCGCTTCCCCTATGAAATTCCGATCAGCGTCGTCGTCGGCGTGATCGGCAGCGGGCTGTTCCTTTATCTGCTGCTAAGGAAGCGTCACAATGCTGCGTAACCTGCGTTGGTCGCGTCCTACCATCGTGCTGGCCGTTCTGGCGCTCGTCGCTCTGATTTCGGTCGTCTGCTTCATGACGCTCGGCGCCAGGGGGAGCTGGGATTTCATCATTCCCTTCCGCGGCCGCAAGCTTTTGGGCCTCGTCCTGGTCGCCTACGCGATTGCGATATCGACGGTGTTGTTCCAGACAGTCACCAACAATCGGATCCTTACCCCTTCGATCATGGGGTTCGATGCGCTCTACATCCTGGTGCAGACGGCGATCGTCTTCTTCCTCGGCCCGCAGATGCTTTCACTCATGAACCCCTATGCCCAGTTCGGCATGGAAGTGGTTCTGATGATTGGGTTTTCCTGGCTGCTGTTCCAGTGGCTGTTTCTGAGCGAAGGGCGCAGCCTGCATCTGCTCGTGCTCGTGGGCATCGTGTTCGGCATCTTTTTCCGCAGCCTCTCTAACTTCATGCAGAGGCTGCTGGATCCCAATGCGTTCCAGGTGCTGCAGGACAGCTTTTTCGCCAGCTTTTCGACGATCGATACCACCCTGCTGGGCGTTGCGCTGGGCGTGGTCGTCGTCGTCACGTTGGTGCTCTGGCGGATGGGGCACACTTTCGACGTGCTCTCGCTCGGCCGCGACACGGCGATCAATCTCGGTGTCGAGTACAAGCGCAGCGTCGTCATCATCCTGGTGATGGTATCGATCCTTGTGTCGGTATCGACGGCGCTGGTCGGGCCGATAACGTTTTTCGGTCTGCTGGTCGCCAGCCTCGCCCATGGGCTTGTCGGCACGTCCAAGCATAAATACATCCTGCCTGCGGCAGCGCTGCTCGGCGTGATCGCACTGGTCGGCGGTCAGACGGTGTTCGAACGCGTGTTCGAATTCGATACCGCGCTGTCCATCATCGTCGAGTTCCTGGGTGGCCTCGTCTTCATAATTCTCATCCTGCGGGGAGCGGCCCGATGATCATCACTTCCGGCCTCAAGAAATATTATGGCGACACCGCCGTGGTCGACGACGTGTCGATCGAGCTGCCCGCCGCCGGTATCACCTCGATCATCGGCCCCAACGGGGCGGGCAAGTCGACAATGCTCTCGATCGTCTCGCGCCTTTTGGGGATGGATGCGGGATCGGTGACGGTGGACGGCATGGATGTGTCCAACACGCCCAGCGACGTTTTGGCCAAGCGACTGTCGATCCTGCGCCAGGACAACCACATGACGGCGCGTTTGACGGTCCATGATCTGGTGTCGTTTGGCCGCTACCCCTATTCAAAGGGCCGCCTCACCATCGAGGACAAGGGGCATATCGACCAATCGATCGCCTATCTCAATCTCGAGGACCTCAAGGATCGGTTTCTCGACGAACTCTCGGGCGGCCAGCGGCAGCGGGCGTTCGTGGCGATGGTGCTGTGCCAGGACACCGACTATGTGCTGCTCGACGAGCCGCTCAACAATCTCGATATGAAACACGCCATGGGCATGATGAAGCTCATGCAACGCGCTTGCCGCGAACTGGGCAAGACTGTCGTGCTGGTCCTGCACGACATCAATTTCGCTTCATGGTATTCCGATTACATCATCGCCATGAAGAACGGCAAAGTCGTGCGGCACGGCTCCAAGAACGAGATCATCACGCCCGAGGCGCTGAAAGAGATCTACGACATGGACATCAATGTCCACGAAATCGGCGGTCACCGGGTTTCGCTCTTCTACGATTGATCGGTATGCACACCCTATCGGTCGATGGTTCCGGTCGAAAGGAAGCGCTCGGCCATCTCAGCCGATTCGGCGGCATATCGGTGCCTGAGTTGTTGAGCGGGCTCGGCCTCCGGATGCGTTTCGATCCAGGCGAGCAGTGCCATACGCCGTAGCAGAACCATGACGTCGAGCATGGCTTCATCCGCGGCGCTGAAGGGCCGGTGGCGGCGGTATCCGGCCAGCCACGCTGCCCTTAGCGCGGGAATGGTTTCGCTTTCTTCGAAGAAGGAAACGGCTGCGCCGAAATCATAGCCGAACCAGCAAAAGCCACAGTCGTCGAAATCGATCAGCCGCGTCTCCCCGTCGGCAACCAACAGGTTGGCCAGGCGCATATCGGCGTGGATCAGGCCAAACCGGTCCCGGCTCATGCCGTAGCTGGCCAGCAACTCCCGCAGCCGCCGGTCGAGCTTGTCCAGCACCTTGCGCGTTTCGCCACAAACGCCCGGCGCCGCGCGCCAGTCGCCCCAGATGGCATCGGGGTCGAGAATGGCGTTCGCCGTCCAGATGTGACGGGTGAAGCCGGCTGGTGGCGTCCACCGCGTAACGTGAAGATGGCACTGGGCGGCCAGGGCACCCAATTGTCTAAAAACCGGCGCAAGATCGTCGCCGACCTGCGGTTCCGCGCCCTCCTCGAAAGCGAACGCCACCATGTGCCGGGTCTCATGCAAGAACCGCCCCTCCTGCACCAGCTCGCCATCGCGGCCGGGTAGGGGGCGGGGGGTGAACAGGCCAGTCTGGCTGCGAAGCGCCTGCATCCAGGCCAACTCGCTTTCAATGGCCGAGCGCGAATGATAGCCGGGGCGGTGCACCCGCAAGATCGCGCGCGCGCCATCGGGAAGGTCGAGCCGGAAGGTGTGGTTTTCCGAAAGATTGATGAGTTCGATGCCGCTCTGCGCGAATCCCGGCCAACGATTGAGAGCCGCCGTCAGCCCACCCCAGCTATCGCCCATTCCAGTTCCCCTGTTTGGGGAGCGTTATTGAACAATGCGGCGGTCGATGTCACGCGGAAAGCTCGCGATGCAACGGCTTCTCATATTTTCATATTATTATACGAATAAATATTTAAATTATACTGATATTTCGAAGTGAGCTGAAGTCTAAATATCTTATGCAGGTATAGTATCCGCAATTGACCTTCGCGTGACCAGCGCGGAACATTTCGCAGAGTCAGCAGAAGTGACCGTCGGGAGGACGGGTGCGGACGTTGAACACAATGGCGGGAATGCACCGGCAGCCTTCCCGGAACACCACAGGCGCTTTCAACGCTCGGCGGATATGTCGGCAGGCGCTTGGAGAAACCTTCCTGGCTGCCGGGCCGCCCTTTCCGCCAGCAGGAACGATCGAGGCAACTCTCGATCGGTGCTTACACGCAAGGGCATGGAGGAGAAAATGAAACATAATGCTTGGGCTCTGGCTCTGCTGCTCTCGGCGGCAAGCGTCACGAGCCTGCCGGCGCAGGAAGCGGCCGACGATCCGTGGGCTGATTTCGTGCCGGTAACCGACGAGATGTTCGCCAACCCCGATGACGGTGACTGGCTCAACTGGCGCCGCACCCGCGATAGCTGGGCCCATTCGCCGCTGACCCAGATCACGCCGGAAAACGTTTCCGACCTGCAGATGGCGTGGTCGTGGAACGTGGAGCCGGGCACGTTCGAATCGACCCCTCTGGTCTATGACGGGATCATGTTCCTGGCCGGCGCGCGTGACGTTATCCAGGCGCTCGATGCCGTGACTGGTGATCTGCTCTGGGAATATAAGCGAGAGCTGCCCGAAGACGCCTGCAACGGCACCTCCGGCGCCACCCGCAACATCGCGCTCTATGGCGAAAGGGTTTTCACCTCGACTTGCGACGCGCATGTCGTTGCGCTTGATGCCTTCACCGGGCAGGTCGCCTGGGATGTCGAAATGGAGGTATGGGAAGACTACAAGGTCGGTTTCAGCACCGGTCCCACCATCGTTAAGGGGCAGGTGATTTCCGGCCTCACCGACTGCCGCGTGTTCCGCGAGGGGCGCACGGGTTGTTACGTCGTCTCGCACGACCCTACGAACGGTGAGGAATTGTGGCGGACCTATACGGTGCCGATCGCTGGGGAAGAGGGGGGCGACACCTGGGGCGACGCCCCGGACTTCCTGCGCGCCGGCGGCAGCGTCTGGCATCCGTGCTCCTATGACCAAGAGCAGGACATCATCCTGTGCGCCACGGGTCAGGCCTACCCTTGGACCAGCGTGGGGCGCGGGCATGAGGGTGAAGCGCTCTATACCAACTCGACGATCGCGCTTGATCCCGACACCGGGGAAATCCTCTGGTACCACCAGTACCTGCCCGGCGAAACGCTCGACCTCGACGACGCGTTCGAGCACGTCTTTGTCGATGTCGACGGCCAGAAGCGCTTCTACAAGATCGGCAAGAGCGGCATTCTCTGGGTCATGGATCGTGAGACCGGCGAATATATCGATCACCGTGAAATGGTGTTCCAGAACGTCTTCGACGTGAACACGGAAACCGGTCAGGCTATCGTCCGGCCCGAGAAGATCCCGGTTGATTTCGAAACGCCCATCTTCTCCTGCCCGAGCACGGCAGGCGGCAAGGATTGGCACCCCATGGCGTTCAATCCCGAACTGCGGACCCTCTACATGCCGCTCAGCCAGAGCTGCATGGACTTCACCGCCCGCGAAGTCGAGGCCGTCGTCGGCGGCGGTGGGACCGGCGGTTTCCGGACTTTTGCACCGATGCCCGATGTCGAAGGGCAGGGCCTGCTTGCCGCCGTCAATGTCGATACGCTCGAGACCGTATGGCGTCACGAGCAGCATGCCCCGTTCCTCACGGGGATCCTTTCGACGGAATCGGGCCTGATTTTTGCCGGCGATCTCGATCGCTATTTCAAGGCGTTCGATGCCGAAACCGGCGAAGTGGTGTGGGAAGTGCGCCTCTCCCAATCGGTGCAGGGCATGCCGGTGACCTACGAGGTCGATGGCACGCAGTACATCGCCATTCCCACCGGTCTTGGCGGCGGCAGCCCGCGTGCGCAAGCGGCGCTTGTTCCCGACATCCGCCACCCCATGAGCGGCAACAATCTGTTCGTCTTCGCGCTCCCGGAGGCCGACTAGCCGCTTGATGGCCGCCTGCCGCTCCCAACCACGCGGCAGGCGGCCAAACCACTCATTGGATTTCGGGCATGTCTCGCCTGTCGATATTCCTGCTGGCCATGTTTGGTGCATCGGGCGCCATCGCGCAGCCCATGGTGCAACGCGACTTCTACGAGGGCGCGATCCGCGACCGTGGCAATCGCATTATCTTCTGTATCTGGCCCGACAGTCCCATGGTGGATCTCGATCGGGCCATTGCGTCCGAAATCGCCGGGCTGCATCTGCTCGAGGCCGAATTCTTCGAAGCCGACCAGGTGAGCTCGGGAACACAGGAGCTGTTCGAGCAGCAGCTCTTCATCCATCTCATGGACGACTGCGACGCCGTGATGGGCACGAGCCTCGATTGGCGGCCGTTGCCCGAATGGCTGACGATCACCCGGTCCTATTTCGAACTCGGCTACGTTCTGGCAACGCGAGAAGAGGGGGTAACCAGCCCCTTCGATCTGCCGGCAGGTGCCCGGGTTGGATCGATCATGCTTTCACAAGCCGACATGACCTTCGCGCGCACCCTCGGCGGCGGCGCCGATATCATCCGAATACCCTACGACACGGCAGAAAACATTCTGGCTGCCATCGTCGGTGGTCAGCTGGAGGCTGGCATCGTGCCTATCCACGCGCTGCCGCTCATCTCGGGGCAATTTGCAGATGAGGGGATCGTCGTCTCCCGGCTAACTTCGCCCGAGATCGCGGCCGAGCCGATCGGCATGGCCTTGCTGAGTCGCGACGCCTATCTGCGCGACCTTCTCGGCGACGCAATCGCAGCGCTGCAAGCGGACGGGACGATTTCCGCTTTGGCCGTCCAGATGGGATACGGCATCCCCTGACAAATGCCGTTACGTTCATCCAAAGGAGGAGACATTGAGAACATCCCGGATTTCAATCCCATTGGTGGCGACCATTTTCGCGGCCGCGCTTGGCGCCGCCGCTGCGGCGCAGGAGGAGGTAGGCGATTGGGTTACGCCCGAGCAGGTCGAACGAGGCCAGGCGGCCTATGAGCAGAAATGCTCCACATGCCACGGCTCCGACATCGTCTCGATCTTCAAGAGCTTCCCGTCCGCGGGACAGTTCTTTGGGTTCGTCTCGACGACCATGCCCGGCGATGCGCCTGGAAGCCTGCCCGCGCAGCAATATGCCGACATCATTGCCTATCTTGCCGCTGAAAACGGCATGGAAACCGGAACCGAAGAGCTGCCGCCGGACCCCGAGGTGCTCAATAGCATTCGTCCGGCCGAGTTTGCGCAATAGGTTGGGGTGAGCTTTGAAAATTTGGGAACGGAACCCTTGCGCTCCTCTCCGCGATTATATAGGTGAGAGGCCAATCGGGGCGTAGCGCAGCCTGGTAGCGCATTTGTCTGGGGGACAAAGGGTCGTCGGTTCAAATCCGGCCGCTCCGACCATTTACAAGAAAACGGGCTCGATCTGCATCGGGCCCGTTTCTATATCTGCCTCTCGCGGAACCCAGTGCCCCTGCCGGCCGTTTACCGGCCATTGCAACGGGGGATTTTGTTCCATGCCTATCCTATTGATCATATTGCTCGCCATCCTCATCGCCACCGTCGGCTTTTGGGATGCGCTCGGCGCGGTTCTCGGCGCCGTAGCTTTGTTCGTGCTGTTCTGGATTCTGGTCGCGGTCACCGTCGTCATCGCGGCCATCTGGGCGCTCCGGAAGGTCTTCTAGGGCAGGAGCCGCCGGGTGGAGGACGGCGCGCCGTAAGCGGCGCAAATGCCCCAGACCAGGCCCGTCACCAGAAACCAGTGCCGCCAATGATCGGTATCGATGATGCCAGAGAGCATGATCATCGGGACGAAAGTGGCAAAGACCGGAATGAGCAGCGTTCTGTGCGGGGAGGGGCGCAGCAGCGTTTTGCCGCCGACCAGCAGCGTCCAGCCCACGAGCACGTAATAGGCCAACCCGCCACCCCAGCCATAGGTGAGCAGCACATTGGCGTAGGTGTTATGAGGCTGTTCGCTGATGCGCAGATAGCCATATTCGAGCGGGCCGATTCCCCAGGGATTGTTGAGGGCGAGATCGAGCGTGTACCAGATGCGCCCGAAGCGCCCCAACTCGCCCGTATCGTAGCTCTGGGTCAGCGTGAACCGATGCGTGAACAGCTCCGCCACGACCGGGATGGACAGCAGCACCGCCATGGCTGCCGCCAGAACCATGACGCCTCCGATGGCGACCAGAAGCAGCCGGACCTTCTCGCGCGCGGTGGCTTCGAGAAAGAACACCATGGCAAAGACCAGCAGCGAGGAGGCGGCGAGGTGCCCCCAGGCCCCGCGCGAGAAACTCACGAAAACGCCGACGAAAATGACGAGGTAAGCCAGCCCGGCCCATAGGGCCGTCCGCCCGGTGCCCAAAAGCGTGCGCTGCAATACGATCGCCGCCGGGAGGATGAGGAAGGGGCCGTAAACGTTGGGATCGTTGAAGAAGGCCTTGGCGCGTCCGAAGCGCAGGAACACATCCTCGCCGGGCAGGATGCCGACATAGGCCAGCACCCCGACCACCGATGTGATCAGCGCTATGGCGATATAGGCCTTGGCGATCAGCCGCATATGCGCGAAGGGCGATTGCGCGACGAAATTGGCGGCGAAATAGCTGGTGATCAGAAGAAAGATGGTGACGAGGTTGAAAATAAGTCCATCGAGCACCGGCTGGTAGCGCATGAAAAACGTCGAGATCAGCGCAAAGGGCGTAAAGGCCAGGACGATGAACAGCAGGGGCAGGGTATCGCGGTGGAGCTTGAGCCCGCCCATCAGCGCCACGGCGAAGGCGATGATGAACATCACCTCATAGGGTGAGGGCTCGAAGATCACGAACCCGCCCGAGAAGATCCACAAGGCGACGATCAGGCCCAACGCCTTGCGCGCCGTCTCGCCTGCCCATGCCTGGCCCAGTGGCCGGCGGTCCAGCCCTAGCTGGCCGGGCAGCGCCGCCGTCAAAACGCGTTCTCGCTCTTGGTGAACAGCGAGACAGGGGTCATGACGAGGATATAGAGGTCGAGCAGGATCGACCAGTTTTCGATGTAGTAGAGATCATGGTCCACACGGGCCATGAGCTTTTCGACAGTGTCGGTTTCGCCGCGCCAGCCATTGATCTGCGCCCAGCCGGTGATGCCCGGACGCACCTTGTGCCGGGCGAAATAGCCATCGACGGCATCATGGTACAGCCGGTTGGCGGCTTTGGCTTCGAGCGCATGCGGGCGGGGACCGACAATCGAGAGCTGGCCCTTGAGCACGTTGAAGAGCTGCGGCAACTCGTCGATCGACGTCTTGCGGATGAACCGGCCTACGGGGGTGACGCGCGGGTCGTCGCGGGTCACGAGCTTGGACGCCTTGGCGTCGCCCATATCGGTATACATCGAGCGGAACTTATAGACCTCGATCAGCTCGTTGTTGAACCCGTGGCGCTTCTGGCGGAACAGGACCGGGCCCTTGCTCGTGGCCTTTACGGCGATGGCGGTCGCCAGCATCACGGGGGAGAGGAGGACGATCGCGGTTGTGGCGACGAGCTTGTCGAAAATCCATTTAAAGACCAGGTTCCAGTCGGAAATCGGCCGGTCGGCGATGTCGAAGACGGGCAGGTCACCGATATAGGAATAGGTTTTGTCGGTGAAACGCAGCTTGCTCATATGGGCGCTGAGCCGGATATCCACCGGCAGCACCCAGAGCTGCTTGAGCATTTCGAGAACGCGCGTTTCCGCCGAAAGCGGCATGGAAACGATGACCAGTTCGATATGGGCGCGGCGGGCGAATTCGACGAGATCGGCGACGCGGCCCAGCTTCGTGAGGCCAGCCACGTTGCGCGGAGAGCGTTCGTCGTCGCGGTCGTCGAAAAGGCCGATCAGCTCGATGTCGCTGGCCGCGGCCTGCCGGATCGCCGCGACGAGCGTTTCAACGACCGGCCCGCCGCCAACGATCACCGTGCGTCGCCGCAGGCGCCCCTTTGCGGACCAATCGAGAACCACTGATCGCAGTGTCAGCCGGAAGGCGACGAGCAACAGCGCGCCGGATGCGAGCCAGCTTCCGAGCCACACGCGCGAGACCAGTTCGCCCGCCTTGAAGATGAAGAGACCGGCCACCACGAGCAGGAACACGCTGGCCCAACCGGCCAGAACGTGCAGCACTTGCTTGATGCCGGTCCGGTAGGCGGCGATACGGTGGGTACGGGCGATGTTGAAGGCGACGTTTGCCGCAATGACGATGCCGAGCGAGAGGGGCACATAGATCGCCGCATCGGCCCCACCGAGATAGGCGAAATAGATGCCCAGCCCCAGCACAAGCAACAGCCCGGTTTCGATCAATTGGGCAAAGCCGGTGACCACCTTGTGCGAGAGACCGGGCACGATAGGCGTGCGCGCCAGCGCCTCGGCGTCCGGGCCGAGCTCGCCGGCAGCGGCTTCCGCAGTGGAGATGTGGCCGAGCACCGCTTGCTTGGGGTCGACACGGAACATGGACATGCCTCCCGCTGATCCTTGGGAAATTTGACGGCGCACTATGGAGCGGGAGAAGTGAAGACTCGGTGAAAAGTCCGGTGTCAGCTTGAGAGATCGCGATAAAGCGCCTCGATACCGTCGACCATGCGAGACAGCGAGAAACGGGACCGGACGAAGGCACGGCGTTCCTGCGCTTCTGATGCGGCGCCTGAGGGATTCGCAAGAAAGGCCGTCATGGCTTGCCGCAAGGCATCGGCGCTGTCCGCGGCAATCAGCCGGCCGGAGGTGGGGCCGAAAATCTCGGCGATGCCGCCAACATTGGTGGCGATGACCGGCCGGCCGGCGGCTGCCGCTTCCATCACGATATAGGGGAGGGACTCCGCCCGCGACGGAACGAGGACGCATCGGCCGCGCGTGAACATTGTCCGTGCAGGCTGCACCCCGGCGAGCGTCACCCGCTGCTCCAGGCCGAGCGAGCCGATTTTGGCGCGCAGCATCTCGGCATCGGGCCCATCCCCGGCCATGATGATGGTTGCCGGAGTGCCGTCGGGACGCTTGAGGGGTGCCAACGCATCTACGATGAGATCGATTCCCTTGAGCAGCCGCAACTCGCCCACGAACACGAAATCGGCGGCATCGGGTGCAGGTTCGATGGTTTCGAACTCGGCGTCGGCCAGCCCGTTATGGATGACCTCCTGCCGGCAGCGGGGGCGGGCGACATGGCTGGCGAATATGCGTTGCGCGTAGGCGCTTTCGAAGATCAGCGCGTCGGTTGCCCCAAGCAGCGCGCGCTCGATCGCCATGAAGGTGCCGCCCGAAAGCGTGTGCGGGTCGAAATGTAGTGCGCCACCATGGGGGGTGTAGACGGTAGCGGGGCGCCGTCCGCCAATCCGCGCGAGGCGGGCGCCGAATCCACCCTTTGCCCCGTGGCCATGAAGGATATCGACATCGAGCGAGCGGGCGAGCGATCTGATTTTCAGTGGCGTCGTGAAATCGTGCGCGCCCAAAAGACGCGGAATGGGAAAGCGATGGATGCCCAGCGCGGCAACGGGCTCGAGTGCGGCGAGCTTGGCGTCGGTCTGTCCATCACCTGCTTCGCTGTCGGCAAACAGGCCCACCATGTGCCCGCGTTCCGCCAGCGCGCGCGTAAGGTCGGCGACGTGCCGGAACAGCCCGCCCACCGGCGAGCGCATGACCTGGAGGATACGCAGGGATTTCACGTCACAGCCAACGTTCGGAGATCACAATGGTGTCCCCGGGCTGAATTGGGAAATCGAGTTCGACATTGCCCTTGACCATCTCATCGTTCTGCCGGCGATAGATCGTCGCCGTACCCCGGCTGGCCGTATCGGAAAACCCGCCGGCGGCGCTGATCGCGGCCCGTACGGTCATGCCGTAGACGTAAGGGTATTGCCCGGAAGACCCGACGGCGCCCTGAATGAAAAAAGGACGATATTCGGCAACTTCCACGGCGACATTGGGGTTGCGCATGAACCCCGCCGCGAGCGCCGAGGCGACGCGCTGGGACAGGGCGGTCGTCGTTATGCCGCGCGCCGGCACGGCGCCGACCAGCGGCATGGCGATGGCCCCGGAATCATCGACGCGGTAGGTGTTGGTGAGGCTGGGGTCGCCATAAACGCTGACCCGCAGCACATCGCCGCTGTCCAAGAGATAGGGCCCGGTCTGCTCCACGAGATAGGTGGCCGGCGCGCCGCTATGCGCACAGCCCGCCAGCAACAGTGGCAACAGAATCAGTGAAATGCGCAGCCGACGCATGCAAGTGCCCCCGAGCCATCCTGGCGTTAGCTCTCCCATGTCATGGTTAATAACCTCTTATCGCCACCTCTCCGGACGCAATCCTTAACCGAATGCTTACCACGTGGGGGTGATAAGCCGACGAAGCTGGGGGACGACATATGAGCGATTCTGCACCCACCATGGCGCAGCCGGAAGCGAGCATCGACGCGAGCGTGATCCTGCGTGCCCTGTTGGGCAAGTTGGTACGGATCGGATTTGTCACCATCCTGCTGCTGGCGGTGGCCTATGCCATCCTGCTTTTCGTGCCGCGGCTATACGAATCGCGCGCCGAGCTGCTGGTCGAGCCGCGCAGTACCGTTTTCACCAGCGCTGCCAGCAATCAGAACGCTGAATCCTATTTCATCGATGCCGCCGCCGTTTCGAGCCAGATCGAGCTGATCAAGTCTCGCGATACGATTCTTGCCACGATCGAGGCGATCGATCTGAGGCAGGAGCCGGCCTTTGAAGGGTGGAGCGATGAAGATATCATCGGTGAGATCAGCGACAACCTCATCGTCACCCAGGAGCGCTCGTCGCGGTTGATCTCCGTGGCCTACCGCGCCACCGATCCCGAGCTTGCGGCGCGGATCGCCAACGGGCTGGCGCGCATTCATGTGCAGCGCCGCGCTGGCCAGCAGATCGCCGATACCATCGAGGCGACCGGCTGGCTTGAGGACGAAATCAACCGTCTGCGCCAGAACGTGGCCGAGGCCGAGCGCGCCATCGCCGATTTCCGCGTCGAAAACGACCTGTTCACCGGTTCCAACAATGAGAGCCTGACCAACCAGCAGCTCTCGAACTTCGCCACCCAGATCGCCGCTGCCGCCGAGCGGCGCAGCGCTGCGCAGTCTCGCGCCCAGCTCATCCGCAGCCTGCTCGAATCCGGGCAGCCGGTGGTCGGAGTTTCGGACGTCCAGGCCTCCGCCGTCGTGCAGCAATTGAGCCAGGAACTGGCCCGGCTGCAAGGGGAAAGGGCACAGCAATCGGCAACCCTGCTGCCCAACCACCCCACGATCCGCGCGCTCGATGCGCAGATTGCCGCGATCAACGAACAGATTTCCAATGAAGGGCAGCGGGTGGCGCAGGCTCTTGAAGCGCAGGCGCAGATCGAAGCCGATCTCGAGCAATCCCTGCAAGCAGAACTCGACAGGATTAAAGTGACCGCCGGATCCGACACCGTCGAGGGCGTGACGCTGGCCGAACTCGAACGCGAGGCCGCCGCCGAACGCGATCTGCTCAATGCCTATCTCCTGCGCTTCACCGAAGCGACGGCACGGTCCGATATCGGTTCGTCGCTGCCCGACGTCCGGTTCGTCAGCGAGGCGGCGCCATCGAGCTCGCCGGCATCGCCGCAAACCACGCTCATCCTCATGGCGGTGGGTATCGCCTCGATCCTCCTGCAGGTGGGCGGCGTCATCTTCTCCGAACTGCTGTCAGGTCGGGCCCTTGTCGAACACGGGCCCTCATCCGAGCCGCCGCTGGAGAAGGGCTCCGACAACGGACTGATTGCCGCCAATTCCGACAGCTCGTCCGAGCCTCTGGCCATAACCGGAATTCATGCGCCGCTCGGTGCGCTGGAAACCGAGATTCAAGCTCAAGCCGCCCGGGCGCTGGCCGGCCTTGACCGGCTGATCGTTATTGCCTCCGACAACGGGTGGGACGAGAGCATGAATTTCGCCGAGCGCCTCACCGCTGCGATCGTCGGTAACGGGCAGAGCGTCGCTGAAATTGACGCGGCCAGCGGTCAGCAGGGGATCGAGCTGGGCCTCACCGATCTGTGCGCGGGAGACGCCGATTTCGGTGAAGTGGTTCATCGCGGCATCGAGGAGCGCTTCGGTTTCGTGCCCTGGGGCCAGGGTGAACGCCTCAGCCCCAATCCGGACCGCATCCTCACGCTCATCGACGCGCTTGCCGATATCTATGAGGTCGTGATCGTGGTGACGGGCGGGGTCGGCATGGGATCGAACCTCCCGCTTTTTGCGGACGCGGGCGCCAAGTGCCTGCTGCTCGCTCACGATGAAACTGGCGAGACGCGCCGCGAGGTCGCCATGCTGGGGTTTGACGAATTGCGCGTGATCCCGACGCACGAACGCCAGTCCGAAGTCGCCTGAGCGATGCCGCGCTACGGTCTTTACAGGGCGGCGTTCGAAGCTTTCGCGCTGCCCGGGCTCATGCCTGCGCTACGGCGCTTTTCGAAGGCGCGTGGCGTCATCTTCACGCTGCATCGCGTCCTTCCCGAACCCCCCGCCGCCTTTGCGCCCAATGGCATCCTCCAGGTCACCCCGCAATTTCTCGAAGCGGTGATCGTGCGTGCGCGCAAGGCAGGCTTCGAGATCGTCGATCTCGATGAGGCCGTCAGGCGGCTGGGATCGCCGGAAGCCAAACCCTTCGTCGTCCTCACATTCGATGATGGCTATCGCGACAATCTCATCCATGCCCTGCCGGTGCTGAAAAAGCATCAGGCGCCGTCTACGCTCTATGTCCCGACGGCGCTGATCGACGGTGTCGGCGTCGTCTGGTGGCAGGCGCTTGAAGACGTGATCGCGGCAAATGACGTCGTCGTGGTCGACCTGCCCGAAGGCCCCCACTATGGCGATGCGGCAACGCTGGAGCAAAAGCGCGCGACCTTTGCCTATGTCTATGAACGCTACCGCAAGATGCCCGAACCTGACCGTGAAGCCTCGGTGCAGGCGCTGGCGGAGCGCTATGGTTTAGACCTGGCGCGTCATTGCCGGGAACTCATCATGGATTGGACCGAGCTCAAAACCTTCGCCGATGATCCGCTCTGCACCCTAGGCGCCCATACCGTGCACCATTTCGAGCTGTCGAAATTGCCCGAAGCGCAGATGCGGGCGGAGATCGAGCAATCGGCCAAAGTCCTGGCCGCCCAATTCGGTAAGCAGCCGAGGCATCTTTCATATCCGATCGGCGGAGTGGCAGCGGCGGGGCCGCGGGAATTCGCTGCCGCCCGCGAACTGGGATTTGCAACCGCCGTCACCACCCGCCCGGGCGGGCTATACGGTGAGCATGCGGCACATCTCACCGCGCTGCCGCGCATCTCCCTCAACGGTCTGTTTCAGGAAAAGCGGTTCATCGACGTTCTGCTGACCGCCGAGGTCTTCACCCTCATGCGGCGCGGGCGACGGCTCGACGTCAGCTAGTCTGGCTTGAGCATCCAGCGGATGACAACCATGGCGGGAAACACCCAGCCGAGGCCGAACAGGACGAAAAAGGCGAGGTGCACGAGATTGTGTGCACCCAACAGCCAGGTTTCATAGATCCACATTCCCAGAGCCGCCCACACGATGAGGGTGAGCAGGGTAAGCACGATGCCGACGGCCTTGCGTTGGCGCTGGGTCATGATGGCCTCCGAACTGCGGCGAATGTGGTCATTGCCATTTGTGCGCCACCCCATTAGCAGTTCGGTCAAGTTTGACAACTCCGGTACAATTTCGTGTCTGCCATCGCCTCATCCGGCTCAATGCCGCTCGATCACGCCCGCCTCAAGCCCGTTCGCATCTGGCTCTATTGCCTTGCGGCTTTCGTGCTGGTGATGGTGCTGGTCGGCGGGGCGACGCGTTTGACCGAGTCGGGGCTTTCGATCACGAGCTGGAAGCCGATCTCGGGCATCATCCCGCCCTTGTCCGATGCGGACTGGCAGGCCGAGTTCGAGGCCTATCAGCAGATCCCGCAATACGAAGAAAACTTCGCCGGCTGGATGGGCGTGGACGAATTCAAGCTCATCTTCTGGTGGGAATGGATTCACCGCTTCCTGGGCCGCATGCTCGGCTTTGCCTTCGCCATTCCCTTCGTGATCTTCGTTGCCCAGCGCCGCATTCCGAAATCCATGATCTGGCCGCTGGCCGGGCTGTTCGTGCTGGGCGGCTTTCAGGGCTTTCTGGGCTGGTGGATGGTCTCGTCGGGCCTTTCGGAACTAACGTCCGTATCCCAGTATCGTCTCGCTACCCATTTGTGCGCCGCGTGCCTCTTGATGCTCGCGCTGATCTGGGTGGCACGTTCGCTCGAGCCTCCCGCGGTCGGGAACAAGCCCGATCGTGGCTGGGTAGCGGCGACATGGGTGCTCCTGGGACTTCTGTTCATTCAGGTCGGGGCAGGGGGGCTTGTCGCGGGCCTGGATGCGGGCCGGGTCTACAATACCTGGCCGCTGATGAATGGCGCTTTGATTCCCGAGGGGCTGTTCGCCATCGATCCGGCCTGGCGAAGCGCCTTCGAGCATGTTCTGACGGTTCAGTTCAATCACCGCATGCTTGCCTATTTCATCACCTTCTATGTTGCCATGATGTGGTTCTTCGGCCGTGCCAATCCGGGATATGAAGGCGTTCACATCTGGATGCCTGCGATCGGCATGACGGTTCTGCTACAGGTTTTCCTCGGCGTCGTGACCATCCTTTCGGTGGTCAATCTGCCCGTGGCACTGGGGCATCAGGTCGTCGCCTTCCTGCTCATCGGAATCGTGATGGCCTATCTTGCTGATATGCATAGGCTTTCTGTGCGGTAAAATAATACCGCGACGACAAGTCGTTGTTTATAAACGAAAAATAGATTGCGCTTGACGGCTGTTGCCGCCACCTGTATGACGCGCTTCGAAATGGCCGCCTGCAAGGGCGGTTGAGAACCGGCCGCCGGATTTCGGCGGCCTTTCTCGCAAGAGATATCCAATAAGGAACCCGACAATGAAAACCTACTCGGCCAAGGCTGGCGAGATCGAGAAGAAGTGGGTTTTGATCGACGCGGAAGGTCTCGTCGTTGGCCGTCTGGCCGCGATCATCGCGACCCGTCTGCGCGGCAAGCACCTGCCGACCTTCACCCCTAACCAGGACATGGGCGACAACGTCATCGTCATCAATGCCGACAAGGTGAAGTTCACCGGCAAGAAGCTCGATGACAAGCGCTTCTACTGGCACACCGGCTATCCCGGCGGCATCAAAGACCGCACCATGCGCGAACTGCTCGAGGGGCGCTTTCCCGAGCGCGTCGTCGAGAATGCCGTGCGCCGCATGATGCCCGGTGGTCCGCTGACCCGTGCCCAGCTCAAGAACCTGCGCGTTTACGCCGGCACCGAGCATCCCCATACCGCCCAGCAGCCCGAAACCCTCGATGTTGCCGCGCTCAACACCAAGAATGTGAGGGTGAAGTAATCATGTCCGAGACCATCAATTCCCTCGAAGACCTGGGCACCGCAACCGGTACTGCCGTCAATGACGCGCCGGTCTACACCCAGCAGGTCGACGCTCAGGGCCGCGCCTATGCCACCGGCAAGCGCAAGGACGCCGTTGCCCGCGTGTGGGTCAAGCCTGGTTCGGGCAAGATCACCGTCAATGGCAAGGAGTTCACGGACTACTTCGCGCGCCCGGTTCTCCAGATGATCCTGCAGCAGCCGATCGTGGCCGCTGAGCGCGTCGACCAGTTCGATATCGTCGCGACCGTTGCCGGCGGCGGCCTTTCCGGCCAGGCCGGTGCCATCCGTCACGGTATCTCGCTGGCGTTGACCCGCTACGAGCCGGCCCTGCGCGCGGTACTCAAGCCCGGTGGGTTCCTCACCCGCGACAGCCGTGTGGTCGAGCGTAAGAAGTACGGCCGGGCCAAGGCTCGCCGCTCTTTCCAGTTCTCCAAGCGCTAAGGCGTTTCGGACCGCTTTTCGAGAAAGCCCGCTTCGGCGGGCTTTTTTGTTTCCAAGGGGTAGTCTTTGCGAAATCGCTCCCTACATTGACGGCTCTAGCCGGAGGGCGATTCCATGAACATGCAATCTGTGACTGCCAAGCCGGCCGTCGCGATTTCAGGTCTCAACAAGACCTATGACACGGGCTTTACCGCCCTCAAGGACGTCAATCTCGACATCAAATCAGGCGAAATCTTCGCACTGCTCGGTCCGAATGGCGCTGGCAAGACCACGCTGATCGGCACGATCTGCGGCCTTGTGCGGCCGACATCGGGTCAGATCCTCGTTGGCGGCCATGACGTGGTGACCGAATTCCGCAAGACCCGCGCCATGATCGGTCTCGTGCCCCAGGAGTTGACGGGCGACCGCTTCGAAACCGTCTGGGCGACGGTCAGCTTCACGCGCGGCCTGTTCGGCAAGCCGCGCAACGACGCGGTGATCGAAAAGATCCTTCGCGATCTTTCGCTCTGGGAAAAACGCAACGACAAGCTCATTACCCTATCGGGCGGCATGAAGCGCCGGGTGCTGATCGCCAAGGCGCTCAGCCACGAGCCCAAGGTGCTGTTCCTCGACGAGCCCACCGCCGGCGTCGACGTGGAACTGCGCCGCGACATGTGGAACGTGGTTCGCGATCTGCGCGAAAAAGGCGTGACCATAATCCTGACCACCCACTACATCGAAGAAGCCGAGGAGATGGCCGACCGCATCGGCGTGATCTCCAAGGGCGAGATCATCCTGGTGGAGGAAAAGTCCGAGCTCATGGCCAAACTTGGCAAGAAGGATCTTTCGATCCAGCTCCAGGAGCCGCTTGAAACCCTTCCTGCCGCATTGGCCGGGACCGGGCTAACCCTGGCTGAAAACGGCGAAGAGCTGATCTACAGCTATGACAGCCAGGCCGACCGCACCGGCATTGCCAGCCTGATTGCCGCCGTCAATGAGCAGGGGATCAGGATCAAGGACCTTTCGACCCGTCAGTCCTCGCTCGAGGATATCTTTATCGGCCTTCTGAGGGACCGGACATGAACTACTACGCGATCAAGGCCATCTACCATTTCGAAATGGCCCGCTGGTGGCGGACCGTTACCCAGTCGATCATTTCGCCGGTGCTCTCGACCTCGCTCTATTTCGTGGTGTTCGGCGCCGCGATCGGCTCGCGCATCGAGTCGGTGGAGGGCGTCTCTTATGCTGCCTTCATCGTGCCGGGACTCATTATGCTGTCGCTGTTGCAGCAATCGCTCTCGAACGCTTCGTTCGGCATCTACTTTCCCAAATTCGCGGGCACCGTTTATGAAATCCTCTCGGCGCCCATCTCGCATGTGGAAACCGTCATCGCCTTCGTGGGTGCCGCGGCGACCAAATCAATCATCCTGGCACTGATCATCCTCGCGACCGCGACCTTATTCGTTGATGTTTCCATCCAGCATCCGGTGTGGATGGTCGTCTTCATGGTGCTGACCGCGGTTACCTTCTCGCTGATTGGCTTCATCATCGGCATCTGGGCCGACGGATTTGAAAAGCTTCAGCTTATTCCGCTGCTGATCGTCACCCCCCTGGCGTTCCTCGGGGGCACTTTCTATTCCATCACCATGCTGCCCGAGGCCTGGCAGACCATCGCGCTGTTCAATCCGGTGGTCTATCTGGTGAGCGGCTTCCGCTGGAGTTTTTATGGGGTAGCCGACGTCAATGTCGGCATCAGCCTGGCCATGACGTTGGTTTTCATGGCGATCGCGCTGGGCATCATCGCTTGGATCTTCCGCACCGGATATCGCCTGCGCGCCTGAGTAGTCGGCGTGTCATATCGAGGGGCTAAGAAGGGGGCGTCACCTAGGTGGCGCCCCCTTTTCCATAGGAGATCTGTTTTGCGGCCGCTCTCGATTGCTCTCACCGCTGCGCTGGCCCTTGCCGCCAGCCCCGCGATTTCCAACGACCTTTCGGACGCGATTAAAGGCCTGACGCGTTCGACCACCTGGACGCTGGTGGATGAAGTGCCTTTGAACTTCAACACCCACCATCCTCAGGGCATGTACCGGATCGGTGACGATTTCATCGTCTCGACCGTCGAAATCATCACCCGCACCCAGCGCTACGATACGCCTCAGGACGGTTATGACCGCGATGCCGGCGAGGGCAGGGGATGGCTCTACCGGTTCAGCGCAGAAGGCGAATTGCTCGACGAGGTCGAACTGGGCGAAGGGGATATCTACCACCCTGGCGGCATCGATTTCGATGGCGAAGCCATCTGGGTGCCGGTGGCCGAATACCGCCCCGACAGCGCTTCGATCGTCTACCGCGTCGACCCCGAAACCTTTGAAGCCGAAGAAGTTTTCCGCTTCCGTGACCATTTGGGTGGCATCGTCCACAACCTTGAATCCGGCAGCCTGCATGCGGTGAGCTGGGGTTCGCGCCGCTTTTATGATTTCGCTCTCGACTCCATCGATCAGGTCGAGATGACCGATGCCGTGCCGCTGGACGAGGCGACGATGAACAGCGCGTTCTATGTGGATTATCAGGACTGCCACTATCTGGCTGGCCGGGAAATGATCTGTTCGGGCGTCAGCTCATTCACGCCCCCCAACGATGCGCCGAGCTTTGGCCTGGGTGGGCTGGAAATCGTCAATCTGGAAGATGGCCGGCCCGTGCATCAGGTGCCGGTCGCATTGTGGAGCTCGGCGGGCCGCCCAATGAGCCAGAACCCGTTCTTCCTCGAAACCACGGAGAGCGGGCTTCGCGCCTATTTCATCCCCGACGACGAAGATTCGGTGATGTTCGTTTATGAGGCAGAACTTTAGAGCTTTCGCCTAGCGCATTGGCGGGCCTGAGCTTCAGGCCCGTTTTCGTTCGCTGCGCGGCTGATAATTGGCCATCACGCGTTCGATGACCTTGATCGCCTTGCCGGCGCCGTCCTCGGCGCGAAGCTGCTCGCCGATCCGTTCGGCGGTGCGGGCGTAGTTTTCATTGGTGTCGAGCTGGGTGAGCGCATCGGCGAGGGCTTCCGCGGTGAGCTTGCGGCGGCGCACCGGCTTGGGGCCGCAGCCCAGTTCGTGCACGCGGCCGCCCCAATAGGGCTGATCGACCATCTGCGGCACGATGAAAGTCGGGCGGCCCAGATGCAGACCGGCGGCCGTGGTGCCGGCGCCCCCGTGATGGACCACGGCCTTGACGTGCTTGAAGAGCTGGTCGTGGGGCGCGCGGTCGATCACGTAGACCCGATCCGAGGGGAGATCGTCGGGCTTGATGCCGCCCCAGCCTCGGCCCACCACAACGCGGCCATTCCACATGGTGAGCGCTTCGCGCAGGATATCGGTGTTGCGGTCGGCGCCGAACGGCATGGACCCGAAGCCCACATAGATGGGCGGCGGACCGTTTTCGAGGAAGGTCTTGAACTCCTCGCTCGGCTGCCAGCCGCTGTTGTCGGGCAGCATCCAGTAGCCGGTGACGATGGAGGTCTTCGGCCAGTCGCGCGGACGCGGGGAAACGATCTCGGAATAGGCGTTGAGGGTCCAGAGCGGGGTGCCGTCGGTATCCTTGAAGAACCCGCCATTCCGGCGCGGACCCAGGTTCATGAGCTCGCGCCTGAGCTTGTTGCGCGGCAGATTGTAGTAGATCTGCTGCACGGTCATCGTCGAATAGGTAAGACGGTTTATGGTCTTGCCGAAGGAGGGGCCGTAATAGATGCAGAGCGGGAATTCGCTCGTCGAATTGAGCGGCTGCAGCGCGGCAACGATGGCCGGGATATCGAGCGCTTCGGCGATGTCGATCGAAAAGCTCGTATTCATATTGAGGATGATGCAGTCGGCGCCCTGGGCCATGTCCCAGGCCGAACGCGCGGCGCGATCGACGATCTTCTGGCCCTGGCGCAGCAGGGAAGGCGCGTTGACCAGCAGGTTCTGGTTCATGGCGCGCTCGAACTGGCTCTGCTTGACGAATTCCTGCATCGAGGGGCCGAGGCTCCAGAACTCGAGGCCATAGCTCGAGATCATCGGCTCGAAATCGTCGGTCGCCCCCAGAACCACCGAATAGCCTTGAGCCTTCATCGCTCTTGCCAGGGCCACGTAAGGCTGAATGTCACCTTGCGTGCCCAGAGTGGCCATCGCAATGCGCTTTGTCATCTTCACCTCGATACCTTGCCGCGGCCCGCGCGCGCCATGGTGCGCCGGAAGGCAACGGGGTCATTTACTTTGCCGCTACAGGGCATTATGAGGACCCCTCGCGTGTTTCATTTACACAATCGCACAACGAGGGCAAGTCAGATGCAGCCGCCCAAGACAGCCGCACTTCTTGGTGCTTCCGGATACACCGGAGCCGATCTGCTGCGACTTGGCGTGCGCCATCCCGGCCTCAAATTCGTGGCGCTGACCGCAAATACCCATGCCGGCAAACCCATGTCCTCGGTTTATCCTCACCTGGCGGGGGCGGGGCTTCCCGACCTTGTCGCCAATGAGGATGTGGATTTTTCCGGCGTCGACGTCGTCTTCTGCGGGCTCCCCCACGGGGCGAGCCAGAAGCTTGTGGCCGACATTGCCGAGCGCAACCCGTCCTTGCGTGTCATCGATATGGGAGCGGACTTCCGCTTTCGCAATGCCGCCGATTACGGACCGGTCTATGGTGCCGACCATGTCGCGCCGCAATTGCAGGAACAGGCGGCCTATGGGCTGACCGAGCACAATCGCGACGCGATCCGCGATGCCCGGATCATCGCCTGCCCCGGCTGCTATCCCACGGCGACGCTGTTGGCGCTCCTGCCGCTGGTCAAGGCCGGCGCGATCTCGACCGACGATTTGATCATCGACGCCAAGTCCGGCGTTTCCGGGGCAGGGCGGGCGCCCAAGCAGAACACGCTTATGGCCGAGGCCGGCGAGAGCGTGACGCCTTACGGCGTCGGCGTTCACCGCCACGCGCCGGAAATCGAGCAGGAGATCGGGCTCGTCGCCGGCAAGAAGGTGGCCGTCAACTTCACCCCGCATCTGATTCCCATGAGCCGTGGCGAACTGGTCACCGCCCATGTGAAGCTCGACAGATGCAGGAACGCCGATGAAGTGCGGCAGGTGCTGCGCGATGCCTATGCCGACGAGCAGTTCATCCGCATCGGCGAAAAGGGTGAAACGCCTTCGACCGGGCATGTACGCGGCTCGAACTATTGCGTCATCAACGTCTTCGACGATCGTATCCCGGGGCGCGTGATCGTGATCGCGGCCATCGACAATCTCGTCAAGGGCAGCGCGGGGCAGGCGATCCAGAACTTCAACGTGGCCTTCGGCTTTCCCGAGGCAACCGCTATCGAGGCTCTGCCGCTGTTCCCTTGAGCAGCGACAGGGCCGGTAAAGACCACGGCGAGCGGCCGGTCTTTTCATTTCGAAGCGGACGCCCCGTTCACACTTTAGACACCATGATATCGGGATAATCATTTCCCCGTGCGCCGCGCCCAAGATGCGCCCGAGCGCCGGGCTAACTGGGATCGTTGAGCGATCCCTTGACGAGGCTGACATGACTGAAGAATTCCACCGCATACGCCGCTTGCCACCTTATGTGTTCGAGCACATCAATCCCATCAAGGCCAAGGCACGCGCAGAGGGCGTGGATATCATCGATCTGGGAATGGGCAATCCGGACCTGCCGACCCCCCAGCACATCGTTGATAAGCTTAAGGAAACCGTCAAGGATCCGCGCACGCACCGCTATTCCACTTCCCGCGGAATCCCCGGTCTGCGCAAGGCTCAGGCCTCCTACTACGGCCGGCGATTCGGGGTGAAGCTCGATCCCAACACCCAGGTTGTGGCCACTTTGGGCTCCAAGGAGGGGTTCGCCAACATGGCGCAGGCGATCACGGCGCCGGGCGACGTGGTGCTGGTGCCCAATCCGACCTATCCCATTCATTCCTTTGGCTTTATCATGAGCGGCGGTGTGGTCCGCTCGATGCCGGCAGACCCCAATGAGGATTTCCTGCGCTCGCTGGACCGCGCGGTGCGCCATTCGATCCCCAAGCCGATTGCGCTGATCCTCAATTATCCCGCAAATCCAACCGCTTACGTCGCCTCGCTCGATTTCTACCGCGAGGTCGTCGACTATTGCCGTAGGAATGAAATCTTCATCCTCTCGGACCTTGCCTATTCCGAGATCTATTTCGACGACGAACCGCCCCATTCGGTGCTGGAAATTCCGGGTGCGATGGATGTGGCGGTCGAGTTCACGTCGATGTCCAAAACCTTCTCCATGCCCGGCTGGCGCATGGGATTTGCCGTGGGAAATGAACGGCTTATCGCCGCTCTGGCGCGGGTCAAATCCTATCTCGACTATGGCGCGTTCACGCCGATCCAGGTGGCCGCGGCTGCCGCGCTCAACGGCGATGATTCCTGCATCGAGGAGGTTCGCGCGATCTACAAGCACCGCCGCGACGTTATGGTGGAAAGCTTCGGCCGGGCGGGGTGGCACATTCCGGTTCCTGCCGCGACGATGTTTGCCTGGGCGCCGATCCCCGACCAGTTCGCGGACCTGGGAAGCCTTGAATTTGCTAAGCTTTTGATCAGGGAGACCGGCGTTGCCGTGGCGCCTGGTGTGGGCTTTGGCGAATATGGCGACCAGTATGTGCGCCTTGCATTCGTTGAAAACGAGCAGCGCATCCGCCAGGCGGCGCGGGCCATCAAGAAGTTTCTTGGCGGCACGGCGACCGGCGGCAATGTGGTGAAGCTGGCGCAATCATAGGATTTGCGCCGGTTCGGCCCGCATATTGTCGATATATGGGTTGAGATCGGCGATTGTGCCGGTGATCGACAAGGCTATCCGGCCTTTGCCGCCACCGTGCTCTTGACGCGTAGGCGATTTCCTATTCATGTGCGCGCGCAACTATAGGCGTGCGTACAATGAGTGACATCGAGAGCTTCAAATCATCGGTCGAAACCTTCATCTCGGAACGGAGCTGGACGCCGACCCGATTCGGACGCGAGATCGCCGGCGATCCTCTTTTCGTCTTCGACCTTCGCGAAGGCCGCGAGCCGCGCAGCGAGACGCGGCAGCGGATCGTCCGCGCCATGCAGAGCTTTGCCAGCGGCGAGGGCGAGGAATTGCGCCCGCTGCGGGTGGGCATTGCCGGGCTGGGAACGGTGGGCGCGGCGCTGATCCGGATCTTGACCGAGGATGGCGACGCCATCGCGCGCAAGCTGGGGCGGCGGATCGTCGTCTCGGCGGTTTCCGCGCGCTCGCGGTCGCGCGATCGCGGGGTGGATATTTCCGGCTTCAAATGGTTCGACGATCCCGTCGCGCTGGCGAGGTCCGGGGAAATTGATCTCTATGTCGAACTGATCGGCGGTGAGGATGGGCCGGCACTGGCGTCGGTGACCGCGGCGCTGGAGAATGGCTGTCCGGTGGTGACGGCCAACAAGGCACTGCTGGCCCGGCATGGCGTGGCCTTGGCGCGGGCGGCGGAGAACGCCCATGCCCAGCTCGGATTCGAGGCGGCCGTGGCCGGGGGCATTCCCGTGATCAAGACGCTGCGCGAGGGGTTGGGCTCGGCCGCGATCACGCGCGTCTATGGCATCATGAACGGGACGTGCAACTACATCCTCACCCGCATGGGCAATGAGGGAATCTCGTTCGAGGAATGTTTGAAGGACGCTCAGGCGCTCGGCTATGCGGAGGCTGATCCGACCTTCGACGTCGAGGGGTTCGACACGGCCCACAAGCTCGCGATTCTTGCCAGCCTTTGCTTTGAGACGGAGATTTCCGCCGATCAGGTGTTCGTCGAAGGCATTTCGCGCATCACCCAGGCCGACATAAAAGTGGCGGCCGATCTGGGATACAAGATCAAGCTCCTGGGCATGGCCCGCAAGGTAGAAACGGGAATCGAGCAGCGCGTGCATCCAACGCTTGTCCGAAAATCGAGCGCCATTGCCGGGGTGGACGGCGTGCTCAACGCCGTGGCGCTGGAAACCAACCACGTCCAGGAACTGCTGCTGGCCGGGCCCGGCGCGGGTGGGGAGGCAACGGCGGCTTCGGTGCTTTCCGATATTCTCGACATCGCGCGCGGCACGCAGGTGCCCCCGCTCGGGGTGCCGTCTTCGGAACTAGCGCCCTGCGCGCGCGCGCCGATGCGCATTCATGAAGGTGGTTATTATATAAGGCTCAACGCAAAGGACGTGCCTGGCGCGCTGGCGGCGATCGCCACGCGTATGGGCGAGGGCAACATCTCGCTCGAAAGCGTGATCCAGCGGCCCGACCTGCGCGCCTCCGAGCCAGGCGTGGAGGAGGAAACCTCACGCACGGTGGTGCTGATTACTCACGAAACCATCGAAAGCGCGGTGCGCGAAGCGCTGGCACGGATCGCGAGCGACGGGTTCATCGTTGGTCAGCCACAACTGATAAGAATCGAGGAGTTCTAGTTGGACCAATCCCAGGAGACTGCCGTCGGCCGTAATCTTACGCTCGAGATTGCCCGGAAGACCGAGCGGGCGGCCATAGCGGCGGCGGGCTGGCGCGGCAAGGGTGACGAGATGGAGGCCGACCAGGCCGCCGTCACCGCCATGCACAACGCGCTCAACGACATCGAGATCGAAGGCCAGGTGGTGATAGGTGAGGGCAGGGGGGCTCCGCTGCTGGCGCTGGGCGAAGCGGTCGGCAAGGGTCATGGGCCGCAGATCGATGTCGCCGTCGATCCGCTGGAAGGGGTGACGGGCTGCGCCAAGAACCTCGCCGATTCCCTTTCGGTCATGGCGTTTTCCGAACGCGGCGGGCTGCTGCGCGTGCCGGACGCCTATATGGAAAAGATCGC
Source organism: Pelagibacterium sp. H642 (assembly GCF_031202855.1). GTDB lineage: Bacteria > Pseudomonadota > Alphaproteobacteria > Rhizobiales > Devosiaceae > Pelagibacterium. Next base: position 62,484 of record NZ_CP101829.1, on the reverse strand, counting down.
CATCGGGCCGGGCTATCCGCATGGCATCGTCGACCTCGACAAGTCGCCGGCGGAAAACATCACCGCCCTGGCCGAGGCCAAGGGCGTAGCGGTGTCCGATATCGTGGCGTGCCTGCTCGACCGGCCGCGTCACGCGGGGCTCATCGCCCAATTGCGTGAGCTCGGGGTGGCGGTGAAGCTGCTGCCCGATGGGGACATCGCCGCCGTGATCCATGCGGCCAACAGCGACGATACCGGCATCGACATCTACCTGGGATCAGGCGGGGCGCCCGAGGGCGTGCTGGCGGCGGCGGCGATCCGCTGCATGGGCGGGCAGATGCAGGGACGGCTGATCCTCGATACGGCCGACAAGAAGGCGGCGGCGCGCGAACTCGGCATCGGTGACGGCAAACTTTGCGCCGAGGACATGGTGCGCGGCAACGTGCTGTTCGCCGCAACGGGGGTTACCGACGGCAGCCTGTTGCGCGGCGTAAAGCTCTTGCCGCGCCGGGTTGTCACGTCCAGCGTGGTGATGCGCTCCTGGAGCCACACGATACGCTGGATTACCGCCGAGCACCGGCGGGAGTTAGCGTGAGGTCTGGTCGCTAAGCGGCAACGGATAGCGCTGGCGCGGCGGCAGGCGGTGCAGGACGACGCCCAGCCCCACCAGCAGCGTGCAGGCGAAAAACAGCACCGCGAAGAGCGTGAGCGGATCGACCGGCGTAGCGTGGAGCAGAAGCGGCACCGCCACTGCCGGCGGATGGGTCACCCGCAGCACGAGCATGACCAGCATTGCAAAGCCGACCCCGAGCGTCGCCAGCCACCATGAATCGGGCAGAATCCAAACGACAAGCACCGCAAAGATCGTGCCGATCAGATAGCCGGCGAAAATATTGATCGGCTGGGCGCCCGCCGAGGCCGGCTGGCCGAAGATCAGCATCGCGGTCGGCCCGAGCGGCGCCAGCAGCAGCGGCAGGCCGGTCTTGACCGACAGCCAGCCGATCAGCATCACCGCCAACCCCGCGGCGAGGGCTGAGCGGAAATGAACGCGCCAATCCTTGCGCGGTTCGTGGCGGGCGATGTAGCGGGCAAAAAGGGAACGCATGCGTCGGCTTCTGAACGGAACGCCGGCGGTTTGCAGTGATTCGCCCCCGAGTGTAAGCATTTGTCGTGGGGCTAAACATATTGGCGCGCGAGCGTGGATTTTGGGTCGCGGTGGGGAGGTCCATGGACTCGAGCGTGGTGACATTGCGAGACGCTTCTGTTGCCGATGCCGGCGGCATTGCCGCCGTGCACGTCGCAGCGTGGAAAGAGACCTATACCGGACTGGTGCCCGAGGGGATGCTGGCGGCTCTTTCGGTTGAAGATCGCGAGGCGCGGTGGAGGCGGATACTCGCCGATCCGCAGGCGGTCGGAACCTCGGTGTGCGTCGCATGTGACGGCGAGCGCATTGTTGGTTTCGGATCGTGCGGCGGCCAGCGCGACGCCGGTTTGAGGACTCTGGGCTTTGATGCCGAGATCAGCGCTCTTTACCTGCTGCAATCCCATCAGCGCCAGGGCATCGGCACGGCGATGATGCGGCGAATGGCGGCCGAACTTGCCCGGCGGGGCCATGCGGCGGCAACGCTATGGGTGCTGCGCGAAAACCACACCGCACAAGCGTTTTACGCGCGGCTGGGCGGGGAGGTGGTGGGAGAGAGGGAGGAGGTTCGGCCAGAAGCCCGATTGATGGAACTGGCCTATGGGTGGCGGAGGCTCGGACACATGAAATAGACGAAGAGCAGGTCTTGGGTAGAGCGCCTACACGGCTCAAGCGGACATTGCATCCTGCAAAGGTAAAGGAGGGTCGAGGGCGACCCTCCAAGGACAGAGTTGATCAGCGGCGCTGACCCCCTTTGTTGTCCTGCATTCCATCGCGGCCTTTGTTATCGTCGTCACGACCGCGGCCCTGCTGGGTTTCTTTGTCCTTCTGGCCTTGCTGGCCAGACCGACCGTTTTGTTCGTGGCTTCCACGCTTGTCCTGGTTGGCCATGTGCGTTCCTTTCAAGAACAATGCTGCCTATTTCGTGGGCAGCATAAATCAACCACGGTTCATCATCTTCGTTCCTTCAGGAAATTGCGAATAGACCTATGCTATACGGTATGTCTGTGAGCCGACCTATTTGTGCGGGTAGTGGGGTCTTCCAATAAAAATGGCCGCCAGAGCTCGGGCGGCCATCCTCTCTGCTTGTGCTGGGTTTTCGCCTTATTCAACCAAGCCAGCGGCTTGGCAGTCTTCGAGGGTGATTGCCTCAAGATCGATCGAGGCTGCTGCATCTCCGGCGGCTGCGGCATCGCCGCCCGCGGCGGCTCCGTCAGCGGCCATGTCATCACCCGCCGCGGGGTCCGCGGTCGTCTCGCCGACTGCTCCGGCGCCCGCCGCGGCATCGGTTCCGCCAGCCGCCGCGCCTGCGTCTGCTCCTGCATCGGCTCCAGCCTCGCCACCGGCTTCCGCTCCGGCGCCACCGGCAGCACCACCGTCGGCTCCAGCAGCAGCGCCGGCTTCGGCACCAGCGGCCGCGCCTTCTTCAGCGAGCATCGTGCAATGCTCGGTCACCACCGGCAGATCTTCGTCACTGACCTGCTGATCGCCTACCATGGTCTGGGCAAAGGATGCGGAACTCAGGGCCAGAGTGGCGGCTGCCGCAAGTGCGATAGGTGATACAAGAGATTTGATGGTCATGTCGTTCCTCCTCGAACGGTTTACCATGAGCTTTGCGCCCGACCATTAACTTTTCGGCAGGAATGACGTTCCGGCAGGACCCGAGGCCGCTAACACGCGATAGGACGCGAGGGGCCGGTGCCCGGCGACGGCGGGCAGGAGCGCCGGCACTGGCGGTGATGCCGATGATCTTCGGGATGGCTTCGCCCTGCGCGAACCTATGGCGTTTGCACTCCCAGCACCTCCCGCGCCCGCTCTTCGGCGTTGTCGCCGGCGGCGGTGATTTCGGCTTCGGATTGGCCCAGGGCGCGGGCGGCCTGTTCGGCGGCGTTGCGGACGTTGGCGACGATTTCGAGCTTTTGGGATTCGGTCATGTTCTCGTCGCGCAGCTCGGCGGCGCTGGCGACCAGGGCGTCGATCTGGACTTCGAGCGCATTGGTGGTGGAGGTGATGCCTTCGCTCAGCGCATTCATGGCGTCGTCGCCGAGCTGCATGAGGTTATCGCCCGCCTGCTCAGTGTCTTCCATGATGGTTTCGAAGGTCTGCTGCGCGTCCTGCTCGATCTCCTCGCGGCGCTGCTGGAGTTCTGCGGGCGACATCACCTCCTCGCTCGTGGGCTCCTCGTTTTCTTCGACCGGTTCGGCAAAGGCTTCCGGATCGCCGGCATCGGGATTGGGGACGTCGGGCGCGCCGGCGCGCTCCTCGCAGGCGGCAAGGGCAAGGGCCGAAATCAGGGCAAAGGGCAAAAGCAGTTTAGCGGTCATGGTCAATCCCTCGAACAATAAACGGGGCAGTCTTGTGCCCTTGATAGAAACGGTCAGCCCGGATCGATGTTCCGAGCCTGGAGCAAGGTGTCGGGTGGACGGATGAAATGCGGGAAAGGCGCGTAAATGACGTGCAAATCGGCGCGGGCGGACTATCGATCCGCCGCGCGCAGCGTCTATAGGTAGGGCCATGATGCCCACGACCCCAGCCTTTCTCAACGTTGAAAGATCGGTCTGCGGCCGGCGATGGCTCGACAGGCTCGACCCCGCCGCCGCCCGCATGGCGGGCGCCATCAGCCAGCAGACGGGGTTATCGGAAATCCTGGCGCGGATCGTGGCCGGACGCGGCGTGGCGGTGGAGGCGGCGGAAGACTTCATCACCCCCACCATACGCGCGCTCATGCCCGACCCCTCCACGCTGGCCGACATGGACGCGCTGGCCGCAAGGCTGGCCGATGCCATCGAGAGGCGGGAGACGGTCGGGCTGTTCGGGGACTATGACGTCGATGGCGCCTGTTCCGTCGCGCTGATGGTGCGCTATCTGCGCCATTTCGGGCTCAACCCGCCCACCCATATCCCGGACCGCATATTCGAGGGTTACGGGCCCAACAATGGAGCGATCGACGGGCTGATCGAGCAGGGCGCCACCCTGGTGATGACGCTCGACTGCGGCACGGCCAGCCACGGGCCGATCGCCCATGCGCGTGGGCGCGGGGTGGACGTGCTGATCGTCGACCATCACCTGGCGCCCGACGAGTTGCCCAACGCAAACGCGCTAGTCAATCCCAACCGCCGCGACGACATATCCGGGCTCGGCTATCTGTGCGCGACGGGCGTGGCGTTCATGGTGCTGGTCGCCACCAGCCGCATCCTGCGCGAGCGCGGGCAGGGCGGCCTCCCCGACCTGATGAAATGGCTGGATCTCGTGGCGCTGGCGACGGTGTGCGACGTGGTGCCCTTGAAAGGGCTCAACCGCGCTTTCGTCGTGCGCGGCATAGAAGTGATGCGGGCCGGCGGCAATGTGGGGCTTTCGAGCCTTGCCATCGCGGCGCGGGTTTCCGGGCCGGTCAATGCCTACCATCTGGGTTTCCTGCTCGGGCCGCGGATCAATGCCGGCGGGCGGATCGGGGATGCGGGGCTCGGCGCGCGGCTCCTGGCGGGCGACGATGAATATGAGGCGCTGGCGATCGCCCAGCGGCTCGACGAACTCAACGCCGAACGGCAGCGGATAGAAGTTGCGGCGGTGGAACAGGCCGTGGCGGCGGCCGAACTCGAGATCGGTGAAGGGCCAGGGCCCTCGGTGCTGGTGACCGCATCCTCGGAATGGCACCAGGGAATCGTGGGGCTCGTTGCTGCCCGGCTCAAGGAGCGGTTCGACCGGCCTGCCTTTGCCATTGCGCTCGGCCCCGATGGCGGTGGGACGGGATCGGGACGCTCGGTGCCACGGGTGGATCTCGGTGCGGCGGTGGTCGATGCGGTGCGCGGCGGGATCATCACCAAGGGCGGCGGGCATGCCATGGCGGCGGGCGTGACCCTCGGGCCGGGGCAGTTGGGGCCGTTCCGGGCCTATCTCAACGACACGCTGGCCGACGACGTGGAGGCCGCCAAGGCCGGAGATGGGATCAAGATCGACGCGGCGCTGACGGCGCGGGGTGCCCATCCCGATTTCGTGCATGAGTTCGAGCGCGCCGGGCCGTTCGGGGCGGGCAATCCCACGCCGGTCTTTGCCTTTCCCGCCCACCAGATCCGCTTCGCCGACGTGGTGGGAGCGGGTGGACATGTGCGCTGCACGGTGAGCTCGGGAGATGGGGCCAATCTGAAGGCCATCGCCTTCCGCGCAGCGGGGAGCCCGCTTGGCGATGCGCTGCTCAAGGCGCGGGACGGGCAGAGGTTGCACGTGGCCGGCACGCTCAACATCGACCACTGGCAGGGACGCGAAACCGTGCAACTGCGGATCATCGACGCGGCGGTGCCGGGATAGGATCAGCCATTCGTCGTTGAATGGCCGATCCGGTTCGATCAGAAGTGGAAGTTGACGCCAACGCGGGTGGTGTGGGCGTTGGCATCCACGGTATCGCCGCCGAGATCGTATTCGCCGAAGCCGACATAAAGATACTCGGCCTTGAGCGAGAGGTTGCCGGCCGTCATGGCTTCGATGCCCGCGCCGGCGGCAATGCCCCAGCCATATTCGGATTCCGAGACGGTTTGGCCGGCCGCGTTCTCATACTGGTAGCCGATGTCGCCGAAAGCGACGCCGCCAGTGGCGTAGGGCATGATGCCGCCGATATCGATGCCGGCGCGGCCGCGCACCGTGCCGTAGTGATTGAGGCCGGCGTTGTAGTTATCACCGACAGGGCGGGTTTCATCGAATTTTACGTCCGAAAGCTGGTAATCGCCCTCGACGCCGACGACCAGGCCGCCGAGATCGGCGTTAAAGCCGGCCTGCGCGCCGCCCATAAAACCGCCGATATCGGTGTCGCCGGTTCTTTCCGAGTACTCGCCCCGGCCATATCCGACATTGCCGCCGGCATAAAAGCCGCCGAAACCGCCCTGGCTCATGCCTGTGGGCCCATAAGGACCGTAGGGCGCGGTCGTCCCCAGCGCGTCGGCCGCGCTGGCCTGGCCTACGGAAATGGCCGCCAAAGCGGCCGCAGCGAACATGGTCATACGCATTACAAACTCCAGAACTCGCCCTTTGGCCTCAAGCTTTTCTCGCCAAACAGTTTCCGGATGATTGATGAAAATCCAAAAAATGGAACTAAGCCGCGCGGCGCGATCAACAGAGTGTGAGGCGCTTGGGCCATAGGGCTTCGCTGCGTTGCCGCGCGCCGCTGCGCTTTTTTGCGGGCTGCAAGAGAGATCGAAGCTGGCAGTAACTTGACTGACCAAATCATAAAATATAGCTAGGATCATCCGCCAATCCGTGAGCCTCGTGCCGGAGACAAGGCCCTGTGACCGCCATCGCCGAACAAGCACAAGCCGCGCGCCGGCCCGGAGTCGCCGCGACCAACGCGCGCCGGCTGAGCGGGCTGTTGCTGGCGATTGGCGTTCTGGCGCTGGTGGTGCTCTTGTCGGTCGCGGTCGGCTCGCGCGATATCCCGCTGCCCACTGTCATCGAGGCGCTGTTTGCCTATGACGACAGCAACGATCACGCCATCATCCAATCGCTACGCCTGCCGCGCACCGTGCTGGGGCTGCTGGTCGGCGCGGCGCTGGGCATCGCCGGGGCGCTGATCCAGGCGCTTACACGCAATCCGCTGGCCGATCCGGGTATTTTGGGGGTCAATGCGGGGGCGAGTTTCTTCGTTCTGATCGCGGTTGGGTATCTGGGGTTCACCTCGCTCGACGCCTACATCTGGTTTGCGTTCCTTGGAGCGATCGTAACGACAATCGTGGTCTATATCGTGGGCTCGGCGGGGCGGGGCGGCGCGACGCCGATCTCGCTGACGCTGGCGGGCGTCGCGATCGGGGCGATCCTCGGTGGCGTTTCCACGGCGCTCACGCTGCTCAATCCCAGCGCCTTCGACCGGATGCGCCATTGGGAAGCCGGCGCCCTGAGCGGGGGTAGCTATGATGCGGTGATCACCGTGGCCCCCTTCGTGATCGTCGGGCTGGTGCTGGCGGGCATCGTGGCGCGGCCGCTCAATGCCGTGGCGCTGGGGGACGATCTGGCCAAGTCGCTGGGCGCCAATATCCTGCGCGTGCGGGTCGTCGTGGTCGTCGCGGTGACGCTATTGGCCGGCGGCGCGACGGCGGCGGCGGGGCCGATCGGGTTCGTCGGGCTGATGGTGCCCCATGTGGCCCGCTGGATCGTGGGACCGGACCAGCGCTGGATCTTTGCCTATACCGTGGTGCTGGCGCCGGTGCTGCTGCTGGTTTCCGATATTGTTGGGCGCATCATCATGCGGCCGGGGGAAATCCAGGTGGCGATCGTCACCGCTTTCGTGGGGGCGCCGGTGCTGATCCTTCTGGCGCGGCGGCGCAAGGTGAGTGGGCTATGAGCACCATCGATTTCGGACGTCCCACGCGGGTCCTGCGCCTGCTCGACGGCAGGCTGACGATCAGGCTTGATACGCGCGTCATCTTTCTCGTTTCGATCATGGTTGCCCTGGCGATCCTCGTGACGCTGATCGCGCTTTCGAGCGGGGAATATCCCGTGCCGGTGACCGATGTGTTTTCCGCGCTGATAGGGCAGGCCGAGGCGCGGGTGCATATGGTGGTGGTCGAATGGCGGCTGCCGCGCTCGGTGCTGGCGCTGCTGCTCGGCGCGGCGCTGGGGTTGAGTGGGGCGATCTTCCAATCGCTGACCCGCAACCCGCTGGGCAGCCCCGATGTGATCGGGTTCAATTCGGGCGCCTATACCGGGGCGCTGATCGTCATCATCGGGTTTTCGGGCAATTACTATCAGATCGCCGGCGGGGCGCTGCTGGGCGGCGTGGTGACGGCGCTGGCGGTTTACCTGCTCGCCTGGCGGCGCGGCGTCGAGGGCTTCCGGCTGATCATCGTCGGCATCGGGATGAGCGCCATGCTTTCATCGCTCAACACATGGTTGATGCTGCGGGCCGATCTCGAAGTCGCCATGGCGGCGGCGGTGTGGGGCGCCGGTTCGCTCAACGGGCTGGGACTCGACAAGCTCTGGCCGACCCTGCTGGTTCTGGGGATCTTTATCCCCGCCGCCTTTATTCTCAGCCGGCCGATGAAACAGCTCGAAATGGGGGACGATGCGGCGCGCGCTCTCGGGGTGATGGTCGAACCGGTGCGGCTGACGCTGCTGCTGCTCGGGGTGGCGCTGACCGCTACGGCCACCGCCGTGGCCGGGCCGATCGCTTTCGTGGCGCTGGCCGCGCCCCAGATCGCGCGGCGGGTGACCGGAGCGGCGGGCGTTGCCATGCTGCCTTCGGCGGCTATGGGGGCATTGCTGCTGGCGGTGGCCGACCTTTTGGCGCAGCGCATGTTCGCGCCCACGCAACTGCCCGTCGGCGTGGTCACCGTCTCGATCGGGGGGCTTTATTTCGTCTGGCTGCTGGTGCGGGAAGCCCGGCGGCAATGACAGGGGATGCCAAGATGAACCAGCATTTCGATCCCGCCATCGTAACCGCGCCCGCGCGTCTTGCGGCACAGAAGGCGACGATCGGCTACGACCAGCGGGTGATCTCGACCGACCTGTCAGTGGAAATCCCCGACAAGGGGTTCACGGTAATCGTGGGTGCCAATGCCTGCGGGAAATCGACCCTGCTGCGTGCTCTATCGCGGCTGATCCGCCCCTCGGCGGGCGAAGTGATGCTCGACGGCAAGGCCATCTCGCAATATCCGGCCAAGGAAGTGGCCCGGCGGCTGGGGCTGTTGCCGCAGACCTCCATCGCGCCAGAGGGGATCACGGTGGCCGATCTCGTGGCGCGGGGCCGTTACCCGCACCAGAAGTTCATCCGCCAATGGTCGGTGGAAGACGAGAAGGCGGTGATGGGCGCGATGGAAGCGACCAGGATCACCCCGCTTTCGCACCGGCTGGTGGACGAGCTGTCCGGAGGGCAGCGCCAGCGCGTGTGGGTGGCCATGGTGCTGGCCCAGCAGACGCCCATGCTGCTGCTCGACGAACCCACCACCTATCTCGACATCGCCCACCAGATCGAGCTGCTCGAGCTGCTGCGGGTGCTCAACCAGCGCGAGGAACATACGGTGGTGGCGGTGCTGCACGACCTCAACCACGCCTGCCGCTATGCCAGCCACATCATCGCGATGCGCGACGGGCAGATCGTGGCCGAGGGCGCGCCGGCGGACATCATCACCGCCGAGCTGGTCGAGGAGGTCTTCGGGCTGCCCTGCATCATCATCGATGACCCGTTGGCGAAAACGCCCATGGTCATCCCGCGCGGCTCGATCCCGCACCCCGCCCCCGACACACCGTAGAACGAAGAGGACCATCCCGATGTGGAGGAGTTTTGCAGGCGCCCTTGCGGCAACTGCCCTGGCCCTGGCGCCCGCATGGGCAGAGGACAGCTATCCGGTTACCGTCGAGCACGCCTTTGGCGAGACGGTGATCGAAGGGTTTCCCGAACGCATCGTGACGTTGAGCTGGATGAGCCAGGAGGCGATCATCGCTCTTGGCGAAAGCCCGGTCGCCATCCAGCACCAGATCTGGGGCGGCGACGAGAACGGCTACCTGCCCTGGATCAAGGACGCCTACGCCGAACGTGGCGAAGACTTGCCGCCCACCATCAACACGACCGATGGCGTGCCTTTCGAGGAATTGCTGACCTACGCGCCCGATCTGATCTTCGTGCCTTATAGCGGCTATAGCCAGGAGGAATATGAGCGACTGTCGGCGATCGCCCCCACGGTGCCTTTCAAGGATATTCCCTGGAGGGGCGACTGGCAGGAGATCATGGAAACCGCCGGCATGGTGCTGAGGCGCGAAGACGCGGCCCAGGCGCTGATCGCCGATATGCGGGATCTGCTCCAGGGCTATGCCGAGCAATATCCGATAATCGAGGGCAAAACCTTCGCGTTCGGCGGCGGGCTCGGCGTGGACGGAGCGGGTATGAACGTCTACCTGCCGCACGATCCGCGCGTGCTTTTGCTGTCCGATTTGGGATTGGTGCCAGCCGAAGCGCTCCATGAGCTGCCGGCTGACAGCTACACGACCAAGATCAGCTACGAAAACCTCGACAGCATCGACGCCGATGTGTTCATCGCCTGGTACAACGACCGGGAAACGGTGGATACGCTTTTGGCCAATCCGCTGTTTGCCCGCTGGCGGCCCGTGGCCGAGGGGCATTACGTGCCGCTGATCGATCTCTCCTATGCCATGGCGTTGTCCGCGCCCTCGGCCCTCTCGCTTCCCTGGGTAATGGACCGCTTCGTGCCACGCCTCGCCGAAACGCTCGAACAGGAAACCGCACAATGAATCGTTTTGCGAAGTTTTCGGCCTTAGTGATTGCGGGTCTTTCCTTTTCCGGCGCGGCAATGGCGCAGGAGTGGACCTTCACGGACGGCGCGGGGAGCACGATTACCCTGCCTAACCCACCCGAGCGGATCGTGGCGTTCTCGTCCTCGGCGGCCGGACTGATGCAGTTCGGAATCGAGCCGGTCGGCATTTTCACTGACGAGAGCACTTCGGAAAAGAGCTATGCCGAATTCGATCTCGAAGGGATCGAGTTGATCCGCACGCCCTACAACCAATTGCAGCCCGAAGCGCTTCTGGCGCTCGATCCGGACCTGATCGTCACCGAATATTGGCCGCGCACGGGCGATTACAGCGGCGGGGAGGAAATGCATCCCGAGGGTAGGTTTGCCGCTGTCGCCCCCATCGTCGGCGTTCTGCAGGGCGATTCCGCGATTGGGCTTATCGAAGATTACGGCACGCTGGCCGAGGCGTTGGGAGCCGATCTGGACGCACCCGAAATCGAAGCGCAGCGCGACGCGTTCGAAATCGCGCGCGCCGCGCTTGCTGCAGCGGCGGAAGCCAAGCCTGGACTCAAGGTCATGGCCGCTTCGATCGATGCGGACAATCTTTATGTCGCCGCTCCCGCTGGCGGCGCGGAATTGCAGGACTTCCAGCGCTGGGGCGTCAACATGGTGGAGCCCGAGGCGCCCGAGGGCGAATATTGGGGCGTCTTGAGCTGGGAGAACGCCGATACCTATCCCGCGGACGTGCTGCTCCTCGACGACCGCCGTGGCTCTTCAGTGCGCGAGGCGGTGGAAGCCCAGCCGCTCGCCGATCTGATCGCCGGCGTAGAGGCCGGGCAGGTAGGCGATTGGCCAGCGTGGTGGATCAGGACCTATGCCGCCTATACCGCCGAACTCGAGGAATTGACGGCGCTAATCGAACGCTCCGAGGTGGTCACCGATTGAAAACGGGCGGCAGAGATGCCGCCCATCTTTGTCAGGTCTCTAAGGCCTCGGCCAAGGCAATGAACATGAGGTTCCAGCCATACTCGCTGGTTTCCTCGGGCTTGGCCGGCAGATTGGCCAATTCCTCGGCGATGCCGACGCCTGATTGGGTGAAGACCATCACCGTTTCATTGTCCTCCTGGGAGAGCTCGACGGTGATGGTGTCGAAATCGGGTGAGAACTGCATCATGCCGAAGGTGAAGACGATGCGGTGGGGAGGATCGAGTTCGAGATACTCGCCCTCGGCGGTGTAGGAGACGCCCTCGCGCAGATCGGTCACCGTCCACTTGCCACCGACATGGGCGTGAATCCGGGTTTCGTTGGAGTCGCTGGCTGGCGAGGTGAACAGCCATTTCCGAGTGACGTTAGGGTCGAGCCAGGCCTGATAGACACGCTCGATGGGCGCCTTGAAGCGACGGGTCATGCGCAGGAAGCGGTCGGGGAGATCGGACATGGGCGTCACGCGAGGTTGAGTTGCCAGGTGACGCCGAAGCGGTCGCCGACCCAGCCGAAGCGGGTGGAAAAGCCGTAATTGTCGAGCGGCATATAGACCTGACCGCCTTTACCGAGTTCGTCGAAGAGCCGTTCGAGCTCGGCCTCGTCATGGCATTCGATCCAGAACGAGATCGAAGGGGTGAATGTGAAGGCGTGCTGGACGTGGCTGTCGGACACCATCACTTGCTGACCGGCCAGGGTAACGATGGCGTGCATGATGGTGCCCTCCGGGCCCGGCCCCTCGGGACCGTATTTCTGCATTGAGACGACCTCGGAATCGGGCAGGACGCGCATATAGAGATCCAGCGCCTCCTGGGCCTTGCCCTCGAACATGAGGAACGGCGTAACGGACTTGGCCATGGTCATTCTCCTTTGAGTTCGGCCGTAAAGATCGCATCGAGCGCGTCGAACTTCTCGCTCCAATAGGTCTGGTAAAAGCTCAGCCAATCGGTGGCGGCGGCGAGCGGCTTGGCCTCGAGCGAGCAGATATGCGTGCGCCCCTCGACCCGGCGGCGGACCAGCCCGGCCTGCTCGAGAACGCGCACATGTTTCGACGCCGCCGGAAAGCTCATGGCAAAGGGCGCGGCGAGTTCGGAAAGGCTCTGCTCGCGCGCCGTGAGGCTGCGCAGCATGGCGCGGCGCGTCGGGTCGGACAGCGCGTGGAAGACGGTATCGAGTTGGGCATCGGAAAGTGAAACCATATGGTTTGATATCATCGCGGGGCGTCGATGTCAAACCGAATGGTTTAGCTTTTGCCGCGTGGCAAGAGGCGCTTCATGATGGCGAAGAACAGCGGGTAGGGAAGCATGGCGATCAGCTTGAGCGGATAGACCATGCGGCGCGGGAAGGCGATCTCGAACCTTTTCGAATTGAGCAAGCCATCGGCGATCCGGCGGCCGGCCTCCTCGGCCTCCATGAGAAACGGCATGGGAAAATCGTTGGGTGCGGTGAAGTCGGTTTTGACGAACCCCGGCGAGATGAGGCGCACCGCGATGTTGTCGCGTTCGAGTTCGGTTCGCATGGTTTCGGCGAGCGCGATCATCGCCGCCTTGCCCGAGGAATAGGCAGCGGACCGAGGCAGGCCGAAATAGCCCGCGACCGACGCGACCAGCGCGATCTCGCCGCCACCTTGGCGCCGCATCTGGGTAACGACCGGATCGATGACCCGCAAGGCGCCGAGCAGATTGGTGTCGATGACGCTGGCATAGCTCTCATAGCCGTATTGCCCGGTCTTGGTGGTCTGCTTGGTGGCCACCGAAAAGATCATCAGGTCGATCCGGCCCAGATCTTCGACAATTCGCGCGACGGTGGCGCGAACGGCCTCAAGGTCGGTGACGTCGAGCGGGTAGGGGCGCGCGCCATGGCTGACGGCAAGAGCGGCGAGCGGCTGTTCGCGCCGGCCCGAGACGGCGACGGTCCAGCCGCGCCCGGAAAGCGCCTTTGCCGTCTCCGCCCCGATGCCCGATCCGCCGCCGAGTATCCACGCCACCTTGGCCATGCTGATCCTGACTTCTTTCTCTGTCTTTAGGCCGTCGCAACCGGTTCGGAAGGCAACGCGTTGGGCGACCGGGAGGTTCGCATCTCAGAGGAGAGACGAGAATGCTGGAATTTTCACAAGTGCGGGGCAATGTGGCGGTCGTCAAGGCGAGCGGACAAATCACCGGCGACGATATCGACCGGATCGTCGCCGACACCGAAAGCCTGCTGTCCGAATACGAAGAAATTGGCCTGGTCGCCGACATGACCGGCCTCGAAAGCATGACGGCGGAAGCCATCGCCAAGGACTTCGCCTCCCAGTTCAAATTCCTGGGCGATTGGAAACGCTTTCCCAAAGCCGCCGTGATCGCCGAGCCGGGCTGGTTCGAGGGGCTGGCCAGGACCATGGGGGCCATTCTGCCCCAGATCGAAGTCCGAACCTTTGCGCCCGAAGAGCGCGAACAAGCGCTGGAGTTCGCCTCGGGCGTAAAAGCGGATCGGATCAAGGGGTGAGGGGCATCATTCCGGGCGGAGGTCGATCGACCGCCAGAAGGGCCGCCGCGCTTCCCGGGCGACACGGGCGCAAGTGAGACCCATATCCCTGAGCGTGTGGACATCGAGGCTGCTCAGATGGCGGCGGTCGCGGATACGCCGGCGCCAGAGTCCGATTTGATTTATGAGGTGAGCTAAGGCAAAATGCTGGGGCATGGCTACCTCCATTGACTGGAATATCCGCAGATTAACCTCGCGAATGGTGTGCCCACAAATGCATAGTTTTCGCAGTTTAGATTAGCTGTACTCATGAATAGAACCGAACGTCTGCCGCCCCTTTCGGCGCTGCGCGCCTTTGAGGCGGCGGGGCGGCGGCTCTCGTTTACGGCGGCGGCCGAGGATTTGTTCGTCACCCAGGCCGCGATCAGCCACCAGATCCGGGCCTTGGAAGAGTTTCTGGGGCTGGAGCTGTTTATCCGGCACAATCGGCGGCTGACGCTGACCGATGCGGGGCGCCGATATTTCGAGGAGATCGAGACGGCCTTCGATTCCGTGCGGCGGGCCACCCGGCGCGCAATGGAGATTTCGGGCGAGCAGAACTTGCGGATTTCGGCGCTGTCGTCTTTCACCACCAAATGGCTCATTCCCCGTCTGCATCGGTTTCAGACGCGTCATCCCGATATCGAGCCGATGATCGGCACGACGCAACGGGCTGTCGATCTGCGCCGCGAAGGCGTCGATGTAGCGATAAGGGTGGGGGGCGGCGTCTATGAGGGGCTTTTGTCCACGAAACTCATGGACGATGCCGCATTCCCCGTCTGCGCGCCGAGCCTGGTGCATGGTCCCAAACCGCTTGCGACGCCACAGGATCTGCGCGCGCACGTCTTGATCCACGATTCCTCGATCGTTGCGGCGAGCGAAGGACCGGACTGGCCGGCCTGGTTCAAGGCGGCAGGTCTGGACCCGGCCCCGGCGGCAAGCGGTCCGGTCTATAACGACACCGGATTGACGATACAGGCCGCGATCGCCGGGCAGGGCGTAGCGCTGGCGCGGCGCGTGCTGGTTTCCGACGATCTGGCGCACGGCCATCTCGTCCGCCCTTTCGGGCCGGACGTGCCGGCCCAATCGAGCTGGTATTTCGTGACCACGCCCGACGCGGGCGAACGTCCGGCCGTGAAGGCACTGCTGGCCTGGCTCCAGGAGGAGATCGCGACGGCCGGACTGTGAGTTACCGCGACAGCGCGTCGAGCACGCGGACCCAGGAGCGGATGCCGCGGTGGTAGCTTTCGAGATTGTATTTCTCGTTGGGCGAATGGATGCGGTCGCCGGTCTGGGCGTAGCCGATCAGCAGCGAATCCATGCCCAGCTTGCGCTTGAAATCGCCAACGATGGGGATCGAGCCGCCCGAACCGGCAACGGCGGCCTCGCGGCCCCATTCCTGCGTGAGCGCGCCAAGGGCCTTTTGCAGCATGGGGCCGTCGGCGGGAACCACCGAGGCGGGGCTGCCGCCATGTTCGTGGAAAGTGACGGTACAATCGGCCGGCACGCGGGCGCGGACATGGGCGCGGAAGGCTTCGCGGATCTTCTTGGGGTCCTGATTGCCCACGAGGCGGAAGGAGATCTTGGCCCAGGCTTTCGCCGGGATCACCGTCTTGAAGCCCTCGCCGGTATAGCCGCCCCACATGCCGTTGATCTCGCAGGTGGGACGCGAGGTGATCTGTTCGAGTACCGAGCGGTTCTTTTCACCGGCGGGTTCGGACAGGCCGACCTCGCCGAGATACCCCTTGTCGTCAAAGGGCAGGCGCTTCCACTGCTCGGCAACGGCCTCGGGCAGTTCGGGAACGTCGTCGTAGAAGCCTTCGATGGCGACCGACCCGTCAGGATTGCGCAGCGAGGCGATGATTTCGGCCAGAACCTGATTAGGATTGCGCGCCGCATTGCCATACATGCCCGAATGCAGGTCGCGGCTGGCGGCCTGGATTTCCACCTGATCGGCCACCAGCCCGCGCAGCATGGTGATGATCGAGGGGGTTTCCTCGTCCCACATGTCCGTGTCGCAGACCAGCGCGATATCGGCCTTGAGCTCTTCGGCATTGGCCGCAAGGAAGGCGTCCAGCGATGGGGAGCCTGATTCCTCCTCGCCCTCGAGAAGCACGGTGACGCCGAGCGGCAGCGAACCGCGCACGGCCTTATAGGCGCGGCAAGCCTCGATGAAGGTCATGAGCTGGCCCTTATCGTCGGAAGCACCGCGAGCGAGGATGACCTTGCGGCCGTTCTCCTCGCCGATTTTCGGATCGAACGGGTCGTTGGTCCAGAGTTCGATGGGATCGATAGGCTGGACGTCGTAGTGACCGTAGAACAGGACGCTCGGGCCCTCGCCGCGCTGATGGCCGACCACCATGGGGTGGCCCGTGGTGGGGCGCACCGAGGCATCGAAATCGAGCCCCTTGAGCTCATTGGCCAGCCAGTCGGCGGCGGCGTTGACCTCGCCCGCAAAGGCCGGATCGGTGGAAATCGATTTGATCCGCAAAAGCGTGAACAGCCGCTCAAGGCTCTGGTCGAGATTGGCATCGACATGGGACAGCACGGCATCGAGCGAGGCGTTGGCAGAAGGCATTGCGGGAAGGTCCGTCTCTAGATTTGGAAGGTGGCCCGAGATTAACAGCGGGACCGGCGAGGTAAAGGCATTTTGCTGGTGCAGGGCACTGGTGCGCTATTGGTACTTTCCGCCTGCCGGCTTCGGGCGCTACGGTTCAAGGCCATGCAAAGGAGGGCAGGATGCGGGACGTGGTGCTGGTGACAGGCGGCGGGCGGGGAATCGGAG
This sequence comes from Pelagibacterium sp. H642, assembly GCF_031202855.1. Classification (GTDB taxonomy): domain Bacteria; phylum Pseudomonadota; class Alphaproteobacteria; order Rhizobiales; family Devosiaceae; genus Pelagibacterium. The sequence continues at coordinate 45,863 of NZ_CP101829.1, read as the reverse complement.
CGGCAATTGCGAAAGGGGCGGCGGCCAGGTTCGATGGCGTGGCGATAACCTATGCCAGCAATGGGGAGGCTGCCGAGGCGACGCGCAAGGCCGTGGAGGCGGCAGGGGCGGCCTGTTGCGCCATCTCGAACCTCGCCCGCGAGCCGGGCGAGGTGGAAGCTCTGTTCGATGAGGTGGAAGCCCGGTTGGGTCCGGTGACGGCGCTGGTCAATAATGCCGGCATCACCGGCAGGATCGGCGCGTTCACCGACGTTGCGTTCGAAACGATGCGGGACGTGGTGGCGGTGAATCTCATCTCGCCCATGCTGCTCAGCCAGGCGGCGATCAGGCGCTGGCAGAAAAGCGGGATCAAGGGGCGGATCGTCAATGTCTCGTCGGTGGCCGCAAAGCTCGGCGCGCCGGGGGAATACATCCCCTACGCCGCCGCCAAGGCCGGGATCGAGACCTTGACCCACGGGCTGGCCAAGGAGGTGGCAGGGCAGGGCATCAGGGTCAACGCCGTGGCACCGGGAACGACGATGACCGACATTCACGCAGCGGCGGGTGAGCCGGGGCGGCCGGCGCGGGTGGCACAGAAGATTCCGATGGGGCGGGTGGCCGAGCCTGGAGAGATTGCCAACGCCGTGCTTTGGCTGCTCTCGGAGGAGGCAAGTTTCGTAACCGGCGAGACGATCGCCGTCACCGGCGGATTGTGATGTGACGGGCTCGCTCATAGGCGAGCCCATCACACGGATCGGGATTATTCGAGGCCGAACATCTGGCGTGCGGTGGCTTCGGCCTGATCGCCCACCTGGGTCACCATCTCGTCGGCCAGGCCCTGCTGACGGGCTGCCTCTTCGGCGGTGGTGCGGGCCTGTTCGACAGCCTGCTCTTTCTGCTCGTCGGTCATCGAATCGATCTGGGTCTGAAGCTGTTCCTGCGCCTCGGGCGTGAGCATCTGCATGGCCTGGTTGGCCATGGAATCAGCGCTGGGCGCAGCAGCGGTCGGAGTGGTGGTCTCTTCGGCAGCAGGCTCGGCGTCAGCCGCAGGCTCGGCATCGGCCGGGGCCGGATCTTCGGTTGTTTCGGTTTCGGCGGGGGCAGGCGTTTCGGCCGGCTCGGCGGGGGCGGATTCGGCGGGAGCCTCCACGGCTGCCGGTTCGGTGGTTTCGGCGGCGGCATCACTGCCTTCGTTGCTGCAGCCGGCCAAAGCAATCAAGGACGCGATGGCAATAGGAGCAAAGTAAGATTTCATCATTTCAAACCCTCAAGCTGATCACGGAGGCGTGATCCAAGGTCCAATTTGAGCAAGAGTGGGGCCAACTTGTGGCAGATCGGATTATGCCGGCCGTTGGTCAGCGTTTGGCGCTCGATTGTTCGAGGCGGTCAAGGACCGTCTCGGGCGAAACATCGCGCTTGAGTTCTTCAACTTCATCGTCGGCCATTGTCTTCACGCCCATCTGGTGGGCAATGGCATCGACTAGAGTGATGAGCTTGGTGGTTTCGTGCTCGTTGAGCAGGTTAATCTGCAGATCGAGTTCGGCGCGCTCGGCATCGGCGGCGGCCATGCGATTCTGGTTGATGAGCACGAAGGTCGAAAGAAAGATCGCTTCGACCGAGGCCACCATGGCCAGAACGACCAGGGAAGGGTCCCAGGCGCGGATGACGGGCAGCAGGCCCACATTGATCAAGATCCAGCCGCCGAACAGGAGGATATGGATATAAACGAAGATCATGCTGCCGGCGAAGTCGCTGATCCGCGCCGCCAGCCGATCCTGCAGCGAAGCCTTGGCCGCCATGCGCCGCCGGCGTTCGAGCAGCGAACTGATGTTCCGCTCGAGCGAAGCGTTAAGCTGGGGAGATGAGTGGTGGCTGGGACTGTTTCTCGACATTTGCGGCTCCGGTGAGCCTTGCCACAACGCGCCGGTGTGACGGGCGATCCCCTCGATAAGCAATGTTAATTGCATCACGGCGCATTGACGCCGGATAGCTGAAAATCCTTGGGGCGGCGACTACCGCAACATTGGTGGAGAGAGAAGAAATGGCGCGCCCTACGGGACTCGAACCCGTGTTACCGCCGTGAGAGGGCGGCGTCCTGACCGCTAGACGAAGGGCGCTAGCAAAGTGACCCGTTGTCGGACCGTTTGTCGGCGGCATTGATAACGGCAAGCGCTGACAATGGCAATGGAAAACTGGCCGCCTTCCCGGAGGGGAAGAGTGGCGCGCCCTACGGGACTCGAACCCGTGTTTCCGCCGTGAAAGGGCGGCGTCCTAGACCGCTAGACGAAGGGCGCGCAAGGCTGTTTCGGAGAACCGTTCCAGCCGGTGAGCGGGTGTATAGGGGGGGCATTGCGAATGCGCAATACCCAAAATCGAATTTATTTTGATTTCAACAGCCGCTGAAGGTGACCGGGCCGCGATAGCCGCGTGGACGGTCGCGGACGTCGACGTGAACGAAATTGCGTCCCGGATAGCAGCCGAGCCCGCCGACCAGGCCGTTGTTGCGCGCATAGGCGATAATGCGGGACTTCTCGACGCCGGGAATATAGAAATCGGCGGCCATGCATTTGGTGTGCATCGACGATTCCGCGCCCCCCACGGCAGCATTGTGCCAGGGCGTGCGGTAGCCCGAATTCATCACCACCTTTTTCCCGAAATGACCTTCGATGTCCCAGATCAGCAGCCGCAGCTTGGGAGAGAGGCAAAAGGCGTTGACATTGGAGTGAGAGACATAGGTGCCCCAATCGGTCCGCAGGCCCTGATAGCCCGCGCCGCTTCCCGAGGCGAACATGGCCATCGGAGCGCAGGCGCCGAGCAGGCACACCATGACGATCAGACTGGAGATGGTACGCATAAAAACAACTTCCGTGCCGGGGGTGTTGTACCCAAACCACGGAATGAAAATACCGGCGGTTGCCTAACCGCCGGTCAATAGGCGTAGTTAACGTTGCGTTACGCGTTTACCATGTGCCGGTATTGGGCATGGAAGCCCAGGGTTCGGCCGGCTCGAGATGGCCGTCCTGGATCAGCTCGACCGAAATGCCATCCGGGGATTTGACGAAGGCCATGTGGCCATCGCGCGGCGGGCGGTTGATGGTGTAGCCCATGTCGGAAAGATGCTGGCAGAGGGCGTAGATGTCGTCGACCCGATAGGCCAGATGACCGAAATTGCGGCCGCCCGAATATTCCTCGGGATCCCAGTTGAAGGTGAGCTCCACCTGGGCGTCTTCCTGCCCCGGAGCGTTGAGGAAGATGAGCGTATAGCGACCTTTTTCGTTTTCAGTGCGGCGCGATTCGACCAGACCGAGACCTTCGCAATAAAAGCGCAGGCTGTCCTCGATCGAGGAAACGCGGACCATTGTGTGGAGATATTTCACGGGCAAGGCTCCGGTTTGTCAGAAGGCCCGGCAGGGCCGGGAGGCGGACGTTAGCAGAAGGGTTGAGACAAGGCCAAGAAGGGCCGGCCAGCATTATGGTTAATTGGTGGCAATTAAATTATGAATGGTTCTTAACTTTTGGTTCTGAATCGGCCACACTGCCTCAAGTTGTAAGAGTACCTGCATTTGCGGGGCCGTGTGTGGAAAAGGCGTTGAGCATGGGGGCGAAGGACACTTCCGGCACCGGACCGAACACTGGGGACGAGGCGCGGCGAGACGCGCGCAGCCCCGGTGCCGACGGAGGATTTCAGAACACTGGAACCGATTTCGATGTCATCGAACTCGCCGGAACCATCAAATGGTTCGACGCGGGCAAGGGCTTCGGATTCATCGTGCCCGACGGTGGCGGGGCGGACGTGCTGCTGCACGTGACCTGCCTGCGCCGCGACGGCTATCAAACCGCCTATGAAGGCGCCCGCATCGTCGTCGAGGCGCTCAACCGCCCTGGCGGGCTGCAGGCCTTCCGCATCCTCTCCATGGACGAATCCACGGCCCGGCATCCGGCGCAAATGCCGGCGGCGCGCACCCATGTGCAGGTGGAACCCACCTCCAAGCTCGAGCGGCTGGAGGTGAAGTGGTTCAACAGGGTGCGCGGCTTCGGATTCCTTTCGGCGGGTGAGGGGCATCCTGACATTTTCATCCATATGGAAACGCTGCGGCGCTTCGGGTTGACCGAATTGCGGCCCGGCCAGTTCGTTCTGGCACGCTATGGCGATGGGCCGAAGGGGCTGATGGTTGCCGAAATCCGGCCCGATGGCTGGGGCGACGCACCATCGTCGCATTGAGGCCGTAGCGTTGGCAGCGATGTCCTGGGCCTGAACTGGTGAGTTGATGATGATGGCTTCCGCGCGCCGCGTGTTTTCCCTTCTCCTTGCGGCGTTGACGCTGATGGGACCCGCCATGGCGCAGGACCAGGGGAGTGAAGCGGCTGACGAAAGCGTCGCGGTGATCCATTCGGGCGACGAAAGCCACCGGTTCACTGTCGAAATCGCCGATGACGATGCCGAGCGCTCGCGCGGCCTGATGTTCCGCGAGGAACTGGCGCCGGACGCCGGGATGCTGTTCGACTTCTTCAACGAGCGGCCGGTGGCGTTCTGGATGCAGAACACGCTGATCCCGCTCGACATGATCTTCATCAAGGCCGATGGCACCATCGCGCGCGTGCATGCACAGGCCGTGCCCATGGACCGCACGTCGATCCCGTCCGGCGAACCGGTGCGCTTTGTGCTGGAAATCCCCGGCGGCCGCGCGGCGGAACTGGGCATCGAGGCCGGTGACACGCTCGAGCATCCGCGCGTCGGGAGCGAGCCGGAGCAGTAGCGGCCAGACATCAAAGGCTCGTGGGGGCCGGGCAAAGTGAGCATCTGAGAGATCCGGCAATAGTGCCTGGAGGAGGAAATAATCCGCCAGAGCGCCACGTCTTGACGCTCACTCATGAAACATCGATAGTTACGTGTGTTTCGCCATAACGTGAGCCTCCTGATGCAAACGAACTATTTCGCTGGGCCAGCAGCCAGGGCCTATGCCGAGCGCCCGCCGCGCCAGGTGCCGGGCTTTGCGAGCCTGCACCGCATGGCCGTGCTGCTGATGAACGAGCGGGTGCCTGCCGACGGCCGCATCCTGGTGCTCGGCGCCGGCGGCGGGCTCGAACTCAAGGCGTTTGCCGAGGCGCAACCCGGCTGGACGTTCGACGGCGTGGACCCGTCGGCCGATATGATCCACCTGGCCGAACACATGACCGAACCCCATGCGGAGCGGATTCGCCTGCACGAAGGCTATATCGGAGTGGCCCCCGAAGGCCCGTTCGACGCCGCCGTGTGCCTGCTCACGCTGCATTTCGTGCCGCGCGGGGAGCGGCTCGAAACGCTGCGGCAGGTTCGGCGCCGGCTGCGCCCGGATGCGCCCTTCATCGTCGCCCATATCAGCTTCCCGCAGACTGAGCCCGAGCGATCCCTGTGGATCGCCCGGCATGTCGCTTATGGCGCTGCCGAGGGGATGGATGCGGCCAGCCGCGAAAGCGCGCGCCAGGCGATCGCCACGCGGCTGACCATATTGGACCCGCAGGAGGAAGAAGCGATGCTGCGCGAGGCGGGATTTTCCGGCGTGAGCCTGTTCTATGCCGGGCTGAGCTTTCGCGGCTGGGTTGCCTACGCCTGACGCTATCGCACCACGAGCACCGGAACCGTGCTGGTGGTGAGAACCTCGGTAGTCTGGCTGCCCAGCAGCATCTTTCGGAACCCGCGCCGGCCATGGGAGGCCATGACGATGAGATCGGCGCCGATCTCCTGGGCCGTCTCGACGATGGCATCGGCCGCGTAACGGTTGGGGATGTGCAGGGTCTCGTGCGGAACCCCGCTCTGGGTCGCGAAGCGCTCCGCTTCGGCCAGGATGTCCTTGACCGCATTGCGCATGGACTCCTCGTATTCGGCAATCGTGGCCGGACCGGCAGCGGCAAGCGCGCCGGATGCCCACATGTCGGTGACCGTCACGATGGTCACCCTGGCGCCGAGCTGCTTGGCGAGTTCGAGACCATGATCGAGGCCCTTGGTGGAGAGTTCCGATCCGTCGGTTGCGATGAGGAGGTGTTTGTACATTCCGCAATCTCCCTGTTTGCGCGACAACGATAATCCTGGCCGCTGGGTTCGGAATTGATCTCGATCAATCCTCGATCGACCAGCTAAGCGACTGCGGCGAGCTGGGCATGCAGCGTGGCCACGATGCCTTCCTGATCGGCCGGCTTTTTGAGGATCGGCACCTGGCGCAGGGATGCGGCGAGATCGGTATTTTCGATGTCGTGGCCGGTGTAGATGACCATGGGGATCTGGGAGTTGGCGAGACGATCCGCCAGCGCGCGGCTGTCGCCGTCGCGCAGCTTGAGGTCGATGATGGCCGCCGAGGGGGTGTTGTCGTCCAGCCATGCATAGGCGGCCTGATTGGAGGAAAGGGCCGTCACGCTGTGGCCGGCGGCCTCCAGGGCGTATTGCAGATCAAGCGCGATGAGGGTCTCGTCCTCGAGCAGGAGGATCGTCATGATGGCCTCGCCTGTTTGCCGCCTCAGTGCCGGGGCCTTCCGGCAAGAAATTGTTAACACGATTGGTCGCCGTTGGCGAATCGGAACTTTCTCAAAATTGCGCGAGAAAATTCCATGTCAACCGAACTCAAGGGGTTGAAAACAGTTATCTGCAGGAACAAAACGGCTCGCGTCGACGTTGCGTGAAACGAACCGGGTTCGGGAGCGTGGGAAAACGCCCCGTGGATCAGCAATTTGTAACGTGCACGGGCAGGGTCCCGTTCGGCGCGGGTATTGGCGTACCAAGCAGGGATCGGGGCAGGGGAAAGACCAATGGCAGTGCTCGCTCAAGAGCCTTATATCGAGACCGAAATCGAGCTGGCGAGGCTTGCCGCGATCGTCGCGTCATCCAATGACGCGATCGTGAGCAAGAACCTCAATGGTATCATCAACTCCTGGAATGCGGCGGCCGAGCGGATCTTCGGCTATAAGGCTGAGGAGATCATCGGCCGTTCCATCACCACGATCATCCCGCAGGAACTGCAGAGCGAAGAAGTCGAGATCATCGGCAAGATCAGGCGCGGCGAGCGCGTGGAGCATTTCGATACCGTTCGGGTGAGAAAGGATGGGCGACGGATCCATGTGTCGATCACCGTTTCCCCATTGCGCAACAGTCGCGGCGAGATCGTGGGGGCGTCCAAGATCGCCCGCGATATTACCGAGCGCAAGCGCGAGGAGGAACTCAAGGAGGTTCTTGTCAACGAACTCAACCATCGCACCAAGAACCTTCTGGCGACCGTGCAGGCCATCGCCTCCCAAACTTTCGATGCTCTGCCCAATGCCGACAATCAGCTCACGCTGTTCCGCCAGCGCATCGGGGCGTTGATCGTCAGCCAGGATCTGCTGACCCGGAATGGCTGGCGCGGCGCACCCTTGAACACCATGCTCGAAGCTGTCCTCGGTCCGTTTCGGGGCGATGCGGCCCGGATCGAAATGGCGCAGGGTCCCCAACTCGAGTTGACGCTGCGTCAGACCAATGCACTGGCCATGGCGTTGCACGAACTGGCGACCAATGCCGCCAAATACGGGGCGCTATCGGGAACCGGAGGCAGCGTCAGGGTCAGTTGGGCGGTGATGGGAGATCAGGTCGAACTCCGATGGGAAGAAAATGGCGGGCCGGCCGTTACCATTCCAAAACGCGAGGGATTTGGAACCCACATGATCCGAAATGCACTCCGGCATGAACTGAACGCCGACGTCGTGCTCGACTATGCCTCGCATGGGCTGCGCTTCGCCGCGCGATTCCCTCTTGCCGCAACGTCAGGCGAAACAGCGGTTTGACCTTTATGAATGTTCACTACCTGCCAGCCGATGCCCCCATCCTGATCATCGACGACGAATTTCTCGTCCTCTGGATGCTGCAGGATGAGTTGCAGCGGCTTGGCTTCCGATCGATCCATACGGCCTCCAACGTCGATTCCAGCCTGGCGCTGGTCAACGACCGGGAATTCAGCTTCGCCTTTCTCGACGTGAACCTGGGCGAACAGAAGAGCTTTCCCATTGCCAAGGTGCTCCAGGAGCGCGGCATTCCCTTCGCTTTCGTCACCGGCTATGGACGCGCGGGGCTGGAGGGCAAGTTCGAGGAGACGGCGGTACTCCATAAGCCGGTCAGCCGGGCGGCGATCGATGAGGTGGTCGCCATTGCGCATTAAGTGGTGACGGCTCAGCCGCAGAGGCGGTTCGCCAGTTTTTCCATTTCGTCCGGCGTCAGCCCGATTGCCTTGAGATAGGCGCCGATGCCGCCATGGGCATCCTTCAGATAGGTGAGCATGGCCCGCATGGTTTCGGCATCGCTGGCGAGCACGCGCTCGATGTGTTCGGGTTCCCCTCCGCCGGCAAGTGCGCGTTCACGCAAATGGTCGATGAGGCCATGCGCGGCAGCGGTGAGGGCGTAGTCGGCGATGACGTCGGATTGGCCGACACCGCATGCCGACAGCACCAGGGCCGCGACGATGCCTGTCCGGTCCTTGCCGGCCGTGCAATGGAAAAGCACAAGGCCGGGCGGAGCATCGATAATGGCGCGCAAGACCTCGGCAAAGCGCGGGCCGCAGCGGTCCAGCGCGTTGCAATAGCGCTGCGCCATGTCGAAGGGTGTTTCGGCAAGGGTGATGCGGGGCAGAGCCTCGAACAGGGCGATATTGCGATAGGCGACGCGCGGATGGGACGAGAATGGGTGCCGCGCCAGCCCGGTTTCGTGCCGGCCGCGAAGATCGACCACCAGTGCCAGGTTGTTGGAGGCCAACTCGTCGATGGCTTCGGCGTCGAGATAGTGCAGGGATTCCCCGCGCAGGATGCGGCGCCGTTGGGTGGTCCCACCCTTGGCCGTGCTATAGCCGCCGAGATCTCGAATATTGTGCGCGCCGGGAAGGGCCCAGTGACGCGCCGGCGCCAGGGACATGGCAGTCTCCAATCGGTTGGGAAAGGGAGGGGGCGCGGGGGCAGGGCCACCCGCGCCGGTGGGCCTTACGGCATCAGGGTCTGGGCGATATCCTGGGCGGATGTGAGCACTTCGGCCACATCGCCGGTGCCGAGCACGGCTTCGGTCACCGCGTCCTTCATCATCGACTCGGCCTGCCGGTAGTTCTGGCCGGGGAAGGCGACATTGGGGGTGAGCCGCTCGAGCTGTTCGAGATTGGGACGGATTAGCGGATTTTCAGCGGTCCAGGGGCCGAGGAATTCCGGATCGTCGACGATATCGAGGCGCAGCGGCAGATAGCCGATCTTGCTGGTGATGATCGTGTAGCCATAGTCGGAGGTGAGGAACTTCATCAGCTCGTAGGAGGCGCGCTGCTTGATCGGGTCCTGCGAGAAGGTGAAGAGCGCGCTGCCCGAATTGGTCGGGGCGGTCGGCTTGTCGCCAAAGGCCGGCATGGCGGCCACGCGCAGCTCCCAATTGCCCTCGGCGGAAGCCGAAAGGCTGTTCTGCAGCGCACTGGTGTAAAGGAACATGCCCAACTCTCCGGCGGCCATGGCCTCGCTGGGGGTCGCCGGGTCGATGCGGGCATGGGCGCCGCTATCGACCATGTCGCGCAGCATCTGAACCGCCTCGATGCCTTCCTGGTTGGCGAAGGTGAGCGTATTGTCCTCGCGCACCATGCCGCCATTGGACATCAGGATCGCCTGATAGACGAAGGTGCCGTCGGCCGGGCCGTAGGCGCCGGGAAAGAACCCCTCGGCATCGGTGTTGGCGACGATCGCTTCGGCCGCTTCCTTGACCTCTTCCCAGGTCTGGGGCGGCTGGTCGGGATCGAGGCCCGCTTCGCGGAACAGGTCGGCATTGTAGTAAAGGATCGGGGTGGAGAAGGTGTAGGCCAACCCATAGGTCTTGCCGTCGACCTTACCCAGTTCCAGCCCCTGCGGAATCATGCCTTCGGTGAGCTCGGCATAGCCTTCGGGACCGGCCATGTCCTCGAGCGGATTGGCGCCGAGATCGGTGGAAAGATAGATGAGGTCGCGGAAGACGAGCTGGGCGACGTCGGGCTGGCGGCCGGCGGCCATGTCGGCCTGGATGCGCGTGATGATCTCGTTGGAAGGAACCGCGATGGTCTCGACGGTGATAAGTGGATTTTCTTCCTCGAAGCGGGCGATCAGCTCGCGCGTGGCGTCGGCGCCGGCGCTCGCGGAGGCCAGATTGTAGTTGTAGAAGGTGATGGTCACCGGTTCGGTGATTTCGTCGGCCATCTGGGCGAAGGCCGTGCCGGTAAGAGCAGTGGCCGCAAGTCCGGCGGCGGCCATCAGCTTGAGAAAAGTGCGCTTTATCATTGGTTGAGCATCCTTGTGGTGGGGAGGATTATTTTGCCGCTTCGGCCAAAGCCGCTTCCTGCTTGGCGCGCAGGGCGGAGAGGTCGTAACGGTTGAGTTCGGTGCGGGTCTGGGGCAGGGGCACAAGCGCCATGGTGAGACCGGACGACCGGATCGTGCCGATGCCGAACGAGCCGCCATCGACCATGCGCAGCACATCGAGGGTGAGGATGTCGGTGGCCGCATGCTGGCCCATGCCCACGATCACCGGAATGCCGTGCCAGACCGAGAAGCGGTCGTGGTGGATGTGGCCGGAGAGAATGCCCAGGATGTTACGGCCTTTCAAAAGCTGCGCCAGTTTCTGGGACTGGTCGAAATCGATGGTGCGCCAATGGTCCCACGGCGGGTTATCGCCGAGCGCGGGCGCGTGGTGGGCTACGATCAGCTTTGGGAGTTCGGGATGGGCGTCGAGCTTTCCGGCCAGCCAATCGAATTGCTCGGGCGTGAGGCTGCCGCCGATCTGGCCGGGCGTGGTGGTATCGAGCGTGATGATATGGACGCCAGCGATGACCTGGTCGTGGTCGTACGGCGCGTCGAGATCGGTGCTCCGCTCGAGCATGCCGCGATAGAAGCCCTCGCGGGTGTCGTGATTGCCGAGCGCGTAGATGACGGGAAGATCGGTGGCCGCCATGATCGCCTTGAGCTGATAGTAGCTCTCGACATCGCCGCGATTGGTGAGATCGCCGCTGGCGACGATGAACCGAGGCGTCTGGTCCATGGTGCCGATCATCTCGAGCACGCGGGTCAGCGTTGCCGAGGTATCGGAGAACAGATGGTCGTCGGGGACGGCAGGGTTGCCGATATGGAGATCGGTGATGTGGATGAAAGTGGTTTCGCCCATGCGTCGTGCTCCTTGTTGTCGAGCACGACCTACGCCGAACCGGTCTCAGTGGCGTGACGAGTTTGGAACAGCGTTTGAATGTTTGCCCGGACGGGCCGTGAACATGGGCGCGGTGGCGGCGATAACCTGGGCGATGACGATTTCGGGATCGGCAAGATCGAGCGCGTGGCCGGTGAGTTCGTCGGTCCGCTCCCGGCTGCGCGTCATCTGCGAGCGGACGCCCAGCAGGCAGGAGATGCGGAAGCCGATCTCGACATCGCTCAACCAGGGCGCGATCTTGCGGAAATGGGGAATGAACAGGCGGTGGTGATCGATATCCTCGATCATCGGCTTGAAGACCTCCGGGTGGCCGCTTGATTGCGCCAGAGTGGTCATATGCCGCAGCACGCCATAGCGCGAATCGCGATCGAGGCTCCAGCGGATCGAGGGGCCGATCAGCGCTTCGATCAGGTCCTCGACCGCCGCCGGTCCGGGATGGGCACGCTGCTGGGCCGCATGAAGCAGTGTCAGCCGCTCGGCATTGAGGCGGCGATAAACCCGCTCGGCGACGGTGACGATCAGGTGATCGACATTGCCGAAATGATAGTTGATGGCCCCGATATTGGTGCCGGCGCGCTCGGCGATGCCGCGCACGGTCACCTCCTCGGGCCGACTGGCGGCCCTGAGCAGCTCCTCGCAGGCGGTCCGAAGCCTTTCCGGTGTCGTGCTCTTAGTCATGTCTCACCGCCGAAAGGCGCTATATCACACCGGTGGGTGACAGCGATGTGACCGCTCAAGCCGGCTGCGGCTGGGCGTCCCGGGGCCGGAACCGCCCGGCGACCGGCGCCATGAGGAAACTGAGGACCAGAAGGGGAATGAGCCCGGCAAACACCGCCGCGAGCCCCACATATTCGGCGACATAGCCAAAGCCCGCCGGCACCCCGAAGGTGGCGATCAGCATGGCCAGCGACATCGCCGCCATGTTCTGCGACGGCGACCGCCCCGGCAGCCGCGAGATGACGGTGACCCCCAGCGGCGCATTGAGCGCCACGCCCGCCCCCAACATGAACAACCCCAGCCCGGCGACGATCGGACCCTCTGCCAGCAGCAGCGTCGTCATGCCGGCGATGCAGACCAGCGCGCTCCCGCGAACCAGAACCATTCCCGAAAACCGCGCCCGCAGCATATCGCCAACCATCCGCGTCCCGCCCATGCCCACGGTAAAGGCGGCGAAAACCACCCCCGCCGTCGCCACGTCGATCCCCACCACCTCCTGAAGATAGAACACCGACCAATCGTAAACCGTGCCCTCGGTGAGCGAAATCCCGATCACCATGGCGCAGACCAGCAGCACGGGAATGGTCGGCACGGCAAACAACGGCCCGCGCTCCGCTCCCGGCAGCCGCGACAGCGGAACCGAACGCGGCGCGATGGCGAGGAACCCGGCCATCAACACCAGCACCAACCCGCTGATGATCGCCTGGTGCAGCGCCGGAACCGTCCCGACCCCCGCGATAGCCCCCGCCAGCAGCGAGCCCACCAGCAGCCCCACCGACCAGAACCCGTGACTGCGCGAAAGCACCGATTTCCCCGTCCGGTGCTCGATCCCGATCGCCACCATGTTCTGGGCCACCTCGAGGATCGAGCGGACGAAGGTATAGACCGCAAACATAACCGGAATCGCCCAGCCCGGCACCAGCGCGAACAGCGGCATCATCGCCGCGTTGGCGCACAGCATGGAGGCGGCCGCCACCCGCGGCGTCAGCCGGTCGGTCACCGTGCCGGCGATGGGCAGCGCCAGCAGCGTGCCGACCGTCCCCGCCAGCATGGCGAGCCCCAGTTCGGCCTTGTCCAGCCCGGCGCCGGTGGCAATCTCCGGCAGGCGGATGAACAGCGTGATGTGCATGAGCGCGTTGGACAAAAACAACAGCGCCGGAGCGACGAGCGGATGCATTCGGAGGACTCTGAAACAGGGGTTACGCCGCGCGCACGGGCGAGGAAAGATCGAGCTCGGCGGCCCGGTGACACGCCACATCCTGCCCGGACACCGACTGCGCCAGCGCCGGAACGCTCGCCCGGCAGGCCGGTTGAGCGTAGGGGCAGCGGCTGGCAAAGGCGCAGCCCTGTTCGCTCGCGCCATCGGCGGGTGCGTGCCCCTCGATGCGTTTGCCCGCCACTCCGCGCCGCGACCGTCCCGGAATGGCCGCAAGCAGCGCCTCGGTATAGGGATGCTGCGGGCGATAGAAGATATCCTCGGTCCGCCCGATCTCGACGATCCGCCCCGCATACATCACCGCCACGCGGTCCGAGATGTTGGCGATCACCCCCAAATCGTGGGAGACGAAAAGGTAGGTGAGCCCATGCTGGCGTTGCAGCCGCTTCATGAGGTTGATGATCTGGGTCTGCACCGAAACGTCGAGCGCGGACACCGCCTCGTCGGCGATCACCAGCCGGGGATCGGATGCCAGCGCCCGGGCAATGGCGACGCGCTGGCGCTGGCCGCCGGAAAAGGCGTGCGGATAGCGGCCCGCATAATCGGCGCTCAGCCCCACCTCACCAAGCAATTCCTTGACCCGCGCGTCGATCTGGCCGCGCGAGAGCGAGGTGTTGACCTCCAGAACCTCCCCGATGATGTCGCGTACCCGGAGCCTCGGGTTGAGCGAGCCGGAGGGGTCCTGGAACACCATGCGCATGTCGCTGCGCAACGCCTTGGCCACGCCGCCGCGCGCCGAGAGCACGTCGACCGGACCCTCCCGGCCGGCGAAGGTCACCTTGCCCGCATCGGCGCGGTGGATGCCGATCAGGGTCTGGGCGAGGGTCGATTTCCCGCAGCCGCTTTCCCCGACCAGCCCCAGGGTCTCGCCATGCCCGATCTCGAAGGAAATATCGCTCACCGCCCGCACATGGCCAACCGTGCGTTCGAGAAAGCCGGCCTTGATGGGGAAGAATTTCGAGAGATTCTCCACCTTGAGAAGCGGCGTATCGTCTCTGGCGTTCGCGGCGGCAGGCGTCGGCACGGCCGCGATCGCGGGCGTCGATACCGGTGCGGCGGTTTCGTCCGCCGCGTGGCAGGCGACCATGTGGCCGCTCTCCACCATTGTTGCCGCCGGCATCCGCGCATCGCAAACACCCTCGATGGCCAGCGCGCAGCGCGTGTGGAACGGGCATCCTTTCGGACGGTTGGCGGGGGTGGGCACCATGCCGCGAATGGCACTAAGCGGAGCCTTGAAATCGCCTTCGAGGCGCGGCATCGAGGCAAGAAGGCCGCGCGTATAAGGGTGCCGTGGGTTGGAAAGCACTTCGTCGACCGGTCCCTGCTCGACGATCTTGCCCAGATACATCACGGCCACTTCGTCGGCGATTTCCTCGACCACGCCGAGATCGTGGGTGATGAACAGCACGGCCATGTCCTCGGTTTCCTGCAGCCGGCGCAGCAGGTCGAGGATATTGGCTTGCGTGGTGACATCGAGCGCGGTCGTAGGCTCGTCGGCGATCAGCAGCTTCGGCTTGCTGACTAAAGCCATGGCAATCATGGCGCGCTGACGCTGCCCGCCCGAGAGCTGGAAGGTGTAGCGGTCGAACTTGGCTTCAGGGTCCGGCATGCCGACTTCACGCAGCGTCTCGATGCCGATGTGGCGGGCCTCGGCCTTGCTCACCTTGCGGTGCAGCATCAGCCCTTCGCTGATCTGGTTGCCGATCGTATAGAGCGGGGAAAGAAAGCTCATCGGCTCCTGATGGATCAGCGCGATCTCGCCGCCCCGGATCTGGCGCAGCAGCTTGTCGTTGGGGGCGAGGGCGGCGATATCGACGGGTCCGTCTTCCCGATCCAGCGTGATCGACCCCCCGGCGATGCGGCCGGGATTTTCCACCAGGCGCAGCAGCGCCTTGGCCGTCACCGATTTGCCGCAACCGCTTTCACCGACAAGGCACAGGGTCTTGCCACGGGGAATGGTGAGCGAGACGCCGTCGACCACGGTGACGGTCTGGCGGGGCAGGTCGAAATCGACCTTGAGGTCGTCGATCCGGACGAGGGGTGAGGGTGCAGTCATGGTGGGCGTCAGTTCTGATAGGGGTCGGCCGCGTCGCGCAGGCCGTCACCGAGGAAATTGAGAGCGAGAACGGCGATGATCACCGCCGCGCCGGGCAGCATCAGCCAGGGCGCGCCGGCAATGGTGCGCACGTTCTGGGCTTCCTGCAGCAGCACGCCCCAGGAGACGATCGGCTGGCGCAGGCCGATCCCGATATAGGAAAGGGCGGTTTCCGCCAGGATCATCGAGGGTATGGCAAGCGTCACCACGGCGATGATGTGGCTGGTGAAGCTCGGCAGCATGTGCCGGAAGAGCACGCGCAGGGTGGAGGCGCCGTCGAGCCGCGCGGCCTTGACGAAATCGTCCCCGCGCATGGAGAGGAACCGTCCGCGTACGACACGGGCCAACCCCGTCCAGCCGATCACCGAAAGAATGATGGTGATGAAGAAATAGACCTGTAAAGGTGGCGTATCGAGTGGAATGGCGGCGGCAAGACCGATCCAGAGCGGGATCGAGGGCACGGACTGGATGAACTCGATCACGCGCTGGATGACGTTGTCGGTCACCCCGCCGAAATAGCCCGAAATCCCGCCGATCAGGATACCGAAGAACAGGCTCAGCCCCACCCCGATCAGCCCGATTGTCATCGATATGCGCGCGCCGTGGATGGTGCGGGTGAGGATGTCCCGCCCCAACCGGTCGGCACCGGCGAGATAGAAGGGCGCGCCTTCCTCGATCGTTCCGAAAAGGTGGATGTCGGTGGGGATCAGGCCGAGCAGGCGGTACGGCTCGCCGGAAACGAAAAGCCCGATCTCGTGGATTTCGTCGGGGCTGGTTTCGAACACGCGCCGGCCGGAATCGTAGTCGATGACCGAATTGTAGGCTTTGACGTGGGGACGGAATTCGGTGCCGGTTTCGGTCTCGAGAAACAGGTGGATCTGCTGCGGCGGAGCATAGGTGTAGCTGGGGTGATAAACCTCCGGCCCGGTGGGCGAGAAGAACTCCGGCATCGCGGCGATGATATAGAGCACGATCACGACGACACCCCCGGCGACACCCAGCTTGTGCCGGGTGAACTTGCGCCACATGAGCGACCACTGGCCTTCATAGGCGGTGCGGTCGATCGCCGCCTCGCTGGCGTCGATCTCGGTTTCGATGGTGCGGTCGGGGAGGGCCTTGTCCTGGCCGAAGGGAATTGTGCTCATCGGGCCTATCCTTGGGCGTAGCGGATGCGAGGATCGAGCCAGGCGAGCAGCAGGTCGGAAACCAGCGTGCCGATGACGCCGAGCACCGACAGCATCAGGATGAAGCTTGCCGCCATGTGCATGTCCTGGGTCTTGAGTGCGTCGAGCAGCAGCGGTCCGGTGGTCTGCAGCCCGAGCACGATCGAAACGATTGTCGAGCCGGAAATCAGATCGACGAAGATGTCGTTGAGCCCCGAAACGAAGGGGTTCAGTGCCTGACGTGCCGGGTATTTGACGAGCAGTCTGGTCTCGCCCATGCCCTTGGCGCGCGCGGCCGTCACATAGGGGCGGGGAAGCTCGTCGATGAGATTGGCGCGAATGGTGCGGATGACGCTGGCCGTGCCGGCGGTGCCCAGCACCACCATGGGGATCCACAGATGCCCCAAAAGGTCGAGCACACGGGCCCACGACCAGGGCGCCTCCACATATTCGGGCGAGAACAGCCCGCCCACCGCCTGGCCGAAATGGGCATAGGCGACATACATCATCACCAGCGCCAGCAGGAAATTGGGGACCGCGACGCCGATGAAGCCAAGCGTGGTGAATACATAGTCCGACAGCGAGTAGCGCTTGACGGCTGAATAGATGCCGATGGGGATAGCCACCGCCCAGATGAAGATCAGCGATGCGATCGACAGGATGGTGGTAAGGCCCAGGCGGCCCCAGATGAGGTCGGAGACCGGCTGCTGCCAGGAAAAGGAATAGCCGAAATCGCCGTAGAAAATGATGTCGGTGATCCAGCTCCAGTATTGGACGATCAGCGGTTGGTTGAGGCCGTAGACTTCCCGCAGGGTCTCGATTTCGGCCTGGGTCATGTAGTCGCCCTTGTTGGCGGCTTCGATGGCCATCCGGTCGACGAAATCGCCGGGGGGAAGGGCGATAACGTAGAACGAGATGAACGAGACGGCGATCAGCGTCGGTATGATGTAGATGAGACGTCGCAGGATGAAACGAAGCATGGCGCGGTCCCGGTAAAATATCGATCGGAGCGGCCCCGTGGGGCCGCTCCGTGTAAGACAAGTGGCTCGGATCAGTCTTCGCGGTAGAAGAAGGCTTCGAAGTTGGCGGGCGCCGGGCCGGGGTAGTACCAGCCTTCGATCAGCTCGGGCACGTTATGGACGTTGTTGTCCACCGAGCGATAGAAGCCGCCGGGAGAGGCGATGCCGATGGAGAGGAATTCATCGGCCAGAAGGTCGTTGAATTCGTTCATCAACGCCACCTGCTCATCGCCGACCGAGTTGGGGATTTCGGCGCGCAGCTCATAGAGGCGAGCGATGCTGGCCGGGGGCTCGACGGCCACCGTTCCTTCGGGAACGTCACGGGTGACGCCCAGACGTTCCTGATCCCAGGCACGCCAGCTATCCCAGTTGGCCCATTGAGTGGTGCCGCCGTCGTTGATCATTCGCGAGGCATTGAGCAGCGGAAGCTGGCCGCAGCCGTTTTCACCCACCCAGACCACGGCGTCACGCTCGGGGTCGTTCACATAGGTGCCATGCAGGTCGTTGGCACGATAGTCCATGGTGACGTCCAGGCCGGCCTCGCGCCAGGTGCGTTCGACGAGCTGGAACACATCGACCGTGTCGGGCTTGAAATCGGCATTGATGCCGACGCGGAACGAGAAGGGCTCGCCATCCGGAGCCAGGCGCATGCCGTCGGCACCGCGTTCGGGCATGATCTTGTCGAGATATTCGTTGGCCAGCGCCATGTCGAACTCGGTGTACTGGGTAGCCAGTTGCTCGTTGTAGAACGGTGAGTTCGGCAGGGGAGCGGCCTGGAACGGCTCGCCCTGACCCAGATAGACCACGTCGATGATCTCGGGCCGGTTGATGGCGTGGCTGAGACCGATGCGGAAGTCCTTGCTCTGGAAGACTTCAGCCTTGGTTTCGTCGGGATGGTTCATGGAGAACCAGACGATGGCGTTGTTGAAGTCGCAGCTCTGGGCCGGGATCAGGCGGTAGTCGCCCTGTTCCTGGCCGTCGACGAACACGGCGCGGTTCTGCGGGATCGATACGTTGCGGCCCGACATCGAGACTTCGCCCTGAAGCGCGGCGAGCAGATCGACTTCCACATCCTGGCTCAGCGTCCAGGTGTGGGCGTCCATGTAGGGGAGCTGCTGACAGTCGGCATCGACCTTGAAATAGTAAGGATTGCGCTCGAACGAGAAGCGCTGCTTGTCGAGATAGCTCTCGGTGGGCACCCAGGCCATGACCGAGGGGCGCTCGGGATCGTTGAACTGGGCCTGGTCGTCATAGGAGCCGACATTGGCGCGCCACCAGGCGGTATAGTCGGTTTCCCCGTCTTCTTCCATCATCTCGGCCACGCCCTCGGGGTTGAGGTCGATGTCGAATTGGGAGACGTAGTGCTCGGGGAACATCACGACGCGCTGGCCGTAGGGGGTGGCAAGGTGCTGGAGCAGCAGGCCGTAGGGCTGGGACCAGCTCATCTCGACGGTATAGTCGTCGATCACCGTCAAGGTCATGGGTTCGCCATTGACCACGAAGATATCGCGCGGGCCGCGCGGGTTGATCTTTTCGTTGGTCTCGATGTTTTCCCACCAGTAGCGGATGTCATCGGCGGTGAAATCCTCGCCGTCCGACCACTTCATGCCTTCACGCAGGTGGAAGGTGTATGTGGTGGCGTCTTCGGACACTTCCCAGCTTTCGGCAACGCCCGGAGCGATCTCGGAGCCATCGACGCTCCAGCGCACCAGCGGCTCATAGCCATAGTGCCGCATGTCGGCGACACGGCCACCGCCCCAGCGATCCTGGAACTCGCCGCCATAAACGCCAGGTCCGTCAGGACCTTCGACGACCAGCGGATTGGCCGGCAGGCGGTCCGCGGCGGGCGGCAACTCACCGGCGGCGACGCGTTCGGCCAGTTGCGGCGCTTCGGCAAAGCTCGAGCACTGCGCGGCGGGCGCGTCCTGTGC
This sequence comes from Pelagibacterium sp. H642, assembly GCF_031202855.1. GTDB lineage: Bacteria > Pseudomonadota > Alphaproteobacteria > Rhizobiales > Devosiaceae > Pelagibacterium. The sequence continues at coordinate 26,555 of NZ_CP101829.1, read as the reverse complement.
CACGGCGGGCAGCGCCGGCACGCCCGAAAGGGCGGTCGCGGCCATCAGGCCGGCGAGAGCCGCCATAGTCGGTTTCTTGATCATGTGTCTAACCCTCGTTTGACCCAATGCTTGGTTCGGCAGGCGTCGGACGGCTGGGGTGGAATGGAACCCGCGCCCGACGAAAGGCGAGGGCGGTTTATCGCCCCGACTTTGCGCAACGGTGACAGAAATCTTGAAAACGATTTCAAAAGCTTTTAGGGTTTGGTGGCTGAACACGGGTGGCTTCAATACCGCCAACATGGGGCGAACCAGCCATTCAATACCGCCATCATGGCGGTTGCAGATGAACGTGTTACGACCAGGAAGGGGAAGACGAGAATGATCACCATCAAGGACGTGGCGCGTCATGCCGGCGTCTCGATCGCCACGGTCTCGCGCGTTCTCAACGCCTATCCCCACGTCCGTCCACCGGTGCGCGAGCGCGTGCAGGCGGCGATCTCCGAACTCGGCTACGCCCCCAACCGCCTGGCCGCCAGCTTCCGGACACAGCAATCGCGCGTCGTCGGCGTGTTCCTGCGCCAGCAGCGCACGCCGTTCTCCAGCGCATTGGCCTATGCCATTGAATCCGCAATGTTCGAGGAGGGTTATCGCGCGCTTTTGTGCTCGACCAATGGCGATCCCGACCGCGAGGAGACCTATGTGGACTCGATGCTCGAGCTGCGGGCCGAGGGCGTGGTGATCCGCCCCACCGGCTCGGCCGCGCGGACGGCGCGCAATGTAGCAAGGCTCAAGGAGGCCGGGATTGCCGTGGTTTTCGCGGACATGAAGCCAAAGATGAACCACGTCAGCGCCGTCATCTGCGACAATTATTCAGGCGGATACGAGGGCATGCGGCACCTGATCGGGCTGGGGCACCGCAAGATCGGCATCATAGCCGGCCGGCAGGCCCAGACCTCGGGCGGCTATGGCGTCGGCAATGTCGGCAGCGAGCGCATGCGGGGCATCACCCAGGCGGCAAAGGATCTCGCCGCCGACGTGGAACTCGTGTTCTCGGGCGCCTTCGACGAGGCCACCCTCGAAGTGGGCGCCGCCGAAGCCGACGCCCTGCTCACCCGCCGGCCCGACGTCACCGCCCTGTTCGGCACCACCGACATCCTGGCCATCGGCGCCATGCAAACCGCCCACCGCCGCGGCATCGCCATCCCCCAGGACCTCTCCATCCTCGGCTATGACGGCATTATGGAATCGGGCATCACCTTCCCGACCCTCTCCACCGTGCGCCAGCCCATCCACGAAATGGGCACCCTCGCAGCCCGCACCCTCCTCCACCACATCCGCACCACCGGAACGGCGGCCCAACAGATCGTCCTCGAAAACGCCGTTCTCGTACGTGATTCTACGGGGTTCGTAAGGCGTTGAAATCGTTTTCAATAATGCGTAACAAAACTGCAGCACCGGGTGCCTATTGCACTGCACGCTTCCTACGCAGTCCAGAAGAGAATTCCAAAATGGCTTATGACGCGCGCGCTGCCGTGACCGTGCTTCCCACGCAATCCGACCTTGACCTCGCGCGCCGCGTTGCGCCGGTAATCCGCTTTGCGGTCAACGAACCTTTCCTGCCCTCCAAGGTTGGCATAACGGTGCTGGACCGGCCCGGCATCTCGCCCAGCGCGCCGCTGGACATCACGTTCGAACCCGGTGTCGCCAAGGTGATCGAATATGCGATCTGGTGGGATTGGGACATTCAGCACCTTTATGAACTCGAGCATGTCTGGCTCAAGCTGGACGAGAACGATCAGGTGATCGGCGTCGATGCCAGTGCGCATGGCAAGCTCTATCCCATGCGCCGGGCCGATGGCGAGCTGCCGGTCGAAGAGGGTAGGGTGACGCTCTATTCCGAGCCGGGGAAGCACGCCTTTCACCCGGCGGCCGAGCCGATCATCGAGCGCCGCGATTGGTTGACCGCATGCTGCACGTCGATGACGAGCGCTGGACACGTGCTCATCAATGCCATGTTCCGCGAGGTCTTCGCCGACATCACGACCAGTGATCATCGGGCGATCCGGCGCTATCTGCAGAACCGCGCCTTTGTCCCGGCCTACGACTTTACCCAAGCCTTCGATACCACCGGGATTGACTACATGTCCTGGCCGGAGCTGCATGAATTCATCAGCGCGCGGGTGCCGCAGATCGTTGCCCAGGTGCGCGCCGACCAGCCGCTGATCAAGGCCGTGCTGCTCGACAGTGGCGATACTCTGGTTGACGAAGCTTCGGAAATCCGGGACGAGTACGATCATGTGATCGTTGCCGATCTGATTCCCGGTGCCAGGGAAATGGTCGAGGCGCTCGCGGCCCAAGGCTACCGGATCGCGCTGGTGGCTGACGGGCGCGTCAAGAGCTTTGCCAATATCCTGGGCGGTCATGGCGTTTCCCCGCACTTTGAGGCGGAAATCATCTCCGAGGCCGAAGGATGCGAGAAGCCAGCGGCGCGGATGTTCGAGGCGGCGCTGGCCGCTCTTGGACTGACGCGCGAGGATGCCGCTTCCGTCGTCATGGTGGGCAATCATTTGGGGCGCGATATCAAAGGCGCCAACGCCATGGGGATCATCTCGATCTGGCAGGATTGGTCGCCGCGCCGCCACAAGATTCCGGTCGATACAACCGAGCAGCCCCAGTATACGATCAAATCGCCCAGCGAACTGCCCGTACTGCTGGCCGAGATCGAATGCGCCATGGGGCGGCGGGCGCTCAATCCGAAAATGGCTTTTATGGCGAGCGAGGCATCGGCGGCCGAATAGCGGGCGGGAAATTTCTCAAGGGGACGCTTCGGCGTCCCCCTGTTGTGGCGGACGCATCAGGAAACCTGCCAAGGTTTGGCGGCTGACAAATCGGATCGATTGCGCTACAGCACGCCTGCAAGCGGCCCCGTAGCTCAGCTGGATAGAGCAGTAGCCTTCTAAGCTATTGGTCGCAGGTTCGAATCCTGCCGGGGTCGCCAGCTCGCTTCTCATGGCCTGAATGGGCGTTTGCGCGGGAAGGCCTTGACTTTGAAGGCGCAAGCGACGATATGCAGTTTCGTGCCGTGCGCTGCCGCGTGAGCAGCCGCGCCGCCCGGAAGGGGCGGACCATCTAGCCGGCATGAAATTTTCCCACAAGTTCCCAGATCACGCGGGGTTCTGACGGGGCTGACGCTCGAGAGACAATGTGGTTTCTCCGAGTTTGGGCGGCCCTGCAACCGCTTCGGCATACGTCTGCGTTCCATCGGGGCGCACGGCAATGTGTCGCATTTTTATCCGGTATCCCGGTGGGGGTGCCGGAAAGGATATCATTTGACCGACTTTCAGGCCCTCGGCCTTAATTCACATCTTCTTAAAACCCTCGGCGTTCTGGGGTTCACCGAACCGACGCCGATCCAGGCCAAGGCGATCCCGCTGGCGCTGGACGGGCGTGACATCATGGGGCTGGCCCAGACAGGGACCGGCAAGACGGCAGCGTTCGGGCTGCCGCTGATCCAGCACTTGGCTGCCCAGCCCGGTAAGCCGGCACCCAAGACCTGCAAGGCACTGATCCTGGCGCCGACACGCGAACTGGTGAACCAGATCGCCACCAATCTGCGCGCCTTCGCCAAGGGTGGACCGATCAAGGTCAACGCAGTCGTCGGCGGCGTTTCCATCGGCGCCCAGATCAAGGCAATGTCGCATGGCAGCGATATCGTGGTCGCAACACCTGGACGGCTGCTCGACCTTGTGAAGCGCCAGGCGATCCGACTCGATTCGGCAAAGCATCTCGTCCTCGACGAGGCCGATCAAATGCTCGATCTTGGCTTTATCCATGCCCTGCGCGAGATTTCGCGCCTAGTGGGGCAGCCGCGTCAGACCATGCTGTTTTCGGCAACCATGCCCAAGCAGATGAGCGAGATCGCGTCCGCCTATCTCACCGGTCCGGTTCGCGTCGAGGTGACGCCTCCCGGCCGGACTGCGGACAAGGTCGTCCAATCAGTGCATTTCGTGGATGGCGCTGGCAAGGTCGCTCTGCTCAAGGATCTGCTTTCGGCAGATCTCGACAACCTCTCGCTGGTCTTTACCCGCACCAAGCACGGCGCGGAAAAACTGACCAAGACACTCGAACAGGCAGGCTTTGCCACGGGTTCGATCCATGGTAACAAGAGTCAGGGACAGCGTGACCGCACCCTCAAGGCGTTCCGTGCCGGCGATATTCGCGTGCTGGTGGCCACTGACGTGGCGGCGCGCGGCATCGACATCCCGGGGGTGAGCCACGTCTATAATTTCGACCTGCCGCAGGTGGCCGACAACTACGTTCACCGCATCGGCCGGACGGCACGGGCAGGGGCATCGGGCGAAGCCGTGGCGCTGTGCAGCCCTGACGATTTCGGGCTGCTGCTTGCAATCGAAAAACTGACCGGTCTGACCATCGAAACCGCAAGCGGGACGCGGCCAGAGCGTGGCATGCGTGGCAACGGGCCAAAGCGTGCTCGCGGCAAGGGCGGAAAGCCCGCCGCCGCAGGCAAGCCTTCGGGCAAGGCGGTTGTGCGGCCGTTCGACCCTATGAAGGCTGCAAGCCAGCGCAATCGCAAAAAGCAGCGCGTCAAGCGAGCCCGCCAAGCGGCGTAAGCTCACCGAGGTGACGACCAATGCCCGCGTTCCGGAGACGGAGCGCGGGTTTTTCATGCCTGTTCACAGCTATGCGACTTTCGTCGTATTCGCTCTTGACATCGATTACAGAATGAAATGACTATGCTGAAATCGATTGCAAGTCGCCGTTTTATAGCGCTGTAATCGATTACATCTCCGTGTGGCGGAGGACCGTGTGTTGAGGAGCCGCGGTACGGTTGATGGAGGAGAAAGACGGCCTGAGGGCGGTCTTGGGAACCCTGGGAGGAAGATTGAGATGAAGAATTTTGCCGTGGCCGCATCCCTTGCGGCTGGCCTGATGAGCACGACCGCCGTTTCGGCGGCCAATCTCGAAGTAACGCATTGGTGGACCTCGCCCGGCGAGGCGGCCGCAGTCGCCGAATTCGCTCGTGTGTTCGAAGAGCAGACCGGCCATACCTGGGTCGACAGCGCCCTGGCAGGCTCGGGGACCGGTGCCAATCCGGTAATCATCAGCCGTATCATCGGTGGCAACCCGATGGGCGCGACACAGATGAACACCGGCCGCGATGCCGAAGAACTCATCGAAGCCGGTCTGATGCGCGATCTCACGGACATCGCCGAAGAAATGGATATCGAGAGCTTCTACGTCGATCAGTCGCTGCTCGAACCGTGCACCTATGAGGGACGGATCTATTGCTTCCCGATCAACATCCACTCGTGGGATTGGCTGTGGCTCTCCACTGCCGCCTATGAAGAAATTGGCCAGCCCGTGCCCACCAATTGGGACGAATACGTCGCCAGTTGGCCTGCGCTCGAGGAAGCTGGCATTCTGCCCTTCGGCCTTGCTTCCGGATGGCCGATCGCCGGTATCCCTGGTCCGTTGCAGGCCGCCATCGGTGGCAGCGACCTCATCCTGTCCATCAACCGCGACAAGAACGTAGAGGCTGTCCGCAGTCCCGAATTCCGTGCATATGCCGAAGCCTGGGACGCGATCCGTCAGGTGGTTTCGCCCGAAACCATGGTTCCCTCCTTTGCCGATGTGGGCAATCAGCTTCTGGCCGGCGAAGCTGCCGGCAACATTCACGGTGACTGGTTGCAGGGCGATCTGCAGATCGCAGGCGGTGTGCCCGGTGAGGACTATGAATGTCTGCCGGCGCTCGGTGTCGGCGATCAGCTCTCGGGTGGCGGCGACGCCTTCTACTTCCCGGTTCTTCCTGAAGGAACCGATCCCGAAGTGATCGAAGCCCAGGCGGATTTGGCCCGTGTGCTGATCTCGCCGGAGGCCCAGCTGGCCTTCAATCTCAAGAAGGGCTCGATGCCGATCCGGACCGACATCGACCTTTCGCAGGCCAATGCCTGCATGCAGAAGGCGCTCGGCCTTATCGAGAACGGCCTTCTGCCCTCGGGTGACTTCGCGCTTTCGAGCGACACCCAGCAGCAGCTCCAGGATCTCAATATCGAGTTCCTCGACAACGACTCCCTCTCCGTCGACGACTATATCGAGCGCTACGCCTCGATCATCGAAAGCGCCAACTAAGCGCCTTCGCGTCGCCTGACTGAACAGCGGCCGGCTTGCCTCCTCGGGCTGGCCGCTGTCGGCCTCAACGGAGGGATCGACCTTGACTGACGCTACGGCTCAAGGCGAGCGTGCCAGGGAAGAGAGCGGGGTAGGGCGTGTTGTGCGCCAAATGTTCACCCGCAATCTTTCGGCCAAGATCGCCGCAACCCCAATGATCGCTACGGTGCTGGTCGTGTTCATCGGCTGCACGCTGTGGACCATCTGGTACTCGTTCACCGATTCACGCCTTTTGCCGACCGGCGACTTTGTCGGTTTCCAGCAGTATGAGCGCCTGTTCGGCACCTCGCGCTGGAACGTGTCGGTGACCAACCTCTTCTGGTACGGCATTCTCTCGCTGACCTTCACGCTCTCGATGGGTTTTCTGCTGGCCGTGCTGATGGACCAGAAGATCCGCTTCGAGAGCGCCTTCCGCACAATCATGCTCTACCCGTTCGCGCTTTCGTTCATCGTGACAGGACTCGTCTGGCAGTGGATCATGAATCCCACGCTGGGCCTGCAGGGGACGATGCGGAACCTGGGGTTCGAATGGTTCACCTTCGATTGGATCGCGCGTTCCGACCTCGTGCTCTATGGGTTGCTGATTGCCGGCCTCTGGCAGGGCACGGGCTTCATGATGGTTCTCATGCTCGCCGGGCTGCGCAGCGTCGATGAGGAAATCTGGAAGGCCGCGCGGGTCGACGGCATACCCACCTGGCGAACCTATATCTTCATCATCCTGCCGATGATGCGCGGGGTTCTGGTCACCGCCGTGGTGCTGGCCGGATCGGGCATCGTGCGGCTCTACGACCTGGTCGTCGCGCTCACCAATGGCGGGCCGGGCATCTCGTCGGAAGTGCCGGCCAAGTACGTCTACGACTACATGTTCACGGCGGGAAATATCGGGCAGGGGCTGGCCGCCTCGACCATGATGCTGGTCACCGTACTGATCATTATTGTGCCCTGGGCCTATCTCGAATTCGGCGGACGGGGGAGGAAGTCATGAGCAATCCCGCGCAGCTTTCCACCCATGTCGCAATGGACGCGGTCAAGGGCAACCTGACGCTCGATGGACCACATGGGCCGCGGCCCAAGCCGTTCTTCACGCCCAAGCGGATCGTGCTCTATTCGATCCTGTTCGTCGCGTGCCTTTATTACCTTTTCCCGCTCTACGTCATGGTCGTGACCTCGTTCAAGACCATGCCCGAGATCCGGTTCGGCAACATCTTTGCCCCGCCGGTGGAATTCACCGGCGAAGCATGGGTGAAAGCCTGGAGCGAGGCGTGCACGGGATTGACCTGCAACGGGCTTTCTCCCGGGTTCTGGAATTCGGTGAAGATCTTGATCCCCTCGGTCATTGTTTCGACTGCGGTCGCGGCGGTCAACGGCTACGCGCTGGTCAACTGGAAGTTCAAGGGCTCGGAAATCTTCTTTGCCATCCTGATCTTCGGCTCGTTCATCCCCTATCAGGTAATGATCTATCCCTTGGTGATGATCACGCGCGAACTCAACATCTTCGCCACCATCTGGGCGGTGATCCTGGTGCATACCATCTTCGGCATGCCGATCTTGACGCTGCTGTTCCGCAATTATTTCGCCTCGATCCCGCCCGAGCTGTTCAAGGCGGCACGCGTGGACGGGGCCGGATTCTGGCGCATCTTTTTCGAAGTAATGCTGCCCATGAGCCTGCCGATCATCGTCGTGGCGCTGATCCTGCAGGTGACGGGGATCTGGAACGACTTCCTGTTCGGTGTCGTCTTCGCCGGCACCCAGAACTATCCGATGACCGTACAGCTCAACAACATCGTCAACTCGGCGCAGGGCAGCCCCGAATACAACGTCAACATGGCAGCCACGATGCTGACCGGCCTCGTGCCGCTCGTCGTCTACTTCGTCTCCGGACGCCTTTTCGTCCGTGGCGTCGCAGCGGGTGCGGTTAAAGGGTAAGGCATAATGACAACGAACACAGAAACTTCCGTCTCGATCCGCAACCTGTCTCTAAACTTCGGAGCCGTCCAGGTGCTCCAGGAGATGAACCTAGACATCAAGCAGGGCGAATTCTTGGTGCTGCTCGGCCCGTCGGGGTGCGGGAAGTCGACGCTGCTCAACTGCATCGCAGGACTGCTCGACGTTTCGGGTGGACAGATCTTCATCTCGGGCAAGAACGTCACCTGGGAAGAGCCCAAGAACCGGGGCATCGGCATGGTGTTCCAGTCCTATGCGCTTTACCCGCAGATGAGCGTAAAGAAGAACCTCTCCTTCGGGCTGCGGGTCGCAGGGCTGCCTCGGGACGAGATCGAGAGGCGCGTCCAGCGTGCTTCCGAGATGCTCCAGATCGAGCCGCTGCTCGAGCGCAAGCCTGCCAATCTTTCAGGTGGTCAGCGCCAACGCGTGGCGATCGGGCGGGCGCTGGTGCGGGACGTGGACGTGTTCCTGTTCGACGAACCGCTGTCGAACCTCGACGCCAAGCTTCGTTCGGACTTGCGCGTTGAGATCAAGCGACTGCACCAGCGGCTTGAAAACACCATGATCTACGTGACTCACGACCAGATCGAGGCGATGACGCTGGCTGATCGTATCGCGATCATGCGTGACGGGATCATCCAGCAGCTCGATACGCCGCACGAAATCTACAATCGGCCGGTCAATCTGTTCGTCGCCGGCTTTATCGGTTCACCATCGATGAATTTCATCAATGGCGAGTTGAGCGGCGGCACCGTCACCGCCGACGGCGTGACAATGCCAGTCGAGGGCTATGGCTTCGAGCCGGGCAACGAGGATCTCAAGGCGAAAGTCGTCCTTGGTATTCGGCCCGAACATGTGGTCGTCGGAGATGCGGCGGTCAGCCAGCCGGTGAGCTTTGACACCGAAATCGAGATCGTCGAGCCCATGGGCTCGGACACCATCGCCTGGGCCAAGCTCGGCAGGCAATCCTTCACCTTCCGCGCCGACAGCGAACTCGATCTCGATACGGGCCAAAAAATCCGGCTCGGCTTCGATCCGGCCCGGGCGTCCATATTCGATGCCGCCAGCGGCGAGCGCATCTAGGAGTATCAAGTGACCGACTTTTCCTTTCAGCTCTACAGCGCCCGAAACTTTCCGCCTGTAGCAGATGTATTCAAGCTGCTCGCCCGGCTCGGTTATACCCAGGTCGAAGGCTACGGCGGGCTCTACGCCGATCCGTCGGTGCTCAAGGCCGATCTCGACGCAAACGGCCTTGCCATGCCGACCGGTCATTTCGCGCTCGACCAATTGCGGGACAAGCCCAAGGCGGTGGAGACGGCGAGAACCATCGGCATCAAGACGCTGTTTTGTCCGGCCATCCCGCACGACAAATGGAAGCAACCCGAAGAAGACTGGGTGGCTCTTGCCGCGGAACTTGGCGAGTTGGGCAAGTTCTACAAGGACCAGGGCTTCGGTTTCGGCTGGCACAACCACCATTTCGAATTCTGGCCGACCGGCTCGGGTCGGCTGCCCATGGACATCATCCTCCAGGGTGCACCCGAGATCGATTGGGAAATGGACGTGGCCTGGGTGGTGCGTGGTGAGAACGATCCCCAGCGCTGGATCGCGGAACATGCGGATCGCATCGTGGCCGTGCATCTCAAGGACATAGCGCCCGAGGGCGAGGCCACCGACGAAGATGGCTGGGCCGACCTCGGTCACGGAACTGTCCCGTGGAAGGAGCTGTTCGCTTCGATCCGAGACAGGACGCCCGCGAAATATTTCGTGATGGAGCACGACAATCCCAACGATCTGGAACGCTTTGCGTCGCGCTCGATCGCGGCGGCGAAGTCCCTTTAGGACGACCAAATGAGCAAGACCTACGGCGTCGGCATCTTGGGTGCCGGCAATATCTCGGCGGCGTATCTCAAGCTCGCGCCCCTCTTTAAGGGGATCGAAGTGCGAGCGATCGCCGATATTCTTCCCCAAGCGGCTCAGGCACGCGCTGCCGAGTTCAAGGTGGCGGCACAAACGCCCGACGAGCTTCTGGCCAATCCCGACGTCGACGTGATAGTCAACTTGACGATTCCCGAGGCGCATTACGCGATTTCCAAGGCCATCGTCTCGGCAGGCAAGCACGCCTATTCGGAAAAGCCCCTCGTTCTCACGCTTGAGGAAGGCGAGGATTTGAAGGCGGCCGCCGAGGCCAATAGCGTGCAGGTTGGCTGCGCGCCCGACACCTTTTTGGGTGGAGCACACCAGCAAGCCCGTGCCCTGGTTGATGAGGGGGCTATCGGCCGCGTGGTCGCCGGGACGTGCCACGTGATGAGCCATGGCATGGAGCATTGGCACCCCAACCCCGATTTCTTTTTCAAACCCGGAGCAGGGCCGATACTCGACATCGGACCTTATTACGTGGCCAATCTCATCAATCTGATAGGACCGGTGCGGCGTGTCACCGCGATTGCCTCGACACCGCGCGATCGGCGCGAGATTTCGAGCGAACCGCGACGGGGGCAGTATGTTTCGGTGGAAACGCCGACCACCATCCATGCGGTGCTCGAGTTCCACAACGGGGCGCTGGTGACGCTAGGGGCGTCGTGGGACGTGGAGGCGCATCAGCACTCGAATATGGAAATTTACGGCACCGATGGCTCGCTCTACGTTCCCGATCCCAATTTCTTCGGCGGTGAACTGGTGCTCGCGCGACGCAACGGCTTTCGGGAGGTGGTCGAGCCCTGGAAGCACCCGCTGGGGATTGCCAATTGGGAGCGGCCAGAAGGCCCCCCCTTCGCCAATTACCGCACGGCGGGCCTGGCCGACATGATGCTGGCCATCGATGCCGGGCGCAAGCCGCGCTGCTCGCTGGAAACCACGCTCCATGGCGTGGACGTAATGACGTCGATCCTCAAATCCGCCGAGATGGGGCAGGCAATCACGCTGACGACCACATGCCAGCGCCCGGACGCGCTGGGCCCCGTCGAGGCACAGGCGCTGCTGGTCTAACCGATTTTCTCCGCGGCGCCCTTTTTGAGGTGCCGCGGAGACGACGAACTCCTCCCGCGCGACGTATGGTTGGGGGACCATACGTCGCGTTTTTTCTTGGATCGCGCTCCCACGCCGCCATCGATGTAGAGCGAGGCACTGTTATCGAGCGAAGATCGCCGGGCCGGTCGAGGCGGTGAGCACCAGGCCCGAGATGAACAGCAGGACGAGGACGAGCCGGCGAAAGGCGCGGGTATCGAGGCGTCGAAACAGCATCGCGCCGAGCAATGCCGGCACGACGAGCGCCACCGATATGAGCGCGAAGTAGCTCCATGTTTGGCTGGTGATGATCGATCCGGCGAGAAAATAACCAACTATCGTCGACACATGCATGGCTATATTGAACCCCTGCATGATGCCGCGTTGGGTGTCCTTGTCCATGCCGCGCAACGTGCACCAGAGAGTGGGGATAGGGCCCGCCATTCCTCCCAAACCGCCAAAGATGCCACCAAACCATCCGGCGATCCCATCTGCCCATCGGCCTCCGACGCGCAAACGGAAATCATGCGGCACGAACAGCATGAGCGGACAATAGACCACCATGAAAACGCCAAGCGCGAACTTGAAGCCCAGCGGATCGAGAACCCCAAGAAGCCAGATGCCGAGGGGAACGCCAACCACACCGCCGATGACGAATGGAATCATGCCTTTGAGGTCGAAATGCCGTCCCACGATCGGAAGCGTGACCACTTGCCCGACCAGCGATCCGAACACGGCCATCGGCGCAGCCAGTGTCGGATCAACAGCCCAGGCCCAGATGCTCAGGCTGGCAAGAGCAAAGGCAAAGCCCGCAAGCCCCTGAATGAAGCCCGCGACGACGGCGCCAAGGATGACGATGAGCAGATAGGTATCCAGCCGCCGAACCTCCCACGCCGACGGGTAAGACCATCAGCCGATTCGGCGGAAACCCGAATAGGTTTGATCAATGCGTCCAGGGCGTCTTGCGGTCGTAGCGGAAATTGTCCGGATAGCTCACCTTCTTGATGGTGGGCTCCTGCGCGGGCTGGACGAAATAAGCAATGCCCTCGCGACGTGCGTAGGATTCGGCTTCTTCGAGGGTTTCAAAGCGCAGCGTGATCTGCTGCTTCATGTCGCCCGAGGAGGTGTAGCCCATCAGCGGCTCGATGGTGCGCGGCTGTTCCGGTTCGAACACCAGCACCCAATCCTGGCTCTTGCCCTTGCCCGATTGCATGGCGTTGCGGGACGGGCGATAAATTCGTGCAACCATTGTCGTCTTCCCTCGCATGGCCAATGGTCGGGGCAGCAAGATTCGAACTTGCGACCCCCGGTTCCCAAAACCGGTGCTCTGCCAGGCTGAGCTATACCCCGACTTGGCCAATGCTGTTGCGATACACATTCTTTTCTGGCAGGGCAAGGCGTGTTCACGGCGGCGGCGGACTTCTGTGAACGAAATGATGGAGTGTCTAAGAAGTGCTCGCCCCCGAGACATTCACGGTTCGCTGGCTCAAAGCCGTCAGAGAGCGTCACCAACAGGCCAAGGTGCTGTTCTGGTGGCCATTGTGGACACTGGTTGGGCTGTTGGCGATAGCGGTGCTGCTCGATGCGCCGGTACTCGATGCGCTCCAGAACTGGCCTGACCACGAGCGCGCCTTCTTCGATTTCGTCACCGATTTCGGGAAATCGGACTGGCTGCTGTTTCCCACGCTGGTCGGCGTCGTCGGCGGCGCGATCGCCATGCGGGTGAGGCTCTCCTACAGTTGGGCCTGGGCAGTGCGCGGCATCTTCTCGCTTTCGGCCTATCTGTTTTCAACGATCGCCTTTTCTGGAATCGCCGTTCAGATCATCAAGCGCCTCATCGGCCGCGCGCGGCCGATGTATCTTGAGGAACTGGGGGTGCTCCACCTCGAGCCGTTCAGCATGCACTGGAGCTTTCACAGCTTTCCCTCCGGCCACGCCACCACCGCAATCGCCTTCGCTCTGGCGCTGCACACCTTGGTCAACCGGCGCTTCCACGGCTGGGTCATCGCCTTTGGTTTTGCCATCGGGTTGAGCCGTATCGTCGTTGGCGATCACTACCTTTCCGACGTTCTCGCCGGTTCGTTCGTGGGGCTGGCAAGCGCCATTCTGGTGCGCGACTATTTCGTGACCCGCCGTTGGGGCATGAGGATGGAGAACGGCAAGATCAACTACCGCATGTTTAAAGCCTTCAAGCCGCTGATGCGCCGGTTCCGCATCCTCAAAGGCCTGCGGAAGCCCGATAGCGCGAAATAGCGGCTTCAAGGTCCGCTTTGAGGTCGTCGATATCCTCGAAGCCCACATGGATGCGCATCAGATTGCCCTCGTGACCCCAAGGCGCTGCCGTGCGGATGCGCTTGGGGTCTGAGGGCAGGATGAGGCTTTCGAACCCGCCCCACGAGTACCCCATGCCAAAGACTTCCATCTCGTCCACCATCGCGGCGATCGCGGTGCGTGGCGCGGGCGGCAGGATGATCGAGAACAGGCAGCCCGAACCGGAAAAATCACGGGCAAACAGCGCGTGATCGGGATGCGAGGGCAGGGCGGGGTGCAGCACCTCGACCCCATCCAGTCCTTCCAGCCATGAAGCGAGTTCGAGAGCGCGCGCTTCGTGCTCTTTCATGCGCACGCCCAGCGTGCGCATGCCGCGCGTTGCCAGATAGCTGTCGTCGGGCGAAGCGATGAGACCCAGCGTGCGATGGGTGCGCCGCAACGCATCCATATGCGCGTCATTGGCCGAAACGGTTCCCATCATCGCATCCGAATGGCCGACAAACATCTTGGTCGCCGAGTGGATGACTAAATCGGCACCGAGCGACAGCGGCTGGTAGAAGAGTGGAGTCGCCCAGGAATTATCGACGAGAATCGCGATATTGCGGTCCTGGAGAGCCTGGGCGATGGCGGGCAGATCCTGAATTTCGAAGGTCAATGAGCCCGGGCTTTCAAGGAACACCACGCGGGTTTTATCCGAAATCACGTCGGCGATGCCGCCGCCGATGCGCGGATCGAAATAGCGGGTGGTGATTCCCATCCGCTTGAGCACGGTATCGGCCAGAGTGCGGGTCGGCTCATAGACCGAGTCGGTGATCAGAAGTTCGTCGCCTACCGACAAACACGTAAGGACCGCCAAGGAAATTGCCGACACGCCGGAGGGGGTGAGAACCGTGCCGGCAGCGCCTTCAAGTCCAGTGACCAACGTCTCGAGCCCGTCGGTCAGCGGCGTGCCTTGACGTCCGTAGCGATAGCGGATGGTGGCGTCGTCGAGTGTCTCCAAGCTGGGGAAAATCACCGTACTGCCCCGATAAACGGGAGTATTTACGAAACCGTGCTGGTGGGCAGGGTCGCGCCCACCATGGGTGAGGAAAGTGTCCCTATGCGACTGAAATTGCCGGCTCTTTTCCGTATCTGACATGTTACCCTGACGATATTGGAGGCGAAATAGGTCAGTACTGTTGCTGTCAAATTAGGCGCTCGGTCAGGAGTGACTATTTTGGTGCCGTATTTGGCCTTGACGCAAACAGCAAAACTGGGGTTCGATGCTGCCCAGCAACACGCCCGATGGCAATAGGGCGATGCTGTCTCGCCGCAAGGCGAAACCAACGGGTCGGGCGGGAGGGTCCCGGACCGATCGAAAAGGGCTAGGAAACAAAGGCAAAACTATGAAAAAACAGCTGATCACTTGCGCAGTGGTAGCCGCAGTCGCCGGCACCTCGTCTGTCGCGTTCGCGCAGACACTCGACGAGGTCACCGAGCGCGGCTACCTGCAGTGCGGCGTGACCGAAGGCGTTCCGGGCTTCTCGTTCCCGGACGACAACAACAACTGGGCCGGCCTCGAAGTTGATTTCTGTCGGGCAATGGCCGCCGCGATCTTCGATGATCCCGACGCCGTTCGCTACACGCCGCTGACCTCGCAGGTCCGCTTCGAAAGCCTTGCCAACGGCAATGTGGACGTGCTTTCGCGTACCACGACCTGGACGATGAGCCGCGATACCGATCTCGGCATCAGCTTCACCGGCACGATGTTCTATGACGGCCAGGGCTTCATGGTCCGCGAAGATTCCGGCGTGACCTCGGCCACCGAGCTGTCCGGCGCCGCGGTCTGCATTGAATCGGGCACCACCACCGAACTCAACGCCGCCGACTACTTCGCGACCGAAGGCATGGATCTTTCGAACGCCGTCGTGTTCGTCAACCAGGACGAAGTTGTGCAGGCCTATCTCGACGGCCGCTGTGACGTGTTCACCACC
The DNA here is from genome assembly GCF_031202855.1 of Pelagibacterium sp. H642. Taxonomy (GTDB): domain Bacteria; phylum Pseudomonadota; class Alphaproteobacteria; order Rhizobiales; family Devosiaceae; genus Pelagibacterium. Next base: position 11,193 of record NZ_CP101829.1, on the reverse strand, counting down.
GACGCGTCCGCGCTCGCTGCCGAGCGTTCGGGCTTCCCCGATCCCGACGCTCACATCATCCTGCCCGAGATCATCTCCAAGGAGCCTCTCGGCCCCTCCGTGCGCCAGGGCGACGTCCAATGGTTCAATATCGCCAAGTGGACGCTGTTCGCCATGGTCAACGCCGAAGAGCTGGGCGTGAGCTCGGAAAACGTCGATGAGATGCTTGGTTCGGACAACCCCGAAATCCGCCGCCTGCTGGGCGTGGAAGGCGATTTCGGCACGCCGATCGGCCTCCCCACCGATTGGGCCTATCGCATCATCTCGCACGTCGGCAACTACGGCGAGGTCTATGAGGCCCACGTTGGCGAAAACACCCCGATCGGGATTCCGCGCGGCATCAACAATCTTTGGACCGAAGGCGGCGTGATGTACGCCCCGCCGATCCGTTAATCGCCAATGGCTTTGGGCCCGGGCACCATATGGCGCCCGGGCATTTTTACCGGACTGGCATAATCGCGCGGCTGAAACGCTACGAGGAAAGGTAGAGTGCACTTTTCCGCTGGGCAAGCGTGACGAACAGAGCCTTGGAGCAGGCGCGTTTTGAAAGCGCGCAAATGCTCAAGGCCAGGCCGCCGGCGCCATTGGGGTATCCGGCAGGTAGGGACCAATATGACAGATGTCTCGGACAAGCGATCGGGCGTGGCCGCCCGATCTGGCATCGATCCTTCGCTTTTCTATAATCCAACAGCGCGGGCCATCTTCTATCAGGCAGCGCTTCTCATAGCGGTTGCGTTGCTGTTCTGGTGGCTGCAATCGAACGCAGCGGCCAATATGGCGGCGCAGGGCAGGACCACAGGCTTCGGCTTCCTGTTTCAAACGGCCGGTTTCAATATCGGCTTTTCGCTCATTCCGTTCAACAGAAGCTCCACCTATCTCGATGTCTATATCGTCGGGATTCTGAATACGTTGCTGGTAGCCGTGGTCGGCATCGTGCTGGCAACTATCCTAGGGTTCATCATCGGTGTGGCGCGGCTTTCGCCCAACTTCCTGATCCGCAAGCTGGCGATGGTCTATGTGGAAGTTGTCCGCAACATGCCGCTGCTGCTGCAACTTCTGTTCTGGTACTTCCTGGCGCTCAACGCCATGCCGGCGGTGCGGCAGAGCTATGAGTTTCCGCTCGGCGTCGTCCTTAACCAGCGCGGGCTCTATCTCCCGTTGCTGCAGTCGGATCAGCGCTTCCTGATCCTGCTCGGCATCTTCGTGGTCGCGGTGATCATTGCCCTGGTCTGGCGCCATCGCCGCGTACGGCGCATGGAAGAGAAGGGCGAACGGTTGCCCGTGCTTTTGCCGTTGCTGGGCATTATCCTGGTGCCGACCGTTCTGGCCTATTTCGCCCTGCAGGTGCCGATCGCCTTCAGCGTGCCCGAACTCACCGGTTTCAACTACACCGGCGGTTTCGTCGTGCCGCCCGAATTGACGGCATTGGTAATCGGCCTTGTCGTCTACACGGCTGCCTTTATCGGCGAGATCGTCCGTGCCGGTATCCAGGCCGTCAACTACGGTCAGGTCGAGGCGGCTGCATCGCTGGGGCTCAAGGATGGGGATAGGCTGCGGCTGGTTATCATACCCCAGGCCATGCGGATCATCATTCCGCCCCTGACCAGCCAATATCTGAACCTCACCAAGAACTCCTCGCTCGGCGCGGCGATTGCGTTCCCCGAACTCGTCAACGTGTTCATGGGAACCGCGATCAACCAGAGCGGCCGCGCGGTCGAGATCGTGGCCCTGACGATGGCGGTGTATCTCACCTTCTCGCTCACGACCTCGCTGTTCATGAACTGGTACAACTCGCGCGTTGCGCTGGTGGAGCGCTAAGCCATGAGTCAATCATCTCCCATTTTCGTTCGCTCCCAAATGGCCGAATCCCTGCCGCCCCCGCGGCGAGCCACCGGCATCGGCGCCTGGATGCGCACAAATCTGTTCTCGTCGCCCCTCAACTCAGTGCTCACCGTCCTGGGGCTGGCCCTGATCGTCTGGATACTGATCCCGATCTGGAACTTCCTTATTGGCGACGCCGTATTCACCGATCCCGAGGGGCTGCGCGGTGAAGCCTGTCGCTTCGAAGGGGTCGGCGCCTGCTGGATTTTCATCCAGGCGCGCTTCAACTTCTTCATCTACGGCTTCTACCCGGCCGAGGAAGTTTGGCGCATCAATGTGATGTTCGTGATCGGCATCATCTTGCTGCTCCCGTTACTGGTCCCGCGCATACCTCTTACTCGGCTGGCCGCCATCCTGTTCTTCGGCGTCTATCCGTTCGTTGCCTATTTCCTGATGGCGGGCGGTGTTTTAGGACTGCAGGAAGTGCCGACGCGCCAATGGGGCGGGCTCACCCTGACGCTGATCATCTCGCTGATCGGCATCATCGTCTCGATGCCCGTGGGCATATTGCTGGCCTTGGGGCGGCAGTCGAAGCTTCCCATCGTCAAGGGGTTCTGCGTAGCCTTCATCGAGCTTTGGCGTGCCGTGCCGCTCATCTCGGTGTTGTTCATGGCCTCGGTGATGTTTCCGCTGTTCATGCCGCAGGGCACAAACACCGACGTGCTGCTGCGTGCCATCATCGGCATCTGCCTTTTCGAATCCGCCTATATGGCGGAAGTGGTTCGCGGCGGCTTACAGGCCATTCCGCAAGGCCAGCGTGAAGCGGCCTATGCGTTGGGACTGAGTAAAGTCAAAACCACTGCGCTCATCATCCTGCCCCAAGCGCTCAAGCATGTGATCCCGGGCATCGTGAACACGTTCATTGCCCTGTTCAAGGACACAACGCTCGTGTCGATCATCGGCATCTTCGAACTGCTCAACACCGTTCGTGCCGCCGGCTCGGACATCGCCTGGCAGTTCCCGTCCGATGCCGTGACCGGTTATGTTTTCGCCGGCTTCGTTTTCTGGATCTTCTGCTTCGGCATGTCCCGCTACTCAATCTATATGGAAGACCGGCTGCATACCGGTCACAGGAGATAACCATGACCGCAACCATGGAAGCGCCGCAGGCCGACCGCACCAAGATGACGGTGTCGGACACCGACGTGGCTGTCGACATCGTCAACATGAACAAATGGTATGGCGATTTCCACGTCCTGCGCGACATCAATCTACGCGTGATGCGGGGTGAACGTATCGTCATCGCCGGTCCCTCGGGATCGGGTAAGTCCACCCTCATCCGCTGCATCAACAGGCTCGAAGAGCACCAGCAAGGGGATATCGTCGTCGATGGCGTGGAACTGACCTCCGACCTCAAGCGCATCGACGAGGTGCGCCGGGACGTGGGCATGGTGTTCCAGCACTTTAATCTGTTCCCGCACCTTACCGTTCTCCAGAATTTGACGCTCGCGCCCATCTGGGTCCGGGGTACGCCCAAGGCCCAGGCCGAGGAAATGGCTATGAAATATCTCGAGCGCGTCAAGATCCCCGAGCAGGCCAACAAGTTTCCCGGCCAGCTTTCCGGCGGTCAGCAGCAGCGCGTGGCGATCGCGCGCTCGCTGTGCATGAACCCCAAGATCATGCTGTTCGACGAGCCCACCTCGGCCCTCGATCCTGAAATGATCAAGGAAGTGCTCGAGGTGATGGTTCAGCTTGCCGAAGACGGCATGACCATGCTGTGCGTCACGCACGAAATGGGCTTTGCGCGCCAGGTGGCCAATCGGGTAATCTTCATGGATCAGGGACAGATCATCGAGCAGAACGAGCCCGAAGCGTTCTTTTCCAATCCCCAGCACGAGCGCACCAAGCTCTTCCTCAGCCAGATCCTGCATTAATTTCAGCAACATTGTTGCGAGAGCCGCGCCGTCATCTCGGGGCGCGGCCTTTTGCATTTCGGCGGTGAGCAGACAATTGACCGGGGAGAAGGGGTGCTGTTGCCTTGACCCGGCAAAGCACCGTGCCAATATGGCCCTCATTGAAAGGGACGGCTAGCGCCGCATTGATCTTGCTCATTTTTTCGCGCTTTTTGCGGATGCTGGCCGGTGCGGCCCTTGCGATGGCGGTGCCGCTCGGCAGCCAGACCGCAGCCATGGCGCAGTCGCAAGAGCCGCGTGTCAGCGTGCCGTTCACCATCTCCACACTCGAAACGGTGCGCGCCCGTGATTATGTGATTTGCGCGGCGACCAATCCCTTGCCCGGTTTCGCCCAGGTCAGCCCGGAAGGATTGTGGTCGGGCTTCGATGTGGACATATGCCGCGCGATAGCAGCAGCGGTATTCGGCGATCCGTCCAAGGTGGCGTTCCGCCCGCTTTCCGGACAAAGCCGCTTTGCACATTTGGAAATGGGCGAAGTCGATTTGGTGGTCCGCAATGCGCCATGGACGATGTCTCGCGATACCCTTTATGGGGCGAGCTATGTCGCGACGTCTTTTTTCGACGGCCAGGCTTTCATGGTTCCCGAACAGCTCGGCGTCGTTTCGGCCTATGAACTCGAGGACGTGACCTTCTGCGTAGCCTCCAATTCGGATTCCTCGCGCCGTCTCGAGGAGTTCTTCTTTGCCAACCAGCTGAGCTACGACGAATTACTCTACGAAGACCGAGAGGATTTGGCGGTCGCGTATCGCTCCGGGCAGTGCGATGCCATAACGGCGCCGGCGAGTTGGCTGCAAGCCATCCGCAGGTCGATGCCCGAGCCCTCGTCGCATGCCATCCTGCCCGAGCGGCTGAGCAAGGAGCCTTACGGCCCCGTGGTGCGCGACGATGACGAGCAGTGGAAGACCATCGTGCTCTGGACGCTCTATGCGCTCATTAACGCCGAGGAATACGGGGTCACTTCCGTCAATATCGATTCCATGCTTTCAGCGCGCACTCCGGCAATTCGGCGCCTGCTCGGCGTAGAAGGCGATGTCGGCGCGCCGGTGGGGCTGTCACCCACATGGATGCGGGATGTGATCCGCAGCGTCGGTAATTACGGCGAGATTTATGCCCGCCATTTCGGCGGCGGCTCGGGGGCGCCGCTGCTGCGTGGGCAGAATGCGCTCTGGGTCAATGGCGGCCTGCTTTACGCTCCACCGATCTACTGAGGGCCCCGCGAGCCTCAAAGAATTGGCGAGAACAGCCGCGCGCCCTGGCACACCAGCCGGAACAGGAAGTTGCGGCGCTGCAGGTTTCGCTCGGTGGTGAGATAGGAGGCGGCGAAATCGGTTTCGAGCATCTCCGCGATCTTGGCGATCATGTCCGGATGCGTGAACCAGAGCGTTGCCTCGAAATTGATGTTGAACGAGCGGTAGTCGAAATTGACAGTGCCCACGCCCGCAATCTTGTCGTCGCACAAGATGACCTTCTGGTGCAGGAAGCCCTGCTCATAGCGATGCACCTTGATGCCATGCTCGACCATCTGGTCCGCATGGGCATAACTCGCCAGCCAGACAATCATGTGATCGGGCTTGCGCGGCAGCAGGATTCGTACGTCAACGCCGCGCAGCGAGGCGGCATATAGAGCGGTCTGGATTTCGATGCCGGGCACGAAATAGGGGCTCACGATCCAAAGCCGTTCGCGGGCCCGGGCAATGACCTCGGTAAAGGCGATGGCGCAATCCTCGAGTTTGTCGGCAGGGCCGGTGGGCATAACCAAGATCGGCTGGTCGCCGGGAGTCGGCACATTCGTGGGATAATGCACGACAAGATCCTCGCCTGTGGCCCAATGCCAATCTTCGCGGAACATGAGGACGCAAGCGAGCGCGGCGGGGCCGGCCACATGCACATGCGTATCGCGCCAACGGCCGAATTTGGGATCCTTGCCGAGGTATTCATCCCCGACATTATGGCCGCCGACCCAAGCCTCCAGCCCGTCGATGACGACGTTCTTGCGGTGATTGCGGTAATTGATGCGGGTCAGTCCATAAAACCGCAGCAGTGGATGGCGGTGATTGAAGCCGTAAATGGAAATGCCGCTATCGCGCAGCCTTTGCTTATAGCTGTTGGGCAGCGCGTGGGTGCCGGCATCGTCATAGAGTACATAGACGCGCACCCCTGCCTTGGCGCGCTCGATCAGCGCATCGGCAAAGCGCCGTCCCAGATCGTCATCGCGAATGATGTAGAACTGGACGAGGATATAGTCCTTGGCCCGTGTGATGCCGTCGAAGATTGAAGCGAAGGTCTCTTCGCCGTCGATCAACAGATTTGCGGCGTTGCCGTAAAGAAACGGCAGCTCGGCGACCCTGCGCAGCACCGGCCAATCGTCACTGGTGCCGCGATCGACGATGCGCAGATCCTCGGACCGCGCCAGACGCCAGCTCCGGCCGGAATGGATCTGGGATTCGGCATAATCGTCGAAGAACTTCCAGCCGAAGATAAGGTAGATGATCGTCGTGGGGAACGGCAGGATCAGCAGTGAGAGCAGCCAGGCGATGGTGCCTTGCGAGGTCCGCGAGTTCATGATCTCGCGGGCCGCACATACGAAGGCCAGCACGTAGTTGGCTATATAGAGCGTTGCCCAGAAGCTAAAATTGTCGGTGATGACCCTGACGAGATCCACGTCGTCTCTTTATTGTGCGTCGGCCTCCAGCACCGAATTGACGTCGACCGTGGGGTCGGCTTCAAGCCATTCCGGCACCGGCAGATCCTTGGAGCGCAGGAAGGCCGGGTTGAAAAGTTTCGACTGGTAGCGGTTGCCATAGTCGCAAAGCACCGTAACAATGGTTTTGCCCGGCCCAAGTTCCCTCGCCAGCCGCACCGCACCGGCAATATTGATGGCAGACGACCCGCCCAGGCACAATCCCTCCTGCCTGATCAGGTCGAAGATGTAGGGCAGGGCCTCGGCATCGGGAATGCGGTAGGCATGGTCGACGGAAAGGTCCGCAAGGTTCGCCGTGATGCGCCCCTGGCCGATGCCCTCGGTGATCGATCCCCCGGACGATTTGAGTTCTCCCTCGGTATAATAGCTGTAGAGCGCCGCTCCTTCGGGATCGGCCAGCGCGATCTGGATGTCCTTGTTGCGCTCCTTGAGCGCCATGGCTACCCCACCGAGCGTTCCACCCGAGCCCACCGCACAAATGAAGCCATCGACCTTGCCATCGGTCTGCGCGAAGATTTCCGGCCCGGTGGTTTCCACATGCGCCTGCCGGTTGGCGACGTTGTCGAACTGATTGGCCCAAATGGCTCCATTGGGCAGCTCGGATGCCAGCTTTTCGGCGAGGCGCCCCGAGACCTTCACATAATTGTTGGGGTTCTTGTAGGGCTTTGCGGGAACCTCGATCAGCTCGGCGCCGGCGAGACGGATGGCGTCTTTTTTCTCCTGACTTTGGGTCTCAGGGATGACGATGACCGTCTTGAACCCCATGGCATTGCCGACCAGCGCCAACCCGATTCCGGTATTGCCCGCCGTGCCCTCGACGATCGTGCCGCCCGGTCCGAGAGCGCCCCGCGCCACCGCATCGCGGATGATATAAAGCGCCGCGCGATCCTTGACCGACTGCCCAGGGTTGAGGAACTCGGCCTTGCCCCAGATCTCGCACCCGGTCGCCTCCGAGACAGCGTTGAGGCGGATGAGCGGGGTGTTGCCAATGGCTGCTGTGATGTCGGAATAGCGGGTCATGGTGCCTGAGAAGTGCTGGTGGGAGAGGCCGTCGATGGTAAAGCCCGGTCGGGTACCGGGCAAGGCGCAAGGCCTTGGCAGATAGGCTTTTTCACTTTGTGAGCGTGCGGCGCAAAGCTCTGCCACGACTCCCTTGGCCGACGGCAATAGCATTGCGCATCCCTCGCCTCGAGCGCCGTGCGGAAGTGGAATGCGCCCCAACCCTTGCCATGAAAAAACTTTCTCTCCTGCCACCGCAGGGAATGGGAAATTGGCGTCGATCGAGCAGGGCTGGAATTTTCCGGTGCCCGAGGTGGGGAAGAGGAGAAAGGGGGCGTCTGGAGCGGGCGGAGGAGCGCTGCATGCGGTTGTTTGGGTACCGCAAACGAAATATGTCTGCCTCAGCAAAACGTCCCCGTTTTTCAACAAGAAAATCGCCATGACCGCTCCCGCTCCGCTCAGCCATCTTTCCCGTCTTGAGGCCGAAAGCATTGAGATATTCCGGGAGGTTGCGGCGAGTTTCGAGCGGCCGGTGATGATGTATTCGATCGGCAAGGATTCCTCGGTGCTGCTGCACCTGGCGCGCAAGGCGTTCTATCCCAGCCGCATTCCGTTCCCGCTGCTGCACATCGACACCACCTGGAAGTTCTCCCAGATGATCGCCTTCCGCGATCGGATGGCAGAGGAGTATGGGTTCGAGCTGCGCGTGCACACCAATGCCGAAGGCGTGGCCCAGGGGATCAACCCGTTCGATCACGGCTCGGCCTATACCGACATCATGAAAACCCAGGCCCTGCGCCAGGCGCTTTCGGCCGGCGGGTACGATGCCGCGATCGGCGGCGCGCGGCGTGACGAGGAAAAGAGCCGCGCCAAGGAGCGCATCTTCTCCCACCGCAACGCCAATCATGCCTGGGACCCCAAGAACCAGCGGCCCGAACTCTGGCGGGTGTTCAACACCCGGTTGGCGCCCGGCGAGAGCATGCGGGTATTCCCGCTCTCCAACTGGACCGAACTCGACATCTGGACCTATATCTACGCCGAGGACATTCCCATCGTGCCGCTCTATTTCGCCCGTCCGCGCCCCGTGGTCGAGCGCTCGGGCACGCTGATCATGGTCGATGACGACCGCTTCCGCCTCCAGGAGGGAGAAACCCCCACCGAGCAGGTGGTGCGCTTCAGAACGCTCGGTTGCTACCCGCTGACCGGCGCCATCCGTTCCAATGCGGCCACGCTCCCCGAGATCATCATGGAGATGCAGGCCAGCCGGACCTCCGAGCGCGAGGGGCGGCTGATCGACAGTGACCAGGCCGGCTCGATGGAAAAGAAGAAGCAGGAAGGATATTTCTGATGGAGCGTTCGCAGCAAAAGCACGTCCTCGGGCTTAGACCCGATGGATGGGAACCGGTTTTGCGGTTCGCGAACGCGACCAGAAAGGACGAGCTATGACGCTTTCCTCTGCTTCGGTTCCCTCCGCCGATACCGATATCGACCTCTGGCTCGCCCAGCAGACCGACAAATCGCTGCTGCGGTTCCTTACCTGCGGTTCGGTCGATGACGGCAAATCCACCCTGATCGGCCGGCTGCTTTACGACAGCCAGCTCATCCTCGACGACCAGCTCGCTTCGCTCAAGAACGACAGCCGCAACCGCCATGTGGGCGAGGAGGGGATCGATTTCTCGCTCCTGGTCGATGGCCTCGTCGCCGAGCGCGAGCAGGGCATCACCATCGATGTAGCCTACCGCTTCTTTTCCACCGACTGGCGCAAATTCATCGTTGCCGACACGCCCGGTCACGAGCAGTACACCCGCAACATGGCGACCGGAGCCTCCAACGCCGATGTGGCGCTGCTGCTGGTCGACGCGCGCAAGGGGCTTTTGACCCAAACCCGCCGCCACAGCTTCATTCTCTCGCTGATCGGGGTCAAGCATGTGGTCCTGGTCGTCAACAAGATCGACCTTATGGACTACAGCCAGGCGGTGTTCGAAACCATCGAAGCCGAATACCGGACCTTTGCCAAGGATCTGGGCTTTGCCTCGCTGGCGGCCATTCCGATTTCGGCCTTGCGCGGTGACAACATCGTTTCCAATTCCGAACGCACGCCCTGGTACACCGGATCGCCGCTCCTGCCCTACCTCGAAGAGATCGCCGTCGACGAGGACCGCACCCAAACCCCGTTCCGCTTTCCCGTGCAGTGGGTCAATCGCCCCAATCTCGATTTCCGCGGCTTTTCCGGCACCGTTGCCTCGGGCACGGTCAAGGTCGATGACGAGGTGTTGGTCGCATCCTCGCGCAAGCCGGCCAGGGTGGCGCGTATCGTCACCATGGATGGTGATCTGCAACAAGCTATTGCCGGGCAGGCGGTAACGCTCGTCCTTGACCGCGAGATCGACATCTCGCGCGGCGATGTGCTCACCCATCCCGGTCAGACGCCGGAGTTTTCCAACCAGTTCCAGGCCGAACTGGTCTGGATGGCCGAGGAGCCGGCCTATCCGGGGCGGTCCTATCTCTTGAAGATCGGCAGCCAGATGGTGCCGGCCACCATCACGGATCTCAAACACCGCACCAATGTCAACACGCTGGAGAAATCCGCCGCCAAGCGGCTCGAGCTTAACGAGGTCGGTACGGTCACCATCGCCACCGACAAGCCGATCGCCTTCGATCCCTACAAGACCAACGGGCTGACCGGCGGGTTCATCCTTATCGACAGGATCGGCAATCTCACCCTCGGGGCGGGCACCATCGCCTTTGGCCTGCAGCGGGCGCGCAACCTTTCCTACCAGTCCTTCGACGTCAATCGCGAGGTCCGCGCGTCCATGAAGGGGCAGGTCCCGCAGATCGTCTGGTTCACCGGCCTGTCGGGTTCGGGCAAGTCGACGGTCGCCAACCTTTTGGAAAAGCGCCTCACCGCCGAAGGCAAGCACGCCTATATCCTCGACGGGGACAATGTGCGCCATGGGCTCAACAAGGATCTCGGCTTCACCGACGCCGCGCGGGTGGAAAACATTCGCCGCGTGGCCGAAGTCGCGCGGCTGATGGCCGATGCCGGGCTGATCGTCATCGTTTCGTTCATCTCGCCCTTTGCCAACGAGCGCCGCATCGCCCGCGAGATCGCCGGCGACATCCGCTTCCTCGAAGCCTATGTCGATACGCCCCTCGAGGTCTGCGAAGCCAGAGACCCCAAAGGGCTCTACGCCAAGGCTCGCGCCGGCCAGATCACCAATTTCACCGGCATCGACAGCCCGTTCGAAGTTCCCGAACGCGCCGACATCACCCTCCATGGCGCAACGAAAACCCCAGAGGAAATGGCCGAGGAGGTCTATGGAGTGCTGAAGGGGCTTTAACCGAAGAGGTCGAGGGTAAGCTCAGGTTCCGGAAGGGGCTTGGGCTTGGCTTTGGGTTTTGGCTTTTTCGCTTGGGTAGGTTCGACCGTTTCGATGGCTGTTGTTGCGGCCGCAGGCGCGTGTGGCGCCAGCCAATCGCGCAACGGGGCCAGGGCCTCGGATTTGAGGCTGTATAGCCGCCGCTGCTTGTCGGCTCTCACTTCCACCATTCCGGCGTCGCGCAGCACTTTGAGGTGCTGCGAAATGGCAGGCTGAGTCATGTTGGGAAACGCCGCGACGAAAGCGCCGGCGGGCAGTTCGCCCCCAACCAGCATGTCGA